>CAVQNY010000008.1:0-259603 GCA_963714225.1 uncultured Acidobacteriaceae bacterium | reverse complement strand
CGGCGCCCATGAAGAACAGCATCACTACCGACAGGAAAGCGTTGGCGCGGGAGACCAGGAACGCCTGGCGGGCCATGGCTTTGGCTTTGTCGGGCATGGGAGTGCCGTTCGTGGCGTTGTCACGCGTCCATTGAATCAGGCGCTTCTGGATACGCCAGATTACTCCCCAGACGTTGAGCAGCATGACCCAGCCGATGCCGCCGCCGATGCCAATGGAAAGCAGGCGGTTGCTCTCCCAGCCGTGGCTGTTCAGGCTCAGGAACAGCCAGGCCGCAACCGCGACCACCACGGCATAGACCACGCCGACGAATGCGCCTTTGTCGAAGATTCCTTTGCCGGGGATGAGGCAGGCGTAGAGGACTCCCCAGACGACGGTCCAGATGAGAAAGAAGCTGCCCATCGCGGTGCCGCTGGAGCCGCCTCCATTGTGGGCGTCGGCCGCGACGATGTTTCCCCAATAGATCAGGCCGGCGAGCACGGTCAGCGCGGCGGACATGCGGAACCACCATAGGGCGCGCGTCATCAGTGCGGGCATGACTTTGCCCTTGGTCGTGGCGTCGAGTTCTTTCATCAGGGGGACGTTCACCAGGTTGAAGAAGTACAGCAGGCCGATCCAGGTGATGCCAGCGAGGAAGTGGATCCAGCGGAGAAGCATGAGGAAGTTCGTGTTAAAGTCCGAGGGGAAGTTGATTTGGGGTGCAAGGAAAGTCACGAGAGCGGCGCTTGCCATGAGGCCTCCTAAGATTTCACCGGTCCTTCGGATAACAGAAGAAGGGCGCTGTGCGTACGCAAGGGCGGAATTGCCCACGCCGGGATTGTACACAACGGCTTGGAGGGATGGGATAGAGGACACCTTCAGGCTGTGTAAGAAAAATCGGTTTCCACAAGTTCCGGGTTGAAAAGCGCGAGGGGACACCGTATCGTACTGGCAGCTACCTGCCAGGCGGCGCAGCCCTGGGGAAACCGGGCGGCGAGGAAGCAGGTTGTCCCCCCGTGTTCCGGAGACGGAAAGCCGTCGAGGAACATGCTGTTGGTTTGAACTTGCCTTCTGCGGAAAGGGCGAGTTGGTGTCGCAAGTCAAAGAACTTAAGGAGATCGGCTATGGAAAGCAGCAAGCCGGCGCAGAACATCCAGGATTCCTTCCTGAACACGGCCCGCAAGGAGAGATTGAGCATCACGATTTATCTATTGAGCGGCGTGAAGTTGACGGGCCGGATTCGTTCCTTCGACAAGTATTCCGTGGTGCTGGAGGCCAACGGACAGGAGCAATTGATCTTCAAGCATGCCATCTCGACGGTGGTGATGGGCCGAACCGTGTCCCATGGCGCGCACTTGGCGCATCCGGAGGCCAAGGCCGCGGCTGCGCCTGGGGCGGGGTCATCGTCGGCATCGCCGCCGGTTGCGGCGGCGGCGAGTGCCTCGGGCAGCGAAGGGTAAGGCGTTTTCGGTTTGCGCAGTTCTCATCCCAAGAAGACCCGTGATCGTGCGCCTGGAGCCGCACGTGTGTCTCTCGGGGCAGAGACCGCGCGCCCAAAGGATTTGCTGGAACGCGCGTTTCTGGTGGGCATCGACCTGCGCACGCGCGGGCGCAGTGGGACGAAGGGAACGGCGACCGCGCAGGCGGCCCGGGATGCGGCAGCCACTGCGAGTGCCGCGGGCGCGAAGCCGCAGAGTTCAGGGCCAAGTGCGGGAAAATCCGCCACCAACAAGCCGAGCATTCCGGAGTTTGACGCGGAAGAGTCACTGGCGGAACTGCGCACGCTGGCAGAGAGCGCGGGCGCCAAAGTTGTCGGCGAAATTCTGCAGCGGCGCGACCGGCCCGATCCCGCCACCTTGATCGGCGCGGGCAAGCTCGAGGAAATTGCGGGCGCGGCCGCGTCGGTGAATGCCGACCTTCTTCTGTTCGATCACGATCTGACGGCTTCGCAGCAGCGCAACGTTGAAAAGATTGTTCATCGGCGGGTGATCGATCGCACCCAGTTGATTCTCGACATTTTTGCGCGGCACGCGCGCACCCGGGAAGGCCAGTTGCAGGTGGAGCTGGCGCAGTTGCAGTACCTGCTGCCGCGGCTGGCGGGGCGCGGCGTGGAGATGTCGCAGCTCGGCGGCGGCATCGGCACGCGCGGTCCCGGTGAAACCCAGCTTGAAACCGACCGCAGGAAGATTGCCCGGCGCGTCCGGCACGTGGAGCAGCAACTGGAGAACGTACGGCGCACTCGGGCGCAGCAGCGGCAGCGGCGGGAGTCGGCGCCGGTGGCGACCGTGGCCTTGGTGGGATATACGAACGCCGGCAAGTCAACGCTGTTCAACGCGCTGACACGGGCCGCCGTGCTGGCTTCACCGCGCCTGTTCGCCACACTCGATCCCACGATTCGCGCGGTAGTGCTGCCCTCGAAGCGCAAGGTGCTGCTCTCGGACACGGTAGGATTCATTCGCAGCCTGCCGCACACGCTGGTCTCGGCGTTTCGCGCCACGCTCGAAGAGGTGCAGCGGGCGTCGCTGATTCTGCATGTCTCCGATGCCAGCAGCAGGCTTCGAGCGGAGCAGGACGCGCAGGTCGAGATTGTTCTGAAAGAGCTGGAAGCGGAGACGAAGCCGCGGCTGCGGGTGATGAACAAGGTGGATCTGCTGGATGGGGAAGTGGCCGAGGGGCTCGTGAGCGGTGCACGGCTCGATCGGAAGACCGTGTATGTGTCGGCGGCGGAAGGCACCGGGCTGGATCGGCTGCTAGCGCGCATCGACGCCATGATCGAAGAAGATCCGGTCAGCCGCCTACATCTGCGCGTGCCGCAGAAAGAAGGCAAGACGCTGGCCATGCTCGAAGCCCGGGCGCGGATCTATTCGCGGCGCTATCAGGATGGAGCGGTGCTGCTGGAAGCGGAAGCGCCGGAGTCGGTGGTAAGGAGGGTGCGGGAATTTGTCGTGCATTGAGCGATCAGAATTTAAATGGGCCGGCAACCAAGAAGCGGTGACATTCCTTGGCTATCGGCCCATTCGATCCTGAATTGGATCGGAGGTGATAATTCAATGCTAGTCCTCTTTATCGGGAAGTCAAGGGTTAGTTGCAGATTTCTGCATGGGTCGGCAAACCGGATTGCGCCCGTTTTGACACTTTCCCTGCGGCCGCGAAAATCCTGAAAGCGAGTCTCGTTGAAGAGGACAGCGATGAGCAGTTGTGAGCTGGAGCGGGTGTCAGTGATGGGGCGAGTCGCGAGTGGGGATTTGAAGTTGAGCACGCAGCGGTCATGCTGGAGCTGAGCTATCGCCAAGTGAAAAGACTGTGGCGACGCTATCGGCGGGTGGGCAGCCCAGGGCTGAAGCATGGCAATGCCGGCAAACCGTCGCATCGCAGCAAGCCGCGGAAGTTTCGGCGGCGGGTGCTGCATTTAATCAAGAAAAAATATTCTGGTGCGGAGGGGGAGCGATTCGGGCCGACCTTAGCCGCGGAGCACTTGGCCGAGGAAGACGGCATTGTGCTGGATCACGAGACATTGCGCCGTTGGATGTTGGCAGAACGTCTGTGGAGTCGGCAGCGGAAGCGCAAAAAACATTGTCAACGAAGGGAGCGAAAATCGCACTTTGGCGAACTCGTACAGTTGGATGGCAGCTTCCATGATTGGCTAGAAGGACGGGGCCCGCGAGGTTGCCTGATGGACATGGTGGATGATGCGACGAGCACAGTCGAAGCTCGGCTAGGAAAGAAGAGACGATCTGGGCGGCGGTGAGAGTGTTGCAGGCTTGGATTCGCAAATATGGCGTGCCCCGGGCGCTCTATACCGATTGGAAGAATGTGTACAAACGCAAGGCTACGCCCGCCGAGCAGTCACGGGGGAAAGTGCCGGTCACGCAGTTTGGGCGCATGTGTCAGAAGCTGGGGATTCGGATCATTGCTGCCAGTTCGCCGCAAGCGAAGGGAAGAGTTGAACGAAATAACGGAAACTGGGTATGTGCTTGACTCCGGTAACCACAATGGGTAGCCTTTGGCGGTGGAGGATTACCCACGGAACCTGAAGGAGTTTGACACGCGGTTCTGGAGTGAGGAGGCGTGTCGAGAGTACTTGTTCAAGCTGCGCTGGCCGGATGGGTTTTCTTGTCCCCGGTGCGGCGGCAACAAGTCGTGGCCAGGTCGCGGTATCTTGCGGGAATGCGCCGCTTGTGGATACCAGTGCTCAGTCACGGCGGGCACGATCTTCCAGGACACCCGGACACCCCTGCGGTTATGGTTTCAGGCGATGTGGTGGATGACGACCCAGAAGAACGGAGCTAGTGCTCTCGGTCTACAGCGTGTGCTGGGTCTGAAGCAATATCAGACCGCATGGACGTGGCTCCACAAGTTGCGGAGCGCGATGGTGCGTCCGGGACGCGATCTGTTGACCGGACGGATTGAAGTTGACGAGTGTTATCTGGGCGCTCTGGAAGAAGGTTTACGCGGTCGCCTGATAGAGTCCAATGCGCTGATTGTAGTGGCCGCTCAGGAGAATGGCCGGGGTATTGGGCGAATCCGCCTTCGCCAGATCCCGGATGCTTCGGCAGAAAGTCTTCACCCCTTCATCCTCGACTCAGTTACCGCCGGCAGCGTGATCCATACGGATGGGTGGAGGGGCTATAGCGGCATCGAGACCAAAGGCTACCTCCGACAGATAACCGGTTTCTTCATCGGGCCGGCGGTGATCTACGGAAAGGTGTGGCGGCCTGAAGAGGGGCAAACCGGGGGATGCTATGGGTCGACCGAATTGGGGGTTGTCGTTCCTAGCGACACTGGCGCAAAATTTTTCTGTGAAAACCGGGGATCTTCGATCCAGAAGGGGGAAGGGCAACACCGCCACCGATGTTCTGATCGTTTTTTCGCTGACCTCGGCTTCGCTCCGCCCCTAAACGCGCCGCCCTACGGCGTCGCAGGGCTCCGCGCAAGCCGAGGCCAGCGAAAGGCCTCAGCCCCAACCCAGAGAGGAAATGAATCCAGCTAAGCGAGAGTATCGGGGAACAACTAATTGTCGTTGACACGACCGGAAAGCATAATTGACTTCCGACAAGGTACAGGGCTTCGCTTCAGTGCGCATGCCAACGACAACATCAACAAAGGGGACATTTTTAAGGAGTTAAGGATGGGGACATTTTTAAAGAGTCTTGACAAAAGCGAGCCCTTTGCGTTGACATAAGCTCCTGCGGACGTTAGACTTAACAGTTTTCATAGCCCTCATTTTCCTGTACCGCAGCAATCAATGGATGAAACGCTACGACAAATAGGCGGATTACTGCTCGGGTCTGTGCCCACGGTGATTCTGCTGGCGTTGCTCTACGCGCTCTACACGACAATCGTGCACAAGCCTTTGCGGCGCGTGCTGGAGGAGCGGCGCAGCAAGACCGAGGGTGCGGTGGAGAAGGCGCGGGCTGACATTGCTGCCGCGGAGGCGCGCACATCCGAATACGAACAGCGGCTGCGGGAAGCGCGGGCTACGGTGTTCCGCGCGCAGGAGGCCCGCCGCAAGCGAGCGCTGGATGCGCGGACTGCGGCGATGCACGAAGCCCGTAACAAGGCCCGGGCGCAGGTGGAGGCCGCGAAGGCTGACATCCAGAAAGATCGCCAGGCGGCGCAAGAAGGTTTAGAAGGCGAGGCTCAGACTCTAGCTACGGAAATTATGCGACGCGTACTCGAACCAGCCGGAGCGGGACGTTGATGCCAAGAGCCCCAGTGTCGAGGACATCGCTTCGAACAAGCAAGAAGAAGATAATGATGATGATGACTTCCGCTAAACGAATGATCCCCGTTTGCCTGCTGACGATGCTCGGGTTGAGTTTTGCCGGAATGATCGCGCCGCTCGATGCGCAGCAGGAGCCCGCTGCTCCGCAACGGCAGGCGGCGCAGCCGCAGGAGGCGAGGAAGGCTCCGAGGCAGCCGGGCATCGGGCGGCAATTGGCGCACGAGACGCGCGAAGCCGCGGGGGAAGGAAAAAACGAGAATGCGGAGTTCAAGCAGTCGCCATCGGTAGTGCTGATTGCGAAGTGGACGGGGATGAGCCTGCAGCATGCCTATTGGTTGTGTATGCTCTCGAACTTTGTGGTCGTCGCGGTGGCGATTTTCTGGGCGGGCCGCAAGTATTTGCCAGCCATATTCAGCGCCCGCACGGCTGCGATCCAGAAAGCGATCGAGGAAGCGCGGAGGGCCAGCGAGGAAGCGCGGCGGAAGCTGGCCGAGATTGAATCGCGCCTGATGAAGCTGGATGTCGAGATTGCTGGGATGCGTGATGCCGCGGAGACAGACGCCGCGGCAGAGGAAGCGCGCATCCAGGCCGCGGCCCAGGAAGATGCGCGGAAAATGGTGGAAGCGGCGCAGCAGGAAATTGCGGCTGCCGCCAAAGCAGCGCGGCGCGAGCTGACCGCTTACGCGGCTGATCTGGCTGTGGGGCTGGCGCGGAAGCAGATTCGTGTGGATGCTGCCACCGATCAGGCGCTGGTGCGGAGTTTTGCCGGGGAGTTAGTCGGGTCTCAAGGTTCAGGGCCGGGAAAGGCTGGGCACTAGAGGATGGCTTCCGTCGCCAGCACGTATGCGCGGGCCTTCGCGGATGTAGTCCTTAGCGCGCATTTGGACGCCGGTGACTGTATTGCGCAGTTGCGTGCGATTTCGAGCTTGCTCGCCGAGAGTTCCGAGTTGCGGAGAGTGTGGGAGAATCCCGCGATTCCCGCCGAGCAGAAGCGGCGAGTTTTGGACGTAATCGCTGAGCGCGATGGAATTTCAAAGCAGGTGAGGAATCTGGTCGCGGTTCTAATCGATCACCAGCGAATTCATTTTCTGGAGCCAATCATCGCACAACTCGAGAAAGAACTCGACGCGCGGCTGGGGTTCGCCGAGGCGCAGATCACGAGCGCTCGCGCGTTGGACGATGCCGAGAAGCGGGAGTTCGAAGCGCAGGTCGGGAAGCTGACGGGGAAAAAGGTCCGGGCTCGGTACGGGCAGGATGCGGCGCTTCTGGGAGGCGCAGTGGTCCGGGTTGGCAGCACGATTTACGACGGTTCGGTGAAGGGGCAGTTGGAGAGGATGAAGGAAGCGATTAGCTCCTAGCTTTTAGCCTGGTCACTGTAGCTAAAAGCTAAGGGTTGAAGATCTGATTCTATGGCACAAATCAAGGCAGACGAGATTACGAAACTGATTCGTGAGCAGATTGAGAACTACGAATCGAAGATCTCCGTGGACGAAACCGGCACGGTCATCACGCTGGGCGATGGCATCGCGCGCGTGTACGGGCTGGACAAGGTGATGGCCGGCGAGCTTCTGTCCTTCCCGCACGGCGTGGCCGGCATCGCCATGAACCTGGAAGAAGACCAGGTTGGCGTGGTCATACTCGGCGAATACACCGAGATCAAGGAAGGCGACGAAGTGAAGCGCACGGGGCGCATCATGAGCGTGCCCGTCGGCGACGCCATGATCGGCCGCGTAGTGGACTCGCTGGGCCGGCCTATCGACGACAAAGGGCCCATCGCTACTGACAAGTTCATCGCTTTGGAACGGCTGGCGCCAGGCGTCATTGACCGGCAACCGGTGCGCGAGCCCATGGCGACCGGGCTGAAGGCCATCGACAGCATGATTCCGATTGGCCGCGGGCAGCGCGAGTTGATCATCGGCGACCGGCAGACGGGGAAAACCGCGGTCGCGCTCGACACCATCATCAACAGCAAGGGCAATAACCTGGTCTGCATTTATAACGCGATCGGGCAGAAGCGCTCGTCGATTGCGCAGGTGGTGAAGATTCTCGAAGATGCCGGAGCCATGGAATACACCATCGTGGTGGCGGCGTCAGCGTCGGAACCCGCGCCCATGCAGTACATTTCACCCTACGCGGCGTGCGCCATCGGAGAATTCTTCCGTGATGACAAACGGCACGCTCTCGTGATCTACGACGATCTTTCCAAGCACGCGGCGTCCTACCGCGAGATTTCGCTGCTGTTGCGGCGGCCGCCGGGGCGCGAGGCCTATCCCGGGGACGTGTTTTATCTGCACTCGCGGTTGCTCGAGCGCGCATCCAAACTGAGCGACAAGATGGGTGGCGGGTCTCTGACCGCGCTGCCCGTCATCGAAACCCAAGCGGGCGACGTTTCCGCATACATTCCGACCAACGTCATTTCGATTACCGACGGGCAGATTTATCTGGAAACCGATCTGTTCAACCAGGGCGTGCGCCCGGCGGTGAACGTGGGTCTCTCGGTGAGCCGCGTGGGCGGCAGCGCGCAGATCAAAGCCATGCGGCAAGTGGCGGGGACGCTGAAGCTGGAACTGGCTCAGTACCGAGAGTTGGCCGCGTTTGCGCAGTTTGGCAGCGATCTCGATAAGGCCACGCAGGCGCAGCTCAACCGTGGCCAGCGGCTGGTGGAATTGCTGAAGCAGGACCAGTTTTCTCCGCTGCCGTTCTCCAAACAGATTCTGATTATCTTTGCGGGCACGGGAGGATTCCTCGACGACCTTCCGGTGAATCAGGTACGCGACTTCGAGAAGGAACTTTACCAGTACGTCGACGCGACGAACGCCGGCTTGCTGCGCGCGATCATGGAGAAAAAGATTCTGGATGACGCGCTGAAGGCGCAGATCACCGATGTAATTAAGCAAGCCAAGCAGCAGTTTGTGGCGTCGCGGGAGGCGGTGGCGAAATAGTACCGAGTACCTAGTACCGTCGAACGAGTGAAGATGCTTTCACTCGGTACTCGGTACTCGGGACTGGGACTCGCAAACTCGGACAATGGCCAATATTCTCGACATTCGGCGGCGTATTCGCAGCGTGGTGAACACGCGGCAGATCACCAAGGCGATGAAGGTGGTCTCGGCTGCCAAGCTGCGCCGGGCGCAGGATCGCGCTTTGTCGGCTCGTCCCTATGCGCTGATGCTGACCAATGTGCTGAAGTCGCTGGTGGCGCGGACGGAGATTTACGATCCGGAGACCGGAGAGCCGAAGCATCCTTTGCTGGCACACCGCGCCGAGAAGACCATCCTGTTGATTGTTGTCACGGGCGACAAGGGTCTGGCGGGTGCGTTCAGTGCCAACGTGACCAAGGCGGCCAGCCGCTTCCTTGAATCCAAAGAGGGGAAGAACGTCGACATTGAGGCGATTGGCCGTAAAGGGCGCGACTTTTTGCGACGACGTTATCCTACCGCCCCACGGCAGACGCGCAGCCTGGCCGAGAGCGACGAGTCGCTTGAGACTCAGCCCGAGGCCGGAGAGCGTGCTGCGGCGATACAAATTACCGGAGAGCATGTTGGGGTTCTCGGCAAGTTGGATTTTGCGCAAGCCCGGGCTTTGGCCGAGAACGTGATTCGGCGTTATCAGCGCGAGGAGATTGATGCGGTATACATGGTTTTCAATGAATTCAAATCGGTGATTGCGCAGCGGCTCATCGTAGAACAGATTCTTCCCATCGAACAGATTGGGGCGCAGGCTGTCCGCCTGGCCGAGGAGATGACGGAAGAGGAGAAGAAAAAGGCCAAGGAAGCGGCGATCAGCGCAGGAGTGGGCATGCGGAGTTCCGAATCCCCGGGCGAACAGGCTGCGACGCAATTCGGCACGGCCCAGGTGGATTACATCTACGAGCAGCCGCCCGAGGAATTGTTCCGGGCCCTGCTGCCGAAATATGTTGCCATCCAGATTTTCCGCGCCCTGCTGGAATCGGTGGCGGCCGAACATGCCGCGCGCATGACCGCGATGGATTCGGCCACCAGCAACGCCACCGACATGATCGACTCGCTCACCTTAGCGATGAACCGGGCGCGGCAGGCGAAGATCACGAAGGAGATCATCGAGATCGTGAGCGGCGCGGCCGCGATGTAGCGAGCAGCCAGCGGTCAGCACTCAACATTCAGCCAGCAGGGGCCGCTGTCGCCGGACGCCAGGAGAAGGTTTCAAGGGCTGAGCGCGGAATGTCGAGTGCCTGTCAAGCCAGGAGCTAGAAGCTGAATTTATGCCAGAAAACATCGGACATGTCGTTCAAATTGCAGGGCCGGCAGTGGACGTGCAGTTTCCCGAGGGCAAGCTGCCGCCTATCTATCAAGCGGTGAGAGTGGTGAGCGACGGTTTCACCGTGCCCAATCCCGTCAATGTAATACTCGAAGTCCAACAACACTTGGGCGAAGGGCGCGTGCGCTGCATCGCCATGGAAGCCACCGAGGGTATGGTGCGTGGTATGAATGCCATCGACCAGGGCGGACCAATCTCCGTTCCCGTGGGCCGGGGCACGCTAGGACGGGTGATGAATGTGATCGGCGAGCCCGTGGATCAGCTAGGTCCGATCGAATATAAGGAGAGAATGCCGATTCATCGGCCGGCGCCTACCTTCGACGAACAGGCTACGACGGCGGAAATGTTTGAGACCGGCGTGAAGGTTGTCGATCTCATTCAACCGTTTTTGAAGGGCGGCAAGATCGGCTTGTTTGGCGGCGCGGGCGTGGGCAAGACCGTTGTCATTATGGAGCTGATCAATAACGTGGCCAAGCAGCACGGCGGCTACTCTGTGTTTGCGGGGGTTGGCGAGCGGACACGCGAAGGCAACGACCTATGGCTGGAGATGACGGAATCCGGCGTGATCAAGCCAGGCGATCCGGCGCACTCGAAAGCTGCGCTGATCTATGGCCAGATGACGGAGCCGCCCGGGGCGCGCTTGCGCGTGGCGCTCACCGGACTGACGGTCGCGGAATATTTCCGCGATGCCGAGGGCGCGGACACGCTGCTGTTCATCGATAACATTTTCCGCTTTACGCAGGCGGGGTCGGAAGTGTCGGCACTGCTCGGCCGCATGCCCAGCGCCGTAGGCTACCAGCCGAACCTGGCAACGGAAATGGGCGAACTGCAGGAGCGCATTACGTCGACCAAGAAGGGCTCGGTCACTTCGGTGCAGGCGATTTACGTTCCCGCCGATGACTTGACCGACCCGGCGCCGGCAACAACCTTTGCTCACCTCGATGCGACCACCGTGCTCTCTCGCGCATTAACCGAGATTGGAATTTATCCCGCGGTCGATCCCCTGGCTTCGACCTCTCGCATTCTTGACGCGCGCATCGTCGGGCAGGAGCACTACGACGTGGCGCAATCGGTGAAGAGAACGCTGCAAACTTACAAAGATCTGCAGGACATCATTGCGATTCTCGGTATCGACGAACTCAGCGAAGACCAGAAGCTTACCGTGGCGCGGGCGCGAAAGATTCAACGCTTCCTGTCGCAGCCGTTCCACGTGGCTGAGCAATTCACAGGCGCCGAAGGACGTTACGTGAAGATTGCCGACACCGTGAAGGGCTTCAAGGCGATTGTCGAAGGCAAGTACGATGACATCCCGGAGCAGGCGTTTTATATGAAGGGCCCGATTGAAGAAGTGCTGGAAGCGGCAGAGAAGATGAAGGCGGCAGCTTAAAAGCGGGCTTCGGGCTCCGGCTTTCGGGCTTCGGCACGAAGAAGCCGCGAATTCTCCGTGATCCCTCGCTACTAGGATTTTCGCTTTCGCCGAAACCCGAGACCCGAAAGCCGAAGCCCAATCGCTGATTTCATGGCAGACACTTTCCAACTCGAGATCGTCACGCCGGAAAAGAAAGTCGTCGACACGGCGGCGGAGGAGATTCAGATTCCCGGCAAGAACGGGTATCTGGGCGTCCTGCCGGGGCATGCGCCGCTTATCACCGAACTGGCGGTGGGCGAAATCACGTTCCGCACCGCCGCCGAGGAGCAGCGGCTGGCAGTAGCGTGGGGATTCGCCGAAGTGCTGCCGGATAAAGTGACCATTCTCGCCGAGACTGCGGAGCGCCCGTCGGAAATAGACGTGGAACGCGCGCGCAAAGCGAAAGCACGCGCCGAACAGCGCCTGACCAGCGGCGATCCCAGTGTCGACGTAGAGCGATCCCTGGACGCGTTGCACAAGGCCGAGACGCGGTTGGAAGTGGCCGAAGCGAAGAGTCGTTCTTAGTTCTTGGCTGAGGTTCCTGGCAACCCAGGACTAGAGCCAACACGATCGGACTCAACAGTAAGCGTCTGACCAACACACTCATGTAGGGCGCTACGTGCCCGTGAAATCTCATGAAAATCGCATCGACAGGCGGGGTCTGTGTTGAAGTGTCCGGATGACCGCAAAAACAGAGTTGTCAGTGCCCAAGCGACGTACACGAGCGGAGGTTCAGCAGTTGGTGGATGAGTTTGTGAGCAGCGGGCAAAACACGCCCCTTACACAAAAGGTAACTTTGACCGTTTAAGGCTTCGGAGCCGCCGTTTTGTGGTGGAGCTGAAGGAATCGGAATGCTGTGACGAATGGTGATGGTATCCTCGCCGACCAGAATTTCTTTAACCAGCAGTCGAACGATTTTTTGGCGTTCCATGACACTAAGACTTTCGGAAGCACTACGCAAGCGAGTAAGGAATGCTGTGAGAGTTTCTGCTAAACGGAGGAATGCGGCGCGATCATTCGCCTGGTCGGTGATCGCCTGCAGCTCAGCCCGGAGTGCCTGTTGGCGCTGCCGCAGCATCGGCATGCGTTCCCGCAACTGCTCAAGCGACAAGAGCTCTTCCTGAAAGGCGGTGAGCAGTCGTTCGATGCCTTTGTCCACCTGGCTCAACTCCCTCTGCGAACTCTGCTCCCGTTTCCGGGTTGGATCAGAAGTGCGGGCGGCGGCCAGCCGGCGATCAAGTTCCTGCTGGATCAAAGCTGGGTCTTCGAGCAGGCGGACCACCTCGTCCCAGACGATCTGATCGAGCAGTTCCTGTCGAATGAAGCGATTATTGTCGCAAACCGGGCCGCCCAGTTTCCGCCAGCTATCGGAGCCAATGCACTTGTAGTAATGAATTTTCCGTGCGCTGGTTTGCGTCGATGTTCGCGACAAGGCGTAGCCACACTTCGCACAACCGACGAGCCCCTGCACCACACTGGGGGCGATGGTACGCCGAAGCGATCGTATCTTATTGTGGGACAGCAGCTCTTGGGCACGGGCGAAGCATTCTTCGGTCACCAGGGCGGGCACGGGGATCTCAATCCACTCTTCGCGAGGGCGTTGGTGGCCGGCGGTATTGCTGGGCGTAGTTGTACCCCGCCGACGCTGTAGGCGCATTTGCGCGCGTGGAGAGAGGCGGGTCTTGCCGAAGCAGGCGACTCCGCGATAGGCGGGGTTCCGCAACATGCCCCAGATGACCGAGCGTTCCCAGCGGCCTGCCCTGCGCGGCGGAATGCCTTCGCGGTTGAGCCGCCGCGTGATCTCCGCGATGCTGAGTCCCTCGACGGTATACATCTCATAGACGCGCCGCACTACCCTGGCCTCGGCTTCATCGATAATGTAGGCGGCGAGCGCCTCTTCCGTCTTGCGAATATAACGGTAGCCATAGGGAGCGCCGCTCATTACGCTCACTTCCCCGGTTTGGGCACGGTGTCGCTTGCCACGCCGCGAGCGCTCCAGAATCTGTGCTCGTTCGTATTCTGCGATCATGCCTTGGAATTGAACCAGGAGTTGATCTTCCGGACTGTTGCCTTGCGGAGACTTTACGAACAACGTTTCGACTCCGTGGCGGGCAAACTCTTCCATCAGCAGAATCTGGTAAGCATACTTTCGGCTCAATCGGTCCGGCGAGTACGCGAGCACAACTTGGATCTGTCCTTCGGCGGCGAGATCGCGCACCCGTTCCAAACCCGGGCGCTCCAACGTGGCTCCGCTATAGCCTTCATCTTCCAAGACCCACTCTTTGGGCACCTCCAGTTCGTGCTGGTGGGCGAACTCGATCAGCGACGCCGTCTGGCTTGCGATCGTATTCTCCTCGCGTTGCTGCTCCGACGAAACCCGGGCATAGATTGCGGCCATTCTCATTATCCAACTCCTTCACGCCTACGCCGACGGCGCGTTCGCGACATGGGACCAGAATCTCGTAAGCCTGCGTGAGCTTCGACTCGAGCAAGCGATCAAACGAATATGCGATATGAACTCGAAATGGGTCGCCTCTTGGATGCGGTTCAGCCATGCCTTTTTAAAGTACGCAGAAAGGCATTCAACGCTGCGGTTACGATGGCTCCAATGGTCAGACCGCTGCTTCTCGCGTATTTCCGGAGCGATTCTACCGTCCGCGGCGGAAGCTTCAACGTGACCGGTACCGCGGCTTCGGGAATTTCGACGGCATGATCGAGCTGGGAGGCTTTCTCCAGATAGCGATATGCTTGACGCTCGGACAGATCGAACTCGCGTGACAGCCGCCGAACTGCTTGGGCACGCGCCACATAACGTTGAAGGAGACCACGAGCGACGTTCAGATGCTGAGCCTTTTCCGCTTTGGTCGAACGCGCCATCAGCCATAAATGTAACATCTGTCATAAATGTATTACTTCTTGAGACGGAGATCAAGCATAGGGTACCTGTTTAGCCAACCCGTTATTACCCGTTCAAACTGGAAATTACCTTTTGTGTAAGGGGCGTGATTGCTGACCACTGCGGCGCGCCATATCCGGCGTCAGGAAACAGCGAGACCTCTTCTCGATGATATCCGCAGCAAGATCGAGGTAGCGCAGTCCGCTGCTTTGCCTTCTAGCGGGAGTTTACTGGGAGTTGAGCAAAATGAATCGTAAGTTCATCATTTCGCACAACGTTACGGGTACGATCTTGTATTACCCACGCACGCTGTTACGACGTAACCCTTGCAACCGACAGGACTTCTAGCCAAGCTTGCCACACCGTGAGCAACGGGGATAGTGATAAAACGCGCCCGGAACCTGGTTGGGAAAGGGTAATACAGTTGGGAAAGGGTAATACACTGGCGGTCGCGACCGAAATCGCGCAACTCGATACGACGCAATGAGTTCGCAGAATTGCTGCAACCCTTGCTCGATCGCAGTCAGTAAACTCCCGCTAGTTAGCGCACTTAGCAAGGCCTGCCAGTACGCGCTCGCACTGTGGACGGACCCGTTTACGGTTTCCCTTTTGGATTGAATCTGGATTCGCCGAAAGTGACGTGAAGAAGCCGTCGCCGGCAGCTGGATCAAAGACTTGATGCGCGCCGTTCTTTGATTTCCTCGAGATGCAGCCGCAGCCGTCGCAAGACACTCTCCCGGTCTGCATTACTCAGGTTCTGCTGGAGCTCTTGCAGGGCGAAGTGGATGACGTCGTGGTGATGGATTTCTTCCGGGGCAACATCGCTGCTGAGTTCCAGCCAAATGCAGTGCAGGAGGTCGATCTCCTTGGGCGTAAGCCGCGGCACGTGCGGGCCGACATAAAAGACATGCTCTTGGCCGCCCGGGAAATAGATCTCGAGGGTCAGTCGTGGCTTGGGATCCGGCAGGCGCTCCCACGCCAGGCCGGCGATTCGTGCCTCCTCAATTACCGGTCGATTGGGAGACGGGCCCAGCACAACCGCTGAAGACTGCAAGCTCTGGGCGGCGCGCAGGATGCCGTCCCACTTTTCCGTTGCGGCAGCGACCGCCAGATGGATCGTCTTTCCTTTCTTCTCGGCCAAGGCAAGCGCCCGGGTAAAGAGATCTTGTTCCTCCACGCTGAAAAGCTGCTCTGGCGCCAGTCCGCCCTCCCCCGATTCCGCGCGCACAAGAAATCGCATGTGGAGCACTACCACATCCTGTTTGTGCGGATCGACGCGGTCGAGCACCGCCCCCAGGTTATAAAGCGTGTTGTAGTTACGGACCATCACCAGGATATTCCCAGGGCGCACTCCGAGCCCTTTCGGGGTCAGGTCGTCGCCGGGCTCCAGATTGAACTGGTCAAGTTGGGTATGAGCCCCAGCACTGCGCTTGGTCATCTTTTCGGAGACTTCGAAAACGACGAAAAAAATGATCGTGAACGCCACTCCGGAAAGGGTCGCGACTTGCTTGGTGAAAAGATTGATGACGCACAACGCGACCAGCGTAACCGTAATCAAGCCCAAGCCGACTGGGATCTCAACATCCCCAACCTTTAGGTTGAGAGGCACGCGAAATTCCCGCTTCCCGGGCTGCTTGTAGCGCAGTACCAGCACGGCCAGGCCCTTCATGGCGAAGCTCCACATCACGCCAAAGGCATACGCCTCACCGAGCAGGAAGATATTGCCTCGGCTCAGGAGAATGGTGAGGAGCTGAAGGCCCACGACCAGATTCAAGATCCGGTAGGAGGTCCCGAAGCGGCGGTGGGGGCGGCGAAACCAGTAGGGAAGAATGCCATCCTCAGATACGCGGTTGAGCACTCCATTCGAGCCCACGATGGCCGTGTTGACCGCCCCGGCCAGCATCAAGACTCCGACTACGACGACAAAAGCGCGGAAGGCGAGCCGCACAGACAAGGGCCCAACCAGGTACATGGCCAGCCCGCCGATTGGGTTGTCGAAGAAATTCCTACGCACCGCGTCGGGGATGATCATGACTGCGAAGAATGCGACCCCAGCGGTGAAAATTAAACTGTAGACAAAGATGACGAAGCCCGCTTTTTCCAGATTGCGCAGCTTGGGATGCTCAATCTCGCGATACACCTGAGCCATCGTCTCCTCGCCGCTCATGGCCAGCACCGAGTGGCCGAGACCTATCAATACGCCGATCAGTCCGACGGTGTAGGGCAGCGACGTGTGGCGCAACCAGCCCAGGGCATCGTCGGAGTAGACAAGATTCGAGAGCCGCGGCAACGGCGGAAGATGAGCCCCCCGCGCCCAGAGCGTATAGCCGCACCAGACCAGCATCAGGACCACCATCACGGTCGTGACATACATGATGCGCAGGGCTTTTTCGCTCGATTCGGGTATGCCCTTGATGTTCTCCCACCAAAAATAAATCGTGACCACGGCGGCAAAGACGGCCGCGGTAAAGTTCACGGGAAGATCGAAAGGGAGGTGGAAATAGTGCAGGAGTTCGTTTAGTAAACCCACCAGGTACAGGCCCGCCGACACGCCGCTGATTGGCCCGGTCAGGATGTAGTCGAACATGAGCGCCGAAACCGAGAACTTGGCCAGGGTTCCGCCCATGGCCTCCTTCACCACGCGATACACACCGCCGCGCACGAACATGCTGCAACTCTCGATGTAAACCGAACGGACCGCGTAGGAGAGCAACATGATGGCGAGGATGAACCAGGGAGCGGCTTTGCCAACGAAGTGCTCGGCAATGGCGCCCGCATAGAAGGCGGAGGAGCCCATGTCATTGAGCACGATCGCAGCCGCTCGCCAGAACGAGATAAATGCCAGCATGGCAGTTGTGGCCACCAGGACCCGTTGAGTGCGAGCCCCGGTCAGCGTTGGCAGAGATTGCTTAGCAGTAGTGTTTTCCATTCCCCTCTTTAACCAAGTATCGAACCAGTCGTATCCCAGCCACTGACCGCGGGATCGTGTCTGCTTTCCAGCTCGAGAGGTTGCGACGCGATCCCCTCAACGATTTGCCCGCGACCCCGCACGGCCGCAGGCACCAACGCCGCGAGAAAGTCACGAATCGATGATGGTATTCGATATGGGGAAAACAGACCAGTGCCGAAATGGCCGAGTAGTAGTGCAGTTTGAAATCAACAGGGCTGGCAATCGGGTCCGCCCTGTGGGAAACTGTTCCGCATGACAACGCTTAGAGTTCGCGAACCCAGGCAGAATGATCCTGTTGTGATGGTTCGAGGCCGTCACGACAGGTTCGTTGTGCTAAGAGTGAATCCCAAGAGCAAGAGGTCGATTTGCGATCTGTTTCCGCTCAATCCGAATACACGGTGGATCATGTGCCATGGGCAATAATCTCCTACCTTGCCGAAAACCAAGATGCTGACCGGATGAGCGAGCCAGAAGCCTCATTGGGTAAACAACCGTTCTCGTCTGAGAATATCCTGAGAATTACTCAATGGTAGCTGCGCGCCGCCTGAAGAACTCGCGAAACGGCCCGCTTAGTTGTTGAAACCAGGCCATAGCACTCACCAGCTGGAGTGCTGGGTTCGGATTCCGGTTGGATCACGGGCAACCGGCAGTAATCCGCCCTGGACGAAGGAACGTAGACTTGCCGCCTGAGAATTTGCTGATCAAGGCGAAGTCACGCTGGCTGCGGATTCAATGTGTCAACCATGTGTTTGCTCTTACACTTACACTCAACACCCCTTGAGGATACGGCCTATGCGATCGATCTCATCGGTGCTTATGTGGAGTTTCTGCGCTCTCTCGATGCTTGGAGTCATGGCCCCGGCGCAGGACAAACCAGCGCCGCCTCCGCGACCGCCAGCCTCGCTGGGCTCCCCTGAGGTTCACCCGGATGGCAGTGTGACCTTCCGCTTCCGAGCGCCCAATGCGGTAGATGTACAACTTGCGCTTGAGGGCACGCAGCCGGCGCCGATGCACAAAGATGATCAGGGAATCTGGACCGCGACGACTTCGCCGCTGGCGCCTGACTTCTACGGGTATTCTTTTGTCGCCGATGGCGTGCGGCTGATGGATCCGGAGAATCCCCTGCTGAAGCCGAATCTGCTGGCGACGGAAAATGCCGTGCATGTTCCCGGGCCGTTGTCGTTGCCTTGGGAACTGAACGATGTGCCGCATGGCGAGATCCATCATCACTTCTATAAGTCCAAGGTCGCAGAGGATGATCGCGATTACTACGTTTACACTCCCGGGGGCTACGACCCGGTGGCGACGAAGACTTATCCCGTGCTTTATTTGCTGCACGGGTTTAGTGACGACGCCAGCGGATGGACGGCGGTCGGACGCGCCAATGTGATTCTCGACAATCTGATCGCGCGGGGCAAAGCCAAGCCCATGATTGTGGTGATGCCGTTAGGCTACGGCACTACGCAGTTCGTGCACTTGGGTTGGAATGCGTGGAGCCATACCGAACTACGGGATCGTAACTTCGAGAATTTTCGTGAAGCGCTGCTCACGGAAGTCATGCCCCGAGTCGAAGGCGAGTACAGGATCACCAAGGACGGCAATGCCCGGGCCATTGCCGGGCTCTCGATGGGCGGCTCGGAAGCTCTGCTCACCGGATTGAACCACCTCGACAAGTTTGCCTGGGTCGGTGCCTTCAGCTCGGGCGGCATTCCCGACGACTTTCAGAAAGATTTTCCCTCCCTCGATGCCAAGGCAAATCAGCAACTTCGCCTGCTGTGGATCGCGTGTGGCACCGAGGATCATCTGATCACCGTCAACCGCAATCTGCGGAAATGGCTCAAAGCCAGGGGCGTGAAGGAGACCGAAATCGAGACACCAGGGATGCACACCTGGATGGTATGGCGGCGGAATCTGGCAGAGTTCGCGGGGTTGCTGTTCCGGTAGGGTGAGCGCGAAACGACCCAGCACATCTAAGGTACGTTCACCGAATCCCGATTCTCCGACGGCACATACCCGACCGCCGCCGTGCGCTCCAGTTTGTCCCAGGCAAACCTGCGGCCTTCGAGCGCGCGCTTCAAGGTTCTGAACAGGACCACCGAAAACAACTGGCGATAGGCGAAGCGCTGCAACCAGACCTGGCTTAGCAGCCAGACGTCTTCTTTATCGTCGGGACTGCGGCGCTCGAGCGCGAACGCCAGGGCTGACGCCAGGAAATCCACCACCAGGAACACGAAGAAGAATGCGACCAGCTTGTGAAAGCTGGCGGGGTCGGTGGAATCGGGGTGGAAATGTTTTTGAATGAAGTACCAGATTGCGCCGACGGCGAACATGATGTCGATGAGCGGCGACACCAGCGGCAGCAGAATCTGGAAGATCACGATGTTCGGCAGCGCCACGAAGCCCAGCGCTCCCTTGCGCGCGAAAACTCCACTGTGCTTGTAGACGGCTTGCAGAATGCCGAAAGACCAGCGAAAACGCTGGCGCATGAGCCCATTCGCGTTGGTGGGGGCCTCGGTGTAGGCCAGGGCCATATCTTCGTATTCCACTCGATAGCCGCGGCGCAGCAGAGCCATGGTGAGATCGGCGTCTTCGGCGACGGTGTCGATCTGATAGCCGCCCACCTCGCGCACGGCGGAAACGCGCCAGGCCCCGATCGCTCCCGGCACCACGCTGACTGCGCCCAGGACATCCAGAGCACGGCGCTCGAAGTTCTGGCTGGTGATGTATTCGAGGGCCTGCCAGCGCGTCCATAGATTCACGCGGTTTCCAACCTTGGCGTTGCCCGCGATTGCGCCCACTCTAGGATTGATGAAGTGTGGCACCAGGCGCGAGATCGCGTCGCTGGCGATGATGGTGTCGGCATCGATGCCAACGAAGAGTTCGGCATCTCGAATATGTTCGATTCCGTAGTTGAGAGCCTCCGCCTTGCCGGAGTTCGGCTTGGTAAGGATAAGGACTTTTCCCGCAGCCTCTTCTCGGACGAAAGCGGCGCGAGCGACTTCGAGGGTGCGGTCGCGGCTTCCGTCGTCGATCACGATCACCCGCAGGTTGGGATAGTTCGAGTTCAACGCCGCGCGCACGGTGCGCACAATCACTTTCTCTTCGTTGTAGGCGGGTATAAGCACCGCGACTTTGGGTTTGTACGAAGCGACCTCGGCAGGCTTTCCAAAGATCTTTTCTTGCAGGCGGTCGTAGACGGCAGCCGCGCCGATAAACAGCAAGCGTCCCGTCATGAGCAGATCGCCGAGGAAGAAGATCAAGGTGATGCTCATCGCCGCCACGTCGAACAGCCAAAAGCCCAGCCGGTCCAGGCGCGCAGCCCAGCGTTGGCCGGTGGGCAACGGAGCCATCACGTCGGCCCTGGTCTTACCCAGCAAATCGTAAACCGGCGTGATCTCAAGCCCGCGTGCCCGGATGCCATCGATGATCATGGGTAAGGCCCGCACGGTCTCCGCGCGATTACCGCCACCGTCATGCAGAAGGACGATGTTGCCGCAACGCAGGTCGTTCGGGCCGCAAGGCGGAAGATGCGCCAGCACATAGGCGGCGATTTCCTCGCCCGTGTTCCGCCGCGGCTTGTCGCCGTACCCCGTCCGTGCGACGTCGCTCCAATCGTCGGGGTCAATCCGGTTGCCCACCGTGGTATAGCCCAAATCTTGCGCGATTTCGAGCGGCCGAACCTGGTCCGAGGTGTCAGGCTCCTCGTCAATCGCATAGGGTGGGCGCAATAGCGTAGCCCGAACTCCCACCAGGCTGGCGAAAAGCCGGTCGGTGAGATTCAACTCCACCTTCATGTACGTCGCAGAGATATTGCTAACGTCAGGATGCGTGAAGGTGTGGTTCCCGATGGTATGGCCTTCGCGGTAGATGCGTTTGGCCAGGCCCGGGAACTTGTCCGTCTGAATTCCAATCAGGAAGAACGTGGCCGGGGCGTGCTCTCGCTGGAGCACATCGAGGATCTTCGGGGTCCAATCGGGATCGGGACCATCGTCGAAGGTGAGCACGACTTTGTTGGGACTGTAGCCGTAACGCGCCACACGGTATGGCTCGGGCAGAGACTGAAAGACTTCGTCGGTGATCACCTTCGTCGTCGGATCGATCGTGAGGTCGCGAAGGCCATGAGTGGGATGCTCTTCGATGCGCAGGATTTCGCCCTGACCTTCCATGTCCACGTCGGGGCCCGGAGGCACGTCCCGGATTTTAGCGGCCGAGGTAGGGTCGCCGGGAACGTCCCACGCCTTCCATAACGAACGATCCTCGTCCCCCAGTCGCCATAGAGCGAAGGTCTGGATGCCCAGCATCTGCGCGGCGCGCATGTGGTTCAAGGCCGTCACCGCGTCGAGAAACCAGACGTCGTGGCGCAGGCTTCTCTCATCCAGATAGCTGAAATGCGGATTCAGCGCATCATCGTCGAAGGTTACATCTTCATCGGAATCGCGCGCCTCCAGCCAGGCTTCCTGTACCGAGACGCTGTGGTTTTTGGCATCGAGCGGCAGCTTGCCCTGCTTCGGCTTGAGCACCCAGTCGTAGCCGTAGTTGGCGATGGCGCAAATGAGCTTTTCCCGGGGGATGGCGTTTACGGCGAACTTGAGATTGTCGACGAACCAATCCTGGGAGGCGACCGGCCCAGACGCCGCACTGGGATAATGTTCATCGTAGTTCATGATCACCACGCCGTCCGCCGGCCGAGCGATCGCGGCATAGTCGAATTCTAGATTGTGCGCCGGCACACTGACGTAAAGCTTCATCCCGCGGGCATGCAGGTCCGAGGAAAGTTCGTTCAGCAACGCAACATAGCCCGGCTGCCCTACCCTGGGGAAAGCCTCAAAATCCACCATCAATCCGCGGAAACGGTCCGAGGAAAGAAGCATCGCCACCTGTTGGCGAAAGACCGCGCGGGCCTCAGGATTATTCAGAAAATCCGTGATTCCGCCCACCCACTCCGCGCCGTCAAAGTTGTTCACCATGGGGAAAACTTCCATGGCGGGATCTTCCGTCTTGACCAGAGGCATCACGCGGTCGTCGACGGGGCGCACGCGATGGTTTTGCACCACGTCGAAGAACTTGTTGGTCTGGTCGTCCACCCCCTGCAGACGGCCGTCGGGAGTGAGCACGTGCAGCCAGTCGGCATACAGCAGATCGATCTGGCGGGAGTAATCGCGGAGAGAAGAGAAACTAGCGGCGTCCCAGGGTACGTAGAAAGCCGCGCGGATGCCTTCTTCCTGGTTTAGCTTGACCTCCGAGGCTGGCAGCTTCGACTTTCGGTGGGATCGACTGGCCAGCTTCTTCTGGCGCTCGCGGGCCTTTTCCTTCTCATTTTCCTTCAATGCCTTAAAAGCGCGCTTCTGCGGCGAAAACAGCAATTCCGGCAGGCGCTCGTCCCGCAGCGTGGTGTACACAAAAAAAATAACCAGCGCCGATATGGCCAGGACCAGCGCGTCGACGAAACGTCTCAGGCGCTTCCAGCGGGCACGTTGCGGATCGTAAAAGACAGGTTCGGCCATGGCGGGCTAGTCGTTTATCGTATGCCGCGGGCGCCGGACGGTCAATTCTCGATGGGACAGGGTGGGCGGGGCGGCAGTCCTTGTCGCTTAAGATGCGCTTTCTTCGTCAAGAGATGACTGAAGATGACCGAAGTGGACTCCAAACGCGCTATATTCTCAGCGTGCTCGAACTGGTGCGGAAGAATGCTCGGTTCTTTCTTGGGGCGGGCCTGGCGGGGCTGGCGCTGCGGCTGCTCTTTGTGTTTCGTTTTCCCAGCGTTGTCGACGATTCGCGGCTCTATGCCGATATTGCCACGAACTGGCTGCATGGCGTCTACGGCATTACCAGCTCCGGCCACGTGGTGCCAACATTCTCGCGTCTGCCCGGATACCCGGGGTTTCTGGCGGCGGTTTTCGCCATCTTCGGATCGAACAATTTCCGCGCGGTTCTGCTGATTCAGACCCTGTTCGATTTGGGGACGTGCTTCGTCGTCGCGGATCTCGGGCGCCGAATGCTCTCCGAGCGTGCGTCGAAGGCGGCGTTCCTGCTCGCCGCACTTTGTCCCTTCCTGGCCAATTACGCGGCCGCGGCTCTCACCGAGACGCTCGAAATCTTCTTCACGGCGTTGGCGCTGGATTTCGCGGTGCGCGGATTTGCCCTTCTTTATCCTGATCCTGATCCTGATATCGGCGACGCCATGCGCCCCAGCACTGCCTCAAGTCCAGCCTCAATCCTATGGCTTGGGTGCGGCCTTTCCATCGCGGCGTGCATCCTGTTGCGGCCGGACGGCGGCATTCTGTTCGGCGCTATCGGCGCATATTGGTCGTTTCTTTTTCTGCGGCACATTCTGGGGAGGCGGGCCCGAGGATCCGGCGCTGCGCTCCGGCTGTTCCCCATGCTCCGCACGGGAGTGATTCTCGGCATCGGAACCTTCGCGCCCTTGGTCCCATGGACGCTGCGTAACCTGCACACCATGCACCGCTTCCAGCCCCTCGCTCCCCGTTATGCCAACGACTCCGATGAGCGAGTCATCCCGGGATTCAACCGTTGGACCAAGACCTGGATGGCGGACTACACCTCCGTGCAGGAAATCTATTGGAAACTCCCGGACGACCCAGTCGATGTCACACGCCTGCCCCAGCGTGCCTTTGATTCGGCCGAGCAGCGGCAGGAAACCGAGCAACTGTTCGCTGACTACAACCGGGATCATGACCTAACTCCGGAACTCGACCGGCGCTTTGCCGCACTGGCCGCGGCGCGCATCCGGTCTGCGCCCTTGCGCTACTATGTCTGGCTTCCGGCCGTGCGCATTGCCGACATGTGGCTGCGTCCGCGAGCCGAGCTGCTGCCCTCTGATCCGCGCTGGTGGGAGTTCGATGATGAAGTCCCGTGGCTCGTGGTGAGCATCGTCTTCGGCCTGGTCAACCTGGCCTACGTCGGAGCCGCCGCCGCCGGATGGCTGCGCTCGCGCGAATTTTTCGGCAGCGGACTGTTCGTTTTGTTTCTGCTGCTGCGCTCCCTCTTCCTCGGAACTCTGGAGAATCCGGAGCCGCGCTACACGCTGGAATGCTATCCCGTGGTCCTAGTCGCGGCAGCTGCGCTATTCATCGGTAAATCACATCGCAACCAGCAAAAACCCACATGAACAGGCCTCCGAAAGCTGGAAGGCCGTATGTGAAAAGGCGTATTCAAACGTTTTATGACCGCCGAACACGTGAAGATACTTGAACTTTGTGGCCCAGTAGTTGCACAATAGCGCCCCATCAGGTCCCCAGGGTCTCTCGTCCTTACTCTACGTTCCTGGGTAAACACAATCCGAAGGCAACGCCATCGTGCTGAAGGAGGCTTTATGCGTTCTGGCTCACGTGCAGTTACTTGGTTGGCCGCGTCTCTCCTCGCCTTCCAAGCCCTGACCTTTGCCCAATCGGCGACCACATCGCTGCACGGCACGATCTCGGACGCAAAGGGTTTGGTAGTCGCCGGAGCCAGCGTCACGTTGAGTAACGCGGCCACGGGATTTTCGCGCAGCACCAAAACCGACGGTCAAGGCGTCTATCAGTTTCTCGAGCTTCCTCCTGCCACCTATGTGCTCACCGTCGAGGCCGCAGGCTTTGCCAAGGAGAAAAGTGAAAACGTGCCGCTGCAGGTCAGCAGCCCGGCCACTCTGAACCTTACTTTGCAGGTGAAGGGAGGCGTAGAGGTGGTCGATGTCAGCAGCGAAGCTCCCATGGTCAACACCACGGACGCTACCCTGGGCAACAACTTCGACGCCCGCCAGTTAATCGATCTGCCCTCCGAAGGCCGCGATCCCGCGTCGATTCTCAGTCTCCAGCCTGGCGTCGTCTACATCGGCAGCACGACAACTACCCAGCAAAATAACGACAGCCGGGGCGGCGCGGTCAATGGAGCTCGCAGCGACCAAAGCAATATTACGCTTGACGGCTTAGACGACAACGACCAGTTGGAAGGCTATGCCTTTCAGGGTGCCATGCGGGCCACGCTGGATTCATTGCAGGAATTCCGCGTTACCACCAGCAACTACGACGCTGCCTCCGGGCGCTCCTCGGGCGCGCAGATGAATCTGGTCACCAAGAGCGGAACCAATTCCATCCATGGCTCTCTCTACGAATACAACCGTCCAACCTTCGACGTGGCCAATGATTGGTTCAACAAACAGTCGGAATTGGAGCAGGGAAATGCCAACATTCCGCAGCACATTCTTCGCAATACATTTGGCGGTACCATCGGTGGACCCATCAAGAAGGATCGTTTGTTCTTCTTCGTAGCCTATGAAGGCCAGCGCACCGCCGAGCAGGAGCAGACCACGAGGATTGTGCCCACCGCGAGCCTCCGGCAAGGAGAGCTAACGTATCTTTGCAGCCCGCCCGGGGTCAGCAATTCCATCTACCGGAACGGCGACCCCAACTGTACGAACGGCAATACCGGATATAACGGTCCCACCGAGTTGTTCTCTGTTGCCAGCAACCCCACTTACGCACCGGATCTGGTCGCCACGCTATACCAGGCAGGCATTGCTCCCCTCGACCAAAACTGCTCGGCCAACGGTACTTGTCCCCTGGGACCGGGCGCAAATCCACTACTCGCAAATATCAATCCCGCATATCCGAACCCGTTATTTGCACACTATCCCCTACCCAATTGCACGGCTTGCGGCAACGCCGTCAACGGCGACGGAGACGGCCTGAACTCGGCAGGTTTCACATTCCCTGGTAATAACCCAACCAGCCTCAATACCTACATATTCAAACTTGACTACAAAATTACCGCTGACGGGAACCAGTCATTGTTCGTGCGCGGCAATCTACAAAACGATCATCAAGCTTTGCCGCCGCAGTTTCCCAGCCTGCCCCCGGACGACATCGTGACCAACAACAGCAAAGGAATCGCCGGCGGCTACATCTACATGATTCGCAACAATCTGATTAACAACTTCCGCTATGCATTTATCCGCCAGGGGCTGGGGCAGGGTGGACTCAATAACCAGGATTACAACACTCTCCGCGGTCTTGACGATACCCAGGCGCTTAGCCCAACCGATACCCCTTCTATCTTTACCAACGTACCGGTGCACAACTTCATTGACGATGTCTCATGGACCAAAGGCAAACACACCATTCAGTTCGGCACGAACTGGCGCCTGATTCACAATAACCGCGAGTCAAACGCACAGAACCTTTCCTCTGGCTACGCCAATCTCTATTGGATGAGCCCATCGTTTATCTCAAATCAGGGAGTGAGCCTGGATCCCGGCCTCATGGGCGCCATGGCTGGGGGGTCCTATCCCTCCGTTGATCCAGCCTTCGGATCGTCTTATGATTTCGCGGCTGTCCAGGTTGCAGGCCTGATGAGCCAGGTGTACACCGTTACGAATCAAGACAAGAACGCCAACCCAATTTCCAACGGAGCCCTCGTCCCTCGCCACTTTCACAATTTTGAAGGTGAGATGTACCTCCAGGACAAATGGAGTGCGACTCCAAACTTGACGATCACGTACGGCCTCCGCTATTCGCTGCTGCAACCTCCCTACGAGGCCAACGGTAACCAGGTATCACCCACCATAGATGTGCACCAGTGGTTTGAGAATCGCATCACCAACATGTATCAAGGCGTTGTGGACCAGCCGCTGCTCAACTTTGATCTTTCCGGGCAGGCCAACGGCAAGAAGCCCTACTGGGCTTGGAATTACAAAAACCTCGCCCCACGCTTCGCCATCGCCTATGCGCCACACGTGGATGGCGGCTTCTGGCACAGCATTTTGGGCGATAAGGGCAAGAGTTCGATTCGCGTCGGTTACGGACTCTACTACGACCACTTCGGCGAGGGAGTCGTCAATACGTTCGACCGGCAAGGTTCGTGGGGGTTGACGACGACGATCAGCAATCCGGCTGGTGTTCTTGGCGTAGATACAACGCCACGCTTTACCGGCTTGTTGGGTAAATCCAATCTTCCTCCAAGTCCCGGGGTGCCAAGTCCACACGGCTTTCCCTACCAACCTTCGACCGACCAAAATACCTACGGTCTAGCGATAGCGTGGGGAATTGATGACAACCTGAAAACTCCATATTCCCACGTGGTGGACTTTTCTCTTACTCGCGAACTGCCCCACAACTTCGTCATCGAGGCGACATATACCGGACGCTTCGCCCACCACCTGCTGCAGGAAATAGATTTATCGCAACCGCTCGATCTCGTCGATCCTGCAAGCCATATGGACTATTTCACCGCGGCGCAGTTGTTATCGAAGAATGCGTATGCTGGAACATCGGAAAGCGCCATTGGAACTAACGGAAAGATTCCGTACTGGGAAGATATGTTTCCCCAGGCGGCGGGGGCGGCTAATATCATCGGTGCTGCTCCTGGCACTCCAGCCAATCCCACAGCCACCCAGAACATCTATGACCTCTATTATTCCAACTTGGGCAATGAAACCCTCTCGCTGGAAGACCTGGATGCATTCTGTTTTCCAGCCTGCGCCGGAACTGGTTCCAACACGATGGGCGGCTTCGTAGGACCCAACGGTACTCCGTTTTCGTACTACCAGGCCCAGTTCTCCTCGCTTTATGGCTGGCAAACTAGGGGTAACAGCAATTACAACGGACTTCAGATCTCACTCCGGCACTCCATGGCCGCGGGTCTCCAATTTGACTTCAACTATGTGTACTCCAAGTCGATCGACGTCGGCTCCAACGCAGAACGCGTGAACGGATTCGAATCGGCCGGGTTGGCCTTTAACAGTCAGGTCATCAATGCGTTTTCGCCGGATCTGTGGCGCGCGGTTTCCGACTTCGACGCCACCAATCAGCTCAATGCGAATTGGGTGTGGGACCTGCCCTACGGGCGCGGCCGCCATTGGGGCAATGGCGCCCATGGTTGGGTGAATGGAATCCTTGGGGGATGGGGCTTCAACGGCTTATATCGCTGGACCAGCGGATTTCCCTTCTCCGTCGAAGCTGGCAACGGATGGTCTACCGATTTCGAGCTGCAAGGGTCCTCGTTCGTGACCGGTCCAAAACCGAAAACCGGCGTATTTATCGAGCCCAACGGCACTCCTACGGTCTTCGAAAATCCTGAGCAGACCATCACCTGCTCTTGCTCGCCGGGCTCTACCGCCGCAGGACCGAGCACCTTCCGGCCAACCTACGCCGGCGAAGCCGGGCAGCGTAATGCTTTCCGTGGTCCAGGCTACTTCGGTATCGATGCCGGCCTTTCCAAAACTTGGAAAGTGCGCGAACAGAAGACAATCAGGTTCGCGTGGGAGGCCTTCAACGTCACCAACTCCGTGCGCTTCGACGCCGCAGGCTCTCTCATAGGCCAAGATCTCGTGGAGCTCTCCGGCTTCGGCATATTCAACACGGAGTTAACCAAGCCGCGGGTGATGCAATACTCGCTCCGGTTCTCGTTCTAGATTCTAAGAACGGCCTAAGAAGGGACGGCATCCGCCGTCCCCCTTTTCATTGAAGTTTTTCTAATTCTAATGGAATCGATCGCTTACGCCAGCGGCGAATCGCTCATGCGAAAGCGGGTGCGAACGTGCTCGGAAATGAGTTCAATCGCGGGGCGGTTCGACACCGGGTCGCTCTGAGCCAGATACTTCATGGCCTCCACCAGCAAGCGCTGGCCATCGACATATCGAGGGTCAGCCGTTCGCTCTCTTTTTCTCGGACGACCCAACTTGGGCGGGACTGGAATGGTAAAGACTTTAGCCATGGATGAACTCGAATGAAATCCTAGGGCAGTATAGCGCCCGACGCTCACTTTTCAGCACACATTCTTGTCCTTTAGATTCAATTACTTACCCCCGAGGCGAGACGAATTGCGTCTTCTTGTTGGTTTTCAACTGAAACACCTCGTTCGCGATCTTTGCCCCTACCCGTATGGCAGAATACTTCGCCAGCCTCTGATCGCCCTGGGGTTCCATGAACTGCTGTTGCACCGAGATGCCGCGGCTCAAGTCAATCCACAGGAACGCCTTCGAGAAGTAGTTGCGTACTTTTTCGCTCTTCGGAATCAGTTGCAATTCTGCGGTTGCGATGTTGTCGATGCGTTCCTCGCCTACGTAAGTGACGTCATAAGTCTTCTTGAGATCCTCCCCGCTGCCGCCGAAGCCCAGCACCAGATAGCTTTCCATCTCGTTACGGTTGCTGCCCGCCGAGAACGACATGACCTGCTCGATCTTCGGCTGGTAGACCTGGAGCTTGCCGTCTTGGTAGAGCACGAACTTCTCGCTCGGGCTGTTTAATCTCCGCCATCATTTCTATTTCGTTTCCCGCCCGCCGGTAGTAAACCGTGCCCTTCTGCGTGTCGTGTTCGTCGACCACCTTCTGATACTGATCCCAGACGAAATCGGCCTGCGCGGTATGGAAGTTGGCCGCGGCAGCGTCCATTTTCTTTAACACATTTTCGAGGGGGGACGGCTGCTGCAAAACCAGACTCAAGGCAAGGAAGAAGAAGTGGATGGAGATCATCATGGCCTCTTGCCTTAATGTTCGTCGCAGACGATGGTTCCCGTTAAAGTCCGGCTCACTGTTTTCGTTTCACCCAAACCCGGTAACCGTGTACCTGTCCCCTGCGATCGGGCACGCCCTCGTACTTCACGATCGAGACTTCGCCGGAAATCGGTTGAATAATATGCAGCAACTGATTCCGCACGGACGGCTCGTCTCCCGGCGTAATCGCGCTGGCCGAAATCTGGTAAAGCAGGCCGCCCTGCTCATCAGGTGTCACCACCACATCCGTCAGATGCGGATCGCCGAGCACAGGTTTATCGTTGAAGTTGATCACCCTGGGCGAGAAGAAGACAAAGATGAGGATCAGCGTGACCATAATGTCGTAGTGCAGCGTGCCCCGCTCATGCTGCCACAGGATGTAGCTGCGAATTGTGCGCCAGACGCCGTTCATCGGTAGGGAAGGCGCGCCCGCGGCCGTCGTGCTGATGTCCATACTTTGCAAGTTTGCCCTATGCAAGTCTAGTGACCGCTCCCCTTCTTGGCAATGGTGCTTCTCGTCTTCTATCTCCTGGCCTTAAAGGAGGTTCAGGCGAGAAGCTGAGGAGCCAGAGCCAGAAACTGGAAACCAGCAACTAGAAAGTCTTCTTCGTAATCCGCTCGGCCCCAACGTAGGGCCGCAGCACCTCGGGAATGACTACGCTCCCGTCGCCCTGCTGGTAGTTCTCCACAATCGCCACCCAGGTCCGGCCCACGGCCAACCCGCTTCCGTTCAGCGTGTGCACGAACTCCGTCTTGTTCTTGCCCTCCGGACGATAACGGATATTCGCCCGCCGCGCCTGGTAGGCTTCAAAATTCGAGCATGACGAAATCTCACGAAACAATTGCTGCCCCGGCAGCCAGACTTCGATGTCATAGGTCTTTGCCGGAGATGCACCCATGTCGCCCGTACATAACGTCACCGTGCGATAATGCAACCCGAGCTTTTCTAGGACCGTCTCGGCGTTCCGCGTCAGCTTCTCGTGTTCTTCATAGGAATTCTCCGGCCGGGTAAACTTCACCAACTCCACCTTCTGAAACTGATGCTGGCGGATGATACCGCGCACGTCTTTGCCGTAAGATCCCGCTTCGCTGCGAAAGCACGGAGTGTAGGCGGTGAGGGAAATCGGCAGCCGCGTCGCGTCGAGAATTTCGTCGCGGTAAAGATTCGTAACCGGAACCTCGGCCGTGGGAATCAGCCAGAGATCCTTTTCGCCGTGTGGCACTCGAAAAGAATCGGCGGCGAACTTCGGCAGTTGTCCCGTACCATACATCGACTCGGAATTCACCAGGTACGGAGGCAGCACTTCGGTATATCCATGCTCGCGCGTGTGCAGATCGAGCATGAAGTTGGCGAGCCCGCGCTCGAGCTTAGCGCCGAGATCCCAGTAAACAGCGAAGCGCGCGCCCGTGAGCTTAACCGCACGTTCCAAGTCCAGCACGCCCAGTTCTGCGCCCAGATCCCAATGCGGCTTGGGAGTGAAATCAAACTGCGGGGGCGAGCCCCAGCGGCGGACTTCAAGATTCTCCTCCGTACCGTGGCCCACCGGGACGCTCGAATGCGGCAGGTTGGGAATTCCCGCAAGAATGTCCCGCAGGCGGGCATCAAGATCGGCGGCTATCTTTTCCCGCGTCTGAATCTGCTCCCGCAGGTCTTTCGTTTCGGCGATGGCAGCGGTGGCATCCTGGCCGCTCTTTTTCAGTCGGTTGATGTCTTCGGAGGCCTTATTCCGCCGCGCCTTCATGGTTTCAGCTTCGGTAATGGCCTGGCGGCGCTCGGTGTCCACCTCGCGGAAGTCTTTGAGCACAGCAGCCGGATCAGCCCCGCGCTGGCGCAGCATCTCCTCCACCCGGGGCAAATTGTCGCGAACAAAGCTCAATTCAAGCATGGGAACTAACTACTCTATCGGAAACCGGGCGGCGAATGCACGCCGGACAGCCGGCCCGGCTTTCGCCGAGGCCGCCCGACTGTGTACACTACTTTCGCGATGAGTTTCCTCCCCCGCTCCATTGCAATGCGCCGGTGTCTTCTGGTTACGGTCGTCGCCGTCCTCAGCCTGACTTCGATCCCAACCAGCCTCGCCTCCGCCTACAACGCCCATCCCAAGCTGGTCGTGGTGATTATCATCGACCAATTTCGCGGCGACTATCTGGAGCGTTACCACGATCAGTTCGGCGAAGGCGGATTCCGCCTCTTTCTCGACCATGGCGCCAATTTCACCGACTGTAACTACGATTATGCCAACACCCGCACCGCTCCCGGACACGCCACGCTGTTCACCGGCGCCTACAGCAACCGTCACGGCATCGTGGCGAACGAGTGGTGGGACCCGAAGAAGAAGCACATGGTCACGTCGGTCGAAGACGACGACACCAAACTCGTAGGCGTACCGGGAGAGAAAACCGGCGCGTCGCCGCACAACCTGCTGGCCGATACGCTCGGCGACGAACTCAAACTTGCTACCCAAGGACAGGCGCGAGTCTTTAGTCTTTCCTTAAAAGATCGTGCCGCCGTTCTGCCCGGCGGCTTCGCAGCCGACGCCGCTTACTGGATCGACCCAAAAAGCGGTACCTGGATTACTTCCACTTACTATCGCCGCGACTTACCCCAATGGGCGCAGGAGTTCAACACCGGCAATCGGGCGGCAAAATACTGGGATCGCGGTTGGGAGAGCAATGGAGAAGTTTTGCGCTCGACCGCGCATCGCAAGAGCAAAGACGGTTCCGACGCAGGTTTCTACGAAGTCGTGGGTTCCACGCCCTTCGCCAACGAGTACGAATTGGAATTCGCCAAGGAGCTAGTCGTTTACGAGAATCTCGGGGCCGGAACGGCTACTGACTTCCTTGCCATCGGCCTTTCGGCCAACGACATTCTTGGCCACGAGGTCGGGCCCGATTCGCCGGAAATGGCTGCCATGGCGCTGGCGCTCGATCATGAACTCGCCGACTTCTTCAATTTCCTCGGCCATCGAGTGGGTCTCGCAAACACATGGATCGCGCTCTCCGCCGATCACGGCATCTCCGCCTTGCCCAACGCGGCGAAGAAGCTCCGCATCCCCGCCGCCAATCTGGACGCCGGCAAACTCGAAGCGCAAATCAATGCGGCCCTGGCAGCAAGGTTTTCCCCCGGCCACGCCGCCTCTTACATCAAGCTCGACTACCCGGTCGCCTGGCTCGACCAGGACGCTTTCGCTGCCGTTCACATAAAAGAGCACGACGCCGAAACTGCTGCGGGCGAGGCGATGAAACAAGCCGGGCTGCGCGACTACTTCACCAAGTCGCAACTGGCAGAAGGCACAGTCCCGAGCAACGCTCTCGGCAAAGAGTTTCTGAACAGCTATTCGCCGGAAGGCGGCTGGTATGTGATGGGAGTGCCCGAAATCTACACGGTAGGTGTGACCAAGGGCACAGACCACGCCTCGCCTTACACCTACGACACGCACGTCCCCCTGGCTTTCTACGGACTGCCATTTCGTCCGGGAACCTATCGCACCCAGGCCGAACCCATAGATCTGGCGGTCACCTTGGCATCGCTGCTCGGCATCGATGCTCCCACTCACGCCGTGGGGCGCGTGCTCACCGAGGCGCTTGCCCCTTCGCATCGCGCAGAAAACTCAGCGGGGCTTCCTAGTGCTGGGCTGCCCGATGAAGGTGCGCCCCAGTGACCTCCTCCTCCGAAGCCGGCGGCAAGTCTCCCTTGGATCTCAGCGTGACCTTCGCCGGCATTCAACTCAAAAACCCCATCATTGCGGCCAGCGGGACCTTTGGCTACGGGGTCGAGTTCGAGGATGTAGTTCACCTCACCAAGCTGGGTGGATTCATCGTCAAAGGCCTTTCCCGGGAGCCCATGATTGGCAATCCGCCGCCGCGCCTGTGGGAAACCGCTGCTGGCATGCTCAACGCCATCGGCCTGCAGAACATCGGCGCTTCGGCATTTCTCCGAGAGAAGCTGCCCAAACTCCAGCAGATGAAGAATATCGTTGCGCTGGCCAACGTGTTCGGCTATACCCGCGATGACTACGAAAGAACCATCGAGATTCTCAACGACGGCGAAGGCATTGCCGCCTACGAACTGAACGTTTCCTGCCCCAACACAACCGAGGGCGGACTGCAATTCGGCAGCGATCCGCGCTTCCTCGATGAAGTGGTGACCGCCACCAAACGCGCCGCGCTCCGGCCTCTGATCGTCAAGCTTTCTCCCAACGTGACCAGCATTGCGCAGATGGCCCACATCGCCGAGGAAGCGGGCGCCGACGCCATCTCGTTGGTCAATACTTTCGTCGCCATGGCCATCGACGCCGACACGCGCAAGCCGCGCATCGCCAACCTCACCGCCGGACTCTCTGGCCCGGCCATCAAGCCCATCGCCCTGCGTATGGTCTACGATGCCGCGCAGGCCGTGAAGATTCCCGTGATCGGCATAGGGGGCATCTCAACCGCAGCCGATGTCGTGGAATTCATGCTCGCGGGCGCAACCGCCGTACAGATCGGAACGGCCAGCTATTGGGATCCCTGCGCCACCGAGAAGATCGTGGACGAACTCGAGCGCTGGTGCCAGGATCGTAGCGTAACCCGCCTAGCCGACCTGACCGGCGGCATGATCGTTGAGTAGTTCAATTCTCGGTTCCTGGATCTTCCGGCTCGGCCAGCACGCGCTCGCGGACCACGCGCGAGCCCTCCCGCCAAGCGGCGTGGAGTTGTCCCGCTTCCCGCGTGTTCGAGCACTTCAAGCGGCTCAAATTCGAAGCCGCGAAATCCTAAAACGTCAACCTCATTGCCAACTGCCCGATGCGCGGCGCAGGCCCGCGAAAGGTGCCTGTGGTTGTGATCTGCCCGAAGGTCGGACTGTCAATATTGGCCGCACCGTCGCCCACGGTCGGTTGCGCGAACTCGGGATGATTCAGGGCATTGAAGAATTCGGCTCGAAACTCCAGCTTGACACGCTCTGTGATCGAAGTAGTTTTCGCTAGCGCAATGTCGAAATTGGTCAGCCCCGGACCGCGGAGCACGTTGCGGGGCAGGCCGTAGGTCCGGTCCGCTGGATTGTTCACCGGATCGAGCTGCGGGAAACAGGGATTAGGGCTGCCGCCATCCTCATAGTAAGAATTGTTCTCCAGCGGCACGCTGGAGAAGCTATTGGGATCAAAGATAAAGTTGCCAGTGACTGGAGTGGTCGAGGGCTCGCAGATCGTGCCTGTGGGGTCGGTGGTGTAGGCGATCTCATTGATCGTAGTCTGGTGCCTGGGGTTCAGCATGCGTATTGGCGCAACCACCGCAGCATGCGAGAGATAGGGATCGCCCGCGCCCGAAGAACCTGGGTTGGCAGGGTCGACAGCATCGGGCAGCTGGGCAAAAATGTCGAATGGGAATCCGGTGCGCCAGGTGAAAATGGGATAGAGACTCCAGCCCCGGGTCAAGCGCTTCGGTCCCCTGGCCCACATGCGATCGAAAGGCAAATCCCATCCTCCACTGAAGCTGATGCGCTGGCGGACGTCGCTGTCTCCCGAAGCGTAGAGAAGGTCGGGGCTGTAAGCCGGCACCGTCGAGTTGCGCTGGGCGAACCCCGAGGCGTTATCCAGGTTGTGACCGTAGGTGTAGGCGAGAGTGAAATAAGCCGTGCCCAGCTTGGAACTCTTGGGTTGCCGGGTCAGGCTAACCTCAAGGGCGTTATAGTTTGCATGGGATACGTTTTGGAATTCAGGGAGTTGGCCGAAACAGATCACACCCATGTAGGGTCCGCAGTTGCCGCTACTGCCATCGAGCAGTCGATTGGTACTTCCCAGCACCATGGGGTTGATGTCTTTCAGCGACGTCAGTCCATGCCCGGAGCTCCCAACGTAGTTGGTTTCCAGAACTGTGTCGAGGAAAAGATTGCGTTGCAGGCTCAGGTTGTATTGGTAGACGTAAGGCGTGCGCAGGTGAGGGTCGACCAGGTAGACAAAGCCCGAGCTGTTGATCGGCAGAAGTGGTCCGAAACTGATGTTCGGCGCCGGCGGCCTCGAAGGAAATGTATTCGTAACCCCGGCCGACTGAAACGGCTGGCTTAGGTAACCCACCGGCCCGACTTGACCCGGCCCAACATCATTGAAGTAGAAGCCTGCGTCGCTGAAGAACGGAGATTGGCCGTTGAATTGAAGGTTATCTTCACCCTTCAAAATGTCGTAAAAGACGCCGAAACCGCCGCGCAGGCTGGTCTTGCCACTGCCAGTTGGATCCAGGGCAAAGCCAAAGCGCGGAGCAAAGTTTTTCTTGTCGGGGAAGTTCACGCCGGTGGGGGCGCCGGGATCGCCGGGAAATACCATCCCCAATGGCGCATTGGGAAACCGTTGGGATTGCAATCCTGGAATCACCGAAAACGTTCGCCCCTCGGTGTCGTTCTTGGGCGTGTTGTATTCGTAACGCAGACCAACGGTCAACACCAGGTTCTTGCGCGCATGCCATTCGTCCTGGCCAAAAACATAAGTGCTTTTGCTCCGAATGTTTGTAGGAGCTAATGGCCCCTGGAAATACGCATCGGGAATGCCCAGAAGAAAGTCGGCAAAGTCATTTCCCGAGCCTGTACTGGTGCCGGTGTAGAAATCGAATTCACCATTCGTGTAATAGTCATAAGACATGTTTTCCTGATAAGGCGAGAATCCAGCGCCGAACTTAAGGTTGTGCTTTCCCCGCGCCCACGAGACCGCATCGGTCCAGGAGAAGGTGTTTTCGACGAAGCGCGTCGGACCGTTTTCGCTGGGGCCAATCTGAAAACCGTTGTCGAAGAATACGTTGGTCGGGCCGGTCGCCAGGTCAGGGGTGATGTTGACGCCAAGATCCGGGCCGCTGGGCAGAGAGTTTCCCGGTTCGTCCTGCAGGTAATTGCTGCGGTGCGCCACGAAGTGAAATTCATTAAGCAACGCTGGCGAGAAAATCCGGGTATAAGCCAGGTTCGCGAAGTAGTAGTTCGCTTCGGTGTGGCTGGGAAAACCGGGGACGGAGGCGTATGGAAACGGGTTTACATTGCCAGTGTAGGGGTTGCCCTCACGGTTCGCACCGATGGTGGCAGAAAGCTTGTCTTTCGGGTTGAGGTTCAGGTCAAACTTGGTGGTCAATTCATCGCGATTGTCCAACTCATTCTGCGAAGTGGAAAGCAGGCCACTGGAAGTGCTGGGGATCAAGCCTGCATTCATGTATGCCCGGGCCACCGGATCGAACGTAGCCGGATTAATTTGGGCGTTACCGGCACCCCCGTTGGAAAGAGCCGCAAAATACGGATTAGCGGTCAGAAAGGCCACGACTCCCGGGTCGGGGGGCCCCCCGGTAGAAGAGTTAGAAAAATCTCCCTGCAACTCCTGCGGCGTGAAGACCGGGACATCAATGATCGGAATAGCCTTAACCTGTCGCTGCCCCTGGTAGGCGAGGAAGAAAAAAGCCTTGTCTTTGACGATGGGTCCGCCCAGAGTCGCGCCGTACTGGTTGCGCTTAAGGTCGAGCCGCGGAAGTCCCTGCTGAATGTTGAAGTAGTCGTTGGCGTCAAAAGCTCGGTTTCTTAAGAATTCGAACAGGCTGCCGTGGATCTGATTGGTACCGGACTTGGTCACGACACTGATGATCCCACCGCCGTTGCGTCCGTACTCAGCCGTGTAGTCGCTCGTCAGAAGCCGGAACTCGGCGATGGCATCGGGATTGGGATCGAGCAGGTTGCTGTTGTCCAGCAGGTCGTTGTTCAGTCCGCCATCCAATAGGTACGTGATGGAATCGGTGCGTCCCCCGGCTATGCTGTAATTGCCCGCGCCCCCGTTGTCGTCGTTGCTTTCCGTGACCCCGGGCTGAAGCAATGCCAGATCCAGCATGTCCCGTCCGTTCAGCGGCATATTGATCAGGGTTCGTCCGGTGATCGACTGCCCCAGCGTGGGGTTGACGGTTTCCACGGGTGCAGCCTCGGCGCCGACGTCGACCGTTTGGCTGGCTGCTCCAACCTCCATTTTTATGTCGATGCGCAGGGCTTGATTGATGAACAGTTTCTGTTCCGCGCTGATCACCGTACGAAACCCAGTGTGCTCGACCTTCACCTTATAGTTCCCAATGGGCAGGACCAATACCTGAAAATGGCCTTCGTCGTCGGTAACGGCGGTGCGGACGACTTGGGTAGCGGTGTTGGTCACGGTAATCTGCGCAGCCACGATTACCGCACCCTGCTGATCGTAGACCGTCCCGAAGATCCTCCCGTTTGCGTCCTGGGCGGAGCAGCCAGCCGGCACCAGCAGAATCACGGCCCACAATAGCAGCGGTCGCGAGAGCTTCATTGGGGATCTCCTTAGCCTTCATACAAGCAATGCAGGAAACTTCGAAAACCGCAGCGGAAGTCGACACACCCTACTTCCAGACCTGGCAAGTTCCCACGGAAAAGAGAGAGCAGAGGATCACAGGCCGGAAGCGAGCTTACCAGTATCGATGAGATGGGCAAGCTGATCGAGAGTGCAGATCGCCGCGGACATACGAGAATGCTTCCGCTGGGCAGTTTCGCATGCTTTCCCAGGGCCATGAAACCCTGATTGCCGCGAGACCTTCCGAAATTGCGCCCATTATACACGAGGTTGGTTTTAAATGAAGAACTGAAAATTCAGGCGTGGATTCACTCATGCCACTAAACGCTGAGAAACAAGTCCACAACGCAGAAAGAAACCGCAAACGTTGATGCAGAGCGGACAGAACACGAGGCCGCGGACTTAATTGAGAGAATTGGCCCGCGCCCCCGGTAGAATCGTTGGACAAGGACCTTTGATGAGGTAGGAGCCATGAAGCTGTCGAGTCTGCTGGGTCTGGGTCTTGTTCTGGGTATCTGCAGCGGTGTTGGGCACGCGGTTTCCTTCAAATACAAGCGCCTTGGGAACCCGCAGGATGTTCAGACGCGTCCTGAAGCCGGGATCGCCATGATGGGCGGCGGCTCTGACCTGGACGAAGCATTCCGCTGGCTGTGCAGCAAGGCCAACGGTGGCGACTTCCTGATTCTGCGCGCTCGCGGCAACGACGCCTACAACCCATACGTCAACGGCTTGTGTAAAGCGAACTCAGTGGCGACGCTGGTGATTCCCAGTCGAAAGGCCGCGCAGCAGCCGCGCGTGGCGGAGATCATCCGGCAGGCGGAGGACGTTTTCATCGCCGGCGGCGATCAGTCGCTCTATGTGAACTTCTGGAAGGGTACTCCGGTGGAAGAGGCCATCAACCAGCATGCGGCCGCGGGCAAACCCGTCGGCGGGACCAGTGCGGGACTGGCGGTGCTGGGACAGTTTCTCTTCGGCTGCCTGGAAGACAAGCCGGATGATGCCGATCTCACGTCGCGCGAGGTCCTGACTGATCCCTACATGAAGCGGGTGACCGTGGTGCGCGATTTTCTGAAGGTTCCCGGTCTGGACAACATTCTTACGGATAGTCACTTTGTCAGACGCGACCGCATGGGGAGAAGCCTGGGATTTCTGGCGCGCATCGTGGCGGATGGTTGGTCGAAAACGCCCCGCGAAATCGCCATTGACCAAGCATCGGCACTGCTGGTGGAAGTGGACGGCCGCGCTAAGGTGGTGGGAACGGGCCTGGGCGTTTATTTTCTGCAAGTGACGGACGCGCCGGAGGTATACAAGCCCGGCCAACCACTGACGCTGCGCAACGTTGCCGCCTATCACGCGCCCACGGGAACCACATTCGATGTGCGGGCCTGGAACGGCGAAGGCGGGGAACGCTACGTGATCTCAGTCGACGCGGGCCAAATCCGTACCAGCCGCATTGGGAATGCGGTTTATTAACTTCGTCAGGTGCGGCGAAAAAATAAGCGCACATTGGCCGGTCAACAAACAGTAACGGGTCCCATACGATTTTCAAATTGTCCAGTCCATGCTCGAAGTGCTCGCCATCATCTTCCAAGTCACCAACGTTGAAGCGCGACAGATTCAAGTGTAAATTCGTTCACGTTGTGCGCTGCAAACGGCTTCATGAAATCGACTTTTATCGAGATTCTTTTCGGTGGTTTCGATCCCAAGTGAGAAACGAGTCGGCTTCCCGCTACTGTCCCGCGAACACGACTTTTCACGGACCCAAATTTCGAGGCTGCAGCTATTTCTTTGTGTTCAGGCCTCCGAGTTTGTTTGCCTCCCGGATCGTTCCTACCGCTGCAAGTTTCCTTGCAGGGCAGCTGAGACGTTTACATCCGAGCAGAACGTGCATTGTTGCCTTGGCACGCATCGGATATGCTATCCGCCCGCTGCGACCTGAAAGTCGTGGAAATGATTGTCTGAAGAAAGGAGCAAACTGTCAGACGTGTTGTCCCATCAGCACTACTCTAGAAGGCAGGGCGGCGAGCGAACGGACCGTCCTGGAGCCCTTTGACAACGAATCCCACAGCCGAAAGGCTGGCGCCGAAGTCGCGGGATATCGGTGCATCTGCCAGCATCAACGCGGAGAGGGGCCAGGGCGGATAGCAACGTGAGCATATGCAAAGTCTCGTAAGCATCGTAAATAGCGGGGAGCGGAAGATGCTTGGCGCCCTTTTTGCAGTGGGTACGGAGGGCTCGGACTCTCTCCGTCATGGGCACACAACACTGCCGGCGTATAGAGACCGAAGATCTGGTGGGTAGCTCCATGTGCTTGTCGGCTCATCCCTGATCAGACAACGTGCTTATGACTATCCTAGCTGTGGGGAGACAAAAGTTCCGCCGCAAGCGACATCAGGGCAAGCGAACTTGGAGCGCGAAGTCAGCGGCGTCATCGGGAACATGCCCTTTGGGGGCAACAACAACCTAAGCAGTCCCATAAAACGGCTCGGACTCCGGGTCAGTGCAGGCTCTGGTTTTGCTGGAAACTGGCGTAACTAGCGCCCGCGCGTGTACCAGATCGAACCCGGGGACCTGTAATTGCTGCCTTCTCCCCACACCACATGCGTGGTGCCGAGGTTATCGATGCCGATGGAAAACAAGTTGCCAAATGGGAACAGGAAACCGTTGGGCAGGATGTAGTCGTATCCGCGCACGGGGCCGGAGAGTTGCGATTCCGGCAACCAGGTCGCCCCGCCGTTGGTGGAAGCTCGGTAGAAGGTATTCCAAAGAGGATGGTTTTGCGGATCCACTTCTCTTGTGTCCATCCATGCGATGCGGACGTCGCCCGCGGTGCTGGCGGTGATGGCCGGGAAGCAGTGCTCCGCGCCAAACGGGGCGTTGGAGATGTCAACCTTGGCGGACCAGTTTTCCCCTTCGTTCGTCGACGAGGAGAAGTAAATGCGCTGGGGTCCGCCTGTGACCGAGCCGGAGTTCCAGACGGCATAGACGATTCCGGCGTCATCGGAAGCCAGAGCCATTTGGGAGGCCAGAAAGCCAGCGGAACAGTCCTGGGCCGAGCAACCCGGCGCCGCTCTGGAAACGTCCATCGGCGTCGTAGTCCAGTTCCGGCCGCCGTCCGCTGATCGGCTTACAAACACCTCCACCGGTCGCGTGAGAATATTCGTTCGCGGGTAGGCCGTCCAGGAAAAATAGACGTTGCCGTCAGGATCTACAGTAGCCCCTGCCGCCAGTGACCAGCCCGGCCCGGCCCCAGGATTCAGTACAGTGGAGGAAAAATTCTGCGCGTAATCATGCGACCCCGCCACCGCGAGCGTCTCATCTTGGTTAAAGCTGACGTAGACATTCGGGCCGCGAACGGCCAGCACCGGTTTGTCGATGACGACTTCCGGAGAATGTTCAGCGATGGCAAAATACCAGGAGCGGCCAAAATCCTGCGACCGCCCCACGATGACGTCGTGCGCGCCCTGCAACCACGATGCATAAAGAGTTTGCCGGTCAAACGGATCGACCTTGATCTGGGCATCAAACTGGCCAGTCGAAGAAGTCGAAAGAACACGCGGCGCTTGCCACGACAATCCGTTGTCATTGCTAACCACGAGCGCCATCGTAGGCGCGGTACAGGCAGGGCAGTCGGTTACCGCGCCATACTGGGGAAAAAGAATATAGATGTGACCGCGGCCGTCCGCCGCCATCGCGGGCTCCCACTGATCCCCGGTGGTGTAGCCGACGCGTTGTTGGGGAGTGAAGTTCGCAACCGCCAGCGCTGCCGGCGCGGTCCCGAGCGCCATAAGCAGACAGATGGCAAACCTCTGCACACTCCGGGCGCGGCTGGATCCTGAAACCACAGACTCTCCTGGGACGACGATTGCGACAACCTTGCCGCACACTTTATCCTGAATCCTTCCCCAGCGTCAATTGCTTTGACAAGGCTTTGACAAGGCCTTGACAAGGCCAGACAAGGCCACTTCCTGCCTTCAGGCGTGACTTTCTGGCGAATTCGTCATCTAATAGATCTGCCAAGTAATAGATCTGGCAAGCCAATGGGCGGAACGCCCGCCGGATACCGCCTGCCCTGTTTGGCCGAAGCCCCGAGCGAAGCCGAGGGGGAAGTCGAAGGGACGGCGGCGCCACGAGGAGCTCTGAAGATGGAGAAAGCCACATTTGCAGCGGGATGTTTCTGGGGAGTGGAAGCGACTTTCCGTCAGATGCCGGGTGTGCTCGCTACGCGCGTAGGCTACACCGGCGGGAGCACCGACAATCCCACCTATAAAGAAGTTTGCACCGATCGCACGGGCCACGCCGAAGCGGTAGAGGTGGAGTTCGATCCTGCCAAAGTTCGCTACAGCGATCTGCTGAAAGTTTTCTGGGAGAACCACGACCCCACGCAGCTGAACCGCCAGGGACCCGACTGGGGCACGCAATACCGCTCTGCCATCTTCTTCCACACGCCGGAGCAGCGGACCGCGGCGCAAGCCTCTAAAGAAGCGCTGGAGAAGGCGCACCGCTACTCCAAGCCCATCGTGACGCAGATCGCTCCTGCGGTGACGTTCTATCCCGCCGAGGACTACCACCAGCAATATCTGGAGAAGCGCGGCCTGGCCAGCTGCCACATCAAGGCGTGAGCCGTTAGGAAGTAGAAAATAGAGCTCGACGTGCGGATCCCGGCCATCCTGGCCTCAGGCCGCCGTCAGCAGCATCGGCGCACCCTTCGTGATCACCAGCGTATGCTCGTGGTGCGCCGAAGGCCTGTGGTCGGCCGTGACAATCGTCCACTGGTCGTCCGCGACGAACGACCTGCCCGATCCAGCCGCAATAATGGGCTCGACGGTGATCACCAGGCCTTCCGTAAGAACTTGATTGGCCGCCGGATCGGCATAGTTGGGCACTCTCGGTGGTTCATGGATCGTGCGTCCGATGCCGTGCCCTCCCAGATTACGAATCACCGAGAATCCATCGCGCCTCACCTCGCGCTCAATCACTCGTCCAATCTCGGAAACCCGAAATCCGGCCCGCGCCACCAGCATGGCTTTCGCAAAAGCCCGCTCCGCGCATGCCACCAGGCGTTGCCGCTCTTCCGTTACTTCGCCCACCGGAACGGTTACCGCGGCATCCGCCATGAATCCATCTTTCTCAACAGTAACATCGAGTTTGACCAAATCGCCTTGTTCGAGCACGCGTTTGCCTGGAATTCCATGGACAGCTTCATCGTTGAGGCTGATGCAGCTCACCCCCGGGAATCCGTAGACCAATGCGGGAGCGGAACGTGCTCCGTGCTGCCGCATCACGCCCGCGCCCACTTCGTCTAATTCGGCGGTCGAAATCCCCGGTCGCACCTCGCCTCTCATCGCCCCCAACATGAGGCAAACCACGGCGCCTGCGGCACGCATCCCGGCCAATTCTTCCGGCCCATTGATGGACATGAGATCACCCCAGGTGTAATGATATCGCCAAAACGGGCACTCCACATTCTCCCGAATTGAGCGGGAAGCGATCCGGAATCTTTCGGCCTGAATCCGGCTGAGCAATGGCGTCTTCTCAAGCTAATGACGATGTTCGTCTGCGTGTAATCCCGGACGCATCCGCAGAAAAATTTGGAACGACACTGGATAATTGCCATATGCCGCATCCAGCACGGCAGGCTTCGAGTAGATCGTCACATCCGCGCCCAGTCCCAGTTGCCACGCGCGGTTCTGCACCAGATCGCGTGTGCTACCGAAAGTGTACGCGCCGATGCGGTAGGACGGTTCGACCGCTGGCGGAAACAACTCGTTCTTGTCCACCAGTTCCAGGCGCGTAAACACATAGTCGCGGCGCCGGAAGTTTAGCGTAGATTCGAGCAGGTATCCGTTGAGGTTGATTCCCGTGCCGATCTCGTGCACACGTCCCCAGACCAGTGAAGTCGCCCAATTGCCCGATACCAGAGGATGGTTATATTCCACAGAAGCCGTCTGGCGCCACTGGTTCCAGGGTTCTAGCGCCTCTGGGTGGTCGAGGTGCCCTATACTGTATTGCCCTGTCCAGTTCCGGCCGGGGGCAACACTGCCGCGCACCGACCAGGAATCCAGCGCAGCAGGCTGGATACTCCAGCGTTCTTCATTGGGCTCATGCCCGTTGAACGCCGAAGCCTCAAGCTTGACCCGGTCGATTACAAATCCGGTCGTCACGACGCCGAAGCTGGTGTGTGTCGAGTCCTGCAGATGATGGCTGAGCGGCGCCAGCGGTAGCTCCGCAGCGGATGTTCGGTGAATATAGGTGACGGGGCCCAGCGCCGGCTCCGCCGCCGGCCCTCCATAGAGCTCCCAGGAGACTTTCTCCGAAAGCGGCAGCGTGTACAGCGCTGAAAGTTCTGCAAACACATTGTGGGGATGCTGGTGGTCGACCAGCGATTCTCCGTGATAAGTCTCGCCCGTCTGAAACAGCTCCGGGAATCCAGGGTGCGGCGAGGTCAGCGATTCCGCCGAGAACATCTGCCGCAAGAGAATTGTTCCCCGGCCCAGCCGGTGCTGCTCCATCAGCATGCCCCAATTTACCGACTCGGCTTTGCCCTCGCCGCGCGGTCCGCCTTGCTGGTTGTAGTCGGTGAAGATCACGCCATGCGCCATCAGTTCCCAGCCGCCCCGCATCAGCATCCACTCGTGCTCCGGAACAGATGCCGGTTCCCAGCCCGTTCCCGACCCGGAGTGCAGCGAGGGTAACTGCGTGCTTTCGTGGTCTTCCATCTGCATGTGCATCCCGCTCATGGAATCGTCCTGCGCCGACGCCAGAGACAACCGCATCCCAACTACGACCAAACAAACGATCATTGAACACAAGACAGCTCTAGCCATAAGAACCTCATTTTCCCAACCGTAAAGACGGCTTCACGTCAAGACATGTGCCGGATGAGCGCATTCCGACGAAGAATGGAGAGGAATTTGTGGGCTAGATTCTGAGAGTCGTGAAGCCGGGCGGTCCACCGGAAGGCGAAACCTCGGTCGGAACCGCGCGGCTTTCGCACGCAGTCCCAAGGGGATCGATTGCGTCAGCCAAAAACGGCTGCAGCGCAGGGCGCGGCGTAGAAATACTGGTCAGCAGGGCAGAGCGATGGAGACTTACGCAGCACCGGTAATCGCCAGGTTGGGGTTGGGATGGCGCTCGGGCAGGATGACACCCAGTGCTCGGTGCAGGCGCGGCCGAAACCGATAACAGGCAGGTCGCTCCCGCGCCGGCGGCGACCATCGTGCTCAACAGCGCAATCGCGAGAATGCGTGAGAAAGACTGCATCACAGCTACGTCCCGGTGATCTTCACGCGCAGTTCTTCCGGCAGGCGTTCCCGAATCTCCTGCGGCAGGCGGTCATGCACGCGGCGCGCGCCTTCCTTGGCCGCATCCAGCACGGTAACAGGCACGGGCGTAGCCACCGCCACCACCAGCCAGATCAGCGCGGACAAAGCAAAGCCCGCCAGCGCCGCAATCTCCAGCCAGAACGCGTGCCGCGGTCCAAAGTGGCGGATCACTCCAAAGGCCAGCAGAAACACGCCACCCGAAACCGAAGCGAGCGCGATCAGGCCTACGTCAATGATGCGGTGCATGCGCTGCCGGCCACGGCAACGCTCGCATCCGGCGAAGTGGCTTTCGTAGTCGCCGCGCATCTCCGCCGCCAGGCCGGAAATGTCATAGCGCCAGCCCGCCAGGATCTTGCCCACAATCGGATCGATGCACTGCTTCCTCATAAGTAGCTGAGTTACGACAGCCGGATCGGCGGCAAAACCTCGGACTGCAGCGCCACCAGCACGCGGTTTTGAAACAAGCCGCCCCGCTCGGCCAGCGCCTTTTCTGCCTCTCTGCGCGCTATCTCCGGATGATTGTTCTGCTCAGAGAGATGCGCCAGCACTACAAACGCTGCATAATTATCATAGTCGTTAGCAAAGAAATCCGCGAGTTTCTCGTTGGACAGGTGCCCCACGTTGCTCGCCACCCGCTGCTTCACTGCCCACGGATACGACCCCCCGCGCAGCATCTCCACATCGTGATTCGATTCCATGATCAGGATGTCAGACCCGCGCAAGTGGTCGCGAACATTGACCGGCAGATACCCAAGATCGGTAGCCACGCTCACCTTGGCGCCTTCGACGCGGAAGGTGAAACCCACCGGATCAGCCGCATCGTGGGGGATGGTGAAGGGTTTCACCTCAATATCGCCAACCTGAAAGCGATGCCCGGATTCAAACTGCTCCAGCTTCTCCAGTTGCGGCCGCTCGCCGTTTACCGTGCGCATGGCCCGCGCCCAGGCCGCGTGCGTCGCCCCGGTCATAAACACCGGGATGCGCAACTTCTTCGCCAGCGTTGCTAAGCCGTAGATATGGTCGGAATGTTCGTGGGTGATGAGAATCGCCGCCAGCGACTGCGGGTCTTCGCCCAGCGACTTCATACGCTTGAACGTCTCGCGGCAGGAAATGCCGGCATCGACCAAAATCTTGGTGCGGGCGCTGGCCACAAACGCGCAATTCCCCCGGCTGCCGCTGGCCAGCATCGAAATCGTTACACACATGCTAAGGAGAATACGCGCCTCCCCTGTGGATTGGGGAGTAACTTTTTGGCTATCCGATACTTTGAAGGAACCCGGCGTCCGGCGCCGGGTCGGATCAGAAACTGGAAACGAAGAACTGGCAACTGGCCGCTTTCAACTGCCTTCAAACCGGCACAGCCACATTCTCCACAATCTCGCGCAGCACCTGATCCGCCTGTTCGGATTTCTTCAGCGTCGAGGCGTACCCTCCGTTGACCACCACACGATGGGCAAAGACCGGCACGGCAAGTGGCTTGAAGTCTTCCGGAATCGAGAAGCTGCGGCCCTCGAGGAACGCCATGGCCTGGGCAGCGCGGTAGAGCGCCTGCGCCCCGCGCGGCGAAACTCCCAGCGACAAATACTCCGACTCGCGCGTCCGGCGCACGATTTCCAGAGCATAGGTCACCAGCGATTCATCCACGCGAATGAGCTTGACGGCTTCCTGCATCTCGAGCACGTCAGCGCCGCTAAGCACTGGGCGCAGATCCCGCAAGTGCCCTGCGCCGGCTTCCGAGCGCAGAATCTCGCGCTCAGCCGCTGCCTCGGGATAGCCCATGCGCACCCGCATCAGGAAGCGATCGAGTTGCGACTCGGGCAGAGGATAGGTACCGTGATGCTCCACCGGATTCTGCGTGGCGATCACCAGAAACGGCTGCGGCAGATCGTAAGAGTGCGCGTCCACTGTGACCTGGCCTTCGTTCATGGCTTCCAGCAGCGCGGACTGCGTCTTTGGCGTGGTGCGGTTAATCTCGTCGGCCAGCAGCACGTTGGTGAAGACGGGCCCGCGCTTGAACTCAAACTCCTGCTCCATGGCGGAGTACACCGAGATCCCCAGCACGTCGGAAGGCAGCATGTCGCTGGTGAACTGCACGCGCTGAAAGGTGCAATCGATAGCGCGGGCGAGCGCCTGTCCCAGCGTGGTCTTGCCCACTCCCGGCACGCCTTCAATCAAAAGATGTCCGCGGGCGAAAATGCTGACCAGCGCGAGCCGCACCACATCGTCCTTCCCGCGAATCACGCGGCGTAGCGCTCTTTCCAGTTCGGCGGCCTTGTGGGATACGGCGATGACGGTCTCAGGGGACATTGGCTGGATTCTACTATCTGGCACACCTGCGGCGGAGTTACCGATGTCATGGAGCTTTTGGCTCTTTAAGTCTTTCCCTCTTTGCTCGGTCAAGTTCTCCATGCCGCCAGATCAGCAAGAGTGAGAACGCTCGCGAGGCTCAGAACTTGCGCAGACAAGGAAACACTTCCACATCAAAGAGTCTTAAGCTAAAAGCTAATAGCTAACGGCAAAAAGCTTCCTACTGCACAAACTCTGCCGGGCGTCCCGTGAGCCGCTCGATGCGCTTGGCAATCGGCGGATGGGTCGAAAACAGGCTCCCGAAGTTCATGCCGAGCAGGGGCTGGATGATAAACAGATGCGCCGTCGAGGGCGTAGCCTGCATGGGCACCCGTCGCGAGTAGGCATCAAGTTTCTGCAAAGCGCTAGCCAGGGCGTAGGGATTGCCGGTGAAGTGCGCACCCGTGGCATCGGCTTGATATTCGCGCGAGCGCGATACCGCAAGCTGAATGAGGCCAGCGGCGATCGGCGCCACGATCAGCATGAACAGCGCCGAAAGGCCTCCGCCGCGGCGGTCGCGGCCGCCGCCTCCAAAGATCATGGCAAAGCGTCCCATGCTGGCCAGAAAGGTAATCGCGCCCGCAATGGTCGCGGCCACCGAACTGATCAGGATGTCGCGGTTATTCACGTGCCCCAGTTCGTGCGCCAGCACGCCTTCGAGTTCTTCGTCAGTGAGCAGACCGAGGATGCCGTGAGTTACGGCCACCGAGGCGTGCTTCGGGTTGCGCCCCGTGGCAAACGCGTTCGGCGACTCCGTCGGGATCACATAAATCTTCGGCATGGGCAGCCCAATCTTCTGGGTCAGCCGCTCGACGATCTCATAAGCGCGCGGCAGTTGCTCGCGCGTCACCGGCTGCGCGCGGTACATGGCCAGCGCGATCTTGTCGGAGAAGAAGTAGGAGACGAAGTTCATCACGGCAGCAAAGGCGAGCGCCAGCAGCATCCCGTTCTGGCCGCCAAAGTACTGGCCAATGAACATCAGCAGCAGCGTAAGCGCGGTCAGCAGGAACGCAGTCTTGAATGTGTTTCCCATAATTAGGTTTGACTCGAACTAACCTATTGGATGTTGCGCCTTGCGGGGAGATGCAGTCGGGTCCCTTTCGGAAAACGCTGTTGCCGGAGATGTATCCTTACCCCTTCCCCTCGATCTATTGGAATCATGATGTTAGCGAGAAAACGCGAAATAATCTCTTGGCATCAACCGTCGGGAACTAATAAGAGCCGCTATGCCGGAAATCTCTACGTGGGTTCTCCTTAACCGCCGGCTCGTCCCGCGGACTTATCGGCTGCTATCGGCGTTGTTCTCTCCGACCTTTGCTGTGCTCTCAAGGAGTAAGGCCGGTTCGTGCCGACGCGCCCGGCTTTATAGACGTCGAATCGACACGTCGGCAGTAGTGAGTGGTTGCCGCAGAGCACGCTCCGCCCTGGGGCGAGACCGACTGGGCAAAGTGCTCCCGCGCCAACCGGGCACGGCTTGCCTAATTACTCCGTTACGGATTGTCATCCTTAAATTTACGCCTTTTGGGCTTCGCGCTTCAGGGCGCGGTCCAGGGTTTGATCGAGGGCGGATTTGGCTTTCTCGTATTCCGCTGGCGAGATTTGGCCTTGCCTGCGTTCGATTTCGAGCTGGAAGAGTTCTTCTTTCAGTGCATCGAGCAGCATGGAGGTGGGACGGGCCGCCGGAGTTGGCCGGACGGCGGGCGTCGCGAGAGCTGGGGCGGGCCCGTACTCGTCCTCGTCGAAATGCATGGCCGCTGGCATGGTGGAAGCGTTCTTTTGGCGCACCAGAGAGCGTGCCGCGGACTGTTGCCGCAAGGCTACGTAAACTCCGCCGATGATCAAAGCCGCGGCGATGCCTCCGAGGATCTGCCAGCGGTATTTCTGCAGAGGGTCGGGAGCATCGATGGGCGGGCCGAGTCCGCCCCCGGGGCGGTTATTGGCCTTGTCGCTGGCTTCGCCGTTGGCGGCGTCACCTTCCTGGGGGGATTGGAGCACCCCTTCGCCGGAGATCTTGAAGGCGAGGTTCTGGCCGGGCGTGGTATTGGAAGCCACTTGCACGATTGCGTCGGGCTCGTTTGGGTAATTGATCAATTTGAAGCCGGCGGAAGCAGCGGCGGGCGTGAACTGCATTGTCTTGGGCAGCATGACGACGAAGTGCTCCAAGGGATACACCGACTTGGGATCAAGATTGGCGCTTCCGGTGTAGGGAACTTGGTAGGCCACCTCGAAGCGCGTCAGCCCCGGCCGCAACGGGAAGATGAAGGAATAGCGGTTCTTCTCGCCTTCGGGCACAGGAGCGGTTTTCAGCGGGTTGCCATTTTCGGTGGTGGCGGTGGCTGAATCTGGAATGATCTGCGCCCCGTCGGGAATGTAGAACTCGAGGTTGCGGTCGTTCATCTGGGTGCGCGGGGGCTTGGAAGTATTCTGCACGCCGAACTCGCGCACCACAACGAGTTGTCCCTGCTCGACCTGAAGGCGCACGATGTCGGCGACCACTTCGATACCCTCTATCTTTTTCCCGACGTCATAAACCTCGAGTTCCACGGAGGTGGTTCCTGGCGGCGCCATGCGGTGGTAGGTCACGTCCTGATGAATGGCGCGGACCAGGTGCGGAGATCGGTCGTCGCCCAGCTTGAAACGGAACTGGCCCTTGGCGTCGGTCTTGGTGCGGCCGGCTTCTTCATACCCTGGCCGAGCTGGAGCAGGACGACCTCATCTCCCGCGGCGGGCTTGCCAGTGGTTGCGTTCTTGACCGTACCGGTGAGAGTTTGAGCGGCGGCGAAGGAGGTGAGTAGAAGGATGGCGAGTGCAATAAAGTTGTTCGCGTCGTACTTATTGCGTGCTGCGCTTCGCGCAGCCCGCGGCGCCCTCGCTCGCTCGAGTTCTTCGTTCGCGCAAAGAGCGCGTCCTCTCAGAGTGACAATCGCATCGCGCTCGATGGCAGGAAATGAAGGTCTCAAAATCTGGGTTCCTTTCAGGTTCTTGTTTTTCCGGATGCCGGCGCGGGATTTTCCAGGCGGGCAATCTCGGCCAGGATGGTGGCTGCCTCGTCCTGAGGGAAGACTTCAGCGACTGATAGTCTACATCGGGCACTTTGCCGGCTTTGTATTCGAAGTTGAGATCGCGCAGGTTTTCGTAGACGGCATCTTTGCGTTCGCGCAGATAGCCGGCGCGGGTTTTCTCCGGACCAAGAAAGAGCCTTCCGGGCAAGTAGAAAACATAAAAGAGAGAGGCGGCCAGCATCAGGCCGCAGAGGAGCCAGATCATAGGTCAGTCTCCTTGCGGGCCTGGTCGCGGAACTGTTCGAGTTCGGCGCCGCGGACCGGACGCAGGCCATCGGCGAGGGCGGGTGCGGGACGATTCTTCCAGGCAAGAATCACCAATACAACCAGTCCGAAGCCGAAGAATAGCGCCGCGAACGGGATGATATATGCCGCGCGGTCGAAACCCTTGGCTGGTAGGAGCCGCGAGAACCGTTGGTCCGTATTTCTGCACGAAGCTTTGCTCCACCAGGCTGTCACTGTCTCCGCGCGAGACCGCTGCCATGAGTTCGTTGCGCATGCCGTCGGAAGCCGGGCAGCCGACGTGGTTGCATTCCAGAAGAATCTGGTTGCAGCCGCAAATGCACATCATCTGGTGGCCGATTTCGTTGAAGCGTGTGGCGGGATCGCCGGCGCCGACGAGCGCGAAGACAGCGGCGCACAACAGGATGGTCTGCGCGGCCCCTCGACGGTGTCTGGCTAGTCTCTTTGTCGGGTTCGAGTTCGTCATCGCCTCCAAGGTCTCAGGTCTTAGTGTTAGTGTTAGGTCGTAGGCCAATCCGAAGACCTAGCATCTGGCACCTAAGACCCCTCTAGCATCAGTCTCCCGTGACCGGAGCAGTTTCCAGCCTTGCGGGCGCTGGAACACGGATCGGCGCAGGCGCATTTGGAATCAGGGCCACGACGGTTCCAATCAGCATGATCCAGACGCCCATCCAGATCCACATCACCAGCGCATTCAGGTGCGCTTTGATGATGGGATGGCCGTTATCCTGGTTCAGTCCCTCAAACACCAGGTAGAGATCCTCATTCAGGGTGGAGCGGATGTCGGGCATGGTCGAGGTCTGCTGGCTGGCTTTGTAAAAACGGCGCACCGGGGTCATGGTGTCGATCTGTTTGCCGCCCTTGTAAACGTCCATGATGGCCCACTCGCTGGCATAGTTGGGGGCGTCATCGTCGGTGTAGGAGCGGCAGATCAAGGTGTAGGGGCCGATATTCATCTTGTCGCCGTTTGCCATCTCCTGCTCTTTGTCCTGATTGAAGGCGGCTCCAGCAAAACCGATGATGACCACCACCACGCCGAAGTGAACGATGTATCCGCCATAGCGGCGCGTATTGCGGTGGGTGAGTTGCACCATCGAGGCGAACATACCCTGGCCAGTGTGTTTCGAGATGACGCGGCCGCCACGGTAGAACTCGCTGGCTACGGTGAGGATTACGAGCACCGAGAGCGCAATGGCCATTAGCGAATAGAAGTAGGAAATGTCCTGCCAGGGCTTGAGGCCGAAGGCCGAGCCCCAACGTTGCGGCGTGATCATCAGGAAGACCGCGACCGCGATGGCGCCGAAGGTCGGCCACATAAAGTTGCGCTTCAGGCTTTCGAGTGAAGTCTTGCGCCAGGCCAGCAGTGGGCCCACGGCGGTGAGGATCAGCAGCAGCAGAGCCACGGGAATGGCGACGCGGTTATAGAATGGCGCGCCCACCGTTACCTTATTGCCTTGCACCAGTTCGGAAATTTTCGGAAACCAGGTTCCCCAGAGCACGGTGAAGCAGAGGAGAACGAAAAGCAGGTTGTTAAACAGGAAACTGGACTCGCGCGATACCAGCGATTCCAGCTTATGCTCGCTGCGCAGGTGCGACTTGTTCTTGAAGAAGAAAACAACGAATACGGCGAAAGTGATGAGGAGGAACCAGCCGAACCATTCGCCGATGGAAGACTGTGCGAAAGCATGCACGGAACTGATGATCCCGCTGCGGGTCAGGAAGGTTCCGAGGATGGCCAGCCAGAATGTGGCGAAGACCAGCCACATGTTCCACATCTTCAACATGCCGCGCTTTTCCTGCATCATCACTGAGTGCAGAAAGGCGGTGCCAGTGAGCCAGGGCATCAGCGAGGCATTCTCGACAGGGTCCCATCCCCAATAGCCGCCCCAACCCAGCACCGAGTAGGCCCAGTGCGCGCCGAGAAAGACTCCGCAGGTGAGAAAAGCCCAGGTGACCATGGTCCAGCGGCGAGTGATGTGAATCCACTTCTCGCCGGGATATTTCATGATCAGTGCGCCCAGCGCGAATGCGAAAGGCACGGTGAATCCAACATAGCCGAGATAGAGCATGGGCGGATGAATCACCATCTCGGGATACTGCAGCAGCGGGTTCAGTCCATTGCCGTCTGCGGGAATTGTGCCCTGCATGATGGCGAAGGGATGCGCCGCGAAATTGAGCAGAGACAGAAAGAATATCTGCACGCCCGCCAGAACCACCGAGGCATAAGCGAAGAGGCGCGGGTCGGTTTTGTAACGCAAGCGCAACACGAATCCGTAGGCGGCGAGCAGCAGCGACCAGAACAGCAGCGAACCTTCCTGGCCGGACCACAGCACGGCGAACTTATAAGGACCGGGCAGATCGCGGTTGCTGTGGTGGAAGATGTAGGCGATGGAGAAATCGTCGTGGAAGGCACAAATGACGAGGAGGACAGAAGCGAGAAAGACGGCGGCGAAGGTGGCAATGCCGGCGCGGCGAGCGGTTTCGCCCAGACGCTCCGAACTCCGGCGGAGCAGCGCCACCGGCCAGTTGGCTGCAGGAGTGGCGATGCCTGAGCGAGCGGCGCCGTTGGCGGGTAGCGGGCCGCGATTCTGGAAGATGAGCGCGACGATCCCGGCAAGGAACGTGTAAACGCTCAGCGCCAAAGCGAGAAGTAGTGCGAAACTACCCAATTCCGCCATGCGGGGGAACCCCGGACTATTTTTTCAGAAATGCACCTGCGAGGCAACCGCCGCGAAGCTTTTGCACACTCCCGCGAAAGGCGGCGATCGGATTCGGCCACCAGTTGCTCCGATAAGCTCTGGGCACTGCTAAGCCCTTTGCTGCTGATGGTAGCGCTGCCGTACTTCACGTTCGGCAGCCAGCCAGTCCTCGGCCTCGCTGCCTGATCCGGTTCCACGCTGCTGGTAGAGTTCATAGGCGCGGCGCCGAATCTCGTCTTCCAGGTTGATCGGAACCACTCTACGGGGCTCAGACTTCACAACTTCCATTTTCTTTCTCGGTTCGGGAGTGACTTTGGCTTCCGGTTTGATGGCCGTCGTTTCGGCCGCGACTGCCTGAACATCGGGTACGCTGGTCGGATTGCCGATACTGGTTTGTTCTTTGTTTGCCTTGCCGCCTGAAGTAGATTTTGATCTCGCCATATTCGGATACTCCTTTTAGATACCTAGATTTAGGAATGAATTGAGTGGTTCAGCGAACCACAAACACCTCGCCCACAGCGTTTGAGAGAAATTAAACTTTAGTGGCGGAGTTAACCTCAGTATAACCTTTCGAAGGCTGTGGAAACCTGTTTTCTCGAGAATAGTTGCAATGTCACTTACCGAGCGATCGCAGGCGGCGGCACCTTGGATTTTGGCGTCACGAAAGCAACAAAGCGTCTGGAGCCAAGGACGTACGAATTCACTTGCGAATGCACGTCACCGCCGAAACCCCACAAGACTGTGGATTGCACGGAAGACCAAGACATCCAATCGGACCGATGTAGGGAATCTGGCGCTTGAATGCAAACCGTAAGCGATCAGGCGAAAATGACGACGGAAAATGCCTTCAAAGCTCCTTACTTTTTTGAGCAGGTCCGCTTAGTCCCGCTCTTAATCGCAGCTATAGCTGCGCTTGTCTCCAAGATGGTCATTAAGACCGAACTAGTCCCAGAACAGCTCTACTGGCTCTCAGACGCGGGTATACTCGCGGCGATGGCCGCCGCGTCCGCCACGCCCTCCATCAACGCCCGTCCCAAGCGACCTCTAACCAGAGTGCTTGTTTTCGCCATGTTCGTCGCGTTTTGTGCAGTGGTCGCAATTCGCGCAAACCTTACCGAAGAAATCGAGGTCAATCGCGAGAACCATCGGTATCTGGTCGGATTTCACCTCACAGAGGTCGGCAATACCATGGAACGCAATTGCATGGTCGCAACCAACACGCAGAATCTGCCGCATCTGCCCCGGCACGAACTCATCAAGTGCGCGGGGCAAGCGTACATCCCCAATATCTACGTGTTGGCGATCACGTAAAAACGTATTTTTTTGAACCGGCCAACATCCCCTAGCTGCCCTGCTGCACGGGGCCGGAGCAAAAACCGGGCCGGGGCGCCCGATGATGAGAGCGGAAGCAACTCACTCGACAAGTTCACCGCATACACGAAGATACGGGGAGATGCGGATGACGTGCGGAGGATGATGCTAATCCTTATCTCCGAAGCAACAAGCAATTCAAATACCGTGATCCGGCAGGAGTTTAGAAAACTTCGTTTTCAGATGATCGATAACAATCTACGGAATCAGCTACACCGTAGTTTCTGCCGTTTACCTCGTTAGTTATCTGTCGTTCCTAGGGATATTCGTGATGCTGGTAGGCGGCTTCCGAACCGGATCGCAAGCGAGGAGATCCAGGGCGCGGCCCGAAAAGTTGTGTGCAAAATCGTGTGCATTTGACGCCGCTAGTACCACATTCTGCCCCACTAGACCCGCTCTAAATGCTTGATTCTGCGTTGGCCGACGCTATGCCGCCAGCTTCCCAAGCTGGATTTCGCCGGTTCGATCCAGGATCGCATTTTGCAGTTAGCTTTTTGGCATCTCTTCAGCTAATTGTTCGTCTTCAGTCGAGGGGTCGAGATCAAGGCCGAAAAGCCTTCAGCGCCCAATTCGGGAGGTGGGTAGGTTCCACATTCCGGCGGCAAATACAGAAAACGAGGAAGGTGAAATCCGAAAATCTGGGTGGTTTAGTTTTAGTGTGCTTAAATCAGCAATGGCGAAATAGATGAGTGCTTAAGCGACGCGGCCAGTCAGTTCTTTCAGTTCCCAGACGTGATCGGTAATCCCCGCTTCCATCGCAGGAGTAACGCGTAAACTGTTGTGAATTCGCGCAAAGTTGTAACGTTTCCCCCGCTGTGCGTTTCGCAAGCACCCACAGCCGCGCCACGAAAGAAGTACGAGGGGAGAGGGGGCTTCGTGGCGTTAGCGTTAGCGCCAAGCTCCAGCAAGTTTAGCTCTGATTTTGACTTGTGATATTGCGTCGAAAACAAGAAGCCCCTGCCGCAAGCAGCAGGGGGCCTAGCGCCAACAAAAGCAGGCTAGAACGAAATCTTAGCTACGAACTGTACCCCCCTTGGTCCGCCGCCACCAAGAAAGGGGTTGCCGATGCCCACGTCGCCAGTCGCGGTCAGAGCTAGATTGCCAATGCCGCGGCCATTCGCGTCGAGCCCGTTGGTCGCAGGATCGGAGATGTAGGCCGGTAGTTCCGGATTCGAAAAGTTTGGATGGTTCAGGAGATTGAAGAACTCCGCCCGCAGTTGCAGCATGACGTGCTCACTAACGAGCGTGTTCTTGAATACCGAGAAGTTCCATTCCTTGAAGCTCGTTGCAACCAACTGATTTCTTCCCAAGTCCCCGAAATGACGGGTCCCAGCCAGGCAATTGCTGTCACCGTCACCCGGTGGCATAACCGCACTCGTGTTGCCAAACGTGCACGGCACTTGGAAAGAAGCAAGGTTGAGAAAGTTATAGGGCGCGCTTCCGTACTGAATCGGACCGACTACATCAGGACGGTCGAAACCTTCACCGCTGCCGGAGTAGTCGCCTTCAAAGTCGTAATTGAGGGTGAAGGGCTGGCCCTCCTGCAAAGTTACAGCGCTGTCCACGCCCCACCCATCCTTCAACTTCGCCAAGTTTCCGCCACGCTTGGGCAATTCGTAGCCCAGGCTCCAGCTAAAGCGGCGGCGAATGTCAAAATTTGAGTTGCCACGCTCTGCAGCAGTGTTATAGCTGTTGTTCGGCTGGGCGGCATTCGGGATGAAATCGTCGCTGTCACTGGCGTTGTCAATGGAATGCGACCATACAAAATTAGCCTGCGAAGTTAACCCATGCCAACCGTTCACGCGCAGGCTGGTCTGAAGGGCGTTGTAACTGGAGTTCGCCGTCGACTCTTCCTGGTTAACGTAGAAGAAGTTGGGGAAATTGGTTCGCGGTACGTTGGAGCCGTTGTCGAAGCCCGCGATCGGGCAGTCCGGGAATGATCCCCCTAGAGGACAACTTGAATCGTATGCCGTAATCTGCGCTTGCGTGGGCTGATTAATGTCGCGGAAGCGGAAAAGCTTGGTGCCGGTGGAACCGACGTAGCCTACTTGCAGCACTATCTTGCTATTCAACTGCTGTTGCAGGTTCAGATTAAAGTTCTGTACGTAAGGCGTACGGATATCGGGATTGGTGCCGAAGAAATCCCCCAATGGAGACGGGCTTGAGAAGAGGAGGCCGGCGCCCAGGTTGTTGCCCGACAATCCCTCGGAATAAATCGCGGCTGGTCCGACTCCTGCGAAAGCCGGGCCGGGACAGAAGACGCAGTTGTAGGGAATATGTCCCAGGAAAATATCCTGAGAGAAGGCATCATAGAACAAACCCCATCCTGCCCGAATTACCGTCTCACCCTTCCCGCTGATGTCGTAGGCGAGGCCAACGCGCGGCGCGAAATTGTTGTAGTCGGGGTTGTACAGGCTGCTGGGACCGCCAGGGCTGCCGACTTGCAGTTCGGTCCCACCGTTGGCCGGGGACATCTGGTAAAAGAGGTTATTCTTCTCGTGTACCACACCGAAGTAATCCCATCTCATGCCGTAGTTGACCGTCAGCCGCGCTGTCATGCGGAATTCATCTTGAATATAGACGCTGTGATTATTCTCGGCGGTGTGGCGCAGTGCGTCACCTCCGGAGATCCCTCCGCCATCCACTATGCCGTTGAGCAAGTCGCTGAGGTCATTGAAGCTGAGGCTGCCGCGGAAGCTGTTGTCCTCGATCAACTGGATTGTCGTACGCCGAAACTCATAACCAAATTTTACGTCGTGCCGGCCGACCTTCCAGGAGTAATTGTCGATGAAGTGCCAGTTCGCGTCCACCCGCGAGCGCGGGACGGAGTCCGTCGCTCCGATAGGCGAAAAGCTACCCACGTCGATCCCCGGAAGGCCGAAATCGTATGGATTGGTGACGCCCGTATCCAGGCCGATGGAAGTGGGGTTGAAGCTCTTGTCCTGCGGGAAGAAGCCCTCGGCAAACCGGTTCCAGCCCAAGCGGGCTTCGTTGACCTGGGATGCATTCACATTCTTCACGTAGGAGATGGAAACCAGCTGGACCCGCGTCGGCGTGACCGTGTTGAACCCCGGTAACAGACCGGCGGCGAGCTGCGCAAACGGGAAGCTCTGGGTGCTGTTTCCGAAATAGTACCGGCCCGTCAGCAAACCTGAAACGAAGTTCTGGTCAACTTTTCCAATCAGGCTGTCGATCTTATTGCTGAAGAGAGTAGCGGTAGAAAGATCGGGACCATTGGGACAGAGTGAATCCTCGGTGCCGACCAGAGCTGCGCCGTAGGTTCCCGGCACATTCGGCGCGGGGTAGGGATTACGAGCCAGCAGCGCCAGAGCGACGGGGTTAACCGTGCCTCCGCCCGCAGTTATCGCGCTCTCATCCGCGGCGATCTGCGCTGGGTCGGGCACGCAGCTCAACCCGCCCTGTGCGCCGGTTTCGCGCTGTCCTTCGTAGTCGAAGTAGAAGAAAGTATGGTCTTTCACAATCGGCCCGCCCAGCGCGGCTCCAAATTGGTTGTTATGGAAGGGGTTCTTGCCGCCTTCGCTATTGAAAAAGTTGCGCGCGCCGAACTGACCCGTACGCAAGTATTCCAGCGCCGAGCCGTGCAGTTTATTGCTGCCGCTCTTGGTCACAATGTCGATCACAGCGCCGCTGTTCCGGCCGTATTCTGCCTCATAGTTGGAAATCACTCTTAGCTCCGCCACGGCATCGAGCGGCAGAATGGTCGCCGGGTCGCCAAACACCCCGGCCTCGTTGATGGCCGGATCGTTGCGGTAGCCGTCGTTCATATCGGTACCGTCGAGCAGGAAGTTGTTCGACCGGCCCCGCGAGCCATTCATCGAAAAGGTTCCGTAGGAACCGGGAGAGTCCGTTATCTGGTCTGGCGATCCAGCCACACCCGGGTTCAGGTAGATCAGTTTCTGGTAGTCGCGTCCGTTGATCGGAAGAGACTCAATCGTTTCCGCGGACAGGGTACCGCCAAGCTCGGTGGATGTCGTTTCCACCTGGGGCAAAAGGTTGCCCGCGACTTCCACCTTGGTCGATACCTGGCCCGGCTTCATCGCGGCATCCACCCGGCGCTCCGTGGCTACATCCACGATCACTCCCTTGGCCACGAAGGTCCGAAATCCGACTAGCGTGATCGTCACCGTGTAGGTGCCAATCGGAAGTTCTGGCAAGGCGTAGCTGCCGTCCGCGCTGGTCTCAGTGGTGCGCTCCAGTCCCGTGCCTACATTCTTTGCCGTCACCGTGGCGCCAGCGACCACCGCACCTTGAGCGTCGGTGGCGGTGCCGAGAATCGTGCCGCGGAAGCTCTGTGCTGAAAGGCTCGCTGCGCTCAAAAGCACAAACACCAAGACTAGGTGCGCTCTCATCGAGTCTCCTTAGAGCCGATCCTTTCTTGAAGGAGTGATGTCCTGTGAGGGAGGCCAGACTGTCAGGCTACTCCCAAGAGCCGCGCAATTGCCTGCATACTAACAAGATGCAGCGCCCGATCGCAAAAAGTGAGCCCCCCAAACACTATCTAAACCCGATCCCAAGGTCAAGGCGTCTGCCCCAGCCACTCTGTTTCTTCTGAAACTTGTTGCTGCTGCCATCATTTCGCGATGGATCAGCGAATTCAATGTAAGCGTCGGAGCAACCCACCTAGTCAAGCCGCAGAGCCCGTGGTGAAATGCGGCTATGGATCATCAGACGAACGTAGCCACGGCAAAACGACGGACACGGGAAGAGATTCGGCAGATTGTGGCGGAGTTTGCAACTAGCGGCATGCCACAGAGCGAATTCTGCGGCAGTCGAGGGATCTCGCGAAGTACTCTCGATCGTCATCTGATAAAACAACGTGCCCAGGATCAAGGAAGCAGGGCAGGCAATCGATTGTTGGCGGTAGAGATAAGGACAGCGAGCGGGAGCTCGGCGAGCACCAGCAGCGGGTTGGTGGTGGCGTTGACCAGCGGACGCAGGATCGAAGTGAACCGGGGCTTCGATGCGGCCACACTGGAGCGCCTGCTGACGGTGTTGGACAAGGGATAGGGCGATGTTCGGATTTGGGCCAGCGACGCGGATCTACGTGGCCACCGGAGCCACGGACATGCGCAAGGGATTTAATGGTTTGTACGGTTTGGTGCGCGACCATCTGGGCTGCGATCCCGAGAGCGGCCACGTTTTCTTGTTCACCAATGCGCGGCGCAATCGCCTGAAGTTGTTGGTGTATGACCATAGCGGGTTATGGATATGCTCGAAAAAATTGGACGGCGGAAGGTTTGGCTGGCCGGGAGCAGACACTTCGGCTACGAAGATCGTACTGAGCCACGAGGAACTGGCGCTGTTGTTGGGGGGCATTGATTTGGCTGAGACGCGGCGGCGGAAATGGTATCGCAAGCCGCTCATGGAAGAATCCGATAAGTTACGAATGCCAGCATAAACACTGGCGATTTCGTTAACTTATCCACAGCCAGATCTGTTATCAAAGAAGCATCGTGAGTGTGACTCCACCGGCTGCCGCGATGCCCACTGCTGAGGCAGAGCGTTGTTTCCCCGTCGAACTTCTCGAACAACTGAAGGAGCAGCTTCCCCAGGCTTTGTTTGCCACTCTGAGCGACAGGGTTGCGACTTATGAAGAGCAGTTCGGGGCGGCGTCGAAGCAGTTAGATACAACGTCGAAGCAGTTAGATACAACCAGGAGCGAGTTACAGTATGCGCGACTGAAGATCCAGGTGCTGGAAGAACATCTGCGTCTGCGGCGGATCGCCAAGTACGGACCAGGCAGTGAAAAGCTGAGTAATCTCCAACTGCAGTTACTGGAGGAAGAGCCCGGGGTCTCGAAGCAGGAAGTTCAGGCGGAGAGCGAGCGCGAGGGGTTGCCGGCACCGGACGGCGAGAAGAAGCGGAAGCGGCGCGCGCATCCCGGCCGGCAGACCTTTTCCGCAGATCTGCCGCGGGTGGAGAAGATCGTCGCTTGCACGGCCGAGCAGTGCGTATGCGGAAAGTGCGGCGCGGAAACGAAAGTGATCGGCTATGACGAGAGCGAAGTGCTGAAGCTCAAGCCGGCCGAGTACTACGTGGAAGTGACCAAGCGCGAGAAGCGCGCCTGCAAGCAGTGCGAGGAGCAGGGCGTCGCCATGGCGCCGCTTCCCCCGCGCATCATCGACAAGAGCCTGGTGGCCGACGAGGTGATTATCGACACCATCGTCAGCAAGTATGCCGATCACTGCCCACTCTATCGTCAGAGCGCCATCCTGCTGCGCGATGCGGGCATCGAGATCACGCGGGCCACGATGTGCGGCTGGGTGATGACGGTCGGCGAGACGCTCTCCCCGGTGGTCGATGCCATGCGCAGGGAGTTGCTGGCCAGCGGTTACATCCAGGCCGACGAAACCCCGATCGATGTGCAGACGCACGACAAACGAGGTAAGAACCATCAAGCCTACCTCTGGCAGTACGGAACGCCGGGGGCTGGGGCGGTCTTCGATTTTCGCATGAGCCGCGGACGCGAAGGGCCGAAGCAGTTCCTCTCAGCCTTCGCGGGCATTCTCCAAACCGACGATTACATAGCCTACGAGCGCGGCCTGGGCGGGCCTGGGATGGTGCACGCCTGCTGCTGGAGCCATGCGCGAAGGAACTTTGTGGATGCGGTCAAACTCAACCCGCAGGACGCCGGCTCGATTCGCGCGGTCGAACTGATAGACCAGCTGTTTCTGATCGACGCCCAGGCGCGCGAGGAGAAGATGGATCAGGCCGCACGTCATCTTCTGCGCCAGGAGAAAGCTCCTCCACTGCTCGCCAAAATCCAGGAACACATCCTGGCCACGAGCAAAACCGTACTGCCCCGCAGCAAGGCGGGCCAGGCGTGCAACTACACGCTGGAGCTTTGGATGAAGCTGACCTGCTTCCTCGACCACCCGCAACTGGAGCTCAGCAATAACGTGGCCGAGAACTCCATGCGTCCGGTGGCGACTGGACGCAAGAACTGGATCCATATCGGCAGCCCTCAAGCCGGCCCGCGCGTAGCCGCCATTCTCTCCGTTATCGAAAGCTGCCGCCGGCTCGCCATCCCGGTGCGAAAATATCTGGCCGACATCCTGCCCGGTCTGGCCGACACATCCGTAAAGAACGTCACCGGACTCACGCCCAAAACCTGGGCGGCCAAGACACACTCCTGAAAACTTCTCTCATCCCTCTCGCGCCGCCGTCAACCGTGTACTTGGCCGTACGGATACAATTCAATTCCCGTCGGGATTCATTGTCGGGCGAGATGACCAATGTCCCCTCCGGTTTTCGTGCATACTCTCGGGCAATTGCGCCGAACCGTTCTTGGGGATTAACGATCTCATGTACACGGCCCTGCTGTTCGAGATTCGCAATTCCTCCACGCACGTCTCCGCGGGCGAGCTGCTCTACCGTCTCCTTGAGCATTGGGTCCTTCTGACGCAAAATCTCATCCAACTTGGCCGTCTGCATGCCCGCCTCAAAGGCTTATGCTGCGCTGGGCCTGGGCCGTATCATCGCAGTGGAAGGCAGGCCGTACGATCCGCGGTATGAAGGTCTGACGCTACACGATTTCAGACGGAGCGCGATCCGGAATCTGGTAACGCTGGCTGGGGTTCGTGAAAAGGTCGCAATGGAGATTACAGGCCACAAGGCACGCAGCGTGTTCGACCGCTATCACATCGTGGATACCCAGGATGTTTCGAACGCGATGCAGCAGTGGGAAGCCGTGGCTAGTCAACATCTGTTGTCGCAAACGCGCGGGTCAAAATTAGGTAAAGGTTCAAGGCAACCAAAACGTAAGGTCATTGATGGCGCTATCGTCTAGGGGTTAGGACGGAAGATTCTCAATATTGCGGCGTAGCTAGTGCTGTCAAAGACTTACGGTTTTTTCCCCAGACTCTGTGTACCGCCACGTGTACCACGAAACCGCCCCCCCACCCCTACCGCAGCAACGAACAAGTTCGGCGACGCGAGCATGAAGTGGGTGCAATAGGAAGAAAACTTTGCGGTTAGAAGCCGGCAGAGCGACGAACTCGGCCTTCGCCGACCTACAGCATCAACCTTTTTTGGGCCTGCGGAGGCTGGATGACCATAGTCTGGGCGTTAGCCGTAGCTACGGCGACGGCTTTCAAGTGAAATCGCTCCGTCAATCAGTGGGCCGAAAGCGCCAAAGGTGTGCGCGAATGGGTTCCCCAAAACTCAGGATGCGGCCGTCGCCCGCCCATCCGAGCATGAAGGTGTCGCCTGTAAAACTTAACGGGACTCTAGTCAGAGTACCGCTCGCCAGGTCAAGCACCGCGGGTCTGAAAAACCAGGAATCCCGAGGCACAATACCAACCAGCAGCTTTCCGTCCGCGCGAAGACTTGTTCCTCCCAGCGGGATTGGGTCGATCGGAATGCCGCTTTCAACTCGGATGTCCTGTGCCGCACCACCTGAAAGGGGAATCCGAACCAAACGCACTCCTGCTTTCTCAACCAAACTAACGACGAGATCTTTCCCGTTTGAAGCCACCGCCACGCCATCCGCGGCAGCAATCTTCCGCGCCGCCCCGTCGTGCGCCGGGATCTCCCAGAGCGAGCCTTCCGTTATATAGAAGAGTGTGTTTCCGTCTGGTGAAGCCGCCAGGCTAGTCACGAATTTTCCTTTGCATCCCTGGAGTCGGCGAGTGATGCGGCCATCACCAGCTGAGGCGATAGCGATTGTCTGGTCAGAACCGGCTCCAGCCATAAAGGCCACTTTGTTGTCCGCAAGCAATGTTGCAGGCAGAGCCGTTTCCTCCGGAGTATCCACGAGAGGAAAAAAATTTCCGTTGGGTTTACCAATCAAGAGTTGGAAACGGCCAGAGGCAATCGTCGGCAGAAGAAAGCGGCCATCTGGGAACTCCACCGGGCTCGAAAGGTTCGTGCCGCGGTCCTCGGTGCTTGCGAGCACTTCGGGGACCCCGCCAGAAACAGGGAATCGCAGAATTTGAAAGGGGCGCTCAACCTGATCGAGATAGATGTTGCCTTCCGGCCCAGCATCCATAGTCCAAGCGGGAGTGGTCAGGGTCATGAGTACCCGCACAGGTCCCGAACCAGAACGGGGGACGGCGATTATCTGGTGCAGATTGCCGGCAGGAAGATCAATCATGACCGATCGGTTGTCTCGCGTGGGCGCAAGTGGGAATCCCTCACTCGCTCGCCGGATCGGTAACTGTGTGCCGAGTCGGCGCGCTTTGCCGCTGGCAATGTCGAGCGCGTATAAGTTTGGCGCCTCGCCCGCTCCCATCCCCTCAGTCATTCCAAAGAACACCGCCTCCTTGCCGTCCGGGAAGACCCGAATCAATGGAACCGGGAGCGTCGAAGGGATCCACCCTTGCAAGGGCTCCAGCCGATCCGAGTCCGGCCAGAAATGATAGATTCGGTTTTTGCGCTCGTCATCAACCCTCCAGACCAGCAAGCTGCCGTCCGGAAGGGCTTCCGGGCCGCCGGAGTCTTTCAGAACCAGGCGTTCCTCACCGCCTAGAGAAGGAACGCTGTAAATGCCTACGGGCAGGGAAGACATGCGGTCGAAATAAAGCTTCGAGCCGTCAGGCGACCAGGTAATTTCCTGCACCGTGCCGCGCGACCTTTCATGGGTAAGAACTGTCCAGTTCCCCGAATCTGGATTCAGCACCCCTACCTGGATCTGGTCGTCAACCATCGCTTGAAAAGCCAAAGTGTGACCGTCAGGAGAAATGCGCGGACCGAATGCAATGCTTGAGCCTCCCAATAGGTCGCCCGACCAGCGCGTGGGCTGAGGCACGTGGCGGCCTCGTAGCCACCATCCGCCGAGTACAGCAAGAGCTGTCAGCATCGCCACGGCGGTCCAAGCCGCTTCCCGCCGCTGAAACACTTTTGGCGACCTCTCATGTGCGGGGAGGGAGGGGGAAGTCGCGGCGATAGGAAAATCTGCCTCCCCGTTGAGCGTTTCCTCGATCGCGATGCGGGCATCCCCGATATCTCGCAGACGCGACCTCGGGTCCTTTTTGAGGCAACGGTTAAGAATGTCGCGGATTTTCAGAGGCGTACTTGCCGGCAATGCTTCCCGGTTCGGCTCTTCCCTGATCACTGCCGCGAGAGTGTCCGTCAACGTCTCTCCGCCGAAGGGCGGTTTGCGCGTCAGCATTTCGTACAACACGCAACCGAACGCCCAGATGTCCGCGCGACGGTCCACAGCCTTTCCACGAGCCTGTTCGGGACTCATGTAGGCTGCCGTGCCCAAAATCACGCCCGCTTGCGTCGCGGCTGCAGTCAGCGTCGGGGAATCCGAACTCTTTGGCGAAAGCGATGTATTAGTGTCAAGCGCTTTGGCCAGGCCGAAATCGAGAACTTTGACTGTGCCTTCGGGAGTGATTTTGATGTTCGCCGGTTTCAGGTCGCGGTGGATGACGCCGCGCTCGTGCGCGTATTCAAGCGCCTCGGCGATTTGTTTGGCCACGACGAGTGTGTCGTGCACATGATTCAAATCCGACCGTCCCGCGATTCGTTCCCCAAGTGTCGCCCCTTCGACCAGTTCCATCACCAGGGCGAGGATGCCGGTCGAATCTTCCAGGCCGTAGATGGAGGCGATGTTTGGGTGATTCAATGAAGCGAGAACCTGGGCTTCGCGTTCAAAGCGGGCCATTCGCTCAGCGTCGTTGACGAAAGTCTGGGGTAAGACTTTCAGCGCCACATCGCGGCCAAGCTTCGTGTCACGGGCGCGATACACCTCCCCCATGCCGCCCACCCCCAGCGGCGATCGAACTTCATATGGACCGAGTTTCGTACCAGAGGCTAGCGCCATCGGTGCGCGCAATTATAGCCCCAACAGCACGGCTGCCGAATAGAACCGCTGCGGAGCGTCGCTCAAACCATGAGCAGCAGATGTTTACGCCGCCACCTTCGTTGGGCGGGATGTTCAAGGAGCAACCGATCCTTCCCGTGCTGGCTTCAGAAACCAAAAAGTGGTTCACGAAATTGAATGGCGTAACATCGCCATACGCCCATCGTTACTTGACCAGGCGTTTCCAGCCCGTCCTGATCGCCTGCGATGCAGTTCAATCCCCGCGATGCAGTCGATCCGATAAATGTCCGCAAGTCGTTGTAGATGTTGGCTTTAGGCTTGACAACATCGCTAGTAAGGCGTATCATTACTTCAGTAGCAAGAAGCATCAAGAGTGCCAGTTTCCACTGGCCAGCAACCTGTCGAGAGACAAGGTGCTTAAAGCCTGCAAAAGGCTGATGTGGCGGGGGATCGAATCCCGCAAATAGCAAGGTAACGCTGAAACACCCACATCCTCTTTGATGGCCAAGCTCTGCGCGAACAGGGAGACGGGCACATGTGCGGACAAAATCTCGCACTCGTCACGATGCAGTGCCGCGTCTGCAAGCGTTGGTTCGCGGTGCGCGTCGATCAGGATGATCTCGATCGACACTACGGCGGCGTGTACGTACAACACGCGTTCGTGCGTCGCGACGGCACGCGCTTATCTGACTCCAGCCGAGCGTGAACTTTTTCTGTCCAGATGCTGCGCATCGTGCTTCGCGCGTTTATGCCCGAGTGACCCGCTGGCTTATTCGTGAAAGGGAGGAAGTCATGGCGACGACAAAAGCACCAGACGTACCTGTTCAAAACGAGGGCACGGTTTTCGTGTTCTGCCCGCTCACGGCCGCAGCGAAAGAGTGGGTCGACGAGAACGTGGAGTCAGAGGCGTACCAGTGGTTCGGCAATTCGTTGGTCGTCGACCACAGGTTCGCATGGGGACTCGGGCAGGGCATGAAAGACGCGGGGCTGGTGCTGGAATGACAGGCCAGAGTTATTACTGCGCCGCACGAGAGCATTACGAGTGCGACGGCACCGCATGCACCTGTTGCGGCGAACGGAACCTGAAGCACCAGCAGGACGTGGACAGGCTCGAAACAGCGATCCGGCTGCACATGATCTCAAACCCAAACGAGCGCGGCTCCCAAGTTCCGCGCAGAAAAGAGAATCACCAATGCTGACCATCAACAAGAATGCAGCAATCACGAAACTCAACCGCCTGATCGAGGACGGCCGGCAGAACGCGGGGCAGGTCATCGAGCACGTGATGACGCACCAGCCGCAGGACTACGTTGTGAAGGCGAACGCGCTACAGTTCAGCGGCAACGGCGCCCTGAGCGTGGCGCTCAACAACGCCGAGTTCGGCTTGCATCCCAATGGCGCTCGGCCGCAGTCCGAACCCGTTCCGCCATCCCGACTGGCTGTTCGAAATCAAATGGGACGGGTTTCGCTCGCTGGTTCGCATCGAGTAGGGGAAGTGCCGACTCATATCGCGCAACGGGAATGAGTTCAAGTCGTTTCGGTCACTCAATGAGTCGCTTCTTGCCGAACTGAAGGTCCAGTCCGTCGTTCTAGACGGCGAGATTGTCTGCCTGAATGACGCAGGGAAAACCGAGTTCCGCGACCTGCTCTTTCGTCGCGCCGAGCCGCGCTTCGTGGTCTTCGATCTGCTGTTCTGCGACGGCCAAGACCTGCGCTATTCACGGCTGACTGAGCGCAAGCATCGGCTGCGCTCGATCCTGCCAACAAGCAGCGAGCGCGTGTTGTATTGCGACCACGTCGAGGGCGACGGAGAGAGCCTGTTCCGGCTCGCCTGCGACAACGATCTAGAGGGTATTGTCGCAAAGCGGAAGTTCGATCCCTACCTGCCGGATCAGGCAGGTTGGCTCAAGATCCGGAACACGTCGTATTCCGTGGGAAGGTCGCCAGGAACTTTTCGACCGTGAGCGGGAGGGCGATCCTGATCTGGCTCTGTGGGACGACTGTGTAAAAGCCTGTGCGGAACTAGAGCTCTCGCAAGGTCAGGTTGATGAGTGTAATGGTTAATCGCTCAAAACCCCTCAATGAGAGTTATCGCGATTTTGCAACAGTTAGCCTCCTGACGCCACCGCAAACCCACGGCTTTCATTGACTTGCCCTCGCGTCGCGCCTACGATTACACGATTCCATGATCGGCCAAACCATTTCGCACTACCACATCGTTGAGAAACTCGGGGGCGGCGGGATGGGTGTCGTTTACAAGGCCGAAGATATAAAACTGCACCGGTTTGTTGCATTGAAGTTCCTGCCCGACGACATTTCTAAAGATACACAAGCTCTTGCCCGCTTCCAACGCGAAGCACAGGCCGCGTCTGCCCTGAATCACCCGAACATTTGCACCATCCACGAGATCGACGAAGCCGATGGGCGAACCTTCATCGCCATGGAACTGCTGGAGGGGCAGACGCTCCGGCACCGGATTGCTGGCAAGCCGCTGGAGATCGAAACGGTGCTCGATCTGGGAATCCTGATTGCCGACGCGCTCGATGCCGCACATGCGAAGGGGATCGTCCACCGCGACATAAAGCCCGCGAACATCTTCGTGACGAATCGAGGACAGGCGAAGATTCTCGATTTCGGGCTGGCGAAAGTCACCCTGAAGCCCGAGAGCGTTGCTCTGAGCGCCCCGACCATCGAATCAGAGGAACACCTGACGAGTCCGGGCAGTGCGCTGGGCACTGTGGCGTATATGTCGCCGGAGCAGGTTCGAGGGAAGGAACTGGATGCCCGCACCGACCTGTTCTCGTTCGGGGCGGTGCTGTACGAGATTTGCACGGGCCAGCTTCCGTTTGCGAGGCGACACCACAGGCGCGATGTTTGATGCGATCCTGAATCGAGCGCCTGTACACTGGCTCGATCGGCCATGGATCTCCCGTTGCAACAGTCTTGTCAGAGGCACTGCTGACATCCAGTGAGACAGTCGGAACAAGGTTTTTACCGATAAGATGTCGAGCTCAGTGAGGAGCAGAGTGCTGTACCTGGCTCGATTGTCCGTCATCCGCCCAATGGGTATCGGCAGCTGAACGCCTAGTAACAGTTACATAAAGTTGCGCGTCGCGGTGAAAACTCGTGCCAGAAAAAACATCACATACTCAAGCGAACCAGGAAGGAAGCAGAGCGGAGGCCGTACCTGGGAAGTTTTCGGTCGGTACGGTTTTCTTGTTGGTTTTGGCTGCCGTCGCACTCTATTTCTGCTATGTGATAGCCAGGCCTTTTCTGACTCCCATCTTTCTGGCGCTGATGATCGCAATCGTCTTTCATCCGATCCATCTACGGATCCAAAGCCGCATCCAGCGCAGGAATTTGGCAGGTCTGACCTCTACAATTCTGGTCCTTGTCACTATTGTTGTGCCAGCGGTAATACTGGGAGTCCTCGTTGCCCGGGAGGCCCACGCGCTGTACCTCCTATTGAGCGAGAGAAGCGCCGAACAGGGTGGTTGGAATCCCTACGCGATGCACTTCGTCGAGCGTTTGTCACGATGGGCGGGACACTACGTTGACCTCTCCGCGCTTGATTTGCGTGGAGGGTTGGTTCGTTGGCTGGAGCAGATTAGCCATTATTTGTTGTCCTGGGGAACGCATTTCCTGAGCAACATCGTTTCATTTTTTGTGGAAGCAATAATTGCATTCTTTACCCTCTTCTTTCTGTTCCGGGAAGGCGAGTCAATGAAACTGCAGCTAGCGGCGTTCTTGCCGCTTAGGGCCGATCAATTCGAGCGTCTGTTCACCGGCATCAGCAATTCGATCGTTGCCAATGTCTACGGTTGCCTGGCCGTGGGCGCGTCGCAGGGGATCCTAATGAGCTTGGGGTTCTGGGTGCTTGGTCTGCCGTCTCCTATCCTATGGGGACTGGTAACGGCTCTCTGTTCTTTGCTTCCGATCGTTGGCTCATTTGTAGTATGGGGACCCACTACGATGTTCCTTTTCATTTCCGGACACTGGGGAAAGGGCTTGATCTTGTTATTTTGGAGTGTAGCGGTAGTGTCGCAAGTTGACCATCTGCTTCGGACCTGGGTCATCAGTCAACGAGCGAATATGCATCCTTTACTCATGTTTTTCGCGCTCTTGGGGGGTGTGAAGGCGTTCGGGGCCCTCGGGCTGTTCATCGGACCTGTAGTAGTTTCGGTTACACTCGTGGCGCTCGCCATGCTGCGCGAGACCAACCTGGATGCCCCTGCAGCCTGACACCTCTCTTCTAAGGAGAGAAGCCATAATGCAAATCAGCAACTTTCGGCAGCGAAAATGGGGAAGGCTTGTGACGAGAGCTGCGCTTTCGGGGATGCTTCTGGCGAGCGTTCCCAGCCTTTCGCAGTCGAACTCAAGGCTACAGGAGTTCTTCCGGAACGACATCGGCCTGGGCGAAGAGCAGATTGCCGCAATTAAGAGCGGGAGAGCCGTCGTGAAGGCGATGCCATCGCGCAGCCCCGCCGAGGTTTTTCTGTTCGGAGCGGTTTATGTCCACGCTGCGCCGGAGAAATACATCCAGTTTGCTCATGATTTTGATCGTCTTCGGCAACTTCCGAACTACCTGGCGCTCGGACTGTTCAGCAACCCGCCTCAGCTTTCGGATCTGAGTGGTTTCTCCTTCGACGATGATGACATCAAGGCCCTGAAGGACTGCAAACCAGATTGTCTGATCCAGATGCCGGCAAGTTCCATGGACCAGGCCCAGAAAGCGATCGATTGGTCGGCGGCGGATCTCAGCCAGCAGGTCAACGACCTTCTGCACAAGGCACCGGACCTCGGTCGGAGTGAGGTTAATTTCTGCTGGGCGGGCATCGATGAACTCAGGATAAGAAAGTCCGTGCTCCTGTCTCTCAGACAATAAGGTGCCGCTCCACGTCCGCGTAGCGGATCAGTCCGATAGCGACAGCATCGATCTGATGGGTAAAAGAGATGCGAGTCGTCATTCCTAGGAAGGGCGACTCGCGACAGGTCTCGTCTCACTTCAGCGCCGCCGCGCTGAAGCGCGACCACCACTGGAACGACCAGCGGAAGCCGAACCCCGGTTAAATGACGTGCGCCGGGCAGAAGCTGAGCGACCGGCAGACATCGAACGACCAGCAGAAGCTGAGCGACCGGCGGACGTCGAGCGACCAGCAGAAGCTGAACGGCGAGTGGACGCCGAACGGCTAGCAGAGGCTGAACGGCCAGCAGACGTCGAACGGCTAGCAGAGGCTGAACGGCGAGCGGACGTCGAACGGCTAGCAGAGGCTGAACGGCGAGTGGACGCCGAACGGCTAGCAGAGGCTGAACGGCGAGCGGACGTCGAACGGCTAGCAGAGGCTGAACGGCCAGCAGACGTCGAACGACCAGCAGAAGCTGAGCGACCGGCGGACGCCGAACGGCCAGCAGAGGCTGAACGGCGAGCGGACGTCGAACGACCAGCAGAAGCGGAACGGCCAGCAGATGCCGAGCGACCCGCGGACGCCGAATGACCAGAGGACCCTGAACGACTAGCTGTCGTGCGAGCGCTCCCCTGATGGGCGGCGGCATGAAAGCCTCCAGGGACGCCGCGACCACCATGTTCGAATGCGCCGCTGTCGTGAGCGCCAAAATTACCGTGATTGACGACCGTCAAGCTGTTTGAAATGTACGTGTTGTGATTAAAAAGCACCGTACCGCCGACCCATGCTGGCGCCCATGCACTGAACCCCCAGTCGAAGTCAGCATAGACACCAATCGAGACGGGTGCGAAGGCAACTCCGACTCCAACCACGATGCCGGGTGGAGGCGGCAGCACGACAAAGCCAGGATAGGCGACAAACAGGGTCCCCCAAATGTGCCAAGGATTGTAATAGGGAACGTAAACCACGGCCGGATTGACTGGCTCAATCGCGATCACGCCAGCGTCTACAACCACGCGCTCTTGTGCCGTCGTCACCAGCGTGTTCGACTGCTGTGCCTGCGACCGCATGGCTTGGATAGCGTTCATCACATCTCCAGGCTGGTTGTAATAGGCGTTGCCGAGCTGCGACGTCCAGGCGCTATTCTTCGCGAGATTGTCGAGCACGGAGGGAAACGCCGTAAGACCCCTGATGGCCGGGTCCCATGACATGGCGTTGGCCCCGGCTGCACGCTGGTCCGGAGGCAGTCCCATATTCTGGTTCAGCCAGGTGTCCGCAGCGGCAATTTGGTCGGGATAGGTGGCTCCAGTCAAGATTTGAGCAACCAGAGAATCGGGATCAAGAGCGATGGGAGCCACGAGCTGATCCAATTGCACCGCGTCCAGATCGACGTATGCAGAGGGTGCGGCGGCTTGCGCGTGCAGATCCAATTGCGCAGCCGGAATCAACAGCAAAAGAAGCATGAGCGCCATCATGCGGCGCAGGGCCTGAGATCGGGAGCTTGTGCTTTTGGAGTTCATGGAATGCATCCTTTCGAAGTTTTAGGTTTTGGAGGGCGACTGTGTTCGGCCTCACTCCAATACGCGGAAGCCGGAAAGAAAGGAGCTCAACTCGACGAAATTTTTTTCATTGGCTGGAGTGCTTCACAAAGGAGGCCATCACTGGGGGGCAGCCCGGCAAAACAGCGGGATCTCCTCTACTCGGAGAGATGGCGATTTCTGAACAACAATTTTCTTGAGCCACTGCCAACTCCTCGTTTCATTGACTTGCCCTCACCTCCACCCTAAGATTGCACCCTGAGTCCTGCTCCACCAGTTTCAAAGCTTTTGGGTTTGCGAGCTAGAATCAGCATCGCTGGGGAGGCTGTTTGGATTCCGACAAATGGCAGCGGGCAAAGGAGCTTTTTGGCTCTGCGCTGGCACATGAACCGGCGGAACGCAGCGCCTTTCTGGCGCAAGCATGCGGCGGAGACGAGACGCTACGTCACGAGATTGAATCGTTGCTCGCGGCCTATGAGGAGGCGGGCACGACCGCAGGTTCTGCCGCAAAGGATTCCCTGTCAGGGCGCCGGATCGGACCATACCAGTTGATGCATCGGATCGGGGAGGGCGGGATGGCGATGGTTTATCTCGCTACTCGCGCCGATGACCAGTACCGGAAATGTGTTGCGATGAAGCTGATCCTTCCCGGCTTGCACACAGATGACCTCTTGCGGCGTTTTCGCAACGAGCGCCAGACCCTTGCTGCGCTCGACCATCCGAACATAGTGAAGTTACTCGACGGCGGAGAGAGCGAAGATCGGCTCCCTTATCTGGTGATGGACTATGTGGAAGGCAGGCCCATTACCGATTATTGCGATGCTCATCGGTTGTCGACAGCCGAACGTCTGCTCCTGTTTCGCACGGTTTGTGGAGCCATCAGTTACGCCCACCAGCGTTTGGTGATCCACCGCGATCTGAAGCCCGGAAACATTCTGGTGACCGCCGAGGGCACGCCCAAGCTGCTGGACTTCGGAATCGCAAAACTGTTGAACCCAGAGGCAGCAGCGACACTTGTAGTCACACGAACCGGACAACGGCTCATGACACCTGACTACGCCAGCCCAGAGCAAGTACGGGGAGAACCCCTTACCAACAGCACAGACATTTACTCACTTGGCGTGGTGCTTTACGAACTGCTTACCGGAAACCGGCCCTATCGCTTCAAGGTTCAATCTCGGTTGGAGATCGAGCGGGCTGTCTGCGAAGAGGAGCCGGTGAGGCCAAGTACTGCAGTGACGCGCATTCACGAGCGGACGACTGCGGACGGCACGTCGATTGTTGTTACCCCTGAGGCGGTGAGCCGCACCAGAGAAGGCGACCCTAAGAAGCTGTCCAGCAGACTGCACGGCGACCTGGACGCAATCGTGATGATGGCGCTTCGAAAGGAACCGCAAAGGAGATACTCCTCCGTATATGAATTCTCGGAGGACATTCGAAAACACCTGGAAGGATTACCGGTCAAAGCCCGGTCGAGCACGATCATCTATCGTGGAACGAAGTTCCTACACCGGCACAAAGACGCAGCAGTGGCAGTTGGGGCGCTCTTGGTTTTCGTCAGTGCTCTGGCAATCGGCGGATTCTTGTATTCGCGACGTGCGCAGGTGCTAACGGACAAGGACACGATCGTTCTTGCAGACTTCGCCAATTCCACCGGCGATGCCATCTTTGACGACACGCTGAAGACGGCGCTCAGCGTCGCCCTTCGTCAGTCGCCCTTCCTGAATGTGCTGTCTGACGACGGGGTGAGAACCACCCTCAAGATGATGACCCGCCCAGCCAACACGCCGCTTACGGCTGAAGTTACGCGCGAGGTTTGTCAACGCACCGGCAGCAAGGCCTACATTGGCGGCTCAATTGGCGGTCTGGGCAGCGAATATGTGCTTGGATTGAAAGCGGTGAGTTGCCAGAACGGAGACACGCTCGGCGAGGAGCAGGTGACGGCGGCGTCCAAGGAGAAGGTGCTGAACGCGCTGGGTTTGGCGGCGTCCAAGCTGCGCGGCGAACTGGGCGAATCGCTGGCTACGGTGCAGAAGTTTGATGTCCCGCTCGCACAAGCCACCACGTCATCGCTCGACGCGCTGAAAGCGTACAGCCTTGGAATGAAGGCGACTAATGACAAAGGCGCCGCCGCAGCCCTGCCTTACGATCAGCGTGCCATCGAACTCGATCCGAATTTTGCCTTGGGCTACCTGGCAATGGGCGCGAACTACCGCAATCTCGTCGAGCCGGGGCGGGCCCGCGAGTACTACACCAAGGCATTTCAGTTGCGGGAACATGCCAGCGATCGGGAAAAGCTGACGATCACGGCCAGGTACTATTGGAATGTAACCGGGGAATTGGATAAATCCGCTCAGACATTTCAGGATCAGATTGCGAGCTACCCGCGCGACTACTCAGCATACAACAATTTGGGCATAGTGTACGCCGAACAGGGGCAGTATGAGAAGGCCGCGGAGATCACTCGCCAAGGGATACCCGTAGCACCGAATCGTGTCGAAGCATATTCTACGCTCGGCAACAATGCCATTGCCTTGCAACATTTTGACGATACGCAGCAGATCATCCATGAGGCGCAGGCGCGAAAGTTGAATGATGTCGTAATGCGCAATGCCTTGTATGCTCTTGCCTTTCTCAGGGCGGACTCCGCGGCGATGGCGGAACAGCAACAGTGGTTTGCGGCCAAGCCCGAATTCGAGAACTGGGGGCTTGCGCTCGCGTCCGACACCGAGGCTTACGCTGGTCATGTGGGCAAGGCGCGGGAGTTGAACCAGCGGGCTGTGGACTCCGCCATCCGGGCCGACAGCAAGGAAAATGGGGCAATATGGCAGGCGATTGCCGCTCAGCGAGAAGCTGCTTACGGCAATCTTGCGGGAGCCCGGCAGACAGCGGCAGAGGCTCTAGAGCTAGCTCCGGCGAGTCGGGGAGCAGAGAGCGAAGCGGCACTTGCGTTTGCCATGGCGGGCGGTACGGCGCGAGCCGAATCCTTGGCTGAAGACTTTGGGAAACGCTTCCCGCTGGACACCCAGATGCAGTCGCTTTGGCTGCCTGCGATTCGGGCGCAATTGGCGCTGGACAGAAAGAACCCAGTTTCCGCCCTGAATGCCTTGCAAACCGCTTCACCCATCGAATTCGGGCAAATACCGTTCGTCCTCAACATTTCCTGCCTCTATCCGGTGTATGTACGCGGAGAGGCATACTTGGCAGCCGGACAAGGCAGTGCTGCCGCCGCCGAGTTTCAGAAGATTCTCGACCACAGCGGCATCGTCTGGAACTGCTGGACCGGAGCCTTGGCGCATCTGGGCGTGGCTCGTGCCAACGCTTTGCAAGCGAAGAACTCCCAAGGCGCCGATGCCGACCTCGCCCGCAGTCGCGCGCTTGCCGCCTACAAAGACTTTCTCACCCTCTGGAAAGACGCCGACTCCGACATTCCCATCCTGAAAGAAGCCAAGGCGGAGTACGCGAAGCTGCAATAGTCGGGCTCATGGGCCATAGCTCGCCAAGCGTGACCGAGCGCTATTACGTCCACGTGACCACGGAGCACGTGGCCGCTGGCTTCGAGCGGTTCGTCCAGTACTCGGAACGCGCCACGGCCGAGGGGATTGCTGCCGATTTCCCGCAGGCGACCGATGCGGTTCAATAGGTTTTTGACATGTACCATCCCATGTACCACGGCGAGCGTTTATGGGGGCTAATGAGCGCTAGCGAGCAAAAACGGCAGGGTCTGCGGGGCCGCGTACAACTTGCAGATTCTGCTGTTTTTACTGATAGAATCTACACCTGAGGCGCTATCGTCTAGGGGTTAGGACGGAAGATTCTCAATCTTCAAACCCGGGTTCGATTCCCGGTAGCGCTACCAACCCACCTTGCTATCTTTCGCCACTGCTTGTACTTTCCGAGGTTCACTCACCATGGGTCAGAAATAGCGGGAGCTGGTGGTGGGCCACAGTAGCGGCCAGTAGGGGGCACAATTTGGGGCACAGTAGCGGCCGTAGCGGCCACACAAACCTGGTCCTAGCTTTGGGACGACCGCCATCTGTCTTCAGTGCGCGGCACGAAAGAATTGATAGCTGAAGGGCCTTGCACTCATCGCCTCACGGAGTTCACTTCCGACCTTATTCTTATTCAGCAGAATGGGCCTGTCGATATTATTGAAAGCACTTCCCTCGAGACCAAAATATAGAATCAATCTGTGTCCTCGCATGGAAAGCTCGCCCTTGTGAATGCCTCGGGTGTCGGCCAACGTTATCGATCCTGCTGGCGCCGTGACATGAGCAATCTTTTCGGGACATACTTCTTGGACTTCTTTGTCACTGAGATTCATTCGATTCGCCAATCGTCTGGTCAAAGGTCTGGTGCTTCTATTTGGCTTGTGTGAACCTTTGACATAGACGAAATGCGGAGACTCTAATGTGGTGTCTGTCAGATTCACGCCGACCTTTAACCACCGCAAACACCCTGAATCCGTGTGAAACGGTCGTGGCCGGAGTCCACGCGGCAGGAAATCGGTATCCCACCACATGTCAGGTTTTGTAACAATCGGGAAGACCCCGAGATAGCGCGCTGCAACCGCCAGAATGTAGGGATCGCACAAGAGACATTGAATGTAACGGTTTTCTAGCAATAGCGATCGAGGGACCACATACACTGAATAGCGGGGCCGGGACGGGTCGATTCCACTGCTTATACCGGTATCCGCGATCGGCATTATCGAGTAGTTCCCAGGGACATCATCACTCGCGAGAACGCCGTATGTGGTCGTATCGAGTGAGCATGACAGGGCGAGTTCACGCAGATTTTGAACTGCTTCCTCTTTGAGTCGCCGCGGAATGAGAACAACTCCATCTTCTTTAAGGGTACGAACAATTTCCTCGATACTCGGGTCGAGATTGCCAGCATCACTTAAAATACACGCCCCATCCCAGCCGACTCTTAAGTCCGTTTCTTTTCGCCTTGATTCAAGAATCCGAAAGAGGATGTCGTTCGACCTGCCGTCGGTATAGGCATAGAGCTTTTGTACGAACCAGTTGCTTTCAGGCTCCGGATCGCCAAGACGCCAGTATCGCCAAGCTCCTCTGCCAAACGCGCCGAATTTACCTAAAGCTTGCCTAAAGTTCGTCAATCGCATTCCGCTTCTCGTCTTCGTTTCGGGAAGCTCTCTCGAAAAATCTCAACCCGCTGATCCCCCACGCAGATAATGCGGGCTGCTTCGCGTCTTGTTAGATACAGGGCGTGGCGATGCGGCGATTATGGGACATCTCTTCGGGAGAGTCAACACGCACGCACGCACGCCACGACCTTCGGTAGTGGGTCAGCAAGATTTCCACAGGCTAGCGGAGGTACAAATCAAATGTCTCCCGAGTCCCATCCCAACGCCGTCCCCGATTCGTTGATCCCTCCGCTCACGGCTTCCTCATGCCGCATCAGCCCCACCCCCATCCCAACAAACCAGATCACCTCGCTAAGCATCACCGCTGCCATTCCGTGCACGTCGAGCCGCAGGTGTCCGACAAAAATCAGCAGCGCAATCAGCGGCGAAGTCACGCAACCAAACATGGCCATTCCGCGCGACAACTTCCCCTGCCGCAAACAGCAGGCCGACCACAGCACGATCGCCGCCGCCGCGGCGACCGAATAAATCCCCGACATCGCGTGGTTGATCTGGAAAATTGCCGCAACCGCAATCCGCCACGTGCCTTCATTTGTAGGAACATCGCGCGCCATCAGTCGCAGTATGCGCGGTATCACCCATCCGCTTACCGAGCCCGCCGTCATCACGGCCACAGCGGCAAAGCCATACGTCACCACCGCCGCGAATGCTATCCGGTCCTTCGCCGCCAAATGCCGCGTGAGTCCGCACGTCCCCAGAAAGAGCAGCAGCACGCTCACCAGCGCCAGAGTGTGCGCAATCCCGGATACCCATACCAGATGCCCCACCTGATCGAGACGCATCGTTCCCGCTCCCGTCGGGTGGATTGCCATCGTCACCACCCCGCCTGTCGACCCCACAATGAGCGCCCAGCCTGCCTTGCGATTGTCTGTCATTCGGGTACTCTAGGAACAAACCTGTCGCGAAGTCACGCGCGAATTCGCGATACCGAACAAAGGAGGCCCCAATGTCCGGAAACGCAGAAGCCCAAGCCCGGCCCGCTACCCCATCTCCTTTCTCGCGTGTCTCCACCAGGCCTGACCGCCGCATCCTCCGCACTCGCAACGCTCTCGGCGACGCCCTCATCCAGCTCATGCAGGAGCAGCCTTTCGACGCCATCACCGTCCAGCAGCTCCTCGACCGCGCCGACGTCAGTCGGGCGACTTTCTACGCCCACTTCCGTGATAAAGACGACCTCCTCCTCAGCGATGTCGAAGATTTCCTCGACACCTTGGGCACGCTTCTCACCCGACGCGGCGCCCCACGCACCCGCCTCGCTCCAGTCGAAGAGCTCTTCGCCCACATTGCCGATGTGCCTGGCATCCACGCCGCCATCAAAGCTTCCGGCAAAGGCCCTGATATTCGCGAGCTCGGCACCGGCTGCTTCGCCCGCTCAATCGAGCAGCGCCTCCTTGCGGCCGGCGTCACGCTGCCTATCCTCAAACTCCGTGGCACCGCGCACGCCCTCGCGGGTGCGCTCTTGTCCCTGCTCGATTGGTGGCTCCGCCTTGACAATCGCCTGCCGCCCAAAGAGGTCGACGTCCTTTTTCATCGTCTGGCCTGGAGCGGGATTCCGCCCGCCGCCCGCCCGGCCGTCGCTGGCGCCACTTCTTGCTGCGGCAACTTTATCGATAAATAGTCACGACAGACTCGATGTCGACGGATGCTGCTGCGAGTTGCCTCGCTCCACCCACTCTAGAGCCGCGGGGCGATTTTCTCGGCCGCTTCTTTTGAACTGATGACGGCGTGCACTTCGAAGTCAACAATGTCACTCCAATTCTCGATCCACTGATCGAGGAGCGCACGATCTTCTGTTTCCATCAGCTGGTAACAACGATCGAGCTTGTCGCTTACCCAACTCGAAACGTACGAGAGTCCCGTTGGCGCCAACCGGCCACGATCTCGAAATCGACGATAAACCGGCACGGCGTCTCCGTTCCTGAAATTCTCGATCACCATGTACAATGTCCTGCTCATTGAGTCTCCCTGGCTATCCACAAGATCTTCTCCATCTTGCGACCCTGGGACTGCGGTTTGCCGACTACTGCTTCGCGCCAACTCGAGACCACATGCACGAGTCCCTTTTATCCTTGCCGCTTTTCTCGATGAAATTGCTGAACATTTCGAGCGCGTCTGGCCAACCGCCGGTATAGTCCTTTCGCGCTGCTTCTTCATCTGCTAGGCCGCTGTGCGTGACCTTCACGTGAGTGCCGGAAGCATCTGCTGTTAATTCCCAGCGCACAGTGGTTCGGCGCGATTTGTTTTCGTGCCAGCTGGCGATCCAGGTGTAGACGAGAAGCCGAGAGTCGCGCCTAACCTTCCACCGACTGGCATGGCGCAGTCGATAGTCCGATTCGTCCGTTATTGCCCACAAGGGATGCTTCACTTCGCCGCTCGTTCCCTCTCTTGCGCACGAAGATACGCCTCAATTTCTGTCCTGCCACCGTGTCGTGCCCAATCAGCGGGAGTAGCCTGCCACAGGATGTCTTTCATATCCAATCGTGCCCCGCGGTCAACCAGAAGCCGGACCACTTCATCGTGGCCGCCGCCGGCAGCTTGGTGAAGTGGTGTCGTGTGAGAATGGCCACCGATCGGGTTGTATCGGTTTGGATCTTCACCCGCGTCAAGCAACAATCGAACGATCTCGACATGACCAAAATCTGCTGCCAAAGTAAGAGCCAAATGACGGTCCTTAGCGCTGGCGCCCGAGAGCAGCTGATGGGCGTCCTTGATGCGCCCCAGAGCTGCTGCTGCGGGCAAATCAATTCGAGCGCCGCGCCTGATCAAAGCATTCAGCGCTTCTACCTCACCGTGCAAGGCCGTTGCTTGCAAAGCGCTGTCGGGATCCGCTCCGTGATCGCAAAGGAGATCGATGAGCGGACGCTGCACGCGACATTCACGCGGTAGGCTCCCGGTCGAGACAAGCATGAGCGTCTCGTTCACTGCGGATTGGCTCGGGCCAGCATCCAAAATGACCTTCGCGACCTCAACGATATTCTTCGGCAGAGTGCCACGGCGAACCGGATTCTCGGCTATAAATTCGAGCAACGTTGGATTGCGAAAATAGTTCCCACCTTCGAAAACGACGTGTTGATGCACGAGATTAGGATGTTGCACTAGATAGGCACGCAACCCCGCTACATCGCCTGTATCGAGAAGATTCACGGCGCGACGAAATGTGGCATCTTCAATTCGTTCGTGGTGCGGCAAATTTAATTGATCGGAGAGTGTCGGACTTTCGATATGCCTTTTCAGCCGTGCCCAACTGGGAAATCCATATTCGCGCGCGATTGTGAGGTGGGCGTCATTCAGTTTTAACTGGGCGTCGAAGATATCAGCATCCGTCGCTCGGGTGAACCGTGGATGAAATTCTCTGATCCGCTGAGATACTCCTGGCCTGCGGGAAGCGTGATCTCTGAGCAGGTCTTTTGCTTGACACTTGAGATGATCGAGATTCGGATTTGCTGGGAGGCGTCTTACCGGCATGACGAACTTCCTTTCGTATGCCCGAGGTCCGCAGGAAGGGGCGAAAGTAAGTTCGGAAAGAGCGAGTTGTTTAGATCAGGTGGACTTCTGTCCTTTCCGCGGACCGGATGCGCCCTTTGCGCTGCAGCGATCTTACCACGAGTATGGCAACTCTACTCTGGGTCGCGCCACCACAATGCGGAGGTCTGCGAACGGAATGCTCAGAAATTGTCTATTCGGTACGTATCGGGCCTCCGCAACGACTTTTTTCTCTTTCAATGATTTCCGCAAACCCTGCAACCATCCGATTTGCATGCCTCAGTGGAGGTTCGAGAAAGTTCGTCTAGAGACTCTTCCGAATATCTCACGATGGGCATGACATGACGGATAGCTTCCGGTTTGCGCGTCATCGATTCGGAGTGCCCGGACAATTACTTGGAGCGCGCGGCCGCAAGAATCCTCAACAGAATGTCTTGGGATCGTCGTTGTCCATAGCGCTGACATAGGCGCTTGAAGTGATGGCGACGACCATATGGGCCGATGGGACGATGTAAATCTTGTTCCCGCCATTGCCCGAGGCGAAGTGTACTTCAACTTTGTGATCACCGACGGCTTCGTTCTTTGTGTACCACATGTAGCCGTAGAAGTCCGCATAAGGGTCACCATCGGAGATGGCAACTTGGCTTGCCAGGCTCTTTGTGACCCAGTCGCGGGTCAGAATGCGTCGTCCATTCACGACGCCATCGTTCAGCATCAGTTCGCCAATCGCAGCTTCGTCTCGTGTGCTGATCGAAAGATTGCCTTGGCCGGTGGTCCGGTCAATGGGAACTTGTCGCCAGATATATTTTTGAATTCCCAAGGGATCAAATAAGTTGGTTTTGGCAAACTGATCCAGTGTTATGTGGCTCGCATTCTCGATAATTGCGCCAGCGAGGAATGCGTTCATCGAGCAATACAGGTATTGCGTCCCCGGGGCGTGTTTCATGGGGACGGAATAGACGGTGCGAATCCAGTCTGACGACTGATCCAAAGTGTCTTCGTTGCCCGGACTCGCAGGATCACCGTCGTCGGCGTCAAGACCTGAGCGCATGTTCAGCAGATCTTTGATCGTGATCTTCTCTTTGCCGTCTTTCGGCAAGCCTGGCAGGTAGAGTGAGATCGGGTCGTCGACGCTATGGACCAGGTCCTCTTGAATTGCAATGCCCATCAGTAGCGATGTGACGCTCTTCGTAGCCGAGCGGATGTCGTGAAGAGAAATGGCGGAATCGCCGTTGAAGTAGTGTTCGCTTACCAGATGGCCGTCCCGCACAATGACAATGCCCTTGAGATCATGGTTCGTCTCTTGGGCCATATCGGAGTAAATCGACTCCAACGCGGCAGCGTCGATGCCAGAGTCGGCCAGCGTTGGCGTTGACCACTGAATGCCTCCTGTGGACATGGGCTGTGGGGTCGCCGCATTCTGCACTTGGGTAGATAATGGTAGACCAGCAATAAGGATGATCACGACAACAGCGATAAGAGACGAGTGAGTTCGCATGCCCCCAATCATAAGAGATATAAGAGATACACGGAAGAATACGTGCAGTGGCTCCAGGGCAAAGCCGACTTGCTTCAGCTACGTCAAGAAATACCGCTGAACGACTCGGAACTGGCTGCGGTTGATGACGGAGTAGCGGCCATGGAACGCTACTTGAACAACTGGCTGATGTCCCCACGCCGGCGGGACCGACTCCTCGTGAACTTGGGAATCAAGTGTGCGATGGTAAGGGCTGAATGGGAGTTAAGATAATGCGGTCTGTCGAAAAGCGATGACAAGACGCCGCCGCACATTGATTGCCTCTCCGCTCGAATGGCAAATGACCGCCGCCCCTGTATTGCCTCCGCCAATCCCGGTTTTGGCAGAGCGGGGCGGCACCCAGCTCACGGCACCGCGTGCGGTGGTTCTGGTGGACACTCGGGAACAAATGCCTTTCGATTTTTCGCGCTTCTCTGGCTGGTTCGCAGGAGTCGAGAAGAAGGCTCTCAGAGTTGGAGATTACACTATCGTTGGACTGGAGAACATCTGCGCCGTGGAGCGGAAGGATCTCGCTGACCTGGTTCACTCCTTCACGGTGGATCGTCCGGCGTTTGTCAATCGGCTCCGGCTCATGAGCTCCTTCCCTCATCGGCTATTGGTAATCTCAGCCGCGCTCAGCCAGGTGAAATCTCCTTATGCTCATTCCAACATTAACCCTAACCGCATTCTGCAGTCCCTGATCGCTGTCCTCGCCGGACTGAACATTCCTGTCCTGTGTACGGAAACCCACGAATTGGGCGAGGAAGTCGTCGCTTCTTATCTGTACCAGATTCATCTGTACGACTGGCTTGAAACAAACGACTATGGCCGCTTTCTTGTCGACAACGATCTTTAGATCAGGTCAAGTCGGGCGTCTCGTCACGAACTCCCCAGACAACCGGGATGGTGGAGCGGTCAGCAGTCGAATGCGCTGCGAACTATGTGCTGCAAAAACCGTCTGACTTCCTTTGGATTGCGCAGCACGTGGAGGGCTGCTCGCGTTGCGTGCTGATTGATGGCTTCGATGAGAATAGGACGACTCTGGCGGCGATATCGCAAGAGCCAGAACCAGAAATCGGCTCGCTCGCGTGATCGTCGGAGGGCGCGCCAGGCGCAGCGAACAATGGAGAAGTCTAAAAGAATGATGGTGTCCGCAGCACGAAGCCGCATTTCGACAGCGTCATAGGGTCCGAGGTCGCCATCCATGATCCACCGGTCCTCCTCAACAAGCCTTTGTTGCACTTCCATCCACTGATCGCGAGGCGTCGGGATAAGGCCCGGCTGCCAGAAGACATGGTCTAGCTGGATAACAGGAAGGCCAGTGATCTCGCCCAAGTACGCAGCTAGAGTCGACTTGCCAGACGCTCCCGGTCCTAAAATGAGCACATGCTTCATTGCCCTCGCCTCTGAAAGATAGATTTTGGCAGGCTAAAGGTGTACCGAAGAGCTGTTGCATGGAGCCAATGTGTTTGACATACCCCCGAGACTGAAGTGGCTAGAGGCATCATCTGAAGGACGCGCATGGCTGCGCGATCTTCCTGCTCGAATCGAAGCCTGCGCCGATTTATGGGCGTTGCGACTTGGCCTCCCCTACACAGAATCTTATGTCTCTCTGGTATTGCCTGTCACTCAATCGGACAAAACTCCTGCCGTTCTGAAATTGCAATTTCCTCACCCGGAGAGCGAGCATGAAAGCGAAGCCTTGAAGCGCTGGAACGGTCTCGGTGCGGTTCGACTCTTTGCTGGTGAGGAGAAATACCATGCGTTGCTGATGGAAAAGTGCGAGCCGGGTGATCCCCTGTCCGGGATCGCGCCTGAGGAAGCACTTGAAGCACTCACAGCAATATTGCCTCGGCTTTGGATCGAGGCGGAGAAGCCCTTCGTTTCGCTTTGCGAAGAGTCAGCGAAATGGGCCGAGCACCTACCGTCATCCTGGGAGCGTGCCGGGCGTCCGTTTGAGATGGAACTGCTCGATTCCGCTATACAGGCGATTCACGACCTTCGGGAAAGTCAAGGTCCACAAGTCCTCGTCAACCAGGACCTGCATGGGGACAACGTGCTACGAGCCCAGCGGGAGCCGTGGCTCGTCATCGACCCAAAGCCGCTGGTTGGTGAACGAGAGTTCTCGATAGCCCCAATTGTTCGGTCCTACGAGTTCGGTCACAGCCAAAAAGCCACTGTCGACCGACTTGACAGACTCACCAATGCGCTGGGACTCAATCGTGAGCGGGCGCGACTATGGGCATTTGCCCAGACCCTAGCTTGGTCCTTCGAGTCGGAACGCGCTCTGGACCGGCATGTCGATACAGCGCGTTGGTTGAGGTATGCATGATGGCAGAATCCAAATGGGCCTCAACCATCGCCATCGCCCGAGACACGCCAGTACCGCAGCGTATGAACACTCACGCTCAACCGCCTCGATACACCTCCTGCTCGTCTAAGAGCTGGAGCTCTGTCATTTTGCCTTTGGCGCTCGTCCTTGCGCTTCTGGGCTGCGGCTTCGACCGTGAACCTCCAAAGAGATGACGCGGAGCACAAGCCTGGCAATCCGGTTGCATTCGGAGCCAAGTCGTCGCCGGTCAAGTCTGGACTAGACCGGCGATAGTCAACCAACTTGACCCGTTTCTGCCGCGGTGTCCAATCACGTCTGGTTATAACGTTATTCCTGCCGGTTATAACGGAAGGCTCCACGCCAATGCGTCACATCAAATTCTTGTTGGCCAGACCGCGGCTCGGATCCGGAGCTTATTGACGGGGCGGGACTTACGGAAAACAAAATCACTCAGTGAAGAGGCTGGACAAGCCTTGAGGGGGCGGCGAATCCGGCCGTGTCCGGCTGCTATTCAGATCCATCATAGGCGGTCGCCCACACCCCGCGACACTTTATAGGCAACCGAAGGTTTAGCCAAGTCACGATGGCGATGTCATTTCTTGCAAGGCGGATAGAAGCTCCTCATGCGGGCCTCGACTCCAGCTTGACCCACCGAATCACTCCAACTTCCTGGGCTTATAACCCCCAGGAATAACGTTATAACGAGAAGTGATTAGACAGGATGATTGCGTGGGGCTAGTTTTGCGCCACACGCAGCAGATTTCTAGCTGTCCCGGAGGCGTAAATGTCATCCCGTTGGCTCCAAATCCACCTCGTCCGCCCAATCCGGCCCCTTCTTCGGTGGAAGTGGGCACGTCCGACCGCCGCCGTTCTTGCCCTACTTCTTGTCCTGCCTGTGGCCGCGATGGCACAGGGTTCACCGTTCGACACCGGCCTTAACGCCATCCAAGCCCTCTTTACCGGCACCATTGCGAAGGTGGCAAGTCTAGTCGCCATCGTCATCGGCGGCTATGGCTTCGCCCACGGTGAACCCGGCGCAAAAAAGGCGCTGGCCGGCGTTGCCGCCGGAACGGGCATTGCCGTTCTCGCCGTGAACGTCCTCGGTTGGCTCTGGGGCGTATAAAGCCCTTCCCGGCCACGTTTCACTCATCGTTAGACGAGGACATATGCCAGAGCAACCACGGCAGAAGCACCGCACAAATCGAGTCTTCAAGAGCCTGCATAAGCCGCTCAACTACTTGGGCGTAGAACGCACACTGTTCTACTTCGTCTGCGTCGGCGCGGTGGGAGCCTTCAATCTCTTCAATTCCATGCTCGCCGGTATCGCCGTCTTCATTGGCGGTTTCGCCTTCGGGCATTGGGTAACGACCAGCGATCCTGCGTTCCTCCGAATCCTGGCAAAATCCGAACGCTACAAGCTGCGCTACGACGCGGCCAAGCAGCAAGTCCCCCATGTGGAGGTTGTCTGATGCTGCGTCTCGATAAAGTCATCAAGCCGTGGAAAGAGAGTGCGTCCCTCAACGACCACATCAACCTGTACGGCTTCTGGAACGAGGCGGCCTTCCTTACCAAGAGTGGCGATCTAGGTATGGTTCTCAGGATTCCCGGCGTGGACTACGAAAGTCTGGACCGCTCGGAGCAGGAGTACGCGGTGAAGCGGTTGGAGGCGGCGCTGAAAGCCTTTGGCCCGCGCTTCCATGTTTACCAATATCTCTTCAAATCGAATCGCCCCGACATACCCTTCGCGAAATATGACGACCCGATTGTGGAAGCAGCGATCGAACAACGGCGACAGTTCTTTGAAGCCAAGCGCGACCATCTTTATCAGGTGGAGATCTTCTACTGCATTTTGCTCGAAGGCACCCGATCAAAGACCGGCGTGGGCGCGGCAATCGCTCGAATCCTAAGCGATCCCGCGGGCGCGATTGGCGAACTAAAAGTGCAGTTCACCAATGACAGCATGAAGACGCTGTTGCGTACGCATATCGAAGACGACCTTCGACGGCTCGACCAGAGCGTGCAGGCATTCGCTCGGCAGCTTGCGGATTTCATGCAAATCGAGATCTTGAATCAGCAGGGACAGTTCACGTTCTTTCGCCGGTTGCTGAATTACGACGATTGGCGCGTTACCGGCAGGCCGCAGTCCACGCAGTTTCTCGACTATCAAGTTGTCAACTCCAACATCGAAGCCGAACGCGACCATCTGCGGATAGGCGATCACATTGTCCGTGTGTTGACGATGAAAGAGGCGGTTACCGAAACACGGCCCCTCGTGCTCGATGTGCTGCTGAAGATTCCCGCCAACTTCTATGTCGTCACGGAGTGGACGCCACTCCCCGCGGACAAAGCGCGCAAGGAAGTCAACAAGCGTCGCCGCCACTTCAACATGTCGAAGACCGGGTTTGTCTCTCAGATGGCGAATGATGCGGCCAAGACAAACCCGCGCGATGTGCTGGTGGATGAGTCCAAGCAGGCCGACATTGAAAACCTCGGCGATTGCCTGCGCGCCCTGGGCGACGGCCAATGGCTCGGTGATTTCTCGCTCACGATCGTGCTGTACGGCCGTTCAAAAACCGAACTGGAGAAGCTCGGGGCCGAGTTCACGGGCCTGTTCACCAACGCGGATGGCAATCTTTTTGTGGAAACCTACAACCAGCTGAACGCTTATTTCGCCACTGTGCCCGGCAACTATGCGCTCAACCTCCGCAAGCTGTACCTGCTGAACACGAATTACGCCGATTTGTCTTTTCTGTTTACCATCCTCCCCGGCGAGAAGACGAACGCGCATCTTGGCACCGAATACCTGGCGGTGCTCGAAACCGACAACAGCACACCCTACTATCTCAACCTGCATACCGGCGACGTTGCCCACACCCTGATTCTCGGGATGAGCGGGACAGGCAAATCGTATTTTTGCAATTTTTTGCTTCAAAACGCACAGAAGTACGCCCCACTGACCTTTATTTTCGATATCGGCGGCAGCTTCCAGTCGCTTACGACCATCTTCGGCGGCTCCTACCTTAATGTCGGCCAGGAGGCGCGAGACTTCACCATCAATCCATTCTCACTGCCCCAAAGCAAAGAGAATATGCAGTTTCTCTTCAGCTTCTTCCGCGTGCTGATTGAGGGCAACGAACAGCGTTACCGGCTCGACTTTAAAGAAGAACGCCGGTTGTGGGATGCCATCGAGCGCATCTACGTGCTGGAGCCGAACCAGCGCACCATCTCGAACTTTACCAACATCATTGGCGAGTTGAAAGAACGCCTACACCGCTGGACCCGTGGCGGACAGTACGGGTTTCTCTTCGACAACGCTGACGATTCGCTTTCGTTCTCCCGCTTTCAGACCTTCAACTTTCACGGCTGGAACGATGCGCCCGCAGTTTTGGAACCGCTGCTGTTTTACGTTTTGCACCGCGCGTCCAATGAAATTACCGACGCCAACAAGCTTGCCACCTTCAAGATCTTCCTGCTCGATGAGGCGTGGCTCTTTATCAAGAACGAGACGATTCGCAATTACGTGGTGCAGGCGCAGAAGACCTGGCGCAAGCACTACGCCGCCATGATCCTGGCGACGCAATCCATCCAAGAGCTCGAGGAGTCGGGGATGCTGGCAATTGTGGCCGAAAGCTGCCCCACAAAGATCTTCCTGGCCAATCCGGACATGAACCGCGAAGTTTACCGGGCAGCGTTTCATCTGAACGACACAGAGCTCGATCTTATCGGCGGTCTGATTCCGCCCGGTCAGATGCTGATTCGCAAGGCACAGACCTCTAAGAAAGTGCATTTGAATGTCGATTCGGTCTCGCACTGGATGGCGACCAATAACGCCCGGGACAACCTCAAAAAACGGGAATATTTCGACCGCCACGGTTTCGCCGATGGCCTTCGGCGTCTGGCAGAACAGTATCCATTCCGGCCGCGCGCGCTGGCCGTACCAACCACCAACACCAACCCATAAGGAGACAGGCATGCGACCCCTGAGATTCATCGTCGATTTTGTTTTGGTTGTTTCTTCCATCGGTGCCGTGGCGCAGGATTCCGCGCGCACGGTGCAGTATCACTCGCAGGACATCGTTGCGATCCGCGCCAAGGTCAAATACACAACCCTAATCGAGTTGCCCACCACCGAGAAGATCATAGAAGCCGCCACCGGCGATAAGGAGTTCTGGATCGTGGATGTAGTTGGCAACTTTTGCTTTGTGCATCCGGCGAAACAAGGCATCAGCTCCAACTTGAATCTCATTACGGACAAGGGAAGCATCTACAGTTTTACCCTGCAGGACATCTCTGGGTCTCCCACCAGCCCTGATCTGAAGGTGATCGTCGAACCAGCCGATCGTTCCGCGATTGTGGCCGCGAGCGGCCCTCCGCAGTTCGTGCCGGTCGCGCAACTGGAACAATCGCGGCAGCAGCTTGCCACTCTTCAATCGCACGTTGAGCAGGCGGTGGACGAGTACAAAAGCGCGTATCCGACACAGCTCAAGTTCGACTACGTCTACAAGGCGAACGAATCTCCCTTCGATATCCAATCGATCTACCACGACGACAAATTCACTTATATCAGGACCAATGCGCCAGAAAAGTTCAGCATCTACGAAATGAAGGACGGCAAGCCCAACCTCGTTACCTATGACCTCCGGGAAGGGACCTACATTATCCCGAAAATCATGGACGACGGATATGTGGAGCTGGGTAAGAAACGGATGAGCTTCACGCGGAAGGGATAACGGTCATGACCGAGAACGACTTTACTTCTCACACAGAAGCCCGTACCGAGCCCCAAGCAGAGCCCCAAGCCGGACCAACGTTGCGCCGCAACCTGGCACTGCCAAAAGGGGTCTTCGAGAAAAACCTCAAGACCTTTGTTTATCTCGGTGCGGCATTGCTGGTCGTTATGGCGGCACTGTTCAGTTCGTCCGGCAACAAGAAGACGCCCGCAGGACAGGGCGCGGTCAAGGGGCAACCCCCGCAACCAGCCTTGCAGGACAACACCGACAGCAACGTGCAGGAGTTGAAGAACCAGCTTCAGGCCGAACGCCAGAAAGAACAGCAGGCAACCATGGCCGCCGCTGCGATGGCAAATCCGGCGCTTGCCTCAGCGACGCCCCCGCAGCAGGCCGCCGCCGCGGCCTACGGCCCGACCGGCGTTGCCGTGCCCTGCGTTGCGGGCCGACCCTGCCCACAACTGCAGCAGGGCAACATGCAGATGCAACCTACTCCGGTACAGCAGCAGGCGGAACTGATCGCCGCGAAAGAACGCGAACGGGCGGACGACGCCCGTTTCGCTTCCAACCTCGTTTACTCCCGCTCCGCCGAACAGCCGCAACAACCGCGGCAGCAAGATCCGATCGTGTCGGCTCAGTATGACCATACCAAACGGCAGACAAACCGTAGTCCCGCCGCCCCGGATCTCGAAGCAAAACAGGAGGAAACGTCCGCAGGCTATAAGCGTCCGCTGGAAGCCAATGTCGATTCGGCCACGGGCCAGCCTTATCTCATCTACGAAGGCTCGGTTCTCGACACCGTTCTCATGAATCGTTTAGATGGCGACGCCGTGGGGCCGGTCAAAGTCCTTGTCTCAAATCCGCTGTATTCGCATGATCGTCAACACGTCATCATTCCCGACGGGACGGTTGTTCTCGGTGAGGCCAAGAAGATTGGCGCAGCGGGCTTCGGACAACAGCGGCGCATGGCCGTCGTTTTTCACCGCCTGATCATGCCGGACGGTTACTCCGTCGATCTCGACCAGTTCCACGGCCTCGACCAGATCGGCGAGGCAGGGCTGAAAGATAAGGTCAACAACCATTACCTTCAGATCTTTGGCACCTCGATTGCTTTGGGCGTGATTGCCGGAGCGGGCGAAATCACCGAGGGTGGCGGCACGATTACCACCAGCGGTTCCCAGGCTTTCACCAACGGGACCGCAGCCAGCGTTTCGCAGTCTGCGACCACCATCCTTGATCGCTTCCTGCAGATACCGTCCACCATCACGATTCGGGAGGGCCACCGCGTGAAAGTGTACTTCACGCAGGACTTGCTTCTTCCTGCGTACTCCAACCACACCATTCCACAAACGTTTTAAGGAGGTTTTCGATGCGACCAGCCGACCGTCTTCGACAGATCCAGAGGGAAGTTCTTGCCGCGAAGTAGTCATGCCGTCGCTGCAAAGAAAGAGCACCGCTCAACCATCAACCACAACGAATCAACAGCCCCTAAACGAAAGGACAAACCATGAAGAAACTAATCCTTACCGCACTCGCCATCGGACTTGCCGCAGCATTGCAACCTGCCGCGTGGGCGCAATTCGGCTCCGGTATCGTCTACGATCCTACGCAGTCGGTCCACGCCGTCACGCAGATCGAACACGAAGAACAATCCATCTCCAACCAATTCCAGCAGATCGAGCAGGGCCAACAAATCTTCACGAACACCGTCAAGATCGCGACGACGGCTCTACAGGCGTACAACGTCGCCAAACAGCAATACCAACTCGTGCATCAGATGATCCTTGCCCCGTCCATGCTCTATCAGCGGTTTCTGTCTCCCACGACCGATCTGAGGATGCTGCAACAAATCTCGAACACCTACGGCAACTCGATGGGGTGGCTCAATTCGGCCAATACCGGAAACGGGGCCGCAGCCTCCTACCAGCAGGTCAGCGTGCCCCGTACCCCCAACATAATTCCCGGCTACGGCAGCGCTAGTGTGGCCGGGCAGCTGCAGATTGCCGCGCAGGGAGCCACCGTTGACATTACCGACTCCGTAATGACCAACAACCTCGAAATGCTCGGGACCATCCGTGCCCATCAGAGCGCGAGGCAAACCGACCTCACCAACCTGGAGGCCACGACCCAAAGCCAGGATGCCTCGCAGCAGACCATCATGGCTACACTGCAGCGCATCAATCAGGCCCTGCTGTTGCAACTCCGTACCCAACAGGACGCGAACCAGATCAACGCCAACCTTGCCCTGCAGCAGATCGTTGCCCAGAAACAGCAGCAGGACGCGATGAAGTCGGCATTCCGCGACTCGTCGGGATACGAAAGCTACTACAACGCCAACATCGCTACCACCAGTGGCGGAGCGGCCAGCCTCCTTACCCAAGCGTACTGAATAGGAGCAAACACAGAGGACATGAAATATGGGTGGTCTCTTCGAGTACATCGCTCAAGGGTGCCAGTTGCTTGCAGCCACGGTGGCACCCACCATTTCCGCGATGGGGATTCACATCGTCATAGCCCTTGCCACCATCATGATGGTTTGGTTCGGTGTGCAGGAAGCACTGGCATCGGCACACGGGCAGGGCGGATTCAGCATGGGACGGTTCCTCAATCTCTTCATGCTGCTCACCTTCGCCTATGCGATGGTGAACTACTACGACAGCTCCATTCCTGGACTCGGCTTCTCCATCAAGAGCTTCATCGACGGCGGCACCACCAATCTGGTGAGCCTCATCGGGTCGGATGGTTCCACAACCATGCTGAGCGAGATCCACGCGGCATCCTCGAAAGCTGGGCCCTCGCTGCTGACCACGGTTATGTCTCCGTACTACGCCCTTGTGTACTTTGTCGTGCAGTTTCTCTTAGCTTTGCTGGCCGCAATCGTCTCCGCCATCCTGGCCTACGGTGCCATTGCGGCAACGATCATCGGATTACTTGGGCCGATCTTTATCCCGTTTCTTGTCTTCGACAAGCTCAATTGGTTGTTCTGGGGATGGCTCAAAGCCTATCTGGCATTCAGCTTTTACAAAGTCGTCGCCGCAGCCACGATGAATGTTCTGGCCCACGTTCTGACCAACTTTTACATGCAGCTTGGCCAGAGCGTTTCCGACCCTTCCACCATTGTTCAGACGTTGCCGCTTCTTGTCCTTCTCGTCCTGGTCAACGTCTACATTCTTTTCAAAATTCCCGCCATGACCCACAGCTTATTCAGCGGCGGCATTGGAGGACACGGCGGGGGCCTCGAAGCGGCGGTGTTAGCGGTAGGGGCCCGGATGTAAACCCCAAGAGAAACGAGGTCGACAGATAAACGCGGAGGAAGAAACCATGACCGGCGAAACGAACACCACCCCGAACATTACCCGTGCCGCGGAACGCTACTTGGAGCAATACGGCGATCCGCTCGTGGTGAACACCTATCTTAAGGTGACGATTCTTGTGCTCGCCGCCGTCTGTTTCGCTCTAGCGGCGCTGACCTTCAAGAGCCAAACCGCGCTTGCCAACATGCATCCCATGATTGTGCGGATTAACGATGTGGGCCACGCCGAAGCGATCGACTATCGCAACTTTCAATACCGACCGCAGGAAGCGGAGAACAAGTATTACCTCACCCGCTGGGCGGAGTTGTATTTCAGCCGCAACCGCTTCACGATCGAGCGCGATCAAACGCAGTCGCTTTACTTCCTCAATAGCGACGTGCAACACGCCGTAATCGATCAGGAACGCAAGGACCACATCATTCAGAACTACGTCAAAGACAGCACCTTGCCATATGTCAATGTCGAGATCAAGAACGTCATCCTGGATGACCTGCGGCAGTCGCCGTATTCGGCGCGTATCGAGTTCGAGAAGGTGTACAGCAATCCGGCGGATCACACCGAACTCAAGCGGGAGCGATGGACAGCCAGCGTCACCTATGTCTTCCGCGAAAGCGTGAAGAACAATGAGCTGGCCGTGAACCCTCTCGGTCTGACCGTCGTGCGCTTCCGGACCGACCAGGCGTTCAGCTGAGGAGTAAGGAATCCGCGCTCTTCGCAGAGGTTTATTTATGTGGTTTCTTGCCGTCAACCCGGCTGAGGGTCACCACCTGTCCCCGTGCCTTGTCGAGCGGGCTATCGCGGGCCTTGGGTCGCGCCACGACGGTGGCGAACTACATCCTTCTTGCGGCGGACATGCCGACTTGAATCCCACTGCGATGGCAGCGAACTTCCGCAGCCAATGTGCGGAGGAAACCCTTGCTCTGGCCGTGTGTGCCGTTATGGATCCCGTTGTTTGCTCGGTCACAGCTTCGGAGCCTTTCCTGCGCCTGGCGGCACTCGGTCTTCTGCTTCCGATTCCGCGCCCCTTCGGGGTCTCGGTTCCTCCCAAAACAAGTTTCGAAACCACGGCAAAGAACGCCGCGCAAACTTCTTTCGGGCCCCTCCCAGAAAGCAGACCACCGACCTTGGGAGCCGGGCCCACTCGCTTGGCTCCGCCCAGTGTGACCCGATCAACCACGGGAAAATTCAACAAATGGAGGCACTGTTATGTACCAGAACAAAGTAACCCTCATCGGATTCCTCGGCAGCAACCCAGAAATCCGCACCTACGACAATCGCAGCTTCACCACTCTCTCGCTGGCAACCAAGTCCTCCTATAAGAAGGATGACAACTACATCTCGCACACCGAATGGCATCGTTGCGTTGTCTTCGGCAAGCTCTCGGAGTTCGCCAAAACGCTCGTCAAAGGCGCGCATATCCAGGTGGAAGGCGAGCTGCGCAGCCGGGAATACACCAGCAAGAAGACCGACACGAAGCAGCGCGTCTGGGAAATTCGGGTCGCCTCGATCCTGAAGCTGGACCGCGCTGAGAAGGCCGCCGCGGAAGACCAAGAGCACGACGAATCGTCCCAAGAGGAAGCGGTCGCCTAGGCCCTCCTTTTTCACTCTCGGAAGCCCGGCTACTTGCTGGGCTTCCATGGCTTTGAGGTTCCCGCAATGAGTTTCGAATTGATCCTGCCATTCCTTCGGCCCATCGAGCCCCTGCTGCTCGACGAAAGCGTTAGCGAGATCATGGGCAATCCCGATGCCTCGTGGTTTTACGAACGCGATGGAATATTGTGCCAGGTAGCGAACATTTCCTTCGACCCCGGCAGACTCCGCACCGGCCTTGAAGTCATTGCCAATCAACTCGGCAAGAAGCTCGACGAAGACAACCCCTTACTGGACGCGCATCTCCCGGATGGAAGCCGCCTTGCGGCGGTGATTCCGCCCGTCGTAAGCCCGGCTCCGTCCCTGACCATCAGAAAGTTCACCAGCCGCCATTACACAGTCGATGACCTCATTGCTCGCGGCACACTGACGCGGCCTCTTGCGGATTTCTTGGCCGAGCAGATTCGCAGCGGAAAGACCCTGCTTATCAGTGGTGGGACCGGGACCGGCAAGACCACGCTTCTGCGGATACTGGCTGACTTCATTCCGGACCAGGAGCGCCTCGTCGTCATCGAGGACACCTCCGAACTTCAGATTCGGAAGCCAAACATCGTAGCCGCCGAATGCCAGACCGATACGTTCAAGGCCAGCATCTCGTTCGATAAGCTTCTAAAGTCCGCCCTCCGCTGGCGACCGGACCGGATCATCATGGGCGAAGTGCGTGGCATCGAAGCGCGCACGCTGCTCGATTCCTTCAATACCGGCCACGCCGGATCGCTTGCCACGATTCACGCCAACTCGGCAGCCAAAGCCCTCACGCGCTTCGCCAATCTGGTGATGCGCGACCACGCCCAAACCACCTTCTCCGATACCGAAGCGGAGATCGGAGAAGCGGTTGATTTTGTCGTGCATGTCGAGCGGCAGCCGGGCCGCCGCATCCTCCGCGAAGTGCTGGCGCTTCGCGGGTACGACCGCGATGCCAAACGCTTCCTGATCGAACCGGTATTCGAGGTGAAACATGCCACACCATAGCACTGGAAACGGAACCAGCACCGCCGCTCGCTTCCTCACCCGTTGCTTCGCTCCGGATGAAACGATTGCCCTGCTCATCCGGAGAGAATCTCCTAACAAGACCGTTCAGCGAATTGTTCCCTTGGAACAGGCGCTTGCGCCTCGTTACCTCGGCTGGCTCGCCCACGAAAACTCTATCGGAGCGAACATCCATGTGTCTGCCAATCCGCTTCGCCCTGCCAGCCGCAAACGCACTAAAGAGTGCATCGCCGCGGTCCGGCATCTCTATCTGGATTTAGATCATGACGGAGAGGCCCGCCTCAGTTCGCTCCGGGCCTCGGATGCGGTTCCCCCGCCGAATGCTGTCGTATCGACATCGCTCGGTAAGTACCAGATCCTTTGGCGAGTGGACGGCTTCAGTCTCGAACAGCAGGAAAGCGCTCTGAAACTGCTTGCCATTACCTTTGGCGGTGATCGCGCCTGCACGGACTGCAACCGGGTTCTCCGCCTGCCGGGTTTCCTGAATTGCAAGTATGATCCTGCCTATCCCGTTACCGTCGAATACCCCGGCGATTCCACTTGGAATTCCGATGACTTTCGCCTGGACATTTTAGCGGCGGATGCCATCCTTCCCTACCGTTCCATCACACCACGAACCCATGCCGCGAACCACACCAATTCCGAACACGATTGGGCCTGGGTTCTGCGTCAACTTGCCCGTGGAAAGGACGCCGCGAAGCTCACGCGAAAGCTAGCTTCGCGCCGCTCCGATAAGCCCAATCCTCTTTATTACGCTCAGCGGACCGTTGACGTGGCATCGGCCAGGCTTTGGCTCATCGAAGGCGTTCCGATGAATGACGTTATCACGATGCTCGAATTCCGCCGCCGCTTCGAGATTCCCGCTGCACTTTGCTGCGCTCGTGCGCGGGAGATTGCGCTGACGGCGCAGAGGATGATCACCCGGAGAAAGATTGCCTGATCGAACACCGATAAGGAAAATAACATGCCACTTCTTGAAATCAACCAGACGCGCTACCTCCGTGCTTCGGTTCGGCTGGATGAGTCCACCACCGAGCAGGTCGATCCGTACGCAGCTTTCGTCCATCCGCGGATGATGTTGTGGATAAAGCGCTCAACTATGTCTTCTCGAAGGGCCGCGACTTTCAGGACTTTCTGAAGACGCCTCAGGCCAAGCAGGTTGCTTCCACGTTGCGGGTCCGTAGGGGTCCGAGCAAGGATCGAGAAGGCGCGACGGACCACCGGCCAGGAAACTTGCAGCGGGGGTGGAGTCCACAGCTTCTGTACCGATAAGGAAGGCGTGACCCGATATTCAATTTCGTGCCGGCGCAAGAACGGTGCTTCGCACCGCAAAAATTTTGACAGCGCGGGGAAGCTGGCTGTTTGCGCAGGAAGGAAATAGGCAATGGCAATGACAAAGTGGGGACGCAAGGAAACAGTCATCTGGCCACCGCACAGCCCGATTTACACCTATGGCGCGGTATTCATGACGGTCGTTCTTACCGGACTTTTTCTTTACTGTCGGTTCACCTTCGGCAACAGCCCGCTCGAGCGTTTCTATACGCCAACCTACATCCGGTCGAGTGTCGCGGGAGCAATCGGAACGAGCCGCAAGGACAACTACCGGATGCTCATGTTGGGCGCTCGCGGAATTCCACCGCGTCTGGCGACCAACGCCGACGTGACAGACGGCAAGACGCCGGAACCAGGCGGGAAACCCATCCCGCTTGTCCTCTCGCAGCCCGCCTTGCGGCGCGGCTATGTTCTCCTTTACCTGGGACCGGACGAGAGCTATATCGACGCGCCCTTGAGTGCCTATCTCAGGAGTGCGGTTTACGGTGGCGATAGCCTTTTCGACCTCTACAAGCTCCCACTGCTTTTCGGTCTGGCATCACTGCTCATCCAGCTGCCGTTTTCTATCGCCAAAGACGTTCGACGGCGTAAGGAACTGAGATACGGACGGCGACTGAAAGGCCCCGAGATGATGACGCCGCGGGAGTTCAACAGCAGGGTTGGAGGAGATGGCATCGGCATCAAAACCGACGGAATGAAGGCGATGCTCCGCATACCGGAGCGGGCGGAGGCAGAGCACATGCAGATCATCGGAGATACTGGCACGGGCAGGACCATGATCATGCTCCAGCTCCTTCGGCAGATAAAACATCGTGGCGATTCAGCCATCGTCTACGACCCTGCACGGGAGTTCGTAAAGCGGTTTTACGATCCTAAGAGAGGCGATGTGATCCTGAATCCACTCGATAAGCGGTGCCCGTATTGGGGACCCGCGGAAGAACTCCGCCGCCGCTCCGAGGCAAAGGCGCTGGCAGTGTCTCTTTTCCAGCCGTCGCAGGACAAAAAGGGTGAGTTTTTCATCGAGTCCCCGCAAAAGATCTTTGCCTACCTGATGGCCTATGGCCCCACACCAGAGGAGTTGGTGAAGTGGATGTCAGACCCGCAGGAGATCGACCGAAGGTTGACAGGAACGGAACATGCTCACCTGATCAACCCGAAGGCGGGGCATCAGCGCGCCAGTGTTCTTGGCTCGCTTGGATTGGTCGCCGACAGCCTACGTCTTCTTCCCAAGAAGGGCGAGGGGAATGGCGAGTGGTCGGCCACGGATTGGGCCGAGACGCGCCAGGGATGGATTTTCATCACTTCGCTCCCCGCTGAACGTGAAGCCCTTCGGCCCCTCCAAAGTCTGTGGATCGACCTGCTCGTCTTGCGTCTCCTGAATGAGCCGAAGGAGGGCCAGAAGCGGGCATGGTTCGTGATCGACGAGTTGGCAAGTTTGCAGAAGCTCCCCCAGCTCCATACCGCTATTACGGAAAATAGAAAGAGCAAGAATCCGGTAATTCTGGGTTTCCAGGGTAAGGCCCAACTGGAATACCTTTACGGCCACCTGGCTGAGGTCATGCTATCCCAACCGGCAACCAGCATTTGGCTGAAGACGAAAGAGCCGACCGCTGGCGAGTGGGTCAGCAAGTTCATTGGAAAGGTCGAGATCGAACGGCTACGCGAGACCCACTTCGACGGCTCCCGCGCTGGGCGAAACTTCGCGCTGGAACGGCAGATTGAGCCGCTGGTAATGGAGTCCGAAATCTCCGGACTCATGGACCTCCACGCCTATATGAAGTACGAGAACTCGGTGACCCGCTTCTCCTTCCCCTACTTCGATATGCCGGTTGTCGCCAGTGATTTCGATCTCCGCGATACGCCCGATGACAAGCTCCCCTACGCTCCCAAAAACATCGGAGCCCCTGAGCCCCATGCGCGCCCGGTCGAACCGAAGCAGGAACCAAGTGCGCCCACACTGCCGCAGCAAGAATCGCCACGGACAGCGACGGAGATAGCGCAGCAGGAGACCGACTTTGAGAGGAACGTCAACGCCCAACTGAGCCTCAATCTTCGGGGATCGTAACTGCCATGCTCACCATTTCGAAGCTGGCCAGGCGCAGACCTACCACCTTGAGACGCTCCCACGGATTGGTTACGCGCAGAGAAGCGAACCAAACACTACGGATTGAACTCGGTGCGCGGGGGGACGAATCGAGTGCTGGGCTCCAGAACCTCGGTCCGGAGAGGCTTTCGGGACGACGGGATTCCGACTATATTTGATCCCTCGTGAAACTTTTTAGAACGGGCGGGATTCTAAGATACTCGTCGTTTAAGACCCAGCTTCAAGGACGAAAAACGCCTGATGTCCGGGAACGGGTTGACCTCAGCTCTCTGAGAAGTACTCAGCACCGGGGGAATCTCGCGTGAGGATTCGTGTCCCAACGCGGCAGGCTCTGACTGTCACCTTTGCTCTGGCAGTTCTGACTACCTGCTCCTACTACGTCTTCACCCTGCGCCACCGAATGGTGACTCCGACCGGCATCGCTGCCTTCGACATTGATTCCGCGGACGCGCAGCGCTCGGCAGATCCCCAGGTCCTGCTTGCGGTTGCAGACCACTTCTATTTCCTAAATAACGGATCAGCAGCAACCCCGCTCTACGCCAGAGCCGAGAAGCTGTTCTCGGAGCGGGGCGATAGCAGGAACGAACTTCACGCCAAGGTGGGCCGCCTCAGATCAGGAGCTGAAACTACGTCGTTTGTTGACCTTTCGCGTTTCTTGAACGAAGAGCTACAGAATCCCATCGTGCAAGCTGACAAGAAACTGCAGCTTTGGTGCCTGATCGCGAAGGGCTACACCGATATCGAGATTGACTATCGAGCTGCGAAACGAGATTGGTTGGAGGCCCAGCGGATTGCGAACGCATTGGGCGAGAATCAATGGGGAAGTCGGGCTTCCGGGGAATTAGGACTGGTCGCCTTCCTGGAGGGAAATCCCGGACGAGCCGCGCGGCTGCTAGGCAGCGCCTTGCTCTCGACGATGGCCAGCGGCGACACAGGCGGTCAGATCAGGTTCCTAGAATTGATAGGCAGAGGCTTCGAAGAGGTGAATCGTCATACCGAGGCACTGAGATTTTTTGAGCGAGCAATCAAGCTGGCTGATGCGGAAAAAGACTCCGGTCTGCCGTTCATGGCGTATGAAGGAAAAGCACGAGCGCTGGTCGCCTTAGGGAAACCCGATGAGGCAAAGACGGTGCTTGAGAACGCACTCGGCAAAGCCCGATCACAACAGAAGCGAGGTCATGAGGCGGAGGTGTTGATCTTGCTTGGGAAGCTGGCTTCGCAAACCGGAGACAGACAACAGGCCATCGCCGATTTGGAATCTGCCGGACAATTCGCAAAACGAGTGCAATTCTTCCGAATGGAAGCCGACGCCATGTTCGAATTGGCGACCATGTATCGCGATGCTGGGGATCTCGCCACAGCGGAAGTACGTGCTACCGATGGCCTCGCCGCGAGCCAGCGTGTTGGCGATCGTTATTATGTGCCTCGCAACCTGACCATTCTTGCCGATTTGAAGGCGCGCCGCGGTCGCGTTACCGAAGCCAATGCCCTCTACGAACAAGCTGAAGACGTGATTGAGGGCCTGCTCATCAGCGTGAATGAACCGTACTGGAACAGTTCAGTCGCTGCTGCGATGAGTCAGACTTATTTGCAGCATTTTGAACTCGTCAGAAAGAGCGGCGATGTGCCAGGCTCCTTCCGAGTCTTGGAACGAGTACGCGGACGAACTTTGGCCTGGGCCCTCGAAGACCGGAAGGCATTTCCCACGGAGGAATCCGGACAAACAGCATCGCTTGAAAGCGATCTTGCGGGTCTACAAGTGCAGTTGATGCAAACCAACAGTACCGATGCACGCGAGCGACTGCTGGATGAGTTGGTCGAGTACGAGCGGCGTCTTGGACTGGCCTGGACCAAGGGAGACGCCCCTAGCGGTGGCCTGCCAGCACAACCTGCGCCATTAGCGAAAGTGCAGGAAGACCTGAAACCAGACGAAGTGCTTCTGGAGTACGTTCTTGACGACCCGACTTCCTTCTGTGTTGTGGTTTCGAGAACCGGAGCGCACGTCCGAGCGCTGCCCGCCGGGCGCAAGGACATCGAGAAATTAAGCCAGCAACTGGTCGCCGAAATCCGCACCAAGGGTGCCGGCGCTGAACCTTCAAAGCGACTCTACGCGATGCTCGTGAAACCCCTCCCGGAAGCAGCTACAGCGACACGATTCATCATCGCGCCAGATGGCATATTGAACCTGCTGCCGTTTGAAGTTCTTCGGAATGGCCAAGGCGAGTACCTCCTAAAATCTCGCGTCATAAGCAACGTGCCTTCCGGTACGATCTTAGACAGGCTTCGCCGCCCAGAGAAGCAGCCATTGGCCCCCAGACCTCTGCTCGCCGTCGGCGATGTCGCCTACGAAAATCAAGGCGCCGCGGGAGGGAAAATTCCGACTCCGGCTTCAGTTCGTGGGCGCATTGAGCGCGGCATCGCGGATCTGTCGGGGATAGGGCTTCATGACCTTCCGCAGACGCGAGCAGAAGTTGAGGAAATCGGTAAAATTGTTGGGTCAGACGCGGTAATCCTGCTCGGCAAGGAGGCCACGGAAACTGCATTCAAGAAGGAGCCACTCGACCAGTTTCGCATCTTGCATTTGGCTGTCCATGGATTCGCGGACACCCAGTACCCGGAACGGTCAGCACTGGTATTAGGCGCCGATCCAAAATCGAGTGACGACGGGTTGTTGCAAGCGCGGGAGATCATAAGGCTGCGTTTGAACGCCGAACTGACGACCCTTTCTGCTTGTGATAGCGGGGTTGGCAAGCTGCAGGGACAGGAAGGCATTAGCAACCTGGTAGAAGCGTTTCTGGTCGCTGGGTCAAAGTCGGTCGTAGCCAGCCTGTGGAGCGCAGACGACACCTACGCCAGTGCATTGATGGAACAGTTTTACCAGCGCCTGGCTCGGGGTGAAGATACGAGTTCGGCTCTGCGAAACGCGAAGCTTGACCTGCTCGCAAAATACGGTGACCAAGTGAGCCCATTCTATTGGGCGGCATTCATCGCGGTGGGAGAGACTTCCACACCGATTGGTATCAGGCAACCATGAGTCTGACTCTCGACGAACGCACGAAGATTTTCGACAAAGTCTGCCGCTTGGTGGAGACCAAACATTTCAATCCGGGCATGAATGGAGTGGATTGGAATGCTTTGGCTCGGAGCCGGAGGGATCAGATTCTGGCTTCGACCGAAGCGGAAACGTTCGAGAGAGAAGTCCACAGACTCGTTGCCGAGCTCAAGACCAGCCACACCGGCTTCCGACATGCCGGAATGCGAAATATACCCGCTCGGCATGCCATCAACGCAACCCTGCAGCGCATTGCCGTTAACGGGAGTGAACGCTGGATGTTTCAGGATGTGCATCAAGGTGGCCCGGCCTACTGTGCGGGGATACGGCCTGGGGATTTGTTGCTCGGCAACGGCGAAGGCGAGATTCGACCGCCGGATGATCTGACGTTTTCGGTCGGCGAGTCGGCGTGTCTGCGAATCGAGAAACTCCATGGAGGACAGCATACGGTCAAAGTCCAATTGCCGATGCCTAAATCGAAAAAACATCCTGTCACCGCGCCCGAGGCGGTACGCACTGAGAGGTTGAGCGACGAAATTGGGCTGCTCAAAGTCGCAATGTTTCCTGGCGCAGTAGGGATCGACGTCGCCAAGGACATTGATTGTGGAATCGCATCTCTGGAGGGCTGTAGCCGCCTCATCGTAGACCTGCGCGGAAACACAGGTGGCGGTATCGGCGGACTGCGCCTCATGAGCTATTTGACACCAGGGAAACTGGAAGTTGGCTACAGCCTTACCCGAAAGCGACGCGAGCGTGGCTATCGGAGAGAGGAGTTGACCCGTTTTGGGCGAATCCCTTCTCACAAAGCGACTCTCGTTTGGTTAGCAGCACGGTATGCGTTCGTGGACAAATCTATCCTCGTAGTCACGGAGGGCCTCGGCAAACGGCACTTTCATGGCCGGATTGTCCTCCTCGTCAACGAGCATACCGCCAGCGCCGGCGAAATGGTCGCTGCCTTCGCGGACGAGAATCATCTGGCAACAATCGTGGGAGCCAGAACCCCAGGCCGGTTGCTGAGTGGCAGCGCATTTAAGGTGGGGCACGGCTACATTCTCGGATTACCTGTGGCCGGCTATTTGACGTGGCAAGGAAGGATGCTGGAAAACAACGGCATTGTCCCCACTGCTTCCGCTGACGTTTCGCGAGACGCTTTGCGAGAAGGCAAAGATACCCAGATGGAGAAGGCTGTCGAGGTGGCCAAGAATCTATAGCCTCCACTCGTTTGCGATGACGCCCCAATCAACGTCTTCGGAAAAACGCCTAATCGCGTCAAATACTTTGGAAAGCGAAGTCCCTCCCTTGAACGCCATCCGGAAACGTTGCGGCATGCCAAAGAGATTCCGGAGCACCCAGCAGATCCGAACATCTTTTTCCAGGTGCTCCGGACGGCGGCCGAGCTTAGCCGCACAGGTTTGAATGATATTGGCCTGTTCTTCGGCGGACAGGTGGAGGAAATCCTCAGCCACTAAATCCTCCCTGTTCGTGTCGATGCAGAGCGTCAGCCATCCAACCGGGCATTGAATGAGCTTCCGCTTTCAGTTGCTGAAAAGCTTCCGGCGATAGCTTCTCTCGAATGCTTTCGAAAACCTGCGGAGTAACCTGTTCCTCTCCGAGGTACCAGAGAGCGGCAAGGGCAAGACCGGAGGGCTGACCTGCAAGTGCCAACTTGCGTGGCGGCGCGTGCTTGAACACTAGTTGCAGATTACCGATCTTCATTTTCCGGCCAGGACCGCTGGTATAGAAAACGGATTGCAATGGCATCTGTGTCGTCAGTCCAAGCAGTCGAGCAGCCTCAGCACCATGTACCTGTATCGTTTCTCCGTGAGCACTCGCAATCGCCTGGGCGACCTTGGCGGGTTCAGGCATAACCAGGCCGACATATTTGCTTTTCTTGGGCTGCACGAATACGCCACGTGCGATACGAACGATTTGCCCCTGCTTAACCAGACGTGAAAGTGTCTGATCCACGGCAGCCCGCGGTCCGAGGCGGCGGAATTGCGTCGAGGTAAAGGGTTCCCCAATCGGGATGTTTTCAATTTCTGTGCGAATTGCTTCAGCTATGGGCATGTTGCACCCCTATTCAGCGTGGTCCATTTGTCAGAAAAACAATACATTATCCTGACATAATTGTCAAGAACAGCCAAAAACAAGAACCATGTTCAGTACATAATAGTTGACATCGTTCTATTCTAATATGAACATATTGGGATGAACAACCATGACCTCAAAGCGGCTTTGGCGGAACTCGGAATTACGCAGGCCGATTTTGCGCGTCTGATTGGTGTCACTCCCAGGGCAGTTGCGCTCTGGATGGCTGACGAGCGCGCAATTCCAGGCTCAGCCGAGGGGTATGTACGCCTTCTGCGGCTCCTCCCTCCGAACCTTCGCCAGGTCGAACTGAGTCGGCTGATACAGAAAGGAACCGCTATGCGCGACGGTATGTTTGGAATTACGTTCCAAAGCCAGCAGGGAGCCGGCATGGGAGTGCTCGTCTTCGACAATGGGCGAGTCTACGGAACCGACACCGAGGGTGTTCGGTACGACGGTGAGTATCTGTTCAACGAACGCACCGGCCTGGCCGACGTAAAGCTCAAGGTCACTTTTCCGCCCAATGTCAAAGCGGTCTTCGGTATTTCAAACCCATACGAATGGGCCTTCGACCTTACTACGACATTCAATCCGAAGCAGCAATCCGGCGCGCTATCACTCAAGACCTCACTGGGCAAGCCAATCGATGCTCAGTTTAGATTTCTCCGGGGCCTCCCCGAGGCCGCGTGACTCTCCATGAATCAGTGTCCGCCTTAATTAAACAGAAAGGAAAAACGAACAATGGCAAAACAACCTGGCCTCCATGATCGGCACCGCGATAGAAGTGGGCAGACTCGCGAGAAGAACGGCAACACCAGCATCGACACCTTGCGGGATATTTACGGACCGCCGGACTTCGCCCCCGGACTGCGCGGTGACGCGCACCTGAGGACGCTGCTCGATCGCACCGGCAGCGACTCGCTGTCGCATTATCTGAAAACCGCAATCGATAACGATCGTCTGACAAAAGTGGCGCGACGGCGCCGTCGATTGAAGTGACCGGAGCCATACGTCAAATCAACTTCGACAGTGTCGAACTTCATCGCGTAGTATCTCTCAGTGGTCCGGTGTCGTGGCAGTCACGGCACGTAAGGTGATCTTAAGCACACTCATTAAATCACCTCTGTCGTCAGAATCCGCGTGAAAGCAAGAAAGCCGCTCACCATCCCAACACAGATCTCGCCCCAAATTTCTCCCAGCCTCGCATTGAATGAGGTCAGAAACACAAGTTCCGTCATTGTTCAAACGAGAAAACCGCGCCCTTCGTAATTGGAGGCAACGTGAAGACGGTTGCATCTTGCTTGCGGCTGCCATAGACCGTCTGCTCCGTGCCGAGAAATGGCAGAAAGTAAGCTTTGCCCGCAGTTTTCGAATGCACTGATACCGTGACGCCATTTTGCGGAGTTGGAACGGGGTTTACACCCTCGCGTAGTCCCGCGAAGTTTGCGAAGAAGCACTTGATGTGCCCGTCGGCAGTGCGGGCGATTGACGTCGCCAACTGCGGCCGAGCGTCGATCATCACAGTACTCCCGCCCTTGAGCGCTTCAAGCAACGCTTGCTCCGAATCCGGGGAGGCGCTGTCGAAATCCTTCTCCAGCGCGGCGTTGTAAGTTTTTCCTGGACAAACCGGGAAGCTAATGATCTCGTTTGACCTGCCCAGTCCGGTCGCGTCCTGCCCGGTTATCACAAGCCGACTCCCTGCCGCTGCGAACGCCCGCAGCGCAGCTTTTTCATCGTCTCCGAGTACACGCACATCGGGCAGAACCAGGGTCTGCCCGCGAAACTCCGCTAACGTCCGGGGAGTCACTATCTGAAATTCAAGATGCTTCTGCATCAGCAGAATCAGAATTCCCCGATAGGAAGCAATAAAATCATCGGCATAAAAGTTCCGGGTCTGTGGAGAAAAATAGACTCCAATCGGATCAACCGGCATGCGTGGCAGGTAAAAAGTCTTCTCGTGCTCCTGAATCCATGAAAATATCTTCTTGCGCGTCGGCAGATCATTCGATCCCGCCATCGAATGCCCGGGCGCGTCCCAGAAATTCGCTCCGGCCATTAGTTCTGACATGGCCAGATTCATCATCGCTTCGCGAGCATCAACCTTCTTGTCTCCGTCCCACGAGTAGTTCAGAATCCAGGTTGCCTTGCCTTGCGCGAATGCGCGAAAGGAATGCATGCCCACTTGATAGCGGAACCAATCTAGCGGCATGCGCGACGAAGCCATGTGATCGCCGCTGCCAAACTCATATTCATGCGCAATTGCATCCACCACTGGATATAAGCTGTAAACGTCCGCACCTACACGAACGGCCTCTTCTTCAATTCCGGGGTAGATTTCAGCAATCGTCTTTATCTTCGGATTGACCGATTTTGCATTCTGGTCAATCTCGCGCAAGAAATCGGTAATGGTTTGAATCCGGAAATCCACCCAATGGCGAAACCCGGGATCGGAAAAATCTCCCAGCTTGAGATCATGCTTCGCGTCCAGTCCTGTCTGCTGCTTGAACGCGGCCACGGTCGCATCATCGAAACTGGCCCAGGTGTTCTCCCATCCCTCGAAGTGCGTCATCCAATAGGGAATGTCGACGTAGATGCCGTCGATTCCCGTCGCAGCAATCTGGCGCACGTGCTCCATGTAAATCTTCCGCCATTCGGCCGCATATGGACTCACCCAGACATCTTCATCGCCAGGCTTGATCCAAAACGCTGTGCCGCCGCCAAAAATTGCCGGCTCGCCTGTAATCTTCCGCTGCAGCCAGTCGGGATGGTCCTTCGCTAGAGTGTGCGCTGTTTGGTCGGCATGCGCCGTGATGCACTCGGTTCCCGCTATATAGACAAAAGCAAAATTGCCCGCGCGGTGCGCTTCCGCTGCCACATCGCGAATCGCTGTCAATTTTTCTTCGGGATGGAGAAAGCTCTCATAGCGTCCGGGAATGTCGTTGTCGACTTCGATCCCGAACACGTCGCTGGCTTCGGCTGAGCTTACGATCTTTGCCCCGTCGCCACTCCTCAGTCCGTATGCGCCGATGCGAACATAATGCGTCCAATTCTGGTGGGGCCAATCCTGCTTCTCGGCGCGAGGAGCAGCGCTTAAAGCCAAGGCAGCGAGCGATAGAAGAACAATGGCAACACAATCATTTCGTTTCATATTTGAATTCCAGAATTTCACTGGAAGAAAGAAAGCTACGCCAAGAAAGCGAATCCACAGGGAATCTGAGCACAGTTCTTCAGAAGCCAAATCTCAGGCCCGTGAATGGGCCGCTGCCAATCGGGAATCAACGGAGTGGCGCTATAAACAAAGTTTGCTGCCCGCGGTCGAATGTCTGGAAGGGGAAGCCCTGGACTCGCGAGAAAGCATCGATCGGGACCGTCGATCTCCTCGGAGGGTTTGTAGTGCCCAAAGGGCTTGCCCTTATGGTCGCGATCCAGCACCGCATACCGCCGCCTCTGCGTTTCGGCCCACACGGAAAGCGATATATACGCAAGCGCATGGAACGACCCCTCATCGGTGGTGCAGCTTTGTCAGCCGGAGCCCTTGTTGTTTCCTTCAAGAGCCACACTGGTTATTCGACGCTTTTGTCTAATCACGTACGGCTACTAGCGCCGGGTTCAGCAGCCATGCGTCCTCCGTGTCAGAATTCGAACCTCAATCCAAACTGGAAGAATCGGGGTATTTGGAGAGCAGTACCGTTGACGGTATCCGTGCTAATTGTCCCGAAGAACGGATTTGCCTGATCCGAACCTCCGACCGACGAATTCGGCTGCCCAAAGCGCGGGTGATTGGTGAAGTTGAATACCTCCGCCCGCACTTCCAGCCGCATGCCTTCTTTGGGCACGAACGACTTGTAAAGGTTCAGATCCGCGTTGTGGATGCCGTCGACGCGTAAGCCGGGAAAATAGCGTGGCGCGTTGCCCGGAATCTGGTCTCCTGGATCTGCAAAACAATTCGCATTGAAGAAGGAGGCCACCGGAGGAAGGCCATTGCTTATAGCTGTCGCGTTCGTTTCCCAGTTCAAGGCCACATCGTGTATGCTGGTCCCGCTCTTGAGCTTGGAACAGACAACGTCGGGACGCTGGCTGCCGTTGGCCAGGCGCGCGTCGGCCATGCCGATGGCCATGGGTTGCCCCGATTGTTGGGTGATTAGGCTTGCGATCGACCAGCCTCCGACGACCGCATCCACCGCTCGGTTCATATCGCCGCCAATCCATTGTTTGCGGCCGACGGGGAGGTCAACAATCACGGCGGCCGTGAGCCGCTGTGGCGTGTCGCTGGCGCCGATGCTATGCTCCGCCGACAGCCGGTCCAGTTGTTGCGGAAGGCCGAGACCGAGCGCTCCCACCCAGTTGTTCCGGCCTGCCGAGGAATAGTCGGTTTCCTTCGATATCGTGTAGTTACCCTCGAAGCTAACGTGGTGCGTGGTGCGCTTCTGGAAGCGAATCTGCATCGCGTTGTACCAGGAATTCGCGTTCTCCAGCATCAGGCCCTCGAAGTCTTCTGCGAATTGGGGGTACTTATCCAACAGATACAACAGGGGCAGGGTCGAACCGCCGTAGTTGGAATTGGGTTCATTGAAGCAGGGATTGGTTGGGGTCGATGCGCATGGGGTATTGAACATGGGGTAAAACGGGTTGCCGACTAGGGTCTGAAGAAAGTTGCTGACGCAGCTATCCGTCTGGCAGCCCGAGTCGGTGGGAGTTACAGCCGTGGCAATCTGCGCCAGCAAAGACGATGGCATGAAATCCCGGTTGTTTGTGCCAGACCAGGGCAGATGGGTGCTGCGGTTGGCAACGTAGTCGACGCCAACCACGATCTGGCTGGGCAGCTCTCGCTGCATTCCCAGATTCCACTGGTAAATGTCGGCGTCTCGCGCCGCGGTCGTGCCCAGATCGTTCGGGTTTTGATAGCCCCAGTTCGCAAACTGGCCGTACTCCTTACCCTGCGGACCGGTAAAGCCGCTGGGAAACGGGTTTTCCAGAGTCGCCGATTGAGTGGCAAAATCGTTGTTGGTAAAAAACAGGTTGGCCGTCTTGCGGAACGCGGAGCCAGGATACTGGAAGTTTGTGGCCGGGCTCATTCCAAAATAAATGCCGACTCCGCCGCGCACCACCGTCTTCGAATCGTACGCATAGGCAAAACCCAGCCTCGGCCCAACGTCCTTGCGGTACGTCGGAACCGTCCTCATGCTGGAAGTGGCGAACTGTGTCGTGCCGAGCACCTCTTCCGTAGAAGGAAATCCCACCCCGTTCTGCTCGAGCGTCGCCAGGGTGCTGAGCGTACCGGGCGGGGCGCTCGCCGGGACAAAGTTCAGCGGAATACCGACGCCGCTGTCGACCGTGAAATTGCTGAATTCGAGCTGGTTGTTGCGCGAGGTGTAGGGCGAACTCCACTCGTAGCGCAGGCCGAGATTCACCGTGAGCTTCGAATTTACCTTCCAGTTATCCTGGATGTAAAACCCCGTCTCCAACGACCGGTTGGCCACCGAGGGAGTCACGATCAGCTGAGTCGTAGCGTTGACGTTGTCGGCGTAACCGAAAGCCAAGCTAGCAAGCGGGTTGCCCGTGGTATTTCCAGCTGCATCATAGTCGCTGTTCGGATTCGGAGATGTGACGTCATCGGTAAAAGTCAAGAGGCCAGTCGGGTAGTTTGGCTGCCAGAAATTGTTGTAGAAAATTCTCTGTTCCCCGCCCACCTTGATCAGGTGCGGTCCCCGGGAAATCACCAACTGCGACGAGTAGCTCACCAGCGTGTGGCCAAAGCTAGTGTTGATGCAGCACTGATCGTAAAGGTCATTCCACGGCAGATTCCCCTGCATCATAAACGTCGGCATCTTGTCGATCCCGTTGGCCTGCTCGAACACCGGCGGCAATCCTTGCGTGCCAGTCGGTAGTGAGGCGTTGAAACTGGAGATCGTGGGGATAGCCGGTACCGACAGTTCATGCACCCGATCGACCGCCGCGTGGCTGGTCCAGACAATCCGCGGGTTCACGGACCAGGTGTATTCGAACGAGCCGTTTTGCGCCCGGGTCACACCGCTCGCTATTCCGTCATTATCGAAGCTGTCGCCCAAGGTGAGCGGAGTGGTGTAGTTGCTCCAGCCTCGGCTGTAGCGGCCGCTGACGCGGTTCCTGTCGTTGATCTGGTGGTCTAGCTTTATGTCGAACTGGTAATCCGGCGCCTGCGCTACCGCTGTGTAGTTATAGTTATCGAATTCGTTCGAATTGCTGGGCTGCGGGTAGAGATTGAGCACAGCGATTCCGATAGGATTAATTTCAGCTGCTGGAATTTGATTGGGAGGGCCGATCGCCTGGCCGCTGCAGTTAAAGCCGACCTGCGGCCGGATGACATTGGTCGGCGTCCCGCAATTCACATTCGGGTCGTAAATGTTATTCGTGAGTCCCGAGAAGTTGCCCTGCCGTTCCCCCATGGTGGGTACGGTTACGACCCCGCTGGACGCGCTCGAGCTTCTCACCTTCTCGAAGTCAGCAAAAAAGAACGTCCGGTTCTTCTTGATCGGCCCGCCCAGTGAAAAGCCACCCTGGTCGCGCCGGCTGTCTGGCTTGGGGTTGGGCTCAGGATTGAAGAAATCGCGAGCGTCCATCTGCGGACGCTGCAGGAAATACCAGCCGGTACCATGGAAGGCGTTGGTCCCGCTCTTCAGCACCATATTTACGACGGTGCCGCCGTTGTTGCCGAACTCGGCCGAGAAACTGTTGTTCTCGACCTTGAATTCCTGCACGCCGTCAAGCAAGGGCTCGTAGTACACGTTGGAGTTTCCGCCCTCGCCCTGTTCCGGCGCGCTGATCAAGGCGCCGTCCATCCGTATCTCGGCGGTGGCGTTGCGCTGCCCGTTGGAAGTGAAGTTTGTTCCCGACGGATAGTTATCCTGTGTGCCCGACCCTGTCACCTCGGTGACGCCCGCCGCCAGGAATGTCAGACCGAAGAAGTCGCGGTTGAGCAAAGGGATTTCCTTCACATACTCGCTGGTGATGTCTGTGCCCAGCGTCGCGTTATCGGTGTCGAGTAACGGGGCCGTTTCGGTGACCTCCATCGTCTGGCTGACACTGAGGGGATGAAGTAGGAAATTCACGCTGGTCTGCTGGTCGACCTGCAGAACGACGTTGGTTTTCTCGGCAATCCGAAAACCCGGAACTTGCGCCTTCAACCTATAGACAGCGGGGCGCAGACCGGTAAAGAAATATTCTCCGTGATCATCGGTGTGTGTGGTTTGCGCAATGTCGGTGGCGTCGTTCGTGATGGTTACGGTTGCGTTCGCGACTACTGCTCCGCTCTGGTCCGTCAGTGTGCCGCGAACCTGCGCCGTATAACTCGCCTGGCCCGATCCTTTTGTCGATACTGCTAGCACAGCTACGAAAATAACCAAACGTCTCACGCTGCGACCACAGCAAGCACCAGTAGCCATAATGTCCCCTTTACGGCCCTTCCCGGTTATGCCAAGAGTTTTTCGCGCGCCGATTAAGTGAAAGAGAGCGGATGTAGCCAAATCGCAAGGATGTAAGCGACTACATTATGCACCACGAAGCTTACGGGCCCAAGAAGAGCTTTGTCCAAGAAAAAATAGCAGACGAGCAGAGTCGTCCTTCCCCTGGCTCAGTATGGTCCGAGCGTCCTCGGACACAAGACCATGTTCTTCTCTCCTTGAGGACTCAAATGACGCGAGCCGGATATCGGCTCCACTTCATCCCAAGTTGGCGCACACCAAGAGAGTAAAACCCAGGGCTAACATCGCCCATGTCAATGTCGGCACGGAGAATGACGATCTGTTCCTCTAACGTCGCTGTGCCCGTGGCACGCGAAACTTCATCTCCAGCCTCATTCAGCAGCGCCAGATCGTAGCTTCCCTCTTTGCTCCCAATCGGCAAGTCCACGACCAGGTGTTTGGCCGTCCGTGGTATTTCCAAGGCAAGCGGCTTGGTGTCCGCCGGGTTTTCCCCACGAGCGAGTGAGCGCTCACGAAGATCCAGCACAACAATTGCGGTCGTTTGCACAGGCGGCCCAGTACGCACCCAGAGCCATCCCGCTACTGCGAAAAGCAGGACAGCCGCCGCCGCTAGCCATACCTGGGTACGCCGTCGGCGATCCAGCGCCTGCTGACGAAATTGGCTGAACTCTTGAAAGCATGGGCTGCAGGAGCTGAAATGGTCTAGCCAGGGGTCCGCTTCTGCCAGTGGCACCTTGTGCAGGGCGATGCCTTTGAGCATGGCCGAATCGGGGCAGCCGACACGCTGGGGGTTGGGAAAATCTTGGGATAAACCTCGGCCGAGCAGATCCAATGTCCGCTTTTCTTCTGCGTTGAATTCTTCCTGTTGCTTCAGAATTCGCCTGCTCTCAGTTGAAATCGTCACCCAGAAACGCCAAGTTTACTGCCAGCTCGATGCAAACCAACGTCTGCCATAAAGCAGTCACGTAGCGCGGCCCAGCCGAGCACGCAGCCTGCCCATTGCATAACGAAATCGAAGTTTGGCCTGAGGCTCCGTCAGGCCCAGATGGACCGCGATTTCCCTCCACGAGTACCCGTACTGCCGAGCCGCCCATACCTTGCGAGTCCAATCATCCATCCTCCGCACCGCCTCGTTGACCTGGATCGACTGCTCCAGATCGCGCGCCGCCTTCGAATCGTGAGCCTGTCGCAACCGCTCCAGATCAGGACTCGCTGGAAGATGCTGGATGATCTCCCGTCTTCTGCGCTCTTTTCTTAGAGCGCGGTTGAACCGATGGTGGAAGGTGGCGACAAGATAGGCTTCTGGGTTCTTGATTCGCCAGTTTTTCCGGTTGGATCGCTGGATTGTTTTCGCGACAGACTGCAATACTCCCTCCCATACGTCCGTGGCCAGGCCCAGTGCCTCGTCCGAGGTTTTCTCCGGCTGCTCCCTCTGCGCAAGCGCCTGAATGCGTGGCCAGAGGCGTCGCGCAACGACAACCAATTCGCTGATCTCGTCCGGATGACCTGCGGCGGGGGAGATAAACCTTGAAAGAACCCATTCTGGGCCCAACTCGCGGCTGGACATCTGGGAGGGCCCTCAACCCGACTGACAATTCGATGGCCAGATAAGAAACAGCGTGCCATCCACAACCAGCGTCTGTCAAGGCTTTTGAGCTGCTCAACCCACCGGAGGCCAACATTTTCTTTTAATACTTTTTCTTTGCTTCTGGTTCCTTAACTAGATGTAGCCGTAACTAATCTCCCCCGTTTGGCAAAGAAAGGTCGAGCCATGTTCCCCAACCTCGAAGTCCGTCACCTGCACGCAGTCGTTGTCTTGGCCGAAGAGCGGAACTTCACGCGGGCCGCGGATCGATTGCACATCACCCAGCCTGCGCTCAGCAAACAGATTACCGACCTCGAAGCGGAACATCGATTTCACCTGTTCACTCGCGATAAGCGACGGATTGTGGAACTCACGGATGCCGGGCGCGTCTTCGTCCAAGAGGCTCGGTTGGCGCTCTCGCATACGGAGCGGGCGGTGCATCTTGCTCAGGCTGCGCACGAAGGGTCCGATAGCGTCTTAACGATTGGGCACTCACCCTACGCCGATCACGCCTGGATTGCCGCGATGCTGGCGATCCGCCTTCCTTTATATCCGACGCTCCGCATCCGACTCATGACTCAGTTCGCAATGGAGTCCCTGCGGGGCGTCCTTTTAGGCGAACTCAGCTTCGCACTGGTGACGGCGCCGCTCGAGGACGTTCAGATCACGGCTGTACCATTCGCTCGGGCGCCGCTCTACGCTGTTCTTCTCGAAACCCACGCGGCTGCTCACAAAGACCGCTTGGTTCTCCAGGATCTAGCAAAGGACGACTGGATTCTGTTTGCGAAACGGGTTCATCCACTTGTGCATGAGGCAATCATGGATGCGGCACGACGGGAATCGATTGTCCCCAAGCACGCTCACGATATCATTACGCCACAGCAGGCGATCGAACTCGTATCGGAGCATGTAGGCGTCGCCATCCTCACGAAACCTACGGCCCGAAGCCTTCATGCTGACGGCGTAGTCGTAAGGCCGCTCTCCGATACGTCCTTGTGGTTCGAAACATCCGTGATCATGAGAGCTGGCGATGAGTCCCGGTTGGTCAACGAATTCGTTCGCTCATTCCTCCGCACATATGCGTCCCAGCGCCTCCAACCACAGCAAATGGAATTGTGGCGGTCCGCCTGACTGGTCAGCTGGAAGCAGCAATCCAGGTGCCGCGTCTTCGTTTCCCACTCACCGGGTGTATGGGTGGGAACTGCCAGTCCGCATCTCGCACTGGGTCATATTCCTGTCTGTCGTTGTGCTCTCCTTCACCGGATACTCCATGCCCAATCCATGGATTGTCGCTAAGAGCAGCACAACCTTCCCGATGCGACGATGCGATTCATACACGTGGTCGCGGGCTTTGTGTTGATTGGCAAGTTTCTGCTGCGGCTGTAGGGGTTTTTCAAGGGGAACCACTGGTCGAACTGGCGGGCTTTCGTGTCGAACCACCGCCGACAGATCGCTCATCTTTGCCGCCGCTCCCAATGGATCTTCGGGCCTACACCGCATGCCAAACGCGGGACAATCACCCCAGAGTGATCACCGCAGAATAACCATGAAATAGCCACACGCAGCGGATGATTCCCACGTTCGATTCCGGGTAGCGCTACCAAAACTTCCGCCTCGACCCCCGCAGGGATCCTATGGAGGGCCTACGCCCGCAGCAGGTTGCGCGCGATGAACAACACGTTGGCCGGGCGCTCGCCCAGCCGCCGCATGAAGTAAGGATACCATTCCGTGCCAAAGGGAATATAGATGCGGACGCGCCAGCCCTTCCGCACTAGACTGTGCTGCAGGTCGCGGCGGATGCCATAAAGCATCTGGAACTCGAACGAATCGCGGGAAAGCTTTTCAGTTGTCGCAAATGCCTCGGCTTGGTGAACGATGTTCTCATCATGCGTGGCTAGGCCGTGATAGATGCCGCTCTTCATCAGGGTCTTCATCAGCTTAATGTAGTTGGCATCGACGTCGGACTTGGCGGCGAAGGCAATCTCTGGCGGTTCTTTGTAGGCGCCTTTGCAGAGGCGAATCCGGATCCCTTCGGCCAGGAGTTTTTCAATGTCGCTCTCGGAGCGTTTCAGGTAGGCCTGGATCACCGTGCCGACAGAGTTGGCATTGCCGGGCATACGGTGGAGTTCGTGGACAAAATCGAGAGTGCGCTGCGTGTAAGGCGAGCCCTCCATGTCGACGCGGACGAAGCCCAGTGGATTCATGGATGCGGACTTGGCGACCAGTCCGCTGACGATGTCGCGGGCCAACTTCTCGTCCACATCGAGCCCCATATGAGTGAGCTTGAGGCTGACGTTAGCGTTGAGTTGGTTGGCGGCAATGGCGTCGAGAGTTTGATGATAGAGTTGGGCGCTGTGGCGGGCCTCGTCGGGATTGGTGACATTTTCGCCTAAGTTATCGATGGTGACACTCATACCGCTGCGGTTGATGGCTTGGGTGGCGCGAACGGCGTCGGCGATCTCAGTGCCAGCAACGAAGCGGCCGGAGACGCGGCGGCCCAGCGAGGAACGCTCGGCAAAGTTGCGCAAGGATGGATTTTCGGAAAGACGCACGAAGAAAGCTCTTAACATTCCGCACCTGGAAAATCATCAGCCGAGACCGTTGTATCACAATGAGGGGCGTGCCGCAGCCAGGGCGGCGAGCCCAACGGTCGAAGCGCAGAGTGGGTTTGGGCAGGAAGGTTGCCCGACTAAGGACCGAATCTCACTTCAACACTCTCGTGGGTTTCGCGAGGAGCGGGCTCCCACTTCCACTGGCGTAACGCGTTCTGGGCGGCTTGTGCAAGCAAGGGGTGGCCACCCTTTACTTCGACGGACTTTACACTACCATTGGGCGCAACTAACACGTCCATCCTTACGCTCCCTTGGATATTGTAGTTGCGGGCGATGCCGGGATACTGCGCCGCTACCCTGGTCACAACTTTGCGGACGCCTTCAGAGGGTTCCTGGGCAGCAGCGTGGCCGGGAGCGAACGTCAGTATCGGCGCGAGAACAAATAACGCAACAATCCGGTTCTTCATGGGTCAATCGCCCGTAACCAGAATAAGAGGCAGGTGATGAGCGACGTAAGATTACCTCGGTAATGCGACGGAAGCTGTATCGGCGCGATAGTTCTGCTCCAGCACGTTCACCGCGTGTTTGCCAGTGGGATCACGCAGCACGACAGAGTCCGGCTCCAGGTGCATGGTGATGTCATTCACTTTGATCTGGCTTTCCCCGGACTTCAGATCCAGTGGGAGTTCCTGCCGCATGACCGCGAAATCTTCGTTATAGATGGTAAGGGAGGGCCAAGAAGACTGCTGCGCGAAAAGGCTGCCACAGAGAACAACGAAACAGACGAAAGCGAGCGATCATAAAGCTACCCCTTCGAGGAAGGCCCGGCCCGCACATCTTCAAGGTTAGACCCCGATTGCGAACCTTTGGTTCTGCTCGTCCATCAACTCGATCGACAATGGAACGCGGGTCGGAGTGATTCTTGCGTTGCCGGTCGGCACCGGGTGGTTTTCAGCTTCCGTGCTCTTCCAGGAACTTCTCGACCTCAATGGCAGCCATGCAGCCGGTGCCGGCGGCAGTGATGGCCTGGCGGTAGCGCCGGTCCTGCACATCTCCACAGGCGAATACCCCGCGGACGCGGGTCAATACATAGTTGTGCGTCTTTAGATAGCCGTCGGCGTCGGTGTCGAGCTGGCCGGCGAACATCTTCGCGTTGGGCACGTGCCCGATGCCGAGAAAAAGTGCGCTGGTGGGGAAGTCCCAGACTTTGCCGGTCTTTAAGTTTCGCAGCTTCAGGCCGGTGACTTCCTGTTTGGCGTGATCGTAGACATCTTCTACGACAGTGTCGGTGAGGAATTGGATTTTTTCGTTGTGTTGAGCGCGCTCCAGCATGATTTTGGAAGCGCGAAAGCTGTCGCGCCGGTGAATCAGTGTGACCTTGGTGGCGAAGCGAGTGAGAAACAAGGCTTCTTCCATGGCAGAATCGCCGCCCCCGATGACCACAATTTCTTTTCCTGAGAAGAAGAAGCCGTCGCAGGTGGCGCAGGATGAAACGCCGTGGCCGATGAGTTTCTGCTCGTTGGGCAGCCCCAGCCACCGGGCGGACGCGCCGCTGGCGATGATGAGTGCTTGCGCGTGCAGCTGATGCTTGCCGAGATGGAGCAGGAAGGGACGCTGGCTGAGGTCCACGCTGCTGAGATGCAGCATGCGGTATTCCGCGCCGAAGCGTTCCGCCTGCTTGCGCATGTTCTCGATCAGTTGCGGTCCCATGATTCCCTCGGGAAAGCCGGGAAAATTCTCCACCAGCGTTGTGAGAGAAAGCTGACCGCCAGGCTCATGGCCTTCGATCACAACAGGCTTCAGATTGGCGCGCGCCGTGTAAAGGGCGGCGGTGTGTCCGGCGCAACCGGAACCGATGACGACGACGTTGCGGGTTTCGCTCATGATTTTGCTAGCCGTTAGATTGCTGATTTCGGATTTCGATGCACGAGCCGTTTCCTCGCTTCGACGGATAATTTCCCGCGACGGCTGATTCAGCCGCTAGTTGGGCGGCAGGACTTTCCAGGGGCGTGTTGTTTGCCAAAGCTCGTAAAGGTAGCCATCCGGGCCGCGAAAATAAGCCCAGGCCTCTGATTCGTTGCCCTCGACATCTGTGACGAACTCGACGCCGCGTGACTCCAACTCCTTCCTGGCCGCACGCACATCTTCCACCTGAAAGGCCAGCACCGGGCAAGCGTGAAGCTGGTAGTAACGACTCTCCGAACCGAAGACCTCGAACAGCTGCCCCGAAGGCATCTCAAACTGGACCAGCCCTTTGCTCTCGTGAATGAGGGAAAAGCCCATGATGTCGGCAAAGAAGCGCACGGCGGATTGCAGGTCGCCGGCTCGCACCCCCGCCCATGTGTATCCAAGCACACGCATTCGAATCTCCTTTCCCAGTTCTGCGCTCAGCATCACCTTCTGACGGTTGATCCAATTCGTGTTTCCCCAGAGCCTAGAAGAAGGAGTTCTCGTTCACTTTTTTTCTTCGGCAGGCTTGGCCGATTTCGGTTTTGCGGCCGCCTTCGGCTCTGGGATCTGGGCCAGCTCTGCGGGCACAGTGCGCCGCACGCCGAGCAGCCCGCGATAGTCGGCCAGCACTTCGGAGGCGCTGCGGAATAACGGTTCGTACGCGCTCTGGTCCGGCGGAGGCCCGTTTTCCGATCCCATGCAGCGGGCCAGCGCGATGGATGACTTTCCGAAACGCTCGAGCCGGATGCGGCTGGCGGGAGTGTTGGCCGCGACCATGTTTTCCGCGCTGCTGATCGCCGAAGCGGAGTCTTCCATCGAAACCTGAATCAAGTCTTTGGGGTCGCGCGCATGCAGCACCAGAGTCTCGACCATGTTCTGCCCATCGCTGCTGAAAGAGTACTGCACGCTGGCAAACAAGGCCTGCACGGCGAATTCGCGGCGAATGCGGACGTAGCGGGCGACCGACGGTTCATCCGACGTTGGCGCGCTGTGTCCGGGTTGAAGGAAGTTCGGAGCGTCGGCCAGCGTGGAGAGGCCATGAGAGATTTCGAAGTCGGGGGCAAACAGCGGCTGCTTGGGGATGCGCGCCAGGGCTGCGACGATTTCCTTCTGCTCCTCCGCGGGGGGCGTGCAAACGTTCAGCAAATTGACTTTTACCTGCGGCTGGTTGGAACTGGGTTCGGCAGCCTGCTGAGATACGGCGGGAACAGTCAGCAGGAAGCCTGCCAGGGTCAGAACTAGTTTTGGCATCACGGCAGAATTCTAAATGATGACCGTGCAAAAGCCTTAAGGAGTTCTTCATCCCAGGACACCCTGCGGCAACAGGAACAGTAGAGATATTCTCTGTGTCTTTAGTCTCTATGGTGAAAAGCTTGAGGTCCTGCTCCGTCCTATGACAATGCCGACAGCGCAAAGGGTTTGGCCAACTCCGCGAAGGCGGTTAGAATTCAGGCATGGCGAATCTGACACTGGTTTACGGCATGCGGCTGCTGCCCTCCGAAGATGTGGTCGAAGTGGGCCAGGCTCCGGTGAAGCTCACCGACGGACGCGAGGCACACGTTGCCATGCACGTGCTCGAAGGCAGCAAGGAAGAGATCGAGAAGCAGCTGCGTACCAGCCTGGAAGCGTTCTTCGACCTGTATCCAGAGATCTAGCGGTTTTGCATCTGGCAACGTCGACGAGAGGCCGTCGGTTGGCGTCTCGTGGCATGGCCGGGTGGGATGGACCGAACTGAAATCATGAGGGAGTTTTATTCGAAACTGCGCGCACGCATGCGAACGGCCGGTTTGTGGCCGCAGGGTTGGATTGCGCGCGGCGCATGGTATTCCTTGGGCTTGGCGGTAGGGCTCTTCGTTCTCGAAATGCTGTTGAAGCTGTTTGCTCCGAAGTGGGGAGACAGCCTTGGCGGTTGGGTTAAGTTTCTTCTTTTCGATGCCGCTTCGCTGTTTTCTATTGTCGCTTTCCATGGACTAAGACGAAAAATTCTTTGGCGCCTGCGCAACCGCCTCATCGTGACTTACGTCTTCATTGGTGTGATTCCCGCCGTGTTGCTGATCGCGATGGCGCTCATCACACTCTACGGGTTCGCCGGACAGTTTGCTGTTTTCGTGGTCACTTCGGAAATCAACTCGCAATTGCGCAGTCTGGAAGCGGTGAACGCCGCGGTCGGCAACGAATTGGCGGCCCGGCTGGAGCGCGGGGATAATCCCACCGCCGAGTCTCTGGCCGGACTGAAGAAACGCGATGCGGCCTGGGGACGGCGGCGGGTGTGTGCCTGGCACGGCGACAGGCTTTTGTCTCTGGGCGATGAGTCCAACAGTCCTCCGCTTTCGCTCCCTGCTTTTGCAAAAGAAGGGTTACGCGAAATCACACGCGACCGGGACGGACTGCACTTGCGGGTGGTTAGTTTGATTTCCGTGGGATCGAAAACACTCACCATCGTCACCAGCGAGCCCTTTGACAAGGAGTTAGTGGGGAAGATTGCGGCGGACCTGGGCGAAATCACCGTGTTAGACGACCCCGGATTCCTCGAGGGAAACAAGAGCAGACAGCCGGGCTCGGGAGCACAAACCAGCTCGCCCGTGAATAGCGAAACGAAGCAAGGTGGAATTGTCAGCGAAAAGGAGAACGGGACCACTGTGGTGTTGCATCCGAGCCCCGCATTTACCGTGGGCACGTTGCCGGCTGCCGCGGGCAGCCTGGACCGTGAAGTTACGTTTTTCGCGCCGCTGCCAGTGCTGGACTGGAAGAGCGGGGAACGTGAGCCCAGCGGGGCTTTGGTCGTGCAGGTGCGAACGCGTCCCTCGGTGCTCTACGGCCATCTGTTCGCGGCCTTGGGAGAGTTTGTACGGGGTGTGGAGTACATTCTTCTCGCCATCGTCATCTTCTTCGCCGTGATTGAGTTAGTTGCTCTGATTATCGGCACGCGCATGACTCGGACGGTGACGTCGGCCGTGGCGCAGCTCTATGACGCGACCAAGCTGGTGGATCGCGGCGACTTTAGTCATCGCATTCCAGTCAAATCTGCGGACCAGTTGGCGCAACTTTCGCTGTCGTTCAACTCGATGACGGAGTCCATCGAGAAGCTGATTCAAGAGCAGAAAGAAAAGCAGCGGCTGGAAGGCGAACTCGCCATCGCGCAAGAAGTGCAGGCGCAACTGTTTCCGCGGCAGGTCTCGGAACTGGAGTCGCTCGAAGTGCATGGCTTCTGCCGTCCCGCGCGCACCGTCAGCGGCGACTACTACGACTTTCTCACGGCGAGTTCCCATAAGCTGATTCTGGCCGTGGGCGATATCAGCGGGAAAGGGATTTCGGCTGCGCTGCTGATGGCGACCATCCACTCGGCGGTGCGCGCCTACAGCGTGGAGAGCTTGCCGCAGATGCGGGAGCCTGTGGCGGTAGGCGCGGTGGCGGGCGCGAGCCGGATCATGGCGGCGTGGCCCGAGGGCATCGAGGTTTCTCCCGGAGCCTTGCTCGGCTTGCTGAATCATCAGCTCTATGAGAGCACTCCACCGGAAAAGTACGCCACGCTGTTCCTCGGCATCTACGACGGACGATCCCACAAGATGACCTACAGCAACGGCGGACATTTGCCGCCCATCCTGATCGCAGGAGATGGTGCGATACGGCGGCTGGAGGCCGGTGGAACGGTGGTCGGGCTATTTGACAACATCACGTACGACGAAGGCGCGGTGGAAATGCATCCCGGAGAAATCTTCCTGGCTTACAGCGACGGCGTCACCGAGCCGGAAAATGAGTTCGGCGAATTTGGCGAGGAACGGCTGATTGACCTGGTGAGCGCGAACCGGCGCGCTCCCCTGGTGCAAATCAGCGAAGCGGTCACTGCGGCGGTCGAAGACTGGATCGGCGACAACGAGCAGCCTGACGACATCACGCTGGTGCTGGCGCGGGCAAGATAGGTCTTAGGTATGGGGTCTTGGGATTCCACTGCCTATATCTTCTGCTTTTTCCAGCGGCCTTGTTTGAACAGGACTGCGCTGACCGCGGCCATGGCGCTTTCGGCGGCGGCGATCGAGAAGAAGACTCCGTTCGAACGCATGTGCAGCGGAATCGACAGCCAATAGGCGAGCGGAATCTCGAACAGCCAGAAACCAAAAAAATTCACAATCGTGGGAGTGATGGTGTCGCCCGCGCCGTTGAAGGCTTGCATCATTACCATGAAGTAGGCGTAGCCCAGGTTGCCATAGCTGATGATGCGCAGGCAGGCCGTTCCCAGCGGCACCACTGCGGGATCGTGGGTGAACAGCCGGACGATCGGTTCGGAGAAGAATATAAAGATGACTCCGATCAAGCCCAGGAAAATCACGTTGTAAAGGCCGGTGCGCCACACCGCTTTTTCGGCGCGTTCGGGATGGCCGGCGCCGAGATTTTGACCGACTAGCGTGGCGGCGGCGTTGCTCAAGCCCCACGACGGTAGGATTACGAAAATCACGATGCGGATAGCAATCGTGTATCCGGCTAGGGCGGCAGCTCCGAAAATGCTGACGATGCGGACCAGTCCGATCCAACTGGAGTGGGCGATGGCGAACTGCAGGATGCCGGTCAGCGAAACGCGGATCAGCCGCCAGAGCACGGTCCACTGCAGGCGAACCTGGCTTCTGAGGATGCGGAGACGCTCTGTGCCGCGCATGAGGCGATAGAACTGGTAGAGGACGCCGATGCTGCGGCCGGTTAGTGTTGCCAAGGCCGCGCCGGTCACGCCCAGGCGCGGGAACGGTCCCCAGCCAAAGATCAGGCAGGGATCGAGCACCAGGTTGATGATGTTCGATACCCAGAGCAGGCGCATGGCGATGGCCGCATCTCCAGCGCCACGGAAGATGGCGTTGTTGAGAAAGAGAAGAAGCACGGCAAAACTTCCGCCCAGGCAAATCCTGGTGTAGCCGCTGCCGGTCGCGACGATCTCAGGCGACGCGCCCATCAAACCCAGCAGGTTCGGCGCGAACAATCCACACGGGAGGCCGATTGCCAGCGAAACCATGAGGCCGAGAGCGATCGCCTGCACGCCCGCGACGGCTGCGCCTTCGGGATCTTTTTCTCCGATGCGGCGCGCTACCATGGCGGTGGTCGACAAGCTCAACCCCATGGCCACGGAAAACACCAAGCTCAGCATCGACTCCGTGAGGCCGACCGTCGCCACGGCGTTTGCGCCGAGGCGTCCTACCCAGAAGACGTCCACTACGGCGAACAGCGATTCCAGGACCATCTCCAGCACCATGGGCACGGCCAGCAGCAGGATGGCGCGGTTCAGGTTGCCGGTAGTGTAGTCCTGATGCGAGCCGCGGACGGCTTCCACCAGTGAGGCCCATAATGTGTGCTGCTGTTCCGCAGCCGAAACCTTGGCTTCCATAAATGCCTGCGAACTTCCGACGCCCTTCGCCGGGAACCAACCTTGCGAATACGCCGAGCAAAATTACCAGAGAAGACAGAACGAGATGTCCGAGCTTGCGGACTCAGGAGGATGGCGAACCTAACGAGGGTTAAACATTGTCATTTCCATGGCACGAACCTTCGGACGGAAGTCGAGGGATCCTGCAGCAAATCTCAGAGATTGTATCGCGAAGTGAGGGTGTCCGACAAATGCAAGCCCGCTATCTCCAAGCATACGGCCGCCCCTCACTTCTGCGGCAACTGGGTTACGCGCGCGGTTACGGCTAGATTCCTCACCATTCCTCCCAGGACCATGGGGCCGATCGGGGTGAACACAATGCCGCGGCTGTCGGCGCGGGGATCGTAGGTATCTTCGTTGATGGTTTCCCACTGGTGATGATGCACGTCGTAGGCAAAGGTTACGGCGGAACCTTCCGCGGGTTGGCCATCGTAGGCTACGCCTTTGTAGTCGTGAGGAGTGGGAGTGCCTCCGGAAAAGAAAATTCTGTGGTCGCGGTTGTTGCCGCCGCCGGCGATAGCGAAGCGCGCCGTGCCAGGATGCGGCGGCAGCTTGCTCCATTCAATCTTGTTGGGATCTTTCTTATCGATCTTGCCCAGCCAGCACTCGTCGGAGGCTACGTAACGTGGACCACCCGCCGGGCCGGCTTTGGCGCCATCCACGACTACGATGGCTTCGTCGGCCACGCCGCCGGAGAGGCCGAAGACGGGCGTGCCGGGGAACGGAGTAGCCTGGCTCCAGAAGTCTTTTTCGAGGTCATAGACCTGCACATTGTTCACCGGGCCATTGCGCGAGCGGCCGCCGATGAGATAGACGAAGCGGTTATGAGTCACGCCGGCCACGGCGTTATCCACCGCAACAGGTATGTCTTTGCCGCGAGACCAGCGGCGGGCATTCGTTTCATAGACGTTTACGTCGGGTAGCGTGAGTTCGGCACCCTGATTATCCACCACATAGCCGCCCATGAGGATGACCAGGCTTTTGGCTCCGACGGCAGCCGCACCTACGCGGCCCGCGACTCCGGGCACGGTGCGGCCGTCGCGCCACTTCGGGTGACCGAGGTTCATGATGTAGACCTGGTTGGTGATGTCATCCCAGGTCTTGCGGGGACCGACTCCCATGAGGGAAATTATCTCCAGGCCGTCGCTGACACTGGCCACCGCGTTGCCCGAGACCGCGGCCGGCATGGAAGGAATTTTCTTTGGTTCGTCCGCGGCGAGCATGGTCGCGGCACACAGCACCAGGGCGATGAAGACCGGCAGTTTCTTCATGGCTAGAGATATTACCGCACAATCTCTTGTTAAGTCCGATGCTTAGGGACATTTCAGATAAGGACATTTCCAACTTGACAACGGTAGGATTCGGCATACGCTGTTGGACAGAGCGAATTACACCTTCTCCTCTTTCAGATCCTCTGAACTAAGGCAGTCCATCTGAAGTTGCTCCTCTTAGTCACGACAACCCAGGAGCCTAACATGAACCCGGGCACGGCTAAATCTGTGGACAGTGCGGGGTGGAGGAAGTTGTACACGGCCGCTCTGTTTGAGATTGATAGGACCAGACGCCCAGACCGCATTGCGCACGCTGAGGAAGCGGTTGCACTGAGGGTGCGGGAGTTGCTTCACGCAGCCGGAGACCACATCGAAGAGGGAGAAGCTCTGGATGACGCGATGTACGCTTTGCATGCTCTGCGGAACACCGCGGCGGCTTAAGAGTTTGCCTCAGAACCAGCTTTCGAGAACCAGCTTTCGAGAACCAGCTCTCGAAAACCAGCTTTCGAAAACCAGGTTTTTCAGAACCAGGTTTTGCGGCGGTAGTCGCGGTAGGCGTCGCCAAATGCGGCTTCGAGGACTTGGGCTTCGCGGTGTGCGCGCAGCGCCTGCATGATCGCGATGGCTAGAACAAGCAGCCAGAGGATGGGCCGGTCGAGGACGAGCACAAGTCCGGCCATCGCGATCAAGCCGAAACCGTAGATGGGATTGCGAATTTTCGAATAAATCCCGCGGGTTACTAATTGGTGGGCTGCTGGTTTAATGGCAAAGGACTTGCCCAGTTGGTAGCGCGCGGTCGCTATCCCGGCTATGCCTGCGACCAGCAGGGCTGCGCCGATCGAGCGCTCGAAATCCCAGGGTCCGGGCCGCGAAAATACGAACCAGAGAACCATGACGACCGCGACGATTTGCACGGCTGTAAGGATATAGAGTGGACGGCCTTCCATGGCGATCATTTCCCGCTACGCCTACGCTTCGACATCATAGCATCGCGTTTAGCTTGCGATCGCGCCGGCATGGCGATCTGTGGTGGCTCAGTTGGCCGGCCTGACGGCGAACTGCGCTCGACGGGACAACCGGGGGCGGCTGTTCCCACATGGGCATTTCCGCAAACTGAGGCACGACCGCGCTACCTTACGAGTTTGAAGAGGAAGATCGGTTGTGTTCTACTGGATCGATTTCGGAGGCGCACGCGATTACCGCGGGCCGCGCTGACCCGAGCTTCGATCTTCCATCTTAGGACTTTCGGTGAATACCCTAGAACTGAACAAAATCCGCAAGAGCTATGACGAATTCGTAGCCGTGGATGACTTGTCTTTGGTCATCCGGCCGGGCGAGGTTTATGGCTTGCTGGGGCCGAATGGTGCGGGAAAGACCAGCACGCTGCGCATGATGATCGGCATCACGGTTCCCGATTCAGGGATGGTGTCGATGTTTGGCGAACCTCTGCGGCGAGCGCACACGCAGCGACTCGGCTATCTGCCCGAGGAACGCGGCTTATACAAGAAAATGAAGGTTCTGGATCAGCTTGTGTTTCTCGGGGAACTGAAAGGATTGTCCGGGCATGATGCGGCAGGGCGAGCCGGGCAGTGGTGCGAGCGCCTTGGCTTGAAAGAATGGACTGATAAGAAGGTAGAAGAGCTTTCGAAGGGCATGCAGCAGAAAGCGCAGTTCATTGGAGCGGTGGTTCACGACCCTCAATTCGTGGTCATGGATGAGCCGTTCTCAGGGCTTGATCCAGCCAGTGCGGTGGTGCTGAAGGATGCGTTCCTGGAACTGAAGAACGCAGGTAAGACCCTTCTTTTTTCCACGCATCGCATGGACACGGCAGAGCGCCTGTGCGATTCCATCTGCCTGATCAATCATGGGCGGGCTGTTCTGGAAGGTGATTTGGGCAAGATACGGGCGGGATACGGCAAGCGGAACGTGCAGATCAAGTATGAGGGCGATGCGCGGTTCCTGCACGATCCAAAACTGGTGCAGTCGTTCAACGATTATGGAAACTACGTGGAAGTGCGGCTGGCTGCGGGAGCCGATCCTCAGGAATTGCTGCGGGCGGCGACAGCCTGCGCCCGGGTCAACAAGTTTGAGCTGATGGAACCGTCGCTGGAAGAGATCTTCATCGAAGCCGTGGGGAAGGCCGATGCGTAATACCTGGCTCATCATCCAACGCGAGTATCTGGAGCGGGTGCGCCAGCGTTCCTTCCTGGTGTTCACTCTGCTACTGCCGGCGATCATCGTTGGTGCCTTTGTGATCCCTTCAAAACTTTCCAGGATGAAGAACTCTAAAACGCAGCGGCTGGTGGTAGTGACTTCGACGCCTCAATTCGGCGAGATCGTACGCCAGCAACTTCTGGCCAGTACGAAGCCAGGGGAAGAGGCAAGCGCAGACGCAGATAAAGATAAAGACAAAGACATCGACAACGACGACAAACCCAGCCGCGACTACGCGATTGAGGTGGATTTGAATTCCAGCGAACCGGAGCAGACAGCCTTGCGGAATCGGGTGACCTCTGGCGACATTGATGGTTACCTGTGGCTGAGCGATGATGCGGTCGCGGCGCGAAAGGTTACATACTACGGCCGGGAGACCGGCGGGTTCATAGAGAAGTCGTGGCTCAGGGACCACTTGGACCGCGCCATCTTGCTCGAAGAACTTGCTCAACGAGGGGTCGGCGGCGCTCAGGCCGACGAATTGCTGAAGCCTGTGAAGCTGGAGACCATGCGTCTCGAAGCTGGCCGGGAAACCAAGGCCAACGACCGGGGAACGTTCTTTGCGATTTTGATCATGGTGATGCTGTTGTATATGGCCGTCATTTTCTACGGTGTTTCCGTGATGCGCGCCGTGCTGGAAGAAAAAAACTCGCGCGTCATGGAAGTTATGCTTTCCTCCGCGACGTCTACAGAGCTCATGGCCGGGAAGCTGATCGGTGTAGGGGCGGTGGGTTTGACGCAGATTGGAATCTGGATCGTGATGGCCGGGGTCTACGCCTTGCCGGCTCTGGCGGCGAGCGCCAGCACGGGCGAGATCCGGATTGCGCCTCTTACCCTGGCGGCCTTTGCCCTGTTTTTTCTGTTCGGCTACTTTCTTTACAGCAGTATCTACGCTGCAGTCGGCGCCGTCATCACCAGCGAGCAGGAAGGGCAACAACTCCAGTTCATCATCCTTCTTCCTCTCATCGTTGCCGTATTCATGATGGGGCCGGTGATGCGCGCTCCAGACTCTCCGGTTGCTGTATGGACTTCGATGGTTCCGTTCTTCTCGCCGGTGCTGATGTACGTTCGGATCGCGGTTCAGCCACCGCCGGTCTGGCAAATCGCTCTTTCTCTAGTGCTCCTGGTGGGCACGATTGCGGGAATTCTCGTTCTGTGCGCGCGTATCTATCGGATTGGCATCCTGATGTACGGCAAGCGGCCGACCCTGCCTGAAATCGTCAAATGGTTGAAGTACGCCAAGGCTTGATTGGTTGGTCGACACAACGCCGATTCGATCCAGTATCATTCAATTAGACCCTGGCGCGCGGCCTGGATGAAGTCCGTGTGAGCGGGCTGCTCCCCGCCGGCGCGCACTTGGCTGGCGATCTGGCCGCGATGATATGCCGAGTGCAGTGCGACGTGGGTCAGAATATCCTCAACGCTGCTGGTCCACGGTTCGCCTTTACTGTTTTTGTAGGTGACCTTCTCCGAGAGCCCGGCGGGAGAAAGGTGGCGGAAAAACTCGCGCCATAGCAGGGCTAGTTCGTTGCTTTCCGCTTCGCAATGGTCGAGGGAGAAGTCTGGCCACACAGGCCGGCTTTGCGGTTGCTTTCGGATGCGCTCCAGCCACAGACGCTCGGCGGAAAGAATATGCGCCAGAAGTTGCACGGGCCGGGCGGTTGGGCGTGCGCTGGCACTTAACCTGGCGAGCACTTCGCGGTTAGCCCAGGCATCGTAGGCGAACTGGCGACGCAGATGTTCGATTAACTCCATGATTCTTTCCGGTATCACGCTTTTGGAAACCGGCGGGAATATGTTAACAGTCCGTTCACAATTTGGGGATAGACTTGCGAAACATGCCCCGCAAAGCTGCCACATCGCGCACTGCAATCGAAGAGCCCGGTGCCCCCGACCCCGCCGAGGCGACGCCCGCCTCAAACCAGGAAGGCGGCAAGAAAGCCGTCAGGAAAGGTGCCGGATCGCTCGACGATCTGGCGCGGACGGCGCTCAAAGCATTCCTCATCGCTCGCGACGCCGCTTTCAACGTGCGCGACCTGCTCACGCACTCTTCGCGAATGGCGTTCCTGGCCATCAAAGAGTGCGAACAGGAACTCGACATCATTGAGCGCTACATCGATGACCGGCTGCCGGCTGCCATCACGCGGGTGAATGAAGCGCGAGCGCGACAGCTGCTGACCAGCCTGAAGTGCACCACGGACCTGGAGCGCATCGGCGATCTGATGATGAGCGTAGCCATGCGGGTGCAGTCGCGGACGGCGAAGATGGCAGCGGCGGATGTGCGCCAACTGGTGGAAATGTCAGCGATCCTGCGCGAGATGCTGGATCTGGTGTATCGCGGATTCGTCGATCTCGACCTGGAGTGCGCTCGCAGGGTGCTGCAAATGGACAAGGACATCGACCGCGTCTGTCATGCACTATTCCAGAAGCACCTCACCGAACACATGTCGGACAACAATCCCTCGAGCTTTGACGTGCTTCTTATGGCGCAGGCGTTGGAGCGTGCCGGGGACCACACCACCAATCTCGCCGAAGATCTTTACAGCCTCATCGAAGGGCGCAGCCTGCGGCATGCCCCGAAGAAGCGGGCGGCAACGTAAGAGCAGTTGCCGGTGGCCAGTGGCCAGTTCTCACTGTCAGCTTCTTCGACGAAGGTAGGGTTTCTTGCTGGCAACCGGAACTGGCAACCGGCAACTGTCTTTCCGAAATTCATCATTCGTTAACACGCGGGAAACATTCTCGCAACATTGCCAACATACATTTCTATGCAGAATCCGGCGCCGCAGGCCTTGTCTCGAGGGCCAAGCCGCCATAAGTGACGATGCACTCTCCCATGGGATCTTACGAACCGCTCGGCGATGCGGGTATCGCGGGCGTGTCTCGCAGCCTCGTCTTCGTGGTGGAAGACGAGGAAGACATCGCGCGGCTGATCTCCCATAACCTGCAGGCGGCTGGCTTTGACGTGCAGAGCTTTGTCAGCGGCGGCTCGGTAGTTTCGGAAGCCTTGCGCGAGATGCCGTCGCTTTTTCTTCTGGACGTGATGCTTCCGGGCGCCGACGGCTTCGATCTGTGCCGGCAGATCCGGCAGACCCCCTCTCTTTCCTCGACGCCCATTATTTTCCTGACCGCCAAGACTGGCGAAGCCGACCGCGTCAAAGGCCTCGAACTGGGGGGAGACGATTACATCACCAAGCCGTTCAGCCCGCGCGAACTGGTAGCCCGCGTTCGCAGCGTGCTCCGCGGCTTGCGCCAACCGGCGGTAACGCCGGAAGTGCTTCGCCTGGGCGATCTTGAAATCGACGTTTCTTCCATGACGGTGCAGGTGCAGGGCAGGACGGTTCTTACCACCGTGCGAGAATTTCGCTTGCTGGAATATCTGGCGACGCACTGCGGGCGCGTGCTCACGCGCGACCAGTTGCTCGATGCGGTGTGGAAAGAGACTCCCTTCGTAACCCCGCGCTCGATCGACGTTTACGTGCGTCGGCTGCGGGAAAAAATAGAAATTGATCCTCGCCACCCGCAGGTATCTGAAGACGCTGCGTGGCATCGGCTATCGCTTCGAATCGCCAAAGTAGCGTCGCTTCCTGCCGGCTCATCGCACATTCTTGAACTGAAACGGGCCAGCCTTGGGGCTGACCCGTTTGTTTCTTATCGTCTTTCGGACGTGGTTCTGTCAGCGATTGATGTCCTCCTTGGACTGCAAGCGCTTCACGTATTTTTCCAGGTTGGCCCTGTTGGCATCATCGGGTACGCCCGGCAGAGCGGCCTCGACCTCCTTGACGGCTTTGTCGAAGTCGCCCTGGCCGCTATAAACGCGGGCCAGACCGACGTGCGACGTCCAATAGTCGGGGAATTTCTTCGCGTTTGAGCGATAAAGCGCGAATGCCTCTTCCTGCTTCTTCTCTCCCTGCAACTGGCGGCCATAGAAATAAAGTTGCTAGCGCCGACGCCATCTCCAACGCCTGGTTGCGGGTAGCCGTCGCGTCGTCTTTGCGGCCCATGGCCTCGAGAATCTTCGACTTGCTCAGCAGGTTGTCGAAGCGTGCTTCCACTCGGATGGACTGCTCTTCATCCTTGAGCGCCTCGTCCAGATTTATTTTGCTGGTGAGATAATAGGTCGCCACATCGTCCCAGCTCTCCCAGTAATACTGATTGAGTCCGCTGCATCTGCCGGGGAATGCTGGCTTCGACGATGTCGTTGACCTTGACCGCAACCTTGAAGGGCACCGCGACCTTGTCCCAGCGCAGGGTAACTACGGCGGAATCGGGTTTAACGTCATCAAAGTCGTAGGTCAGCGCCTCGTGGAATTCGGCAGTCTGCGGTTTCGCGGTGACCCGCAGCGCGTCCTCGTCCTGCTTGTAGCTGAAACTTCCCCACGCGGTAGAGATCTTCGAGAAGATCACCGTCCACTGATTCTCGCCGGGAATCATATGCAAGCCATAGGTACCCTTGTCGAGCGGCTGGCCTTCGATCGTGACCGGATCGGTGAACGTGACAGTGGTGTTTTCGTTGGCTCCGGCGCGCCAGACCTCTCCGTAAGGCACGATCTTGCCCCAGATTTGGCGGCTATTGACCAGCGGCCGGTGGTAGTTGACAGTGATGTCGGTAATGCCGATGCGCTGCGTGACCACGGCATGCTGGCTCTGCCGAGGCAGATCGAGCATTATGGTTTGGGCATGGCAAAGACTTGCCACCAACAAAAGTCCTGAGAACAAAACAAGCAGCCGAGTTCTGTGCATGGAAGACTCCTCTTTTCTGTGAGATATCGAACAGCCGATTCAGTCGCAACCTGGGATGAAACTACTGGGATGGAGCCCCTGCGCCTGACCGCTGAGCTGTTTGGCTTAGACGGATGCCGGATGCCAAGGTAAGCAATCAGGGGCTGAACCGCGTAATTCTCCGCTTGACAACCTCAGCCGCCGGGTGCAGAATTCTTAAAGGCGAATAGAAAGCGAATATGCCTCCGAGGCTTCCCGCCCCGGCGTTCCCTGAAATTTCCCGAGGAATCTATGTCTTCCGCAGTGGTTTCCACTTCGGCGGCCCAGAGCCGCCCTTTTGTTTTTGATTTTGAAGAATCTGCGGCCGAAGTTGCCCGCAGCCTTCCGAGGCAGAGCTTTTTGCCCAGGCGCGCCCCCCGCAACGAGTGGTCCCCACCATTGGTTCTGGAGCTTTTTCTGCCGATTCGAGACTAGCCGGCATTACCCCGGCTTCGCGGTTGGCGGCGCGTCCCACGCCAGAAATGGTTTCGAGCGGTATCGCCGCGATGGACGCGCTTACCGGAGGCCTGCCGCGGGGTTGCCTGACGGAAATTTGCGGTCCGGCCTCCTCCGGCCGCACCACCTTGTTGCTGGCCGCACTGGCCGCTGCCACCGCGGCGCGGGGAATTTTGTGCGGTGGTGGATGCCAGCGATGCTCTCGACCCGCAGTCTGTGGCCGCCGCGAGGGTCGAGTGGGAGCGGCTGCTGTGGGTGCGTTGCGGAGAAAATTCATGCCCTGCCGAGCCTCGCTTGGAACAAGTTCTGCGCGCTTCGGATCTGCTGCTGGAAAGCGGAGGCTTCGGATTGATCGCCCTCGATCTGGGCGATCTGCCGGAGCCAGCAGCGCGCCGCATCCCGCTGACCACCTGGTTCCGGTTTCGCCGCGCCGTGGAACATACGCCCACCGTCCTGCTGGCAGTCGAGCGGCAACCCATCGCCGGAAGTTGCTCTTCCTTATTGATAAGGCTGGGGTCGACCAAGAAGGGAGCGCCAGGAAATCGAGTAAGCGAGCCATCGAAAGATTCTCCATTCCCGGCACCCAGCCATGCGCAATTGCTGACCGAACTGGAAATCACGGCGGAGTTGGTGCGATCGCGACTGGATCGCAAACCGGTTCGTTCCGCCGAGATCAGGTTCGCCAGCAAAACCGCCTGGGCGGGATGAGGAGTTGAATCATTGCAAGATTGAGTCCTTGAGGCAATATTTGTCATGCCTTTTGCCTGCATCTACGTGCCGAATTTTCCTGTGGCTGCGGTGTTTCGCGCCGAGCCGGAGTTGCGCACGCAGGCCGTGGCCATTTTCGAAGGCAAGCCTCCGCTGGAAAAAGTTTTTGCCGTGAATGAAAGCGCAGGCCGCATGGGCATCACGCCAGGCATGACGAAAGCCCAGGCGGAACTTTGTGTCGGAGTTGACGCTGCGTCCGCGTTCGCCGTTGCAGGAATCCGCGGCGCACGCCGCTCTGCTGGATTGTGCGCAGTCCTTCTCGCCGTGCGTAGAAGATGCCGCGCTCGACACGGCGCTGGTTGATCTCGAAGGCATGGAATCTGTTTTCGGCTCGCTGCCCGAAATAGCTCATGCCATGTCTCACCGCGTTACCAGCCTCGGGCTCGAAGCCAATGTCGCCGTGGCTTCGAATCCCGATGCTGCCATGCTCGCCGCCCGCGGATTTTCCGGTGTGACCGTGATTCCGCGGGGAAAAGAAGGCGAGTCTCTGGGATCTCTTCCGGTGGAAGTTTTGTTTGCCGATTGTGAAGGGGAAAAACGGGAAGGGAAGCCGAAAAAAGACGAGCAGAAAAAAGAATCAACTCGCCTGCTCCTAACTCTTGAGCGCTGGGGCATCCGCCATCTTTGCGCTCTGGCTGCGTTGCCGGAAGTTGCGCTGAGCGAGCGTTTGGGTCAGGAAGGCTTGCGCTTGCAGCAACTGGCGCGGGGCGCGGCTTCCCGCACGCTGGTTCCCATGGAAGCCCCGGCGGTATTTGAAGAAGCAGTCGAGTTGGAATATCCCATCGTGCTGCTGGAGCCGCTGGCTTTTTTGCTGAATCGTTTGCTTGAGCAGATTTGCGCGCGCTTGGCTTCGCGCGCCCTGAACACGCAGGAACTGCGGCTCACCCTGGAACTCGAAAACTTCTCGTCCCGCAAACAACAATCAGAAATCAACCATCAACCATGTTCCACACCATCGGCAATCGAAAATCGGCACTCGACAATTTGTTCCAACCGGCGAGAGCCATTCTGCCGAACGCTTCGTCTTCCTCTTCCCATGCTTGACCCCAAACTTTTTCTCAAGCTGCTGCAACTGGACTTAAATGCGCATCCGCCGGGAGCGCCCATCCGGAAGATTCATCTCGCCGCGGAACCGGCGCGGCCGCGATCGGCCCAAGGTGGCCTTTTTCTGTCTCCGTCGCCAGAGCCGGAAAAACTGGAACTTACGCTGGCACGCATTGCCGGACTGGTCGGCGAGGCCCGGGTGGGCTCGCTGGAGTTGTTGGATACCTATCGTGCCGAAGGTTTCCGCATGAAGCGCTTTGTGCCTGGAGCAGCTTCAGAAACGAACCGTCAGAAAGGCTCGGCAGAAGAACAACCTGCCGTCGCGGCTCTTCGTATGTTCCGCCCACCACTGCGAGCTACGGTGACTTTGGAGAATGGGGAACTGGTGCGCGTGGCCTGCTCGAAGAAAAAAGAAGTGCAGGGCAGTGTGCTCTGGAAAGCCGGCCCATGGCGCAGTTCCGGTGATTGGTGGGAACGGGAAGCCTGGGCCCGCGATGAGTGGGACATCGCCTTGCAAACGGCAGATGGTGCCGCTCTCTACCGGCTCGTGCACGATCTGCTCGGCGGAAGCTGGTTTGTGGAAGGCACCTATGACTGAAAAATCAGTTCTTCAAAACCCTTTACCACTGCAGAGTCCGGGAGGTTCTTCACGGAGAACTGGGAACTGAGAACTGATGTATATCGAGCTTCACGCCCGCTCCGCTTTCAGTTTCCTCGAAGGCTCTTCCTTACCTGAGGATCTGGCAGGAATCTGCGCCCGGCTCGACATGCCTGCCCTAGCATTGCTCGACACCGACGGCGTCTACGGGGCGCCACGCTTTCACCTGGCAGCCAAAAAAATCGGGATCAAGGCGCACATCGGGGCGGAAGTTACCGCATTTTTACCACGGAGTCATGGAGGCACGGAGAAGAGCAATCAACAATCAAAAATCAACCATCAACAATTTAAGAATTCCTCCGTGCCGGAGCCTGCCCTGAGCATAGCCGAAGGGTGTCTCCGTGGTGAGTTCCGCCTTCCTTTCCTCGTTTCCTCCCGCACCGGCTATCAAAACCTTTGCCGCCTAATTACCAAAATGAAGTTGCGCGCGAAAAAAGGCGAAGGTTCGGTCCGCGAAGAAGAACTGGAAGAGCATGCGCAGGGTCTTATTTGCTTAACCGGAGGGGCGGAAGGGCCGCTGGCCGCCGCCTTACGGCATGGCGGCATCGAAGAAGCCCGCAAGCAAGTCGAGCGACTGATGGGATGGTTTGGCCGCGGCAATGTGTACATCGAGTTGCAGCGCCATTTTCATCGGGAAGAAGAAACTCGCAATCGTGCCGCCATTGCAATGGCCCGATCGCTCAATCTTCCTTTACTCGCGACCAACGGTGTCTGCTACGCCGCCGCAAAAGATCGCGAACTCTGCGACGCATTCACCGCCATTCGCCATCACGGCACGCTGTCGACAGCCGGGCGATTGCTGGCGCGCAACTCCGAGCGTCATTTGAAATCGCCGCAGGAGATGCAGCAGCTATTCGCCGACCTGCCCGAAGCCATCAGCAACACGCTTGAATTATCCTCACGCCTCGAATTCACGCTCAACGATCTGGGCTACCAGTTTCCGCGCTATCCCGTTCCTGATGGCGAGACCATGAACTCGTTCCTGCGCGAGCGCTCATGGGAAGGTTTTCGACAGCGTTATGGCCGCGCTTCGGGCGATATGCAAACCCGCGCCCGCCGGCAGATTGAGCGCGAACTCGTGCTCATCGAAAAACTCAATCTTGCCGGCTACTTCCTCATCGTGTGGGATCTGGTCCGCTTCTGCCGTGAGCAAAATATTTTGGTGCAGGGACGCGGCTCGGCCGCCAACAGTGCCGTCTGTTATTCGCTGGGCATCACTGCCGTCGATCCCATCAGCATGGAGCTTCTCTTCGAACGTTTTCTTTCCGAAGAGCGTGGCGAGTGGCCCGACATCGATCTCGACCTACCCAGCGGCGACGAGCGCGAAAAAGTTATCCAATACGTCTACCGGCGCTATGGCGAGCGCGGCGCGGCCATGACGGCGAATGTCATCACCTATCGCAATCGCATGGCGGCGCGCGAGATGGGAAAGGCGCTGGGATTCGATCCGGAAACGCTCGCCAAGATTTCCGCTGCGGTCGCCACCTGGGAATTCCGCGATGAAAACGACGCGCTCGACCGCCGCTTCCGCGATGCCGGGCTCGACCTCAACCATCCGCGCCTGCGCAAATATTACGAACTGTGCCTTGCCGTGCAGGATTTGCCACGCCATCTCGGACAGCACTCCGGCGGCATGGTGATTTGCCAGGGACAACTCGACTCTGTCGTTCCGCTCGAACCCGCCTCCATGCCTGGGCGCGTGGTAGTGCAGTGGGATAAGGAAGATTGCGCCGACATGGGTATCATCAAAGTCGACCTGCTCGGCCTGGGGATGATGGCCGTGCTCAAAGATTCGATTGAGCTTATTCGCAACCACTACCGCGAAGAAGTCGATCTGGCCCATCTTCCGAAAGATGATCCCGCAGTGTATTCCGCTCTGCAACAGGCCGACACCATAGGATTGTTCCAGGTGGAAAGCCGCGCGCAAATGTCGTGCCTGCCGCGTCTGCACCCGAAACGCTTCTATGACATTGTGGTGCAAGTGGCAATCATCCGGCCGGGGCCGATCGTCGGTCAGATGGTGAATCCTTTTCTCTTGCGTCGCCAGGGACGGGAAGAGGTCACGTATCCGCATCCTTCGCTCGAACCTGTGCTCAAGCGAACGCTGGGCGTGCCTCTGTTTCAGGAGCAACTGCTTCGGCTCGCCATGATCGCAGCCAACTTCACCGGCGGCGAGGCAGAAGACCTGCGCCGCGCCATGGGCTTCAAGCGATCGCAGGCCCGCATGAAGGAAATCGAAGCCAAGCTGCGTGCCGGCATGACGCACAACGGAATTCCGGCCGAGGCGCAGGAAAAAATTATTCTCTCCATCACCTCCTTCGCGCTCTACGGATTTCCCGAATCGCACGCTGCCAGCTTCGCGCTGATCGCTTATGCCAGTGCCTATTTGAAGTGCCATTACCTCGCCGCCTTCACCGCCGCCCTGCTCAACAACCAGCCCATGGGATTTTATTCCCCGGCGACGATCGTCAAAGACGCACAACGCCATGGATTGAAAATGCTGGCGGTGGATGTGACGCGCTCGGAGTGGAAGTGCAGTTTAGAAACAGTTGCCGGTTGCCAGTTGCCAGTTGCCAGTAAAACCTTTGGACAGGATGCTCAGGCGACAGCGGGGGGACTCCTGCGCTACGCCTGGGATTGCGCTACGTCCGCGGGCTGCGCGAGGAAGCTGCTCAGGCTCTGGTGCGGGAGCGCGCTTGTGCTCCGTTCACTTCTATTCACGATCTGACTCGCCGCGTTACGGAACTGCGCAAGGACGAACTCACTACACTGGCGGAAATCGGGGCTTTGAATGCAGTTTCTAGTTTCCAGTTTCCAGTTTCGAGAAAATCGGAAGCTATTCCCGTGGGTTCTCACTGGAAACCGGAAACTGGAAACTCGAAACCGCGCCTTCACCGTCGCGACGCTCTCTGGCAGGTGGAACGGGCGTCCGCGGCTCCGGGCCGTTGCTCGAAAATTTGCCCGAATCCGATTCGCCTTCCCCACTCCGTCCTATGAACCACGAAGAGCGCCTGGTTGCCGACTTCCACGGTACTGGCCTCACCGTTGGACCGCATCCCATGGCTTATCGCCGCGAGTGGCTCAATGCCATGGGCATTCGCCGGGCCAGCGAACTCCGTGACATTCCCAGCGGCAAGCGTCTTCGCATCGGAGGCTGCGTAATCACACGCCAGCGTCCGGGAACCGCGAAAGGTTTTGTTTTTGTCAGCTTGGAAGATGAAACGGGAGTAGCCAACGCGATCATCACGCCCGATCTTTTTCACCAAAACCGCCTGCTGCTGGCTTCAGAGCGGTTTCTGGCCATCGAAGGCATCCTGCAGAATCAGGACAATGTGATCTCCGTCAAAGCGGAACGCGTGCTGCCACTGTTTGTTACGAAAGCCGAGACCATCTCGCACGACTTCCACTGAATGGATCTAAAAACTAGAAACTGGAAACCAGAAACTGAGAACTGCCCTACTGCTCGGGTGGCGGCGGTCCTTCGGATCTACCATTCTCTTGTGGCGCGAACGGCAGCCTGACGGCTCCGAGCATAATGTCGCGTTCCTCCGGTGAGAACATTTTTTTGAACCGGCCCGAATTGATGACCCGCTCGCGCTCTTCCGGAGGCATGGCGCTCAGATCGCGCACAGCCAGCGTTACCATGCGCCGCCGGTCCGGCGGAAGCTGCCGCATCTGGTCGAATACTGCGCGCGCCTGTTGTTTCTGGTCCGGCGTCAGGTGCGCCCACCGATCCATGTTGCCCAGATGCGCTGCTGTTCCCGCGGCGGAAGGCTCGCGAAATAGTGCAACCACGGCCGCAAACGCCGCTGCTGCTCAGGAGACATACGGCGGAATCCGGGATCGTTTTGCAAGGCGCGCTCCTGCTCTCCCGGAGGCAGTCCCTGGTATTTGCGCAGCCAGTCACCGGCATGTGCTTGCCCGGGGTGATTCGGTGCTGACTGCCGTCCCTGCACCACTCGGAAGTTGTTGCGCTGCGCCAGGCAGGGAGAGAAAGACAGCACCACGGTCGCTGCCGACAGCACAGCCGTCGCCATCCATCCTGTCATGAAATTTCCCCGCCGCATTCTCCCCCGTCTGTTCCACTTGTGTTGTGTTTACTTCGATCAGCCCTAGGGATTCTCCACCACATCGTGCTGCAGTTCCAGATCATCCAGCAAATCGAAGTCGGCGTACAGATCGTGATTCTTCTCCAGAGCCTGCAAATCGCTCACCGCCGTACCCGGTTCCGTCGCCGCCGCTTGTGTATCGACCTCCGCTATCTCGCCGCCGCCGGAATTGTAGACACCGCTGCTCTTAGTGAAGAACAGGCCCAGGCCAACTCCTATCAGCACCGTGAGCGCCCCCGCCAGCACCGGACGCCGGAACCACGCCAGCCATCCTGCCTGCGGTTTCGCCATCTCTTCCCGCAGACGCGCCTCGAGACGCACATCGAAATACGGCGACGGCTCCGGAGCCTGCCATTGGTCCAGCAACGCCATCGTTTGTCTGAACTCTTCCAGCTTTCCGGCGCACGCGCCGCAACCCGCCAGATGCCCGCCGATCTCCGGCGTCACTTCCATCAGGCCGGACGCAAGGTCCGGCATCATTTCGCGAATCTCCTCGCACTTCATAACCGTGCTCCCCTCACCTTCGTTTCTTCTTTTCGCCACTGCCACTTCGCTCCACCCCAAAACGCAGCTTCCTACACAAATTCTTTGAACTTTCTACACAAACTCTTTCAACTGTTCCCGCAAAGTCTCGTACGCCCGGAACAACAACGATTTCGTCGCCGACTCGCTCAACTTCAAAACATCGGCAATTTGCTTGTAATCCATTTGCTGGTACTTGTGCATGATCACCGCCAGTCTCTGCCGCTCGGGCAGGGCCTCCACCTTGCTGCGGATCGCCAGCATCCGCTCCCGCCGCAACAGTGCTTCTTCCGCCGTCATCGTACCGTCGGCCACGTCCATGGTCGTGCCCGTTTCCTCATCCGGTTCGTCCAGGCTCACGGTCACCTCCGGACGCTCCTTGCGCGTGTCGCGCGCATGATTGACCGCCAGGTTGGTCGCAATGCGATACAGCCAGGTGGTGAACTTGGCGCTGGCCTCGTAACTCTGGCGCGAGCGATACACTCGCAGAAAGACTTCCTGCGCCAGATCCTCCGCTGCGGCCGTGTTGCGCGCCATCCGGTACATAAAACTAACCAGAGGACGGCGGTACTTCTGCACCAGGAAGTCGAAAGCCGACTGGTCCCCCGCCTTCACCCGCAGCATGACTTCGGCGTCGGTATAGTTTTCGGCGCCAGCCATCGCTGGTTCCAATCCGCCGGCTGGGCGTGGCCCTAGCGCGGCCATCAGAACCCCCCGGTCCATGGCGGCAGTGCTCACACTAGATGGAACCCGGTCGCGGGAGGAAAGTTGCCCTTTTTCCTGTTCCCCCGGACCCTCGGAAGTCCCCGCCGGTGTTGGGGATACAGGGGATCGAACTGGCCTGGATGGGTCTGGCATGAAGCTTACTTGGGGCATGCAGAGACAGGCGAGCCGAACCCGCCCTGGCCCTGCCGCCGATAGGCTATCACGCCCGCTTCCCCTATCCAAACTTTGCTCTCCCAACAACTCTGCTCTGCGAAGGGAACGGGGCCCAGCCCGCACCACTATGCGGTCAGCAACTACGCACTGATGTTTGAAGCGATTGGGCGCTCGACTCAGTGCCTACAGCGCCATCGACACACATTTCCCGGCTACTAGCTTACGAATTCGTGCAGGGAGATTTAATGGTGACAAGTGTGTCACCGCATTCCTGAAGCGCTGCCGCGATAATCACTATGTCAGCTCCCTTCGGCAGAATCTCGATGTGCTTTGGGATTTGAGGTGGGCGCGACCTACAGCGTGAACTGCGTCGGCGTCGCCTTCGGCCTTCGCCCATTGTTTCGCATGGGATCTCTGTCTCGGCGCAAGCAGTTCGCTGAGTCAAATCGTGGGCCGGGAGCTTGTGTATCATGATGCACTTACCGCACCCAGTGGGCGCTTAACTCAGCCCTAGAGTGCCAACTTCAGGCGCTCGGTACCCACCCTCCGGCTGTCGACTCTAAAGAGGTTCGATAGGGCTAGTAACCGGAAATGCCGGTATATTTGCCGGTATTTGGTGCGCGTTTGGTAGGCTCGGTCGGTGGGCCGCCGGGGAAGACGGTGGCGAGGTGCAGCCCCGCTGTTGCCACCATCCTCGACAATCCTAATCTGAGCTCCTGCCATTTCCAAAAGCAAGCATTCCTCCAAATACAGATTCGTGGACGCCGCTGGCGGAGCAGGAATTTTCTTGCCTTCTGCTTTCTGTGAATGGCTGTGGATGTTGGTGGAAGATGTTGAAAGATGTTAGAGAACGCATACTTGACAGCAATCTCACCAAGGCTTAATTTTCAAGAACTACATGTCCCGGTTCCTCAATCGCGCGCCCTCCGCCTGCGATTGCGAAACCATAAAACGCCGTGATGAGTTCCCGATTGCTTTCGATTCAGGCTCAAAGAGGACCGGTCCCCATTCTTCGAGTAGAGTGTGGTCTTTGTGCGCAACCGCGAAAATGTTCGACACGCATAAAAAGGGTCCTTCTAGTAGAAAGGAGTCTTCCTAGCCCAGTGTTGACCCGGGAGAGAACGAGCGTTCCGCCCGCTGCGCACGACCCATCGGCGCCCGGACACTTTCTGGCGGCGGAGGCGCGGGTGCGCGAACTGATCAAGGGAAAGCACTCGAAAGCTGCTGTCGAAACCGCGAAAGAACTGCACAAGCGCCATCCTACGCCGAGCTCGGAGGCTTTGCTGATGGACGCCTATCAAGCGCGCATCCGCAGCCTGTTGGAGCACGGCATGTCGACTGAGGCCAGGTCGCTGTTGAACTTGGTCATCCAGCGGTTCCCTTCGGTACGTACGAAGTGGGAGCAACTCTTGCTCGAAGTGCGCATGCAGGAAGGGAATTTGGACGAGTTTGTTGCTCCTTTCGCCGATCCGAACCTGGATCCGTTCGTGCGCGAGAAGATAGAGACGGCTATACGGCAACGAGTATTCGACCTGACCGCTCTTGCCCAGGTTTCATCGCTTCCCCCTGGACACAGTTTGCGGGAAGCAGCCAAGGCGCTGACGGCTGCCCTGAAAGCGGTGACGAGCCGGCCCGCCGATGAAGCCGATTTGTTCCTGCCGGAGGTATCGCGGCGTAGTCCACTGAGTTCGTGGAAGGCATTGATCAATGCCATCGCGGCTTTTTACCGTCGAGATGACACGAGTTGTCGCAGGTGGCTCCAGACCCTTACGTCGGATTCGGTTCCCGCCCGCCTGGTACCCGTCATGCAGGTAATGTTAGGTTCCGAAGGAGGCGCCAGCCTCAGTTCTGCTGCCGCCCAGAACTTGGTAGCCGCGATCGGAGCAGGCGAGGAAGCTCTCCGCCAGGCTCTCGCGGATCTGGAAGCGGCATTGGCGGCCAAGAAGCAGCCGCCGATTCTCGAAAGGGCGCGGGCTGCGATTTCGGCCTGCGAACGGTTTCGTCCCGATCTTCGCGACCGGTTGCGCCAGTACATTTCGGTGCGCTGCATGCTACTGGGCTTTCGCCCGAATCAGGTGCGCCGTGTCCTTGGAGGGACGGCGCGAAACGACGCTCGCTGGTACCAGCTGATGGCCAAGGCCCTGGAAAGCTCTGGGTGCTTGGAGAGTTTGGCGCACGCCCTCATCGCCTGGGACACATTTCGAGCCGTCGCGCTCGAAGAGAAGTGGTTTGCCGCCAAGAGCCTGGAAGACGGAGTTCTATGGCTGCACATGGCAGGGTTGGCTGCACGCGTACCGGCGGACCTGGCCGAGGAGCTCCTCCTGCTGGCGGATCTGGAAGACTCGGTTTCGCCGGCAGAATTGACGCCTAGCCAGCTATTCTCGCCAGACGTTCTCTACGAACGGGCTTGTGCCGCCGATCCGCACCGCGAGGCTTTCCAATTCTGGCTGGACTGGGCTAAGAAGCAGCGCGACTGGAGAGCGGCAGATCGAGTAGCCGAGCGCTGGCGACAGGCATGTGAAAAGGACGTGGCCCCGCTGCTGTGGCTGATGGAATCAAGCGAGAAACGCGGAGCCTACCAGAAGTCGCTTAAGTATCTGCACCAAGCCGAGCAACTGGACCGTCTCAACCCGGAGGTCCGAAAAGCCAAACTGCGGCTCCTCCTCGCGGACGTCCTGCGCCACTTTCGTCAGCGTAAATCTCACTTGGCCAAATCAGGAATCGAACGCATCGAGTCCTTGCTCGAACCCGCCGGGAGCTTGGCGGCTTTCCCGAGCGCGCTCCGTAGGGTTTGCGCAGCACTCGAGAAAGATCATGACGCGGTGCGCCGACACAGGGCGGAGGCGGAGGGGCAGTTAGGAAATCCCGTCGCTGCCTACGTTCTCGATCGTGGCATCGTCGACGCGGCTGTTCTCGCGCCCGAGGAAGCCTTGCTGACTCCGCTCGACCTCAGCTCCTATACCGGTGTGACGCTGCTAAAAGGTTTGGCCCAGGCTTGTCTGTTAGGCGATTCCGTCGGCATCCCTGCGGCAATTCCGGAGAACTGGAAGGACCGGCTGAGCGCTTGCTGCATGGATCCCGCGATCGCTCTGGATACCGCCGAGATGCTGGTGCTGGGCGAAGCTGCAATTCGCAGCCAGGCCCCCGAACTGGCCTTTGCCGTGTCCGTGCGAGGCCTGGAGCGAGGTGCGGCCGACGCCAGGTTTCTGTTCCTGCGAGCGCGGTCGCTGCCGCCTGGTGTTTCTGAGAGACGCTGCGATTGCCTCTCTGCCGCCCTCGAACTGGCGCACCGCGAAGGCAACAAAGACCTAGCTGGAAAGTTGCTCGAGGAATTGCGCGGACACCCGGCCAACATGTTTGAGCGGGACGATTTTCTTGCCGCTGGGCCCGAGCGGTACTCGATGGAAACGGGATTCCTAAATGAGGTCTTGGCGGACGAGAGAGCGCAGAAACAATACCCGAGGCTGGCCCGCCACGTCCCAGCTTCTGGCGGTATCGCTGGAATTCCAAACCATCCCCATGCCAACCACGGGTTCTACGAGCACGAGGAGTTCCTGGAGGAAGAAGATCTGGCCGATTTCGAAGATTTCCTTGCGAACATGCCTCCGGAACTCTGCCGTGAGCTGACCTTAGCCATCGCCCGTGGCGCCAGTCCCGAAGCAATCTTGAAAGGAATCCTGTTAGGCCGCTCGCGGGAGCTTGAGTCGTTGCTCAAGATCCTGCCTCCCGAACTGGCGCGGGAGATCAAGAAGGCCCTAGCGGATGGGGCCACTGCGGAACAGGTCCTGAACGAGATCGAGGCCGTGGTTTTTGACCGCGACTCGGGGAGGACCGAGGGGCAGCGGCAGAGGGGAAACAAGGGGAAATCTGGAGCTCGGCGGCCGCAACAGGGAAGCCTGTTCTAGGGAAGCCTGTTCTAAGGATAACGGAATGGAGAAAACGAGTTTTCTACCCGACCCATGGGAGGTGTTGGGGGTCGCCCGAGAGGCGGGCGACGAACAGATACGGGCGGCGTATTTGCGCAAGCTGAAGCAGTTCCCGCCCGATCGCAATCCGGCCGAGTTTGAGCAGGTCCGGGACGCCTACGAATTGCTGCGCGATCGGCGCCAGCGCTTCCGATACTTCCTGTTCTCCACCGATCCGCTTGCCCCCTTGGACTCGATCTTTGGGAGCGTTTCAAGTCAGAGGAAGTTTGTCGGGCCGGAGCCTTGGTTGGAAGTATTGAAGGAAAAATAAATCGGAATGGGCATGAACGCTCTTGACTCCCCCCGCGACTCTGTTCACGAAACCCGTGAAGCCATTTTGCGTGGGTTCGAGAGCTGGCTGGATAGTGCGCTCGCTGACGAACAGCCGCTCCCGGGCTTAGCCGCGGACCTACTGACAGCCATCGAAAATGGAGAGCCTCCTCCGCCTATCGAGAGCGGCTGCGATCTGTACAGCTTGTGGTCTGTCGTGACTGCGCTCCGGCGGGAGGTCAAGCTGCAAAGTCGGACCTTCAAGCAAGTAAACGATACGCTGGCAGAGCTGAAGCAGACTGTGGTTGCGTCGTTCGGGCAGGATTGTTCCCCCGAGCTCGAGGAGGTAAAGGAATCAGAAGCGGATGTAGCTTCGGCAATTCATGAACGTCGCCCAGAAAAGCGACACATCGATCTCCTCCTCGATCTACGCGACCGCTTCGAGCGCGGCCTCAATTCCGCGCGTGCAGTCGGGCCGGGGTTGGCCGCCAACGCCCACCGCCCCTGGTGGGCGCGTTGGTTCGCCGCGGAGAACGAGCAACAGTCCCATGCTCAGCAGGTTTTGACGGCGCTCGAGAAGGGCTACACCCTGACCATGGATCGCCTCGATCAGGCGTTACAGGATTATCAGCTCAGCCCCATCCTCTGCGAGGGCCAGGAATTCGATTCCCATCGGATGACTGCCGTCGAAGTGGAAGAGACCGATTCGGTGCCGGAGGGCACCGTGGTGGGCGTCTACCTTACCGGTTATGAGTGGGAGGGGGAGGTTTATCGTCCGGCTCAGGTCAAGGTTGCGCGCAAGAAATTGAGTGAGCGGGAACTTGAGTAACTGGGGAAGTCATTGTCGTAATCGGATCGAGCGCTGTATTACGGCAGCTCTCCAGGATTTCAGGCGGTTCTGAATTTGTCAGTGCTTGATCCACGGTTGCCGTGTCCCGACAACCGGTGCCTCGGGCGAGACTTAGGACAGACACTAGAGAACATGAGAATCAAGGAGCGATAAAGTGATGAGCGATCTTATTGTAGGCATTGATCTGGGCACCACAAATTCCGAGGTGGCTGCCTTTGTGGATGGCCGCGTGCAAGTTCTCGGCTCCGGGAAGAGCAACATCCTGCCTTCGGTCGTGGGGCTCTCTAGTTCCGGAGAACTGCTGGTGGGCGAGCGCGCGCGCAACCAGTTGGTTCTTTACCCGGAGCGAACCGTGCGCAGCATCAAGCGCAAGATGGGGAGCACCGAGACGGTAATGCTGGGCGACCGTCACTTCACCCCGCCTGAGATTTCAGCCCTGATTCTGCGGGAACTGGCGAATTGGGCGTCGCGCAGCGTGCGGCAGCGGATCGAGAAAGCGGTGATTACTGTTCCCGCGTACTTCTCTGACGTGCAACGCCAAGCCACCCGCGAAGCCGCAGCCCTGGCGGGACTGGAGGCAATCCGCATCCTGAACGAACCGACCGCGGCCAGCTTGGCGTATGGCGCAGGAACCCGGCACACAGCCATGGTCTATGATCTCGGGGGCGGTACGTTTGACGTATCCATCGTTGCCTTGGAAGGCGATATTACTGAGGTACTGGCCAGCCATGGCGACAACCATCTCGGCGGCGACGACTTCAACGATCTATTGGCGGAGCATTTGCTGGCTGCCTTCCAAACCCAGCACGGCATTGATTTGCGGCAAGGGTCCTCTGCCGCCCGCGCGCGCCTCTGGTGGGCGGCCGAAGAGGCCAAGAAACGCTTGAGTTTTGAGCCCGAAGTCACCATCCGCGAAGAAGCACTGGTCACCGAGAAGGGCAAGCCGCTCCATCTGGAACTGGAAGTCACCCGGGAACGATACGAGGCGATGATCCGACCGCTGCTGGAGAAGACGCTCGAAAGTGTCTCCAAAGCCCTGGCCGATTCCCGCAAGAACCCGGCAGAACTGGACGCGATCCTGCTGGTCGGCGGCTCCACGCGCACTCCCTTGGTATCCCGCCTGCTGCATGAACGCACAGGTCTGTTGCCGCGGGAGGAAATCCATCCCGACCTGTGCGTAGCCCTGGGAGCTGGTGTCCTGGCTTCACGGCTGGCGGGGCAAGAGGTCGATCGGGTGCTAGTCGATGTCTGCCCCTACTCATTCGGCGTATCCTATCTCGGGGAACGTGGCGGTGTTCCCTACCCCCACTGCTACAAGCCAATCATCCGGCGGAATACCCCCTTGCCGCTGACTCGTACCGAGCGCTTCTATACCTGTGTTCCGTTTCAGGAGCTGGTCGAAGTTTGCGTATACGAAGGCGAGGACGAAGATGCGCTCAACAATATTCTGGTGGGCAATTTCAAGGTGAAGGACTTGAAGAAGCTTGCCGATCCGAGCGAGGTTCTCTGCCGCATGAGCCTCGACCTAGACGGCATTTTGCACGTGACCGCCTCCGAGAAATGCACCGGCAAATCAAAGCACATCACCATTGACCGGGCGCTGGAGAAAAAGAGCGAGGCTGAAGTTGCCGAAGCGCGTAAACGGCTGGAGGCTCTGTACTCGAGTCGCATCCTCGAAGACGCCGAATCGGAAGAAGATGCATGGCTCGACGAGGAACTCGAAGAAGAAGAAGCAGAAGAGTTCGAGGAGGCGGGGACAGATGCAACCTCGGAGACGGCGATTCCTACGAACGGCGTGTGGCCCGAAGTTGTCAGCGAAGCAGCTGAAGTAGTGGAACGCTCGCGCCAGTCACTTGAACAAATGCACGCGGAAGACCGCAATGAAGTCATCGATCTCAACTCGAAGATCGAAACCGCGATTGCTGCCAAGGATGAGAAGATCCTAAAACACGCTACCCAACAGCTTTCCGAATTGTTGTTCTTTGTGGAAGGAAAATAGTTGCACGGTAACGGTTCGCAACTGGCCCCGGACGGCAAATGCCCGGTATGCGAGGCCCGCTTTCGCGGAGTCGCAATCTGCCCGCGGTGTGGGGCTGATCTGATGCCCATGATGCTGCTTGCAGCCCACGCCTATTCTCAGCGGCAGTCCGCGCGACAGTCTCTTCGGGCGGGAGACGCGCAAAGTGCTCTGGCTGCGGCCGAAGCAGCTCAAAAACTACACGCTACCCCGCAGGGGCGCATCTTAAAGGCAGTATGCGATGTGGCGATCCGTGCCGCACAGCCACAGCCGTCTGCCTCGCACGCTCCTACGGAAGCAAGAGACGACGCCTCGATCAAGCGGCGGCGGTCAGAGATGCGGTTGCTCGTGTCTTGGAAAGCTCTCTGCGTATCGGCGGCTATTCTGGTCTTGGTCACTGGGTATCTGTATTGGGGCCGTCATCGGCGCACCTGATCCCATTTATTTTTCTGGCAATCGGCGGCAGTCCGGATTTGGCTTGAGTGGCTCGACGAACGATTGTCGTCTTCGTTTTCGTTCGCGGATACTATAGGGCGAACATCTCGAACCGTTCGGACAGGCCAAGGGACCGGACCCTTGTGACTCAACAGAGTCAGGCAACCTGCGCGTATCGGCCATCGGCGCAAGCCAGCAGAGCCATCATTTCGTCTAGCGTAGCGATGTCGAACTCTCGCATCGAACTGGCGTGCTCCAGGCTGTACTGCACAGATGGACGGGGATTGAACAACTTAAGTCGAATGTCGTGGTCGCGAGCCCATCGCTCGAGGAACACGAGCATGCCCAGACCTCCGCCTTCGATGGCAGTGACTTCTGAGAGATCGAGAACGATGATTTGGGCATCGCTCTGTAAGTTGACCGCTTTGCGTAATTCGAGAGCGGCTTCGCTCCGGACAATTCGACCTTCGCACTCAATTACCGCCATTTCGCCGATGTTCTCAATATGGACACTCAGCATATTCTTCTCCAGCCTTTAGGCGCTTGGGATGACTGCACGCGTCGAGCCATTGATCTGCAACTTGTATTTTGTGCGGGTAAGCGGCTGATCCGTCGAAATATCGAGAGTTTTTGGCGAGGGACCAGGAAAATTTGAGCTACAGCAAATGCTGTATCTCGCGCACACGCTTACTTGCGTCAACACTTCTTGCTGACCCTCAGAATCGAACCTGTCCGGTGTTTGCCAGATATCGGCGGGCGGTGACTTTTCTCCTTTGAAGAGTCGAAATTTCGTGCTCGGGATCCTACATCAGCCGGAAAACAAAGGGCTTTGATAAGGTGGCCCGGTTCTTGCAGTCATAAATAAGAATGGTTAGCTGCTTCATATTTTGCAAGAGCGCGAGAGATGAGGTGCGACGAGCCGAAAATCAATACGACTTAAATTCTGCGATCACGCCTCCTTTGGTTGGCCTGGGTATCGGGTCGGTCTTGGCTATTGTCTTCAATCCGAAAGAAAGAGTCACCCCTAGCCTAGCTATAGCTAGGGGGATCAATAGTTGGCGTACTCGAGGGTCGCAAGCACAAGAGGAGGCAAAGGGGCGAATCGCGTGATTCAAGGAGGCCATTATGAAAAAGGCGCTCCAAAACATTGGATCCGCTACTGCAGGAATCGGTGTGAAGGTCAGCAATTTCGACCGATTGGTTGAGTTTGTGCCATGCCAGACATGCAGCTCGACCGCTAAAGCTAAATTGAAGAAGTGAGAGCAGACGAGATGCGCGAGAAATAGTCAAGATTCGGCTCAGCAAAGCCCGGCAAACTAAGGTCAGGCCGCGGCCGGACTCACAGAGGTAATTACCAGCGGCAGCCGCGCCACGATGAGCGTACCCTTGCCGTTCGAATAGATTTCCAGACTGCCGCCCAATTGCCGGAGTCTTTCTCGCATGCCGCGGATTCCCACACCAGGGGTGCCCGTCGAGGACATCTCCACTTGCTTTTCTAGCGCTATGCCCCTGCCTCGATCCTCGACTTCTACCCAGACGTGACCGTCAGACGCGGCAATGCGAATCCTGGCTGTCGGGCTTTCCGAATGGCGATGAATATTCGTGAGACACTCCTGCACGGTGCGGAAAATCGCTGTTTCCGACTCGCGTGTAAGGCGCCCGAAATCCGCGGGGACCTCCAAATCCACCTTAATCTTGCTACGTTGGGCGAATCCCTCGATATACCAACGGAGAGCCGAGGCAAGTCCCGCTTCATCCAGCAGAGGTGGATGGAGTAAGTGGGAAATCGTCCGGACTTCTTGACTGAGTTCCTGTACCAGAGACGCACTGTCGCGAACGGTATTGGCGGTCTTTGTGAGGCGTTCGAGGTCGGTTCCCACGGTGGCAAGGTTCATTCCTAGCGCGGCCAGCATCTGCCCCACGCTGTCGTGCAATTCGCGGGCGATGCGCCGTCTTTCATCATCCTGCAATTGCATCAGGCGTGCCGACAGTTCCCGCAGATTTTGATTGGTCCTGTCGAGTTCTACGGTCCGTTGCCGTACCGCTTCTTCAAGTTCTTCCTGCGCTGCCGACATTACTTCCTCACGACGGCGACGGGCTTCTCCCATCACCACCAAGATACTGGAAGCCAACAAGAACGCCAAAAAACTAACCACCTGAACCGAGCCAACGATGCGAAGAGAGTGTACTGGCCGGATGAACCAGTACTTCGTCCCAATGATGGCAAGGACCACGCTGAAGATGGACGGGCCGACCCCACAGTACCAGGCACAGAAAGCTATCGCAGGAAAGAGCGTGATGAACGGCACGTAGTCGCCCAGGAACGGACTCAGGGCCAGACGGACCAGTAAGGCCACTCCAGTGGCCAACAGAGCAACGGCGTAACGGATCTCAGTCGTCTTCGAGATTGGGGTGGAAAGCAAAGCGTTCGTCGCCTCAGAGAATGCCAAGAGTACTATGACGAAGGCGCCCCAACAATGTTATAACGAGATCCTTCAACCAAGCAGATTTTTTGTAGGCCGAACTTGGCACGATTGTGGGCCGTCCAATCGAGAAAACAGCACGGTTCGTGAGTCGGTTGCTCGATAATGACTTCGCGATGTGTAAGCTGTTGAAAACACAGATCAAGAAGACCGTGGCAGGTCAAACCGAACAAGTCCTTTCTTTCTTCTAGTCCGCCATCGGTCTCGCGCAGTATCGACAATACCGCGCGGATGGTTTTGCGGTCCATTTTGAATGCTGCCAGCGGCTAAGCGGCAGGATCCGAAGACATGCTCATTTTCGTGTAAAGATCGCAGATGCGCTCTTGCCTTTTGTAGTATTCACTTCGCTCTGCCTCGGTCAAGCCAACATAGGCATCCAGTTCCAATGCCTCGACTTGCTTTCGGAGAAGGTCGACAAACTCGGCCTGGAATTGTTCGACGGAGCCTTCCATGCGGCGTTTTCCATGCAACGGATTTGGCGGACCTGGCGAAGAAGCGCAAACTGGGATGTATTTAGGGCCAGGGAAAGTTGCTTCTCCATTCGATACAGTGCTTGCTGTATTTGAAACCCAGATCGCCCGGTGCAATCTGGGCCGCCGCGCACCGGAGTCTTTACAACCAAAGCGCGTAATGAGCCAGGATGGGGAGCCCTTTTGGCTGCGTTGAGAGAAATAGTCAAGAAGCTTCCCGCCGCGCCCCCGTAACTGAAGCTTCCTTTACGAGCTCATTCTGCCTCACTCGTCGCCTATCCAAATCCTCTTCCTGCCATCCTGGTGACTCGGCGATTGTTAGCTTCTCAGCTTTTTGCTTTTTTCCCGGCGCGGCGCCGGCCTGAACATGGTCTGTATTCACATCGCTCCGTAATCCGTATTCAAATGCAGCGGAATATGCAGCGGGTTCGTCGGCTCAGGTGATTCTGTGCCCAAGTGGAGGGTCGACTATTTGGGATGAGGAATAATGGAGATGACCGTGTAGGTGTCCCCGTCCACGTGAAAAGCAGTTGACTGCTTTTCGGCCACCTGAGCAATATTGCACAGCGGGAACCCGCCAGGAAGGAGATAGTCATCGCGGGGGGCTTTCAGGGATAGAGCCTCAGGCCAAGGGCGAAATTCAAGAAGGGCAATCCTGATCTTCACACTTTGAACAGCTAGGGAGAAGGCTCACGTGTGGAACCGATGGAAGTTCACGTGTGTTCTAGTAGCGGCGGTACAGTTGGCGAGTGCCGCTGTCGCGCAGCAAGTTCTGACGGAGTCCGGCACCATATCCGGGATACGGGCAAATGGGTTGAGTGTATACGAAGGAATCCCTTTCGCTGCCCCGCCGGTGGGCGACTTGCGTTGGCGCCCACCGGTACATGCCGCATCTTGGACCGGCACGCGTAAAGCAGATGCATTTGCTCCGGCGTGCATGCAAGTTGGAGTCTCCATGCCGGGCGAGACGCCTCCGGCCGTTAGCGAAGATTGCCTCTACCTCAACATCTGGACGCCGGCCAAGACCGCGCACGAGCACCTGCCGGTGATCGTTTGGATATACGGCGGCGGATACATCAACGGGTCGGCCTCGATGCCCTTGTACTGGGGCGACCGGCTCGCGCAAAAACGCGTCATTGTTGTCACCATCGCTTATCGCCTTGGTCCGCTTGGTTTTCTTGCGCTTCCCGAGCTTACGCGCGAGTCCCCGCACCACTCCTCGGGAAACTACGGCCTGATGGATCAGATCGCGGCACTCGAATGGATTCGGAGGAACGTTGCGGCCTTTGGCGGTGACCCGAAATGTGTAACCATCGCTGGCCAATCCTCCGGTTCTATCTCGGTCAGCATCCTGATGGCCTCGCCCCTGGCAAAAGGCTTGTTTCAGCGCGCCATCGGAGAGAGTGGCGGCCTGTTTGAGCCGCTCCAGCTCGCTCCAAAGTTCCTGCTGGCCAACGCAGAACGGGAGGGCCAGACGTACGCCGCTTCGCTGGGTGCTGCCTCCCTCAAGGAACTACGCCGGCTGCCAGCGGCCCTGCTTACCGGCAATGCCGGCGGTATCGTCCACGCGGTGATCGAACCATACGTGCTTCCCCTTTCACCCTACGAGGCATTCACTTCGGGGCAGCAGAATGATGTTCCGCTGCTGATCGGTTCGAACGCCGACGAAGCGCGGGCGCTGGTAAATGTCACGCACGTGACAGCCGCAACGTTTGACAGCGACCTGGAACACAGCGTCGGTCAACTTCCCCCTGCACTGGTGGCTGCTTATCCGCACGCGACCGACGAGGAAGCGGGGCCGGCGCAGCTCGGTCTCGAACGCGATCTCCGCTTCGGCTGGGATATGTGGGCATGGGCAAGGTTGCAAGCCGGAACCGGGAAAAGTCCTGTCTTCTACTACTCGTTTCGACAGCAGCCACCGTTCCCGGCCAGCTCCGTGTACGCGGGTTGGGGCGCGAGCCACTTCGCCGAGCTATGGTATGTCTTCGACCACCTGGACCAGTCGCCTTGGAACTGGACGGCGGCAGATCGGATGCTGGCCGAACAAGTGTCCAGCTATTGGGTCAACTTCGCCAGGGCAGGCGATCCGAACGGCCCGGGTCTTCCCTCGTGGGCTGCATTCACCAACACGGAGAGCAAGGTCCAATACCTCGCCGCTCCGATCACCGTTGGCGGCGTTGCGAATATCCATGGACTGAGCGTTTTCGATTCTGTCTACACGACCGTGCGAGGTACGCCATTTGCCGCCCGGGCGACGGCCGCTAGCAAGGAGACACCATGAAGGGTTTTGGCAGGCACGGAGAAGGCACTGCGGATCGGAAAATATCGAGAGAGCGCCAGCGCCTGGGGCGTCTTCGAGTAAGTGGACTTTGCGCTCGTCTTTAATTGGGCCGCACGGAATACGTTCCGGCTGGAGCATGCTGATTTTCATCGTGATCTTATGGTTGAGGGGAGGACGCTTACGGTCAGCCCCGCGTACCGAGGTCGGCTGCGCGACTATCGCAAGACCAAGAAGTCGCTGCGGACGGCGCACGTACCGGAAGGGCTGGCGAACGAGCGCGTTCGCAAGCAGAGCGCGTCTTTAGGAAAGAGCCCGAGCAGTCGAACAAGTCGAGCAGCGCCAGTAGGGAGCGCACGTGTTAAAGCTGGAGCATAGTTCTTGACCAATCGAACACCATCGGCTTAGCATGGCCGATTCTCCCGTCGAAGCTCCTCTACGTGAGCGAATTCCTTTTCGTTTATCGGTGACAACCGCGTACCCAAGAGTTAGCGCCTGAGCGGCGATGAGCAGATCGTTGGCGCCGATCGGTCTGCCAGTCTGCTCAAGCTGCGTACGCAGAAATCCGTAAGCTGCATCGACTGGAGCCTCAAAGGGCAAAACTTCAAGCGCCCCAAGCACTGCTTCAAGCTGGGCCGAAAGCCGTGGTGAGCCTTTCTTGGCAGCCCCGTAGCGCAATTCCGCAGCGACGATGATGCTGGTACAGACTTGCGGTTCACCAACCTTGCGGATCTGCTGTGCCACTTTTCCCTGCGGGTTGCGGACAAGATCAGAAACGATATTGGTGTCGAGAAGGTAGCGCATCAGAGCTCAACCGGATCAGGGGGCAACTCCTGAATGGGCGGAAAATCCTCGTGCAGCGGCGCCAGGGTCGCTAACACCGCAAGCAGAGACTTAGGTGGAGCGGGCTCGATGATGAGTCGGTCACCCTCCTTTCGCATGATCGCGTCCTCGCCCGAAAACTCGAACTCACGGGGGATCCGGACCGCCTGATTTCGACCATTCTTAAACACTTTCACGCGACGCTCCGCACTCATCAGCGACCTCCTGTGGCATATGCCAAGCATATGCTAAATCGAGTCAATGTGTCAGTTGTCGAGCAAGTTGCTTCCGTATCATTCATCGTCGACACCGGGGTGGTTTTCCACAGAGTGCGCAGGCCAGTTCGGCTCGGGCAATGTTGGCCCGGTTCATAAAAATACGTTTTTACATGATCGCCAACAACACGTGGCAGGATCCCCGAAATAGGGGGACAATAGACGTATGGCGACGCCGAACCGGCCACAATTGTCGGATTCCCAGCTGGCCGAGTTGGAAAAGCTCGCGCGCGCACAGGAGCGGAGCCTCGATGAGGTGCTTTCCGAAGCGGTGGACCGCTATATCAGGGATAAGCAGTGGGAAGCGGTCAAGCGCTATGGTGTAGCGAAGTCCCGTGAACTTGGACTGACAGAGGGTGACGTCGCGCGTCTCATTGCCGAATCGCGCGCGGAGCGCGGACGATAAGTGCTGCGCGTCACTGCCGATTCCAATATCTACATCTCGGCCATGAACTTCGGTGGTGCTCCTGATAAATTGCTGGATATGGCGCGCAATGGAGACATTGTCCTTGCGATTTCCGACCCGATTGTGGAGGAAGTGACCCATGTCCTACGCGACAAATTCGGTTGGACTGATGAAGCGATCAAACTTGCTCAGGCCCGAATCGCCGATTTCACGGAAAAAGTTCATCCGCGGCGAGCGATCGATGTTGTGAAGGAAGACCCGTCAGACAACCGAATTCTCGACTGTGCCGAGGCTGGAGGGTCTGAGTTTATCGTCACGGGAGATGCACATCTTTCTTGAAGCTCGGACAGTTCGCTGGCATGAAGATCCTCAAGCCTGCGGAATTCCTTGGGCGGCAATCGCCACCTGGTCGAGGGCGCTAAAGCGAAACCGGTATCGTTGTCGCTCATATGCGGACATGGCATTCCCTGCCGTCACCTGCGCGGAGTGGTCGCCGTTCTCCTTGGCTTTGCTGCTGAGTTGTATGAGGGGGGCGGCGTTGTGCGCGGCATCGCCGGCCAAAAGTACACGTCCGTTGCGGTAGGTTGTGGCCTGCCGTGCCCGGTCTGTCCACGTGGTTGCGGCATGCAGGGCGGTGATCGTCACGTCGGTGTTCGAGACCCGGCGTAGCGTTGCCTGTACGTGTTAAAGCAAGTGCCTGAGCTTTGTCACTCTTGCGCGTCAGTGGAACCGATTCGGGTTTTCTTCGAGGCTGAGAATGGCTTCTTTCAGTCCCTTGTACCATTTTAGGGCTGTGGCGGAAAACTCGGCATTGACTTGCCTATACAGGTGGGCGAGATCGCGCTCAGCACGCGGAGTGATATTAACGAGGTATGCCATGCTTGGCTTCGAACTCGTCGAAGAACTCCCGCGCGGGCCGTGTCCTTCCTTTTTTCACATCCTCCAGGCCCTGGCGGATGCCTTCCTCTGCGTTGGCACTGGCCGCCACGTCGAGCAAGCGCGGATAGGCCTCGGCGTCCTGCACAATGGCCGCTGCTTTCCCCTTCACCGTAAGCACCACGGGGCGCTTGCTCTTCTTGAGTTGTTTCATGAAATCGCCGGAACGGCGGCGGAAGGCGGTCAGTGATTGGATGTCCTTGGTGATGTCCAGCATGGCCTGCTCCTGTTAAAGCACCTTTCGAGGTGCTAGCAGAATACTCCATCGCTGTAAAGCGGGGAAACGGTTCTTCGGGGGCTCTCTGCACCGTGGCCGGCCACCCTTCGGCTCAGCCGGAAACAGTAGTCCATTGAGCCGTCGATCGTCACAATCCTCGGAAAGTGGCCGGCTCAGGCCCGCTGCTGAAGCTCGTTCCAGGTATTGATTGATGCTGGATTGGCTAATGCAACAACTACGCGCGATCTCGCTCTGCAGCAACCCGAGATCGTACCGCAATCGCAACACTTCTTTGATCTGGCGCGTGGACGAGGCTTTCTGGGCATTCGTTCCTCCTCTCACTCGAGGAGAAATTTCCCACTGGTTGTCCAACGCCGCCCTTTTTCTCCAACCCGGAACGCTGATATCAATCTCGGTCCCGACTCCGGGCCCGGTTTATTCACATCCCGGAACTGTTATTCACATGCCCGGAATCTTTATTCACGTCCCCGGAATCCCTATCCACATCGCTCCGGAGCCCCTATCCACATCCGCCGGAATATGCACGCCGTTCCAAGCTAGGAGTCGTCCAGCTACAGTCGACAGTGCTGCGTTTTGTGAGTAATCGTGGCCATACGACCTAATAAATAACTGCTCTACCGCTCGAAGGGTGCACACCTAATGCCCAAGTTCAGGACAGACAGAAGGACTACAGTGAAGACGTGGATATCTCACAATGAAACCGCTCAGCCCTAATTGTCCCAAGAAATTCGATGACTGCGACGGAAGCAAGTTTCGGGGCGCGGATAAGGATAATGACAGAGCGGTTCGATGTACCGATCGAGGCTCTACTCCGGCGCAGGGCGACCGGCGGTTTGATCGTGCTGTGCCTCTCACATTCCTCTTGAGTTTTTCGTCATGGAGCAGTTCCGGCGTGCGGAACAGGATGCCTACTGGGTATCCCACACCCATGAAGTGATGACGATGATCCGGGGCACCTCCCGAGATGTGCTCGAAAACGGAAATCAGCGCGGGGCATTCGCCCTGAGCGGACAGGAGCCGTCGCTGGTGCTTTGTCAGACGGCCCGCGACACCATCTACCAGGACACGAGCCGGATGCTGGTTTTCGCCCAAGAGGAGAGGTGAAATGAGACCAAAGCCCGGTTTGAATCGCAAGATGCGGCTCGCGTTCGCTTCCGCAATGTTGACGTTACTCGTCGTGGAAGCGATTTCCTATCGCGAGATGGTCGTGTCCAGGGATAGCGCGCGGCGGGTGAGCCACACCCACGAGGTTCTGGAAAGCATCCACGATTTACTGTTCGCCGTGGAGAGCATCGGATCGAACTCCCGCGGATTTGCATTGACGGGCAAGGAGTCCTATCTCGAGTCCTACCGTACCGGCGTACTAAAGGTTGCGCAGGACCAGGCAGCGATTCGCCACTTGACGTTGGACAACCCTGTACAACAGCGACAGATTCCTCTGCTCGAAAGCCTCACCGCTCAGAAGATACAGCGCGCGGAGACGGTCCTTCGTGTGGGCCGGGCCCAAGGCTTGGCGGCGGCTGCCACTCAAAACGGGCAGGGCCAGGGAACCACGGAAGGGTTTCTCGCGGTAGTGGGTGAGATGCAGAGCGAAGAGCTTCGGTTGCTGGTGCTGCGCACCGCAAAGACCAAGCGGCTCTTGAGCCAGACTGGGCCGCTATTGCTTTTCGCAACCGCTCTGGGCTCATTGATTGCCGCCGGAGCGGGTTTGAGCGTCCAGCGTGACAGTTCCCGGCGCGCACTTGCCGAAGGGGCGTTGCGGGAAAGCGAACGCAAATATCGGACGCTTGTTCAGGGGGTGCGGGAGTACGCAATCCTGATATTGGGCCCGCGGGCGAGATTCGCAGTTGGAATCCCGGCGCGGAACGAATGACCGGCTGCACTCACGAAGAGATCACCGGACACAACTTTTCCTTCTTCTTTTCTCCGGACGACGTCAAGCGCGGCCGGCCAGAGGAGATACTCGGGTTGGCTGCCGCCCGCGGCCAGTACGAAGAACAAGGCATGCGGGTACGGAAAAACGGCTCGCGGTTCCTGGTTCATGCAAGCTACACGGCGGTGCTGGACCCCAACGGACAGGTGCGCGGATTTTCCGTGATCAGCCGCGACCTCAGCGAGAGCAAGGAATCGGAGGCGAGGTACCGCGGGTTGCTGGAAGCGGCTCCGGATGCGATGGTGGTGGTGAACCAGAGCGGCGAGATCGTTCTGCTGAACGTTCAAGCGGAGAAACAGTTCGGATACCGCCGCGATGAACTTGTAGGTCAGAAGGTGAAGAACATTATTCCCGAGGGCTTCGCGGAGCGGCTGATCGCCGACGGGACCCGAAGCGCGGCGGAGGCGCTGGCGCAGCAGATCGGTACGGGGATTGAGCTCAACGGGAGGCGGAAGGATGGAAGTGAGTTTCCCATCGAGATCATGCTGAGCCCGCTGGAAAGCGCCGAAGGAATTCTGGTGACGGCGGCAATCCGGGACATCAGCGTACGGAAAGCTGCGGAAGAACATCTGGCGCAGATGGAGGGCAGGTACCGCGGGCTGCTGGAAGCGGCTCCAGATGCGATGGTGGTGGTGGACTAGGGCGGGGAGATCGTTCTGCTGAACGTTCAAGCGGAGAAACAGTTCGGATACCGGCGCGATGAACTTATCGGTCAGAAGGTGAAGAACATTATTCCCAAGGGCTTCGCGGAACGGCTAATCGCGGACGCTCTTCGATCCGCGGAAGACGCGCTGGCGCAGCAGATCGGTACGGGGATTGAGCTCAACGGGAGGCGGAAGGATGGAAGTGAGTTTCCCATCGAGATCATGCTGAGCCCGCTGGAAGGCGCCGAAGGCGTCCTGGTGACGGCGGCGATCCGCGACATCACCACGCGGAAAAAGGCGGAAGCGCTGATGATCCATTCGTCCGAACACGACTTCCTGACCGGATTGCCCAATCGCGTGCTCTTGAGCGACCGGGTTAATCAAGCGATTCGCATGGCGATCCGACACAAGAGAAAAGTCGCGGTACTGTTCCTGGATTTGGATGGTTTCAAACACATCAACGATTCGTTGGGGCATCCCACCGGCGACAAGCTTCTTCAATCTGTGGGGAAACGCCTGGTGGATTGCGTACGCAGCTCGGATACCGTGAGCCGGCAAGGAGGCGATGAATTCGTTGTGCTGCTTTCCGAAGAGGAAGATTCGGAAGATGCCTCAATCACCGCGAAAAGGATGTTGCGGGCGGTGGCCGAAGCGCATTTCATCGACCAGCACGATCTTCACATCACCTGCAGCGTTGGGGTCAGTCTTTATCCCGACGACGGGCTAAACGCGGAGACGCTGATCAAGAATGCGGACACCGCCATGTACCAGGCGAAGGAAAATGGGCGGCAGACGTATCAGTATTTCAAGCCGGCCATGAACGTCCGGGCGGTGGAGCGGCAATCCCTTGAGGAGAGCCTACGGCGCGCCCTGGAAAGGCAGGAATTTGTGGTGCACTACCAGCCGAAGGTCAACTTGAAGACGGGAAGGATCAGCGGCGCCGAAGCCTTGCTACGCTGGACGCATCCCACTCGGGGGCCGGTCCCTCCGGGACAATTTATTCCCGTTGCGGAAGACTGCGGCCTGATTCTGCCGATCGGCACCTGGGTTCTTCGTCAAGCCTGCCAGCAAGCCCAGGCTTGGGTAGACGCCGGCCTGCCCCTGGGGACCATGGCGGTGAACATCTCCGCGATGCAGTTGCGAAACGAGAGCTTTCTTGAGGGTGTATTCGCCATTCTCCAGGATACGCGCCTGGATCCGAGACTTCTTGAACTGGAGTTGACCGAAAGCGTTCTGATGAAGCATGCCGAATCCACCGCATCCATTCTCACGGCACTGCGAGAGAGAGGGGTGCAGGTTGCGGTCGATGACTTCGGCATGGGGTACTCCAGCTTGAGCTATCTCAGGAAGTTTCCCATTGATGCCCTCAAGATCGACCAGTCGTTTGTCGGTCAGATCACCACCGTACCCGACGAAATCATCATCGTCAAGGCAGTGATCGGGCTGGGCCGAAGCCTTAAGCTTCGGGTGGTTGCTGAGGGCGTGGAAACGCAAGAACAGCTGGCATTTCTCCAGGCTCACCAATGTGACGAGGCGCAAGGATACTATTTCAGCCGGCCAATGCTTCCCCAGCAGTTCGCCACGTTGCTCAAGAACGGTATTGCGAAATCAGTGAGCGCAGTTTGAACAGGTCGCCAGCGCCGCAGACACTCATCATTCAACCTCACTAACCCAAAACTGGATCGCAAAATGGGGGCTAATGGGGGCTAATGGGGGCTGGACATACTCGACAAGGCGTTAATTGTATGGTATGTTGATGCACTGATTAATCAATCGATTGGAGATTCTTATGGAACGCCGCGTCGATGCCCATGTCGCCCGCACGCAGTTCGGGCAGATTATGACCCGCGCCATCGAGAACAATGAGCGCTTTATCGTAGACCGGCGCGGAGAACCCGCCGTGGTCATCATGAGCGTCGAGGATTTCATCAAAACCGTTGCGCCGCCGCCAAAATGGCTGGAGAAATCCTGGGCAAGCGCAAAGCGACGTGGCCTGGACAAGCTCACTCCCCAGGAGATCGACTCCGAGATTAAGACGTACAGGCGCGAGAAGAAAAAATGATTCGGGCGATCATTGATACGAATGTCCTCGTATCGGCCCTGATCTCGCCCTCGGGCAATGAAGCCCTGCTGCTTCTCGCCGTCAAGCAAGGGCTCGTGCGGCCTTGCTTTTCTCCCGCTATGCTCGAGGAATATTCCGCGGTTCTTGCGCGGCCCAAGTTTGCTTTTTCCCCGGATGAAATTACGGCGCTCATCGACCTGCTTCAGCATCAGGGTGATCTTCTGCGCCCTACCCCGCTGTCTGGCATGTCTCCCGACCCCAAAGATGGCAAGTTCCTGGCGTGTGCCCCGGCGGCACGAGCGGATTTCGTGGTCACCGGCAATAAGAAGGATTTCCCGAACGACGAACTTGGAGCCACCCAGGTCGTAAGTGCCGGGGAACTCCTGAACACAGGCAAACCGTCTACGCAAAAACGTAGAGTTTGGGTCGATTTGGCCAGCCCGGCAGAGCGGGAAAACGTTCGGCTCGACACCTCCCTGCGTGAACGGGCATACTGATTGGTATGTCCGCTATTAGAAAACAATCGCGACGCAGGCGGGCGACGTCGCGGAATCCAGAGCGCACACGAGGGCTCCTGTTGCAGGCTGCCTTCCAAGAGATGTACCACTCTGGCTATCGGAGCGCTGACCTGGATGTGATCCTGGCGGCAGCGGGCGTCACCAAAGGCGCGCTGTACTACCACTTTGACGACAAGGAGGCCCTCGGGTATGCGGTGCTGGACGAGGTCATGACGAGTGACCTTCACCAGAAGTGGGTGCAGCCTTTACGGAACGCCAAGAACCCCATCGACGCTCTGGTTCGCATCGTTCAGTCCGAATCGCTGAAAAGAGAAGACGTTCGGCGTGGCTGCCCCTTGCTTAACTTGTCTCAAGAGATGTCAGGTCTTGATGAGGGATTCCGCAGAAGGACGGCAAAACTTTTTAAGGACTGGCATGACGCCGTGGCGGGGGCACTGCGTGAAGGACAGAAACGCGGGTTAGTGCGCAATGATATAGACGCCAATGAAACGGCTACGTTCCTGATCGCGACGTATGAGGGCTATGTGGTTTTAGGAAAGAATTCGCAGGATCCACGGACGATGCAATCCGGCCAAAGAAGGGTGAGCGGCCACCTCGAGTCGCTGCGCCCGCCGCGAGGCCGGACGCGAGCGGCAGCCCGCGGATAGCCATCCTTATTGTTGAGCCCGTGAAGTCTTCTTGGCATGCAGGCCCGTTACCATGGCGGGCAATCGGCGGTCCGAATCGCCAGCAACAAACCGGGAGTCGAGGGGATGAGTCCGTCGCCAACAAGCTGGGATCTGGAAGGGGCTTCGACGAATCGAATGGTGTCGGAATGAACCTGGCCCAGACTGTTTAGCGGCCAGGGACGGCTGGGGGCGGTGAGTTCGCGCGAGAACGCGGGGCGGTTGCGCTCGACGGCGGCTTTGGAATCATCTGGGGTGAATCCCAGGTCGAGTGCCTGGCCGCCGTAGGCGCGCGAAGATCCTCCTACGCGCGTGGAGAATCCGTGGACGAGCCAGGGAATTTTGGTGAGGTTTGCGGCGCGAAGAATGCTGAGTTTGGCTTGCTTGGGAAACCGCTTCGGCACACCCATCCATCTTACCCGGCAGCCCAGCGCTGCCGCACCCCAGCCAGAAATTTTTCTTTATCCGCGCGCATTTGCCTTACCAGCGCCTGATTGCCGGTGTCTTCGTGGGCGGCCGCCCAGAGCACCATCTCCGTAAGAACTGGCGCCAGGTCGATTCCTTTCTTGGTGAGCAAGTAAATTACCTTGCGCCGGTCGGATGGGTCCGGTTCCGTGGTGATAATTCCGTAGGCGGCGAGCTTCCGCAGGCGGTCGGCCAGGATATTCGTTGCAATCCCCTCATAACATTCCAGAAATGTTTTGTAGGTGCGGGCGCCCTGCAGCATCATGTCGCGAATGATCAGCAGCGACCAGCGGTCGCCCAGCATTTCCACCGAAGCGTTCAGCGGGCATCCTGACCGCCACTTTGGGCCTGCCTTCTTTCGGACCATCTTTACATCTATTGTCCAATATTTACTTGCAATTCGCAAGTTAAATGTGAATACTGTTCCTAAGTGGAATGGCCGCATCATAAAAGCCGGATCATCCTAAAATCCGCGCCGAAGGGGAATTAATGGGCCCCCCTCTACAGCGCTGACCCGTGCTGCTAAAACATACATACCCGTCGGTATTATCGATGCAACGCTCAAGTGGAATGGCCGCATCCTAAGAGTCGGATCGCACTAAACTCTGTGCCGAAGGGGAAAAGTAATGGGCCGAAGAACACCCAAGCGAATCGCATTGGGAAGCTCCCTGCTTGCGGGCGCACTAGGTGCGGTCTCAATGCAAGCACAATCCGAAACCCCGTATCCCAGCATGGCCGTGCTTGACCGGTACCTGATGCCGGATCGAAATGCCGAAATGGCCCTGGCACGAAGTAAGGCTCCGGACTCCATATCGCGCGACGCCAAAGTTCTGGTTCTTGGGCCGCATGGCTATGAAACCCCAGTAGAAGGCAAGAACGGCTTCGCATGTGCGGTGGAACGACGTTGCATGGCCTGGTTCGACAACGCGGAGTTTTGGAACCCCAAAATTCGAGGCCCCGTCTGCTTCAATCCGCCCGCGGCGCGTTCCATTCTTCCAATTACCTACAAAAGGACCGAGATGGTATTGGCGGGTCAATCCAAGGCCCAGGTCAAGGAAGAAATCACGATATTCGCCAAGAAAGAGCTGCCGGCCCTGGAGCCTGGCGCGATGACCTACATGACGTCGAAGGAAGCGTATCTTACCGATGCCCGCGACTACAACATGGCCCATTTGATGTTCTATACCCCACTCACGGACGGTGCCGTTTGGGGAGCAGATCTGCCTAATTCTCCCGTCATGCTGAATCCGCAGTTTGCCCTGGAGGGGATCGATGTATTCGTGGTTGTTACCGGCATGTGGTCGGATGGAACGCCCGCCCCAGTCAATAATTGACGACGCGCGAATGTAAACGAGAACAAAACACGCAATCATGCCATTCCGGGAGGAACTGATGACCGACTGGGATTTACCACGTCTATTGCTTCATTAAGGTTCGTGTTGCCTTTTGTCCGCGGATCGACTCGGTTGATGCTGGCGCAGGAGAACAGACCCTATCCCAGCATGGCCCCACTCGAGATGGGTCGATGCAGGTCGTGTCGGAGGGAGTTTCATGGGGTTCGAAATCGTCAGCAGTGATGGAGACAGCCACGGAAGTCTTGCGAACCGCGATGTCCCGGATGTTCGAGTGATCGTCAAGGTTGCGCGCGGCGAACTGCGGCGACTGATCCAAGAGCGTGCCGAGATCACGAAGCGCACCCAGGCGTGCCGTAAGGTGTTGATGGACGCTGGCTGCCCTCTAACCGCACGGAATGTGTGCGAACAGATTCAACAGCGAACCGACCTGCCGTGTTCCAAGAATCTGGTTGGTGCGGTTACCACAGTGCTCAGTCGGCTCGAGCAATACGGAGAAGCCCGCACAGTCCCTCGTGACAGTGGCCCCCGCGGCTGGGTGTGGGTTTCAGGTGTTGAAATTGGGAGCTTTCATCCCGTGGATTCCGCAGTGGACTCTCAGGTTTAGGGAGTAAGTAGTTTCCCGAGCCTTAGGTGCAGCATTCCTCGAAAAGGGGAAAGGAGTTGCAATCGTGATGGGACTGTCACCGCAACTACACATTGCTCCGAAAGGGTCGGCTTCTCGGATCGCGATTAGGGCAGGAAAGAAGATTCTATTTATCGACTCTGCGGACATCATCGCTGTGGAAGCCGAGGGTCACTATGTCTTGCTACAGCACAAGTCAGGATCATACATGCTGCACGAGTCCATTTCAGCGATGGCAGAGAAATTGAGTCTGTTTGGATTTGTCAGGATCCATCGATCGTCCCTGGTGAATGCCGCCTTCGTTGAAGAGATCCAGCCGTTGTCGACCGGAGAGTACGTGCTGCGCGTAAGGGGGGGCAAGAAATATATAGTCACTCGTACTTACAAAAGGAATCTACATCTTCTTGCCGAGTCGTGGATCGGCACCGACGGTTTTGGCCAGATTGAACGCGGCGGTCTGATCAATAGCGATTGACATTCCCGGGGCGAACTGATGGTGGAACGCCTTCCTGGATCGGTGTAGCTTGAATACCTAATGGAAGATCTCGTGCCAGAGCTTGTTGGAAACATTCCGCTGTGAATCATGCGTGTAAACCATCGACATAGCCACTTCGGTTCCCGCGATGTTTCTCCCGCCCATTGCAAATCGACGGCCGGACGCGGCTCAACCACAGCCCGAAGGCACCCGATTCTTGAGGCTGGTTCATCAACACACGCTCCCGCTCGTTGATTATGGCTTCCCAGACACCGACGCGCTGGGATGACCCAAACGCCCTCCAAAATAGGCTTCAATGGCGCCGATCTTTCCTTCTGTGAATCGGAAGTACTCTACATTTCGGAATGATGTGCCGTGGGCTGTATGGCAAACCTACTTGGCGAACGCCTCGGTCTCGGTTGCGAGTACAGTCTCATCGCCGAGAGGCATCCTTTCCAGGATGCCTCGGTTTGCTTTCAGCTTCGGTTAGCTAAGCTAGAAGTAGAACTTCCCGGCTAGCTGCACTACTCGCCCGGCGCCATCGGTGCTTATTTGCTGGACCGTATTGATTTGCCCGAAGGACCCAGCGGAAAGATCATTCACCGGCGGACCAAAATTCGCGTGGTTAAAGGTGTTGAAGGTCTCAAACCGCATCTGGAAATACATCGACTCCGTAAAGTGAATACTCTTCTCCAGAGCCATGTCCCAGAAATTCAACCCCGGCCCATAAAAGGGATTGCGATTGGCGGTACCTTGGGTCCCCAGGGCTGGAACTGCGAAGGCAGCGGGATTCACCCACTGCTGCGTTGGGCTGTTCCTGGGATTGTGATTGATTTCTAACGGCGCACCCGTAGCATTGACGAAGTCCGGGGATGCGAAAAACTGCTGCTCCGGATTACCCTGCAAGTCATTGTAAGCGGTCTGGAATACGGCTACTGGGAAACCGTGCTGGAAGGTGGCGATTCCCGAGAGGTTCCAGTCATCTGTCAGCCGTTTCCAGCGGTGCCCGTACTTGTAGAACGGCAGGGTGTAGACGTAGTTCACCACCAGGCGCTGCGGCGCATCATTGGCCGAAGGGCCATAGTTCCGATTGAAGTCTAAGGCGTTAAAGCCGGGATTGTTGAAGGCGCTGTTTTCCAGGCTCGAGGTGTAATCGAAATAGCGGGACCAGGTATAGGAAGCCTGAAACTGCAAGCCACCGCTGAAATGCCGATTGATCTGCGCTTGCAGAGAGTTGTAGTTCGAGTTCCAACCGGTGGCGAATATGCCAATCCCACCGTATACATTCGGGTTGTATTGGTACGTGTTCCTAGCGACGGTGGGCAGATTGAAATCGCTGGTGGCGCCCTCAGCCACCGCGACCGGGTTTCCGGTCGCGGTTCCCGCCGGATTCATGTTGTATGCGCCCTCCAGGTGACGCCCTATGTTTCCGACATAGCCAATACTGGCAACCGTCGATTTTGAAACCTGATATTGGAAGTTCAGATTGAAGTTCGTTGACCTGGGAGAGGTCAGGTGCGGATCGTAGAAAACGTCATTGAAGCCGATGGGCTCAAACTGAGCGAAATTAGGAGACGTCCCAGGCGCTGGTGGACGAAACGGAAAAGGATTATTCGTAGTCCCACTCGCGAACGACCCCACCGGAGCAGGATTCACGGTGGCGTAAGGGTTAGCAAAGCCTGGAGAGCTGATCGCCCCTCCTCCAGCCGAGGTTATCGAAAATGGCGCGTTGGTGAGCGTTTGCAACGTAGCCTCTGAGTCCGTGCGATTGAAGTAAAGCCCAATGCCGGCACGAACGCTCCACTTGTGAGAAGCGTCGGGACTCCAGGCAAACCCCAAGCGCGGCGCGAAGTTGTCATAGTGAACGCTGGCTCCTCCATACGGCCCGACTCCCTTATCACCGGGGAAGACGATGCCAACCGGTGCCGTCGGGAAAACCGTGGATTGCTGTCCCGGATGGAACGCGTCCAGAATCTCCCCGTTCGCGTAGAGATTTTTATAGGGAGTTTCGACGTCCCAGCCTACTCCCATCGTCACCGTCAGACTGGGCTTCACCTGCCATTGATCTTGGCCGTATGAGTAATATTCCCGTCCCCGCGCCCGGATGATGGCGCCACTTCCTTGCTCATATTCGTCGGGAACTCCCAGCAGGAAATCGGCTCCAGGGTTCCCCGTCGAAAACGACCCTGCACCAAAGTATTGATAGATGCCGTTCAGGGAGTTGTAGTACGGGTTGTTGACCTCCAGACGGTCCATGTTGAAGCCGGCCTTGAAGGTATGGTGGCCCGAAACCTTGCTTAGGTTATCCACGACCTGATACGTGTTATTTACGCGTGGTTGCGGCCCAAATGCGCTGAAACCAAGGGTGAACAGGCCCGACACAAACATGACGGGAAGTTGGGCAAAGGTCGGGTCCTGGGTACTGGTGAGGCCGCTGAAGCCGTAGGCAGACGCACTCTGGATGCTTTGGGGTACAACGTCATCGTAATTAAAACGGAGGAATCCAAAGCGCGCCTCATTCAGCGTGGTGGGCGAAAAAGTATGGTTCCAGGCAGTAGTGTATTGGTAGGTCTTCGATGGGTTACCGTCGGCGAAGCCGGGAAGGCTGGAGCCGCCGAAAGGCAAATCGTCGTTCGTGATGTGGTTATCGTATAGCCCATAGAACCAAACCGAATCTTTACTCGATACCTTCTCATCCAAGCGGCCGAGATACTGGCCTCGCTTTGAGACCTCAAGGGGATTGGACAGATATTCATTGTTCGCCGCGTTGGGCAGAGGAATGTACTGATTCAGAAGCTTAGCCGATAATGGATTGATGCTCGGCAGGGCTCCCGTGGGGAAGGCCACGCACCACGGGGTTCCCGCGGTCGCCGTCCCGAGGTTAAACGGAAGCGGGTTGGGTCCGAATGGACCTGTGTAATTTGCTCCGCAGGGCGAACCCGCTGGCTCGGGGCTGGCGGTATTGTAAAAGGGCGCGTTCCCCGAGAAGTTGCCAGTCCGTTCCGCCTGACTGAAAACGATTGGCTGATACTGACCATATTCGAGACCGCCAAAAGTGTCCGGGAATCCAGAAGGTTCCGGCGTGACGGAGTGCCTACCCTGGTAAGAAAAGAAGAAAAAGGCATGATCCTTGACGATCGGCCCGCCGACCGTACCGCCATACTGGTTTTGGTGATAGAGGGATCGGGTTAGCTCAAACCAGGGAATCGCATCCAGGAATGTATCGCGATAGAACTCAAAAACGTCGCCGTGAAACCGATTGGTGCCGTTCTTGATGATAGCGTTGACGATGGCGCCGGAGTTGCGTCCATACTCGGGGTTGATCGTGCTACTCACCAGATCAAACTCGCCAATGGCATCCGGGCTGGGGATGACAAGCGGGGTATTGAGCGCGGCATCGTTGGAATCGGCACCGTTAATCAGAAAGGAATTCTGCTGCGTTTCCGCTCCGCTGGTGGAGAAACCGCCCCCAGTGTTTCCGATGCCGAATCGGTCCGAAGCTCCCTGCACTCCCGGTTGTAGCTGCATGAGTTGCGTCCAGTTGCGCCCGTTTAGCGGCAGTTCAACGATCTGGTTTCCGGTAACGGTGGTTCCCAGTTGCATGCTCGTGGTTTCGACTTGCGCGGGATTGGCCTCGACCGTAATCGTGTCACTCACCACGCCCACTTGCATTTCCGCTCTCAGGTTGAATATCTGGTCGAGGTCCAGGTGAATGTGCCCCTCGGTGAGCGTCTTGAAACCGGCCCTCTCTACCTTCACCGAGTAATCACCGATGGGCAGTTGCAAGAAGGCAAACAAACCGTCCTTGCTCGAAGTCGTGGAGTAACTAAGGCCTGTGGCTAGGTTCGTGGCCGTCAGTTTCGCGTCGGGCACTACGGCACCGGAGGGATCTACAACCGTCCCGCGAATACTGGCGTAGAGGTTGTCGGCATGTGCGGGGGTCGTCCAGACCATCCCACACACCAATCCCAGCGCGAGAAGAAAAGCCAAGAAACCAAATGCATGCCGCTTCATAACAAGCCCTCCGTATCTTGAATTCCTATAAGCTATTCAAAACCGAATGCTGGGCTGCCGCGTCACAACGCAGTTCCTTCCCTGTCTCGGGCGCGCTGGGTCTTGCTTGTGCATATACGACGCGATCCACTTCCGCTTCTGAAAGCCCAAGACACGACCAAAACTTGTGAGCAGCATTCAGTTCGGATAATGCAAGCGGAGGCCCACTTTAAAAGGAATTGCGTGGGGTTACTAAACTCAGGCACGAAATAGGAAGGTCGGTGACCCGAACCTACGTATTCTCAACCGAACCACGAATCCATAAATGACTACTCTATTATGGATATCCGTAGATACATTCTGAGAATAGTGTGAGACTTAGTAGAGTAGCGGTACGGTAAATCGACTCCTGGATGGTTGACGACTCGGAAAATATCTTGACAACATACCAACTAGGCACTCTGTACATCCGGCCAATACTGTTTTCAGTGGACCCTTCCATCCGGGTGGAGCCGGCGGAAAGCTGCCAGTATGATTCTTACGTTTCCCTTTGGAGCATACTTCGCAGCACCAGTCGATGTGCTGGTCAGCGAACAATACGTCCGCGCGTTCCCCGGAGGTACCGGCGACACGAAGCCTGCCGGGAACTACGCGGCGGCCCTACTTGCCGACCAGGAATCTCGGGAAGCCGGATTCCATGCAGTCATGTGGCTGGATGCGAAGGAGCGACGGTAGGTTGAAGAAAGCGGCGTGATGAATGTCTTCTTCATCTTCCGAGGGCACGTCGTAACACCGGCGCTAAGCGGGACGATCTTACCGGGGATCACGCGCGACCGCGTGATGACACTACTGCGCGATATGGGATATCGTGTGATGGAAGAGCGCATTTCCATCGATGACGTGTTCAGGGGGTATGAGCGCGGGGAGCTTCTGGAATGCTTCGGAACGGGAACGGCGGCCACTGTATCTCACGTGCGGCGCATTCGGTACAAGGATCGAACTCTCGAACTTCCGCCTGTCGAAGAGCGCAAAGTTGGACCTGTGGTACGGGAAAAGCTGCTCGCGATCATGACAGGGAAGCAGTCGGATCCACACGGTTGGACTGAGTCACTCTAACGAAGATAAACGAAATGTTGGTCAGGTGAAACAGAAGGCAAGAGGAGACTGCAATGCATTACCTTTTGTTCTACGACGTTGATGAGGACTACGTTTCCCGACGGGCAGCGTTTCGCGACGCGCATCTCGAAAGGGCCTGGAAGGCGAGCGAGCGCGGTGAACTCTTGTTAGGTGGTGCGCTGGCAAACCCGGTCGACGGCGCCGTTTTGCTTTTTCAGAGTGACTCCGCGGAGCTGGTAGAGAAGTTTGCGAAGGCTGATCCCTACGTGACGAGCGGCGCGGTTAAGCGATGGTATGTGCGGGAATGGACAACGGTAGTGGGGAAAGATGCTGCTACACCTGTAAGGCCTAACGTCTCATGTGCGGCTAAGACCGTCTAGTTCATAAAAGGAGATAGTCCGTCCCCTGTAAAGGTAATCATGATCCTGCGAATGTGGCGAGCACAAACGACGGCCGAAAAAGCTGACGAGTATATTCAGCACGCTACCAAGAAGGTCTTCCCATCGCTGCTCGCAATCCCAGGACATCGAGGAGCCTATCTCCTTCGCCGCTCCCAGAACGATACCGTCGAAGTTATGGTGCTGACACTTTGGGAATCAATAGGGGCGGTTCGAAAGTTTGCCGGCCCACAACTCAATCGAGCCGTTGTCGAGCCAGAGGCACGAGCTGCTTTGACTTCCTTCGACGATTTCGTGACCCACTTCGACGTCATCTGTGCACCCGAAACAGACGCATAATTGAGCGTTTGAAGCACGGCCTGCGCAGTGGCGACTGGCGCGAAGTGCAGCCCCATCGTTGCGCGGAAAGAGCTCATCCGGAATACAGGCAGCGAATATTAGAAGCTCAACCTGAGGAGACCGTTTCTACACAGCTGATCATTACAGCGGGAAGTCTGGAGCGTTATGAGAGACTCTGCAGCGGATACAAGAGAGGACCTAGTTCGTACAAAAGGTGTTCAGGACCACGAAGCGGGAGGTGTTTACGGAGTTGATCTTCTGGCGCGCGCAACGCCGATACGGGCACGTCCCGCTCTCCACCCGCATTCGCGTCAACGATTCGAAGCTGCTTGCGTTAGCCGAGTTAATGAGCAGGTATGCGTCTGCCCGCGGAACTCTCCCGCCAAAGCTGAAAGAGTTGGTCCAACTCAAAGTCGCGGCGATGGTAGGCTGTCCGATTTGAATCGACATTCATTCTGCCGTGAGCGGAAAAGCCGGAATCACGGAAGAACAATTGAGTGATCTGTCGAAATTTGAAAACAGCCCACACTTCAGCCATGAAGAAAAGTTGGTGTTGCGTCTGGCTGTAAGCCTCACGCGGACACCTTCGGACGTTTGCGATGAGCTTTACGGAGAGCTCAGAAGACGTTTTTCTGAGCGTGATGGGCGACGACACCGAGTACAATCGCAATGTGAGCCATCTTGTGATCGACGGTGTTCAGCGCTTCGATCTCAATGCGGAGATTGCAAAATTCCGTTTTCCGGTGCTCGCAGCTTGCGGCCGCTTCGATGTGGATTCCCCTCCGCTCGTTGCTTACACCATCCACCAAGCAATTCCCAACTCGCAACTCGTCATCTTCGAGAAAAGCGGCCACATGCCATTTTTCGAAGTCCCTGAAAAATTCATAGCCGTAGTCAACGCTTTTCTGGCTGGCCGTGCGCCTTAGCCATAATCGCGCCACGGCGGCTAGGCGTACATTGATCGTGGAGGGTGCCAAGCTCTTCTGTTCGAGAAAGAATCGGCGACTCGCCTATGAAGCCTGCGATACTGGCCTTCTGAGCCCTGACCTAGCCGCAGGAATCCGTCGTCTGAAAGGGGCCAAGCGTCTCGGGTTCGGATTGGCAACGGTTTGACCGTCGATCAGTCCAAGACCTTACTCGGTGAACCATCAGACAGCCTACGGGGCAAACGTGATCGGGCGATTCTCGCGCTGCTCATTGGATGCGGCCTGCGACGGGCCGACTGGGTTGGTCTCGGAACAGAAGATTTCCAAGTCCGCGAAGAGCACTGCGTGATTGCTGACCTGGTCGGCAAAGGGAAGTACATCGGTACCGTTCCGGTTCCGGTCTGGGCGAAATGCGCTGTCGATGACTGGACCACGGCGGCTGGCATCAACGGTGGGCGGTCTTCCGCCGAGTAAGTCGAATGGATGACATTTGGGGCGATAGCATCACACCCAAGGCAATCTGGGCTGCAAGCAGAAACTCACCCACGCGGTGAACGACAACCTCGGGCTGGAAGACACCTCACAGGGTGGTCATGGCCCTAAGAGGACTTCGGGCTAACGTCTGTTTGAGAGTCCGCCGTCGGGCATAACTTCCGGCTTGCTCCTATATCCAACACTCCCGCACGGTACAATCGTTCGAAGACCCCATGCCCCTGACTCCCGGAACTCGGTTGGGACACTACGAAATTCTTGCGCCCCTCGGTGCGGGCGGAATGGGAGAAGTCTATCGCGCCCGCGATTACCGTCTGAACCGCGATGTAGCCATCAAAGTCTTGCCTCGGTTGCTTTCCTTCGACGATGAGAGCCTAATCCGCTTCGAGCGGGAAGCGAAAGCAGCAGCGGCGTTGAACCATCCGAACATTCTTGCCATTTACCAGATGGGAAGCTACGCGGGCTTTCCCTATCTGGTTTCAGAACTGCTGGAAGGCATCACTCTGAGTGAGAGTCTGCGCCGCGGGCCGCTGCCATTGCGCAAGGCCATTGACTACGGCATCCAGATCGCGCACGGCCTGGCGGCAGCGCACGAAAAAGGGTTCGTTCACCGCGATCTCAAGCCTGACAATTTGTTCGTTACAAAGGATGGGCGGATCAAGATTCTGGACTTTGGCCTGGCCAAGCTGGTGGAAGCAAAACAATCCGTGGATAATGTGGCGGCTACCGTCACGGTCCCTGGCATGGTCATGGGAACTCTTGGCTACATGTCTCCCGAGCAAGTACGGGGATTGGCCTGCGACCAGCGGAGTGACATCTTCGCGTTGGGCGCAATCCTCTACGAAATGGTGATGGGCCGGCGGAGCTTCGAGCGGCAGACGTCGGCAGATACGATCAGCGCGATCCTTAATGAAGAACCGCCATCGATGTTGCAGCTCGCGCCCGATACCCCTCCAGCTCTCGAAAAAATTATTCGCCGCTGCCTGGAAAAGAGCGCGGAACAAAGATTTCAGTCAGCCTCCGATCTGGGTTTCGCATTGGAGGCATTGGCAGATTCGACCCCATCGGCGGCGATCGCCGCTCATGACGTTGAAAAAGGCAGAGCGCGTCGATTTTCATATGGATGGTTGATTGCGCTGCTGATTGCGCTCGCCGCTGGGGCACTGGCTTATTTACTGTTGGCGCCTAGCCCTGCGCCAGAGTTCGCGAACTACGTTCAACTGACGCATGATGGGCAGCCGAAATCGCTCATCGGAACCGATGGCACCAGGCTCTATCTTGGGCTAGGAAGCGAAGGCTCAGACACCTTTGCGCCCCACACCGTCGCAGAAATGTCCACCACGGGCGGCGAGCCAAGAAAGATTTCTCTAACGACTTCTGCTGACATGATTCCCATAAGCCTTTCGCCAGATGGCTCGCAACTTCTGGTGATAGATGGCCAGGGCGCGCCCCCTAAAGGGCCCCTGTGGAGTTTCTCCATTCTGGGCGGCTCCCCGCGCCGGCTCGGAGACATCATTGGGGAAACGGCATCGTGGTCTCCCGAGGGAAACCGGATCGCTTATAGCAATCTCGGCGACCTTTTTGTGGCGAAGGCAGATGGAACAGAATCCCGCAAGTTGCTCTCAGTCAGCGGCGATATTAAGAATATTGTCTGGTCGCCGGATGGCCGAAGCTTGCGATTCGATAGCTCGGAAAGCGCAGGGTCTCTCGGCCAGCAACTCGCCTGGGAAGTGTCAGCGGACGGCATCGGTCTGCATCGCTTACTCGCGGGCTGGCACAATCCGCCAGACGAATGCTGCGGCAAGTGGACAGCGGACGGAAAATATTTCCTCTTCCAGTCGAAAGGTCAGATTTGGACGCTTCCGCAAGAAAGCGGTTTTCTTCGCTCTGCACCTAAGCCTGTTCAATTGAGTGCAAGCCCAATGACCTTATCCTCTCCGCTTTCCAGCAAGGATGGAAAAAAAGTATTTCTGATTGGTCGGACGTACCGCGGCGAATTGATGCGTTATGACTCGAAGGCCCGGGAGTTCGCGCCCTTTCTCGGGGGCATTTCGGCGGAGTACGTGGCCTTCTCGAACGATGGTCAATGGGTGGCGTATGTGACGTACCGTGACGGCGCCCTGTGGCGAAGCCGGCTGGATGGCAGTGATCGCCTGCAACTTACTTTTCCTCCCATGTATCCGCTGCTGCCGCGCTGGTCTCCCGATGGCAAAAGGATCATCTTCTTTGAGTTTTCTGTGAGCTCAGACAAGCCTGCCAGAATGTATGAAGTTTTGACAGAAGGCGGGAGTCCGCGCCAGTTGCTGCCAGATGATCGCAGTCAGCAACTCGACCCGAACTGGTCGCCCGATGGGAGCAAAATCATCTTTGCGGGCGAATCCAACAATTCCGCATCGTCAATTCGTATTCTTGACGTGGCTAGCGGACAAATCTCCACGCTGGCGGGTTCGCAAGGTTTCTATTCGCCCCGCTGGTCTCCCAATGGCCGCTATGTTGCTGCATTCTCGGCCGACTCGAAAAATCTGGTGCTCTTTGATTTCGAGAACCGGCAATGGACGCAGCTGGCTAGCGGGACTCTAGGTTGGATCAATTGGTCGCACGACTCGCAGTACCTTTACGTCATGGATTACAGTGGACAGGAGGCTGTGGTAAGAATTCGAATCAGCGATCATCAGGCTGAGAAAGTGGCCGATCTTAAGAAGTTCGCGACGACCGGCCGATACGGCGGTAGTCTGGCTCTGGCTCCCGATGATTCAGCTTTGCTGCTGCGCGATACCGGAGCCCAGGATGTGTATTCGGTCGACTGGCAGTCACCCCAATAGGGGATACCGATAGATTCAGAACGATTTCCGAGCGAAACCGTCGCTCTCGAGTTTGAGTTTTCAACCGTGCGCAGCGGCTCAGGCGAAGCCGGACGAGTGGTCGGCAACTCGGAGGTTTTTCGTGCAGCGTCCTGATCCACAATCAATTCACAGAATTTGTCCGCCAGCCGACTGGCCGCCTTGTGATCCTCTTCGACGGTCCGGAGCGGAGTGGACAAAAGCCAGTATTTAAAGAGCGGATCCTGCCATTGCAAAGACGCTGCGAAAAAAAGCAACGCTTTCGATTGGCCGCCGATGGGTTGTTACCAAAATTCTAGCTCTAGCCGGTGGCTGGTCTCCCCAACCGCATCGAAAGACGCAATCGAAAGCGGTGAATTCTCCATCGGAGAGACCGGTCCGTTGAAGCCCGCCTATGGTACACGGCATTTTGAAGCGCCTTCGCATCTGTAGCGCGCTTTCGCGGGTGCCCGAAGAAACTCATCATCTTGTCGGTACCCATGCCGGGAGTCGCAAACCACAGCGGCACACAGTCCGAGCACATCACGTCCACGTCAGTGAGGAGCTTGGTCAGACCTTTACCTGTTGAGGGACACGAATTTTCAAAAGCATCGCCGATCAACACGATGCCCGGCGGCAAATCGCCTTCCGTACGATAAAGATCTGTCCGCACTGCTTCCACCTTGCCGACTACGCGATACTCTCCGATGGCTCGGTGTAGCTTAGGAAGGCAATGCTCCAACATCTGGCTAGGGTGGCTGATGAACTGCCGAACCCATGGGTCGTTTGCGGTAGGAAAGGCAAAAAGATTGGCACGCTTGGTCTGGCGGATCGGAAACAGGGAGAGATAATCGATGCCTGCGGCGCATCGGGTCGGATGGTAAGTCAACGCATCGAAGGGAAAAAGCAGCCCCTCAGGAGGGGAGATGGTGAAGCCAATAGCCACGGATTGATTTTTCTGAATCGATATCCTGCGCAGTCCCAGGCCGGCAAGAATCTCGGCACTGAGGCCGCAGGCCAAGACCACAAGACGGCAGGCACGTTCCTCGCCTCCGTCCATCCTCACACGCTGCAGTTCTGCGCCGTTCGAGATTTGCACGACGCGTCCCAGTTTGAATTCAACGCTGGCGGGGAGGCGAGCACGCAGGGCATTGACCATGTCGCTGTAATATATGCCGTATTGTTCGATCGGCGTGACCCCGAAAAGTCTGCCATTGTAATAAGACTGAATCTCCCGCACACGCCCGGCTTTAAGGACTAAATGTTCGAGCAATCCGAACTTGCGGAACAATTGGGCTTGGTCCGGCTCGATTTTTTCAGCTTTGAAGACGGGAGGGCAACTCGGCCTCGGGTCCACCAGAAGAACTCGCCAACCCTGTTGGCCCAGCACTGCGGCGGCAGTTGTACCTGCCAGACCGGCCCCGACAACAATAATTTGTGTGGAACTGTCAGGAGAGCCGTTGAATGGCAAGCGCGGATTATCCCTCCGAGAACTCTCTCCTGAAGTCCGTCAGCGTGCTCCCCCTGAAACTCTTGGCGGAAAAACTGAAGAGACTGTGGAGCCCATCATAAAGCGTCTCAACATCTTCTGCTCTGGGAAAATGGGGGCTGCCGCCCGGCATAAGGTTCGAGGAATGTAGGGCAAGCTGCACACAGGGGCGCTTCTCTGCGAGAGATCTTTTCACCACTCGCAACATACGTTTGAGATTGCCGACCGTAGGAGTTAGCGGGCCGAGAGGAGGGAAAAATTTGTTCAAGGCGCGCCGCGGCAAGGATCGCGGCGGGAAGCACCGGCACAGGGAGCGGACGAGTGGCGGTTGCAGCTCCATAACGGTGACAGGGACTTCCAGCAAACATGACTTTCCTGGTCTGCTGATATCTCCAAGGTCAATGAAATAGGGCAACAGGGGAAAACTCGAGTAGTCCGGCCCTCCCCGCTGACTGGGATCGCCCGGGTGAGCCGCCCACGAGATCAGAGGCGTAACAGAACAGTCTACGAGGTATCCTCTTTCGACCAGGAGCCGCGCGTACACGCTGTTGAAGGCCCATCGTCCCCCTCGATGCGATGTCATCTTGATTCCAAACGTTTCCTCCAGGAGGTCGGTCAAAAAAGCGACCTTGTCCCGCATCACCGACTCTGGGTATTCCGTAAGATAAGTATGATGGATTGAGTCGTCTGAGGTGAGAGGGACGAGAGGCAGGGAATTCCAGGCGTGAGGGTGCATGCCGATCTCACCTGCTCCTCGCTTCAAAAGGTCGCGCGCGAACTCCTGGAACGTCTGGCAGGTGGCCATTTCGAAAGTGGTCAGGTAGGTCGGTTTCAGGCCGTACGATTCGCACAGGGTTTGGAAACGAGGAAGGAACTCAGAATTCACCGTGGTGACGTGCTTTGCCCGGGACCACTGGTTATCCCCTTCGGTATCAATAGTTATCAGAAAGCATGGGCGGCGACCGGTCGGTGCGACGTCAGGACCTGGATTTGTCTCTGCCCGCGGAACAGTGGGGCACGGAGGAGCCATATACTAAAGCTCCTTGGGCATGCTCGCTCGGCTGGCGTGCTTCCGTGCACGGCTATTCACCCGGCGTTTGAGGGCACGCAGGAACTCGATCAGCGCGAGCTTTATACTCGGCCGGGCGAAGACCACCCAAGCAAGTGGCCTGCAATCATTCGCGAAGGACCGCTTGTACCGTGCCTCGCCGGCTAGAAAGTCGTAGTCGTCAAACCCTTGCTCGAGACAATGCTGGATGGCGCAGGTATGGGTTACCAAACCGGGCTTAAGGTGTTTATTTGGGCTGTAATTAAACCCGCTCTGGAAAAAGTAGACCTTCCCCTTTTGAATAAAATTGTAGAGTATGCCAACGGTCTCGTCGCCTACGGTCACACGAAGCATTTGGATGGCGCCTCGCGCAAACGCCCGGCGGATCAGGACACGGTGGAAGGCGAGCCGACGAGCCGAAGCGAAGGCACCAGGCTCGCCTCGCGCCTTCCAGGTGATGCGATGTAGTTGTGTCATTTCGTCGAAGAATTCTTCCGCCCTCGGAAGATCACGAGCCACTTCGGTTCGGATGGCACCTTGCTTGCCGTAAAGCCTCAGGCTGCGCAGCAACTGCTGCCGGGTATTCGGTGAAAGCGAGCTCTCGAGCGAGATATTAAACTGCCGAAGCCGATCCAGATCAACGTAAAAGCTTGGCCGGACTGTTATCGACGCGGGAAGCTCTGGAAAAGCGTTGGTCTGAAGCCAACTCACAACTGGACCCGGGCAAATGCCCTCGACCGTGAATTCATCCCATTCCAGAGTGCGGAGATAAGCCCCAAGCGTTTCTGCGATGCCTTGCTCACACCCAGCCCGGCAAAGCACGCTATTGAATTCCATGGCGCTCCGGTCCCCCAGGTCTTCTCCGCCCGTGTTCAGGTAAACCCTCCGCACATGAAACGGTCCGCGGCGCTCGGTGCTCTTCACGAGCAGGCACGCGCCAACGGCTACTGCTTCTTCCTCGAAGACAAGAATGTCAGGTTGGAGTAAGTTTCCAAAGGTTTCGATCCAGGCAGCCGTCCAGTCGGCGCTCAGATAAAACGACGAATAGGGAGAGCTGTCCGCGAGCTTTGCCCACAAGGGCTCCACCTTAAACCAGTCTTTCACCGAGTAAACCAACACTTTAACGCGCCTGGCGCTCACGGATGTGCTGGGAAAGTGGTCGCTCAAAAGAACAGACATAATCATACATGATAATCCAGAGCAGAAAGTCGCGTTCCCGAACTTACGTATGCTGAAGTAGAAAAATTCGTCAGAGGTACCATCACTGCTGTCCGGGGAAAAATCGAGCTGCGACTGTAATCTGTTGTTCCCGCAGGATTTATGGCTATTATGGTCGAAAACGATTTGAATCGGATTTAGCGAGAAACGACCATTTCGGAGGCATTTTCGCTGAGGCACGACAATGAGGCATGAACCTTGGCCAGACCGTGTTCTCTCAACTGATTGAGTATCTGCCTCACAACGAATTCCAAAAGTGTGTGGCTCGTTATAGGGGCGACGGTTACTTAAAGAGCTTCTCCTGTTGGAATCAGTTTCTCGCCATGGCTTTCGCTCAACTTACTTACAGAGAAAGCCTGCGTGACATCGAGGCTTGTTTAGGCTCCATTAGGCCATTAGGCTCCATGCAGAGCAAGCTCTACCACATGGGATTCCGCGGTAAGGTGTCCCGCTCCAAGGTACCATATTAAGCGAGAAGGCTAGTGACACTTGGGATGAAGGATCTCTTGTCGCAGTCATGCTTTCTCTGCTCAGGCCAAAAACGAAGTAACCTATCTTCGCCACATGTTTTGAACGAGAGACTCCTTGGCCAATTTCACATCGTGAGAACGACGCGGAACTCTGCCTTACCGCTCATCATGCGCGCGTAAGCCTCGGCCGCTTTTTCGAGCGGATATGTTTCAATCATGGGACGGACGCCGCTTATTTCGGCGAAGTGCAGGGTGTCTTCGGAATCGGCCGCTGTACCCGCCGCCCAGCCTTGAATCGTGCGGCTTCCATTAATGAGCTGTATCGGCGAGACCTCAATGAGATCGAATGTCGCACCGATCACGATCAGCTTGCCGTTCGGCCCGAGACCGCCGATCAGTTCAGACATCGCTTTCGAGTTCGGGGCTGTGGCTAGAATTACCCTCGCTCCGCCCAGCTTTTGCAATGCTTCGGCCGCGTTCGTCGATGCGCTGTCGATGTACACGCTCGCTCCCAGTTTTTTTGCGAGCGGCGCGGTTTCAGAGCCGCGCCCGATAGCCGCGACCTGGTAACCAAACTTGTTTGCGAATTGAATTCCGAGGTGACCCAAACCGCCGATCCCCTGTACTGCGACAAGATCGCCGGGAAGCGCACCGCTGTGACGCAGCGCATTGTAGGTGGTAATTCCAGCGCAGAGCAGCGGCGCGGCATCGACGTCACTGAGAGTCTCCGCTATGGGCACCAGCGCCTCCACGGGAGCCACCATATATTGCTGATATCCACCGTCATAGCTGATGCCCGGAATTTTCAGGTTCCGGCAGTTGCGAAAATCTCCGCGCCGGCATTCGCGACACGTGTTGTCCTGGCCGCCGTGCCAGCCGACACCGACGCGCTGCCCCTTTTTCCACGCGGAAACACCGGCGCCCACTTCATCGACGATCCCCGCTACTTCATGTCCTGGAACGCGGGGGTACTGAATTCCAGGCCACAAACCTTCCTTCGTGAGCACGTCACTGTGGCAGACGCCACAGGCCTGCACCTTGATGCGTACGTGTCCTGCACCCGGCTCAACAATCACGCGCTCGACGATCTCGAAATCTGCGCCGGGCTTGGGGACTTGCGCGGCCTTCATCTGCGCCATCTTCATTGGTACAACCGTCGCTCTGCTCGTTGCCATGGATCCTCCTATGAATGTTCAGCCATTCTTGAAAACGTACTTACAGTTAGTGGCGGGGCGACCGACCATTGCTCGCCGGGCCTTTATCCCACCTCGCAGGAGAAATCTGCTCGGTCGAACTGGTCAAGGAGGTTGGTGTTCTACGACGAAGCCGGCATTACCATCATTCTTCTGCTGTCTTGACGTTGGCTGTTGCCGAGGTGACATCCCGACTGCCTTCCCCCGCATGAGCGGCGCAGGATACGGCGCAATCCAGCCAGAATTCTGAGAGAATATGGTGGCGAGGCCAAGTGTGAGCAAGGCACTAATGCCCACAAGTTTGCGCTCGGATGACAAATCTTGTCAATAAACTGGCGTGCGCGTCTCGGAGGGGAGATTTTGAACCGCACCAAGACCAAAGCCAGCAAGGCTCCCGTTCCGATGTGAGGCTCTGGCGAAAGCTCTAAATGAGTTTCGGCGTCAGACCGAGTACAGCAAGAACGAGGACCTTGTCTTCGCTTCAGCCTCGCTCAGCGGCAAACAACCGTTGTGGGGTCAGACCATGAACGCCCAGTTCGCAAAACCAGCGGCAGTCGCGTTGGGCTTGGTGAGCGAAGGCGAGCGTTTTGGCTGGCACCGCTTCCGTCACAGCCTAAGCACATGGGCGAACGATACGACGAAGGACATAACGATCAGCCAGACCATGCTTCGTCACGCTAAGCCAGATACAACGGCGATTTACAGGCACGGGAATTTCGACACGGCGCTCGCTGCCCAGCGCGTGTACATGGATCAGTTGCTGAAGATGAAGCCCGCTTCGGAGTCAACCCTATGATTCCATCGGGCTGGCCATCGGTCTGAAGTTGAGAGAAGCAAACAAGTGACTGTGGCGTATGAAGTTAAGGAGGGTGGGCGCTATAGGATTCGAACCTATGACTTCCACCGTGTGAAAGTTGCAGTGCTTTGTAGTTAGAGAGTTACGGGGAACGCTCGGGAGCGGTCAGGAAGGCTCAGGAGCATATTTTTCAAGAACTTACGAACACGGGCCAGAAAGCTGGACCCATAAATGGACCCACGTCAAACCGGGTTGCCACCCAGTTTTCTCGTTCGACTCGCTTCGCATTTTGGCGGTGGCAAGGTGGGGCTGTGACACCGCTGCGCCGGAACTCTAATTCAACGAAAAATGGCGGAGTGCGGAAAAAAACACGCAGTCACTGGGAACGCTGTATCCTTCTACAAATTCCGTCTGGTGGGTAGCATCACCAGATCATTTGGGACCGTAGTGGGCCGCCTCCCTGTGCTATTGCGGAGCTGGCCCACGAACGACTTGAACAAAATAGTCGGGACGCATGTACTTTGCGAATGCGGCCTTCACTTGCTCTGCGTTCAGTTCTGCGTATCGCTTTGCTGCCTGTATCGGCTCGTCAAGCGGCAGGCCGATTAGTGCCCTCCCAAGAATTCCTCCCGCGACCGACTCCTCGCTCGACTCTTCCAAGGGAATCTGCCGCAGAAGCAGTGCCTTAGCCTGTTGAAGCTCGCCGGGAGAGACGTCCTGAGTCCGCATCTGTTCCAGATCGCGCTGAATCAACGCTCTCGCCTTGGAGACATTTTCCGGGTTACAACCGTAGAGGACGGAATACGTAGCCCTGCTCTCCGATGCTCTGAGACTTACGTCCACCGTATAGACATAGCCCGCCACCTGCCGCAAGTCGTGATATAAGCGCGTGGCGTAAAAGCCTCCGCCCAGGACGTGATTGCCCAGTTGCAGCGGATAGTAGTCCGGATCGAAACGATTGAGATTCAGTTGCTCTGAAAGAGTGACTGAATCCTGCACGGCTTGCCTGTCGGCCACATTTGCGGCGGAGGGTTTGTTGAGAGGGACGGGTGGCAACTCGACGTTCGGTTTGGGTCCTGCGGCCTTCCAATCGCCGAACCATTTCCCGATCACTGACTTGGCTTCCTCCGGCGTCACGTCTCCGATGACAACGATGTTGGTCAGATCCGGCCGAAAGGCGGCGGCATAAAATTTCTTCACATCGTCAAGAGTGACTTTGCCAACAGTAGCCGGAGTCACCTCCCTTAAGGCGGGATCGCCGGCCGGCAGCAACGCCACATCGAGGGCGCGCGAGGTTCGGTACCCTGGGCTCCGGAGCTGTCCTGCGACAAATTGCGCCGTTTGCTGCTGGACGACGGTGAAGGCCTGAGCCGGCAGCGCGGGATGAAGCTCGTTATCCGCAAGGAGTTCGATACCACGAGAGAAATGCTCTTTCAACACATCCAAAGAAAAATGGAACCCCGCGCTTTCGTTTGCGGCAATGTCGTCTAGCGCCTTCTGGAATGCCAGCCGATCCAGCTTCTGCGTTCCGTAGGAAAACAGGCCGTCGAGAATGTCAGAGACGCCTTCCTCCCCGGGCGGCGTTTCCAGATCGGAGTCGTGCTTTACCGCGCCTGCGACCGACACGGTTGGGCTGGTCCGATCCGTTTTAACGATCAAACGAATCCCGTTGGGCAGCTTTGTGTCGGAAACCTCGATGAAATTCGCAGGAACTTTGAACTGAGCCAGTGCGCTCGCCGCCCATGCGGGGAGCTCCACAGGCTTGCTCGGCGCTGAGGTTACCTCCTCGGCGCCGCCGTAACCCTTGCCTGCGACTGGCTCTCCGGTTGGGACCGGCTTCAAGATCGCCGTGATCGAGTTTTGGTCAGCGAGGTAGAGTTTGGCAACGCGGTTTACACTGGCCAGAGTGACGCGCTTGATGGCTTCAATGTCCTCTTCGGGAGACGTACGCCCTTCGGCGGCCAACGCATTCGACCAGACGTTGGCCAGGCCGGGGATGGAGTCCCGCTGAAACTCGGCCTGAGCAACCTCACTGCGAATGGCCGCGGCGACCAGATCCTCAGGCACGCCCTTCTGGGCATAGTTCGCAAGAATGCCACGCATCTCGTTAATAGCGCCGTCGGCGTTCGCTTCAGAGGGCAGAACCACTACTCCGTAGCCCACACTGGCCTTTGGGTAGGTTTCCGCCATTCCGAACTCCGTTGCCAGGGCCTTCCCCGCCGGTACCATTCCATAAAGATCGGCACGTTGGCTGGCCAGCACGTCGGCGAGAATCTGGCTGGCCGCGTAATCCGGTGAGTCGGTTCCGGGGAGCCGGTAAGCAATAAAGCCAAGCATATATGGGAGATTGCTGTCGAGCGTAAAATTCTCCGACTTAATGGGCTTGAGATCGACAGTTGGCTTCGCTGGGAGTAGATGATCGGGAATATTGCCGAACCATTGCTTGACCTTGGCAAGAGTCGCGGTAGGATCAATGTCTCCCACGATCACTAGGATTGCGTTGCCGGGGCTGTACCACTTGTTGTAGAAATCCTTGAGCATCTCTCCGCTTGTTGCATCGAACGAGCTCTTCGTACCCAACGGGTCGTGTGCGTATGGAGTGCCGGCAAACATGTCCTCGTTGAGGCGGCTGATGAACTTATAGGTGGGATTGGAGAGATCGCGAGCGACCTCCTGCTCGATCGCGCCGCGCTCCTCGGCCCATTGCTGCTGAGAATCGTCGATACCGCGCAGGCACGCCGCCTGGGCCTGAAGAGCAACGTCGAGATCCGCCGCTGGAACGGTGGCGAAGAACTGCGTGATGGTCTGCTGCGTGTCTGCATTGTTTCTACCGCCCAGCTGCGCGTAGATGGCTGCCGTCTGGTCGGCCGTCATACCCGAGCATCCGCGAAATGCCATGTGCTCCTGAGCATGAGCCATCCCCGGAAAACCAACTGGAGTTTCGTCACCTCCAACCATGAAGTTCATCTCGACGGTCGCTACGGGAGCGAGCGAGTTGTGGATCACTACCACGCGAAGGCCGGTGTCCAGTCTCGCCCGAAGCACAGCCTCCTGTTTGGTCGCAGCTTGAGCGCCCATCACAACGAGGAAAAGGCAAAGCACCGGAGACAGAGAACGATTTCCATTCACTTCGATATTCTCCCGATCTCTATCCGATTTTTCGGTTAGAGAAGCACTAATGCAACGTTACGTCTTTATTTTTAGTTTGGCATGTGAATCCATTGTCCGCCGTCTCGCGGTCAAGACGGGCCACAGATTCAAGAACACTTGAGCGACCCGTACCTGAAGCTACCGTCCGCGGCATGAAACCATCGTGAGGTGACCTTAACATTGTGTGTGACACCCCGAGCACCCAACTTGCGTAGACTCGCTCGAGTGAGGCCGCGAAGATCGCAGCTTTCCCTTTTTCTGTCCACGGATACGGCGTCCCGCACTTGTGGCAGAATTCCGTCTTATCTTGCCCGAGCGCGCTTGCGCCCATCGTCTATCCGCACGTCCACCAGTGCTGTATTCATGGTAAACAATATTGTTACTAAACACTTCGGATTCGAGGAAGAATGGAAGAAAACCACGAAGCTATTTGATGACTGGGGCAAGAGCCATCCTTCTGGCACAGTTGTAAAACCATAAATGTGGCGTCGTGGCTCTCGGCTCTCATCTCTGAATCCCCCAAGAATTCAGGTACGCCTTTCCTTTTTTTTGGGCGTGGTCTCTGGAGCTATCCGTTATCTGTGGGCGTAGTCTGGACATTTAAGAGGCAGGATCCGGTGGCCTCATTGTTTCCATGCCTGAACTTTGTGGTCTTTACTGTCGCACTCTTCGTCCGTCCTTGAAGCCCTGTGGAAATCAAACTGACCCACTACCGTAACCACGGTAAATCTTGGCTTACTCAGCGCTGCTCTATCATCATTGACGGCCGGAGAGCTGCCCCGGCGATAAATAGTTCATTTTTCGGCAAAGTCACGCAGTTCTAATATCCGCGAATTTAAGGAGAACGACATGGCAAAGAGAACGTACCTTGAGCAGCCGTTGTCCGCAATCTCTTGTCCAGTTCTGGGAAATGACCGAACCAAACGCTATGGGTTCCTTTGCGAGCAGGACGCAAAGAATAATGATGTTGCGAAACTGGCAGACTTCTATCCAAATCATCGTTGGGAAGTCGAGCGAGTGAGCCAACGGGAAGCGCTGAGTTTACCGTGAGTGGATATCCTTATTGATTATCGCAGCCCACGAGTGCAGCGTCCGCTTAACGCCCTGCGTGATCGGGGATCGACCTTCTCATCCCATCTATGGCCTGGTTTCGTAAACCGGCGTCATTGATTTCGAGTCTAGGCAGGCCTAAACTTTGCTGTGTCAGATCGTAGGGCATCCCCTTCCGCCTGTTGGGCGGAGAATTCCACGGCACGGTTGAGGGCATATGGGCCGGTTCTCTTGCTTGTTTCTTGGTCTGCTTCTTCTGCCGCTTTCTGCCGCATCGGGGCAAGACAATCCCCCGCCCCAACTCCAGACCCGGCCCGGGCCGTCAGTTCCGCCGCCAGGCGGCACCGACCGGCAAATCACGCTCGACGTGCAGGTGAGGGACAAATCTGGCGCAGCGCGCCGCGGGCTGCAGAAACAGGACTTCACTCTTCTGGACGATAAACAGCCGAAGGACGTCCTCTCGTTTCATGCCGTGGAGAGCGGCGCCGACCCGGCTGCCGATCCGCCCGTCGAAATGGTTTTGGTGGTCGACGCCGTCAACACGTCCTACCAAACCGTTAGCGTTGAACGAAGTGAACTGAAGAAGTTTCTGCTGCAGAACGGCGGCAAGCTCCCGGTACCAATGTCGCTCGTCGTCTTTACCGATACTGAAACGAAGATGCAGAACGGTTTCTCTCGCGATGGGAATGCCCTGGCGGCGCAATACGATCAGTATGAAACGGGGCTGCGCTCCAACACCCGGTCGCAGGGGTTCTACGGCGCGGAAGAGCGTTTTAGCCTATCCCTTAAGACTCTGACCTCAGTGATGACGTACGAGGGAACGCGGCCCGGAAGGAAGCTGATCATTTGGTTCAGTGCGGGATGGCCGTTGCTTTCGGGGCCGCGCGTTGAACTTTCCAGTAAAGATGAGCAGCGGTTGTTCGACTCAATCGTCACGATCTCGGCGGGCCTTAGGCAGGCCCGCGTCACCCTCTATAGTATCGACCCGCTGGGTATGTCGGATGCGGGCGGGTCTCGAACCTTTTACTACAAGGAATTCTTGAAAGGCGTACCGTTTGCGAAGCGGGTGCGGCCCGGCAACCTGGGGTTGCAGGTGCTTGCCACGCAGAGCGGAGGGCTCGTCCTCAATTCGACCAATGACCTCGCGTCCGCCATCGCGGATTGCGTCTCGGATGCCGATGCCTTTTACGTCCTCTCGTTTGACGCCGCTCGCGCGGACCACCCGGACGAGTACCATGCCCTCGGAGTCACGATCGACAAGCCAGGCCTCACCGCTCGCACGCGCACGGGCTACTACGCCCAGCAGTAAAGCGCAAGACGTACGCCGTGCGGTGTGGCCTCTGCTACGATCATGTCCAGCAGCGATTGCTCCGCATGGGTCCCGGCTCAGCAAGGCTTTCGATAGCCAGCTTTTGGTGGGTGACAGGTCTTTGACACTGTGAATCATGGCTCTCATTCGCCTTTGAATTATCCTAGCGTGCGCCTCGGGGATTGTCACGGAAAAGCCGGCACCAAGCAAGCCTAGCCATCTGGTTGATGCTGGTTTTTCGGGGATTATCGTACCTGGATCGCACATATCTGTCGTGTGAAGAACCGGAATGCTAGGCTCCGCATCAAGCACGCGCTCTTGCCATGTGGTGCAAAATAGGTAACCCAATCCTTTTCTGGCGCTACCCATCCACCATGCCAGAACCTGCTTCGATGGTGGCCGCCATCCGACTCATCGGAAGCAGATACGAATACCGCCATACGCTTCTCCAATCTCGGGAGCCCACAAAATAGTGAGCGCACAAGAGACACAGCTAGTTCTATGCTGGCCACTTGGCGGCTTGCCGACTCTCCGGGAGCTGGACGGCTCGACTCGGAACGCACACCCGTCTCCGGATGGTCCATCTGTTTTCATGTTTTCGAGTTTTCGTAGTACTCTCTGGGCGATGCGCATCCTTACTACCCTCTGCCTTTCAGTCGTGATTGCGTCCTATCTGCTACTAAAGCCGGTCAGCACTGCGCAATACAATCCTGCACCAGGCCCGACTGTGATCACGCACGCGACCGTCATCAATCCGGGTACGTCATCGGTTCAGAGAAATAAGACAGTTGTCATCACCGGCGATCGCGTCACCTCTGTTTCTGATGCGGAGAAATTCCTGTTGCCCAAGAACGCGCGGGTCATCGATGCCACTGGTCAATATCTTATCCCCGGGCTTTGGGACATGCATGTGCACTCCGCCTTCGGTGATTGGTTCCCCGGCGGACGCGACATTATCCTGCCGCTTTTCATCGCCAACGGTGTCACTGGCGTGCGCGATATGGGAGGAGACATTCCGGTTCTCGTGGAGTGGCGCCAAGAGATCGCGTCCGGCCGAATCGTCGGCCCGCGCATGGTCATCTCTGGCCCCATGCTGGACGCGTATCTACCGAATGGAAAATTGCGCTTCCCCAGTTCTATCGCTATTAACACTCCGGCCAGTGCGGTTGCTGCCGTGGACTCGCTCAAAGCGCAAGGCGTGGACTTCATCAAGGTTCAGTCTGTCATTTCGCGCGATGCCTACCTAGCCGCTGCCGCGGAAGCGCACAAGCAGGGCTTGCCCATCGTCGGCCATGTTCCTGATAAGGTTCGCATTCGGGAAGTTGTCGAAGCGGGGCAGAAGAGTATCGAGCACCTGATGGGCATCTTCGAAGGCTGTTCTACTGAAGAGGACAGATTCATCAAGGGCGAAGGCAGCCTGAAACTGCTGCTAACCACACAGGACCGGCAAAGATGCGACTCGCTTATCACACTGCTCGCGCAGAACCAGACCTGGCAGGTACCAACGCTGGCTTGGCAACGTGGCGGAACATTTCTCGACCAGCGCGACCTGAAGCACGACCCACTCGACAAGTACGTTCCTGCTTACTGGCGCGATGTAACCTGGCGCCGCTTCAGCGATGAGATGATGCCCGATCTTCTACGCGATCCGCTGACGCTACGCCAGGAGTATTTCGCCGAGAATCTGCAAATGGTCGGCGCAATGCACCGCGCCGGAGTGCCGTTCATGGCCGGAACGGACACCGCCCCGGGCATTTACATCATGCCGGGCTTCAGCTTACACGACGAACTCGCCAATTTTGTCGAGGCCGGTTTCACACCCATGGAATCGCTTCAGACGGCGACCAGCAACCCGGCGAGATTTCTTGGGATGGAAGCGAGCCTTGGTTCGGTCGAAACCGGCAAGGTCGCGGATATGGTCTTACTGAGCGCAAACCCGCTCGAAGACATACGGAACACCCGAAAAATCAGCATGGTGGTCGCGAACGGCCAGTTTCTTGATCGTGCGGCGCTCAATCAGATCCTGATGCATGTTGTCGAGGCCGCGAAGCGGCAGCAGTAATCAGCTTCCTCGGCCTGCTGAGTACTGGAACGGCAACTGCACGTGGTGCGGCAAGAATAGAATGGACTGCCTAAAGCGAGCCGATGATGGTGTTCATCGCCGTCGCTGACCCGTCCCAATGTGTGAGGCTCTGGCGAAAACTCTCAACGAATTGCGCCAGCAAACCGAATACAGCACGGATGGGGACTTCGTGTTTGCCTCGCCGACTCTCGAGGGCAAAAGGCCGTTGTGGGGTCAGACCATAAACGCGCGTTTCGTCAAGCCTGCCGCAGTCGCGCTGGGGTTGGTGAGTGAAAGCGAACGTTTTGGTTGGCACCGTTTCCGCCACAGTCTTAGCACCTGGGCGAGCGAGACGACCAAGGACATCACGGTCAGTCAGACTATGCTGCGCCATGCCAAACCAGATACCACGGCGATCTACACGCACGGGAACTTTGGGAAGGCGTCGGAAGCTCAGCGCGTGTACATGGAGCAACTGCTGCGGATGAAGTCCGCCTCGGAGTCAACCCAATGAAATCGTCTAATCATCGGGTTGGTCATCGGGTTGGAAATTCGGCAGGCAGAACAACCATCCGCTTGCAAATGGTGGAATCATCAGATCAAGATGGTGGGCGCTATAGGATTCGAACCTATGACTTCCACCGTGTGAAATTGAATCTAAACGGCAACTGACAGAATTTAAAGCGACTCGAGGACTGCCAAGTAACCGAAATCACTGCAAGGATACGGATTTAACGGGAGTGGAATCGGGAGTCAAAAAGGCAGAAGCCCGCCAGAAAATAGCGGGCCTCGGCTCAGTAAAGGTCTATTGAAAGTTTCAAAAAGGAGCAGCTTCGAAAAGGGTGGCTCCAAGATTGAGCGGTGTGTGGTTCTGGGTTCTCTTTACTCGTTTCATCAATGTTTACCGTGTTAGAACCCCGGAAAATAGGCCTCTGGACGAGGCTCACGCCTGAAAGTTAACTACTTAGAGACCGACATGGGAAATCAGGCTGGACAATTCTTCCGCTTTTGGCTAGGGTAAGTCGCACGAGTAGGTACGATGGCGTTTCTTCCGCTAGATACTGTGCGACATTGGAAGGAGAAGCTAGCGGAACTGCGAGAGCGGTGGCGTGGCGCTCGCCAGGAAATCGAGAGGTTACGCAGAGAGAACGAGAGATTGCAGCAAGAGCGAGACCGAGTGGAGCGGGAACGAGACCGACTGCGCCAAGAAATCGAGAAGCTGAAGAAGCAGCTGGAGGAAGCGCAACGAGCAGCCAAAAGACAAGCAGCCCCTTTTTCCCGCGGCACGCGCAACACCGATCCTAAGCCCCCAGGACGCAAACCCGGTTCGGCATACGGCCAGCACCGTCGCAAGGCCATTCCCCAGAAAGTGGATGAAGTCATCCCGGTCCCCGCGCCCACGCAGTGTGAATGTGGGGGCGAACTGGAAGTGGAGAGGATCGAGTCGCAGTTTCAGCAAGAAATTGTACGTAAGACCATTTGGCGCCGTTTCGATATTGCGATCTGCCGTTGTCGCAAGTGTCACAAGCGGGTGCAAGGGCGTGATCCCCGCCAGACCTCCGATGCTTAGGAGCGGCCGCAGTGCAGATCGGGCCGGAGGCTTTGGCCTTGGCGGTGCAGATGAATAAAGGCCTGAGCATGCCCCATGCCGACGTGGCCGCGGTGCTGCAAACCGGGTTTGATCTGCAGGTGAATCGCAGTACCATCTGCCGGGCGGTGGAGCGGGCCGCGCGTCGCGGCCAAGCCACTTGGCAGGCGCTTCGCCAAGCGGCCCAGAAACATTACGTCAACACCATGGACGAGACCGGGTGGAAGGTCGATGCTCAGCTGCAGTGGCTGTGGGTAGTAGCCAATGAGATGGTCACGGTGTGCGACATCTTGCCTGGGCGCGGCTTTGAGCAGGCCGCCTCCCTGTTGGGGGCCGATTACGACGGCTTTTTGGTGCGCGATGGCTGGCGAGTCTACATGAAATTTGTGCAGGCGGCCCATCAGAGCTGCGCCGGGCATATCCTCAACCGTTGTCAAAAGATGATTGAGATCGCCTCTCCCACCGCCGCGCGCTTCCCCTTGGCGATTAAAGATCTCTTCCAGCAAGCCTTGGCCTTGCGCGACCGCTATGCCCAGCAGGAAATCTCTGTGCACGGCCTGTGGACCGCTACCGGACGGCTGGAAGCGAAATTGGATCGCTTCTTACTACGGCCGCATCGCGACCCGGCCAATCGCCGCCTGGCCAATCATCTGTGGCGGGAACGCCCCTATCTGCTCACCTTTCTCTATTGCCCTGGCTTAGACGCCACCAACCATCGCGCCGAGCGCGCCGTACGCGCTCTGATCGGGGCGCGCAAGAACTGGGGCGGAAACCGCACCTGGAAGGGAGCCCGTGCGCAAGCCGTTCTCACCTCCGTAATTCAGACGGCCAAACAGCAAGGCAAGGATCCGTTCCAGCTTCTGCTCCAACTATTTTGTAGCTCGGACCCGGAGAAGATTCTCGACCTGCTGCCTGGGACGGCCTCGCGACCGACTGCGGCGCCGGTTCCGGTTTCTCGTCCCGAGACGGAAATCCTTCCGCCCCTTCCATATTTGCCCTACGCAGCCGTGGTTCCCGCCGGCCTACATTCTCCAGGTTGAAACGGATACGCGCGGGGCACTCTGACTCGACTGAAGCTGTGCCTTCGTTCTCCAAGATCGATGATCAGGCAGGTTGGAACGCCTCGCCGATGTACGGGTGTGCTTGCTGATGGATCACCTACACTTGGATTGTTCAGTGCAGGTTCAGCTACCAATAGTGCAGTGGCTCCCACCCGCCGCGGCCCTGTTTGACTCTTGCACACGTGGAGCTCGACTCACCCGTTACCCTTGCCATAGGCGGAGTCGTACTCGGCTTGCAGCCGATCGAGCAGCTTCTTAATCGCCCGCTTATTGGCCGGTGGTGTGTAATAGTCATCAGGCTCATCCAAAGCGATCGACAACGCCGCCAACAAGCCGTCGAGATCCCAGCGATACAAACCCAAGGGCCGCTTCCCTTGGTAGCGCTCGATCCGACGATCCAGTCCATACGATTCCGGCAGATCTAATGCCTTCAACTCTCGCAATTCGGCACCCTTGATCAGAAAGTAATGCTTACGGTCATACTTGCCAGGTTTCACGCCCAATATTTTACTCGCCAGATTTTCCTCAAATGCTCCGGCCTATACATCAAAAAGCACGCCCTACCCGGTAACCAATGACCTCGTTTCTTGTACGGCTTCCGCTGCCTCGGCACCGTTTCGCCATTCCCAAAGCATCCTAGCTGACGCAACCGGGTGCGCATTCGAGTGAATCCGGCGTCCGTTATGCCAAGGAATTCGGCGGCATCGCTAGGAGAGCCAGTTTCGAAGATCGCTCCTATCGGAGGCAGCACGCCCGAGTCCTCGCGGGATACGAAATCTGTGAACTCCGTTATCCTGTGGCGATTCTGCGCCCGTTCCTCCAATGTTCAGAAGATTTCCTAAGGTGCTCCGAGTGCGCATGGCAGTACTCGTCGTCCACCCGACCGCAGTTTTCAGCATCCCTCTGAACCGACAGCGCCACGTTCCCAGTGCGGCACAGCGGATTCTTCGTGCGGGCCGACTGCATGGTTCGGAATTTGTTCCCAAGGCACAGGTTGATGTAGTTCAGGAACCGATGCACGTTCGCGCCATGGTGCTTAGCAGGGTCGAAGGTCTGCACGATGTCTTCCTTGCCAGCTTTTCGGTACTTGGACGTGGGAGGCAAGTATCTCAGGTGGATTAGCAGGTCTTGCGTCCAGTCCTCCACGTCCTCCGGCTGGGCGGACTTTTCCGCGTGCCTGCTTACCCGAAGGCGATGATTACCGCACACGTGAGCGGCCTGAAACATAAGACCATTCGGCATCGGGACAAGTTGTACGTGGACGGCGACATTCACACGAACACTGTGGAATCCGCTTTCTCCCTGCTGAAGCACGGCATTGTTGGATCGTGGCATAAGATCAGCGCAAAACATCTCGCAGCCTATCTGGACGAGATGACATTCAGATTCAACCGCCGCAAGAATCCTGACCTTTTCATAGATACCTTGCGTCATATGATTACCGCGCCCGTCTTGACTTTCCAGAAGCTAACCGCCGATCCTTCGATTCAGCGCGAGACAGAAAGCGTCCCTTTCTAAATCAGATTGGGATGCTCTATGCGATATGTCTTCCCACAATCTGGGCAAGTGCCTTCGAGTACAGGAGTCTGTCCTTCTGCGCGAGTCAACACGCCGAAGAACACCCGACCGCACGGCGAATTTGTGCAGCCCATTTTCCTTAATCCCGTGGTCTTGCCATCAATCATCTTAGAATTTGGACCGCCAGCGACCAACGCCAATTCCATGGAGCGCCGAAAGTTCTTCCTCGCTTCACTGAGCTTTTGTCGATCATGCTCCACTTGGTAGCAGCCATCTATTCCAACAGTAACCATACCCGGAAGCGGCCTCAGCGGGCTACCGCTAATCAGTTCTCCGAGACTCGTTCTGGATGCCTGTTGATCTATATGATCCCGGTGCAGCACGGAGGCAGCGGCTTTGAAATCATCGACTAAATCCTCAAAATCTGGGACGGCGAGGCTGGTATCGGCACACGCAAGAAAAAGCGCATTGACTCGCCGCTCGTATGCGATAAGGCGCTCGGTGATCGCTCGCACGTTCGCATCGCTTTCCATCTCAATGCCGCGAGCCGATATTACAGCTACTCGGTAGGGAGCACGGACGTAGGAAGACGTTGCTTCGGCAACCGTGAGCAAGTAAAGGCCAGCCAGTATAGCCTGCGAAAATGCCATGCCAGGATAATAGAGGCGTTGCGCCAAATAGTCGTATAACGTCTCCTCCACTCCTGCAAGCTCGTAGCTAGAAACCGAAACTAAGCTGTTGCCGCGACTACTCCATACATCAAAGCTCTTGGTTGCTGGTGCGTATGCCGCCACGATGAATTTGTAGAGCTTGCTTGTTGGGTCATCGGCTATAGCGGGATAATTTTCGACCTCTCTAGCAAAATGAGGAAGTCTGTTTTCAATGACACGCTTCAACCTGGCAACATCAGAGACGTTATCCGCGTCCAGTCGCTCCTTCAGGCGATCAGTGAATCCTTCGATCAATTCTCCGATTCCCGATCCAGCCACGATTACACGCAACTGTCCCACGTCTTGCGGGACGATTTTTTGAACTGATCTGCGGAATGCTCCATAGTTCTCCTCGCTGTCCGCGTGAACGACAAACCCGCCGTTGCAGGCAAAAGCTGGGATTAAAGTCACATGCCTCCTCGGAAAGAACCGCCGTGGTTTGGATAGAGGAAGTCTGGGGGGCATCTAGCGAACCCCCTTGGCGCATGGTAGCACGTTGCCTTCGTGAAGTTCGTAATCCGCTGGGCCACCGAATATTCCTACCTCGGTTTCGCATAATGCTCCATCTCAAATCTAGGACGCACCTGCCTAACTGACACTTGATACGGAAGTACTAGTGCGTCCCGCGCAGAGGGCAGATGCACAACATCAATAGAAGGAATCGCTGCCTTAGCCAACGCAAGTGTTCCCGATTTTGCGGCAAGCGCAACGAACAAACTGTCGCTTTCTATCGGGGTGAATCCAGCAGTCAGCAGTCCAGCAGGTTGGGACAGAATAAACGTAACAAGAATGACGCCATATCCCTTCGCCGGGCAACTGCCGTCCGCAGGCCGATCCAATCCGACCAGATGGTAATGAATTCTGGCGATTTCGTTAACGAGCCCCTTGGCCTCTACCTGCTGCTCTTTCAGATTTGACGCTTCCTGAAGGGAGGCAACCGCATCGAGTATCTTCTGCTCGGGTTTCATTTCAATCGGCGGTGGAATCTGCGCAGTATCGTCGCGCACCTGCCCGCAATCCACCTCGACCGAACGAGCAGTCTGCACTGTTCCCACTACAGTAACAGGTGGCGCAGTTTTGTCGTGATCGGGATTCGCAGGGGTAGCTGATTCGGGTTGCGGAATGGCTTGGAAAGCTTCTCTGAATGCGATGTATGGTACATCGCTCCTATCGTGTGGCTTCACAATATCCATATGGTTGCTGTTGACTGGGTCTACCGGCCCGTCGCAGAGTGCACTGGCGCTCTGCTCGTCGACAATCCGAATCCCATAGGTATCTAGCGTCTCGTAGGCACAGCGGCTATTCACGTGAATCGGAAGCGCACGCCAGTCATGCTGAAGGAACGTCACATAATCATTCGCATTGGCGGGAAGCATTCCCTTTAGCTGCGGATTCTTGCTCAGAAACTTTGCGAGACTTGCGATGTGAGAACCAGAAGTTGGTGTGGAAAAGAAATAAATCAGCGGCACACTGGCGGCGCGAGCCTGATAACGCTTGAGAAAACCACGGACGACAAGCCCGCCCATGCTATGGCACAGGAAAACGACTTGCTTATGCTTCTGGAATACCTCGTCGTTGTCAAGGTTCAGACGCATATTCTCGATCAACTCGTCTATGGTGTAGCTCGGGCCTAAGTAGGGGCTCGAATATGAGTAGACGTACACGTCCGTGTTCTTAAATGTCTTGTCGTCCGCCAACAGGTTCGGCCAGTATGCTCCGTTCTGAGGGTTCTTCCACGTGCCTACGCTTCCTCCGAAGACCCCATGAACAAACACGATCACCGTATCGGCATTCGTCCGCCTAACGTAGTGTGACGGGCCAAAATCTTCTGCTACTGTTGCAGGTGGGGAAGGTACCCGATTGTCGTTACAAAAATGGAAAGTCGAGGCAATGAGAAGCACTAAAGAGCACACTACCGTGGCTCTGTTCATGAGACCTCCCTGTCGAGAAACCCAGCATCATACGCCAGAAAGCAAGGAAGCCAGCGAATAAGATCGATTGTTTACAAAACCGGAACAGGCAAACCGCGATAGAGGATTTGGTTTGCGACCACCCTATGTTTTTCGGTTACCCTCTGCCACCTGCTTTCATCCGCAGGACAGAAGCCGCCGTTGTCGTTGTGGAAGGTGACGCGCCCAATCACGCCGGAGATTTCCTCGGTCGCGGGTCTGCGCTCCGGGACTGTGACATTCATGGCGTGGGGGCTCATTTTTCCACGGGAGGCTGGTCTTCCTGCCATCCCTCAAGCAAATGATTCTGCGGCGTTCTGCCTGCCGGGAGGGTTCAGGTCGGCTGGGGCGTTTCAGAGGTGCAGGCAGCCTTTGTGACCACCGTAGCGACGATTCTGAAACACGGCACGGCTTGAACCTAGAGACCGATTTTTTGCAAGGATTAACGGACTTCGTTAAGCGGTTGCGCCTTCAATTGCCGTCGCACCGCCGAAGGCCGTTTGGAAAGCGCCGTAACTCGTAGCGACTTCCGGCATCACCAAGACAGGCTCAAGCTCCATTGATCGATCTTTCTTAAAGTACTGGCGATCATTTTTCGTGGCTTTGACGTGATCGCGGAAGGCCAAAAAGACATGGAGGTGGGGGCTGATCCCACTGATCGGCAGTGCGAGCAATTTGTCCGTTATGAGATTGGTCGCACCGCGTGCGATCCCGCCGGGCGAGCCCGCTTCGAGCTTTACCAAGTCTTCGTTCGCCCACAACGTCTTCAGGGGATCGCAGTAGGTCCGGATACTTGCGCCCTTGCGGAGCGAACAGGCCTCCAAAGGCCCCGTGGTTAGGAACCGCCTCAAATTGTGGCGAACGAAACGTGTAGACGCACGGTTTCGGCCACGGATTTGCTTGATTAGGATGAGCGCCAAACAGCATGAATTCGCTTTTCAGTTGTTGTTCGAAATCAGGCATGCAATTCCAGACTTCGCGTGCATCCTGCGGCCACCATTTCGCCACCTCGTCGAGGTCCCAAGCCATGCCCGGATCGTTCCTTTTCAGGAGCTGGGCAGTGCGGGAAAGCAGTGCGAAACCGATCTGCACGGACCCAGCGAAGGCAGCGCAGACGACCGGTCCGACCTGATAGATTTTCTGAAGGCAGTCTTCTTCCCGACCGTCTTTAAACGTAACTCGAATATCCGCGCACCCGATGGCATATCCGAACGGGACGGGAACGCCGACAATCCACGTCATGAGGTTATCCTAACATTCGGAGCGGCACCGATTGTGAACGGACAACGCAAGCGCGTGCTGCTGATCGCCGCCAGCATCCTCGCGGCACGGAAGCTCGCGCAGTTTGACGGTGGGAAGCGCGTGCCCGCCACAGTGAGCGCGATTGCCGATGCGATCCGGTGGGCAGAACGGACCTTCGGTTGGCTGAACCAGTTCCGGCGACTGCGGATGCGCTACGAAAAGCGGGCGGACATTCACGAGGCATTCTTGTCCTTGGGGTGCGCTCTGATCTGCTGGCGCTTCCTGCGAGCCGATTGGGTGGCGTGTTGAAAGTTAGCTTTGTCCGCGCCACAATTCGGACACGCGCCACAATTCGGCCACAATTCGGCATTGACTTGGCTCCCCGTGGGTGCTAGTCTGCGCCCGTATTTGTCTTCCCCTCGCTGCATCCTCCTCGCCCCGCAAGTCGGGCCCTCAGGATGGTATTGACCAGGTCAGGTCGATCAGAACGGTCTCGTAAGGAAATATCCTTATTAAGCACGACTTGGACGCACGTCAGGGCCCCTGCATTTGATTTACCTGAAGGAGGTCTCCCATGACCCGCCAGCGTACCCCCACCATCCGCATTCTCACCGCCTCAGTTCTGTTAATCGCAGTCCTCAAGGTTTTAATCGCGTCGGCCGCGACGGCAGCAGCCCAGAATCCTGTGCCCTTCCTTGATCAGCCGCTCGTTCCCGACGCCGCTGCGCCCGGCGGGGCCGGTTTCACGCTTACGGTAAATGGCGCGGGATTTGTCGCGACCTCAACAGTGAATTGGAACGCCAGCCCGCGAGCCACGACCTTCGTAAGCAGCTCTCAACTGATCGCGACCATCCTTGCATCCGACATTGCCACAGCGTCCACGGCTTCAGTCACGGTAGTCAATCCCAGCCCCGGCGGCGGCGCCTCCAACACCCTGTACTTCTCGATCGCCGTGGCCGAGGCGTCCCTTTCGTTCCTGCCCGCCGTGCAATACAGCGCCGGTGCCTTCGCTACGGAATTCGTCGCTGTCGCGGATGTGAACCGCGACGGCATACCTGATCTGGTGGTGGCGATCCAGAATTGTCCTGACGGAAACTGCAGCAGCGACGGCTTGGTCAGCGTGATGCTGGGCAACGGCGACGGCACCTTCCAGCCAGCGGTACTTTACAGCTCAGGCGGAAAGTGGGCCAATTGCGTCGCAGTTGGGGACGTGAACGGCGACGGCAAACCCGACATAGTAGTGGTGAACTTCTTGGGCCACTCACTCGGCGTGATGCTGGGCAACGGCGACGGCACCTTCCAGCCCGTGGTAACGTACCCCGCCGGCGGACCTTACGTGGCGGTCGCCGACGTGAATGGGGACGGCAAGCTGGACATAATGGTGGCTAATGGCGCCGGCGTTGAGGTGCTGTTGGGCAACGGCGACGGAACGTTCCAGCCCGGAGTTCTATATAGGGCAAGTGGGGCCTATTCAGTAGCTGTGGCGGACGTGAACGGCGACGGACTACTGGACCTAGTGACGGCGGGTGCTGTCCAGGTAGAAGAAACTGACATTGGCGTGGTCAGCGTACTGCTGGGCAACGGCGATGGCACATTCCAGCGAGCCGTGAACTATGCATCCGGGGCTTTACTCGGGAACACGACTTACTCCGCCGCAGTCGCAGATGTAAACGCGGACGGGAAGCCCGATATAGTCGCAGCCAATTATGCCGACGGCACCGTGGGCGTGCTCCTGGGCAACGGCAATGGAACTTTCCAGCCAGCAGTTTTGTACAGCACCAGCGGCGGTTCGTTTTCGGTCACCAATGGGGACGTGAACGGCGACGGCAAGCAGGACATAATCGTGGGCAACCTCGGGAAAATCGGAGTGCTGCTGGGAAGAGGCAAGGGTACCTTTGAGCCGGCGGTAAACTATGCCGGCGGGGCCGACACTCTCAATGTGGTGGCCGCGGACGTGAACGGCGACGGCAGGCCGGACCTGCTGACGTCGGACGGTGGCCTCGACGTGTCGGTGCTGTTTAACAACAGCGGCCCCCACGCTCCCACCACGACCACGCTGGCCTCCTCGCTCAACCCATCGACCTTCGGGCAGTCGGTCACGTTCACGGCTTCCGTGAGTTCGGCTTCGGGCACGCCAACCGGAACGGTCACTTTCTACGATGCCTCAACTGCAACCACTCTCGGCAGTGCGACGCTAGTAAGCGGGACCGCGTCCCTCCCCGTTTCATCGCTGCTAACGGGCTTACACTCGATTACTGCCGCGTATCAGGGTTCCACCAACTCGACCACCAGCGCATCGGCTCCCGTCAGCCAGATCGTAAACATCGCCACCACGGCAACCTCCCTCGCATCGTCGCTGAATCCAGCGGGTACCGGCGAGACGGTCACTTTCAGCGCGACCGTCACCAGCCAGTTCGGCGGCGCGGCCACGGGCTCCGTGGTCTTTTACTCAGGATCGCAAACACTGGGCACAGCTTTCCTCAGTGGGAACGTCGCGCCCCTGACGACCTCTTTCTCCACTGCGGGAACCTACTCCATCTCCGCAAAATACAATGGCGACGCCAACAACGCGGGCAGCACCTCCTCCGTCTTGAGTCAGGTGATCACTGTCACCATCAAGTCGGCGACTTCCACCACGCTGACTTCCAGCCCCAACCCCTCCGTCTACGCTCAAGCCATAACCTTCACTGCGACTGTGAGCTCGGCCGGGAGAACACCGCCCAACGGTGAAACCGTCACGTTCTATAACGGCCTGTATGTTCTTGGTACAGCTCCCATGACCGGTGGCATTGCCTCCCTGACGACCTCCACGATCCAGTCCGGAATTCACACAATTTCGGCAGCCTACCTTGGCGACGCCAACTTCACCGGCAGCACTTCACCCGTGCTCGAACAAGCAGTCGATACCAGCGCCCAGTCCGCAACCACGACAGCTCTCACCTCAAGCCTCAATCCGTCCACCTACGGACAAAAGGTAACTTGGACCGCAACCGTGAAGACTTCCGGCTCAACCACCCCCACAGGAAAAGTAAGCTTCAACTGGGGCAGCTACCACATCGGCACCGCCGCGCTGAACTCCAGCGGTGTGGCCACGCTGACCCTGTCAAACCTCAGTGCCGACGCCTACCCGCTGTTCGCCGTGTACACGGGAGACGCGAACAACGGGCCCAGCGCGTCCCCCATTCTGAACCAGGTGATAACGCAAGCCACCAGCGCGGCCACCATCACTGCATCCCCCAACCCGTCAACCCATGGTCAGTCCGTAACCTTCACGGCAAAAATCACCTCGCCGACGGCCACGCCAGCCGGCCCGGTGACCTTCACCGCGGGGAAGACCGTGCTGGGGAGCGTGGAACTCAGCCACGGCAAGGCCACGTTCACAACCTCGACGCTGGCCGTAGGCTCGACCAAAGTCACTGTGACGTACCCACGGAACTCCGACATCTCCAGCAGTTCAGCCTCGGTAACCCAAATTGTGAAGCAGTAGCAGTCGGCTTGCGAGAAATGCGGGATTTCTAACCGACGCTTCGAGTTTGGACGTTCAACTTCTCACGGTTCAGCAATACCCTAGCAAGGCGGGAAGAATATTCGTTTCGCGGACCAAAGTTGACTCGGTCTCTGCGTAGGGGAGCAGCAACGCTGGAAGCGAACGCCCTGATCCTTTTCCCGAGTTGGTTGCGGTTTTCAACGCCTACAGCGAGAAGGCTCCGAATGATGTTCGAGCCGTCGGAGCTGCCCACCATTTCAGGATGATCCGTATAGATAGGCGAAAAGCCCCGGCGTCTGAGTTATCAATTCATCCAGATGAGCAAGAGGGGCCCTATCATTGTCCAGTTTAACGGTGGAAGTGACCCAATCAATCAGAAGGTCAGGCAGAAGGTCGGGTCAGAGTTAGCTTTAGCTGAAAAAACTGTGGAAGGCAAAGAGCTTGTTTGGGAGCCAGATTGGCAGGGCGGTGAAGGAAGGCTCGTGGCCAAGTTCCCGCTCGAAACACCTCCGCAAACTGTGGCCGCCGCGATGCGCGACCTTATCGACCTGACCCGAGCGGCGGTAGACGCGTCATTGATGCAGCATACTTCCTAGTTGTCGTGAGTGCAGGAGCAGCGGAGCAGCCGGAGAGTATCGCTCATGGCATCGCATCCTGACGCAGGCTAGCCAGCAGTCCCGAATACCGCCTTTGCGGACGGTCGTTGCGGACCGCGATGCCCAGCGCCTTCTTCTGCCCGATCAGGACGAGCAGCCGCTTGCCCCGCGTGATCCCCGTGTAGATCAGGTTGCGCTGGAGCAGCATGTAGTGCTGCGTGGCGAGCGGGATCACCACTGCCGGAAACTCCGATCCCTGCGACTTGTGGATCGTGATCGCGTAAGCCAGCGAAACCTCGTCCAGTTCCCCGAAGTCGTAGTTGACCAGCCGCTCGTCGAAGCGCACGGCGACCTGCTGCTCGACCATGTCGATCCGCTCGACAATCCCCACGTCGCCGTTGAAAACGTCCTTGTCGTAGTCGTTCTCGGTCTGGATGACCTTGTCGCCCATCTGGAATCGCCATCCGAACCGCTCAACGGCAGGCTGTCCGGGTCGGGTTGGGTTCAATACCTTCTGCAAGGCTGTGTTCAGTTCGCGCACGCCGAGCGATCCCCGGTTCATCGGGCAAAGAACCTGAACATCACGGATGGGGTCCAGATGAAATCGCTCCGGAATTCTCTCCTGCACCAGCTTGACCAGTGTTGCTGCGATCTTTTCCGCGTCATCCCGCTCGACGAAGTGGAAGTCGGAACTCGGTTCGGCTCCGCGCACATCGGGCATCTGTCCTCGGCGGATGCGGTGCGCGGTGGTGATGATCCGGCTGTCCGCCGCTTGCCTGAACACTTCAGTAAGGCGGACGACAGGCACCACGCCACTTCCGATCAAGTCCCCAAGCACCGTCCCCGGCCCGACCGAGGGAAGCTGGTCTACGTCGCCGACCAGAACCAATCCGGCGCGGTTGGGGACAGCCCGCACCAGCGAGTGCATCAGCGGCACATCCACCATCGAGGTTTCGTCCACTACCAGAAGACCGCAGGCGAGCGTGTTCGACTCATTTCTGCTGAACCGCCCGGTTGCGGGATTGATTTCCAGCAGGCGATGGATCGTCTTGGCTTCCATGCCCGTAGTTTCGGTCAGCCGCTTCGCCGCCCTTCCGGTTGGAGCGCACAGCAGGCACTTCACACCCTTGACTCGCAGGATCATCAGAATCGAGTTCACCAGCGTCGTCTTGCCTACCCCCGGTCCTCCGGTGATCACCACCACACGGTTCGCGAGCACCGTCTTCAGCGCCTCGCGCTGGCTGGGCGCGAGCGTCTTGCCCGTCTGCCGCTCGCACCATGCGACCGCCTTCTCGAAATCAATCGCCGGATAGATCGCCTCCGCTTCAGCTAAGGTCTTGATCCTTGCCGCGATGCCTTCTTCTGCCCTCCTGAGGTGCGGCAGGAATATCAGGGGCTCGCCGTCGATCTCCTCCAGCAGCAGGGAGCCACTTGTGAGCATCTGCGACAACGCCTGCTCGACAATCCCTTCGGGCACCTCCAGCAGCTTCACTGCCGCCAGCGTGAGTTTCTCCAAAGGCAAGGCGCAATGTCCGTCCGAAGTCGCTTCCAGCAGCACGTGGTCGATGCCCGCCCGTGCCCTGTTGAGCGAGTCCCGCGGAATCCCGACCTTCTGGGCGATCTGGTCGGCGGTCGCGAAGCCGATGCCGTAGATGTCCTTCGCCAGCATGTAGGGATTGCTCCGCACCTTCTCGATTGCCTGCTCCCCATAGGTCTTGAAGATTCGCACCGCCCGGCTGGTGCTCACGCCGTGGCTGTGCAGGAACAGCATGATCTCGCGGACTTGCTTTGCTTCCTGCCACGCATGCGCGATCCGCTCCCGGCGCTTGGGACCGATCCCGTCCACCGTTTGCAGTTCGGCGGCTCGGTTCTCGATCACAGCGAGAACCTCGGCTCCGAACCGCCCGACCAGCTTCTTCGCGAGAATCGGGCCGATGCCCTTGACCAAGCCGCTGCCGAGGTACCGCTCGATCCCCTCGGCTGTGGTCGGCGGCACGGTCTTCATGCTCGTCGCCTTGAATTGCAGCCCGTGTTCCCGGTCCCTGACCCACCAGCCGTCCGCGCTCAACCATTCCCCTGCCGTCACCGAAGGAAGCGACCCGACGACCGTCGTCTCCTCCCGCTGCCCGCGTGCTTTCACCCGCAGGACGCAGAAGCCGCTTTCGTCGTTGTGGAAGGTGACCCGCTCGATTACGCCGGAGATTTCTTCGGTCGAGGGTCTGCGTTCTGGGATCGCAGCATTCATGTTCGGGGACTCATTTTCGCATGGGCGGTCTGCCTTGCGTATCACGGATATGATTGACAGCAGGTGGCCCACTGCAAGTGGGCATAGAATTGATCGCATGGACGGGCAGCGGATGCGGCGATTCAAGACACTATTGGAAGTCCGCCAGCATGAACTGAGCTGGAATGAGCCAGCGCGGAGGAATTGAGCCGCACGCTGCTTTCCGCCTTGAGATGGGCTTTCACGACCTGCCGCAATTGCTAACTTTCCCGACGTAGGGATACTCTAAGTCGAGATGCTCAGCAGCAGGTCAGACTGGCTGAGTCCTGAATGCTGAAAGGAGAATTTCATGCTGAAGAAGACAGCCTTCGCAATTCTGTTCGTCTTCACTTTCTGCATCATTTCTTCCGCTCAGGAGGATAAGGGCAAGCGCCCTAGCCCGCCCGCACAGGCGCAGTGCAAATTCTCTGACGGAAAAACAATCATCGTCGATTACTCCAGCCCACGCATGCGAGGCCGCAAGATTTTTGGTGACCTTGTGCCGTATGGAGAAGTTTGGAGGACTGGCGCGAATGAGGCCACCACGTTCGTCACTAATGAAGACCTCATCACGGTTAAAGGGACAAATATTCCGCCGGGCAGTTACACGATTTTCACGGTTCCCACTTCTGACACTTGGACGTTGATCATCAACAAACATACCGGCGAGGGCGGTATGCCGTACAAGTATGAATCTGAGGAGTTGGCCCGCCTGCCCATGTCCGTTACGAAACTCTCGTCACCAGTCGAGAGCTTTACAATTTCATTCGATCAGACAGGCGGAAGCTGCACGATGCGTATGGGCTGGGAGAACACGCAAGCCGCATTGGAGTTTGCGGAAAAGAATACAGATTTGCCAGTCAGGCCGTAGACCTGCTGCAATTCCACTGGTGACTACGCGGCTGGGCTCGGATGCCTTTCAGGAAGCCCATTCTGCGGGGATTTGCCTGCCCGCAGGGGGTTCAGGTCGGCTGGGGCGTTTCAGAGGCGCTGGGAGCCTTTGTGACCAGCCTAGCGGGTAATCCGAACGTGGTCTTTGCTCGCGGCAGGCTCCGTTTGGCTCTAAACAGCCTTCTTCGCTTGGTGCGCCAACGAAATAGGCGTCCTTGCTACAACTTCGCCGGGGTTGGAATCGAAGACCCCCACAACCTCTCCATGATCGCCATTTCTTGGCGAATACGGCTGCGTCCGCCAATTCAACTCATCCAGCCGTTCTCGCATTTCAAGCCCGGCCTTTTCACGAGCTTTGCAATGTTCACAGTCCGGATTCTCAGGAGGGACAACAGGTAGCATCTTAACTTCACGACCAACCTCGCAGGATTCAGCCCATGCGCCTCAGGGGATGTTGCGTCTCAACTGGCGGGAACGGCTCTTCGGAGAGGCGGATGTATTACGCACACGATGCGGGTGCCGTTTCAAGAAAAATTGGGGTTGCATCTCGATGCGCGGAGATCGCTTAAGCCCGACATCGTGCCTACTTGGCACACGTTGCGGACTGCTGCATACTCGCTGTGTGCGGGAGCGTGCCCAGCCGAGGGCCATGAGTGGCTAAGAAAAGTAAATCAGTTTGGTTTGTACTCGAATCGGGGACGGGGGTGGCTTCAGTGATAGGGCTGATAGCTGCTCTCGTTACGCCCTTTCCGGCGCGTGTCGTATGGCTTCTTGGTATTCTGGGCGGGTTGTCGTTTTCCAAAGCTGCCTACGATGCTGGACTCCACAGAGCGCCGCATCCGCTGGGGAGCATTGTGAAAGGTGTAGTCGTTTACGGTGCGATCTGGGCATCAATGTTTGCACTTGGTTGGCGGGCATATCCACGGGTAACGATTATTCCAGATCAGGTTCGCTTCAGTTCGGAACCGCTCGAAAACTACATTTTCACCATTACGAACAGAACACCCGACGACGCCTATGCCACCCAATTACAGTTTCACCTTGACTCGCCCGATGGAAAATATGGTGAGATGTCCCCGCAGATACCAACCGGGAGCCGGAAACCAATTGTCGAAGGTTCACCATTCTCTGACATTGGGGGGGTGCTCTGCCATGATTCCGAGGGACATCCTTTCCTTATGATGGGTATCTACCGCTTAACACCCGGCGAGAGACGAGACATCAGTTTCACCGCGAAGGGATTTACGGACGGTACAACACTGGATGCAGAGGTCGCCTTCTCAACAGGGGTGCCTCAACCTAGGCGGGATGACCCTGCATCTGTTACCGACACCTTCAAGATCGACCGTAGTTTGACATGTAACAAGGCCATTCACTGCTTGGCAGGTGATGGCACGTGTCATGTGAATTAAAGATCGGGTCGGCAAAGCTTCTGTCAAGGGCTACGGCAGGTCTGCCGTGCTAGAATCGCGCCCACTGATGGAAATCTTGCTCAGCATCGTGGGGGGCGGTGTCATTACAATCGCCACCGCCATCTTTGTCGAGTGGCTGCGCAAGCCGAGGCTGGTTCTGGGCGAAGCCTCGCCTTATGAACGAAGTAGACCCTCTGACTGCCTTCCAACTGACAAACCTCTCGCGTAAAGAACAGAAGAAGTTCAGGTAGTTCTTCGCAGTGTCCGGCGAAGCGACATGCGAGGCGGAATAACGCTGTGATTTGCCGTGATTGGGAAAACGATGACGAGCGTAAGAACCAGTCTGCGCCGGAGAACTCAAAAATGACCTCGGACGATTTTCGTCAATCGCTCGCCGCAACCGACCGCCAGCGGGACTCACGCACGCCCTCGCCGGGCTGTGGTGGGATGCCAAAGGCGATTGGACGCGAGCGCACGAGTCTGCCCAGCAGGACGAGGGCCCCGATGGTGCGTGGGCGCACGCCTGCCTCCATCGCAAAGAAGGCGATCAGGGGAACGCAGCCTACTGGTATGGTCGGGCTGGGAAGCCCCTTTGCCGGGAGACGCTAAGATGAGGAGTGGGTAAGCATCGCGAGGGATTTGCTGGGATAGATCGACCCCTCGTTTCCGTGATTTCGGGGCTGACTCGTGCTCGCACAAATCGCCCTTGCCACTCACGTCTCCTCGATGGGCCAATAGTTGCCAGCCGACTCTCGCGACTTCGCCGCCAGCTTCTTGCGAATCCGCAAAGGGATTGCCAGTTCATGTCCCATCGTGAAGGTAACGTACTCGAACACCCAGCCCTTGCTACTTCGCACCCTGATCTCACTCCATGGAACGAGCAGTGGTGGGTGCATGAACCGAAACAGGAACATGCTGGCCAAATACAAGCCCTGCTGACTGACTCCAAGCGTCAACACGTTGTTGTAGTTCGCTAGCCACCGCATTTGGCCGCTCTGCCCTCTCCATTGTGCTCCGTTGAACCGTACCTGCGTGCGATAGACCTTCGCCAGCGAGAACCAGCCGCCGATGAAGCTGATTATCGCGCCGACCAGAAACCACAAAGAGAGAAAGGGCGGGATGCTGGTCAATCCAGTGTTGGAGATTCATGCTTGTCAGGAAAACCTAGACCAGTTCGGTCCTATGCCGCCTTCTTCTTCGCCGCCCAGAACTTCGCCCAGCGTGCACGTGCGGCGGCCGCGATTCGCTTTTTACCCGCCGCTGAGATTTTTCGTGAACGTTTCACAGGAGCCGAGGCAGTTGTTTTCGCCGCTGCTGGCTGCGGTCCCTTTCGAGTCTTTGCCCATCGCTTTTTCTGAGCGAGGCTGATTCGCTTTCTGCTCGCCGCACTGACCCAGCCAGTACAAGCGCAAACCACTACCACAACGACAGTATTCCTCACCACCGGATCGATTGTATTCTCCACGTCGCCCGATGAGTGGGCGCTCGTCTCAGTTGCTAGGCAAACCTTCTTCTGCGACCTCACATGCACTACCGTTAGCTATAGCTTCTGCGTGGACGAGACTCCCGGCTGCATTGAGGGATTCATGGAAGTGGCCGATAGCGACCTCAAGGGGCACATCACAACCGGAATGAACCAAGCCAACGTCTTGACCTTGACCGCCACGATCATGTCTGGCAGCATTTACGGCAACAGTTACTACTGCTACGCTTGGGACTCTGACGATAACTGTACCGACGAAGTTTGGATTGTGGCGCCAGGTTGTACGGTTGCGAGTTGCCCGACCGAGGTTGGCACTATCGATGTTGTGTTTACCAAGACCGTTCCCTCGGATACGTTTTTCTATGCAGTCCTGAGCGATGATACGGATGCGACTAAGGTTAACAGTGAGGTGCGAGTCACTCAGTCCATTAACGATCAGTTCGGTGACACTGCGACCGGGGTCGTGATCGGAGCTACTATCGGTCAAGCAATGAATGATTGCTGCGTCGGGGTAAATGAGCAGATCGTCCAGACAACGGCTAACTCAGCCGCCGTGGTTGATAAGGCAACCGTTAAGCCAGTCAGCGAGCAGTTGGCGCGAACCGGCAAAGTAGCTGATAAAGTACTGCGGCGGCTCCGGGCGCTCGAAAGAGTCCAGGCGGCAGTGATCGCTGCGCGGACTAACTAACAAGGAGAAAACTACATCACTTGCAAACTTCCTCCCCCCAGAAAAGAGAGGAAACCGCAATGAAATTGAAACTCACACTCGCCACCCTCGTCGCCTTCACCCTAACCCTCCCAGCCTTTGCCAACTCCATCACCGTCTTAGGCGTGGAAACCCAGACCAACTTCTACATCAATGTGAACCCGAACGGCACCTCCACGTTGAGTGTCTTAGGGATCGGCTCCAGCCTGACCGATCACTTCCAATTCGACTTGTGGGACGTTTTCGGTAAGGGCAACATCGTTGGCTTTGGGGACGGGACATTCTCCGTGACAGGCTCGACCAATCTGAGCGGGAATCTCTCCGACATCTTGTGGAACCACTCCACCGATGTCATCACCGCCCACTTCGATGGGCTCTACTTGACCATGCCGCTCAATCATGTGAACCTGACCGAGTTAAGTTCGGCGCCCATCTCTACGGTGCCGGAGCCGGGGAGTTGGGCACTGGTTGGGACCGGCCTTTTCCTCGCGGGAGGTGTGGCCCGGAAGAGGCTCGTGCGGGTGCCGGGTGCTCTGGTGGGGAATTAGGCTGGCTTATCGGGGTCACTTCCTGTAGCACGGAGTCGTATGAGCAAAGTCGCCTCCCTACGAGACAGTTGTAAGGCCGGTCTGCTTCGACGCTCTCGGGGGCGGAGAGACTGGTCAGGTCGGCAATATTTCAGCGACTGCGGGAGGGCCACTAGGGGCCTTGATGATCGGTGTGACAGCCAACCCAGCCCCAAACGGGTCTGCGTTCAACCTCTCATATCTCTCATATATTGAACTTCTGAACTCCGAGGAGGTTGTGAACGGCCCACAAATCTGGCAAATGGACGGCACTGGCACGATTAGTAACGGCACGGCGTCAGGAAGACAACAGTACCGCTCCCGATCCGATAGCTAGAACGCGCTTCCACGGGTGGTCTTCTAACTCTTGAGTGATCTCCATTAGAGACTCCAGTCGTAACCCAAAGGGTGGCCCATGTGCAGTTCGCTTCGCTAGTAATGTGTGGTACGCTCTGCCCATCGTGAGATTCAGCAATGCTATCGTTGGCTTGATTGGGTTTATATTGTGGGGTACATGATCGGCGTGAGTGAAGAACGACAATCTGACTTACCAACAGGCATCGGCAACGCAGAATCGCAACAGCGGTTCATCAGCAGCCACGCGGACTTTCTCCGCGAACACCATAAGATTCACCTACTTCTGACGAAGACGTTCATCAGGCCACTGGCACGCCCCTCCGAAGAAGGAATCGAGGGCTTGCCAGATGACGATCCTGCCGTGATCGCCTTTGAGAACAAGATCATTGCAAACAGATTGATCTTCTACCTTGGACGAGCCGCCGCTGACGATTTCGGCGAGTTGTTGGTGCTCAGCGGGAACGGGTACGGTATTGGTGCGTTGAAGATTCTTCGTGGCATGTATGAGCGGATGGTCACCGCTGCCTTCCTTGCGAGGAACCCTTCCGAGGCACGGATTTTTGCGGAAAACGATGTCATCCAAAAGTGGAAGCTGTGGCGAGAACACGTCGAGATTATGCCCGAGCTTGAAGATCGCTACACCGAAGAGCAGAAAAAGGAATTTGAAGAACGGTACAAAGCGATCCGTGCCAAGCGTAAGGAAGAAGAGTGTCCGAAGTGCCGACAGCCAAAAACACAGGAGGCTTGGACGCGGGTCACGATGAAGGATATGGCAAAACAGGCCGACTCAGGCTTGGCTCAGATTTACGTTAAGGCTTACCTCGAACCGACGTTCCAATCGCACGCGACTTCGTATGGACTGGGAACGCGACTACTTGATACCGAAGAGGGTGGCCATACCTTCAACGACACGACTGAAAAGGAAGCTCGGGACGCCGTGTTTTATGGTCACAATCTGATTTTGCGGTTGCTCGGATTCCAGAATGGATACTTTGATCTGGGACTGGAAGCAGAGATTCAGGAACGGATAGCTATGTTTCCCAAGATTTGGAGAAGGGACTGTGCAGGACACGATCAAGGGGGCGATTCCGTAGACAAGTAGCTGCCCTACAGTATGTGAACGGGCCAGAGCTTTTCGATTTGCGAGTAGTTCTCGATCATTATGAAGTTGTTTCTTCCGATGCCATCCTTTAAGGCTGCGGGAGGGATGCCTCGTTCAACCTTAGAAAAACCTTATGAAATGTGTTCACAGAACATGCAATGGCAAAGAAAAAAGCGGTCAAGGTCATCAAAGCCGAGCTAGTTTTTAATCAAAAAGGTAGCCCGTGGACTGTACATTACGGGAGGCTCAATGCTGGCCGCGGCAATCCCGGCACAGCCCGACTATTCCAAGTGCTGGGGGAGAAACTTCCATTTGAAGCACTGAATAAAGTCAAGGAATACCTGAAGAGACGAAAGCCTGAGTTTCGTCGCACGGGTGTTTATATCGCCCACGATTCAATGGGTGAAGCACGCTACATTGGGCGGGGCAATATCTTTAGCAGGCTTGCGAATCACAAAAAAGCACACCAACTAGAACTGCACTATTTTTCTTTTTACATCGTGGAGGATAGGAAGCATGAACGGGAGATTGAGACTCTGCTAATTCGTGCCGCAGGGCCGATGCTTCATTTCAATACCAAGAAAAAAAGGCTCACGATTAGCGCAGGCAGCATCGGCGACTATGAAGCAGGCACTCGATTTTTCGAGCGGCACGACAAGAAGGGGAAGAAAACGTCAACCTAGGTGGTGACAAAGGCCCAAGCTCGTGAGATTGCCTGTGGCGGATCGGGAGGGTCGATGAACACCTTCCTGACGACCTCAGTGGGTTCAAGCGAAGCGTTGATAAGCTTGAGAGACGTTGTTGTTTCCAGTGGATTTCCCAACATCGGAGTGTCGAGCCCCACTATTTGAAGATCGAGTTCAAGTCCTCCACCTCGATCCAGTCCCGAAGGCCCTCGGCGTTCCTCTGTCGCAAGCGAAAAAAGCGTGCGGCTTTCCCTTTAGTCCACGCCGCCAGCAGTACTCGCTTGGCTCGGTGGTGTCGAGTTACGGCGCGTAGGCGGTGACCGTCCTCCGCAGTGGGCATCGGCGCTTGTCCGCCCTTGACCTGAATCAGGATGATCTGAAAGGCATCGCCCCGCTTCGTATCGGGGAGTGGTTTGCCGTGATCCTTGCGGATCGCCATCAGGTCTACGACCCCGACTGATTCCGCTCCCGATATCCCGCAAAATGTAACTAGCTGCCAGCGGGTCCGGGCCAGTGCTTGGCGGGGGATATGCACCTTGGTCATGGTCACCGCCCAACGGGCGGTAAGAGGCTTTGCGCTGTGCCTTTATCCAGTCCACGCTCATAGCTGCTCTCACGACTAACGGTAAGCGTCGGAGCAACCCACCTAGTCAATCCGCAGAGCCCGTGGTGAAATGCGGCTATGGATCATCAGACGAACGTAGCCACGGCAAAACGACGGACACGGGAAGAGATTCGGCAGATTGTGGCGGAGTTTGCAACTAGCGGCATGCAACAGAGCGAATTCTGCGGCAGTCGAGGGATCTCGCGCAGTACTCTCGATCGTTATCTGAGAAAGCAACGTGCCCAGGATCAAGGAAGCAGGGCAGGCAATCGATTGTTGGCGGTAGAGATAAGGACAGCGAGCGGGAGCTCGGCGAGCACCAGCAGCGGGTTGGTGGTGGGGTTGACCAGCGGACGCAGGATCGAAGTGAACCGGGGCTTCGATGCTGCCACACTGGAGCGCCTGCTGACGGTGTTGGACAAGGGATAGGGCGATGTTCGGATTTGGGCCAGCGACGCGGATCTACGTGGCCACCGGAGCCACGGACATGCGCAAGGGATTTAATGGTTTGTATGGTTTGGTGCGCGACCATCTAGGCTGCGATCCCGAGAGCGGCCACGTATTCTTGTTCAGCAATGCGCGGCGCAATCGCCTGAAGTTGTTGGTGTATGACCATAGCGGGTTATGGATATGCTCGAAAAAATTGGACGGCGGAAGGTTTGGCTGGCCGGGAGCAGACACTTCGGCTACGAAGATCGTACTGAGCCACGAGGAACTGGCGCTGTTGTTGGGGGGCATTGATTTGACAGAGACGCGGCGGCGGAAATGGTATCGCAAGCCGCTCATGGAAGAATCCGATAAGTTACGAATGCCAGCATAAACACTGACGATTTCGTTCACTTATCCACAGCCAGATCTGTTATCAAAGAAGCATCGTGAGTGTGACTCCACCGGCTGCCGCGATGCCCACTGCTGAGGCAGAGCGTTGTTTCCCCGTCGAACTTCTCGAACAACTGAAGGAGCAGCTTCCCCAGGCTTTGTTTGCCACTCTGAGCGACCGGGTTGCGACTTATGAAGAGCAGTTCGAGGCGGCGTCGAAGCAGTTAGATACAACGTCGCAGCAGTTAGATACAACCAGGAGCGAGTTACAGTATGCGCGACTGAAGATCCAGGTGCTGGAAGAACATCTGCGTCTGCGGCGGATCGCCAAGTACGGACCAGGCAGTGAAAAGCTGAGTAATCTCCAACTGCAGTTACTGGAGGAAGAGCCCGGGGTCTCGAACCAGGAAGTTCAGGCGGAGAGCGAGCGCGAGGGGTTGCCGGCACCGGACGGCGAGAAGCAGCGGAAGCGGCGCGCGCATCCCGGCCGGCAGACCTTTTCCGCAGATCTGCCGCGGGTGGTGAAGATCGTCGCTTGCACGGCCGAGCAGTGCGTATGCGGAAAGTGCGGCGCGGAAACGAAAGTGATCGGCTACGACGAGAGCGAAGTGCTGAAGCTCAAGCCGGCCGAGTACTACGTGGAAGTGACCAAGCGCGAGAAGCGCGCCTGCAAGCAGTGCGAGGAGCAGGGCGTCGCCATGGCGCCGCTTCCCCCGCGCATCATCGACAAGAGCCTGGTGGCCGACGAGGTGATTATCGACACCATCGTCAGCAAGTATGCCGATCACTGCCCACTCTATCGTCAGAGCGCCATCCTGCTGCGCGATGCGGGCATCGAGATCACGCGGGCCACGATGTGCGGCTGGGTGATGACGGTCGGCGAGATGCTCTCCCCGGTGGTCGATGCCATGCGCAGGGAGTTGCTGGCCAGCGGTTACATCCAGGCCGACGAAACCCCGATCGATGTGCAGACGCACGACAAACGAGGTAAGAACCATCAAGCCTACCTCTGGCAGTACGGAACGCCGGGGGCTGGGGCGGTCTTCGATTTTCGCATGAGCCGCGGACGCGAAGGGCCGAAGCAGTTCCTCGGCGCCTTCGCGGGCATTCTCCAAACCGACGATTACATAGCCTACGAGCGCGGCCTGGGCGGGCCTGGGATGGTGCACGCCTGCTGCTGGAGCCATGCGCGAAGGAACTTTGTGGATGCGGTCAAACTCAACCCGCAGGACGCCGGCTCGATTCGCGCGGTCGAACTGATAGACCAGCTGTTTCTGATCGACGCCCAGGCGCGCGAGGAGAAGATGGATCAGGCCGCACGTCATCTTCTGCGCCAGGAGAAAGCTCCTCCACTGCTCGCCAAAATCCGGGAACACATCCTGGCCACGAGCAAAACCGTACTGCCCCGCAGCAAGGCGGGCCAGGCGTGCAACTACACGCTGGAGCTTTGGATGAAGCTGACCTGCTTCCTCGACCACCCGCAACTGGAGCTCAGCAATAACGTGGCCGAGAACTCCATGCGTCCGGTGGCGACTGGACGCAAGAACTGGATCCATATCGGCAGCCCTCAAGCCGGCCCGCGCGTGGCCGCCATTCTCTCCGTTATCGAAAGCTGCCGCCGGCTCGCCATCCCGGTGCGCAAATATCTGGCCGACATCCTGCCCGGTCTGGCCGACACATCCGTAAAGAACGTCACCGGACTCACGCCCAAAACCTGGGCGGCCAAGACACACTCCTGAAAACTTCTCTCATCCCTCTCGCGCCGCCGTCAACCGTGTACTTGGCCGTACGGATACGACTAACGGACTAACAAAGCCTACTCTGAATCTGGAATCACGAACGTCGGTAGCGTCCGCACTGGAGAGATTATGGCAGATCGGCTGCGCAGGTGAACTCTCTTTATACGGCTATTTGTGGACGAGTCTGTTTGCTTTTGTAAGTGCAGGGGACCACGTCCTGACTTCTTCGACCACGCTGCTCATTTCACAAAGAAGGGCCAGTAATAATTCAGTTTGCCGGCTGCGCTGCTCGCACGGAAGTAATGTAGCCTTTTTGTTCGGTTGCTCGCATGCTGCCTCGTAGGCGAAGGTCAGATTTGTGTAAGGAATGGGAGCCTACATTTCCGAACAAGTCTTTTCCAAAAGAAGGAGGATGGTGTGGACAGCGATGACGCAGATGAGTTGCTTAAGCATTTGGGTGCGCCGTACACCGATATTCAAGGGCAATACCATGAAAACATTGGCGAGAAAATAAGTTGGAAGGAGAGCGATGAATTTTGGAATCGGGGGTTAAAGACCCGATACGAACTTTACCTCGAGAGTCCACATTGGAAAACATTAGCAGAACAAACCAAGACCCAACGACCACGCTGTGAAAGTGCCGATTGCCCTTTAGGCAGGATTAGTCGGGCTCAGTCACGCAACTTGATTCAACCCGCTGCCGCCTGAGCGCCGTCCAAGCCGCCGCCGCAGCTCGGGCCACCGATCCAAGATGGTATCGGGACGGCAACGTGGCCGGTGGGACATCCTCTGGGATCGTTCCGAAATCAGGATCAGACAAACTTACGTCCACAACCAAATCCAACAGGGCGCGAAGACCAAGCTGTCGCAGTCCAGTGTCACCATGCATCCGATCCTTGCGCAACTGCTCAAGGACTGGCGTTCAGAATCACCTCATGCTCAAGAATCCGATTTCGTTTTCGCGAGTGCGAGGATTTGCGGTCGCAAGCCCCGCTGCGGGTCGATGGTGGTGGAGAGCCATCTGCGGCCAGCAGCGGAACGCGCCGGGGTGATCGAGATCAGCGATGGCAAGACGTACATCGACGGCGAGTTGGTAAAGCGGTTCGGGTTCCACACGTTCAGGCACTCGTTGACAAGCTGGCTGATGGCGAACGGCGAGAACCCGCAGATCGTCCGCGCCATGCTGCGTTGGACGAATCTCAACATGTTGGCTCACTACACCCACGGCTTCAAGGCAGACAAGCTTGAGGCGCAGGGGTCTGTTCTGAAAAAGCTCGTCCGCTCCGGCAACCCGTCGGATCGGGAGCCAGAACGGGAGTTTGAAGAGGACAAAAGCTCGTAAGTGATGGTGGGCGCTATAGGATTCGAACCTATGACTTCCACCGTGTGAAGATGGCACTCTACCGCTGAGTTAAGCGCCCAACCCTTACAATTCAACAAGATGCAGGCGGTACTGTCAACGTCGTGGGGCCATTTGGGGCCAATAAGCCCACAACGCTGTGCTGCGCTTGTCTTTTCTGCTCATCGACTGCCTGGACGTATCGGTCCATCGTGTTCGAAACGTTAGCATGACGCATGAACGCCTGTGTGGTTGGTTCTTTACCAGAGTACCAAAAGTATGACGTAGCGTGTGCCAGCCAATGCGTTTGGTGATTCCCGCACGCTTCGCTGCTGGCCGGACATGATCTACCATTCCAGCAGTGGGCCAGTACGGTTGCTGCCCTTTCTTTTCGGGACTGCCAAAGACGTAATCAGCATCCTGATTGAACGGACAGATGCTTCGCCAATTCAACAGCACTTCTGCGAGTCCCGTATCAAGAGGTAGGGGCTTACGTGATGCTTCCGATTTCATCTCGCCAAGGTTCTGACGGACGATTCCACGACACAGGTTTAATTGCCCTGATGTGAAGTCAAAGTCCTGCCACTTCAGCGCCAAGCGTTCAGATATCCTCAGCCCAGTAGTGGAGGCCACAAACACGGCTGTGCGCCAGGGTTCCTTCAATTCGGACAGCAGCTTGTTCAGTTCCTCCACTGTCAGAACATCCGGGACTCGCGCACGCTTCGCGGACTGCCGTACAAGGGTTATAGGATTCTCACCTGTGAAACGACAGCGTATTCCATGGTTGTAAATGACGTGCATCAGGTTTCGCCGTTTTGCTCTGGTGCCATGTGCCAAAGGCAGATTCTCAAGCCACGACTCCACAGCAACCGCGTAAATATCTGATAGCCTATGTTCCTTCCATTCGGGCAGAATCCAGGTCTTCAGATACCCTTCGTAAACTTCCATGGTGTACGGAGTCTTGTTCTTTGCCAATTCTGTCTCTCGGTAGGCCGGTGCTGCTTCAGGTACGGTGATTCCGCCGACGGTCATTCCATCGACGTCCGCGCTACCTTTATTAGCCTTCACCTGCTGCAAAGCTTGATCCGCACTGGCTTGTCTTTCTTGTTTTCCGTCGTCTTTGCTTAGAATGAACCCATGCAGTACTTCGCCTACGGGTCGAAATATGTGTACTGGACGCTTGCCTCGTCGCGTCCCGTCCGCTGAGTTCGTGCGCATTGCAAAGCTTATCGGGCATGCTTTCCAATTCCATAAGCGCAGTACTGACGGTTCGGCGAAAGCTGACGCGTCAGAGACCGGAAATCCGCAGGATGTCGTTTGGGGCGTAATCTCTTCAGTATCGCCGATCGAGAAAAGCCAGCGCAGGACGAGGTTGAAGGATTCAGCGCGGGTTATCTGGAGAAAACGGCGACGTTCATCGACGAAGCTGGAAACGAACATCATGCCTCGTTGTATTTCGCAGACCCGTGGTATATCGATGCCAGGCGACATCCGTATTCGTGGTACAAGCGCTTCGTCATTGACGGAGCGCGGCAGCACGGCGTACCAAGAGAGCCGGCTTAACTGCACGTTATCGGTGCTTTGAAGCCGCTCATAAGCCGTCCGTGGGGTGGGTCAAACGGATGGAGACTACATTTTCCGTCTCTTCTTCCAAACGGCTACAATCCGCCCGCTGCGGAGGATGTGCAGATCTACTGTCAGCATGGTCAGGGGAGAACGAAGAATATTCAACGAAGTCATGGGTCCCCTCAAAAAGGATTGTTAGCATGCTTACCTTGAGGCATGCCGCGGTTACCCCAGCCATAGCTCACATATGGCATGCCGTTGGCCAGGCGATAGCCGCGCCCCGCTGTTGCTTATCCTCTGCCCAACCCCTCCGTCTAGGCCGGTAGCGGCTGGCTAGGTGTTTCCGCGCCCCATGGGATCAGAAGCAGTCCCAAGGCGAATGCAATAGAAGTCATCGCGACAGGAGTTCCGAGCGAGCCGAAATGTTGGATACACGCTCCGACCAGAAAGGTGATTCATTGGAGCTCAGGGTCGAGCAGACCCAAGGCGATCGTGGAAGTCGCATACACGAATTGTCGCAAGTTCCTCGCGCTGGTTATTCTGCCAGGGCGGAATACGAGAAGCCAATCAGGGCTCGATCGGATCTGGAAATGGTCCGCACACTGACGGAGGTGCAGCAGTTTACCGCGAGTGAAGAATTCGTGCTTCTTGGCATCGTCCGCGCAGCATAGGCGGAATCTTTCTGCGAACTCCGGGTCGATATCGCGATCGACGGCGTTCCGTACCAGAGTATCCCGGCACCGATCTATGATGTTTTTCGCCCGAATCTGGAAAACAGGCAGTCGGCTCGTGGAGGACTGAAATGCGGCGAAAGTTGTGACGGTTGCGCCTTCGCCCAACGAACTGTGCGCACGAAGGTTAAAGACGAGCACGCGGCGACCAGAAATCGTCCCCTGCAGAAGCTTCTCGACCTCGGTGCAAGAACTCTCCTGCAGACCAACAGCAACTTCGCTGATGGCGGAAACCTCAAATCGCTTGGCGACCCTCATAAAAGAGAATCCGAGCTGTCGAGCTTCGTGTTCCAGAGCCCTGCACCGCCGTCGCTCGAGCTGGTTCCCTAAGATGATAGCTCCGGCCGAAAACGATACAAAACCCACAATCGCGAGATAAACATTCACCAAACGCAGCCTCCCGATGGCTTTCTGTCTGCCTGACTGTCTATTTCGTCCTTCCGCTCTCTGCCTTCAACCTATCGCTCGCACCAGCTTGTGCCGCAGCAAGCCGCGCGGTCAGCACCCGAAATGGCGAGCAGGCAACATAATCCATCCCCACCGCGTGGCAGAACTCAACGGACGACGGGTCGCCGCCGTGCTCGCCGCAAATTCCCACCTCAAGATTGGGGCGGGTCTTGCGTCCGCGTTCGGTTCCGATGCGAACCAGTTCACCCACGCCGTCGCGATCGATCACCGCGAAGGGATCCTGTTTGAGGATGCCTTCCGCGAGATAGGTCGGCAGCACTTTGTTTACGTCATCGCGGGAGAAGCCGAACGTGGTCTGAGTGAGGTCATTGGTGCCGAAGCTGAAAAACTCGGCTTCCTTGGCGATCTCGTCCGCGATCAGCGCAGCTCGCGGCAACTCGATCATCGTCCCCACCATGTAATGCACTTTCGCTCCCTTTTCTTTAAAGACTTCCTCGGCCACTCGTCGAACGATGCCGCCCTGGTGGGTCATCTCTTTCAACGTGGCCGTCAGCGGGATCATCACCTCCGCGTGCGGCTTGACGCCTTGCTTCGCGACGGCCACGGCCGCCTCGAAAATTGCGCGGGCTTGCATCTCGGTAATCTCGGGATACGTGATGCCCAGCCGGCAGCCGCGATGCCCGAGCATGGGATTAAACTCGTGCAGTTCCTCGACCCGCCGGAGCAGGCCTTTCAGATTTTTCAACTTCGGCGAGCGCGGTTTGGTCGCTTCCAGCACCGCGATCTCGACCATCAGGTCTTCCCGCTTCGGCAGGAATTCGTGCAGCGGCGGATCCAGCAGACGAATGGTGACCGGCAGGCCATCCATTACGCGAAACAGGCCAATGAAATCTGCGCGCTGCATGGGTAGCAGTTTTTTCAGCGCCGCGCGTCGATCTTTCTCATTGTCCGCCAGAATCATGGCTCGCACGTGGGGAAGACGGTCCTCGGCGAAGAACATGTGCTCCGTTCGGCACAATCCGATGCCCTCGGCTCCGAAAGCGCGCGCCTGGATGGCATCTCGCGGAATGTCCGCGTTGGCCCGCACCCCCAACTTGCGGAACGGTTCCGCCCAGCCCATGAACTTCATCAGCTCAGGATCGTCGGGCGTTGCGTCGAGTGTACTGAGTTTGCCCTTGATCACCCGGCCGGTGGTCCCGTCGAGCGAAATCCAGTCGCCCGGCTTGAATACCTGGCCTTTCACCCTCATCTCGCGGTCCTTTTCGTTCACCGAAATGTCGCCCGCCCCCGCCACACAACACTTGCCCATGCCGCGCGTGACGACTGCCGCATGACTCGTCATGCCGCCCCGCGAGGTCAGAATTCCGGCGGCCACTTCCATGCCGTGAATATCTTCCGGAGTAGTTTCCGCTCTGACCAAGATCACCGGATTTCTCTTACTGCCGTGCCCTGCCTTTTCCACAGCCTCATCCGCCGTGAACACAATCCGCCCGACGGCAGCGCCCGGGGACGCAGGCAGACCGGTGGCCAGAACCTCGATTTTCACTTTCTTCTCGTCCAAACGCGGAACCAGGAAGTCATAAAGCTGGTTGGGTTCGACGCGGAAGATCGCTTCTTCTTTGGTGATCAGCCCCTCTTCCACCATCTGGATGGCCATGCGCACAGCCGCAAGTCCAGTGCGTTTGCCATTGCGGGTTTGCAGCATGTAGAGCTTGCCTTCCTGGATGGTGAACTCGAAATCCTGCATGTCGCGATAGTGCTTTTCCAGGCGAGTGGTGATCTCGCGCAGCTGACTGTAAACCTCCGGCATGACTTTCTCCAGTTCCAGGATTGGAACCGGTGTGCGAATGCCCGCGACAACATCTTCGCCTTGTGCGTTCATCAGGAACTCGCCGTAGAACTCTTTGTTGCCAATCGCCGGATTGCGTGTGAAACCCACGCCCGTGCCACTTGTTTCGCCCAGATTGCCGAAAACCATCGCCTGCACATTGACGGCGGTTCCAAGCATGTCATCGATGTTGTTGATGCGGCGATAGTGCTTGGCTCGATCGTTCTGCCACGAACGGAACACGGCGTCGCGCGCCATTACTAGTTGCTCATGCGAATCTTGCGGGAAGTCGCCCTTGGTGTGCTTCTTGACCACCTGCTTGTATTCTTCGATGACTTCTTTCAATGCTCTGGCGTCAAGGTCAGTGTCGAGTTTAGCTTTCTTCTGTTTCTTCTTTTTGTCGAAGACTTCGTCAAAGGTGTGTTTGGGAATCTCAAGAACGACATTCCCGAACATCTGGATGAGGCGTCGGTAAGAATCGTATGCAAAGCGCGGGTTGTCGCTGCGCTTGGCCAGCGCTTCCACACTCTGGTCGTTAAGCCCGAGGTTGAGGATGGTGTCCATCATGCCCGGCATCGAAAACTTTGCCCCGGAGCGTACGCTTACCAGCAGCGGGTTATCGCCTTTACCGAGCTTCTGGCCTTGCAGTTGCTCGAGGCGGCGGAGCGCGTCTTCCATCTGGCGCGTGACGTCAGCAGATACCTTGCCGCCACTGCGCATGTACTCACGGCATGCCTCCGTCTGAATGGTAAATCCGGGAGGCACCGGCAGCGCGGCGTTGGTCATTTCCGCCAAGCCCGCGCCTTTGCCTCCCAACTCGTTCTTCGTCGTGCCGTTGCCTTCGGCTTTTCCGTCGCCGAAAAAATAAACGTACTTAACGCCACCCGCACTGGCTTGCTCTTGGTGCGTTTCAGGAAGTGTGTAGGTGCTCATGGATTTGTCCTCTTTGGGAAACTGACCTAGGAATTCGAGCCTCACTCTTAATCGGGCTTCCTCTCCACGGCGATCTTCGGCAACGTCGGGACCCGTGAAGCCCCCTTGGAAGGTCATCGAGAAGAGTAATCCAGTTTACCCGATTATTGCCATGGGATCATGGTGCCGTCAGAGCGGGGGTCGTGGTGCCTTTTGATTTCCACAGGGCAGCCGATCCCGCCCGAATGCGGTAAACTGCGGTCATGCCGAACAGACGCTTGCGGATCGTAAAGAAGTCCCCGCCCCCAGCCATCGGCGTATGCAAACGGGGCAATGCCCAGTTCAAGTCCAACCTTCCCAAGTGCTATTAGTGGTGAGGCTATGAGTGCTATAGAGTCCTATATTCACGCTCTTCGAGGTTGACTCCGCAGCCCGGGATAGTGGTCGGCGGGCCCATGGCAGACAATCGGCCAGCCGTTTCCGTTTCGTTATAATAACTCGGAATCAGCAAGAAACGTTCATAATGATAATTGGGTTCTACACAACAATCTGTAAGAGTGCTCATTCTACGCAGCTTTCTGAAAAGCAACGAATTCGGTCTTGGTGGCGGCCAAGCGCTGCGCCTTCAGCAGCAGATAGTTCATGTCTCGGTAACCGCGGCCGCGGCGGAGCAGAGCTTTGATGTTGCCATTGACGGCTTCTACCACACCCATCGGTACCTTTGTCCGGCAGTAGTTCAAGATCCCCTCGAGATGAGCCAGCAACATGCCGGCTAGTTTCTCCATGGGTTTCAGCCGCTGCCAGCGCAACTGGGCGATCCATTTCTGCAGGTAACGCAACATGGCTCCTTCGTAGCTGAAATCCCACAAACGCGAAAGACTCTCCTTGAGGAGATAGGCTTTGAGAATGCGCCGGTTCAGAGCAAACAGAGCGTTCAACTGTCGCCGCTGGCTGCGATCCAGATTGAGCCAACTGGTCAAAAGCAACCAGCGCTTCCCTCGCACCAGATCCCGTGCTGCTCCTCCTTTGCGGAAGAACTCAGCCCGCCGCACTTCGTCCACCGCTTGGCTGGCATGCTGCAGAATGTGAAACTTGTCGTACACGATCCGGCACTCCGGCACCCACTGCTCCAGGCTTTGCCGAAACGGTTCCCACATGTCCACACATGCCGCCCGAATCGCACTTCGTTGAAACGCACTCAGATGTTTCTCGAAGAATTCGTCCAGCGTCTGCTTCTTCCTCTCCCCTCCGAACCACAACGGTTCTCCCGTCTCCAGATTGCTCACCACCGTGAGGAACTTTTGCTTCTTCCCCAGATAGATCTCATCCACTCCCATCTGCCGCAACGCCGGCTTCCTCCGCCCCTTCGACCAGCGACTCAGATAGCGCACATCGATGGCTCGCACCGTGCTGCTGGCCAGACCAAACTGTCGTGCCACTCGCCGCACCGCCGCGCTCTCACAGGCCAACCCCACCGCCTCTTCGAAGCGCTTGCTGAACGGCGCCTTGCTCGGTAACTGTGGCACCTTCTCCGTCTTCACTCCGCAGTCCGGACAGCGCACTCGATACAGTTCGATCACCACCGTCGTCCGAAACTCGAAACACGGGAGATCTCGCACCTCCCGCTCGTAGCTGTCATAGGCATCGCTCAGCTTCCGCCCACAGCCCGAGCAAATCAATTTCCGGTTTCCTCGCTTGCGCCGTACCCACAGCTTCAGGGTCTTTGCCTGCTCATCGATCTCGTGTCGGTAGACCCGATAACCCGGCCAACCCAGTACTTTGCTCCAATCCGTCTCTGCCATGCTGCCGAGTGTATCCAGAATTCCACTAAAGGAAAATGCCCATTCCATCAGGAGTCGTTACAGATTCTCGCTCAGAGCCGATAATTGTTTTGGTCCGCCGACTTGGACTCTTGTGGAAAGAACTGAATGAAAACTGAATGATGAACTTGCCTTTGTCGCCTATTTTGGCATTCGCGCCGGTCCTGGATCAATAAGTTACGAATGAGGGGTCCGCTGGGGAACAAATCAAGCGTGGAGTTTGGAATATCCTACTCCGACTGGATATCGCCGACGACCAAGCGATCGGGATGCGCGGATAGAAGCAATTGCATGATGCGAAGCCGTGGTTCGGTTCCATTGCAGAAAGCATGTCGGCGTACTTTGCCACGTGCTCGGCGTTTTTCTTGGCTGAGACTACTGGCATGTTTCGATAATTGCAGCAATATGGACACACGTCAAGTCGAATCCATCATTTATGCTTGACTCACCCTTTTGGCCTACGTGTCTCAGGCTCGCATTGCCCGAGATTCAGTGCATGCTCACAGCGGGGCCTGGCAAGAAGGTCGGCATTTAATTAGCTGAGGACCAGCAGTACCACGGGAACTCCGCCTATGCCGCGAGCCTTCCCGATCATCGTTGTGGGAGGAGAGTGAGTGTCAACGGCGGCAGCGGTAATCCCTCGACCTCAACGGTCCAAACATCGCCTTCGGCGGCCGGATGTCCGGCGGTGAGCGTTCCGGAGCTGACGATTTCTCCAGCGCTCAGGGGCTGGGTTGGGAATCTCCGCACAATGGCTGCGCCGAGTTCCACCAGGCACAGGGCAGGGCTCTTTAAGGAGTTCCTGCCGGATCCTTCTTCTACAAACTCTCCGTGCTTCGATACGCGCCCCTTAAATTGCGGCAGGTTATTCACTAAGCTCGGGATCAGGTCTGGCCTTACTTGCATTCTCTCGCCGATGACGAGTGCGGCATGAAGTCCGAAAGATGCTACGAAATCGCTGGGCTGAAACTTCCAATCCGGAAAAGGACAATCAATGATTTCGAATCCGATCGCCAGCCAATCGGTGGATGCGAGGGCGGCGGCGGCATCAGAGCCTAGCGCCGTGAGCGGTTGCTTCAAACCAAAAACAATCTCGGGCTCGATCTTCAACGAACGGGTGTGTGCGAGGGCTAGCGCTATCGAGTTGCCGTCGCTGTAATGGACCGTGTCGTCGTATATGTGGGCCCAAACCAAGGTTTCAAGTTTGAGCACACGCCACATGGCCTTGTTGGCGTAACCGACCTTGCGACCGACGGCCTTATGTCCAGCAGCTTCGCGCAAATGCTTAAGTGCTGCTTCAACCTGATAAGCGGTGTTTAGGTCGAAGCCGGGGCGCGTGGAGGGAATGACAGGCACCATCTGTCCTGTCTCATACGCAAACAGAAGTTCACGCGCCAGGCTTTCGACCTCGTTGTGCGACATAATAATGTCCGACATCGCGTTCGGTCAGTTCTTCCTGAAGTTTTCCTGCGAGCCATTCCCGAAAATGTTGAAGGCGCGCGGCATGTGGCCAGAACCTGAGAATCTTACAGCAGGCATTTCCAGCTCTGCCCTAAATCGAGACCGGTCGGAACAAATGGACGCTCCGACTTTGATAACAGCCGTTGGTTAGAAGACGCTGGCTTCAATCAGAACGACGGTAGCTTACCATGGTTACCTTCACTTTATGCTGCTAAAGCTTAGATTTGAATGAACTAATGAGTGTATGGAGGGTCCGATGAAGGCAGCGGCAAGACTAACCATGTCAAAGCGCGGTTGGAGCGCTTTTTCACTCTTGATTTGGCTGTTGTCCCTTCTATCTGTCGGACTGCACACCGTTCCTGTGAGGGCGCAAGCCGCGGTGGTTCTGGTGGGGTCCGGATCGAGCGTACCGGCACCTCTTTATAATCGCTGGACACTGGAGTACAGCAAGCGCGCCTCCAACATTCAAATACGATACCTCCCGGTGGGCACCACCGAAGGGATCAAGCAGATATCTCATGGCGCGGGTGACTTTGGCGCCGGGGAAGCGCAGCTTACAGAGAAGGAGCGGAAAGAGGGCGGCTTGATTGAATTGCCGGTCGTTCTCATCGGAATCGTTCCCATCTACAACCTTCCCGACATTCACCAAGACCTTCGGCTTTCGGGGGAAGTGCTGGCTGCGATCTTCCTCGGCATTGTGAAGGTGTGGAATGCCCCACAGATCGCAAAGCTCAACCCAGGGATGGATTTGCCGAGTCTTCCGATCCAAGTAGTTAATCGCCCCGCAGGCAAAGGCTCCAACTACGTCTTCACCGAGTTTCTCTCCAAGGCGAGTTCAAAGTTTCGCACTGAAGTTGGAACGACTCCTTCGCCCAAGTGGCCGGTGGGCACGGCGGCGGAACGTAGCTCCGACATGGCAGAGAGGGTGAAAAGCACTCCTGGTTCCATCGGGTACGTCGAGTATCAGTATGCAGTGAAGGGCAGTATCTCCCAGGCTGCGGTGCTGAATGCTGCCGGCAAGTTCGTGAAAGCCTCCCATAAGAGTATTACTGCGGCATGCGAGGCGGCAGAAGCACCGCGGTGGAATGCCTTTTCCGCGTCATTGACCAGCGCGCCTGGGGCTGATTCTTTTCCTATCACCAGTTTCACCTGGATTTACCTTCGAACGGGATCGTCTGATTCGGCTCGTGCGGCCGCGATGGGCAATCTTCTGGACTGGGTGTACTCGGATGGCCAGGGATTTGCGGCGCAAGAGGGCTACGCGGAACTGCCCGCACCTCTGCTGGCAGCCGTGAAAAGGAAAGTCAGAGATCTGCAATAGGGTTCAGTTCTCAGTTCTAGCAACTCCGCTGCGCCCTAACGGGCGCGCACCTGTTAAGATTCATTACATTTTTTTCGGAGGATTTATGCGACTTGGCGTCGTGCTCACTTGCGTTGCCGGACTGACGTTCGTCGCCCTGGCGCAACAACCCACAATCCCGGCTAAGACAGGCGTAAGCCGGCAATCTGATAGCGTCTCCGACGATAAAGTTCTAACAGATTTGTTCGAATCGAAGATCAAATCGGAATGGGAAGCGCTGAAGAACAAGGACAAGAAGGCATACGGCGAGTTGTTAGCGGATGACTACCAGGGCGTCGAAGTAGATGGCAAGGGTGAGCGGAATAAGATTCAAGCCATAAGCGAACTGGCAGACACGAATGTCTTCAACTATACGCTCTGGGGTTACAAGCTGATCCCGCTGGAACCCGACGCCGCTTTCGTGATCTATGAAAGTACCATCCAGTTCCCGCCCAAGTCGGCAATCCGGTACTCGCGGGTTTACATCACTGAACTGTGGATGAAACGCGCCGGACAATGGAAAGAAGTGCATTATCAGGAAACGCACGTTAAGTAGCTGTCTCCCGAGATTTATTGCAACCACGGCAAGAGTGTTGCCATCCCATTTTTAGGGAGGAAAATCTCATGAGAATAATTTGGATCGCGATACTGCTGCTTTCAGGCAGCTTTCTCCTGGCGCAGGATGGCACTGCTGGCAACACCAGCCAGCGCAACTCGAAGGATTCCGAAGGCCAGGTAACGGTAAGGGGTTGCGTGAGCCGATCAAGCGGGGATTATATCCTGATGAAGCAAGACCCTGGCATTACGTATCAACTTCAGGCAACGGGCAAGATAAAACTGCGCCATTACATGGGGCAACGAGTGGAAGCAACCGGGAGCGAGTCCCCTACCATGAGCACCAGTTCCGACGCCATGAATAAGGTGGGTTCCGCGGCCCCGGTAACCTTGACCATCACGTCGATAAAAATCCTCGATAAGGAGTGTACCCAGCGTGCAGTCCCGTAAGAGTTGGATTTGACGAGGCTCTGCGGTTGGTTAGACTCTCAGTCGCAGTCTGGCGGCATGGCCATGATTTCGGATTCGGAATCGCACGGCGGTTTCTTCTTGGCTGGCTCCAGCAAGGACGGGTGATTGTAGCGGAGAATCCACAGGCCCTCGTTGTTGGTGAGATAAATCAAGCCATGTCCGCCATCAGGAAGGAGGCTGGTGACTTTGTTGAACGTCTCCAGCGTTTTGGGATTGCGCGGATCGCTCAAGTCGAGCACGCGAACGGTTTCGGTGGGACGGCTGCTGCTGGTCAGGGTCGTCGGCGTTTTTTCCGGAGCCTCCGCAATGGCGACATCGGGGCTGACCATCTCTAGGTTTCCTGAGGTCGACTGGTTCGACTCTGCCGTCCGTTTCAAGAGGGTGGGCTTGTCCGGCTTGGAAACGTCTACCACCATGAAGCCTTGCTTCGAGGCCTGTTGCACGTACAGGTAGTGCTTGCCGTTTTCCCTCTGCAACAACATCTGGCTTCCGGTCGCCTGCGGCAACGGCAGGTGGGCGATTACGGTTGCCGGAACGTCCGTAGGCTTTGGCGCAGGTTGGTCGCTTGCGCCTGCCAGACCAAGAGTCAGCAGCAGAAGCGACGGCATGAAGGCATAAATCCGCAACGGGCTCCTAAACGAGGTCTCCATAAAATCACTTCAATTCCCGACGCGAAGCAGATTGCCTGCTTCGCGTCTAAGCCAACTATACCACCGAAGAAGCGACGGCTCATTGTTCTGCGACGACGCCAACGCACCCGTTCGCACTCTGCGTCGTGCAGATCGTGCCCGCCTGCATGGGTACGAAGGCGTGATTCGTGCTGGGGTCGACGGCGACGCTGTGCGAATTGGAGCCAGTCGGGAAATTCACTAGCCACTGATTGGTTGCGGCATCAATAACGCCCATCGCTGCACCAGTGGGCAGGTCCCGGGCTGCCAGATAGTACTTGTTGTCACCGGGGTTGTACCAAATTTCGTCCACGCCACCAGTGTTGTAGATTTGCACGCAGTTGACCATCGGCTGCGACACGCAGTTTATGGTGTTGCCCGGCGCGTCATTAATTACGTACACGTTAGGAGGAAACGCCTCGCCGTCATGGTCGGCGCATCCGACGAGGAAGTTACTCCCCGGGCCTTGAACGATGCTCGTCGGCATGCAATTCGGCGTGACAATGCTATTCACCACTACCGCTCCGTTCCCAGTTCCAATCTGCAGATCGATTTCATCCACGCTTCCAATGTTGGTAGTCGCAATGGAATTCGAATTTGTCAGCAACACGTGACCCGTAGCCGGATTGAAGGTCATTGCACCCAACCCCGCTGGAGCGATGGCGCCGGCACAAGTCGGGTCTGAGAAGGGCGGTGTCTGGGTGCCGGTAGCGTTGGCTGCCGCGTTGGAACCTACGCAATAGTTGCCGGTCACATAGCTAACAATCGGGCCGTGATGGCAGGGGATGGTGTACAACGTGCCCGTCAAGGGAGTCACGCCCACTCCCGGGATTAGGGAGGCCGCAGCCGATCCGGAGATACCGCCGAAAGTTTGTGGATTCGAAGGATCCGGGCAGGGGAACGTGGCTCCAACGTTGTCAACCGGGACGGTGCCTGTGAGCCCGACACCGCCTGACGCCGTCCCGCCCGCGCCGTCGTAATAGATTTGGCCGATGACGCAACTGGGTGGATTAAATGCGGCGCCGGTCTGCGGTATCACCCAAGTTTGCGAGAATCCTTGGGATGGATAAGAGGGAAAATCAGTCGGATCAGAAGTTGTCTGGGCAGGTGCCGCATAGGGGCCGTATGGGTAGGTCTGATCGATCGGCAAACAGTGCTGCTGCTGGAGAGTGCCCGTTTTATTGACGATATTGGTCACGTCGAAAAACGTGACAAAGGGGAGGCCGGGATCGCCGTTGATGATTGCCAAAACCTGATGCACCGCCCCGCTGGCGTCAGTAACCGAACCCAATGCCTGCTCGTCGCCGCGATCATCGCCGCAGTCGGCGGCAGAACCGGCTTCGCCGTTCCACGAAGAGATGCAGGGAGCGATACCGAGCGGGCCATCGTAGTCGGCCGACACTCCGGTGGGTACGTCCGCGACAACGGTGGGCGGAGTGGGCGGATTCGTGCTTAGGCTCATTGTGGTCAAATCGAAGACCACAAAGGAAGCGCTGCCATTGCCCGCAAAGAGGAATTTTCCGTCCGGGGTGGTAGTGTTGCCGTCAGGCCCGGACATGGGATTCACACCGTTGGCCCGCGCGGCGCAGCACTGAGCGCCGGGAAATCCTCCGAAGTTGCCGTTGGCACCAAAGCCGGAACCGAGATGAAAGGCGAGCCCACCCTCCCAGGTTTCACTGGTTCGACATCCGAATCGGGTGAAGTTGCCAAAGACCGAAATAATGGGCGGAATAACACTCACGTTGGGTGTGGGAGGAGGGCCGGTGTAGCCGGGTTGTGGGATCGTAGAACACGGGCTGGCGCCATTGCCCCCATCGGTAACGGCATTGGACCCCTGGATCGCGTTCACCGCGATATCCATCGACGTGTCGATCACCACGATGGCCAAGCCAATCCGGTCAGAAATGTAATCCAGGTATGGGCCTCCCGTACCTGTCGGGTTGGGAGCGATTGTGCTGATGTCGAAGGAGTTGAATGGACCACCCGGTTCACCGGTGGGATTGTGCTCCGGCACGGGAATCACGTTAATCACGGCATAGGCGCCGTTGAGCGTGGTGCCGCAAGTGGGACAACCCGGCGTAGTGCCGCAGCCGCTCAGGATCACAAACAGCGCGGTGAGAAGAATAGTAAGAAGAATCCTCGGTCTCATTCGAATTCCCTCCTGCGATTTCCCTTCAGGACCAGCCTGCGGCCTGCCCCGGCGTTTACCAAACGTGTCGACAGCTCCCATCCGCAACCGACGTCGGAGCGGACTAGAACCGGAACTGCAGCTGCTGCAAAACCACGAAATAATTCTGCGGCACCGCGCCTATGGTGCTGGGATCCTTCAACTGATCGATACCCAGATTGACGGAATACTTGACCCAATAATTGGGAAACCAGTTAACCCCGAAGGTGAACTCGTCGGTGTGGTAATCAAAAGTAGGCACAAAACCCGGCGTGTAATAGTTCAGGAAATTCGCACCCGGTTCATTGGCTTGCATGCCCGTGTATCGCACGCCAACTCCCCACGCTCCCCACCCGCGTCCTTTGCCGCCGGGGGTGTCGGGACCAAACGTCGGGTGCGTGACCCGCGGAGTGCCGTTTTCCGGCTGCTTTTCGCCCGTGAGCATGTAGGTCGCGCTGATGTCCCAAGCCTTGGCGATGATGGACGGAAGGCTGAGGAATCCCAGCCCTCCCGCCTGCAGGGAGCCGACGTTGTTACGGGACATATTGAGTTGATCGAATTCGCCGCGCAGGGCGAACGCCGATTTGAGGTAAGTGAACTCACCGTTGTAGCGCTGAATCGGTCCGTTAATGGCAAACTGCGGGAAGAAGTTGTAAGCGCCATCTGGCACCGCGCCGCTGAAGCTCTGATCGCCGGAAAGACCGCGCGAGCGCCCTCGGTCAATGGATCCGCCAAAGGCGAGTTGCCTTCAGCCATTCGTTTTTGGATTTGCGCCACAGGTAAAAGCGAAGCCGCCCAATCACTTCCGGTTGATTGGTGGTGTTGACCAGGGCATATCCCTTGCCGTTAAAGGCCCCCAGCCAATACTGCACGACGCCACCGTCGATGTCTCCGTGGAAGGCCACACCCGGGCTGCGGTACGCTGAGGCTGCCGACGGGTACAGCATCGATTGAAAGCCGCGCTCGATGAAGTCCAGATTGGTGGCGCCGGTTCCGGCTTCTTGCGCGAAAGGCGTCTTGAACTGGCCCGCTTGGAATTGGAATTCAGGTCGGATTCTTACGTTGAGGTAAACATCGCGTACGACCGAACCCGTAGTGGCCGCGGCATCCGTGAGCAGCGCAAAATCGAAGTGGGAACCATAGTTGCCCTGGAAACCGAAGCGAGCGCGGCGCAAGACAAACGTGTCGGCGGGTGCGCCGTCGCCCTTGTAGGCGCGGTAGTCGTTATCGACATAGCCGTAGGGGCTGATGGTAAATTGTCCATCCGGACTTCTGATGAAAAAGTGCTCGCCGTTCCATCCCGCAGTCAGGGGAGGCTCTTTTTTCGGAGCGGCGCCAGGCGCGGCCTGATCCACGATCGCCGCCGGCACAGGAGCGGCCTCCACGAGAACTGCGTTCGTCAAATGAGCCGTGCCCGTGCTGGGAGCGCTAACCGGCTGCGCGCTGGCTCCTACTGAAGCAGGAGCATCTGCCGCGGGTCGAACCTGCGCCGAGCTGCTGTCGGATGCCTTGCCCGCGGCCATTTTCTCGACCAAGGCCTTCAACTCCTCGATGGTCTTGCGCTGCGCGACGACCTCGCTGCGCAGTTCGTTGACCTCTTCCTTGGTGGCGCTCACGGAGGTCGATGCGTCGCTCTTGCTCGCGGGTTCCGTGCCTTGAGCGTGGGCGAGCCAACCTGGTGCCATGAAACCGATCAGCAGCACGAAAAACGTTGTTAGCGAGCGCATGTGTGTCCTCTCCGGGATGATTTACAAAGCGGTCCTGCCGTCAAAACATACGGACGAGCAGCCCGCGCGCTGCCCTGCCCGTTCGGGCGACGAATCGAAGGACTTCCAAAACTGCGAATGAATTGTCTTGGTCAGGTCCGGAAAGCGGACCAGTTATCTAACGGGCGGGTTTACCACAGTAAAATGGATACTGTCAAGAAATTTTTCGAATGCAGTTAGCTGGGGCATGTCCAAGTCGGTGTGAACCGGTCAGATGTTCCGGTGCTGCGGGGTGGACGATGCTTCAGTCCGTTGGCAGGAATCGGGGCAGACTCCCCCGACAAATTCCTGATAGATTGTTCCCTTGTCTGCGCCGCTGTTGCGGACGAACTCTCCAGGGTCCGTCTCTGATGCGTATGGGCTTACACTTCGGTCAAGCCATCTTTCTGCTCATCGCGGCTGGAATCGCTGGCGCGCTGAACGCATTGGCCGGCGGCGGCAGTTTCATCTCGTTCCCGGCGCTATTGTTCCTTCGAGTCCCCGCTGTGGCTGCCAACGCGACCAACACAGTTGCTTTGTGGCCCGGGTTGGCGGCCAGCACAGTCGCCTATTTGAGACGGCTGAACGCGCCTCATCGCGTATTGGTTCCACTGCTTGTGACCAGCGTTGCCGGGGGCTGGGCCGGAGCATTGCTTTTGCTCAAAACCCCGCAGCATACGTTTCTGCGCCTTGTCCCCTGGCTGCTACTGGGCGGCACTCTATTGTTCGCTTTCGGCAATTCGCTCCGCTCACTCGCCGGCAAGACGGCCGTTGTTGATGATCTGCGGGACATTTCCTGGCATGCGATCGTGATGAGTTCGATCGCAGAACTGCTGGTTTCCGTTTACGGCGGATACTTTGGCGCCGGGATCGGGTTCATGACGCTGGCCATGCTCGCGATGCTGGGAATGCGCGACATTCATGCCATGGGGGCGATCAGAACTCTTCTGGCCGTCGCTATTAACGCTGCGGCAGTGGTCACCTTCATCATGGCGGGCGCAGTGTTGTGGCCACAGTGCGCGGTGATGATTGCAGGTTCTCTCGCAGGTGGCTGGTTTGGCGCGCATTATGCGCAGAAGGCCGACCCCTTGAAAGTGCGGGTGGTTGTCATCGGCGTGGGCATCGCGATGAGCGCGTATTTCTTTATCACAGTCCGCTAGCGTAAGTATGATCACGGCATCTCTCTGCCGGAGCAGCTATAATCGCCGTGCGAATAGTGGCGCGAACGCCTGATTCACAATCTTCGCGCGTGACAACAAAGCTGAAGAGGTCGGCCGCACTCGTTTTGCGGACGACACTAGAATCGGCCGTCATCCACCGCACCAAGGGCAACAACGAATGACACTGAAGTCGGTACACACTTTGCTTGAAGTTCTGCATTTCGCGGATAGTCACACGGCAATTGTGGTTCCCGAGCTAGGAATCCGCGTCACCTACGATTCGCTCCGGAAACAGGTTTTCGACATGGCGAACGCTTTGGCCTCGCTGGGCATTCGCCGGGGCGATGCGGTCGCGATCGTTTTGCCGAATGGGTTGCCTGCGATTGTGAGCTTTCTAGCCGCCTCCATTGCCGGAACCGCCGCCCCGTTGAACCCGGCGTACCCTTATGAAGAGTTTCTTTTTTTTCTCGAAGATACCGATGCCCGCGTTTTGCTGTGCCCCCCGGTGGGAGCGGAATTTGCGCGCAGCGCAGCCGCAGACCGCAAGATTCCAGCGTTCTCGGTGCAAATGAGCGAGCAGGGGATCGTGCACCTGGCGGGTGCTCCCACGGGAGTTTCAGCAACGGAACCGACGGCGGACGACGTTGCTCTGATCCTGCACACCAGCGGAAGCACGGGACGTCCCAAGCGTGTACCCTTGCGGCATTTCAACCTCGCCGTCTCCTCGGCGAATATCGCGAACACATACGCACTCTCTGAAGAAGATGTTTCGCTGTGCATCATGCCGCTGTTCCATATTCACGGATTGATCGGGTCTACCATGGCAACTTTGCTTTCCGGGGGAACTGTAGTAGTTCCTGCAAAATTCAACGCGCTTTCCACCTGGAGGACGGTGCGGGAATATGGAGTGACCTGGTATTCGGGCGTGCCTACGATGCATCAACTGCTGCTGGCCCGGTCTCATCACAATCCGGTAGAGGCTGCGTCTCTGCGCTTCATCCGTTCCTGCAGCGCGCCCATGTCGCCAGAGCTTATTCGTAAAATCGAGGCGACCTTTGGAGTGCCGTTCGTCGAAGCGTATGGAATGACCGAAGCTGCCCACCAGATGACCTCGAATCCTTTACCTCCACGACATCGCAAGCCGGGTTCTGTCGGTGTGGGCACCGGGCTTCTGCTTAGCATCATGGACAAAGCGGGTAATCATCTCGACACGGATCAGCGGGGTGAAGTCGCCATTCAGGGAGCGAATGTGTTTCGCGGATACGAGAACAATCCCGAAGCTAACGCTCGTGCTTTTGTGAGTGGATGGTTCCGCACCGGCGACGAAGGATACCTCGACGCAGACTGCTATTTGCATTTGACGGGCCGGATGAAAGACATCATCATCCGCGGAGGTGAGAACATCGCGCCTCACGAAGTCGATGAGATTCTGCTAAGACACCCCGCGGTCGCGGCGGCGGTCACGTTTGGCTGCGCGCATCCCACGCTGGGGGAAGAAGTGGCTGCAGCCGTGGTCTTGCATGAGCGCAATGGCGCCACCGAATCGGAGCTCATCAAGCACTGCTGCGAATCGTTGGCGGAATTTAAGATTCCGAAGAAGATCTATCTGGTGGATAGCATTCCCACCACTGCAACTGGAAAAATTCGCCGGCGCGCTGTTGCTGCCGCGCTCGTAGATAACCAAGTTGGATAATCAAGGATGAGATTCCTGATCGCGGGAGCGGGGGCAGTCGGGGCGTACATCGGGGCGCGCATGGCGCAGGCCGGGTTCGACGTCACTCTGTTCGCCCGCGGACCACACCTTCGCGCCATGCAGGATCGCGGCGTGCAGGTAAAGAGCGCCGACGGGGATTTCGTGGCGCGGCCGGCAATCGTCGGTTCTCTCGAGGAAGCAGGACCGGTGGACGTCGTCTTTCTCGGTGTGAAGGCGCACGGCTTGCCGAAACTTGCGCCTCAGTTGAAACCGGTACTGGGGCCGGAGACCACCGTCGTCAGCACTCAGAATGGAATTCCATGGTGGTACTTCCAGGGTTTCGATGGCGAATGGAAAGGATTACGTCTGGAACGGGTCGATCCCGCGGGCGTGATTTCCTCGGCCATCGAAGCGCATCGGGTGGTTGGGTCCATCGTTTACTTTTCGACCGAGATTACGGCCCCAGGAGTGATTCAACACATCGAGGGGGATCGCATTTCTCTGGGCGAACCGGACGGCACCCGTTCCCAGCGCTCCCGCCGGATTGCAGAGGCGCTGGTTGCCTCCGGCTTGCGCGCCCCCATCACCACTCGTATCCGCCATGAGATTTGGGTAAAGGTTCTGGGCAACGCTTCCTTCAATCCGATCAGCGCACTGACGCGCGCTACGCTGGCTCAGATGGTCCGTGATCCGGGAGTTTGTTCGGTGATCCGCAACATCATGCAGGAAGTAGAAGGGGTCTCGCGCAAGTTGGGCATGGAGTTGCCGGTCTCTATCGATCAGCGAATTGCCGGCGCGGAAAAGGTTGGGGGGCACAAAACCTCGATGCTGCAGGATCTCGAAGCCGGACGGCCGATCGAATTGGAAGCGCTGGTGGGCGCGGTCGTGGAGTTGGGAGAGCGTGTTGGTCTGCCCATGCCCTACACCCGCACTGTGTACAGTTGCACGAAGCTATTGGCGGAGAGTGCAGCGGCGCGGCGAACGCAATGAGCGCCCTGCCAGGCGGCCGTTGTTTAACTGCCGGTGGGCGTCCATCGGCTTTTTCCTCGCCCAAAGAAAAAACATTTGCGAGAGGCTTGACAGCGGGGGTATACTGCCCTGGTTGCTGGTCCACTTATCGGACCACTTGGAGTTCCAATTGATTGGTGCGGTCAAATCCGACTTTGACGTAATCCGAAGAAACAAAGTCTACGAAGAAGTCGCCCAGCAGATCGAACGTCTTATTCTGAAAAAGCTGCGGCCCGGCGACAAACTGCCCTCGGAGCGGGAACTGGCGGAGATGTTGAGAGTGAGCCGCAGTTCCATTCGAGATGCGATTCGAAGCTTGGAATTGATGGGCCTGGTCGAGCCGCGTCAGGGAGCGGGCACGATCGTTCGCGAAGTCTCCGCCGAGTTGTTGGCCAATCCTTTCGCCAACGCGCTCAAGCGGCGGCGGGAACTGGTGAGCGAACTTCTGGATTTTCGCAAGATGCTCGAACCGCCGCTGGCCGCGCGCGCTGCTACGCACGCCTCTGCCGACGAGATTTCCGAGATGGAAGAGATTCTGCGGCGGCAAGAGCAAAAGCAGGATCAGGGCGACGCTGCCGTCGCCGAAGACGCGGAGTTTCACTATAGCGTCGCTCTGGCTTCCGGTAACAGTGTCGTGCTGAAGGTGCTCGACATTCTCATGGATCTGCTGCGCGACACTCGCGAACGCTCTTTGCAGGTGGACGGGCGCGCGCAAAAATCACTGGCTGGCCATCGGCGGATCCTGGCTGCGATCAAGCGCCACGATGCAGAGGCCGCAAAGTCAGCTATGCGGCGGCACATTGAAGACGTTGAAGAGATCATACTTGACAAGTTTTGACCATCGGAGTTTTGTCGTTGGGCCAGTTGTTCGCGATTCACCCGCCAAGAGCAGGTTGTGAGTCACGCCATGACGGAAATCACTGCATCGTCTCTTACCGTAACCCTCACGCTCCGCGTTGCTGAGTCGCGTGTCGAGGATGTGGGGCATGCCATTGCGCGGCTGGCGCCGGTCGATCTGCGCCGCATCGGCGCCCGAGCGGGCGACGTGCTGAAAATCACCGGCGGCACGCTCGGCGTGGCGCGGGCCGACGTTTCGGACGAAGGACACGAAGGCATGATCCAGATCGACGGCACATGCCGCAGCAACTGCAGCGCCGGGTTGCAGGAACTGGTGACGGTGTCGCTAATCGAGCGAGAGCAGGCGGTCGCCGTTCGCCTCTCGCCGTTGTGGGTTGGGGTCGCGCCAGCGACCATCGCACCCGACCGCATGCTTGAGGAGCTTTTGGATGTCCCGGTCATTGCGGGCTCCGTAGTGCGTGTGCCGACGTTTGCCAAGGCGGTGAACTTCCAGGTTGTGCGTACGATTCCCTCAGGGCCCGTGGTGATCGGGCCGCGCACCGACATTCGCGTCGTGGAAGGCGAGAAAACAGCGGCCCGCGCACCGGCAGTTTCCTACGAAGATATCGGCGGTCTGGAGCGGGAAGTGGCGAGCGTGCGCGAAATGGTCGAGCTGCCGCTGAAGTATTCGCGCATCTTCGAACGGCTGGGAATTCTCGCGCCGAAAGGCGTGTTGTTGTACGGTCCGCCCGGCACGGGCAAAACCCTGCTGGCCCGCGACGCTATCCGCGATCGTAGAATTTCAGGACGGTGATCGCCTCGCGCCCTTCGTCGTTTTGCGCGGAGCGATTTCCTGGGGGTTCTTGAATCCGAGCGTGGCGGTCCCAGGCAATTGAAGCCAGCGAATGTTCTGAGCCATAACGCCGGGACCTTGTGTCCTGACGGATCTGACTAAGCAGCGATCTGAGTAATTATGTAAGGACGAGGTTTGATCATGAGTTACACGGAACTTACGGTTTGGACGCGCGGCATCATTATGGACAAAGAGGGCCGCGACATCGTCAATTCCATCTCCGCGTCCGCCCGCCTGGAGGGCAAGTACGCGCAGGCAATGGAGAACTACGTCGACAACCCCGATCGCACCAACGCCCCCACGCGCAAGTATTGTCGCGTGAGCGATGAAGTGATCGAGAATGAGCTGACCTACGAGAACGAGCAGCCCAACATCATCGTGCTGGTCGAAGGGACGATGGTCAAGGGTTGGGATTACATGCGCGGGATGCCTCCGGGCGGAACGCTGGTGATCAACACGCATTACACGCCGGAATACATGATTCGTTTCGTGCCGGGCGCCGAGCGGCTGGCTCAACTTGTCTGTGTGGATGCGGCGCATCTGGCCGACCACAAATGGCTCTACTACCGGCTGGGCGAACTGGGCCTCGACCGTCTTTCGACGGAGGGAGCCGCCGAGCGAAACAAATCGATCGCGCCCGATATCGCCGCTCCGCTTATTGCGGCTGTGGTCAAGACTACGGGCATCGTCAAGATGGAAACCATTGAGCCGATGATTGCGAACAAGACGGCATTCCATATGGCACTCGAACAGTTGCACATCATGCCGCTGAATCCAGTGGTTGCTTAGGAAGGATCACATGTCGACAAAAGGCACACACATCCCCGAGCGTCTGAAGATTCCGTTCGCGGGCATCACCCCTGCGCCATCGCAGGAAAAGGGGCAGGACCTGTTCCCCACCGGCAACTGGCGCGCGATCAGGCCGGTGTACCGGGACAAGTTGCCACCCTGCAACAACGCTTGCGGAACCAATGAAAAAATCCAGGGTTATCTCGACCTCGTGAAGCGGGGCAAATATCTGGACGCCTACGCGCTCATCAAGGAAGACATGCCCTTCCCGTCGGTCACAGGCCGAGTGTGCTATCACCCGTGCGAGCAAGCCTGCAACCGTGGAAAGTACGACGAGGCCATCTCGATTCGCGCGGTCGAGCGTTTTCTCGGCGATCTGGGACAGGCGCTGACACGCGACGTGGTCACCGCGGGGCCGCCTAACGGCAAGAAAGTTGCCGTCGTGGGCTCGGGTCCCGCCGGCCACAGCGCCGCGTATCATCTGGCGCGCCTCGGCTACGCAGTGACGATCCTTGAGAAATCTCCGAAGGCCGGCGGACTCAATCGCGGCGGCATTCCCGACTGGGTGCTTCCTCAATCCGTTCTCGATCGCGAGATCGAGCGCCTCGAACAACTCGGGATCACAATCAAGACCAACGTCGAAGTCGGCAAGGACGTTACCTGGGACGACTTGAAAAAGAACTACGACGCCTGCGTACTGGCCGTGGGGCTCACCGAGCCGAATAGCGTGCGAGCCGAGGGCGAGAACAAAGCCGGCGTCCTTTACGGACTTCCCTTCCTGAGCGACATCGGCATGGGAACGTCAAAGGTGAAGCTGGGCGCCCGGGTCGCCGTCATCGGCGGCGGAAACACCGCGATCGACTGCGCCCGCGAGGCGCTGCGGCAAGGCGCTGTGGAAGTAACCATGATTACGGTGGAAGCCAATCCCCAGGAGATGCCGGCCGCGCCCGAAGACCTGCACGACATGCGCGAAGAAGGGGTGGAACTCTTGCACGGGCTCGCTGTGACCGCGGTGCTCGGCAACGGCAAGGTCGAGGCTTTGCAACTGCGTCCGGCGCGCTTTTCGGGCGCCATAAACGCCTCGCCGATCAATGTAGATCGAGACGCTCCGGCCCAGCGTTTCGCCGTCGACAACGTCATCATCGCCGTAGGACAGCATGCGGCGCTCGCATGGTTGCCGGACGAATTCAAGACTGAGCGCGGCACCATCAAGATCGACAAGTTTGGGCGCCTCGGCGACACGAACTTTTTTGCGGCAGGCGACATCGTCCAGCTTGGTTCGGGTCAGCCGTTGATGGTAGTAAATGCGGTTGGCGACGGCAAGCGCGTCGCTTTCAATGTGGACAAGGTTATGCGCGGCGAACCGTTGCAGGCGCGGACAGTCGCCGTCGACGTCATCTTCGATCTAAATCGCATGAACATGACGTACTTCCCGCACTTCCCACGCGTTCAGCAGACGCTGCTGCCGCCGGCAAGCCGGCGCAAGACACAAGAGGAAGTGATCCAGGCGTTCTCGGAAGAGCAGGCGGTCGAGGAGGCCGGGCGTTGTTTCAGTTGCGGTACCTGTAATGCCTGCGATAACTGTTATCTGGTCTGTCCGGAGCCGTGCATCGCGCGTCCGGCACGCTCGAACGGCCTTTATAAGATTCTGGTCGACTACTGCAAAGGTTGCCGCGTGTGCATCGAAGAATGTCCAACCGGCTGCCTCGAGGGCGTGCCCGAACTGGACTTCGATACCGGCGTGGTGAGAATGGATACGGCGTTCGCGATCTCGCCGGGGCTGCATGGGCGGCAAGCGCAAGAGCTGATGAATCTGGGAGACCGGCCCGCGAAGAACATCTAGAATCGGAGTGAATTATGGCAACGGTTACCGCAGGAAAAAAGAAAACAGTCCGGATCAACGGCTGCGTCGCCGCGGCGCAGGCGGCAAAATACGCCGATGTCGATGTGATTGCGGCCTACCCGATCCGGCCTTACACAGCGACCATGATGGCGCTGGCGCAAATGGTGGCCAATGGCGAACTCGATGCCGAGTACATTGTGGCTGACAGCGAGCATTCGCAACTGAGCATCTCGCACGGCGCTTCGTCGAGCGGCGCGCGCGTGTTCACCGGCAGCTCGGGCGTAGGCGTGCAGTTCGCATACGAACTCTATTCGCCGATCTCAGGCAGCCGCATGCCGGTGCAGATGATGATCGCCGACCGCACGCTCGATCCGCCGGGCGATTTCGGCTCCGAACATACCGACGCGCTATCGACGCGCGACATGGGATGGCTCATGGGCTGGTCGTGCGATGCCCAGGAAGCATTCGACAATCACCTGATGGCCTACCGGATCGGGGAGGACCCGCGCGTGCTCTTGCCGCAGATGGTCTGCCAGGATGGATTCTTCGTCTCTCACATCACGAGTGACGTCGAGTTGCCCGATCCGGGCCAGGTGAAGGAATTCCTGCCGCCGTACAAACATCCCTACCCGCTCGATCCGCGGCATCCGGTGTCGCACGGACCGCAGATCATGCCGGAGCAGGGTCCGCCACTCCAACTGGAGCGTGCGCGCGCCATGGAAGATTCGATGGCGGTTATTGAGCAGGCACACGAGGAGTTCGCGCAGATCTTCGGCCGGCGATACGATCCGTGGGTCGAAGAGTTCATGACTGGTGACGCCGAGGTGGTCTTTTTCCTTCAGGGCGCCCATGCGGTGACGGCACGGTTTGCGATTCAGCACATGCGCGACCGGGGGTTGAAGGTCGGCATGGTGCGGTTGAGAACCATCAGGCCGTATCCAACCGAGCGCGTGCGGGAGGTCCTCAGCAAGTTCAAAGTGGTCGGCGTGATCGAGACCAACATGGGACTGGGCAGCGTGAGCAGTGGAGGCGTGCTGTATGCCGAGGTCTGCGCGGCTCTCTACGAAAGCCAACAGCGGCCCCTCGTCCTCTCATTCATGGCTGGCATGGGCGGCGAGGCGATCGTGCTGAAAGAATTTTATTGGATGACGGAAAAAATGATGGAAGCGCAACGGCGTGGGAAAATCGAAAAGCGCACCCATTGGGTTGGATTCGAAGAGTAGTGATGTAGGGTCTCAGGCCCTGCGATTGGAGAACTGACATGGCAACAATAGAAGTCCAACGGCAGCAGCTGCCGATTCTCGATAGCCCGAATCAGGGAGCGCGTTTCTACAACCCCGAGCTACCGTCGAGCGAGCCGTTTGTCCCCGGTCACCGCACGTGTGCCGGCTGCGGACCCTCCATCCAGTACCGGATGACGAGCAAGGCGGCGGGCGACAATACGATCCTGGTCGGACCGACCGGTTGCATGTACGTGGCGAACAGTTCGTATTTATGCACGCCCTACAATGTGCCATGGGCGCACACGCAGATCGGCAGCGCGGGCAGCTTCACGGCGGGCGTGGCCGCGGCTTATGAAGCCATGATCCGAAAAGGCAAGTGGAAGGGCGCCTTTCCGAATATTATTTGCGAAGCGGGCGACGGCAGCGCCTCCGACATCGGCCTGGCCTCGATCTCCGGCGCGCTCTATCGCAATCACGACTGCCTGATTATCTGCTACGACAACGAGCAATACGCCAACACCGGCATCCAGGCATCGTCGCGCACGCCCTATGGCGGCATGACGACCTTCTCGCCTCCGGGCCCGGAGGTTCCAGAAGGCAAGAAGCTGTTCCCCAAGGACCTCGCCCGCATGATGGCGGCGGGTCATCCTCACTGCTACGTGGCGACTGCGAGCGTGGGCTATCCCATCGACTTGATGAATAAAGTACGCAAGGGACTCAATCACAAAGGCGCTGCGTACCTGATGGTCTATACGCCCTGCCAGAAGGGCTTCGTGTATGAGACGCCGCGCTCGATTGATCTTGGCCGGCTGGTCGTCGAATGCGGTCTCTATCCGATGTGGGAGTGGAGTCCAGAGAAGCGCGCTTTCGATTACAGCTTCCGTCCGGCAAGCATGCGGCCGGTGTCCGAATACCTGAAATTGCAAGGACGCTTCGGCCACCTTCACGCCGAGCACATCGCCAAATTGCAGAAGTTCGCCAATGAGCAGTGGCGAATGATGGGAGTCGAGCTGCCCGAGGCCTTGATCCAGGCTGCGGATGCGAAAAACCTTGTCAACATGGCGTCGGCGGAAGAAGCCGCGGCAGTAGCGGAGACTGTATGAGCGCTAAACCGACCCCTCCACCTGCGGTTCCCGAAGCGCAGGAAAGCTACATCGTCACAGAAGGCAAGAAGCGCGGCTCAACGCGCGACGTGCGGCCAGAAGCCGCGTTCGACCGCTATTACACCGTCCTGCGCGTGCACGGCGGTGACGCGATCCTTACCAACAACTGGCACACCAACGAAGTGCTGGACCACACGCGCAACAACTTCGAGGGGTACACGTTTGCCATGCGCACACTGGAGGCCTGGGGCGCGATGATCGAGAACGATCACCGCGCCTACTACACTGCCGGCGGGCGAGTGTGGGTCATGGATCTGGAACCCGCTAGCGGCAAGAAACCGCGGCTGCCTGGCACCGGAGCCGGCAAGAAGTAGGACATGGTTGCGCCGCATCCTGCTCATCGACGACACGCCGGAGATTGCCGAGCTTCTGACGTTTGCGCTGCGTGACTTCGGCTACGAAGTCTTCGCCGAAGGGTACAGCGCCGCTGTCAACGAGTTGGTTCTGGAGCAACGCGCCGATGCGCTCGTGCTCGACTGTTCCGCCTACGAGATGAGCGAGTCGCTCTTCGACAGCGTGCGTCACCACCCGAGTCACGCCGAGCTTCCGGTCGTGATCATCAGTGACACGCCAGAAATAGCTGACGCGAGCCTCCGTTCCCGGAGTGCGCGAAGAGTCTTGCTGGTTCCGAAGCCGTTCACCGGGACCCAGGTCGCAAGAGCGCTTGCGCAGTTGCTGGAATAAATATGCCGTTGTGGAGCATGGACGAGTGGCAGTACGTCGAGCGCGAGGTCGTCACCGACCCGAAAGGCAGGCGGTGGACCGTGGCTTTGATGGATGTACTGGGACAGGAAGGCGATCCCGACATGCCGAACAAGTTGCTCGAATTGCAGTATTCCTCGGGCCGCTATTTCACACTCGTCTACTCGGAAGGCGGGGCGCTACAGAGAGAACGCGGTTATCCCTCGTTGCCAGAAGCGACGAACGCGTACGGAAACCTGCTCGTGGCCGTCATCGAAGGCAGCCTCGATCCTTCACAACCAGTGTTCAGGCAGGATCTGGAAGATTAACGCCAGGAGAGCTCACCGGCTTGGGTCCAGATCTCTCATGATGACGTGAAGTACCTGCCCGGCCTGTCGCGCATCGCGCTCGGAAACTGTTGCCTTCGGGCCGCTCTTTTCTTCGGCGTGGCCTTCAGCATCTCCCTCGGCATCGGCGTGATCGCGATACGCCCGCGCAACTGCTGGTAAGCGGGCGCACCCGCCCCGAATAAGTCCCACCCTCTCTGCAACCGTGAGCCGCGTCTCGAATGACCAATCGGCAATCTTCTCGGCGGGTGCGCCTGACGCAATCAGCGCACTCAGTCCCTTGTTGTCCAGCGCGTCGGTTACGATAGCCTCGAGGATTCCACAAGAAGTGCGCAATGCCCGGTCATAGTCCGCTTGCTCGAGGGCGCGCCGGCTATCGATGTAGGCCTGCTCGACCACGGGCCGGAGTTCGGCGTTGTGAACGAATTCGAACCGCCGGGGAGGCGGCTGCGCCGCTGATGATGACGCGGAAATCACCGCGCCATCGTCCTTTCCGGAGAGCGAGGCAACGGCTTGCTCAAGCACGTCGAGCAGTCGCGTAATGATCTCGGCAGGCGCCGCCCGTTCGACCGCGCGGCCATCCGTTGAGCGCATTAGGAAGCCCTGGCTGAACGACCGGGCGAGCCAATGCGCCTTGCTGCCTCCGGACAATTGATTGACAGTCACGCCACAGGCTTCCTGCCAGGCTCGAGTCTCCGCGATCACCGACGCGTTGGAGGGGTCATTAGCCAACGCGTCGCGAAGCTGGCGCCCGCGGCGGGTCAGGCCGTCGAGGTGGGAAAGATACGTCTCGATCTGGGCTCGCAGGCTGTCATCCATCTTTCGCCTCTCGTACTTCTACTTCTCGCCCACTTCAAAGGAAGCTCGCGGACCTGAAGAGCCTCGCCACTGCAGATTGTTCTTTAAATCGTTGACAGTCCACGGCGAGCATGTTAAATTCCCTATCCGACAAGTGGTTCGATAAGTGGACCAGTATATATTACGGTTCGCCGCGAGCCAAGGGATTCTCGAGTTCACGCCCGCATGGGTGAACCCGTACGACTCTGCCAGACCACGTGGTTCTGGTAGTAGCGCTGTTCACGTCTAACGCGCCGTCAGGGAGATCCAAACTATGGCTGCATCTACCGTTTCACCAGCCTCCCTTATTCACCTCTCGCGTATCCCGAATCGTTGGGTCCAGTTAGTGGCGGGCATCGTCGCGATGATGGCGGTCGCAAACCTGCAATATGCCTGGACGCTTTTCACCAAGCCCATCCAAGCGCATCTGCACGTCTCGCTGGTCGCTGTGCAGTGGACCTTCACTCTATTCGTGGCTCTGGAAACCTGGCTCGTACCTTTTGAAGGGTACCTTGTAGATCGAATCGGACCCCGGTTCATGCTGGGTGCCGGCGCAATCATGGTGGGACTGGGCTGGATCGGATCCGGCTACGCCGAGACGATAGGCGGCCTCTATTTTTGGTATGGGGTGGGTGGTGTCGGCGCAGGCGTTGTTTACGGAGGAGCGATTGGGAACGCCCTGAAGTGGTTTCCGGATTATCGCGGTCTCTGCGTCGGCTTGACGGCCGGCGCATTCGGCATCGGCACCGCGACGACGATCGCGCCCGTTGCGAACATGCTGAAAATCTCGGGCTACCAGCACACGTTCATTTTCTGGGGAATTGTCCAGGGTGTCGTTGTCCTGGCTTCTTCACTCTTCCTGGCCAGGCCGCCGGTGGGATGGACGCCGCCCAACTGGAAAGCGAAAGAGGTGAAGATCAAAGCCAAAGTGAACACCTCGGCTGTCGACATGACGCCGTGGCAGATGTTGCGCCAGCCATCTTTCTACGTCATCTACGTTATGATGACCATGTTGGCCTTCGGGGGCTTGGTGGTTACCGCACAACTCAACCCCATGGCTTCTTCGTACCATGTGGATAAGGTCGTCGTGGCGTTCGGTATGACGGCATTGGTGATGGCCATCACAGTGGACCGGCTCCTGAACGGGTTAACACGTCCCTTCTGGGGATGGGTATCGGACCACATCGGCCGCGAGAACGCCATCTTCATTGCATTCATACTGGAGGCGATCGCGGTGTACGCTCTGCTTCAGCTGATCAATCGCCCGGTCTGGTTCGTTGCATTGTCGGGCCTGTGTTTCTTCGCCTGGGGCAATATTTTCTCGTTGTTCCCCGCAATCACCGGCGACTTGTACGGGAACAAATGGGCCACCACCAACTACGGCGTCGTGTATACAGCCAAGGGCGTGGCTGCAGGCTTTGCCGGTCCGGGCGCTGCCTGGCTGTTTGCCAAGACCGGCTCCTGGACCAAGGTCTTCTGGGCGATGATTGTCTGCGATGTGATTGCCGCGTTCATGGCTTTGCTGTGGCTGAAACCGCTGGCAGCCCGTGTCGTCAGAGAGTCGGAGCGCACGGCTCCGATGGTCGATGACGCTGGATCCATAAAAGCGCGGGGCGTGGCGTAGAAAGTTCACTAGCACACGCCTAAGTGCCTCAAAACGCTGAGTCTTAATTTGGCTGAAAACGTCATGTATTTTGTGCAGATTTCCTCGCCAGGCCTCGTGTCTCAACGCGCGACCGCCGGCGTGCCATGTCCAGCGTGCGCGTGCTGTTCGACGTATTTTTCACAACCCAATCTGCAACACTGCACCTTGAATGTGCCAACTACGCCACATCTGTGATAGAACAAATTCGTCATCACTAGTTGTCAGCCCTGCACTCAACCCCATACAGCCGTGCTATCCCTCTCTTCACACTGGTAGACCAATCAGAAACGGGCTAAACACGATATCTGAGTTCGGCTTGTAGAGAAAACAAGGTTCAACAAACCGAATTCAAGAATCTCAGGAAACTCAACATCTGACTTCGGCTTGTTGACTGAGCGGATCGCAGGCCGTAACAGATCGCTTAACAGCATTCTTGGTGATTCACCGGGTAGGGTTGTTGTCGCCCACGGCAGCGCGGCAACTGGTGCGGTTGCCGCCGGGCAACCAGGCGGAAGTTCTCCAGCTGATGCAACGCGAAGCGCTGTCAGGCACCGAATTGGCCGGCGGCAAGGCCTAGACTGAGCTTGCTCAGGCGCATAGCCTGTATCAGTTAGGAGTGGTTTGCGAACCGCTATAGAACAGGTTGTCACCTGCTCGGGGCGTCACTCTTGTCAACCGTTGCGATGTTTGCCAACCCGCTCGCGTGGGTCCATCTGTGGACCAGTTACCAGACCCGGTGATCTAAGTTGTTGGTTTTAAATGCCCGGTTCCCGAGCATTCCCCATAACTCTCTGAAAACAAACGTCTTGATAAAGTGTGAAGATGGCACTCTACCGCTGAGTCAAGCGCCCAAGCCTTGCAGCTCAATCACTTGCGGACCACCCAAAATACCCACCGTACCAAAGCGCACCAAATTTTTCCGATTCAAGACACCCCAACCGTTGGCCATGCCGTCAGCTCTGAGTAAATCGCCGCCTGCGTCTCTTTCACGCTCGCTTCGATCTCCTTGCGTGTAGACATTCACGGTTGTGTCGGCACGGCTTTGCTGTGCCCCAAGATGCCTTGCACGTCCTTGATGCTCCCCTTGGTATGGGCAAGCGTCGCAATCGTGCGGCGCTGTACCTGGAAGTTGAGTTTGGGAAGACCGAGCTTCGTCTCGAGCGTCTTCAGCACACGCGAGCGATGTAGGCGGGCTGCGTATTTGGTGGTTCATCCGGCAGCGCATCGCCCGTCCCGTTCAGTTTCTTAGAACAACTGCGACTTGGGTAAAATCCGAATCGCCACGCGGGGGAAAAAGATTATCCGGTTTGGAGAGAGCAGCTCTTCGACGGCTTCGGGCGGAGCTTCAAGCAATAACAGATGCGGATGGGGCCACCGCGCGCGACCTGATTGATTCGCTCTTGGAACACGGCCGAAAAATTGAGCAAGAAAGGTTTTAACGACACTTTAGCCTGGAAAAGAACGAATTGTTGCGTTCTTGTGATCGCTGAATTTTGTTGAATCGGCCGCTCACTGTCCGGCTCGATGCAGAATTCGGGTTAATCAAAAATTCGGCTAGGAGGAGGTCCCGCCATTTCAGCATCTTCTGCTGCAATATAACTCACGGCGCATGGACAGATGTGTTGGTCGTAGGCCTCCTAGCGGATTGGATTGGGCGTGACTTCCTGTCCAATAGGCCCTTCAGCTGACTGACATTCCATGAGCCAGCAAACTGGGCTGACCCGCGCCGGCACTGCTCGCATCCCAAAGTAATTGTGCGGATGTGTGGTTAGAAGCACGACACGCCAACAACTAAATAGTCGCGATCTGTTTCAATCGCTCTAGCAATATCGATACGCGAGCCTGGCTTGCCTGATCAGGGAGTAGATAACCGGGCAATGCATCAAGAAACGCGGGGGTCGCGAGCAGTTTCGCGATGTCTGAGGCGATGTAAGTTCGAACATCATCCGGCCTAGCGTGGATTTCTTTGACTAGTCTATTCCGCACGTCCATCCACCACGGCAATTAAATCCTCAAGATCATGACTCGACTGATAATCACGTTTACCGCGACCGGCGAACGCCTCCAACTTCGTCGCGCAGAAGTAAACTCCAGTCACAACTCGTACCTGCAGGCCTGCAGGTGTGGTTCCAGTTCATGTACGATGGCGGAATCCAAATGCTGGCCTGTACCACCGGTTGGAAAATCCGAGGATCTTCTCGTCGAGCGGCATGACGTCCAAAATCGTATTCTTCTGGCGCCACCGGCAAATCGGAGTTCCTTCACCAGCATCCTCAGTGAAACCGCATTTGCGGAGTCGTTCCGAAAAATCTGCGTACGCGGCGTATGAGCCGATCTCGGCGATGGCATCCACATCATAGGTGGGGCGGACATCTGCTGCCGCTTTGTCGGTGATGAGCAGGGCGGTCGTGCTTCCTCCGACAAAAACCAGTTCACCAAGGAGTGGCTCGAGAAGGCGGGCCGCCTCAATGAGCAGATCGAGATTGTGCTTTGACATTTCCTATGCGCAACCTATTAATGAGGTGTTTTTCTGCGATTTTCCGCTCGCGTGCGCGCCCATCCCTGATTGCGTCAACCAAGGCGAGCAATTGGTAGAGAACCGGATCACGGAGGGCCGCGGTGGGGGCGGTCTTATATAAAGGTTCGAGAGCTATGCCCCGGGTTTCACCGTCCCGCCATGGCCATACGGGAGGAAGCTCATCGCCTGAGGCAATTTCATCCTTCAGCGGGGGAGCGGCGAATGAAGTTGGCAATCCCCGCGTCACCTGTCCGTGTTCTGCGGGGAATGCATATTTCACTCCATGCAGGAGGAATTCTTCGAGAGCTGAGAGATTCGGTTTTTCTTGCATCTCCGGGCCATGCAAGAGCCGAGCCTGCTGAAGACGCTTGATGGCAGCATGAATCTCAGAGGGGCTCATGTTGAGATCTGCCGCGATCATGGACATGGGCGGCCGCTTGCCTTCATAGGTGCAGAGTTTCAGAACGACCATTATGTCTTGAGGCTTTAAAGGCATGCCCTTATTCTATATTCGCGATTCGCGAATAGCGAATGAGCGCTAAAGAAATTTTGGAGAGCTCAGATTAGGACTGTCGAGGATGGTAGCAGCAGGGGGCCGCACCCCGCCATTGTCTTGCTAGCAGCCCACCGACCGAGCGTACCAAAAGCGTACCAAATACCGGCTAATATACCGGCATTTCCGCTTACTGCGCCCTATCGAACCTTTTTAGAGTCAACAGCCGGTGGGTGGATGCCGACCGTGTGAAGATGGCACTCTACCGCTGAGTTAAGCGCCCCCCTTTTGATTCTATCACTTGCAGACATCCAAAACAGAGACCGTACCAAAGCGTACCAAATTCCGGCAGTAAAGGTGGAAATGGCTTCGTTCGCGGCGTATAAACCTTCTTGAGCTCCTTTAGAATCAACAGACAGAAGAAGGATAGCTTGTCGTGAGACGGCATCACGATGGCACTCTAACGCGAAGATAAATTAGCGGGAGAGCCATGAAGGTATTACCTCGCTACCGAGACGGGCGGTTTCTTCGCTTGAGCGAGGGGATGTGCCGGCCCTGGGTAAAGGTGCCCGCCCCTTATCATGAAATGTTCGGCGAGCTGAGTGAGGTCCGCCACGCCAATCTCGCTACAGCCACGAAGCACGATGGCAGCGCACGCCATTGCGTCCTCTTCGACTGCGTGGTGCGTGAACGGTAGGCCGAGATAGTGCGAAACTAGCTCCAAGCCGTAGCTGGGCAAGGTCGGCCAAAGGGCGTGAGAGATGGCGCGGGTGCAGTAGTAGTCCAATATCGGGTACTGGAGTTCGTAGTGGTCAAGTGTGTGCCTGAGGACACTAATGTCGAAGCCCGCATTGTGAGCGACTAGCGGCATACCCCGGATTTCTGAATGAACTTCATCCCAAAGCTCTGCGAAAGTAGGCTCTTCCGCAACGTGGTCCGCAGTGATGCCGTGAATCACGACGTTGTTGAGATCGAAACAACCTTTGGGACGAATCAGCCAAGAGCGATGCTTAACGATCTGAGCTTCCTGAATCACGACGAGGCCCAAGGCACAGGCACTAGCGCGATCGGCATTAGCAGTTTCAAAATCGATGGCAGCCCAGTTCATGTCTTCTCGCCTAGTGCCTAGTCTAAGACGGTGGTCTTCTTGGTGTCTACGGCCTGATCACCATGCATCGCATTGAGCCGTGACCCGCTTGCGCTGGTCGTTGCTGACTGGTTTCATCGAGGAGGAGACGGGAGGCAACCAATGAATGTCGAACGACGATTTGATGATACTCAAGGTTCTCAGCAGGCTTAATGAAGCCCAGGCGCGTTTGTATGTCGCGAAGGAGGCCATTTGCAAGGGACGCGGCGGGGTTCAAAGAATGCGTCGGCTAACTGGGCTATCTAGCTCGACGATCACCAGAGGCATGTCGGAGCTGAGGCAACAAGAACCAGCGAACCCTGTCGAAGGCGAACAACAACTCGCCGGCGGGTGCGAAGGTTCCGAAGAATCAGCCACTACCAAGACGACTCAACGTGCGTACCGGCCGCACGGCGGGCGGCAGCACAGAATACGTCGGCCCGGTGGGGGACGCAAGTTGATAGAGGAGACAGATTCAGGCGTTGTGCCCGCACTGGAGCGACTGCTTGCAGACGAGATAGCGGGTGACCCCATGACCGAACAGAAGTGGGTTCGGAGTAGCCTGCGCATGCTGAGCATGAAGCTTGCAGCCGAAGGTCATCGAGCTAGCGCCGCTACAGTTGCCCGCTTGCTCAAGGACATGGACTTCTCCCTAAAGGCCAACAAGAGGAAGCAAGGCAGGCTCGGGTGCCCGGAGAGGGATCAGCAATTCAAGTACATCGCCTCCCAGAAACAACGTTTCATTACGGCCGGGTGGCCCATTATCAGTATCGATACAAAGAAGAAGGAATTGATCGGCGAGTTTAGAAACAACGGGCGTACGTGGCGCAGGCAAGCGGAAGAGGTCAATGAGCACGACTTTCCCGGAGTTGCCAAGTGGCGGGCGGTCCCTTTTGGTATCTATAACGTCCCGAAGAACGAGGGGTATGTTTACGTGGGTATATCGAATGATACCCCAGAATTTGCAGTTTGCTCGATCGCCCAGTGGTGGAAGAATGAAGGGTGCCGCGTTTACCCAATTGGAAGCCAGTTACTCATCCTGGCCGATAGCGGAGGATGTAACGGTTGCCGGGCGCGAGCCTGGAAGCTGAACCTTCAGGAGAAGCTCTGCGATACGTTTGGTCTGAAAGCGACTGTCTGTCACTATCCAACGGGATGTTCAAAGTGGAACCCTGTTGAGCATCGCCTGTTCAGCTACATCAGCACAAATTGGCAGGGAAAGCCCCTGAAGACTCTCGAAATCATGTTGGGGTACATTCGGGGAACGAGCACGGCGACGGGATTAAAAGTTAAAGCCTTCTTGGACCGGGGCCTTTATAAGAGAGGACAAAAGGTAAAAAGTGAAGATCTTGAACGACTCAAGATAGAACCTCACGCCGAATGCCCCAAATGGAACTACACGCTGCACCCGCGGAGAGTCCAGGAGTAATTGGAAACGGGCAAAGAACCGCCGCTGCCCACGACAGTCGGCGTGAGTTTTTCAACTCGGATGGAGTTTTCGGTAACGACAAGTCCCTCGTGCTCGTCAATCCTGAGACGATCGTCCGCTGGCATCGTGCAGGTTTTCGCCTGTACTGGAGTTTTATCTCCTGGTCGAGACGGCGACTAGGAAGGAAGAAGCCGTCTAAGGAGGTCAGGGATTTGATCTTTCAAATGGTCGCGCCCGAACCCGACCTGGGGCGCGCCTCGCATTCGCGTGGATTCTCCTATGGAGGAAATCGCCGCCCCCTCATGCAACTCATCAGCAAAGCCAGGGAGAACGGCGATAACTCCGCGCAGGTGACGGCAGGGAATGCCATGCCCGCATATGAGCGACAACGATACCGGTTTCGCGCTTAGCGCCCTCGACCCCTCGACCAGGTGACGATTGCCGCCCAAGGAATTCCGCAGGCTTGAGGATCTTCATGCCAGCGAACTGGCCGAGCTTCAAGATATGTGCATCTCCCGTGACGATAAATTCAGACCCTCCAGCCTCTGCACACTCGAGAATTCGGTTGTCTGACGGGTCTTCCTTCACAACATCGATCGCTCGCCGCGGCTGGACTTTTTCCGTGAAATCGGCGATTCGCGCCTGAGCCAGCTTGATCGCTTCATTAGTCCAAGCGAATTTGTCGCGTAGGACATGGGTCACTTCCTCCACAATCGGGTCGGAAATCGCAAGGACAATGTCTCCATTGCGGACCATATCCAGCAATTTATCGGGAGCACCACCGAAGTTCATGGCCGCGATGTAGATATTGGAATCGGCAGTGACGCGCAGCACTTAACGTCCGCGCTCAGCGCGCGATTCGGCAATGAGACGCGCGACGTCACCCTCCGTCAGTCCACGTTCACGGGACTTCGCTACACCATATCGCTTGACCGCTTCCCACTGCTTATCCCTGATATAGCGGTCCACCGCTTCGGAAAGCACCTCATCCACGCTCCGCTCCTGTGCTCGCGCGAGCTTTTCCAACTCGGCAAGCTGGGAATCCGACAATCGTGGCTGGTTCGGCGTCGCCATACGTCTATTGTCCTTCTATTTCGGGGATCCTCACAGCATCTTCGAAGCGGTCTACCGACGCTAAAAGGGCCGAGATCACTAGCGCGTCTGGCGGTTGAGGTCCGATCTGCATTTCCTTACATCGACAATTCAGAACACAAATGAGTGTGATCGTACACGTGACGCTATCACAGCGGCTTCGGTCTAAGTTAAGTTACAGTTTAGTGGCGTGGCGAAAGTCCCGGTCCCCCGGTAAGGATCGGAGAGCCGGAGGGACGCATGGAGTCGTGGTTCAACAAAAGGAAAGCGCCAGATGGAACAAACATCATTCGTCACGAAAACGTCGAGACAAGGCTCGGCGTAACGAAGGAGACCGCGGAATACGCCCAAGCGCGAGAGGCTGTGTACGAACGACTTTTTCGGAAAGCCGCTCAGCGTTTCTCACGAATTGTTGCCACTTGTTCCTCACATCGACGTGTACATCTTCAAGCGATCTCAGGGAAGTAAAGAAATCTATTCCCTCGTTACTGGCGGAATGAGCGACCTCAAAATGACGCGGCCGCTCGGAGCGGACCGAGACGTTCCCAGGCGGGTAGAACTCATCTTTTACTGCTCCGAGCCGCGTGACGAGTACATTGCGACTCTGCGTTGGGTCGCCCATTTACCTCATGACAGCAAGTTGTGGCTCGGCCATGGTCATACAATGCCGAACGGAACCCCTCCAGCACCGTTTTGGGGAAGCACTGAATTAGACACGCTGTTTTTCCTGCCCCCAATTGTAAAAAATGACCAGACGCTACCGTCAGAATTGAATTTGGTCGGCGAACCCGTTCACTTTCTGTGGGTGGTCCCACTTACGACTGCGGAATGCAATTTCAAGTTGACGGGAGGATTCAATGCGATGCTGAATATATTTCAACAGAATCGACACCCGCATGTGTTTGATCCGCATCGCAAGAGCTACGTATAGAAAGCAGGAGCAATTCGAGCGGCAGGGCGTTTATCTCAGCCCCGGCAAAGGAACTGGCGCTGCCCTGCTGCCCGCAGGGAAGTCCCTAGAAAACTGCGCTTTTCGCTACTGAGAAGCAACCGACTTCGGTTGCCATCGGGTGGAGCGAACAATTTTGCGGGCGGGAGTTGCATCCGCTGAATTCCAGCGGCTTTTCACGGCGCACTTCTTACGACAACAATTTGATAGATTCCCACGGCGATGACCTTCGTGACGTATGGCGAACGCCCGGCAATGTGCACAATCAAGGCCGCCCAATAGCGCCCAATCTCCAAAGAAGGCGTTCGGAACACCCTCAGTCAACCAGTCAACCAGCGCTTGCCGCGTCCGAACGGGAGTTCGTAGCTGGAGGCAATGTTCAATGCCTGGGGAACGTCTTCAATGGCAAGCGACCGATTGCGTCCTATCTCAAAACAGAGAAAAGTACGTGGGATTGAAAATGTTTTCGGTATTGTCGGCATTCGTAATGAGCTTCGAGTTGGTGTAACTCAGCAGGGCCCACAGGCCGTTGCTGAAACGGTGTTCTGCTTTCAACTGGAACGCATGGTACGTCGAGCTGCCTAGGTTCTCGTCGAGACCTGTGATGTTGTTGCAATACTGAGGGAACGGTAACAACGCCTGCGCCACCGTCGGCGCACATCCCGTCATGGTGTCTACGAAGTCCGGTAATGACAGGCCCCCTATGCGGCGGCTCGTGCGGAGTCGTGCGGAGAACTGGGTGGCTCCGATTTATGGCATATCTGGTAAGCTATTCGAAGGAGCCAGCCATGAAGATCTCTTTAAGCCCGGACGTTGAGCGCCTGATCGCCGATCAGGTCCGAAGCGGGCGCTACAATTCGGCAGATGAAGTTGTCCGCGAAGGCTTAGAGCTGCTCCAGGAGCGCGAGAAAGTGGCGCAACGCTCGCCTTCGAATGGCACCGCGAATTTTGCGGCGTCTTTTGAAAATATCGCCAAGGATGTGCCTGACAAAGATTGGGACAGCGTCCCCGCTGACCTTTCGAAGAATCTGGATCACTATCTTTATGGGGGGCGAAGGACATCCTGATGGAGCGCGTGTTTGCTGACACGGGCTATTGGATCGCTCTCCTAAATCCTCGCGACGATCTCCACCAAAAGGCCTCCGCAACTTCTCGCGATTACACTCCCAACCAAATCGTAACGAGCGAGATGGTTCTCACCGAATTCCTGAACAGCTTCAGTGACTATGGGCCGGGTCTTCGCCAAGCGGCGGCACGGGCGGTCGTGTCGCTTCGAGACACGGTCCAGATCGTCATCGTCGCTCAAACAAGCCAGCTTTTCGAAAACGCACTGAAGCGGTATCAGGATATGGCTGACAAGAGCTGGAGCCTCACAGACTGCGCCAGTTTCTTGATCATGGAAGAGAATCGACTCACGGCAGCGCTTACTCACGACCGGCATTTCGCCCAGGCTGGATTCCAGACACTTTTGCGCTAGCCAACCCCAGAGCGTGCTGTGACTCGGTGCCCGGACAATATGTTCGAGGCGAGGCTGGACGCACGAATTCCCAATTACCAATTAGTCCTCAATGGTCTAGCAGCCCGTGGTGAAAGTCTGGATACGTGAGCAGAAAATTGTGAAGTATCCACAGGTTTGATTTGTAGAATGCGCGCATGGCGATGGGGACGAGTAAGCAACGAGAGAAGCAGGAAGACATATGGATTGCGCAAACGGAGCTGGCGAAGGGGCCGGCACATCCTTTCTACCAGCGCGTGAATGAACTGTTGGAGGGAGAAAAGTTCGATGAGTTCGCCGAGAAGGAGTGCGCGAAATTTTACGCCGAGAACAATGGGCGACCCTCGCTGACGCCGGGGATCTATTTCCGGTTGTTGCTGGTCGGATATTTTGAAGGGATCGATTCTGAGCGTGGGATTGCCTGGCGAGCGGCGGATTCCTTTGGGCTGCGACAGTTTCTGGGAATCGCGATAGACGAGGACACGCCGGATCACTCCACGATCTCGCGGACGCGACGGCTGATCGATGTGGAGACGCATCGCAAGGTGTTCTTCTGGGTGTTGGAATGTGCTGACGAGACCAGGGAGTGGTGAAGGGCAAGACGGTGGGGATCGATGCGACGACGCTGGAGGCCAACGCGGCGATGCGTTCGATCGTGCGGCGGGACAACGGCGAGAGCTACGAGGAATTTCTGAAAGGTTTAGCGAAGGAATCGGGAATCGACACGCCGACGCGCGAAGATCTGGCGCGGTTGGACCGCACGCGGAAGAACAAAGGCCAGCAACAAGGATTGGGTGAATCCGCATGATGCGGACGCGCGGATCACCAAGATGAAAGATGGTCGGACGCATCTGGCGCACAAAGCCGAGCATGCCGTGGATCTGGAGACCGGGGCGGTATTGGCGGTGACGCTGCAGGAAGCCGACCAGGGAGATACGACGACGGTCATGGAAGACTCTGATCCAAGCGGGTGAAAACGTAGCCGAGTTGATCGGGACAGAAGCGCCGGATCAGAAACCGCAAGTGCATCTGAACGGGCATCGAAGAAGTGGTCGCCGACAAGGGCTACCATAGCGGCGCGGTGCTGGTGGAGATGAAGAGCGCGGAAGTACGAACCTACATTCCGGAGAAGAAACAGAAGGGCCAGCGGCATTGGGAAGGCAAACAGGAGCAACAGCAGGCGGTCTATGCGAACCGGCGTCGGGTGAACGGAGCGTATGGGAAGCACCTGCTTCGGAAGAGAGGCGAGCTGATCGAGCGGAGTTTCGCGCACTGCTACGACACCGGCGGGATGAGGCGAACGCATCTGCGAGGGCACGAGAACATTCTGAAGCGGCTGTTGATTCACGTTGGCGCGTTCAATCTGAGCCTGATCTTCCGCACCCTGTTGGGATCGGGTACTCCACGGGAGTGGAAAAACCGCCAAGGAGTACTGACTTTGCGCTTCTTTGTGTTACTGACTTGGTGGAATGGGCCGAATCACGTGATAGAACTCCGCATGCTCGCCGTCCTCGATGTCTTTTGACACAAACCGCTTGCTCGAGCTGCGGTGCCAGCGCTTCCGAAATTCAGGTACTTACACCACGGGCTCCTAGCCCCGGTTTCGGATTCTCGGGCGAACGGGCGCCGGGAGAGTTTCCTTTTGAACTTTCTGATTACCAAACCTGCAAAAATACGCCCCGCACACATTCGCCTTCCATCTGTGGCTGGAGAGTTGTTGTTTCGCCCTATAATTCCTCGGTATTTCCTGTCCTTGCGGTGCGCAACACCCAATTCACATTAGCGTCGCATTCTGGTTTCCGAGCCACTGTATCAATTCCCCACACACGCCTCCTCCGATGACATTTTCGAGAAGAGGAGTTAAGGGATGGTTTGAGTCGGAGACCGCACCCCGCCATTGTCTTGCCTGCGGCCACGACCGTACCAAAAGCGTACCAAATACCGGCAAATATACCGGTATTTCCGCTTACTAACCTTATCTAACCTCTTTATAGTCAACAGCCGGCGGGTCGATGGTGATCGTGTGAAGATGGCACTCTACCGCTGAGTTAAGCGCCCAACGCTTTCTATTCAAACAGTTGCAGCCGTTGCCGTCAACGGCGTGGGAACGTTTGGGAACGGAATGGATTGCAAGATTCGCGATTGCGCCTCACGTTTGTCTCCTTCGATGGATTCGCACCACCCGCGGCGGGTCTGCGGGTGAGTGCGCGAGTGCTGCGCAAAGCCTATGCCAAAGGAAGCAAATACAGCAGCTGCTACTCACCAAACACGTCACACTGCCGGCATGGAATTAGAATTACACTTTGACGCCAATGTGAAATTCTCGTTGCGCAAGCCATGGAGCGAAAATCGCACGCGTGATGTTCTCGATATTGGGTTCCTGGATATGCTCGGATGGGCCCCGTGCCGGCTCTTGCCGTCGCCTTTTTGAGCGGCGCGGCGCACCCGTAGCCACTGCCGATTCAAGTACCAGCATCTTGGAAAAAATCGAGCTTGCGGCTCTCGCTAAGGAGTAAGGTCTCTCCCCTTGATCACGGGCGATGAAATTGTGGCGACCGTTGAAAGTATCTGCGACAAAATTGTGCGAAGGGGGCTATATCTCTGCAAGCAAGAACTGCCATGACAGAATGAAGCGCGCCCTGGAGCATGTTTTTCGCCGCTTCCGACGCATGCGATGAAGTGAACCTGCCATTCACGTTCAACGATTGTGCTTATCGTCGCGGCCAACCTTTCGAAGCAGGTGCTGCAAACTGATGGCCAGCCAAGCCCACAGGGATATGAATATAACTATAATGGTGGTGACTGTGGAGAGAACTTGTCTGGCGCGATTGCCGGACCGGCTCTGGCCACGCGGAGGCGAGCATGGCATTAGCCCTGAAGGAAGGGCGATACCGGTGGAGTCGTCAAGAGGTGACGGTACCAACCATTGCCACTCAGGAGAAGGAGCATTTTAAAGGGGCACTCCTTTTCGAGGGGGGGCCGCTTGCGGGACGCCGCTTGAATTTCGAGGCCGAAGGTTGTCAGAACCCCAGCTGCGAGTGCGACTACATCATCCTCAAGTGCTCTCTAGACGGGCCCACACTGGATTCCGACCGCCGGAGACGGGTCCCGATCGAGATGGATCTGGACAAGCAGAGAATTGCGAATTTGGCGGACCTGAAAGCTGATCCGGCAAGCGTCGATCTAGCCTACGCGATGGCCGGTGAAATGGATGACGAAAAATGGGAGAAGCTGAGGCACGTCTACCTGCACCTCAAGCAATACTGGACGGAGCATACCGACTGGGATCGGTTCGACGAGCTAATGACCCGGTTTCCAGAAAACGGCACCATGACCACCTATCGAGAGATCCTGCCCTACGCGAAGCACTTGACCTTTATGCGCGGAGAGATACGATGGCTGGCGGTCGACTCCTATTGCTTCAACCCGGACTGTCCGTGCCGTGAAGCCGCCCTCTGTTTCATGCAAGTCCCTGGGGCGGGAGGACGGCGCGCGAAGCCTACTTTGACGGTCTTTTACGACTACCGGAAGGCTTCGACCCATGCGCCGGAATATAGCGGCGATTCTCGGATTTCCGAACAGGAGCTCATGGGTTCGCTCAAAGAGGCCTATACCAACCTGGATTCGCTGCTTGCCCAACGTCATCTGGTGCTGAAGAAGCTCTTCCGCCGAACTCATGTACGGACTGAATCCCCAAAGGCCAACGTTAAAATTGGGCGCAACGATCCCTGCCCGTGCGGCAGTGGAAAGAAGTACAAGAAGTGCTGCGGCGCTTGAACTTCATGCTGGGACACAGTTCGTCTCTAGGATCATGCTTCACGTGCATACTCATCTGATGCAGGAGGGTGCGCAGAAACGGACGGCAGATGAGGTATTCAAACTTTCAGCGGTACCCGCGACGACAAGGGAGCGAGAGAGTTGAGCTTTGGCACTGACTTTGGCACTATTCCTCGTAAGCTATTGGGCGGTTAGCTCAGGTGGTTAGCGCCTGCCTTACAAACACGGTCGCCCGCTCTAAGGGCTCCCTCTGGCTTTACCCACTTCCAATAAAACCAATCGCTCAAACGCAACTCCAGTGCTCCCAAAACAGGGGAGTTTTGACACTGTCTGGCAGCAGCGGATGATGACCAGAGTTGCCTCGGATCGTCAGGGTGCGAAGGCAAAACGAAATTAGCTAGTCACGGGCTCACCCGCCCTGCCCGCAAACGGACCGAATCTCACTGCTAGACGTTGTGACTAAACCCTTGTTGGAAAGCCGAAAGTTGAACGCGAGCGTCTTCTTCGACATGGTGACCGACGCCTCGGACGCGAACGAAGGACATCCACGCGGGATTATCTTCATTCATGCTAGCGACAAACGCATGAACGATCTGCGCTTCCTCGTCCGTACACAGCGCCCGCAAGTCGAAGCCCAGCAGAAAGGCTGGTGCCAACCCGTAGTCCTCGAGCGTAGCATCGATTACTATATCCGAAAAGAGCCGCTCGCTATCAGCTTCATATTCTGAAAGCAGTCCCCGAATATCATCCAGATCCTTGACCCGCCGCTGTGGATCATCCATGAACGCGACAATCTTTAAAAGCATCAGCGCGGTAGACGAGATCACTTTCAGCTTGAGGTCCGGCGCAAATTGCACTGTCTCGGCACTGGTGAAAACATGCTCGAATCCCACCAGACTCATGGTGAACTGGCTGGCAGGCCACGTAACTTGCTTAGCCTCACGCAGCTTGGGTCCGGCTGGAAGCAGATCCATGATCGTTCCCCGGGCGCTTCGCCACCTGTGTTCGCGGTTAGCAAACCGGATCCAACCGTTGGCAGTGAGGCGCCGTTCCAGTTCCGCGAACTCATCCTGATCCAATGCCACTGCGAAATCGATGTCTGCCGTATGACGGGACTCCTTGGGGAAATGCACCTGATATGCAATCGCTCCGATGACGACAAGTTCTGCCCCGAGTGCAGCGCATTGATCGCGCAGCACAGCGAGATCGGCGATCTGGTTGTCAGTGAGCTCGACCATCACTCAACGAGGAACTCGCGTTTGATTTCCTCCGCCGCTTCGTGGGCTCGCGGATCGGAAGAGTACATCAACTCTGAATAGATTAACCACGGATGCGCGAGCGGTAACGGCCCAGTTTCCCTCCAGAACGGCACGGTGCCGAAGGAGCGTAGGAAGATGAGTGGCCCGGATCTGTCCGGAATGATCCGCAACTTCCGACGGAGCTGGTCGGTGAAAGAGTCGATGAAGACTGGCAGTTCCAGTCCCCGATAAAACTTTTGGAGAGCATAAGAGGCTGGCCCACCGGTTACGGACCATCGAATCGAATGCTCGGCGAGTCTTTCCGTACGCTGGCGAGCATGTCATCGACATGACTGACGGGAGAACGAAAACGGCCAATCAAAAGCTTGGGACGCAGGGCGAGCTCGTACCCTCTCAAAAGTTCTTCCTGCAACTGCGCGTTGTCCCGGATGTGGAACCCATCTTCCAATTCTCTCAGGATTCCTCGCTCGACCAATTGTTTTTCAACCTTGGCGACATTGCCTTTGCTCAACCCGGAGGCTTCCGCCAGTTTGCGGACAGACCAACTCCCCGCTTCGTCCTCCGTAGCAAGGGCGAACAAAAGCTGAGTGGTAGCAGGGCTGATTCGTTTGCCTTCCTTCAAAACCGCACTTTCTTTGCCTCCGACGATTGTGCGCTCGTAGTTTCGGCCGAGCACGAGGTGGATGTTGCCCGCCTGGTCGAGGAAATTGATGCCCGATCCGATCAACCGTTCGGCGGAAGGCCCAGGAACGTAGCGCGCGAACAACAGAAGGGGCTTGCCATGCTCTCGGGCGTAGAGTGTGGCCTGAGCTACCAGCGCATTGAGCATTCCGCGATCGAGATACGACCGCTTTTGTTCAACGAGGAAGTCGTAGGTTCCTTTGGGAGTGCGCACTTTGAGCATACCGTCGACTTCAAGATGGGTGTGGCGGCCCAGCGTAGAGGAGTCGAGATCGCTGACGAAGGGCAGGGTTCGGAGTTGCTCGAGATAGGGTCTGATGGATGGTGCCGTCCGCATTGTGTCCACTATTATGGCATGTCCATTACTAATGGACGACAGGAATTACAGGACAGGCTTCCCCGGCGACGCGTGGAGGGTGGAAAAAATAGATGTGACGTACATGCGTCCGACGGATTTTTCGCAGATGAAGTAATGTCAAACTTTGCAACATTCGTCACTACAGTCGAGTTCAGCGCCTGACGCTTTCAGAGTTTGTATAGGAAGCGTGTGCGTTTGTACAAAAGCGACCGCCCCATCTCGGCGAATTGGCAAGCTCTGTGTTCTAATCTCCGGGTCGCCAAATTCTCGCAATCGCCCATTTCGGAGAAACGCATGCCGCTGACTCGCAGCCGTCACATCGCAGTCGCCTCCGTTGTTTTGACCATGGTGATTTCGATGCAAGCCCAGTCCGCCAACTCTTCGGCTCCGCCCACCGACCTGGACTCCTACATCTCCGCGTCCATGAACACCTTCGACGTCCCTGGCATGGCCGTTGCCATCGTCAAAGACGGCAAAATTATCGTCGCCAAAGGTTACGGTGTGCGCAAGCTGGGCGACCCGACCCCGGTAGACGAATTCACCAGTTCGGCATAGGTTCGAACACCAAAGCTTTCACCACGGCCGCTTTGGCCATGCTCATCGACGAAGGCAAGCTCTCCTGGGACGATCCCGTTTATCAGCGTCTGCCCGGCTTCGTCATGTACGACCCCTACGTCTCGCACGAGATGACCATCCGCGACCTGCTCACCCACCGCAGCGGCATGGGCCTCGGCGAAGGTGACCTGCTGTTCTGGCCGCACTCGACTTACACCCGCGAAGAAATCATTTACA
>CAVQNY010000007.1:0-127236 GCA_963714225.1 uncultured Acidobacteriaceae bacterium | reverse complement strand
TTCAATCTGGCAGAAGCATTTTGCGGCGCAGGGCCTGGTAGCGAGGATGAGACCGAAGACGGCCTAGTTTGGGCTCTGTGGAAAGATACAGCGCGATGGCATCGCGGTCCTCGATGGCTTTCTCATACCAGTCCAGCGCCTGTTCCACCTGTCCCAGGCCCAGGCACATGATTCCGAATACGCCGGGAGCCACGTAACCCGATTGCGCGCGCTGTTCTATTTCCTTCAAGACAGCTGTCGCCTCTTCGCTCCGGCCTGCCCGCGAATAAAGATTGTGCAGCGAAGCCAGCACCCATGGGTTTCGCTCCGAAAACCCAGCTGCACGCTCTACGGCATCGACCGCCTTCTCGACCTTGCCCTTGAGAAAATAAGCCAGCCCGAGCATCCAGTGCGAAAAATAGTAGGTCGCGTCCAACTCGAGCGCCTTCGTCGCCAGGGTGATCGCCGTGTCCGGATCATCCCGGCGATACGCATTTTCCGCCAGGCCGATCACCGCCAGATGATAGAGCGGGTCGAGCTCCGCCGCCCGGTTGAACTCGACTTCCGCTTCCTTCAAACGTCCCAGAGGTTGGAGGAAGTGCATTGCGTAACAGAAATGGACTTCGGCGACGGCCGGGCCAAGCTCCAAAGCCCGCTTCATCTCACGCTCGGCTCCGGTCCAATCGTAGTCGTAGTATCCCAGCACGCTGCCCAGGTAGGCATGCGCAACCGGGAGACTCCCATCCAGCTCCAGAGCTTTCTCCAAAGCCCGTTTCGCGTCCGGCAAAATACCGCAAGGAGCAACTCGCCCCCATACGGCTTCGATGAACAGCAAGTATCCCACCCCAGCGTATGCGAGCGCGTACTTGGAGTCGCGTGCGAGCGCCTGCTCGAAGTACTCCCGGGCCACCCGAACGCTCTCAGGGTTGAGCCGGGCCGAAAGTGCCGTCCCCGCAGGTAGAGATTGTAGGCCTCCAGATCCGCGGTGGGCCGGTTCAGCAGCGGCTGGCCGCTCAGCTTGAGTTTTAGGGTTTCGACGATGGCCTGCGAGATTTCATCCTGAATCGCGAACACGTCGGTCATCTCGCGGTCGTAGCGCTCCGACCAGAGGTGGTATCCGTCCGACGCCTTGATCAACTGGGCGGTCACGCGGAGGCGACTCCCGAGTTTGCGCACGCCACCTTCCAAGATATATTCCACGTTCAGCCCCTGCGCGATGCTGCGGATGTCCTGTCCCTTTCCAACGAACGCCAGCGTCGAGGTGCGCGCCGTCACCAGCAGACCCGGCACCTTGACCAGCGCATTGAGGATGTCCTCGGCCAAGCCGTCGCTGAAGTATTCATTTTCCTTGTCGCCGCTGAGATTGGAGAACGGGAGCACCGCGATCGAAGGTGGGTTCGAGACGGGAGCCGCCGCGGCTTCTTTCAGCGCCTGTTTTACCTCCGCGATGCGCTGGAACCGCTGCGCCGGCTGCTTAGCGAGGCAACCGGCGACCACGCGCGCAACCTCCGACGGCGCCTCCGTCAGCGGCGGTGGATCCATGTGCAGGATCGCCGCCAGGATCGAGATCGCGTTTTCGCCGCGGAATGCTTTCCGCGCGCTGAGCATCTCATACAAGACCACGCCAAAGGAGAAAATGTCCGAGCGCGCGTCCACGCTCTTGCCCTGGGCCTGCTCCGGCGACATGTAATGAACCGTCCCCAAGACGGTGTTTTCCTGGGTGAGCGTGACCGTTTCAGTGTCGTCGTCCTGGCGGAAACCTCCCTCGGTCGACGCTTGTGCCACGACTTTCGCCAACCCGAAATCCAAGAGCTTTACGCCGGCCTTGGTCACCAGGATGTTGGCGGGCTTCAGATCCCGGTGCACTGTTCCTCTCTGATGCGCCGCTTCCAGCGCGTCGCAGATCTGCCCGGCGTATTCCAGGGCGCGCGTCAGAGGCAGGGGACCAGGTTCGGCCGGAGACAGCAGCGGATGCCCATTCACGAATTCCAGGACAATGAAATCGGGACCGACGTCGTAGATCTGACAGATGTTCGGGTGGTTGAGAGCGGCGACGGCGCGGGCTTCCCGTCCAAATCGTTCCGAGTACTGCTCGGTGGAAACCTTGATAGCGACCATCCGGTCGAGGCGGGTGTCGCGAGCCTTATAGACGACACCCATCCCGCCGGCGCCGATCTGCGAGAGAATTTCGTAGGGTCCGAGCGTATCGCCGACCGATAACGGCATAATCCTGTTGGTCATTTCTTCGCTTCGTGACTGACATTGATTGTATATTCCAACCGCCTAGGCCGGAGCCCTCAAACTGTTCCATTCCGAGCGACGGACTCATCTAACAGAGTTCGTTGTGTCAGTCTGGGTTGTCGGCAAACTTCCCTCGGGATTGCTTCAGGTTTGTCGGCAACCCTTCCCTAATCGCGTTACCTCAGAGTTGCCGGTTACCCGGGCGCAAGCCGGAGTTTCCCTCTTCCGCGGAGCGGGCTTCGAGATTCTCAGCGAGGTGAGATGCTGGTCGTGTGAGTACAGCCGAATGCCGATAAGGGGGAGGCGAACAACTCGTAACGCAATGCGACAATCGGATCGACTCGCATGGCGCGACGCCGAGGAACGAAGCCGGCAATTACCGCGACCGCGGTTCCTGCAGAGGGCTCGCCGTTCCGGTCTCGCTCACTACGAAGCTCGCGAACTCAGGCCGCGTCATGCTGAGTCGGATCGGCCCCATCCTTCGTAAGCCAGTCGCGCAAGCCCGGCTTAATATGCATTATTGCTTTCGGGCCCAAGCGGTAATGAAGCTCCACGTCGTAACCACACCATTGAATGATTGCAGGTAAGCTGTTCGGCGTATTGCTCGATAGAGCAAGACGTGGTTCCGAGTTTGAGACCGTGCTTGTGAGGGGGATGTAAGCAGCCTGTGCGGTCAGGTTGCGCCGAGCACGGTCTCCTTCCCCCGGAATTCTTCATGGAGGGAAAGGTGTGCAGCATTTCTGCCCTGAATGCAGCCGCAACTACGATTGTCAAGTCGAACTCACAAGAGAATACGCAACTCTGATGCCTCACGGCCTGCGATGCGGAACTCCTTTTGAATGGCGTTGCCCCGAGTGCGCGAGAAAAGACGTTCTGCTCCACGGTAAGACGACTTCTATCCTCACCGACTTCGCCTACACGACGCCTGCCGCATGACACCTGTCGTATGACCCTCGTTCCTTGTGCCAATCTCGGCGGTAACCACTGCGACTTCTGCCAGTCGTCGCCAGTGTTCACGGTCTATCCCTGCTCGAATTTCCTTCATAATGGTCTTCCGGTATTCCCTGGACGTACTACTGGCACATGGGCTACTTGCAGAAAGTGTGCTGAGTTGGTGGACGGAGAAAAATGGAGCGACTTGACGGAGCGGGCTTACAGGAAGTTCCTGAAGAGGCACGGAGCCTCACGTCACGAGCAGCTTGCTGTCAGAGCGCAATTCGCAGAGTTGAGTCGCCTCTTTGCTGCTCACATGCTCGACAGGGTTTGACTTCAAGGCATGGCTTCACTCCCAAACGGGTGAATCGGGTAAACCCGGCGACAACAAGAATGCCCAGCAACATCCGAACGGCAGTCCCCAAGACCACTGTCCGGGGCGCTGGGCATTCAGCCGTTAGCTTGTTGGCGGCATTGTCCGCTTCCTCAGCGCTGAGAGTCAAGGTGTAGAATCCACTCGCATGAATGACGATGCGCTCGTGAAATCCGTGGCAAGAATTGACGCATCCTAGCAGTAGAGATTCATTGAACCTTTTCGCTGTGAGAAGGCATTTCGGTGATTGCACGCCGGCGACGCTCCTTCACTGCCTTCTCTGCCACCAGCCTAGGCACATCGCGCTCCTCCTGAAGTTCGGCAACATCCGGGTCGTCAGAGACCTTGGGTTTCTTGGAATCGCATTTCCGCATACGTTCAGTGACGAGAGCTTCGTTCAACGCCTTCAGTGCAGCGTCACGCTTCTCGGTGGGCATTTCGCCGGCGGTGGGCAAGTCGTCAACCACCTTCCCTGACACCTTGCTGTAAACGGGGTACACGCGATCACAGAGCATTTCGTACGCGCCTTCTCCGAAACCTTCGAGTTCGACGGGCACTGGTTCTTCCATGTTGTCGGCTTCTGTTTTCAGTTGAAAATGCACCATGAAGTTTTTCACCGCGAACAGGTCGGCAACATCGGCATTGCCGGCTTCATCGAGAAGCTCCATAGCTTGGTCTCGTGAAGCTGCGCTCACAGCGGAAAAATCTCCATCCGGCCATCGACAGATGAACAAGGGCATAGACCACTCCCGCTGGAATTATAGGGCAACGCAACCTCTGGTCTTTTATTTTCAAATGCAAAAAACGTCGCTTCGTCATTGACCGAGATCCCCTGAGTGCATTCGGTTGGTACCCCGGTAGCTTCTGCATGCCACATAGCGGTTTGTTTCGCGGTACGGATTACGGTACGTAAATGAGTTGGCTTGCACGGACTAGCAAGGACTTAGGTGGCCGCCCGCCTCTTGCAAGTCGTTGTATTTCCTTATCGTGGTTGTTCTTTCACAGCCGTAACACAGGTTCAAATCCCCTCGGGGACGGACGCTTTCGGGGCGGTTCCTCGCGTCTTCAGGCGGACCGGCAGCTTCGAGCGGTTCTCGGCTTGTGCCTGGAAGGGGCGAACCACTTAGACGATAACGAGCGAGCGTCGGTTTCGACTGGGCTCTGCCGTGTGAAAGCACATCCGAAATTATGGTCCATTAACAGTCCACGAATTGTTTCCGAACCTTACTAAAACGTTTCCGTAGCGCCATCCGTGCCGCGTGTTTTCTGTTAGTTACGAGTGAAATGGTCACTGTCACGGCAGAGGCCGCGGGTTCGAGTCCCGTCGTCCCCGCCATTCATTCCAAAAGATTTACGCAATGGATGGTTCGATTGGCATAGGTGCAGAAAGGTGCAACCCTGCCGCAATAGCTTGGTGCGTCTGTGCCTAAATGATATCGGTGCCAAGATGTCGGAGCAGAGTTGAAAAGGAATGCCGGAAGGTGTGCCATCCGATTCGCTTATTGATTCCTAGTTTCTCGAGTGCCGGATGTGCTCTGTCCCCAGATGGGACGCTTCCCCTTGGCTCTCTCCTGCGCATTCATCGGCACGGCTCACCCTCGATACCTACACACAAACGGAAAGTTCTCTTCGACGATAATGCTCGATCAACTGAGAAACGGTCAGCACAGTCGGCCGCAAACGTAGATCATCAGAATTGATCTCGAGAACAATCCCTTCGACAACTTCGCGGGCATCCGCCTCGGTTTTGTATTGCTCAATAGTGCCCACCACGATGCGACTATAGACCGCCTTCCCGCTGGTTCGATCTCGCCATCGAAAATCCCATACACTCTGTCCGCTGCGCCGCTTGGTTTGAATGACGCTTCCATTTTGCATGCTGCTCCTTTTTGCACCGGCGTTTGGTTTGCTTCGGCCGGGCGGTGAACCGCTAAGTGTAGCGGCTCAATTCGTTTAGAAGGAGAACGCAATGAATGAAGGCATCGGAGACTGCCGCTTTGCGGCGGCGGAGCGAGAGAGCACAAGATTTGGTCAATGGTATAGAGATTTTGACGAAGCCGCTGGCGCGCGCGGACGCTATCGCGTGTTCGGGGGCGGCAGTTTGTGTGGGATGATTCAAGACCTCGACTGCAGGTGATAATATGCGTCTGTACATGAACTCACGTTTCGACAGAATTGGCAGTCAGCGTGGCCTGAAGGCGATGAGAGCGAAACGGCCATTGAATCCCCATACCTTAATATTTATATAGCCCTCCGCGTCCGCCGCAAACGCCAGCGGCTTCGTCCAAATCCTCCTATCGCAAGTGCCCCGGCGGGAAACACTCGGCTCCACGCGGGTGCACCGCGCCGGCGCACTTGTCGATAGGATACTAAGATTTATCGTCAGTTGTCCTGGTGAGGTCCTCCTGGCCTCCTGGGTCGGCTCTCATGTAGAACTTGTGCTGGTCTTCGTGGGTGATCCGAAATCCGCGCTTCTCGTAGAAATGGCGGGCAGGATTTATCTTCACAACCGCCAGAGTCATGGCTTTTGATTGATCAGCGGCGCGCGTCAAAAGTGTGTCTAGAACGTTCGTCCCGATTCCCCGCCGTTGCATCGCGGGCATCACGTAGAAGGAACCGAGGTTGATCGTCCTGTCTTCAACTTGCTCTTGAATCCAACCCACATTCTGTTCGTCGGCGGTGATGATCCTGACCTCGTCAAGCTTGAAGAACCCGGCAAAGTTCCTCTCCTCTCGCGCCTGATCCCAGCCGAAAAGGCGTTCGATCATTCCACGCATGGTCTCGAAATAGAGGTTGCGGGCGAAGACGAAGTCTTCACCGGAAGCTGTTCGAAGCGTAATCTTCACTATTCGCTGCCCCTCTGGGATTTTGCACTTTTTGAAAAGCGTCGGGCAAGCGTTAATGCATCTCTCAGAGGGGCGGGGAGAAGCTTTTTTACTTGACATCCTTTTTCATAGGATGAGTGAAATCGCGATCTTCAACAACCGTCGCCTGAGCCACTCGCCAACTCCAAGGCTTTCATTGACTTGCCCTCACGTCACGTCTACCATTGCACGACTTCATGATCGGCCAAACCATCTCGCACTATCGCATTGTCGAAAAACTGGGCGGCGGAGGGATGGGTGTGGTTTACAAAGCCGAGGACACCGACCTTGGTCGCTTCGTCGCCCTGAAGTTTCTACCCGAAGATGTCGCGCAAGACCCGCAGGCATTGGAACGTTTCCGCCGTGAAGCGCGTGCCGCTTCTGCACTCAACCATCCCAACATTTGCACTATTCACGAAATTGGGAAGAGTGGAGACCAGTTGTTCATTGCCATGGAGTTTCTTGATGGCATGACGCTGAAGCACCAGATCGGTGGGCATCGGCGGTCCTGCTAAGCGCTGGTTCCAATGCGGCTCGATGGGTTAGATCGATCTTCACCGCGATTGACGGAACGCCGATCGCCTTCAGTTCCGAGAGCACATGCTGGTTCTTCTCGTCGTTTCGTCCAAAGATTGCGACGGAAGCACCAGCTTCGGCCAGACCAAGCGCAATGCCGCGACCAATCCCACCGTTACCACCAGTCACCACAGCCACCCTGCCGGCTAGGTCAAAGAGCGCAGGTATCTTCATTCGATCAAACTGCAGGAACTTGCCAATCTCAGACGCGAGAGTTGTAGCCAGTTCCTTGGGTTCGCGGCACGCGGCGATCGCTTCACTGATGCGCACAACGGCCTCATAACGGTTGGTGTCGCACTGAGGCGCAATGATCGGGTCTGTACCCATAGCCTTACAATCCAGAAACTCGCCGCTGGCCGGCCTTTGATTCACCCAGCTATCCAAATAAAAGATGCCTCACTTCCTCTACAGGTCGCAAGATAGTGCGCCAAGCGAGTTCTTAAAGGGCTCTCGCGGATCTAGGAAACGGTGTGGACTACGACGCAGCAGAAGCCAGCCATCCCTGGACCGACCGGCATTGACACGAAATCGCGGTCACAGTTTACCTCGCAAGTAGTGATGACTCAAGCCGCGTGAATGTTTCACGTATTGTGGGACTGCCTCTTCAGCATTAGCTTCTAACACAATCGACAGTTTCGGCCCCTTCAACATTTTCGAGCTAATCGACTTTCAGCTAGCCCATTGTTTTTCAATCACTTGCGTGTGTCACGCCGTTTGGCACGGCTCTTGCCTTGGAGAAAGATGCGATGCTTCGAAACCAATTGTGAGGCGGTTATGTGGAAGATCACAACTCGCGGTTTCACGCTGGAGGAGGTGTTAATCATGGCTGCCATGAACCTCTTAACCAGCGCTGAGACCGCTGCCAAACGAGAGAATCGGCCGTCGCAGAAATCAAAAGGAGACCAGGCATGAAGCTGACGTACTCGATAAAACGAGCAAACGAGCGGCGGTCATCGTAGCCATTCTGGCACTTGTATCCATCGCCTCAGTCGCACAGGAAAACCGATCAGAAATTAGCATCCAGGGCACGGGATTTTTCACGAAGGACACCGCGGGCAATGGTGTATTCCAACATGCCGACGATACAGGCGGGTTTCTGCTTGGTTATCGTTACAACTTCAATCCTTCAATCGCTGGCTCGCGGCCGAGGCGAACTACGGTTACGACCGCAACACACAATTCTATTTCGGTGGAACACCGGCCCGCGTCCAGTCCGATATCCACCAGATCACTGGCTCAGCAGTAGTCAAACTGCCCAGCTTTGCCAGGCTACAACCGTACGCTCTAGCTGGAGCCGGAGCCCTCGTGTTTAATCCAACCGGCAACTCTGGTGGCAGTTTCGCGGGTGCGACATTGGAGACCAAAGCCGCGTTCGTTTACGGCGTGGGCGCACAGTACGCTTTCACGAGGCACTTATCATTACGCGCCGAATATCGCGGATTGGTGTAAAAGGCACCGAGCTTCAATCTTGCCGGCTTGAACACAGACAGCTGGACGCAGATTGCCCAACCATCCGCCGGCATCGTCTTCCGCTTTTAATAAACCTCGGTCGAAAGCAAGGTACGGGTGTTCAACCAAACACCCGTGGCGCTTGCAGCCAAGAAACGACCGTGCACCTCTAACTCTGTTAAGGCCCTGATTTCGACGGGAGTGAGCACGCTCGGAGCGGTTCGGCGTTTTGCGCTCTGCCTGACCAAGCAAATCGGATTGCGGTCAAAAAACTCATATCGACAGGCATGATTAAACAGAACGGACATGACGTTTCGGATCTTTGCACAACTGCTTTTCGCCAAGGGCAGACGGCGAAGCCAAGATTCGACTTGGATTGTCTTGATCGCGCATAACTCATATTTCCCCCAGTGAGGAACGACCCATCGCTTTAGATAAACTCCGTAGGTTTTCTTGGTGGAGTAGCTGCGCCAGGTATTGTCCTTCGCAAGCTCACGCTGTTCAAAATGATTGCAAAGTTGAGCGAATGTCATTGAATTGGATCCGACTCGCCGAGCGTCTGAATTGATTTCCGAGAGCAAGCCAACCACAACTCGGCGTGCGCAGTCCATATCTCCGTAATCCTCAACGGTGCCAATCACTCTCCTACGATAAATGCGTCTACTCTGAGGACCTTTCTCCGACCAGCGAAACTGCCACACATCCGGACCAACACATCCGGACCAAACACATCCGGACCAAACTTGCGAACGCTCTAGATCTAGATTAGACTTCCGTGCTGCATCTCCCGCCTCCGTGACCGCAGTTGCGGTGCACGAGGCTTTTCACCTATCGGAAACGGCATCAGGGGAGGGAAGTCAGCCCCAAGTGAATTGCTTTGCGGGGGCAAAGTTTGATAACTTCCGACCATTCGGGAGTCAACAGCGTAAGGGTCTTTGCCGCTACTTGGTTCACCGCCGCTGTGCGAGATTAATCTGCACATGCGGGTGCCCGAATTGGTTTGCTTCGTCGTTACTTTTCGAGGCTGCGGATCAGGACCACATCAGAATCAGCATGCCCACGGATAATGGCCAGTTTGTCGCCATCGAACGACCACTGAAACTCACTGATCAGTTCCGACGTATAGTTGGTGATCTTTTTGCCCGGGGAACCATCCACAGGCTGTAGCCAAATGTTGTCGGCGCCTTTGTCATGAAAGGTGTAAGTGAGGGCGTTGCCATCGTGGGCAAAGCGAGGCGTTCCTTGGATTGGCCGCTGAGGTGTTATAAGTTTGCCAGTTTCAGGAGAATCCACCGGCAAGAGAGCAATGGCCAACTTCTGATCGCCAGGAGAGGCGAGGGTTGCAAACGACAGCACTTTTCCGTCGGGGGAAATATCTAATTTGCTGATCGCGGGTTGTGCGGTGACACCTTCGGACTTGCCGCCTTCTACAGACACACGTCTCACGCGGCGGCCGTTTACGGTATCGATGTAATAGACCCATTTTCCATCGGGCGAGCACATCGGGAACTGGTCGAGTGTGCCATCGCTCACCGGTTTCAAGTTTCCACCACCGGAATCCATATGCCAGATGCGTGACGCAATCAGGCCGTTCTGCACCGCCCCAACCGTGAAAAAAATGTAGCGGCCATTTGCGCATGCTGAGGGTGCGAAGGCCAGAATGTCTTGCGAGAGCGGCATGGGCTGCGACTGCAGACTCAGCAAAGACAGGCTCAGATCGGAGTCAAAGACGATTTGGCCCTGCGGTGTCCACGACAAGCCGTTCATTGTGGTCGCCGACGCAATAGGTTTCGCTTCGCCAGCGGCCAACCCTGCCGCGGGCGCTACATAAAGCTCGTAGCGATCCTGACCGAGAACCGTCGCCAGGGTTTGCCCGTCCGCCGACAGGCTTAGTCCAGCGTAGTCGTTAACATCGTGTGTGACGGGTGTCGGCGTGCCTCCGGAATATTGGACCTCTACGATGCGATTGCGTGTGAAGTTGCTCTCCTTGTCTCGAAATAGGGCAAGCAAGCCGCTGCTGCCCGGAAGCCAAACGGGTTTGGTCACATAAGCGGAGGCGCCGAAAATCAGCTTCTGTTCGCCTGAAGACGCGTTCAGCGTGACCAATCCGGTCAATCCATCATGCCCACCACCGGGTTGATATACGCTGCACAAGATCTGCTTGCCGTCGGGCGACCATGCCGGATCCTGCAAGGATTGGCTCATCGGACCGGTGGCCAGCGTCCTCTGTTCGCCGGTGTCGACCGATTGAACCACGAGACGAAATTTGCCCATCTCCGGACTATCCGTTAGCGAATACGCAAAACTTGTACCGTCGGGAGAGAACGCAACATTGGTGTTCGCAGCGGCGGCAACCATTTCCGGCGTGCCGCCCAGAACCGGAGCTCGATAAACCGAAGCGCGTGCCTGGCCTATGTCGCGACGGACGAAGTACACCGCGTTGCCATCTGGAGAGAACCGCAGCCCGATATATTGAAACGGTCCAGGAGGAATGATTTCCGTGCTGCTGCTGGCCAGTAGATGCTTCCACTTTGCCGACGTGGGACTGTGGCGTAACCAAACACCCTGTTGGCCGTTGTCCTCTTCAACATCCAGGATGTAGTTGCCATCAGGGGAGATGGCGGCCAACCGGGCTTTGCCTGTGTTGGTAATCTTGTTTACCACGTAGTTCTGAAACGCATGGGGCCGGGCTCGCGAGAACCATGCATAGATTCCGTAAAAAGCAGCTCCGACCAGTAAAATCGCGACTAGCCCAATGGCGGCCACTCCCCACCTATGCCGTTTCGCGGCTGTAATCACAGCGGAACTGCTCGTGCGGCCGGTGGCCGGGGCGACTGGCCCCGCTGGGGCTGCTGCCGGTTTCTGTCCGGAGTCGCCATCGCGTTTGAGCCGCTGCAGATCGCTGCGCATCTCGGAGGCATGCTGGTAGCGCAGATCGCGATCCTTCTCCAGAGCCTTACGAATGACCGCATCCAGGTCGGAAGAAATCCGCGGATTCAGCCGCATGGGAGGTAGAGGTTGGTCGCGCAAGATGGCACTGCAAATCTCACCTGGACTTTCGCCGTCGAACGCTATCTTCCCAGTGGCCATCTCATACAGCACCGCGCCAAACGAGAAAAGGTCGGTGCGCTCGTCAACATCTTTGGCGCGCACCTGCTCCGGAGACATATAGGCCACCGTGCCCAAAATCGCGCCCGGTGTAGTCAGGTGCGCTGCATCCACGGAGGCCAACTGCGTTTCCGATTCGCCCTTGCCGGAAGCTTTGGTCGTCACTTTCGCGAGTCCGAAATCGAGGATCTTGGCGTGACTGCCTCTCGTAACGAAAACGTTGGCGGGTTTGATGTCACGGTGAACGATGCCCTTAGAGTGGGCAGCATCCAAGCCGTCGGCAATCCCGATGCCCAGCGTCAGAATCTCCTCCATTTCCATGGGGCGTCCCGCGATTAGGTGTTTCAGAGTCAGACCATCGAGGAACTCCATTGCAATGAAGGACTGGTCACGATGTTTGCCGATTTCGTAGATGGTGCAGATGTTGGGATGGTTGAGGGCGGAGGCCGCGCGTGCCTCCCGGCGAAATCGTTCCAGTGACTGGACGTCTTCGGCAACATCGTCGGGCAAAAATTTTAACGCTACGAAGCGGCCTAGTTCGGTATCCTCAGCTTTGTAAACTACTCCCATGCCGCCGACGCCAATGCTGGAGATGATGTGGTAGTGAGATACCGTTACGCCGAGCAGACTGGGCCGGGCGGGCGAGGCGTCATTGGCGAGCAGCCGTGCCGCCATGTTCAACGCCGGTTCTTCGATAAAGTCTTTCGCGTTTGCTCCGTACGCCAGCAATGACGCCACTTCGCGGCGCAGTTCTTCGTCGTCCCGACAGGCTTGTTTCAGGAAGTTTTCACGCTCCGCGTCGGGGACCTTTAACGACACGGAATACAGTTCCTCAATTTGGCGCCAGCGTTCAGGATCCATGGCGATTGGTCCCGCTAAGATCACGCAGCAACCAGGCTTTGGCTAGTCTCCAGTTCCGCAGGACTGTTTCCTCGGAAACCTTCAGCACTTCCGCCGTTTCCCTCACGTCGAGACCCCCAAAGAAGCGCAACTCGACTGCCCGTCCTTTCCTTTCGTCCACATGAGCAAGATGTTTCAAGGCGTCGTCCAACGCCAGCAGATTCGCGTCCGGCTGTTTACTGACCACCAGGGCCTCATCGAACGTGAGATGAGGAGCGCCTCCGCCTCGTTTGTGATAACCCCGCGAGCGGGCAAAGTCTGTCAGGATGCGGCGCATCAGTTGAGCACAAACGCCAAAGAAATGGGCCCGATTCTGCCACTCCATTGGTTTGGTGCCTAACAGGTGCAGGTAAACTTCGTTGATCAGCGCTGTTGCCTGAAGGCTGTGACCAGTCCGCTCTCTGGCCATGTAACGGCGCGCCACCCGGTGCAGCTCTTTGTAAACCAGCGGAGTTAGCGTCTGCAACGCCTCCTCGTCTCCCTCGCTCCAGGCCTGGAGCAGGGCAGTAAGGTCGGTCGAAGGAGGCACATCCATATAAGCCGCCCAGATTGTTGGGCTTACCTTAGTTCGCGCTAGCGTACCACAACTTCTGCATGCCCCTCACCAAGTAAATCTCGCAGGAAGAGAATTTGTCTTTGCAGTTTTTGGGTGCGATTCCCGCTTTAGAGAGTGTACCGGTCATCGTGGACGGCTGGGAAGCAGCGGAACTGGAGCCGCCCCACGTAATGTTGCTGGCATTTTGCTTTGCGAAATTCACATGGAGGAATCAGATCATGACCCGATATCGAGTTCTTCTTCATCTACGGCCGGCTTTGCGATGCATCACGATGCTCGTCCTGTGCGTTGTCCAGTGCACGTTCGCGCTGGGCGACCCTTGTAAACCTAAAATCACTAGCTTCGACGCTCCCGGCGCAGGTACGGGACCTGGACAGGGCACCTTCATCCTTTCGATGAACGACGCAGGGGCGACAACCGGATACTACATCGACTCCAGCAATGTGTTGCACGGTTTCGTGCGGAGTTCCGGTGGCGAGATCACGACCTTCGACGCTCCCAATGCGGGCGCCGGGGCTGGACAGGGTACGCTTCCACAAAACATAAACTCGTCCGGTGAGATCGGTGGAACGGCGTTCAGCTCCAGCGGTCTATACGATGGTTTCGTCCGTCACCGTGATGGCAGCTTCACCGTGGTGGATGTTCGGGGGCAACTGGAAACGAGTGTGGAGTCAGTCATGCTGCCCGGATGGGCCATGGGACTCTATGCCGATCAGGGTGGCGTTTTTCACGTCTTTCTGTACGCTCCCGATGGAGCCTTCACATACCCAATCGATGCTCCCGGTGCAGGTACTCAGCCGGGCGAGGGCACTGTCGCTTACCAGATCAACTCTTCTGGCACGATCGTCGGGTTCTACGTCGACGCAGCGAATGCGTACCACGGCTTCGTGCGCAGTTGGAGCGGCACACTCGACGAATTCACCGTTCCCGGTTCGGGCACGGGGTCTGCCCAGGGCACGACCGCCTATGGCATCAATGCTTCGGGTACCGTCGCGTCGTACTACACCGATAACAACAACGTTGCGCACGGTTACCTGCGGACGTCGAACGGCGACATCACGACGTTCGATCCTCCGGGTTCGACTGGCACGTATGTCTCCGCTATAAACCGGGAAGGCGCGATTCCCGGATATTACCTTGACGCGAGCGCGGTAGCGCATGGCTCCCTGCGGGCACGCAATGGCCAATTCACGTACATCAATGTATCGGGTGCAGGCACGAACAGTGGACAAGGTACGGCAGCCATTGTGAACAACGTACGGAACCAACTTGCCGGGTATTATCTGGATTCGAGCAACGTGTCTCACGGATTCGTGGCAGAGTTTCCATAGCTCGCCGTTACAACTTTTTGAATAGAGCCAGGCCGGAGGGGCAAGATCATGCGTCGACTGCCCTCCGGCGGCTATTTCGATCTGTCGCATGTATTTAACAAGAGCTATAAGCCTTGACTCAATCGTCCTTCTGATTGCCAGACTGCTTTAGCAGCCATTTAGAGCCGTCGGCAAAGTGAACTTCCTCAATGACCATCGATTGTTCCCAAACGCCGTCGCAAAAATCACCATAAGCCGAATCGCTAACTTCGTGAGCGAGGACTCCTTTGGGCTTGATCACGTACGGCCCTTGCCAGTACATCCCGCCGGGCTGGCCGGCGCTGGTAAGGGCCCCGCGGTGCCTGTATTCTTTCCTTCCGGGGAGTAGACGGTCACTGTAGGCCGCGAGACGTTATCCACCTCGACCCATGGCCTTCCGGCGACCAGTTTGTTGTTTATTGTCGTGGCGACCTCCGGCCCGGGGACAGGATGCGCATCCGGCACCGTACCCGGCCATATCGGCAGTTGTGTATGTCCGGGCGATGGTTGCCAAGAGGCTGTTTGCGCCCCCAGAGAAAGAACACCCGAGAAAACGAAGAAACCGAGAAAAAGGCGGTTCATCATCCCACCTCAGCTCATTCATGGAACTGCGATGCTCACGGGGCATTCTAAGGGCCCTAAGTCTCCTGAGCCAGCGAGGGAATCTAGAAAGTTAGATAGTTGGCTCAGGTAGGTTTGTCGATTCCTTCAGCAGACCGTGATCCGTTGGAAATCGGGAAGTTCCGCGGAATCTGCCAACTTCCGATTAGCCCCTCATTCGGGAAATGACACCCCTTTTAGAGAGGACCGATACGGATCAAACGATATTCACTTCTATTTCTTCAGCGCCACCGGCCAGTTGGTGAGCAGCGTGATCGAGGAAGTCTTCGCGCGGTCTGCCGTCAGAACGACGAATCGCTGACCATCATGCGACACGTCGAAGTTAGGGCCGGAGAAATTGGGTAAGTCGAGTTGGAAAAGCGGGTGAATATCTTCCAGATGGAAATTCGGTTGCGTGACAACCCGCGCCGCCATCAGGCGGTTGCCCATCGTGAGGAAGAAAAATTCGTTGCCGGCAAAGCGGGAGACCCAGCCTCCGGTCGTAGAGGCTTGATACTTCACACCATTCGACTGGAACGGCACCACGTAGACTTCCGGACGCCCGGACTCGTAGGAGAAATAGGACAGCCAGCGGCCATCGGGAGAAAAATGCCCGTCGTATTGTTCAGCATCTGTCGCTGTAGCAGACGAGGCCGCGGACAGGAACGGCTCGCGCTTTCCAGTCAGCGGAAGGATCCAGATTTTATAGATGAGGTCATTCTTTTCCAGGTCCACCGAAAGATAGTTCCTATCCGGCGACCAGTCCTGCACAGTTGTCCCCAGGAATTTGTCACCTTCATAGAGGGTTTCATCGGGTTTGCTCCCATCGAGCGGGCGCTTGTGGATCGAGACCTTATTGGCGTCGTGAACGGCATAGGCGATCTCATGTCCGTCTGGGGACCACGTGCCCCGATAATCGTTTGGACCGAAGGTGATTCGCGTTGGCTGTCCGCCCGCGACGGGATAGATCCAGACGTCGCTTTTTCCCGTCTTCGGGTCACGTACATCCACAGAGATCGATTTGCCATCGGGAGAAAACCGCGGCGAGCCGTAACCGGCAAGCGGACCGGGCGTGGCTACGACATTTCCGCTGCGATCGAACACCTTCAGTTCTGAATTTGCCGAACTCTCGTGGTAGGCCAGCACCCCGCTGGGGGAGACAGAAAATAAGCTGGCTTCCCCCAGCACCTGCGAATCGCCAGAAAGTTTGAATGTATCCGGATCGAACGGCTGTGCCAGAATCTTCCCACCGCGGACGAACAATAGATAGCCTGAAGAAAATTTCGGCGTACTACCTTCTGTTACCATCACGCTGCTGTCCGGCTTGCCCAAGGTCCCAACCTTGATCCGGCTGGGCGTATTCGGAGCATGGTAAGCGGTGTAGAGAAAATGTTTGCCGTCAGGCAGGAACCCTGCCGAGTTCACCGCATACTCGTCGCTGCCGTGGGTCACCGCAGTGGAGATTTCTCCTCCCGCGGTGACTTGCTTGATGGCACTTAGGTGGTCGTCGACGAACAGAATCGTGCCGTTGGCGCCCCACTCGCCGCGGCCAAAAACGTGGTCCGCAAGGGTTTGCGCCTCGCCGCCTCTGACGGCGATCTTCTTTAGCTTGTGATCAGCAACGAACCCCAGATACTTGCTGTCGGGCGACCAGAACGGGTAGGTGGCATCTTCCGTGCCTTGCAACATGGTCGCTTGCGCCGCATCAAGCGGGCGCACCCAGAGATTCGTGATTCCTTTTTCGTCAACCGCCGAGAAGGCCAGAGTCTCGCCGTCGGGCGAGACGGACACCGGTCCTGCGTCAAATCCAGTCGCTCGAAATGCCGTACCGGGCGGAGGAGGAATGTAAGCGCGTACAGAGACAATGGGCGCACGGTCGCGCTCCACCAATACAAACAAAATCACTGCAACGATCAGCAAAAGAATCGATGCTCCCAGCAACGCCTGCGCTTTCCAGTTTTTGCCTGTCTGCGGCGTTGTAGCAGCAGCAATTGGCGAAGCTTGCGCAATACCCCTGAGCTGAATGCGCACATCCTGTGCGGTCTGCACTCGCTCTTCGCGATCCTTTGCCAGACACGCTGCCACCAGATAATCAAATGCCGCTGGAGTTTGCGGTTTCGTGGTGCTGACCGGCTCTGGATCCTTTTCCAGAATTGCCGACGCAACGCTGATCTGGCTCTTGCCCTGAAACGCCCGCGTGCCCGTGGCCATCTCGTAGAACACCGCCCCCAAAGCAAAAATATCGGCCCGCGCGTCGGCTTCCTTGCCCTCAATTTGCTCCGGAGACATGTACTGAATTGTCCCTACAATCGCGCCGGCAGTCGTCAGTGGACTCGCCGGAGATGGCCCACTCATCGTGCGCGCGGCCGACACCAACGGAGCGGATGCCGATCCCGTGGCTCCGGCAAATGCCGGCTTCGCCAGCCCGAAGTCCATCAGCTTGGCGCCTGACTTTGTGAGCATAATGTTTCCCGGCTTCAGATCGCGATGCACAATACCGGCGCGATGCGCCACGCTCAGGGCCTCGGCCACTTCCATGGCTATTTTCAACAACTCCGAGAAGGGCAGTGGGCCCCGCCGCAGGCGGTCCGCCAGCGACTCGCCATCCAGAAACTCCATGACGAGGAACTCGGTGCCGTCCTGCTGTCCGACGTCGAAGAGCTGACAGATGTGTGGATGATTCAGCGAAGAAACGGTCCGCGCCTCGCGCTCGAAACGTTGCTTGAATTCAGGATTCTCGGAGAGGTGCGTGGGCAGTATCTTGATGGCGACAGTCCGGTCAAGCCGAGTGTCGCGTGCGCGATACACCTCGCCCATGCCGCCCGCGCCCAGCGGTGAGAGGATTTCGTAAGGACCGAGTTTGGTACCGGAGGTCAGCGCCATAGACGTGTTCGCGTCATTATAGTGCAGGGCACGACAGGCGTTTCACGCCACTCTGAGGGCCGTTCGTGAATAGTCGGCTTCTGCTTATCTGGTTGACTCAGCAAGACCCCACAGGTAGTGTGGGGGAGTGCCCAGACCGTCGTTCCCCAAGACCCTGCGCCAATTTCAAAGCAACTTTGCCACCGAGGAAGCCTGCGAAAGGTATCTTGCGGCCTGCCGCTGGCCCGAGGGCTTCGTCTGCCCCCGATGCGGAGATCGGCGAGCGTACGACCTGGTGCATCAACGTCGGTGGCAGTGTGCTGGCTGCCGTCACCAAGTCTCGCTGACAGCCGGGACGGTTCTGCACAGGACCAAGACCCCGCTGACTCACTGGTTCTGGGCCGCTTATCTGATGACCACCGACAAGCGTGGGGTTTCTGCCTTGCTCGTGCAGCGGCAACTCGGTCTGTCCTGTTATGAGACTGCTTGGATGCTGCTGCACAAGCTCCGCCGGGCGATGGTCAATGGAGCTCGGGAGCCGCTGTACGGCGAGGTAGAAGTTGATGAAACATGGATTGGCGGCGAGCAGGCCGGTCTTCGCGGAAGCCGGCAGCTCAAGGGGCGACGGGCGGCACTGGTTCTGGTTGCGGTGGAAAAGCGCGGCAGGGGCTCGGGCCGCCTCAGAATGAAAGTGATCCCAGATTTCAAAGGCAAGACCATCATCTCATTCCTCAACCAGACCATTTCTCCCGGCTCGACCGTCTACACGGATGGCCTCAAAAGCTTTGAAGGTCTCACGAATGCGGGGTTCAAACATATCGCCCGCACTCAACCACTGCGTTCTGACCTCCGTAAGGGCGCGCAGTCGGCTGTCCCGCTTGCCGATCGCGCTATTGGAAACCTGCAGCAATGGCTGATCGGAACCTACCACGGAGTGAGCAAGCCTCAACTCCAGGTTTACCTCGACGAATTCGTGTTCCGGCACAACCGCCGCAAAACACCGGCGGCCGCCTTCCAGACCCTCCTCGGACTCGGAACCGGTCGGAAATCAACCATGTACGAGCAGATCCGCGGAGCGAAGGATCTCAACCACAACCTATTGGGGTTTGCTGAGTCAACCAGATAAGCAGAAGTCGGCTAACCTTCCTTTACCGATTAGGGAAGGTTTGCCCGTCATACGGGGGGAACCCTGCTACAGGCCAAATGTAAGTTCACGGCCCTCAGTTTTCAGCTCGCTGCGGGACTCATTTTCTTAGCTCCGCGTCCCAGTTTGTGACCAGCACAACCGGCGCGGTGCTCTCCGTGATGGAGTCCACCACCAAGAACCTGCCGTCGCGCGCGACGTCGTACGCCTCTGTGGGAATAGAGTGACGAATTCCGGCCGTAAACAACGGTTTGGCCGCACCAATCTGCACCGTCTCGCCGGACGATTGAATCTCGACCGCAGTTAGTTTTCTGTAGGGATCGATGAAGTAGAGCGTTTTGCCGTCCTTGCTCCACACCGGCTGCGTGCCGCCGTCTTTCGAGACCTGGTACCGGGCGCCCGGATGAGGAAAGCGCGTGAGGTAGACCTGAGAGCAGGTCGGAGTGGGGAGCCGACGGTTCCCCCCGAGGACCTTAAAATCACGTTCGTTAACGAGAAGGTGTCCGACGTACAGTGAGGGAGAAACACAATGAAAGCCGCCCGCACTGGACGGTCGCAAATTCCGAATCACAAAGCTGGATCCGGCTGGGAAGAGGATTGAACTGGAGTTGACGTAGCCAGCAGCGCAGGCCCCATCTAATCCATCTCCCGCAGCTGACCCTCTGCCCTCCGCACTCCTGCGCCAGCAGCAACCGCAGACTCCGCTTGCTTCTTCTGCCAGTTTGTCTCGGCTAGTACGGTGATGGACTTCCAGTTTCTTCTTTTTCAAGCCCTCGTTAATTCCCGCCAAGTCTTTCTGCGTCAGTTTCTGGAAATCGTCGATTACATCTTCCAGTTCATGGCCCAGCGACTCGGTCCGCGCTACCTGATAATCCGTGGGCTTGCCGTCGTATCCCGTCACTGCGCCATAGAGTTGTCCCAGCAGTTCGCGGATGCGTTCCTCCCCGGTAATCATGCCGCCTTCCTTGGTGGCCACGATCTTCGAGCGCAACGCGTCACAATCCATGGCTAGTTTCCGCAGTTGCTTGCGCAGCGGATCTTTCTCCTCCACCTTCGCAGCCCGGGTATTGGCCGCGTCGCGCACTCCTTCGATCGCCGCCACCCCATACGTCATGTGCTCCAGCAGTTTGTAGACCTTCATCGAGAGATCGAATTGCGCCTTGCGCTCCTCCACCGAGTACTTGGCCCGCGGATCCATCGCGACATTCAGTTGCTCGGTATAAGTTTGATCGCCTTTGGTCAGCTTTACCGTGTACGTGCCGGGCAGCACGCGCGGCCCCTGCGCCGCTTCAAACAGCGCCGACGCCGCCGGAGCAACCGCCGGTGGCTTCACGCGCATTCCCCAACCTGCGCGGTTCAGTCCCCGATGCTTGCTTCCGGCTACCGTATCCACCAGTTTGCCGTCCTGGTCGAAGATCTCGATCTTCAAATCGCCGAAGATGTGCCGCCCTTTCTGGTAATAAGTGATCTGCGCGTCCGAAGGCCGGCTCCGCCCAGTGAAGCTCTCGTCGCCTTCCGGCCCAACCTCCGAACGCATCAAAATACTGGATCGATGGCCGGCCGGGGAGCAGCGTCGCCTCCTTCGTCATCATTTCCGGGGTGAGCGCGCGCAGCGGCGAGATATCGTCCACAATCCAGATGCCGCGCCCGTGCGTCGCCAGCACCAGGTCGGATTCCCGCGCCTGCACCGCAATGTCATCCACCGGAACCGCCGGGAAGTCCGTGCCTTTGTATTGCGCCCAGCGCTGCCCGCCATCTACCGAGAATCCAGAGCCCGAACTCCGTACCCAGGAAAAGCACATTACGGTTTACCGTGTCTTCCTTGATCACATGGGCAAACCCGCGCACACCGCTCTCCTGCGCTGGCAGCGCCGTCCACGTCTGGCCGTAGTCTGTCGTCTTGTAGACGTACGGTTTCATATCGCCGAAGGTGTGCCGGTCGAAGGTGGCATACGCCGTGGCTTCGTCGAAGCGGCTGGCCTCGATGGTCGTAACCCAGGAATTCTTCCCCAGCCCGCTGACGTTCCCCACCACGTTCGTCCAGGTCTTTGCTCCGTCGCGCGTGATCTGCACATTCCCGTCATCGGTGCCCACCCAGATGATCTGACCGTTTTTCGGCGACTCCGAAATCGAATAGATTGTGGTGTACATCTCCGCCGAAGAGTTATCGACGGTCACGCCGCCCGATTCTTCCTGCTTCTGCTTTTCGGGATCGTTCGTCGTCAGATCGGGAGAGATGCGGTCCCACGACTGCCCGTGATCGCGCGAGCGGAACAGGAACTGCGCTCCGATGTAAATTGTCCCCTTCTCATTGGGACTCATATGAATCGGCGTGTTCCAGTTGAAACGCAACTTCTTTTCGCCATAGTTAGGCCAGGGTTTAAGGCTGCGAGTTTCATGCGTATAGCGATTCACTCGCCCAATCTCGCCACCCTGTGCCTCGGCATAAACGTAGTCTGGATCGGAAGTGTCCTCGAACATCCAGAAGCCATCGCCCCCGAACATGTTCTCCCAGCGCGAGTTGCTGACGCCGCCCGGATACGACGAATCGCCCACCCATGAACTGTTATCCTGCAAGCCGCCATACACGTGATACGGGTCCGCATTATCCGTGCTCACGTGATAGAACTGCGACACGGGCAGGTTCATCTGGTGCTTCCAGCGATTGCCGCCGTCTTCGCTGCGCCACAGCCCGCCATCGTCGCCGGCGATCACGATATTTGGATTCTTGGGATTGATCCAAACGTCGTGGAAGTCGCCGTGCGCCGCGTTCGAAACCACATTGAAGCTTTTTCCTCCATCGTTGCTCAGCAGCAGAATAAGATCGGGTTTGAAAATCTTGTTTTCATCCTGGGGATCGACGATCAGGTTGCCGAAATAAAAGGGACGCCACACCATGTAGTTGCTGGCATCCAGCTTGGTCCACGTGGCCCCGCCGTCGTCAGACCGGTACAGTCCTCTTCCTTTTTCCGCTTCGATGTTGGCATACACCACCTGCGGCTTTGACGGCGCCACCTGGACCGCCACGCGGCCCCACGGTTTCGGCGGCAATCCCTTGGCGTTACTGCTGCTGACTTCGCTCCAGTGAGCGCCGCCGTCGGTGGATTCGAACAGCCCGCTGCCCGGGCCTCCTGAGCGAAACGTCCAGCCCTGCCGCCGGAAATCCCACATCCCGGCAAAGATGGTCTTCGGCTCCTGCTTGCTGCGCGCAATCATGGCGCAGCCGCTTGAACCATTCACGCCCGCCAGAACCTTCTTCCAGGTTTTGCCGCCATCGGTTGTCTGGAAGACTCCGCGCTCGTCGTTGTCATCCCACAAATGTCCGGTGGCGCAGACCAGCACGTCGTTGCTGTCGTTCGGATTCACCAAAATCTTGGCGATGTGCTCGCTGTCTTTCAGGCCAACGTTGGTCCAGTTCTCGCCGCCATCCGTCGACTTGTAGACGCCGTCGCCTACCGACACGCTGTTTCGCACCCACGCTTCGCCGGTGCCCACCCAAACAATCTTCGAATTCGACGGGTCAATCGCCACCGCGCCAATCGACTGCACGTCCTCCCGGTCAAACACCGGCTTGTACGTCGTGCCGCCGTTCACCGATTTCCACACTCCGCCGCTCGCGGCACCCACGAACACGGTGATGCGGCCTTCCTCCTCCACCGCATCCACCGCTGCAATACGCCCGCTCATGGTGGCCGAGCCGATGTTTCGTGCCGGCAATCCTGAGACCGTCGCCGCATCGAAGCGGTACCCGGTCTGGGAGTAGCCCAGGGGGGCTAGAAACAGGGAGGTAATTCCAAGGGCCAAGCTTAACTTCGGCAGGAACTGGAAATAACGACAGCGGGTGTTCATCGGTGGTTGTCCTCGCGTGGTCAGGATTTCGTCTACACCAGCGCAACCCTCATTTTTTCTCATTGTCTGAACTCTACGCCGGCTTCAAGGAAGCGGGCAGCGCAAAGTCAGAAGGTTGAAAAGCCACATTCACTTCAATCTTGTCAATCGTGGTGACTTGGGCGCTAGGATTGTTCCTCGACCCCTCGGAGATCGAGAAAGGATACATGACTCCATCCACCGGCTTGTAAGATCCCAGGTCAACCACGCGGTCCCGCACCGATCCGCGGATAAACTGCTGAACCTCTTTGCGGATTTCAAGATAGGTATCGGGGTCGAGATAGTAGTAAACGATGTCACCGTTCTTCAGAGTAACCTTGAGCCGCAGGGCGTCATCGCCATCCACGGCGTCGTGCCCCCAAATACTCGATCGTGTTCCCTTTTTCGGCGTAGTCAACGAGAGGCCCGTCAAAATCAGCGGCTAGAGGCAAGTCCCGGAGGTTATCCTCACCCATCAACTCGGGTTCTTTACGTCCGCGAAAGGGCTGGATCTGCCAGCCGACAGAGCCGTCGTACGCCCGGACCGCAGTCATACCCTGCATGGAGAGGTTTTGACGAACCAAATCCGGGCGCATGTGCATTTGTCTTAAGACCGCAACGCGGCCTCTGCCACTTTTGACCTTGCCCGTCGCAAGCAGGGACTTGGCAGACCTGATCCTGTCGACCCCGCCTTTCGCCTCAATGTTCTTGTTGACCAGCTCTTCCGCGGTTTGAGAGCGCGCAAACACACTGAGGCATGAGATTGCAAGCAGACCCATCACCGCGCGACTCATGGGAACTCCTGTTCCGGGAAGCAAGTTGCCACCTTCTTCCCGAACGGACCAGACTCTACTTCTTCTCCGCGCCCGCTCCCGGCTTGAGCGAAGCGGGAAGCGCAAAATCTGCAGGATCTATCGTCACATTGACTTCCATTTTCTGCACCGTACTCGTTTGCGCATCGGGATGGTTCTTCGGTCCGCTGGAGATCGAGAACGGATACATCACTCCTGCCACCGGTTTGTAGGAACCCAGTCCCACCACGCGATCCCGAACCGAGCCCCGGATAAACTGCTGGATCTCCCTGCGAATCTCGATAAAGGTATCCGGATCGAGGTAGTCATAGATGATGTCGCCGTTTTTCAGCGTCACCTTTAGCCGCAGTGCATCGTCTCCATCCACCACGTCGTGCCCCAGATACTCTACCGTGCTGCCTTTCTCTCTATAGTCCACCAGGGGCCCGTCAAAGTCGGCGTCCAGCAGCAGGTCGCGCAGATCATCTTCGCCCATCAGTTCCGGGTCCTTTTTCCCGCCAAAAGGCTGGATCTGCCAGCCGGTGGTGCCGTCGTAAGCCTGCACCGCCGTCATCCCCTGCAGTGTGAATGTCTGCCGGATCAGGTTGGGCCGCCCGTTCTCCTGGCCCACGGACGCCGTAAAGCCGCCGCCGCCCTCGAACTTGCCCGTCATGCGGATGTTCTTGATGGCCTTCATTTTCTCTATTCCGCCCCGGGCCGCGATGTTCTTGGCAATCAGTTCGTCGGCGGTTTGGGAATTGGAAAATATCGTTAAGCAGCAGACAGCAAAGAGCACAGTCAAGGCGTGACGCATCGAGAAGATTCCTGTTTGTAAGGACTTAAAAAACCCGGAAAACGAGAAACAGTACTGTACTCGCGTTAGACGTGTGTTTCAAGTCTGGGTGAGCAGGATACTATCGGTTCGAGCTTGGAATGTTTCCCAGGAGGCGAAGAGAAGACTTTCTACGAGGATGCTGGAGCAGGGAACTCAAAACGCCGTCCCCTGCTCCAGACCTCATCCCCGGCTAGTTATGAAGGCAGCAAACTTCCACTCAATGTGTGTCATTCAAAACTGTCTCAGCGTGTGGGTTCATCCCAGAAGCGCTCGGGGGCTAATCGTGACTCACTTGCGTCTGAATATCAAGGATCCATTGAAGACCGTCAAAAAGACCAAGCGGTTCATCGCATGATGAGAGAACTAGGATTGGACTTGCGGACTCTCGAAAACCGACACACACACACTCGAAACGCCAAGAAAGATTCTCCGCCTAGTGCGGAAGCCAGCCTCGATGGCCCGCCAAACAAGGAGTGATTAGAGGCTCTTTCTTCTGAATTGGTCTACTTTGGATTTCTATTCAGCTCTTGAGCCGGTACGCCCTCCCGGCGACCGATGGATTGTCAATCATCTGAATATTATAACGTTCTCGCTCCAAGGTAATTGGCGTCAAATTGGAAAGCGGAACCACATCGGCGGTGGCCCTATTCGGACGTTTGGAACTCCATGTTCTCATCAACCGAAAGCTGCGCGGGCATGCCAGAGGTGTCGTCACCGGAACGAGTAGCAACTACACGAAAGCCACCGGAAATGATCTGCACCGTGTAGGTATAAGGAGGACGCTGCCGGGCAACGGTAATGTAGTTAGTCGAGATCAGTTCGTCGATGGAGGCATATCTTCCTTCGCCGGCGAAGTACCGGCGCTCGGCCGAGGCGATACTGACCAGATCGGTCCTTACTCCGGTGATGTTAATGGCGGCCTTCGGGGTGTTCGCCCCGGCGGGAGCAGAAGAGCTCTGCACCTGTTTGGAATAAAAGTACATGCCAATGGCCAATACAACGACGACGCTGAGAAAACCGAACAGGCGCCCCATGTGTCCCTCCCGAGGGCAATTGCATCGCGAAACGGGGCCGCTGACAAGTAACCAGTGGGCAGCGACCTGCCTACAGCGGCGGCGTTGTGAGTGGGACGCACTCGAATCGCTGCGACTCCCAGGTCAGGATTTCTAGACGATAGACAACGCCTCATTGGGAAGCCGCAAAGCAGTGACAGCACGTCGTGATTGAAGACAGGCGCCTGCTGCGCGGCCTAAAGTTCAGCCTCGAAGCAGGACTGCTTGACAAAAGCAACCCCGCAGCTCAATATGGCGCTATACGACATGTCGGTTAATGAGCTATGGAGACATTCGCGTTAAGTGAACCGGTATTACTGGTCCTGCTAAGCCTGGCGGAACAGCCGCGGCATGGCTATTCAATCCTGAAGGATGTTGAATCCATGAGTGGCGGCCGCGTGCTGCTCAGCACGGGCACTTTGTACGGCGCGCTGCAGCGCCTGCTCGATCACGGCTGGATCGAGCGCGTCGAAGAGAACCACCCCGCTCGCGACCGTCGTACCTACAGGCTCACCTCACGCGGGCGGCGGAATCTGCAAATGGAAATTGAGCGCATGCGCCAGCTGACCAGGTTGGCTGGTTTGCGCATGGCCCGCAAGGAGGCATGATCGTCGTGATTACGGTTTACTGCTGGTTGTTATGCCTGTATCCGGGGAGCTATCGCGGTGAATTCGGCGAGGAGATGACGTCCGTCTTCCGCGAGGCACGAAGCGTCCTTCCGGCAGCGCTGGCTGCGAAAATCAGCTTCTACCGACGCGAATATTGTGGACTGTTATCCGGTGCGCTGTGTGCGCACTTTGACCGTCTGTTCGGCCCTACCATTCCATTTCGGAGGTTCTACATGCACCCCCAGTTTCGTTTTCCCCGCTCCACCGTGGCCCTGATGCTCGTGATCCTCGCGGGTGTAGTGCTCGCTATCGGGGAAGCCAGCAGCGTTGCTGGCGACACGTTGGGATTGGCCTGGCGGTCGTTGGTATCCGTTCTGGTCTTTATGCTGCTGATTATGTGCACCGCTGCCGCAGTCGTTTGCGGGATTCTGCACACCCTGCGGCGTAGCGGTGTACGTCGCCTGGAGAACATAAACAGCGGAATGTATTCAGTGGAGAGCGGCAACCGGTAGTGGTGGAAGGGTACTTCTTATGATGTTGGCAACTCCGACCCGTCGTCCGGTCGACGCCGATTGCGCTTTCGGCGCCTCTTCAAATGGCTCATCCTGTTAGTGGAATTCGAAGGAGATGTCGGCCTCGGGGCACGCCTAAGTAAGGACACACCATGACGACCCAATATCAATCAATGCAATCCCCGGTTAATAGCTGGAAGCCACGCGGTATCTGGGCGTGGCTGCTCACGCTGGCGGCCGTCCTGCTGGCTTTGTGCATGGTGGCGCCTGCCTATTGCATGGCGGTCCCGGTTCCGTTCGTCGTCCCTGGGTTTTTGGGCCTTGATGCCCTGTTGTTTCCTTTGCACCTGCTGGTGGTCACGGTCCTGGCGCTGCTTTTGTGGTGGGTTGCCAAGCCGTCGCGCGCCCGGCTTGCCAGGACGCTTTTCGGGTTTGTGGCGATCTTGACCGCCATTATGGCGCTCACTCCAGCCTTCGCCATGTGGCAGCGTGCACGCCAATTAGGTGTCCCGCTCTCCCTCGGTAATTACCTCGAGAACGCAGTCCGCATGAATGACGGCCACCCTCCCCAGCTCAATCGCAGCGTATCGTACGGCGCTGCGAAGGACGGCGCCAACCTGCAACTCGACGTCTGGAGTACTGGACTGCCCAATTCCGGGCCACTCCGCCCGGCTGTTGTGTTTGTGCACGGAGGTGGTTGGATTGTAGGAAATCGCAGTGAGCGGCCGGGCTGGAACCGTTGGCTGAACCAACTCGGGTACGAAGTGTTCGATGTGGAGTATCGGATGCCGCCACCAGTACGCTGGCAGGATGAAATCGGCGACGTCAAAGCGGCGGTCGGCTGGGTGGCCGTACACGCGGCCGACTACCATGTGGACCCCGCCCGCATCAGCATCATGGGGGAGTCTGCAGGTGGAAATCTGGCGCTGCTGGCCGCTTACAGCATGGGGGACCCGGGGTTGCCGGCATCCACCGGTGTGGCGCCAGTGGCGATACGCAGCGTCATCGACCTCTATGGTCCAACCGAGATGGCAAAGCTGTATGACACCACCTCCAGCCCCGGCTTTGTACAGGACTCGGAGAGCACATACATCGGCGGCATTCCGGGAGAGTTTCCCGATCGTTACCACGCGCTCTCGCCGCTCTACCACATCAATGCACAAACGCCTCCTACGATTACGTTCCAGGGCACCATGGACCGCCTTGTGCCGATGGAGCAGGCGATCATGCTGGATGAGGCGCTAACGAAAGCCGGCGTCGCCCACGAGCTCTATCTGCTGCCCGCCAATGACCACGGCTTCGATATCAACTGGGGAGGCTTCGGCACTCAAATCGCCCGCACGAAGATCCAGGACTTTCTTCAAGGTCACTGAAGCTAAGACCGGGCACGGGCCAAAGGAAAGGCTGTGTATGACGACCTAAGGCACAACGGGGGGATTCTACACACCCCAGCGCCGTAGCGGCGTACATCGCCTCGAGAACCTGCAGATCTGAATGTACGAGAGTCGAACGGCATATGACCGAGTATGCAGCCACTTCCTCCGCACAAATCCATAGTCGAGGCCGGACACTTTTCTGGCGGGTTTGCAAATGGCTTGCCGTATCGATGGCCTTGGTCGTTGCCGCTGGCGCCGTGTATCAACTGTCGATGTCGCAATGGGAACGACACCGCTACCCTCCTCGCGGCAAACTCGTGGACATCGGCGGGCTGCGGCTTCACATCAACTGCACGGGCACCGGGAGTCCCACGGTCATCCTGGAGGCTGGCCCAAATGAATCTTCCATTATTTGGCAGCTGGTTCAACCGGAGATCAGTAGCTTTACCAGTGTTTGTTCCTACGATCGCGCCGGTTTCGGTTGGAGCGATGCGCCCAAGGGGCCGCGCACCGCTTCGAATAGTGCCGACGAACTGCAACGGCTCCTGACTCGTGCTGCCGTCCCTGGCGCTTACATTCTGGTTGGACACGACTTTGGCGGGCTCATCAACCGTGTGTTCACCGCCCGAAATCGCAAGCAAGTCGTGGGCATGGTGCTGGTCGATTCAGTCCATCCGGATATGCCTCATCGTGCGCCATTCAACGCGCCGACGGATCAATCCACTCTGGCAAACGTTTATTACCACATTATGCTGGGGAGCGTGACGTTAGGGGTGCCGCGAATTCTCGGCTGGTGTCGCGACAGCTTCGTGTTCACGAACCAGCCTCGGGAATGGGAACAGTTTGCGCCCGAAGCAGCGGCTCAATATTGTCGCCTGCCAGCCTGGCGCACCGAAGCGGCACAGGGAACAGATGAGGATGGGTCCATGCCCGCTAAGACTGGCCCCTTCGGCGATATGCCGCTGGTTGTCGTCTCCCACGATGCACAGGTCAACGATTTCCGGGGCTATTTTTCTCCCGCCGACTTAGTCAAGGCAGAGAGCGCGTGGACCGAGATGCAGCAGGAATTACGAGGCCTATCATCAAGAAGTAAGAGGATTGTTGCAAAAGGAAGCTACCACTGGATCCAGATCTACCGGCCTGAGTTAGTAGTCTCCGCAGTTCACGAAATCGTCAACGATGCCCGCGGCACCGCGCCGTTTCAAGCTGATCCGGAGACAGAGTACAAGTAAGCCGACACTATAAGGAGCACCATGAAAAAGACGTTCCTTTTGCTGATCGCATTTTTCGCGCTTGCCGCCATCTTGGTGTTGCACCACGCAAACTCCGCGGCTGATCGCGCCCCCGGATTCGGGGAGTCGCAGCAACTTGAGGACGAAGGCGGTGCGGCTCGCATCGCTCGCATCGAAAACGGCCTGCTTCCCGCAGTTGTCATCAAGAGCCAAGCGGCACGCGCAATGAAACTTTTCCGGGCGTAAACGTCGCATTCTTCGACCACGGAAAGATTATCTGGACACGCGCGTACGGTCTCGCTGACATAGCCACGAATAAACCTGTGACGTCGGAAACTCTCTTTCAGGCGGCATCGATCAGCAAGCCGGAGAGCGCACTGGCGGCTCTGCATCTTGTCCAGGAAGGCAAGCTAAGCCTAGACGAGAACGTGAACGACAAGCTGCGCACGTGGAAAGTTCCCGACAACCAGTTCACCGCACAGGAAAAGGTCACCGTCCGTCGCATCCTGAGCCACAGCGCCGGAATAACCGCTCAGGGCTTGCCCGGTTACACCTCCGACGAGCCTATCCCAACCGTGGTGCAAATCTTGAATGGCGACAAACCGCCAAACACTGACCCAATTCGGGTTGATGTTGTGTCCGGAACGATTCGGCGGTATTCGAACGGCGCGTACGTCATCCTACAGACACTTATAAGCGATGTTACGGGCAAAGCTTTCCCGGAAATTATGAATGAGCTTGTCTTGCGACCCGCAGGAATGACGCATAGCACGTACGAACAGCCGCTCCCGAAAAAGTTTTGGCCCTTGCCCTCCAACGGAGTTCGCTATAACGGGTTATAACGGGTGCATCAGCCGAATAGTGATGAACAAGGTGGCTCGCTAACGCTGCTGCTATGCTGTCCAGAAAGAAAGCGCCATTTCGAAAACCCTAGCGCCTTTCGCAAACGTGCAGCCGTATGATGAAAGCGTCATGTGCAACTTTGCGATATGCTTCCCCTGAAAAGGGAGAGACTCCTGGCCGCCGGAGGTGTAGGAGAGGAGATAGCCATGGCAGCACCTGGTCGCCCTGACATTTCACGCAATTCCCGATTTGAGTTCGACGCAGTGAATGAAATCCGGCTGGCCCGATTGAAGGGGAGACTCACGGATGAGTTACTGGCAGAGCTTTACGGGGTGACTCGCAAGTATTCGATAGCGACCGATGCCAGAGCGGGTATTTGGGACCTCTCATCCGTTAATGACCTTGCCGTATCCAGCGGATTTGTGCGTTCCTTGGCAGATCAGGAACCAGCCATGCCGGACGCGACCAAGCCTCGCATCATTGTTGCCCCGACCACGATTGGATTTGGTCTAGCTCGAATGTTTCAGATTCTGGGAGAATCTACACGGCCTCTTCTGACAGTCGTACGCACCATGGACGAAGCGTTGGCAACGCTCGGGGTTCAATCCCCACACTTTAAACCTCTAGAATGACGATCAGTTGATGTACGCAGGCCATTGCACTTCATTGAGAACTGGCCGACTGGGGTCAACGAGTGCTATGGCGATATTACGTCATATGTCCGCAGACTCGACCCAGAAGAGTAGGTATTGGGCTAGAGCGCAACGGGGAGGAAAGGAATCGTCGTGAGCGGCAGCTTAGTGAATTCGTCGGCAGTCGTGGCTCTCCTCACAGTTCCTAGCACGGTGATTTGGTCGTATTTTGTCGGTGGAGTGGTTTTTGCAATCGGCCTGGTCACAATTTTTCTTCGCGGCGACTGGCAAAATGCGCGAGGATTCGACAAGCTGATTTTGTTCGGGCCGCTTTTCTACGCGGCGCCAATCGCGGCCTTCGGCACCGAACATTTCACGCTGACGGAGGCCGTCGCGTCGCTCATACCGGCGTGGATTCCGTGGCATCTGTTTTGGGCGTACTTCGTCGGGGGTTGCTTTATTGCAGCCGCGCTGAGCCTGGTCACGGGCATTCAGGTGCGTCTCTCGGCGAGTTTGCTAGCCTTGAACTTTTTCCTTTTCGTCGTGCTCATGGACGCCCCGGTCTGGGCGCAAAATCCGCGAGATCGGTTTGGGCTGGCGTTAACGCTGCGGGAATTATCCTTCAGCGGCGGCCCTCTGGCGCTGGCAGCCAGCCTCTCCGGGCAGGGCCGCGAGCGCGGCACGCACGTCCTGGTGACGATTGCGCGGTACTTCGTTGCCGTTCCCGTGCTGTTTTTCAGCTTCGAGCAGTTCCTACACGCCGATCACGTTCCCGGCATTCCGCTGGAACGCGTGACTCCCGACTGGATCCCCGTACACGCCCTTTGGACGTACCTGGCGGCCGTGGTTTACGCGGTCGCAGGTGTCCCGTTGCTGCTTGGCAAGAAACCCCGCGCCGCAGCCACGTGGGTGGGCCTAACCGTGTTCTTCGTGGTGTTGGTCGTGTACGTCCCGATCGGAATAGTGGACCGCGCCAGCCTCGACAATGGCCTTAATTATTTGGGGGATACGCTGATGTTTTGCGGCACCGTTCTTATGCTCGCGGGCACCATGCCGCGCGAAGCGCAGCGGCGGGAATCGTTGGCTGATCAATGGCCCAAGTGATTGACCCTCAATGCGTGCAATAGGGATTTCTGTGCGCCGGGATAGTGCAGCGAAGCTAGTTGATGGTCTCTAGCGGGTGAAAGTCCCGCCAGTGCAGATTACCCAGTTGGCACTGTAGTGATATCCGGCGACGGGGCGGGCGACCAAACCGTCGGAAGCCCGGATGTAAACGTCCTCGTTGGCCGGACGCAAGTCTGGTCAGCTCCGACAGGAGGGCAAGCAAAACCACAGGTCGTAGCGAAAGCGAACTGTAGTTAAGCCTCGAAAACGCACACCTCACCAGAATCGGAGTGTGAGGATAAAGGGAATGCCGAAACTTTTTTATCCCAGGTTGAAGGCCAGCGTCTTCGGTGAAGTAACTGGGTAAGAGCAGCCGAAGAGTTCCCCGTGGTCTCAGAGGACGACATGTTGTGAAAGAGCATCGTAACGAAGGACTGTAGCAATAGCGTACTCGATTTCGCTTTCGGAACCGTCCCAATGAACTCCGATCGGGTTTGTGGCGTTCCGCAGCCGTCAACATTCCAGAAATTAGAACGCCATTTTCTTGAGTTCTCTGGTGACATCGGTAGTTATTCGTTTCTGCCTAGGTTTTGACGCGCGCCCGACATGGGCTTAACGGTTGCACAAATCTTTGCACAAGAACAAGCCTACGCTGCCCAATGAAGCCGACGGTTGCCGACTGTCACGGCAGAGGCCGCGGGTTCGAGTCCCGTCGTCCCCGCCATTCATTCCAAACCAGTTAGAGTTAGACGGATTTTATTGAAACCATCTGGGGCGCGAAAAGGGCACGTTTCGCGCCCTTTTTGTGCCCCTTTGCGGTGGTCCACAGCCTCTTATCCAGCAACGGGTGCCTGTCCATCCTTGTCGGAAGAAAAGACCAGCGATATCACCGCCGCCTGCGCTGCATGCTTCGCGGGAGTCACTGCCTGCGTGTAAACATCCAACGTAGAGCGGAACGATGAATGCCTCAGCAGCTCCTTCATCACCTTGAACTCAGTCCCTACTCTTCGCAACATGGTCGAGTAGGCGTGCCGGAACGTATGCCATCCAAATCGCTTCTGAATTCCGACTCGTTGCGCCGCGGGACGTATGTATTTGCGCAAGATCGCCTGGCCCCAGTAAGGTCTTCGGCCCCGATAGCGCTCACTTGCAAAAACCCAGTCCTCGGGCTTGTTGTATGTACAACGTTTTCTCCACTGCATCAGAGCGTCCGCGAGAGTCGGATGCATTGGCACGGGCTTTTGCGATGATTCGGTCTTGCACGGGCCTACCACTCCGTAGACGATGGAATGGATGACGTTCATCGTGCCGCCCTCGAAGTCGATATCGCCCCACTTTAAGCCGAAGATCTCGCTCTGCCGCAAACCGGTTGATGCGGCAAGAAGGACGAGTGTGCGTTCTCGAAGTGCCAGACCGTCGATTAACGCTTTGATTTCGGCGGGCACCAGAATGGCGGGTGGTGTTCGGCGTTTCGCGCTCTGACGAACGAGGTGGATTGGATTGCGGTCAAACAGTTCATATCGGCAGGCATGATTGAACCGAACGGACATCAGGTTTCGGATTTTGGCGCAGCTGCTTTGTGCTAATGGCAATCCGCGAAGCCAGGACTCGACTTGTATCGTTCTAGCGTCGGCCAGTCCGTATTTCTGCCAATGAGGACGAATCCAGCGGCGCAAGTACGCCTGATAGATTTTCTTTGTGGCATGACTGCGCCAAGTGTTGTCCTGCGAAAGTTCGCGTTGCTCGAAGTGATCACAGAGTTGAGCAACGGTCAGGACACCCGAATTCGTTGGTCGGCCATCGGCGTTGAGTTCTGAGACCAACCCCACTACGGAGCGCCGCGCAGCATCTTCATCAGGGTATTGCTCGACCGTGCCGACAATTTTCTTGTGGTAAAAACGCTTGCCGTCACGGCTGTTCTCCGACCAGCGAAACTGCCAGACATCAGGACCTCTTTTGCGACTTTTTCGTTTCAGACTTCCGTGTTGCATGTTTGCCCAACGGCGTTTTGCAGTCACTATGAACGATGATCCGGACACTTCTTGTGGCCCGTTAATCGGTCGGGAGTGAGACTGGTGCTAAAAGCGGCCCGTTTAGTCATGCTCCAATCAGGCTCCCAGCCCCCGCTTTCGTCCTCAGTTGCGCGCGGCAGCCAGACGTGCCTTCAATTCGTCGGACCAGTTCACCACCACATGCAGTTCGGCTGGCGGCTTTTTGCCGACGGGCTGAATCATGATGAAGTGCCGGCCATCGGGCAGCAGGCCGTAGTCATGGTGGGTCAGCCGAAACTCGCCCTCAAACAATAGCCGCGGTTTGCCGACGGCGAGCGCCGGCCGCGCTTTCACATCCACGGCCATAAACTTGGTGGGCGTGCGGAAATACAGTTCCGACCCGTTCGGCGCCCAAACCGGCTCGCTGCCTCCTTCCGTGGACACTTGCACTCGCTCGCCCGGACCCGGGAACGCCTGCAAATAGACCTGCGCCCGTCCCGACTGCGCAGAAACGTAGGCGATCCAGTGGCCATCAGGTGAGAAGCGTGCATCCACCACGCGCGCCACGCCGGGGAACATTTGCGTGGGTGGCGCGCCTGCCTTGAGCGGCTGCAGCCAGAGTGCCGCATCGTTTGTGGCGACGGAGAAAGTATTGTACAGCAGTTCGCTGCCGTCGGGCGAGAACGAGTCCGCTTCGGCCCATTGTTGCGAATTGAGCTTCTCCGGCGGACTGCTGCCGTCTGCCTCGATGACATGCAGACTTGCCGGGTTCGAGTAGATGATGCGATTGCCATCCGGCGACCAGAGCGGATCCCCGCAGTCGCCCGCCTGCGTGAGACGAGTTAATGCGTCGCGTTCCCGGTGGTAGATCCACAGGTCCGTGCCCGCGTTCTCCTCCACGGTCGCAACGATCCGCTTGCCATCGGGCGAGACGCTCAAATCCTCGAATCCGCGCTCCTGCTTCACCAAGGGCTCGACTTTACCGGCCATGTCCACACTGACCAGGCGGAAAGCCGTCGGCACACCCCCGGTCAGGTAGATCAGCGTGCCGGTGGACGACAGCGCGTAGTCGGCTGCGCCAAACCATAGGTCCCTGGTTACGCCCTCGATCAGCGGCACTGCCGGCCCAGTGATCTTGAGGCTATCCGCATCAAAAGGCGCTCCCATCAACACGTCGCCGCGCGTGAACACAAGGTAGCCGGGGGCGAGATACCGTGCGTTGGAGCCTTCGTCCATTACGACCGTTCGCTTGCCGGTGGCCAGCGAATAGGCTTCCGTTCTGTAGTGCTGTGCCAGATAACTGGCACTCGCCGTGGTAAACAGCACGGTCTTGCCACCGGGAAGAATTTGCGGCCAGCCGAAGCTCGCCACCGTTTCTCCGCTCCCGGCCTGAGCCACCACCTTGGGAGTTCCACCCTCTTCCGGCACGCGCCGGATCTCGGCCACTCCGCTCGGGGCGAAATAAATGAATCCATCATCTCCCCACGATGCTCCGGTGATGCTCGGCACCTCGCACAGCGTCACAGGCGGACCGCCGTCGGAGGAGACTTTCTTGATTGCTCCGCCGGTGGAGAAACCGATCCAGCGTCCGTCGGGAGAGAAGAATGGCGCCGACCCCCCGGCAGTCCCCGGCAACGGGGTTGGGGGCAATTGGTCGAGCTTTCTCACGACTAGCTCAAATGCTTCTGTTTGAGGCGCTAATAAGTCCCCGCTCTTTCCTGTGTCGGGGCTCCCCTGCACGGCAACGTAGGCTACTCGCGTGCCATCTTGCGAGATAGCCACCGCGCTTCCACGACGATCCGCTTCTTCGTGATGCGCCTGCGCCGCCAAAGTGAGGTGCATCACCGGCCCGCTCAGCTGTTGTGTTCGAGAGGGAATGAGAATCAACGCTGCTGCGAGTGCGATGGCGAGAATCGCGGCGAGTGCCCAGGGCATGGTTCGGATCCAGGCAGATACGCGACCCGCGTCGGCGGCTACTGGCGTGGGGATGAGATCGGGCGCGGCCACGCCGCTCTGCACTTCTTCAATAGCGATGCGGGCGTCGCCAATAGCCTGAAGCCGCTGCCTCACGTCCTTGCACAGACACCGCTTGAGCAAATCGCGAATGCGCGGCGGAACGGCCTGCGGGAGAGCGCTCCAGTAGGGATCGTCTCGGATGACGGCGGCAAGCGTCTCCGAAACGGCCTGCCCACCAAATGCGCGCTTGCCCGTCAGCATCTCATAGAACAGACAACCGAACGCCCAAATGTCGGCACGACGATCGACGGTCTTGCCCTTGGCCTGTTCGGGAGACATGTAGGCGGCGGTGCCTAGAATAATGCCGGCCTGCGTCGCCAGCCGGCTGATCGTCGGCGAAGTCATAATGTCGCCTGCGACCGCTTCGCCTTCGAGCGCTTTTGCCAGCCCGAAATCAAGCAGCTTCACCGAACCTTCCGGCGTGACTTTTACGTTCGCCGGTTTCAAATCGCGATGAATGATTGCTCGCTCGTGTGCGTATTCGAGGGCATCGCAAATTTGCTTGGCAATGGGCACGGCTTCTTCGATGGGAATCGGTCCCTGCGCGATCCGCTCCGCCAGGGTCGGCCCTTCCACCAGCTCCAACACCAGCGCCCGCACGCTGTTCGATTCTTCGAGTCCATAGATCGCGGCGACGTTGGGATGATTCAGCGATGCGAGCACTTTCGCTTCGCGTTCGAACCGGGCCATGCGTTCGCTATCAGCCGCGAAAGCCTCCGGCAGAACTTTCAGCGCGACATCTCGCGCCAGCCTCGGATCGTGCGCGCGATACACCTCGCCCATTCCCCCGGCTCCCAGGAGCGATTGAATCTCGTACGGGCCGAGTTTGTTGCCAGAGGCAAGGGCCATAAATGAGCCAAAATTATATCCCGTGCAGCACTTTCACCGGAGTTGCAGCTGGATCGTCGGACAAAGCTCGCTGAGGTTCCGGCATACGGACACCTCAGACTTCATAGGGAGTCTCTCCCGGACAGAACGCATGCAAGATCAAGGAGTGACAGGAGAACGCTCTTTGGCGCGTGCGGAATTGCCGAGAGCCAAACTCTAACTATTAATTTAATAGTTGACAATGGGGATTGCGTACTATATAAATTTGTAACTATTAATTACTTAATTGTTCGTCCTAGGGAGGTAGCGTTGGCGCGGAAGAAATCACCGAACTTAACGGAAGGTGAACTACGGCTGATGAACGTAGTGTGGAAGCAAGGGCGAGCGACGGTGGGTGATGTACTAGCATCATTGCCGGCCAATCCGCCGCTTGCATACAGCACCGTGCTGACCACGCTGCGCATTCTCGAGACCAAGGGCTACCTGCGGCACACTAAGAAAGGACGCGCCTTCATCTATGAACCCGTGATTGCGCATGAAGAAGCTAGCCGTACCGCACTGGGTCATCTGGTGAACCGCTTTTTCGGCGGCTCGCGCGAACTGCTGGTCGTGAATCTACTGAAAGAAGAAACGATAGGCCGAGCCGAATTGCGGCGCATCAAGAGGATGATCGCGGAGAGTGAGCAAGGAGAGCAGAAATGACACATATCAACTTCGCCATGACAACTCTTATGAACGGAATCTGTCAGGGCACAATTCTAGCGGCGGTGATGTGGGTCCTTCTGAAGCTGTTTCCGCGATTGAACTCGACGACCCGCTTCACGGTTCTATGGCTAACCTTGCTCGCTGTCGTGGCGCTGCCTACCGGGCTGGTGTCGCCCAGAGCTCCCACCACTACAGGGGTTCAACTGGATTCGCTTCCGATTGCAGCAACGAGCACGCCTGTCGCCACGACTTTGTCTCCTGTTAAGAATCGGTACTCGGAATTGAAGGCCGCCCCGAATCCCGATTCACATTCTGCATCAATTCCTGAATCAAGCCGTGAGTCCGCATCTCCCCAAGGTCTCGAATCCGCGCTGCGAAACGCGGCCTCCTGGACTTCATCGGCGGTGATGGAGGCGGTTGAGCATCCACTGATTCGCATTCGCTCTGGAAAGGTTCCTGCCGCGATCGAGATTCTATGGGCTCTCCTGTCCTTGGTGATGCTGGCGAGGCTGGCAGGTGGATACCGGGAGCTGAGAAGGTTGAAATCAGGCGCGATGCCGGCTCCGGACCGCTGGGAGTTGCGGTTGCGGCGTCTGTCTGCAATCAACGGTGTTCGGCGGCAAACGCGATTGCTCATCTCGAGGCAGGTCGCGGGCCCTGTGTCGCTCGGATTCCTCGATCCGGTGATCCTGATCCCTTGGGCATTTCTCGACACGCTCTCGGACTCGGAACTCGACCACATCGTGATGCACGAACTCGCCCACTTACGGCGCCGAGATGATTGGACCAACCTGGCGCAGAGACTTATTGAAGCAGTGCTACCGATTCAGCCGGCGGTCTACTGGCTCAGTCACCGGATGTCACTCGAGCGCGAGATGGCATGCGATGACTGGGTGATCGCAGCAACGGGAACCGCGAAGCCATATGCGGCTTCGCTAACGAAAGTGGCAGAACTCTCGCAATTTGGGCCCGCGAGCATCTTGGCCGCAAGCGCAGCGGGAAACCAGTCACAGCTCCTCCGGCGCGTTCATCACATGCTGGACAGAACCCGGAACGCAGCCCCGAAGCTTGTCTTTGGTCCACTGGTAGCGGCGGTTGCCGCGGTTGTCGGGTTGATCTATCTGGGCGCGCGGGCTCCGCAAATGGTCGCGTTTGCGGAGAATCCGGCAAACGAAAACAGCCAGCAGGAGCTTACCGTAACAAAAGCGCCACCTGTAGCGCATTTACTGCAGGCACCGGTAGCACCAATTGCGGCGCTGACTCCTGGTGCACCGTTGGCGTCTCACGCATCGCTAACCCCGATCGCGGTGCTTACTCCATCCGCATCGCCGGCAGCGCAGGCTGCCACTTCGCCGCTGGCACCACCGGCTCCTCTCGCGCCCAGCGCGCCGCTAGCACCCTTGGCGCCCGTAGCCTCGCAGCAGGGTGGCGAGACTCATACGGAATTTACAACCCGGAACGGGTGGACGTCACTGAAAGTGAACATTGACGGCGCTATCGAATTCACTGACGACGATCACGACGTTAAGTCATTGTCGCCCCATGGACATTTCAGGCTGGAAGAAGGGGGTTGGCTTTCCAGACGCGCGTATGACGTGAAAGCGGATGCTACCGGAAATCTAACAAAGACCTACTCGGTGGGCCGGACTTCGAAACCTCTGGACGACGAGGGGCGTGCATGGCTGGCGCGTTTACTCCCGCAGCTGATTCGCGACACTGGGATTGGAGCAGGACCCCGCGTCGCGCGGATACTCCGGCAAGGTGGTCCGCCGGCTGTGATAGCCGAGATTGGATTGATCCACAGCGATGGATCGAGGCGCATTTATCTAGAGCAACTCTTCTCCCAAGCAACACTGAATAAGGAGCAGCTCAAAGACTCCGGAAAATTGATTCGGGAAATCTCGTCGGATGGCGATAAGGCCCAGGTGTTGATTACTGTGGATGAGAAGTATTTCACAGGCGACCTTCGTCCGTACCTTTTTGACGCAGCCGAGAGCATTAGTTCCGATGGCGACAAACGAAGGGTGCTTTCCGACATTATTAAGAAGGATGCGGGAAACATTGAGACTCTTGTACGCGCGACGCGGGTCGCAAGGCATATTTCCTCCGACGGCGACAAAGCAGAAGTGCTGGTCGAGATTGCGGATCCCTATCGTGCGAGTGATGAACTTCACATCGTGTATTTCGAGGCGGTGAATTCGATTTCGTCGGATGGGGATCACGCGCGCGTTCTCTCGAAATTACTGCAGGCACATGGCGATGATCGCGACACACTGGCCCGCGTCCTGCGCTCGGCTGAAAAAATTTCCTCGGACGGCGACAAGGCCCGAGTGCTTAGAGAAACAGTTTCCAGCTACAGCGATGACGAGGTCGTGCGAAAGGCATTCTTTGACGCGGCGAATTCGATTTCGAGCGATGGCGACCACCAGCAGGTGCTTGTGACACTCGTCCACCGGCAAGGAATTGGAACCGACACCCTTGGAGGAATCGCGAATTCAGCGCAGCGAATTTCGTCGGACGGGGATAAAGCGCGTGTCCTTGTAGACCTCGCTGGGGCGAATATTGAGCCGGTTCGCGATGCTTTCTTTGCTGCTGCGGAGAGCATCCATTCAGATGGAGATCGCTCCCGCGTTCTGACAGCGCTGCTCGACAAGCCGGGGACTTCGAGCGCGATGGCCGTTGCGGCGATTCAGTCGGCAACCGGCATATCCTCGGAGGGGGATATGGCGCGCGTGCTGCTGGACGCGGCTAACCGGTATCCCAATGATGCGGTCGTCAACACAGCTCTGCGCAAAGCTGTCGAAAGCTTGCACTCGGATGGCGAATATCGAGCGGTGATGTCTGAAATCGAGCGGCATCGCGGAAGCTTCTAATATGGATAACAATCTTCCTAATGGAATTGCGCACTGATTTGCCGACCGATCTTTCGTGCACCGTGAATTAGACCAGTCGTCTTTGTTGTGTGTTTGTTTATGGATTACGGACCAACCGGAAATCCCTCCCGGGCCCGAAGTCGGCATGGGGGAAGTGTGAAGTAGAACGTCCTCCAAGCCCGCTTCTGGCCAGTCTCCGCATTGCCGACAACACGTTAGAGGCGTTTCCCGTTTTACTTCGCTGGGCATAAACTGAAACCGTAAGCGCCACACGAAATATCTATGGGTCTTGTGACAATTCGTCCTGCGGTTCGCACGGATCTCGAGCACATCTAACAGAACTCTCCTAGTCAAGGAGAGAGTATTTTGGCGGACAGTTGCTGAATGTCGGGCATAACTGGCCAATCATGATGCCCGCGCGAACGTAACTCAAACGGATGGAAAGATTTAGGGGCGCGTGCACAGATTGGACCAGTTATGCCGAAAATAACCGGCCAAACTGTTTGATTATTAAGGCGCTTACGCTGAAATGAGGTTCAAACAGATTTGGACCGGTTATTTTTGGCTATGCGGAAGTTATCCGAACGTCGACACTAGATCGATCGGTGGTTTTCGCCCAGCGAGACGTGAAGTTGTCCAGAAGTCGCATCTTAGCTAAGGCGATGTTATTCAGGAGGGACTTGCAATCGGCAGCCTTCCTTTGGTTTGACCCACTCACTCAGAACGGCGCGTCGCAATATCCACGATACGACGACCGGATCTGCCGCGGATAGAATCAGGAGAGGCGTTGGAGTGTAGTCGGGGTAAGAACAGATCGTAGTTCAGATTCGACAGACACTGGCACGGGGCTGAGCCGCGCCGGATTCCAGCCCGCTGGCGATCTCAGGGACTCTCGGAGGACGGTTGCAATGCCCCTTCTGGTTACAAGCGCGTCCGGCGCCAATGGAAACGGATTTGGAGCGCTGCTCGCCTTTGAATCGGACGGCAGGTTGCGAGGCACCTTTATTGATGACGATCGCATTACCGATCCGCGTGGCCTTGCCGTTGATCCAAAAGAAAACCTGCTATTTCTAAACAGTGGGGCCGATCGAGTGTTAGCGATCTCCTCGCAGGGGCGCGTTGTTCGCGACACTGGCCGGATTGAAGGTCTAAATCCCGGGGGCGGCACTTTCGGCCCGGATGGCCGGTATTACGTTGGGTTGCGCGGCACGCGCACAATCATCGCCTTGGCGACCAGCCTTGATGCCGCCGTGGAGCATGTGTTGCCGCCCCGGGTCGTACCTTTCCCGCGAGGATTTGCTTTCGGTCAGGGTGGCAGGCTGCTCCTCGCGTCGGGAATCGGTCCGAACGGCCAAGGTGATAACACAATCATGGCCTTTACTCCAGCGACATCGACACCTCTGCAGCCCGTTCGTCTCGTCGCGGATCCCGAACTGAGCCCGCTCGATCTCGCAATCGCTCCCAACGGCAATATCGTGGTCTCCAGCGAATGTCCATTCGGGGCGGAGGACGCAGTGACGACTGTTCGAGAATACGATGCAAGGGACGGGCACCTCGTCCGAGTTTTCTCTCCCAATGGGAAGGCTGCGTTCCGCAAACCTCGCGGCTTGCGCTTTTCTTCCAGCGGACTTCTCTACTGCGTAGCGCGCGACGAGGTTGTTTCCTTCGACTTCATGACTGGCAAATGCCTGGGGCCCGTCGCGCAATTGCCGCGGTTAAATGGACAAGCCCTGGTGTTATTCCCAGACTGAAACGGCCACTCGAAATCCGCGGTAAAAAAACGAAATGTTCAAACGGCTGAGCATGTAGGTTCTTCACTGGATTACTCCCCGAATGTCGACTTTCAGGAAGTAATCGATTCCTCCTGGATCACGGGCAAAGCGGAAATTATTTCCGGGGGACGGTTAATGAAATGGGGCCAGAAGTCCCCTTGGGAGACATGTGGCGCCACTGACTGTCGTTCACGCCCGATCTCCGCGAAGCGCGTTTCTGGACAACTTCCGGTTTGACAATCCGGCACGCCGCGGATTAGTCCTGGAGAACGCACTCGTGTAGCCCGCGGTCCCATGCACTTTTCGCACTGCCCGGGTGATCAGATTTGCGCGAGTTGGATAAGATCGGCGAGTTCCTGTTCGAGCACCTTCGCAACCTCGGTTTCGATCGTATTCGCCCCTACCGGCACAGTCATGGTTATAGTGCTACCACCGAGCGGACGGGGCGTTGCGCGGATGTAGGCACCGCCACGGTTGCCGTTAGGCATCTCTCGAATATAATCGACGGCCCCAGCAGATGGATGCAGGGAGACTTCGAGATTGAAGACCTCGCCATTCCTGGTGACGCGATAGTGCACGTCGTCGATGCGCTGAATGGCGTCGGCGAAGACGGGAGCCCACTTTGGAATGTTGCTGACTTCCGCGAGAACGTTGTAAAGCCTGGCAGGCTCCAAATCAGATTCAGCAGCGCGCGTTACGGTCTGGGTTGGCATAGATATCTTGGATGAGAATATGGATACCTTGGATGAGAATTCCTCGAACGAATGTAACGCGCGATCCTAAGCAGGGATATTCCTGACAAGTCGACTTCTGATTATCCGGTTGCTTCAGCCACCCACAATCAGTTGTGGTTGAGGTCTCTAGCTCCTAGAATCTGCTCATACTCGGTTGATTTCTGGCCGGTTCCGAGACCCAGAAGGGTCTGAAACGCAGCAGCCGGCGTCTTGCGGCGATTGTGCCGAAAGACGAATTCGTCGAGGTATACCTGGAGTTGGGCCTTACTCACACCGTGGTAGGTGCCGATGAGCCACTGCTGGAGGTTGCCAATGGCTCGATCGGCGAGGGGAACGGCGGACTTCGCACCTTTTCGTAGCTCCGAGCGGAGCGGCTGGATACGAGTGACATGTTCGAAGCCGGCCTCACCGAGACCTGAGAAACTTTTAAGGCCGTCCGTATCGATGGTGGAACCTGGTGCAACGTTCCGGGTAAGTACCGGGGTTATTGTGCTGGCCTTGAAGTCGGGAATCACATTCATGCGAGCTCGACCGGACGCGCGACCACGCTTTTCCACGGCCACCAGAACGAGAGCCGCTCGTCGATCCTTGAGTTGCCGGCTCCCCTTCAGTCCGGCTTGCTCGCCGCCAACCCACGTGTCATCAACCTCTACCTCGCCGCGCAAGGGGTCCCGAGCCGCATTCACCATCGCCCGTCGGAGCTTGTGAAGCATCATCCATGCGGTCTCGTAACTGGAAAGACCGAGTTGACGCTGGAGAAGCGGTGCGGACACGCCACGCTTGTCAGTGGTCAAAACGGCGGATCGATGCAAAGTACCCGGGTCGTGACTCTGAAATCTGGACAACAGAACGTTTCCTCGGTTGACTCAAGATCGCCGGGGCCTTCGATTTGGTGGAACGGTAACGACTATACGGAACGTTTAGCGCTTGCCGCCGTGTCCGCCGCCACTGTGACCGCCATGGCTGCCGTGTCCAACGCTGGCATGTCCGCCGCCGTGCGAGCCGCCGGAGGCTCCATGCGAAGAAGATCCGCGCGACTCACCGCCGCGGCTGCCGCTGAAACCACCGGTGCGCGGCGCGCTTGATCCGCGTCCAGCGAAAGCTCTTGCGCTGCCGGAGAATCCCCGGTTGCCGGCGTAGGCTCGGTTACCTTCAGCGCCGCGATTAACGGCTGCCCCGCGATTGCTGCCGGCGAAGCCGTGGGACGCCCCCGCGTAGCCTCGAGATGCGCCCGCATATCCGCGGCCTGCGGCTGAGCCAAACCCGCGCGCACCGCGATCCGCGAATGTGTGCGCTCCGAATGCGCCATGTGCAGAGGAGAATCCTCGATAATTTCCGTGCACAAACGCGGCGTGGTTATAAAACGCTCCGCTGCGGAAGGCATAAGGATGGCCGCCGAAGAAGATTCCGCCGTGGAAGCCCCATCCGATACCCCATCCATGCCATCCCCAGCCGAAGAACGGCCAGATCGGGAAGCCAAGGCTGAACGAAATGTGCGGGCCGCCGAATCCCCACCACGGATAGAACCCAGGCCACAGGCCTACGGGATATCCGTACACATACGCCGGGTTGTAAGCGGGCACATACACCACATCCGGGTCAGCCGGCTGGATGTCTACATTCGGCCCCTGCTCGTACACGCGCTCTTGAGGCGTACTCCGCAGATTGCCCGCGTCGTACGCCTTGTGACGCATGTACTGGATCGCCTGCATCACGTCATCCGGCTGGTTCTGATAGGCCTGGCCCAGCTCAGAGGTCCACGACAAATCCCTGTCCAAGTTCGCCAGCACTGTTGGAAACTCCACCAGAGACTTCACGCTCGGATCCCAATCCTGCCGGTCCACTGCCCCGGCCAGATCCCGTCCCTTCAGCCCCGGGTTCTCCTGTACCATCCGGTCCGCCTCTACAATCTGCGTTGGATACCCTGACGCGGCCAGTATCTGCGCCACGAGCGAATCGGGATACAACGCAATCGGAGCTACGAGCTTGTTCAACTGCTCCGGAGGCAAGGGTGTGGATTGCCGTTGATCCGGCCCCGTTGGAGGCGGAGACGCCTGCGCCTGGTCCTGGTGTGTATCTTGATCTTGTGGCGAGGGAGGCGCGACAGCCTGAGGCGCGCTCCGATCTGGCGCATTGGATTGCGGCGCGGTCTGATCTGGCGGCGGTCCCTGATCCACCGGAGCGCTCACAGCCGCTGAGGGCTTGTCCATCGACTGGTCCTGCGCCCCCAAGGAAGTGCCAGTTCCGAGCGCCATCGCGCTCGTCAACACCGCTGTAAGAAGCGTTTTAGATAATTTGGTTTTCATAATGTCCCCCAGAATTCCTGTTACTAGATTGAACACTGGGAATGGGGGAGAGTTCCGTTCTTTTGATTGACTTACACCGGTTGATTTCGGCCAGGCAGTGGTGGATTTCGCGCAATGAGTACGCTTGCGACGAGAAAAACACCGACGCCGCGGTTAGGGGACCAATAAGTGTAAGAACACTCCATGAGCGAATTCACGGCGTGTAATTGCCATTAATTGCCATACCCAAAATCCGGGAAAGTATTACTTATCTTTCCTGCGCTGACAAGATGATTCATAAAGTCCACCCATTCGGCAAGGCACGTTTGATGTTTATTAAGATGTTTATTAGGACCCGACCATGGGCCCTTTCCCCCGATTTGCTGGGGTTAGGGCAGCTCTAGACTAGAGACCGCCTGCGAGCTTTCATTCCTTTCGACTCAGTACGCGCCGCGTACTTGTTCGCTCACCTTGGAGGGTTCAACCACTTCGCTGGTATCGCAGCGCGATCCGCCGGCTGAGGAGGGCTCCGTTGAACCATCTCTAAACCCTCGATTCCGGAATCGGCGTAATTAGGCGCTTGCGCATAACATGCTAGAGGTTTGCTTGATTCTCATAGTTGTCGGTTGCAGGTGAAAGAGATCGAATCGTTGCTTGCGGCCAATGAGGAGGCGGGCACAGCCGCAGGTTCTACCGAAAAAGATTCCCTGTCACAATTGTGGCCCTACGGGCCAAGAGCGAGCCGGCGCTTGGGTTTGCGATGACAGGCGAATATATTCCTTCTCTTCCGATGTGACCTCGACTACGGCTGCACGCCTGGCAGCGATTTGTCACAGTCCCGAACCGACTTGCCAGCGGGATTTTCACTGGGTCTATCGTGATGCCGATGGGGGATGTCCATAATCCGGCACCCTGTAAGGAGACTATGCCTGCCGATGATCCGAGTCTTTGCGGCTCATCGAAGATTAGCAGAATGGTTTGAGTGCCAGAATCGGCGGCACGCCAGCCCCGCATTTCTCCTGAGACCAGCGCAGACTCGACCGTCTTGCGACGGGCCGAGATTTTCCGGGCGTTGGATCGGACCCTACCGGTTGATGCATCGGATCGGGGCAGGGCAGTATGGCGATGGTTTATCTTGCGACCCGCGCCGATGACCAATACAAAAAGTGTGTCGCGATAAAGCTGATCCTTCCCGGTTTAACCACTGATGACCTCTTGCGGCGTTTTCGCAATGAGCGCCAGACCCTTGCCGCGCTCGACCACCCGAACATAGTGAAGTTCCTCGACGGCGGAGAAACGGAAGATCGCTTGCCTTATCTGGTGATGGACTTTGTGGAAGGCAGGCCCATCACTGATTATTGCGATGCTCGCCGGTTATCCACCACCGAGCGCCTGCTCTTGTTTCGCACGGTTTGCGGCGCTATCAACTACGCCCACCAGCGTTTGGTCATCCACCGCGACTTGAAACCGGACAACATTCTGCTGACCGTCGATGGCACTCCCAAGCTGTTGGACTTCGGAATTGCAAAACTGTTGAACCCAGAGGCGGCAGCGACACTCCTAGTGACACGAACAGGACAACGGCTCATGACGCCGGACTACGCCAGTCCTGAGCAAGTACGGGGAGAACCCCTAACCCATAGCACGGACGTTTACTCGATTGGCGTGGTGCTTTACGAACTGCTGACGGGACACCGGCCCTATCGCTTCAAGGCCCACTCTTCCTTGGAGATTGAGCGGGCTGTCTGCGAAGAGGAACCAGTAACGCCAAGTACTGCGGTCACGAAGGTTCACGAACGGACAACTGCTGAAGGTACGTCGATTGTGGTGACACCGGAGGCGGTGAGCTGCACTCGAGAAGGCAATCCGAAGAAGCTGTCCAGCAGATTGCACGGCGACCTGGACGCAATTGTGATGATGGCGCTCAGAAAGGAGCCGCAGAGGAGATATTCGTCCGTATATGAATTCTCGGAGGACATCCGAAGACATCTGGAAGGATTGCCTATCAAAGCCCGGCCAAGCACGATCATCTATCGTGGAACGAAGTTCCTACACCGGCACAAAGAGGGGGCTGTGGCAGGCGTGGCGCTCCTGGCTCTAGTCAGTGCTCTGGGAATTAGCGGATTGTTATACCTGAAGCCGGCACACCATCTCACGGAGAAAGAGACGGTCGTGCTCGCGGATTTTGCCAACAGTACCGGCGACCAAGTTTTTGACAACACGTTGAAGCAAGCGCTCTCCGTTGAGCTTGAGCAATCTCCTTTTCTCAACCTATTGTCCGACCGAAAGGTGAGTGCCACTCTGAAATTGATGGGCCGCTCACCAAACGACCGTGTATCGCGAGAGATTGCCAGAGAAATCTGCATACGGAGTGGAAGCAGAGCGGTATTAGCGGGTTCCATCTCCAGTTTGGGCAACGAATACGTGGTGGAGCTGGAGGCCATCGCCTGCGATACAGGCGATTCGCTAGCTGAGTCCCAGGCAGAAGCAACCGCCAAAGAAGCCGTACTCAAGGCGTTGCACAAGGCTGCATCCAGCCTCCGGACGAAGCTGGGCGAGTCGCTGGTTTCCCTGCAGAAGTTCGACGTTCCCATCGAGGCTACGACAACCTCGCTCGAGGCTCTGAAAAACTACAGTATGGGTATCACGGTAGCGCACGGGAAAGGAGATGCGCCGAGCATCCCGTTCTTAAGACGGGCCATCGAGTTCGACCCTGGTTTCGCTCTGGCTTACGCATCCCTAGCCCGAGTTTACCGCCCTCGGTGAGTTGAAACACGTCCCCGCCTACAGTAGGATCCGCTGCGCGCCGCGTCCAGAAGCGGGTCGCGCTGCAATCGATGCGCAAGAGTGTCAGTGTCCATTTGTATGACCTAACATGGCGCGCCGTCCATCCAAACTCCCAAGCGACGGTCCAAACTCATAAAGGTCGCTCTGGATACCAAGTATGCTCCAAAGCACGGATCTCTTTTATTACTTGCTACCCCTGCCTATTGTGATATCGTATGACCTAACACAATGCCTAGCCTTACGAAAAAGATCGTGCGCGGCAGGCCCTATTACTATCTGCGCGAATGCCAGCGCGTCCACGGCAAGCCCAAAGTCGTCTCCACCATTTATCTGGGCTCCGCAGAAAATATTCGCGATCGCCTCTTACGCCCCCAGCCCGCCGAAGTCGCCGTGCACGAGTTTGGCGGTTCCGCCGCCACCTTCTCCATGGCCCAGGCTCTGGATGTGGTCGCTATCATCGATCGCCATGTTCCCAAACGCGGCAGCCCAGGTCCTTCCGTCGGCCACTATCTCCTGCTCGCTGCCCTCAACCGTTGTCTGGCGCCGACCAGCAAGTCCGGTATCGCCCACTGGTACAGCAAAACCACGCTGCGCCGGTGGCTGCCCTTCACCGCCAACCAACTCAGCAGTCAGCGCTTCTGGGACAACATGGAACGCGTTAGTCCCCAACAAATTGCCGCCATCGAACAAGATCTGGCCCAAACTGCCGTCTCCCGTTTCGGCTTGGATCTGCGCTGCCTCGTCTTTGATGCCACCAACTTCTTTACTTTCCTCGACAGTTTCAATCTGCGTGCCAAGTTGCCGCAGCGTGGCCACAGCAAAGAGGGACAGGACAAGCTTCGTCTTTTGGGATTGGCGCTGCTGGTTACCACGGATGGCGAAGTTCCGCTCCTGCATCACACTTATCCCGGCAATCAGCACGATTCGCTAACCTTCCAGAGTGTGGCGGAGCAGTTGTTTGCACGCTGCCGTTCTTTGTCCCAGGAGGTGCGCGAGATCACGCTGGTGTTTGATAAAGGGAACAACTCCAAAGAAAACCTCAGGCTGGTGGATCAGAGTCGTATGCACTTTATCGGTTCGCTGGTTCCCACCCAGCATCCCGATCTGCTGGCCATCCCCCGCCCGGCGATGCGTCGACTGGAAGGATCCAAGCTGCCCGCGGTGTGGGCGTATCGCATGCACAAGGTCATCTTTGGGGTGAAGCGTACGGTGCTGGTCACCTTTAATCAGAAACTTTATCGTGCACAGACCAAAACGCTTTCTCGGGAAATCCACCAGCGCGAACGTAAACTGAAGAAATTACAGAATCGCCTTCGGAGCCGTCGTCCAGGAGATCGTGGGAAAAAGCCAAGCGTCGCTGGGGTGCAGAAAAAGGTCCAAGACATCCTTTGCGGTCGGCATATGGCCGACCTATTTCATACGCAGGTCCACAAAACCCGCCAAGGTTTGCCTCGCTTACAATTCCATTTCCGCAAAGCGGCCTACGAAAAGTTGTGCTCCACCCTGTTGGGCAAGACCATTTTGTTCACCGATCATGGCGACGATTGGTCGGACGAAAAGATTGTGCTGGGTTACCGTGCGCAGCATCATGTGGAAGGCGACTTTCGCCACTTAAAGAATCCTCTGTACTTAAGCTTTCGACCAACCTTTCACTGGACCGACCAGAAATTACGAGTACATGCCTTCTACTGTGTCCTGGCGCTGATGATTCTCAATCTGCTGCGCCGGCAACTGACTCAGGCCGGCATCCTGGTCAGCGTGGTGCAAATGATGAAGCAGCTCACCAATATTCAGGAAGTAACCGTGCTCTATCCGGCGGCGCAGCGCGGCCAACAACCCATGGCCCGAACCGTGCTGTCGACGCTGAATGCCCGGCAGAAAAAGATGATTACCACGCTGGGCCTCGAGCGCTATCGCAACTGTTAGGTCATACGATCCGAACCCTCTCGCACCCGCGTCAATAGCGGCTCTGCAGCGGATTTTTGCTCTGAGCCTGGTAAACTCGGGCTAGGAATGTCATACCACAATCTGTTGGAGCCGAGCCTGGCTGCCGATAACCTCAGCAAGGCATACGAATTGCGGGACCGGGCCAGCGAGCGGGAGAAATACCAGATCTCTGCCTTTTACTAAACAATCGTTACGGGGGAGGCGGAGAAGGCGATCCAGACCTACGACTCGTGGGAACATACCTACCCGCAGAATATGCTGCCTCGCACCAACTTGGGAGCTCTTTATGCCGATCTTGGTCAATGGGACAAGGCTGTTGCACAACTCGAAGAGTCCGTGCGTTTGGACGCGAACAACGCTGTGGCTTATGCGGCTCTCGCCTTTGACTACCTCGCCCTCAATCGGCTGAGTGACGCCGAGGCCACACTTGAGAGAGCAAAAGGGCGCAAGCTCGATGGCCGATTGCTGAGACAAGACGCTTATCTCTTAGCGTTTCTGAACGGTGATATGCCTAGGATGGAGCAGCAGGAGGCGTGGGCAGCAGGCAGGCCGGGAGACGAAGACGCGCTGCTCTCGATGCAGGCTGACACGGAGGCCTATTATGGCCGTCTTGCAAGAGCGCGGGAGTTCTCCCGGAGCGCGGTAGAGTCAGCAACCCGTGCAGGTTCCAAGGAAACTGGCGCCTTGTGGCAGGTGAACGCGGCTTTGCGAGAAGTGGAGTTCGGCAACGCCGCGGTCGCAAAGCAGGATGTGACCAAAGCGTTGGCTCTATCGCGGGGCAGGGAAGTAAGCGTGGTGTCGGGGTTGACGCTGGCACGCGGTGGAGATCAGCTAGGTGCGAAAAGAATCATGCTTGAGTTGGAGAAAAATCAGCCTTCCAACACATTCCTTAATGTGTATTGGCTTCCCCTTGTCGAGGCCACGGCAGCATTGAACCGTGGCAACGGGTCACATGCTCTAGCCTTGCTGGAATCTGCCAAAGCTTATGAACTAGGTAACGCGGAAGGGTCTATCAACAATCTCTACCCTGCCTATGTTCGAGGCCAAGCTTATCTGCAGACTCACAATGGAACCCAAGCAGTCGCCGAATTCCAGAAGCTGCTGGATCATCGCGCCATCGTTGGGAATTTCCCCACGGGTGCGCTCGTCCATTTGCAGATGGGCCGGGCCTATGCGATGAGTGGCGAAATCAGTAAGGCGAAGCCCGCCTACGAGGATTTCTTCGCCATCTGGAAGGGCGCCGACCCCGATATCCCCATCCTGAGGCAGGCTAAAACGGAATACGCGAGGCTAAGATAGCCCAATGCAAACCGGAGAACGGAAGAACCTGGCACGAACTGGAGTGCTCTCATGAAGCCGTCAACCCACAACATCACCTTGATGCTCAAGCAACTGAACGAAGGGAACCACGACGTCGTAGCGGAGCTGGTGCCGCTGCTCTACGACGAACTTCGCCGCTTGGCCGCTGCGTATCTCCGCCGCGAGCGTGGCGACCACACCCTGCAGCCAACCGCTCTGGTTCACGAAGCCTATCTGCGTTTGGTGGATCAAAAGGAAGTCCATTGGCAAAATCGCAGCCACTTTTTCGGAATCGCAGCCCAGCAGATGCGGCGCATTCTCTTGGACTATGCGCGCAGTCACAAGGCAGCTAAACGGGGAGGCTTGGCCGGAAAACTTTCGCTGGAGCAGGTCATGGTTGCAGCCCAGGACAACTCCGGTGATGTTGTCGCTCTGGACGAGACATTAAGCCGCCTCGAAGCGATCGATTCGCAGCAGGCGAAGATTGTCGAACTCCGTGTCTTCGGCGGACTGACCGTGGAAGAAGTTGCTGAAGTGCTGAGTATCTCTCCGGCCACAGTCAAGCGCGATTGGACCATGGCCAAGGCTTGGCTTACACGCGAATTGAAGCACGCCTAACCGTTGCGGCCGCCGCCAGGACCTGCCTTGATTCTGGTCTTCACCTTCATGGCTGTTCTCCTTTACCCTGCGCAAAAACCACTCCAAAACGTCTTACCGAAAGCTTAAGTAAGGAGAAAACCAGGCTGGTTGGCCGGGCTTGTGGTCAATTTAAGTCTTACTTACCCCCTGGAATAATGGGCCCAGCCTTGACGCCACTCTTCGTCTTCATGGTTGTTCTCCTCTCTTTGGAAGGCGGGAGGGCTCGGATCGTTTCTTAGCCAATTTTAAGACCTCAACGGAACACAGGCGGATTCGAGTCCGGCCTTTTGCTTTGTCCGCGTGAGCCGCCTGGCAGTCCGTTTACGCGCACAGGCGTGGCCGGAATTAGGCCTGAATCGAGGCAGGAAACACCTGATCCGGAAACACCGCCTGCCATGCCACCGCTGGTTTAGGCGGTGCCAGTGCCGCCGCTTGCAGCGTCCCTGCAAACATAGTGCAGAGAATGTAAGCATCAATGACCAATTAGGTCGATGACTCGCCTGGAACAAAACAGGCTGGCGCCGCCGCAGTCCGTTCCTGCCTTGACGCTGGTCTTCACTTTCATAGCCAGTCTCCGCTTCCTCGAGCTTTCAGGGCTGTCGTCCTCCCCCATAATCTCAAACACGCGGAAATGGACGACGCGGCGGCTCAGGCGCATAAAGAGACATCCCCGCTAAAGAAACGGAGTTATATTTATCACAATCTCGACGGGCGGCAGGAAAGGCGGCTGCCGCCGCCTTTCGGCTGCACTTCGAATCGTTGCGGATGTCTCCGCAACCCAAGAACATCACGCTGATGTTGCAGGAGCTTCGCAGGAGCGATTCCCGGATCGAAGGCAATTCCGCCCGCCCACACGATGCCAGCCGGACGCGGCAGCACCACGAAGCCAGGATAGGAGACAAACAGCGTCCCCCAAACCTGCCAAGGGTTGTAATTGGGAACATAAATTACTGCTGGATCGGCTGGCACAATATTGATCATGCCAGCGTCTACAACTACCCGCTGTTGCGCCGTCGTCACTAACTCGTTCGACTGCTGCGCCTGCAAGCGCATGGCTTGGATGGCATTCATCACGTCTCCTGGCTGGTTGTAATACGCGTTACCGAGCTGCGACGTCCAGGCGCTGTTTTTCGCCAGACTGTCGAGCACTGCGGGAAACTCGATGAGACCTTTCACGGCCGGATCCCAGGACATGCCGTCCGCCGCCGACGCGCGCTGATCTGGAGGCAGGTTCATGTTCTGGTTCAACCATCCATCGGCCGCAGCCACCTGGTCCGGATAGGTGGAAGCGGTCAAGATTTGCGCGACCAGCGAATCCGGATCGAGGGCGATCGGAGCCACGAGCTGGTCTAGTTGTACCGCATCCAGCTCGACATAAGCCGGCGCGGGTGCTTGGGAAGCGAAGACATCTGCCTGAGCTGCTGGAATCAGCAGCAAAGAAAGCATCAGCACCATCGTCTGGCGAATTGCGTGATACCGGCTAATCTTGCTCTTGGAGTTCATAACCTGCCTCCTGTCGGTCCAACCATTGCACCGTTGAACATCTTATTTCCTCTGGGAAGAACGGGCTGTCCGGCATACACCAGGCAGTACGCCCCGCTCACAAACAACAAACCCAACATCCACTGCTGAAATCTTGTCCTATTCATTCTGTGTCTCCTCGTGTGAGAAATTTGAAGGCCTTTTCTTGCGCCCCATTTGGATACGCGCAAGAAAGATCGGGAACGGCTCACTTGTGAGAAGAAGAATCGGCAAGACGACCGGAAACGGAATACAACGGAGAATGACGTATTTGATGGACGTGGACGTTGTGCGGCTGAACCAGGGACGATCTCGCGAGCCTGCATGGCCACTCCCCGCTGTGCGCTCAAACAGATAATGCAGTCCGCTACAAGAACGGCTCAGGCCGTGAATTTTCCGCTAAAATCAGGCGCGCGTGCCCGGTTTGGACGACTTCCCGATAACCAGGAGGAAGGGTTCGTTCGTGGATGCCAACCAATGGCAACGGGTCAAAGCTGACGCAGTGCCGGTCAGGTCGTCGGCTCCGCACAAAGCATGAACAAAGGGCCTCAGATTGATTCGTGGGCACTTCCTGGTCGATGGCTTCCGTCCGCTCGGCAATCGTCGGGTTCAGCCCGTCCAGCAACTTCAGCAGATCCTCCCGCCGCCGGCTCGCCCAGGTATCCAAGCGAATGGCTTCCAGTTGTTTTCATCCTTTTTCCCCGCCACAATTTCTTCTTGCAGCGTAAGCCTTCCTTCAGAGCCACCTCTTGTAATTGGCTCATGATGCGCGTGCGCGCCTGCACCATCCGGTGCCGGTGCCACAACAGTTGCCGCAGGTCGCGGTTTTCCCAGCTCGGTACCCAGATCTTGAGAAAATCATCCTTCAGCATCAGCTTCAGAATGTGCTGGGCATCCTGCCGATCGGTCTTGGGCTTGCGCCCTCGCTTGGCGCGGATCACAGTGGCCTCCCCTATCCACAACACGGTAGGCAGTTCTCCCAGTAGTCGCTCGAACCAACGCGCGTGTCCATTGGCTTCCATGCCCACGCGCACCTTCTCGCCTCTGCTGGCAAGCTCTCGGTAAGACTTCTCGGCTGGCTCGCGATGCTGAAGCCGCTGTTCTCGCAGTTCGCCGGTTTCTGTATCGACAAACATAATTTGTTGGAAGCTCGGATGGTAATCGCACCCTACAATAATCATGTTGGCTCCTTTCTCCGAGCCGGTTGGTTGGCCTAACACCACCAACTCTACTCGGGCAGGGGAGCCGACATTGTCATGGAATCAATTACGCTCCTTAACACCAACTGCGGTCGCGGTGGAGTCGCCGTTCTTCGGTTCTGCCCGGCTTGGCAGCCCGCCGTTTTCAAGAGCAGCTCGCTGCCACGCACAAAATCTACACGAAAGCCCGAATAGCGACCGCAGTTGGTGTTAAGGAGCGTAATTGATTCGCAACCTTTCCGGACCCACCGTCATCTGAATGGTGATGGTTGAGGGTGTCGCGCCTATGAAGATCCTCATCGCCGACGACAAGCGGCATATCCGCCAAGAGCTTCGTCAAATGATCGAGGGGCACGAGGGGTGGGACGTTTGCACGGAAGCGGGAGACGGTCTTCAAGCCGTAGACCGAGCAAAGCAACTCAAGCCCGATCTGGTCATCCTCGACCTCGCGCTGCCCGAACTGAACGGTTTCGAAGCAGCCGACCAGATTTCCAAGGCGCTTCCCGGTGTTCCTATCCTCATGCTCACGCTCTACGCTTCTCCCCAGGTCGAAAAGGAAGCGGAAAAGGTCGGCGTCCAACGGGTCATATCAAAGTCAACCGCATATATGCTCGTTCCGGCCATTGAGGAGGCATTGGCTCGGGTTCACCCGTGATCGGGCTTTTCCCCTTCGGCATTGCTCACGGCACGTAGCCGTCTCTTTGTTCCTGTTTCATGCCTAGGATTTAATGAATGAAACACAACCACGACCGCATCGAATCGTCGCCGGTGGTCGTCGGCCATCAGGCGGTCCAGTGCTGCTTGCTGCGGCGAGAGCAGCACCCTTGGACGTCCCGCTCGGGAGATTCCGATAGAACTCTTGCATCAGAATCGAAGTAGACGAGCGAACGGAAAACCGGAGGGATCTAACCGTCTACGTTTTCCACATTTTCTTTCACAGATATTTCGCTTTCACCCTGAGAATTGGGTTGACATCGATGCAGCGACTGTTTAATTTGGGTCGCGTCGACGGCTGAAAGGATTGGCGAAATAAATCTTGCCACTCCGAAGTAGGCTGAGTGATCTGCTCAGCAGGGCGACCTGACGAGCAACCAGACCCGAAAAAACCGACTGGTTCTGCGAGGAGCAGTTGGGGTTTGGAACTGCGAAAGCAGTGATCGCATCAAGGGCTGCGACGGTGCATGCATCCACGCTGTTGGCTCCCTCGCAGGAGCTGATGGCTGGAGCGTAACCAATGTCGCAGCCTTTCCCATTTCCGGGTGCAGGTTCGCTCTTTTCCTCAGGTTTGTCCGCTCTCGGTGGAAAGAATCTTCGTGAGCCGATCTGACATTGCCCTCGCACTCATTGCGGTTTTCAACACAAATTGTGGATAAACTCGTCAGAGATCACCTCGACACCCCTTCCGGCAAGGCTTTGACCGGTTTGCACCAACTAATAGGCAGCGAACTCTTCGGCTAAAATTGCTACGCGATGCCAGTGGCGATCGAGCTGCAGAATCTCGGTGATGCTCAGTTATGCAGAGAAATTGTTGCGAGTATCGAACACGCACTCGGAGACAAATGCGGACAGTGGCGGGTGTCGATTGCCGGATCGCGAGCCAGCGAGAATTGGGAACTGCGAGTTGAAGGACTCAACGGCTTTGAACGGACGTATACTTTGGCGGGTGCTGCCGGGGAGCATCAACCTGAGGCAATTCGTAGACTGATTCTCCAGTTGGTACCGACCCGTTCTTCATGAGCCGCTGTTCTTGTTCTGCAGCAGCAGACCGAACACGAAATGAGCACCCTTCAACAGGTCCGCCTTCAAGCCCGGGAACCGCAAATGCGCCAGGTTCCAAACGCGAAACACCGTCTCGACGAGCATATCCTGCGAGCCTTAAACAAGATCAAGAAGCCGAGCACGGCTGAAGAAATCGCCGAGTTGCTCAATCGCGACCTCGGCCCGGGAGATCAGCCTTTTCAGGTGAGAGAAGTTGCGACCTGGTTGCGCAACGCCGAGGAAAACGTGCTCTCTTTGTATTGGCTGGGAAATCGCCCGCGAAGGCAACGCTCTTAGCCATTCTCGATGTCCTGGCCCTGACCTCAGGGGTCAAAATCGAGGCGGATGCTACATTTTGCGTATTTCGCTAGAATGTAATGTCACGAAAGGAGCCTTATGGCAAAGAAAAAAGTTGATCCGCTCAACAAAAAACAGTACGGCGCGGTGTCTGCGATGCTCACGGTCTCCGATATCCCAGCTGCTGTGAGCTTTTACCAAAAGGCGTTTGGTTTTTCTAAACGCGCCATCATGAACGGTCCGGATGGAAAACCGATTCATGCTGAACTCACATTGCGGGGCACGACTCTGATGCTTGGGCCCGAGAATGATGCGATGGGAAAGCGGAGCGCGAAGAGCCTCGGCGCTTCTCCGGCCAGCCTCTTCATCTATGTAGAAAAGGTGGACAAGGTCGTCGACAAAGCGACCAAACTCGGCGCCACCAGCCAAGGTCCGGTGATGGATATGTTTTGGGGTGATCGCTGCGGCACGGTTGTAGACCCGGACGGTTATCCCTGGATGGTTGGCACCCATAAGGCTGAACCTACGGCAAAAGAGATGAAAGAGGGGATGCTGGAGATGATGCGGCAACAGCCGGCGGATACGGCCACAGCTGCCTAAATGCATCCTCACTCGAAAAGATCCGGCTGAGCACGAGTTCGTTCGGCTTCCCGAAAGTTGCTCAACCCTACGCCGACGAGCCGATAGCGTTGCTGTGGGCTTAAGTCCACTCGTTCTCGCAGCCTTAGCGCGATGTCTGTCAACTCTTCACAGGATGAGGGAGGAGAGCATGGCGTAATGCTGCGAGTAAGAATCTTGAACTCGCTCGTCTTTATTTTGAGGACGACGGTGCGTGCTATGCGTGATTCTTTGCGCGAAGCAGACCAAAGCTTTTCTGCGAGGCGCCGGATCATGGGCTCCGTTTCTGCCAACGGCACGTCGTGTTCGAAAGTATCCTCCACCGATATCGATTGCGTAGGCCGGTCCGGGATGACTTCGTTATCGTCGATACCGCGGGCGAGTTCGTGCAGGCGCTGGCCATAGCGGCCGAAGTGGCCTTCGAGCACATGCAAATCGAAAGTTCGCAAATCTCTTACCGTGTTTATTCCAAGTTTCGCTAGCTTCTCTCCCGTAACTTTGCCAACGCCAGGCAATCGTCCAACAGGTAGTGGCAGCAGAAACGCATCTATGTCCTCAGGCTGGATGACAAAGAGTCCATCAGGTTTGCGCCAGTCAGAGGCAAGTTTTGCTAGGAACTTGTTTGGCGCCACGCCGGCGGAGGCGGTCAGATTCAATTCCTCACGGATTTGTTTACGAATCGTGCGTGCCACCAGGGTAGCCGTCGGCAAGCCGGTTTTGTTTTCGGTGACATCGAGGTAAGCTTCGTCGAGAGACAGTGGCTCTATCAGCTCTGTGTGACGTTTGAAGACCTCCCTCACGCTTCGTGAGACCGCCCGATAACGCGTGAAATCAGGGGCGACGAAGATCGCATTGGGGCATAGGCGTTCCGCGCGTAATGCCGGCATGGCCGAATGTACGCCGAAACTCCTGGCTTCGTACGAAGCAGCACAGACGACAGAACGTTTGGCCTGCCAGGCTACAATCACGGGTTTGCTGCGCAGGTCTGGGTTGTCCCGCTGCTCGACGGAAGCATAGAACGCATCCATGTCGATATGGAGGATTTTGCGCACAGTCTTTCGCCAACCATATTATTCCGGAGCCCAGAGTACTGTGAACGTGCATCCGGCCGATCGTTGCCCGTCATTGCTGTAAATTCTAGAGATGCATGCAGCGGTACTTGCTTCTGATTTCTATTCTGCACTCGCGACTGCCGTCCTTTTCCTGCATGCGCTGTTCATTTTGTGGGTGGTTTTCGGTGCTTGGCTGACGCGCTCCCGCCCGGTTCTCCGCTGGCTACACATCGGATCTTGTTTGGGGAATCCTTACGGAATTGCTCCCTTGGCCGTGTCCATTGCCCCTGCTGGAAGACTGGCTCGAACGCCGTGCCGGAATCGAGCCGTACCAGGATGGGTTCCGGCTTCACTATCTGGACAAGCTTGTTTATCCGAATATTTCCGCCAACGTGCTGAACACGGCTGCGGTAATTGTCTGCCTCTCAAATTTGGCGTTCTATGGTCGACAAATGTGGATCAGCCGGCGCGCTCATCACTGACGGGGCTTTCGTTGCCCTCACGCGGGCAGTCCCAGGCGGCGAAGGTTCTCCTCGGTGAGCATGACTTTGCAAACTCCGCAGGACTTGCCCGCAGCTAATGTCGTAGCAGCTTCCTTAAGCGCGTCCGGCCGAATACCACGGCGATGCAATACGTGTGGCATTCCTCCTCGCAACCGATCTCATCCAGAGTTTCCGAGAGCTGAACTCAGGAGGCCACGGAAACTGCGGGCCGCCCTACTGGATAATCGGGGAACGCCGCGCTATATAGAAACACTGGCCCGGCCCGGATATATCGATTTATCGCTCGGGTTTCGGGCGCAGCCGGATCCGCTGGTTCCCACCGAAACGGCGCGACCCTCCACTGCCACTCCCACTCCCACTCCGTCGATTGCCCCGGAACCGCTGCCCTCGATCGCGGTTCTTCCTTTCGCGAATCTGAGCGGCAATCCGGAAGATGAGTACTTCAGCAACGGCCTCACCGAAGAGATCATCAACGGACTGGCGCAGATCGGCGGGTTGAAAGTGATATCGGAACTTCCGCGTTCGCTTTCAAAGGAAAAAACGAGGACATACGCCAGATCGCCGAAACGCTGGGAGTGAGCATGGTGCTGGAGGGTAGCGTACGTTCCCGAAGGATCCCCAGAACACTTCATCTGCAGGCACGGGATTCTCAGCGATCCAACGATTGCATGAGTATTGATACAAATCGGTACAAGGATCGACCGAAGGGTCGATGTTCTTCGGATCGAAGTGATCAAGCTGAGGGGCTGGTTTGTTGGAGTCTTGCGCGGGCGCGATTTGGGTGAATCCAAGGTGGGCAAATGCAGGGAATAACCAGCTCAACAGAAAAATCGGTAATAAGGGCGATCGCCTGTTGACTACTCTCTGAGTCCTCATTCACGGGAACGGACACAAAGCTTACCACATACATTTCATGCTGGCATCTGATCAGTACAGCCACTGATCCGTACAGCCAAAGGCAAGCGATGTCATGACAAAACACCGCCAGACAGCCTTGCCCCTGGGTGATGGGCAAACTCAGGAATGTTTTCTCCTAGCCCTGTCCGGTATTGCGGTCGCGGCGTTTTGTTTGGCCAATTGTCGAAATATCCCGATAGCACTCGTTGACCACTCAGAAGGGGTGTCTGGAACGTGTTTTATGCCAATCCGCCGCTATGCATCAATGAGCAGCAACTTCGTGAGGGTTTGCGATCATCGATCGCGCGCTGGAGATTACGGTCAAAGCGGCGGGAAGTTAGACGAATTGCGCAGCCTCGATGTCCCGGGACCCTGCCGTGAGCGAAGTCGAACGCGGGCGAGCAGGATCTTCGGGCGGAAGGGACCGAGTAGCCGGACGGGATTGCTCCCGTCCAGCCCTCTAAGAACTGTGCATGAAAGTTTCCTCTCACACAGCTCAAGCCCTTCGAACGCCTCTTTCGGGGAGACGCGGTTTCGAGACAGGAATTTGCTGGCGATGAACCCGGTCATGGCACTCTGGATGAAGTAGAACGCGGTTCTCGGCGCTTTGCGAACCACCCATCGCACGGGGGACGCAGTGGTGCAGGCGCCAACCCGTGATCAGAGTGATTTTTGTATTACACACAGTGCAGAGCCCGCTTTGTTCATGCCAGAGAAAGCGAAGCGTACGAGTACCCCGAAACGTTTCCTGCATATGGGTTCCTTCGCGTTGTTCGAAGTAGGTTTCATAGGCAGGGTCGTAGGGGTTCGCGTCACCTTTGACTTTAAGGTGTCGCCGGATGGGTGTGCTACGGGCGTGGTGCAGCCAAACTTGACTTGGCTGCCCCTCGTCATCACACGTTTCGCCGAAGAAGGACCAGTCGCGACCACGATGCAGCGCAAAATATTTCTGTTTGCGCCAGCGCGTGTTCTTGTTCGGGTGTCTTCGTCGTGCCCATCGCCACAGACTAGAGAAGATTTCGTGATCCACGCGTGCAAACGTGCGTGTGCTCACCACGTGCCGATGATAGTTGGCCCAGCCCCTGATTTTGGGGTTGAGCTTATGGATCAGATCGGCGGCTGACATGCCCAGCGCGGCTTTGATGCTTCCGGATGCCGTCCAGGAAAGTCTTGACGTTCTTCTTGGAAGGCTTGATGAGCAGTTTCCCATTGGGATACTTGCGCACGTTTTGTCCGAGGAAATCAAAACCTTTCTCCACGTGGGTGATGACCGTCTTCGCGGGAGAAAGTGCCAACGCGCCTTGTGGGGTCCCATCCATGGTTTCGTGAAGGACGTGTTTTTCCATATACCCGGATTTCAGCCACTTTTGGAGAATGGCTCATGGGGACGTGAGCCAGGAGCCAATCATGTGAATTATCTCACCCGCGCTTTCCAATTGCGCGTTGGATGGACTGGAGCGGCTCTTGAAGGAAAAGTTTCCAACAAACAAGCGTCTCTCCTCCTTTGGAGGTAAGTTTGCCTGTGTCAATCTCATCCGTTATGCGGATGACTTCATCATCACAGCTTTGGATGTCCGCCTCCAGAATCCACTGCGTGTTCGGTGCATTAGACAGCGCGATGAAGCACTGTCCAATGGCATCGGCGCAGGACCTTTTCTGACGAAACCCATAGGAGTTTCGATCAGCGTTAGTTTCCAGCACCGGATCGAGCGCCAGCAAATGCAAGGCTTGGTGAGCTCGATCGATCATGCAGGGAATTCCGAGCGGACGCCTTCGGCCATCAGATTTGGGTATATAGACGCGTCGTAGAGGTTGTGATTGGTAGCCCCTACTCTTCAATGCATGTACAGCCTGAGTTTTATCTTCCGGTGTTTTCCAGAGGATCTGGTCCACACCTGGAGTTTTCTTGCCAGTATTTTCCGTCACTCGTCGAACGGCGAGAACCTTGCCGCTGTAAGAGTGGGTCAGCAGACGTTGTAGGGATTTCACCTTGTTCCATCTGCCGGCCTTCGTTGCCTGCACGATACGCACTTGGAGTCGACGAACGTTTTGGTGGATGGTCTGCCAATTAATGGCATACCATTCCGCCGCTTCGCTGGAGACCGCACCAACAGTTTTGGCTGTCGTCATCTGCCTTGTCCCCTAAACCGATTAATCAAGTTCTCTCGTGTGCAGCACCACGGGGAAGTCTGCCCGCTTTCGCGGTCGGTGATGTAGTCGATAAAACAGACGCAACCGATATCTGCCCCATTACAGAGCAGCATTCGCTTCCTCTCCGATCTCCTGCCCGCACCGCCATCGATCCTCCTTGCGGTTGATCTTTCCCCTTTTCTGCTTCCGGGGAACGATACGGGTTTATCCTGTTCCATTGAAGTGACATGACAATAGGTTAGGTGCTCTCTTTACGCCGGCAGCGTTGTTTGCCCATGACGGAGGAGTATGGAGCCTACCGTACCCGCTGCAAAGGAGCGCCAAGCATCTTCCACTCCACGCTGATGACGACGCTTAAGAGAATTTGCATATGCTCACCGTACTATTCACCCTTGCCCTTTGCCGCCGCGATGCTAGCAGCTACACCGTTCCCTCGCGGTTCGGGTGCCAACCTTGCGGTTGCAGGATTCGTTGTCGAAACGCACTCTGACCAGTTGTTGCCTTCCGGCCATAGCTCCTAGGGTACCCGCCATGGGAGGCGAGATTCGTTCGAGAGGACTTCTCTCGATGAATAATCACTTCAACAGCTTTCAGTTCGCAGCCGTGCTATCAAGCCTAGGCCCTCTCCACATTGTGCTAGTAGATGCACCGTCGCCTCACGGTTCCGATGCTACCCTTGCGGGTATGGGTACATTGTCCGAGGGCTTCGAACGGTTTGTTGCCGCCCCGCTCCAACCCCGTAGGCTACGTGCGATGGTACGCATGGTCTGATAGTGTTTTGCTTTTCCTCCTTCAGACAATCATTCCAACAGCTTTCAGGTCGCAGGACGTCCGCCCTTACGTGACCATTCTTAGCGGCTGATGGTCATGCCACCTTGGCCAGCGCCGCGTCTTCTGCCGCGTAGTCAAACTGATGGAAGGTTGCCCCGGCCGGCGGATTCGCTTGTTCCCAGACAATCGTCCGCCGAATTGTCTCATCAATCGGCCACGGTTCTTTGTACGCAAGCTCCGTGCGAATCCGCTGGGAATTCGGCACTACGTGTTGCGACGCATTGCCGGGCATGAGCAAGTGTTTTGGCGTTTGCTCTCTGGCTAATAGGACAAATCTTCCCCGCCACTCCGTCTGCGCTGCGACCTCCTTCTGCCATTCCAGTTCAGTGAGACTTGGTTCCTCACAAACGTGATAGATTCGCCAAGCCGCGCGCTCTGCTGTCGCTGCCAGAGCAATCGCATGCGCCACGTTTTCCACATAGCCTCGCGGTCCTCGCCACGCGGCGTGGTCATCCGGCAGGATGATTGCAGGCCGGCCATCCTTGATCCGTTTCAATACGCCATGCAGCCGGTGCAGCGGATCTCCAGGGCCATATACCATGGGCAGCCGAACAACCGTGTTCCCGACACCGCCCATGACCGCCTGTTCAACTGCGATTTTGTCGTAGCCTGGGCCCAGCCAGGTGAAGATGCTCTTCATTTTCTCGACGACTTCCGGCGGATAAACTTGGCCGGCCGTGCGCAGCGGAGCGTCCTCCGTGATTGGCATCGGCTCTAATCCGCCCGGTTCGCTCCCATGCACGACACCCCAGGCGCGGTACACGTCCATGCTGCTGATTGCGACCACCCTCGCGTTGATCTTGTCGGCGACGGCGATCAGTTCCTGGGCCTGCTCGCCGGAGCACAGAACTATGTCGATGATGACTTCGGGTGCGAAGCGGCGAAGCTCGTCTTCATAGTCGGGCAGCCGGTTGCGATCGCCTCGGATCTGCAAAGGTTTCTGATTCGATGAAAGCTCGGCGCCACGATGAAAGACCGCTACATCGTGGCCGGCATTGAGCAATTCACGCACCAGCGGCGTTCCGATGAAACCATTTCCGCCGATGACGAGAGCTCGCATAAATATCTTTTCCAGCCGATTTTACTACCGAAGTTTGAGCGCTACCTAGTTCGCAAAAAAGACACACGGCGGTGCATCAGAATTCGATTCGATCCTGCAGTACCCTCGAGTCGGCCACATGGGCCGGCGTGGCTAATGCCGATACATCCTTTTCATGTCTTATAATCTCTAACCTACCCTTACGTGCTTGGGAACCCTCGATCGAACCTCTTGCGAGGTGCGCATGCGGCGTTTGTTGGTGGCAACTGCGGTCATTGTGTTCAGTCTGACTGCGCCCGCTCAAACTTCCGCTCCCAACCAGACTCCCTCTTCCGCGCAAAGTCAGACTGGCGAGCATCCGTCTACTGTTTGTGTCGTCTCGGGCCGCGTTGTCGCCGCAGCGCAAGGCAGCCCTTTGAAATCGGCCCGCGTTGCGCTCATACCGGAGCATTCCCATGCTCATCAGGAGATTTATGGAGCGACGACCGACCCGGATGGTCAATTCGTTCTCAAAGACCTTCCGCCTGGCCGTTATCGATTCCTGGCCATGCACAATGGGTTCGTCGACGAAGAATACACGGGCAAAAGTGCCGATGCTCCAGTCATCCTGTCGCTCTCGGCAGGACAAAAGGTCAGCGATGTCCTTTTTCGCCTGACCATCGCTGCAGCAATTACGGGCCGCGTGACTAATGACGACGGCGAAGCGATGGTCCGCCTCCAAGTCGTAGCCCTGCGCCAACCCAGTGAAGATGACATCGAAGATGAGGACCCATTTTCCCGGCGGACGCAAAAACTGCGGACCGCCGCCTCGGCCCACACCGATGACCGGGGGCTTTACCGCATTTTTGGTCTCGAGCCAGGCGACTACTACATTCGCGTGACTGATTCTCCGGTACCAGAGTTGAACACTCCCGTCGGAGACAGCTTTTGGCTTCAGCAGGAACTTGGCAGCGAATATGCGCCGGTGTACTACCCGGGCGTGCCTCAAGTGCATCAGGCTCAGATCGTTTCCGTGAAAGCTGGCGAGGAAACACAAGCGGATGTGCTGATCCGCCACGTTAAAACGGTCGATGTTGCCGGGCACGTAGTCGGCCCGAAAGGCGTGACGGCGGATGCGTCTGTTAGCTTAGATCCGGCGGATGCAGAGGCCTATGTCTCCTCCGACCGCCACGCCACCACGGATGACAAGGGCAGCTTCCGTTTCCGAAACATACCTGAGGGCAGTTACTGGATTAACGTTTACAGCCCAGGCGAGAAAGACTTTGTTTACGAAAATCGGGCGCGCCAGAAGATCGAAGTTGGCAGCGAGAATATCGACTCGTTAGCCATTTCTCTCACCGGCGGTTCGACCATTCCCGGGCGAATCATCGTCAATGGCATAAATATAACCGACATAAACCGTGCGACCGTTGCCTTGAGTCCAGTCGAGGGAGACGAGCAACTCGGGGGAATGGGTCGCGTAGCGAAAGATGGAACCTTCGAGATACCGTCGGTTCACGATGGCAGTTACGCGGTCCATGTGTGGATGCCTGGGGAAGGGCATTACACCAAATCAATACGATATGGTGCGGATGATGTGCTGGAAAAAGGGTTGCAAGTCGAAGGAGGCGGTACGGGAGGGAAACTTGAGATCGTAATGGGCTCAGACTGCGCGCAATTAGAAGGGGTTGTCACCAACGCTGATGGTCCAGTGATCGGAGCTCGCGTCCGGATCGTGCCCGATGCCGAAACTCCGTACAATGGATTTCGCCGCCGCAGCACAACGACCGACCAAGTGGGCAAATTCTCGCTGATCGGTCTCGCCCCAGGAAAGTATCGTGTGATGGCAAAGTCTAAGCTACCGTCGCAAAAAAGCTCAATTAAATCGGAACCGCAAACCGTGACGCTCGCGGCAGACGATCACCAGACCGTCCAGTTGACGCTGGCCAAACCGCAGCAATAAATTCGACGCCTTCCAGAAGTGGAATTGCAAACCGAATTACTCCGGACAATGAGCTCCAGGACCATTTTAAGTTGCTGCGACGAGTGAAGGAGGCTGAGGCGGAAAGCCTCAATCTTCTGGAAGCAGTACAGGCAGAAGAGGTTGTAGCTGCTTATATGGTCTGCCAGCTTCCACCGCCTCATGTTTGCAACCAGACTTGCAATCTTCGCAACGGTCCCGGTGAAAAGGCTTTGGATGGCGTTAAAGCCGGTCTAGTTGCTCTTGACCATGGAATGTCGCGACTCAAGAAACTTCCACTTTGCGTTCGGCTCACTCGCGAGTTGCACGAGAAGCTCATGATGGGGGTTCAGGGGCATCAGGCCCGGACGTTTTCGGAGGATTCAGAATTGGATTGGCAAGCCTGGCAGCACGATCGCAACTGCTTCCTACATCCCACCCCCTCCAGGAGAGGTCGAGCCGTGTGTTGCGGACTGGGAAAAGTTTCTGTATCAATCGACCCTTCCGCCTTTGGTAACCATAGCTCTGGCCCATTATCAATTCGAAGCCCTTCACCCGTTCCTTGATGGCAATGGCCGCGTCGGACGCCTGCTTATAACCTTGTTTCTGCTCGAGCGCCGAATTCTCCCGACACCTCTGCTCTACTTGTCGGCGTTTCTTTGAAGCATCAAGGCGAGACTACTACGACGGTTTGCGCGGGATTAGCGAACGCGGGGCATGGAACGATTGGTTGGAGTATTTCCTGCAGGGAGTCGCTCGCATGTCGGAGGATGCTTTGAGTCGAGCCATGCGCATCAACGGACGACTGGCCGAGTGGCAAAAGAAAGTCTCCGGAAAATCAAGCAACCACCCGTTGCGTGTAGTCGAACTCTTGGGGGCAAATCCCTTCATCACTACTAAAGGCGTGACGGAGAAATTAGCGATCGCGTTTACGACCGCGCAGCGCGCCATTGAGCGACTGGAACGTGCTCGTATCGTAAAACGGGTGGGCGATGCGAAGCGCGATCGAGTTTATTGCGCGGCTGCGCTCCTGGATATCCTCGAAGAGCCGGCCCGCCTCAAGCCAGCCGACAATAGGTAGCTCCCAGTGCTCTGAAACACGCCGGAAACGTGTCAGGCATGAGCGGAAACCATCGGAGCAATTTCCTCGAAGCCCGTTTGGGGCCTGCTGCCTGGCAGTCGGAACTCGAAGACCCTGATCGTGTCCTTTTCAAAGGGACTGTGCTTTCCGTGCGCTCTCGGCACGCACCAGGAACTCCGCCATGTTCTTGTCCTTGGCAGCGTGGTACGCCCACCCTTCGGCGGTCGCGTTCCAGCGATAGTCGCGTATGGTGACATCAATGCCGTGGTCGATCAGGAATTGTGCTGCTTCATAATTCCCCCTCATGGCGCATTCGTGTAGGATGCCAGCCGGCTCGTGCGTGCTCCAGTTGGTATTGATATTGGCGCCGCGCTCCAGCAGGAAAGACGCAATCTCAAAATGCCGGTTCATGCACGCCCAAGCCAGCGCCACGTCCAGAATGTGTTGCGCGTTGGCGGGAGTCCAGTGCAGGTTTCGCAAAACAGAGGGGGCGTTGGTGGGGTAATGCTGACCGAGGCTCCCCAACCTCGGACGGCCGGCCTCATCAAACCAACCCCTGACTCGCGCGAAGTCCCCTACTCCGGCCGCGTGGCAGAGGTCGTCGGGCAGCGGCCAAATCCGGGTCAACATAGGAATGAGATGGGCCTTCCCATATTCCAGAGCGAACACCAGCGCGGACGAAGGAGGGCACCTTTCCTCGAGCGCGGGATGGAACTCGAACAATCGCGTGATGAAGGGCCCGCGATCGTTCAAGACCCCCTGTTCCACAATTTCCACCTGCAGGGCGAGATGGGATTCGCGTAGCAGGTCCGGCTCCCTCTGCAGCCACGTGGTGAAGTCCTGGAGGTTGTCTTCATCGATCGCCGTGAGTACTTCGCTCATGACGACCGTCTGCCAGGGGCTGACGACGGCCTGCCAGGGGCTTCCGTACCTTTGCGGATGTTCAACCAGGTAGTCGATGAAGCCGCTTCGTCCACGCCATTTCTCCACTCGCTGCCCGAGCGCGGGGTCGAGCTCGATACAACGGTCGAGAATGAGAGCAGCAACTGTCCGATGGCCGAACCGGCAGGCCGAGAGGAACGCTTGCGTCACCGCGGCGGCGTCACCACTGGGGCGGGCCCTCGATGCGTCAAGGCAATCCCGCACACCGTCGTAGTCACCCAGTGCCGTCAGAGTGTCGAGATTACGCGGCAGGGCCCCCCTGCGCGAAAGGAGCTGCAACACTCCCTTGGCGCGAGCGCGAATTGCGTCCTCCCATATCGCCGGGTTCGCGATGGCCCCAGCGTCTAGGAGAAACTCGGCGCATTCGAGGCGCGTGAACATCTGCTCCCGGTAAGGATCGCCGCTATCGCCAAACGAGCTAGTGGCAAACCCGAGCAACGATTCTCCGGAATCGCCACGCCACGATAGAAGCGCTGGATATTCCTGAACCAGTTGCGTCAATCGCTCGACGCTGTTGTGGTGGATGGCGCGCTCCGCCTCCGCAGTGGCCCACTCCAGGCCCGCGCCTTCATGGCGAAGCACCGCCGCGCGGAGATCCTGCCAGCCTGTGAAGCCGTATTCCCGGGCGAGCACAAGCTGGGCGTCTCGCAGCGAAAGAGGAAGGATCGGAACCGGCAGCTGGTTGTGGACACGGGCCAGAGCATCGGGGGCGCCGGCGGCGAACTGGCGGACTAGTTTCTTTGCCTGCTTCCGGATGGACTCAAAGGATGAGTGAGAGGGTAAGAACTTGGATGGGTTCACAAAAACCTCCTTTCATATTTGCCGGTGTCCCGCTGATACCAGGCTGAAAGAAGGTAGCTGCGCCTGAAACGAAAACAGGTGGGATGCTTCCCTTGCCGCGGGTAGGAGACGCCCTGTTAGCGCACTGGCCCAACCATATCCGGCTCCGTCGAGCTTGTCAATCCATTCCGCGTAATTCCGCGTAATCCACCCGTTGAGCCACAAGTCCGGCCGGGGCAGGGAACTGGGGCCTCCGGCATGGGTGACGGAGAGTTGAAAATCTGCATATACATTTTCGGTAGCATCTACAGTCATCATGACGGCCTTGCCGTGGTCGCTCAGGATGCCTCCGCCATCGTGGTTGAAAACAATGTCGGCGTCAATGAGGTCGGGATGCTTCTTGAGCAGCCAATCGACACCGGTCGATCTACCTCCTGCTCAGTTGCCTACGGCAGCTGAACGAAGCCGCGTCAGCTCGAATTTAACTTGCAATGGCGGGGAGTTCCGCAAAGTGCAGATGCACCGCCATTCCTTCGGCAGTTGCTGAAGGGCCAGCGTGTGTCGGCTGCTCAGTGGAAGATCACTTAACGGCAAGCGGCTACGCAGATGGCTCGGCATCTGGCACTTTTGAGTTTGAGCAATCAACCCCCGGGAAGCTCAGTTCTGCGGCCGGAATTCGTGCGCTACTCCGCAGGGTCGTAGTTCAGGTTTTGCCCGAGCCATCGCTCGACTTCAGCTACACTCAATCCCTTGCGTTTGCTGTAGTCGGTGACCTGATCGCGGTCGATCTTGCCGAGGCTGAAATATCGCGATTCGGGATGGGCGAAGTAAAGGCCACTCACGCTCGATCCGGGCCACATCGCAAACGACTCCGTGATCAGCATTCCCGTATTGGCCTGCACACTGAGCAAGCGCCAGAGCGGGCCCTTCTCGGTGTGATCCGGGCACGCCGGGTAACCTGCGGCCGGCCTGATGCCGCGATATTTCTCTTGAATCAGGTCCGCGTTGCTCAAGCCCTCCGCACAACCATAACCCCATTCATCACGCACCCGTTTATGCAGGCATTCGGCGAACGCCTCCGCCAAGCGATCGGCGATAGCCTCCGCCATTATCGCGCTGTAGTCGTCATGCTTGGCCCTGAAGCTGTCGCAAAGTTCTTTCAGCCCGATGCCGCTGGTCACCGCGAAGGCACCGATATGATCGGCTAGCCCGGCTTCCCTCGGGGCGACGAAGTCCGCAAGAGACCGGCAAGGCTCGCTGCCTTCCTTGTTCGATTGCTGGCGGAGAAAGTGAAAACGTTCGAGCACCGTCTCGCGTTTGTCGTCGGTGTACAACTCGACATCGTCCCCCACGGCGGTGGCGGGGAAGAAGCCGTAAACGCCTCGGGCCGTGATGAGTTTTTTCTCAATGATGACATCCAGGAGAGCATTGCCTTCGGCGAAAACCTGGCGGGCCTGGGCACCGCGCTCATCGTGCTCCAGAATTCGGGGATAAATACCCTTCAGTCCCCAGGTATGGAAAAATGGGCTCCAGTCAATGAACTCGCGTAGCATCGCCAGAGGAAAGTCATGCAGCATGCGCACACCTGTGAATGAAGGCGTGGGCAGGTCTTCCGCGCGCCACTCGATCGGAGTCCGCCTTTTCCGGGCATCCCCAAGCGAGACCACGCTTAGCTTGGGCGCGGAGTGGGCTTTGCGCAATGCCTCGTAATCGGCGCGATGCTGCGCCACGAACGCAGACTTGCCCTCGTCGCTCAGAAGGCTGGTCGTAACGGGCACGGCTCGGCTGGCATCGAGTATGTGGACTACCGGTTCGCTGTAATGCGGCGCAATCTTCACGGCCGTGTGCGCTCGGCTCGTGGTTGCCCCTCCGATTAGCAGTGGCAACTTGAACCCTTGACGTTCCATCTCGCGGGCCACATGCACCATCTCGTCAAGAGACGGAGTGATCAGGCCGCTGAGTCCGATCATGTCGGCCTTTTCCTCTTTGGCGCGTTCGAGGATCTTTTCGCACGGGACCATCACCCCCATGTCGATGACCTCGTAATTGTTGCAGGCAAGGACGACCCCGACGATGTTTTTGCCAATATCGTGAACATCGCCCTTGACCGTCGCGAGTACAATTTTTCCCTGCGCTTTGACGACTTCGCCTGCCGCAGCCCTGGCTTCCTTCTCGGCTTCCATGAACGGCGTCAGGTGCGCCACGGCCTTCTTCATCACGCGCGCAGACTTGACGACCTGGGGCAGGAACATCTTGCCGGCCCCGAATAGATCGCCCACCACACTCATGCCTGCCATCAACGGACCTTCGATAACCAATAGAGGACGGCCGAGCTTGACGCGAGCTTCCTCGGCGTCAGCTTCAATGTAGGTGTCGATGCCCTTGACCAGGGCGTGAGAAAGTCGCTCCTCCACCGTGCCGTTGCGCCATTCTTCGGCCTTCTTTTCGTTTACTGCCTTGCCGATGCCCTTCAGCTTTTCGCCGTAATCTACCAGCCGCTCGGTCGCGTCAGGACGGCGGTTCAACAACACGTCCTCGACCAACTCCTTCAGTTCCGGCTCAATCTCTTCATAGACCTCGAGCATTCCGGCATTCACAATGCCCATGTCCATGCCTGCCGTGATGGCGTGGTAGAGAAACGCAGAGTGAATGGCTTCGCGGACCTTGTTATTGCCGCGAAAACTGAACGAGATGTTTGAAACGCCGCCACTCACCTTCGCGTGCGGCAGGTTGGTCTTGATCCAACGCGTGGCGTTCATGTAGTCGACCGCGTAGTTGTTGTGCTCCTCCATGCCAGTGGCAACCGTGAGGATATTGGGATCGAAGATGATGTCTTCGGGTGGAAACCCGACTTCATCAACGAGAATGCGGTAAGCGCGCTCGCAGATGCGAATTTTATCCTCGTAAGTGGCAGCTTGGCCCCGTTCGTCAAAGGCCATTACAACCACTGCCGCCCCGTATTTCAGAACTTTCGCAGCGTTCTCGTGAAACTTCTCTTCGCCTTCTTTCAACGAAATCGAGTTGACGATGCCCTTGCCCTGCATGCACTTCAGGCCGGCCTCGATGACCTCCCATTTCGAGGAGTCCACCATAAAGGGCACTTTGGCGACTTCCGGCTCACTCCCGAGCAATTGCAAGAAGCGCGTCATGGCCGTGACGCCGTCGATCATGCCTTCGTCCATGCAGATGTCGAGGACATTCGCTCCATTCTCGACTTGCTGGCGAGCGACGCTCACCGCGTCTTCATATTTGCCGTCTTTGATGAGCTTCGCGAACTTGGGCGAACCGGCGACATTGGTCCGCTCCCCGATCATGATGAAGACGCCGGCCTGTTGGGTAAATGGTTGCGATCCCGACAGACGGAGTGGTTTCGCCTTCGTGGGTTCGGCCGCGCTTGTCTTGTTTGACTCGCTCACGCGCGACTCTCAATCTCGGTCTGGCGAGCGAACGGTTCCTCGGTGGGCTGCGTCCCCCACTTTCGCGGAGGCTGGCCTTCGAGCGCTTTCGCGATAGCCGCGATATGCTCCGGAGTATTTCCACAGCAGCCGCCGGCGATGTTGATCAACCCTCCCCGCGCAAAATCACCCAGATAACGCGCCATGTCTTGCGGCCCCAGATCGAAGCCGGTTTCCGACAGCGGATTCGGCAGACCGGCGTTGGGGTAACATGAGATCGCCACCTCCGCCTTTTCCGAGAGCTCCTCCAGAAACGGATACATCAGATCGGGGCCGATTGAGCAGTTGAGGCCCACCGACAACGGTTTCACATGCCGCACCGCGTTCCAGAACGCTTCCGTGGTTTGCGCCGAAATCATGGTCTCGCCGCCGCGCCCCACTGCCGCCGAGATCATGACTGGCGGTCCTTCGCCATCCTTATCAAATACCTCACGGATAGCGACGAGCGCCGCCTTGGCGTTCAGCGAGTCAAAGATCGTCTCGACCAAGAGCAGATCCACGCCGCCGGCGATGAGAGCGCGTATCTGTTGCGTGTAAGCGGCTTTAACCTGATCGAAGGTGACCACCCTAAAGCCTGGATCGTCGGCATCGGGCGAGCTCGATAGAGAGACGGTCAGAGGCCCGATCGCTCCCGCCACGAACCGCTGCCGCGAGGTTGCAGTCCCGACACGATCGGCCCATTCGCGGCACTGCCGCGCCGATTGCTCGTTGATATCCCAAGTCAGGCTGCCGAGGAATGAATCGTCGACGATCTTTTGGTAGAACGCGGGATCCTTCCGGCCGCCGCGCTCCCGCGGATCTTCCACAAAAAATTCGCTCTGCGTGATGCTGGTTGCCCCGAAAGTGTTTGTCTCAATGATGTCCGCCCCCGCCTCCAGAAACCGGCGATGGATGTCACCAATCATCTTCGGCTGCGTCAAGGTGAAGAGGTCACCATTGTTCAGTAAACTTTTCGTCGCATCCTTAAACCGCTCCCCTCGGATGTCCGCTTCCGTCATGCCGTAGGTCCGGATGGTCGTGCCCATCGCTCCGTCGATGATGGCAATTCGACTGTCGAGGATCTTTTCGAGAGGATGCTGGTGGACTTTCTTCATGTGTCTTGGATGACTTCAAGGAGCCTTCGATTCGGGCTTAACTTCGCGACCTTGTCCCCAAAATACGCTTCTTTATTATTATTATTATAGCGATTGGCACTAGTCCAACCTCTGGCGCGTGTAGTCACTGAAGTAATCGTGATAGCGTTGAGGTGCGTGTAGCCGAAGATGCTCGACTGAGTGCGCAGGGCATGAACGCAAGAATCTCTACGGAGAATTGAAAACAGTGCAATCCACAGCTATTCGATCTCACACCAGCCGAATGCCCTTCGTCGCGGCGGGCGCGGTCACAGGCATCGGCAGCCTGCCTCTCACCTCGATTCCATCGGCGATTCGGTCAGTTGCCGAGTTGTCGCCGGAGGTTCCTTTTTGGCCTCAGTTGCCTCAACTTTCAGAGCGAGAGAGTATCGTCGGCCAGGGCCTCGGTATTGTGGAAAGCCTGATTGAGCCCCGCCATGAAGGCTACGGTTTTCAGGTGAAAGAGGGCCAGCTCGATTCGGTGCTCGAAATCCTTCACCGGAGTAGGGGGGAGTTGACACCGGCAAACGCGGCCGGCTTCGGCGCGTTCGAAGAAGCATTGTCATCCGGTCTGTTCAGCTCCGCATTCGCCGTCAAGGGGCAGATCGAGGGTCCAATCACCCTTTCGGCATATCTGTTCCACAAGGGCCGACCATTTCTCTCCGATCCAGCGCTTTTTGCGGCCGTTGTATTCCATGTCTCGCAAATCATCGGCTGGCAGATTGATCGCCTGAAACCCACGGGCCTGCCTGTGCTGTTGTTTGTGGATGAACCAGCCTTGTGCCTGGACGCACCTGTCGCTAACGCTGTCCCAGAGGAACAGAGGCTCAACGCATTAGCGGCCACACTTGAGCACGCTCGCATTCGCGGAGCTCATGCCGGATTGCATTGTTGCGCAGCGCGTCCCTTCGAGCGCATGTGCTGCGTGCAACCAGACATCATCTCCTTCGATGCCCATGAAGGACTGGAGTCGTTCTTTGCCAATTGGCATGCGCTGGACTTTGTGCAACAGGGTGGAACCGTCGCTTACGGAATTGTGCCCACACGGCCAGGAGTGAACGCGGTCGATTCGGCCAGCATCTTTGTTCGCTGGCTGAAAGCCGCCTCCCTGGCCGGGGATCCCCAGAAATTTGCCCAGCGCGCGATGATCACAGCGACCTGCGGACTCGGACTGCTCGACACGTCCGCTGTCGCGGAGTCGTTCGACGTCGCGCATAGCGTCAGCAAACTGATCCGTTCCCTCGCGGGTTCGCCAGAATTGGACGAAGAAGTCGCATTCGGAAACTAGTCGATCGATTCCATAATATCATTGCAATACCACTAGTTGTGGGTAAGCTCCTTGTATACCATTACGGGGAGGTTGGTCGCTTGCCCTTTGTCAGTCACCGAGCACGGTTACAGCTAAGCCCGAGGGAGACGGAGATGCTCACCGCGCTCTCGCTGTCGAGAAGCGAGCCGGCAGGACGTGTACAATGGGCTTCGATTCTATTGCGTTATCAAGGCGGAGAGACGGTTTCTGAAATCGCCCGGAGCCTGGCGACGAACCGGCCCCGAGTCGAACGGTGCATCAGCAAGGCTCTGGATCTGGGAGTGACGCAAGCCTTGGCTGATTTGCCGGGCCGTGGCCGCCGTGCGGCGATATCGGCCGAAGCGCGCGCTTGGGTGGTGGCTCTGGCCTGCCAGAAACCAAAGGATCTGGGCTATGCCCAAGAGCTCTGGACGACGCGATTGCTGGCGCAACACGTCCGCAAGCATGCGAAGGCCGCCGGCCACCCGAGTCTCAGGAAGCTGGGGCGCGGAACGGTCTCCAAGATTCTCAGCGCCAACCAGGTGCGACCCCACAAGATGCAGTACTACTTGGAGCGGCGCGATCCCGACTTTGATGCCAAGGTGGTGCAGGTGTTGCATGTTTACAAGGAGGTGGAGATCTGGCGCGAGCGGGGTTCACCGCCGCCCAGTCTGGTCGCGGTGCTCTGCCACGACGAGAAGCCTGGCCTTCAAGCCCTCGAGAATACGGCCCCGGATCTGCCGCCGGTCCCAGGAAAGCACACGACCGTGGGGCGGGACCATGAATACAGCCGGCACGGAACTCTGTCTCTATTGGCCGGTATCGACCTACGGTCGGGCGAGGTCCTGGGCCTAGTACGCAAACGGCATCGGAGCGCGGAGTTCATCGAATTCCTGAGCTTGGCGGACGCGCATTATCCGACCGGCGCCCGGATCCGAATTGTGCTCGACCATCATTCCGCCCACATTTCCAAAGAGACGCGCGCCTTCCTGGCAATGCTGCCGAATCGGTTTGAATTCACCTTCACTCCCAAACACGGGTCCTGGCTTAATTTGATCGAATCGTTCTTCGGGAAAATGGCGAAAACCCTGTTGCGCGGCGTTCGAGTCGCCTCCGCCGACGAACTGGAGGCACGAATCGAACTCTACCTCAAGGAAGTCAATGAGCCCCCCGTGGTTTTTCGTTGGAAGTACAAACTGGAAACGTTGTCCCTGGTTTAGCTATTCATATGTTATTTACGAATCAACATACTCGTCTCCATTTCCACAAGCACTACCATATCCAGGAGTAGTGGGAAGGATTGCCGTGCCGACGTTGATCTTGGCGGATGACCAGGACAGGCAAGATCCTTTGGAGCAACACCGGCGTTAGATGCTCCCCGTGATTCCGGGAGCAAACATCAAGGTTATTCGCGATAGCGGGCACCGGATGCCCATCGATCAACCTCATCAACTGGCTGAGGCGATTCGGACATTTGTATTTCCTCTGACCATGGTTGGCGAAGGCTAGGCTAGCTTTGCATTCCCTGCATCGCTCTTGTCTTTGCAACCCAACCGCAGCAGCGCCCGAAACGCGGTGGACCGACATCGCCCATGCCTCTGGGATATCACGATCCGATGCACATGGTGGACGATTTCAATTTGTCGGGCGACAGTCCGACAGCCACTGGCAGTCAACTCGACATGTTTGTGCAACCCGAAGTAGTTTCAGTCCAACTTCGGTCCAGTTCAAGGGTGAGATAAATGACGCGCTTCCCTGGGAAGCGACACCAGAAGCGGCATTCAGAGTTTTGTACTGCGTAACTTCTGAGTAAAGGTCAAACGAAACCAACAGCCAAGCGCTATGCCGAAGGTCTAGAGCATCTGCTTAGTGAGCAGACGCACTGCTTGCAGTGTCAACCGCGAGCGGCCTTCGCGCGGGCGCGCCCTTGCTGATACATGGTTAGACTAACGAATGCCGCCTGGACGATTGGCGCAGAGACGCCGTGTTTCCGCCCGCGTTCGATAAGATCACCAAGGATACTGTCCACTTCGACGCGTGCCTGTTCTTCTAAGTCACGATACATCGACGAGGTCAACGAGGAAGCAGGTGCAGTGAGTTGAGAGCTCTTTTCTGCGAGGAATGCCTCCGGAAGCGGATAGCCGCAAGCACCCGCGATTGCAGCACATTCAAGAAGTGCCGAAAGAGATAAGTCGGCGCCGCCGGGAACCGCCACGATTTCGCCGATATTTCCGCGAAGCAAACACGTGATGGCTCCCAAGCTGGCCAGGAATACCCACTTCTGCCACATGTCGCGCAAAATGTCTACGGAAATGGCGGTGTCAAATCCAGCCCCGCTAAAAACTTGATGCACTGCTTCTATTCGAGAGGACATCGTGCCGTCCAGTTCGCCGTAGGTGAGACTCTGAAAATCAGCAAGCTGGATGATCCGGCCTTGTGAATCGATTTCAGTGGCAACGAAGCAAACCCCACCCAGGACAGCATTTTCGCCGAACCTCTCCGTCAGCACGTCCATGTGATGCATGCCGTTTAGCACTGGAATGATGACCGTCCGTGGCCCGACGGCGGGTGCGAAATCATCTATCGCGGGGGCGAGATCGTAGCTCTTTACGCTCAAGAAGATAATGTCGTATGGGGACAAAATCTGAGCCGCGGTTATTGTCCTGGGCCGAACGGTGAAATCGCCATACTTTGGGCTGAGAATCCTTAATCCTTGGACTTGGATTTGCTCGGCTCGTTTTGGACGAACGAGAAAGGTCACGTCACGGCCTGCCTGTGCGAGGCGTGCTCCAAAATAGCCACCAACTGCTCCAGCGCCCACGATTAGAATTCGCATACCGCCATCCTTTCAGCAACATCTTCTCAGATTCCTAACTCACTTCAACGCGGAAATCCTTGTATGAGAAAGGCCCCCAGTCTGGCCCCGTCTTTTCGGCTCTCTCGTACATGAAAAATAGATTTCTTGGATCTCCCTTTTACGGTTTGGCGCGCCACCCACAGCGCAAGGCTGCCTTCTTTACACGCCTCCGGAGCCGGCTTGTTGCAGCACGGTGAGCTCATTCATGAACGTGCTGCTCGTCCCCTTGGCGGACCGGCATCACCAGGTACAGTTCGGTGCGGTGGGGCAGATGTGTGACGTAGGGCATTCCATTCGATGGATCGCGATTGAGCCCCTAAACTCGCCCTGATGCGGACTCACGATCATCAGCTGCGGACCAACATGGAACTCCTCGCCCCCTTTTCCCGATTTCGCCCAGGCGCCAATGTATATGTAGGAAATGCCGATGCGATCGATGGTCAGCTTTGCTCCGGAACTGAACGGTACGTCCTGAAGCGTTATGGCTGGGGTGTCAGTCTGTTGTGGTGTATCCTGAGCGCCAGCGAGGTTGGGCAAAGCTCCCAGCGTGGAAGCACCGCCAAGTGCCGCCGCAATTGTCAGAAAGCTCCGGCCTAAATCATTCAGACAAGTCATTTTATTCCCATCTCTTTTCGTTTGATTGGAAGTTTGCTCAACGCCGGTTCGGCACCAAGAGTGTTAACCATATGATGTATATGCATCATACGAATTGTTGCATAGCGTCTACTTTCCCATGCCTTTGATGTAAGAATCGAGCGAAAAGGAAAGATGTTTTGGCACGCTAGTCAACGAAAACGGCTACACATTCGCTAAGTCCTGCTAAAGTTTGAATGGATAGGTCAGCGCGAAACGTACTGGGCCAGTCCATTTCCATAGGACCAATTCTCTTTTGGCACCTCAACGAGGTTGATGAACACATCCTCCTTGCGAACCTTCACTCCCTGATGGAGGTCCGCTGTCAGGCAGCCCATTAATTAAGAATGCGGCGGGAGTCGTGAAACAGGTTCTCCCCGATCAAATCAAAATCGACGAGGAGGTTGTCATGAGTTCGACAGAGTTTCCGGCTCCAGGGCCGGGCGCAGGCATCAATTCCCAGATCGAAATCAATCGCGCCACGCCGGTAGTCTTGCGCAATAGCAAGTTCCTGGTTGGATTGACCATGACCGGGAGCTGCTTTGCCGCTATCTTCGCCGTTTGCATGGTGCTCATGGTGTTTTCGCTGCTCTTTCCGCTGAATGACCTCAACGCAGCCAGAGGGTGGAGCGCCTTCAGGTGGGCTATCAGCGCGTTAGCTATGGGTTATATGTGCCCCTGGCTGTGGAACCTGGGCCGCGCCATGGCAGGTTACCAAGTCCGGCTGGATAGCCGGGGCGTGGACTTTAATCTGGGCACGAAGAACAAGCCTTCAAATCTGTTTCTAACCTGGGACCAAATAGCCGCGATCAAGCACAAACGTGTTGGCAACGCTCAACAGTACTTCGTTCAGGGAACGGACGGAAGCGTGGCTAGATTCTCGTCCTATACGTTTTTCCGGCCCAAGAAGGTCGCTCGCTTGATTGCCGCCCGCACCGGACTGACTATCCAAGAAGCCTGATCTGCTCGTTGGTAAAAGGGGACGCCGTAGGGGTTTGCGTGGAGACGCAATCGTGGTACACAATAGCCGGCCTACAGCACTTCCAATGACCTACAGTATCGCCGTGGTCTCGAAGTTGTTGAAAATACTGGTTAGTCCTTCGCTGTCACGGCAGAGGCCACTGGTTTGAGTCCCGTCCTCCAAGACATTCTTCTCAATGGCTTGCAGGAAGAAGAAGAATGGCCCTCCAAATGGTTTTAGTCGTTGTTTGTGCCCTAACACAGCACCCTGTCTTTTCTCTTCCCGTCAGTCCCTACACAAAAGTCGCCATGCCACCTACAATCCACGCCCTTTCCCAACGTGCCAGGAGGTTCGAAGCTGAGCAGAATTCGAGTTTGCGGGATAGAATTGGTTTAGCATTTGTAGCGGGGAGAACGATGCACTTCGAACAGTTTTATCTGGGCTGTCTGGCGCATGCGTCCTACATGCTGACGTCTGAGGGCGAGGCCGTTGTGGTCGATCCGCAGCGTGACGTGGAGATTTACCTCCAGGCGGCAGACGCGAATCAGGTTGCTATTCGCCACATCTTCGAAACTCACCTGCATGCTGACTTCGTGTCCGGGCACAGAGAGTTGGCGGCGAGAACCGGTGCGCGCATCTACATTGGAGCGCAAGCCGAGGCAACATTCCCTCACGTAGCCGTCGAGGACGGTTTCCAGTTGCAAGTTGGAAAGGTGCGCATCACGACTCTTGAAACACCGGGGCATACCCCGGAGAGCATGTGCCTGGTGATCACGGACGAAGAGAAGTCTCCGGCGCCCTGGGCCGTTCTGACCGGCGACACGCTGTTCCTGGGAGACGTGGGCCGTCCGGATCTTTCGAAGCGTTATAGCCCGGCGCAACTTGCGGCGATGCTTTATGACAGCTTGCACAACAAAATACTCAAGCTCGCCGATGAGGTGCTGGTTTATCCGGCGCATGGGGCCGGTTCGTTGTGCGGGCGCAACATGCGAGCCGAGCGCGTTTCCACCATCGGCACAGAACGGCTCACGAATTACGCGTTGCAGATCGAGACCAGGGAAGAGTTCGTCAAACAGTTGACCAGTAACTTGCCGGCTCGTCCGGCATATTTCTTGCAGGACGCGGAGATCAACCGCACCGGAGCGCCGGCCCTGTCCGATCTACCTGCCTTGTCTTCGGTCGAACCCGCCGAACTGAAAACTCTTCTGGCGGAAGGAGGAATCGCGCTGGACGTTCGTGCGGGCGAGCAGTTCGCGGCTGGGCACGTGCCGGGGTCGGTGAACATTGCTTTGTCGGGACAGTTTGCTTCGTGGGCGGGAGCGCTTCTGGGTTTGGCCGCCCGTCCGGTGTTGATCGCAGAATCGCAGGAGGCAGTGTTGGAAGCGCGAATGAGACTGGCGCGGGTCGGTCTCGAGGATGCCCGCGGATATCTTCATGGAGGCATCGAAGCTTGGAGACAGGCGGGATTTCCCTTGGCCACGCTTCCACAGATCAGTATTGAAGCTCTCAGCGGCCGGTTGCAAGGCCAAGGCCTGCAGGTGCTGGACGTGCGCCGCGAGCCGGAATGGGATGCGGGGCACATCGCAGGCGCATCTTGGTGGCCGTTGGATAACTTCAAAGTCGCGCCGCCCGAAATCGATCGCAACATTCCCATCGCCGTTCACTGCAAGGGCGGGTATCGCAGCATGATTGCATGCAGCTTGCTGCAGCGAGCCGGTTTTCAGAATGTGGTCAATGTAGTGGGAGGCTTCGACGCCTGGCAGCAGGCGAAGCTGCCTTTTGACACGGAGAAGCCGGTAGAGCCTTGAGTCGGTCGCTACGCGCTCACGACCGCGGGTTCTGAGTGCAATGGCCTGTGGCTATCGAAAAAGGGACTCGTGGAATCGAGGGTTGGTGGGTCTGAGTACCACAGCGAGGAAGAGTTCTTGCAGGGATTAAGGGGCAGTCGCGATAGGGATCTATCGTTACTCGGGCGTGGCTTTAAGCAACCCGAATCAGAACCGCGCTCAGGGCCGGAACGTAACATGTGAGCTGGGAGCCGCTGGGGTTGAGCGTGTAGGCGGCTGATGGAGCGAATGTGCCGTCCGGATTGACGCTCGCATCCTGAATGGTGACACCCGAGGTTGCGGAGAGGTCTGGCGCTGTAGCTCCGCTCGTGAGTTGGGTCATGGCGAGAAGTGTGGCGGAACTCGCGCTCTGGGGAAGTTGCGCGGTGAGTTGGAGATTCTGGGTGAGATCCTTGTTGACGACGATGAGGTTGAGGCTGCTCGAAGGTGTCTTGACCGCGTAGGCAGTGACGTTGAGCGACCCGGCGGAGATCTGCGTGGTGTAAAGGGTGCCTTGGCCCGCGAGAGTGAAGAGGAGAATGCCGTAGAACTCGGGACGCGCTTCGACCACGCTGCCGTTGCTGTCGGCGATCGGCGTGTATCCCGGACCGTCACCGCCACCGTGGAAGTTGACACCAACGGCACCGCCTTGGACGCAGTTGAAGAGGTAGTCGATGACCCAGAACGAGGATGCGTAAGAGTCGCTGACGCCGCTCGATCCGCCGTTGTAAAAGGAGTTGCATTCGGACATCCGGTAAGGGACGCCGATGCTCTGGGCGCCGGGCTCAAGGATGGCGAGGTTTGCGATTAGCGTCGGGTCGGGTGTGATGAGATAGGCCGCGGTGGAAGTCGGCAGCTGCCCGTTGGCACGGTAGTAGTGCTGAGTGAGCAGCGTAATCTCGCTCTTGGTCACGGTCTCGCCGAATGGAACGGTCGATGTCGACTCGTTGCTGGCGTCAGCCGGGCCCGTGATCGGCACGCTGGGCGTGCTGGCAAGGATGGCCGCGCGGAACTGCCCCCAGAGGGTAAGGAACTGGGTGAGCGACCAGTTACCCGCGAAGTAGTTTCCTGGATCTCCGTAGAGATCGGGCTCGTTGCCGATCTCGATGCCGAGCAGCGACGAACCGAATTGTTGGGCAGCGTAAGCAACCTCGGCCGCGGCCAGAGCGGGCGTGGTTGCTCCGGTGGCGGCTCCGCCCAAATTCACGCCGTAGAGGCACTGCCAGCCCGCGGCCTTCACGAAGGCGGCAAGCGAGTTGACGTCGCTGGGTGCAATCTGGCCGACGGTCTGGCCGGGGCCGTTCGGCGTCCAGACGTTCCTGTCCACTGAGTTCCCACCCACCCGCAGAACGCCGGGACCGAGGCGCATGAACATGCCGATCAGGTCGCTGTTGGAGGCGGTGAAAAGCGGTCCGTAGAGTTCGGACTTCTCGTAGGAAAGCCCTGCAAAAGCGGGACCAATGGAGCCAATAGCTGTAGGGGTGACGGTCAAGGAAACCGGAGTCAAGGGCCCGGCGGGCACCGGCTGCGGATTCGCAGGTTGCGGAGCGGCAGCGCGATTCGAAGAGCCACATCGGGACAAGAGCGACGCAGCGACAAGGGCGACACCACCCTGCATGACTTGTCGACGCGTAAGGCCGGAAGATTCCGCATGTGCGCACAGGGACTCTATGTCCCGGTGTTTGTCCATGTTCTTACTATAACCATTCAGAACGACAGAAAGTTGCTCTCTCGGTGCCTTAGTACTTCGCTCGGAACGAAATAGACTTTAACCAGTAGGGTCCTGCTCTTCCTCGATCAAATGGATTCCGCTTGGTCAGATAATCGCCATCTTCTGCAGTGTCGGCGGTGTCAAGCTCTTTTCGAGCGTACTAATCCATGCACTGGGAAGAGCGCGCGCGAGTGAAATCGGCTCTGCCGAAGAGACCAATTCCCCGGAACGCGGTAGACTTACGAACGAGGTCCTGCAATCGACCCGCGATGAAAACTGCCAAACTAGCCAAAACCTACCGCATCGATGACGGAAAGCATTTCCGGTTGAAAGATTTCGATCCCGCCGACACCGGGCACTTGCAGTCAGTCGAGCAGGCCCAGGAACACTTGCAGAAAGACATTGCCCGCATGGCCGAGCTGCAGGCCAAACTCTATGCCCAAGATTCTTGGGCCCTCCTGCTCATCTTTCAGGCCTCGGACGCAGCCGGCAAGGACGGCACCATCAAGCACGTCCTGTCTGGCGTAAATCCCGAGGGCTGCCAGGTCTACTCGTTCAAGACGCCGTCGGAGGCCGAACTGCAACATGATTTCTTGTGGCGCACCACCCAGCGTCTGCCCGAGCGCGGGCACATCGGAATTTTCAATCGCTCTTATTATGAAGAGGTGCTGGTGGTGCGCGTGCATCCCAATGTGCTCGAGGGCGAGAAGCTTCCGCCTTCCCTGGTCACGAAGAACATCTGGGAAGAACGCTTCGAAGATATTCGCAGCTTTGAGCGGCACATGGCGCGCAACGGCACGGTGATCCGCAAGTTCTTTCTGCAGCTTTCGAAGAAGGAGCAGAAGCGGCGCTTTCTGGCGCGTCTTGAAGAACCGGAGAAAAACTGGAAGTTCTCCGCCGCGGACATTCACGAACGCGAATATTGGGACGACTATCAGAAAGCCTACGAGGATATGATTCGCAATACAGCGACGAAGCATGCTCCCTGGTACGTTATTCCTGCGGACAACAAATGGTTCACGCACCTCGCGGTTTCGGCCGCCATTGTCGAAACACTGGAAGAGCTTGACTTGTCCTACCCGAAGGTCGACGCCGCGAAACGCAAAGAACTCCAGGCGGCTCGTCGACTGCTGGTGAAGAATGTTTAGGGCCAGGCGTCAGTGTCCAGTGGTCAGTAACCTTTTTTCTGGTCACTGAGCACTGGACACTGACCTCTGGCTTTGCATTAGCCTGCTGCAGCATAAGATAATAACCATCTACTTCTTTTCTACTTTCACTTCTCTACATTGGGGGCACGCGAACATGGCCGGTCGAAACACGTTTTGTAGGAACAAATCTCCGATGAGTTTATGGCTGCCGCTGTTTCTCGCCATACTTGGGCTGTGGGCGCAAAGCGCGGCTCTTGGCCAGACCAAGCCTGAGCGTCAATCGAAGGCCGCCAATCCTGCCCAGGCCGCGTCGTCAACAGCGACCCCCTCTGACCAGCAGGCCACGATCGACAACGAATCCGCCAAGCCGGAAGACAAACTGTTCAAGGGAATGAAGTATCGCCTGATCGGTCCCTTCCGCGGCGGACGTTCGCTGACCGCGGCCGGAATCCCAGGCGATCCCACGACCTACTATTTCGGCGCGACTGGCGGCGGGGTCTGGAAGTCCACCGACGGCGCAATGACCTGGTCGCCGGTTTTCGATAAAGAGGGAACCGGATCCATTGGCAGCCTGGCGGTAGCCAATTCCGATCCCAATACGATTTACGTGGGCACGGGCGAAGCCTGCATACGCGGCAACATTTCTCAAGGCGATGGAGTCTACAAATCTCGCGATGCGGGCAAGACCTGGAAAAACATTGGCCTGCGCGACAGTCGCGCCATCGGTAAAGTCATCATCAATCCCAAGAATCCCGACATCGTTTTCGTAGCTGCGCTCGGCCATCCCTATGGACCCAACACCGAACGCGGCATTTTCCGCACGATCGATGGCGGCAAGAGCTGGGAGAAAGTTCTCTATAAAGATGAGAACAGTGGAGGCATCGACGTGGCCTTCGATCCCCGCAATCCCAACATTTTGTTTGCCGCGCTCTGGCAGGCGAGGCGCACCTCGTGGAGTCTCGCCGACGGCGGTCCGGGAAGCGGACTTTACCGCTCGAACGACGGGGGCACGACCTGGAAGCGATTGGAAGAGCATGGTCTGCCCAAAGGCCCCTATGGACGCATCGGCATCGCCGTTGCCGCCAACTCTGATCGGGTTTTTGCCCTCATTGAGGCGCATAATCCCGAGGGCGGCCTGTATCGTTCCGAAGATGGCGGCGAGACCTGGGACTTCGTCAATCCCAGTCATAGCCTATGGCAGCGGCCCTGGTATTACATGCACATCTTCGCCGACCCAAAAGACGAAAACGTCGTCTACATCATGGATGTGGAAACCTTCAAATCCACGGATGGAGGTCACCTATTCAACAAGATGAAAGTTCCGCACGGCGACAACCACGGGCTCTGGATCGATCCCAAAGACACGCGCCGGATGATCGCAGCCAACGATGGCGGGGTTACGGTGACCTTGGATGGGGGCAAGAACTGGACGCGCGAAGACAATCAACCCACGGCGCAGTTCTACCACGTGATCACCGACACCGCTACGCCCTACCGCGTTTACGGCTCGCAGCAGGACAGTGGCACGGTGGCCATCGCCAGCCGCAGCGACGCCGGCGCCATCGATCGCTCCGACTGGTATGACGTGGGTGGAGGCGAAGCGGGCTACATCGCGCCTTATCCGCCCGACCCGAATATTGTTTATGCTGCCGACTACCAGGGAAACATCACGCGTTTCGACAAGCGCATTGGGCAAGTGAAATCCATCACCGAGCAGCCTGACATTTCCGATGGTCGCGGGGCTGCCAACATGGAGCATCGCTTCCAATGGACCGCGCCGGTGCTGATTTCCCCACACGATCCCAACACGCTGTATCACGCAGGCGAGCGTCTATTCAAGACTACGGACGGCGGCGTGCATTGGCAGGCGATTAGTCCCGACCTCACGCGCAACGACAAGAGCAAGCAGCAGCCTTCTGGCGGCGACATTACCCTGGACGACTCCGGCACCGAGTACTACGACACCATCTTCGCGCTGGCCGAGTCGCCGATCACCAAAGGTTTGCTGTGGGTGGGTACCGACGACGGTCTGATCCAAATTACCCGCGACGACGGAAAGAACTGGACCAATGTTACGCCCAAGGATCTGCCGGAATGGAGCCGCGTCAGCCAGATAGAGGCTTCGCCGCACGATGCAGGCACGGCCTACGTTGCGGTGGACCGCCATCAGAACGACGATCTTCGCCCCTACATCTACAAAACCAGCGACTACGGCCAGACCTGGACGAAACTAACCAACGGGATTCCCGATGGCAGTTTCGTACGTGCCGTCCGCGAAGACCCGAAGAAGCGCGGATTGCTCTATGCGGGAACCGAGAACGGCGTCTACGTTTCGTTCAACGATGGCGCGGATTGGCGGTCGCTCAAACTGAATCTGCCGACCGCCCCGTTGCACGACCTCGTGGTCAAGGACAACGATCTCGTGGTCGCCACTCACGGGCGGGCGTTCTGGATCCTGGATGACGTCAGTCCGCTGCGGCAGTTCAGTGACGACGTGGCGAAGAAGGATGTTCATCTTTACACCCCGGGGCCGGCGTACCGCATTCAGGCTGGTCAAAGCGGGGAGGATTCCCATCCGTCAAAGCAGACGGGACAGAATCCGCCCGCGGGCGCGGTGATTTATTTTTACCTGAAGGATGCGCCGAAAGCGGGGACAGAAACGAAGCTGGAAATCCTGGATGCCTCCGGAAAGCTGATCCGCAAGTATTCGAGTGCCGAAACCAAGCGGCTCGACGAGCCCCTCGATCCTGACGACAAGAAGCCGGAAAAAGAGATCAAGCCGGAGGCTGGCTTAAATCGCTTCGTGTGGGATTTGCGCTATGAAGAAGCGCATCGCGTTCCCGGTTACTACCTTTGGGAATACGGCAGCGGGGCGCGCGGACCGGTGGCTGCGCCAGGCCAATATCAGGTCCGGCTGACGGTGGGCGGCGAGAGCCAGGTTGCGCCGCTGGAGGTGAAATTGGATCCCCGGGCGAACGTCAGCCCGGCAGATCTGGCGCAGCAGTTCAACATGCTAATGCAGATTCATGAGGAACTGAACCTGGTTTACGACGCAGTCAACCAGATTCAGGACGTGCGCTCGCAGGTCGCCGGCCTCAAACGGCGCCTGCCGGAGAACGCCAGCACGAAACCAATCGCGTCTTCGGCCGACGATCTCGAGAAAAAACTGCTCGGGATGCGCGATCAACTGGTCAACCTGACCATCAGCGCGAACGAAGACTCGCTGGCCTACCCGCCGCAGATTGACGCCAAGCTGGCCTTCCTTGCGATGGACGTTGCCAGTGCTGACTCGGCTCCAACCGAGGCGGAGCAACTTCAGTTCGAGAAGCTGAAGCGGGAAAGCGGCGACTTGCTCAGCCGCTGGGAGGATTTGCAGCGCCATGATCTGGCGGCCTTCCGGAAGCTGACCTCCGAAAGCAATCTTTCCACGGTGGTGGTTCCGCCCGCAGGTCAAACGGGAGAACTTGAAACGACGGATGCCCACTGACACCGACGAAGATGCTCGGTGACAAACATTCTCACGGAAGAGTTACACATTCCGTTAGCTCTTGTGCCACGCGGGCGGGCTATGCCATGTTACTTTCGTGCCACCGAAATGGCACTGTTAGGCCTTGCCGAGCCCGGATTCCACTGCTATTTTGCCCATAGTGATGCTGATCCTCCCCTGAGGTGAATGGCCGATTCGGAGGGTTGGGGGTAGCTATGAGGTTGATGCATCTGTGTTATGCAGCGTTGGGCTTTGCGGTGGCCCGCTGGGTATTCCGGCGGCAGCCAGTAGCTGATCCGGTTTCGCGTTTACGGTCTTCGGGTCTTCTCTAGAAAGCTAGGGTTTGGGCGCGCGCCCCGTTGCGCCTCCATTTCGTCCGCGCGCGCCCAATTCTTTCCTTCCGCTCGGAAGTTCCAGGACTAAAGTTTGCCAGGGTAACCTGCGCTTCGCCGCTGGCTCTCACTACAATCTTGGTAGGATCGCTGCGGGTCCGGGTAATCAACCATGCTTAGTGAACCGTGATGAAGTAATCATGTTTCATTAATCATGTTTGCTTCATCATGATCTCGCGGTCGCGATGCCATCCCCGCGCCAGGTTTGCTTTGCGGGCAGAACGGTTCGCAACTCTCTGAGTTCCTTGTGCGAAGACTTACACCAAACCGGCTGATGTTGGCCCTGCTGGTTACAGGAATGCTCCTGCTCGTCCTGCCCCTGTGCGTTATCGCACAGGATACCGGCGACACCCCTCTGGGGGACGTGGCGCGCAGTCTGCGGAAGAAAACCGCTTCTTCCGGGACGGTCATTGATAACGACAATTTATCGAAAGTAGTGGACGACGCCGAAAGCCAGCGCGCGGCCGGTTCATCGCCGGTATTCTCGCTCGATCCCTCAAGCCGGAGCTTTCACGTCTCCTCGCCCGATGTCACCTGCAGCCTTTCCTTTAGCGCCAAGGCCAGTTCGCTGCTCTCCGATCCGTTGATGCTGGATGAGTTGCCGCGCAGCGAAATGGCCAAGCTGGATGGACCGGCAACAATCGACGGAGATTCACTGCAGGTTTCGATGCATAACGGAACCTCGTGGGAACTGCGCGAAGTGGTCATCGGACTGACCATCGTGAAACAGCCTGAGCCCGGAGGAGCGGCTGCTTACTTTGGCCAGGCGCGCATTGTTCCCGCGGTCGCGGGCGGCGCCCCCCAGCAAGTGCAAAGTTCGTTCCAGAAGCAGCCTGACGTCACCCTCCTGTTGCGAGTGAAGGGATCGGCTGCCCCGTCCACGACTGCGATCTTTCGCACGTCCTTGAATTTTGCGCTCTTTCCCGACCAGGAGTGGCACTGGGCGATCGTGAAGGCCAAGGGGGTTCCGCCTCAAACATCGCCCGAGGCGACGACGATCGAACCCGATCAAGGTGCCGGCCAACTTCCGCCGGGAGCGCGCCAGGCGGGCACGCAGGTCCGGCGACCGATTCCTCCTCCATCGAATCCGGATGCGGCGACGCGCTAAGAGGGAGTGAACCGCAGAAGCCATTTGTATCAGGCACTCCAGTTGCATATCGTCAACCAACGAACTCTCCCGTGCTAAACTGACCTCAACTCCCACACCAAGGACAGGCAATGAAGTTTGGAGTCATCATCTTTCCCGGCTCTAACTGCGATCACGATGCCCACTGGACCCTTCAACAGGTCGCCAGGCAGCCAGTGACCTTTCTCTGGCATGAATCGCATGATCTGGAGAATTGCGATGCCATCATCGTGCCAGGCGGGTTTGCCTTTGGCGATTACCTGCGCACCGGCGCGATTGCGAAGTTTTCTCCCGTGATGGAGTCGGTGCGCCACTTTGCCGATGGCGGCGGTCTGGTATTGGGAATCTGCAACGGCTTTCAGATCCTGTGTGAGTCCGGGCTTTTGCCGGGAGCTCTCATGCGCAACACCGGGTTGAAGTACGTCTGCAAGCCGGTGCAGGTGAGGGTTGAAAATGCGGCCACTCCTTTTACCAACGCCTGTTCCCATGGGGAAGTATTGACCATCCCGATCGGCCACATGGAGGGGAACTACTTCTGCGACCAGGCGACCTTGCATCAGTTGCACCGCAACAACCGTGTAGTATTTCGCTATTCAACACCGGCTGGTGAGATTTCGCCGTCCGCCAATCCTAACGGTTCTCTGGACAATATCGCCGGCATCTGCAGCGCGGGCGGCAACATCGTCGGCATGATGCCTCATCCTGAACGGTCTTCCGAACCCGCACTTGGCAGCACCGACGGGATGAAGGTTTTCTACTCCATGGTGGGCGCCATGGCCGGCCCGTAAGGTCATCCTCTGAGTGCGATGCTTCCCATTCCACGCCAATAGAAAATTTGTTTGATAATCTGGCGGCTTGGTGGTACTGTCTCGGCGAAAGCTGCTTCCTCCCTTCGCCCCACTGGAACTTAAACGTCCAGGCAAATAGAGGGAGGAGTGTGTCCAATGACGGCGAAGCAGCTTCTCGATGCTTTTTCTGAAACGTTAATGCAGGATGAACGAATTCTCAGCCCGCGAGAGCGGGAGTTGCTGGTGAGTCTCCTGCAAAACTCCAAGGCAAGTTCCAGCAGCAGTCCAGAATCTCAAGCCGCTGTAAACGCAGCCATAGCTCGCTCGGTGGGTGAAACGATAGCGCAACGCGCTTTTGGGTTGTTAGGTGGCAGCATTGTAGAGCAGATCCGGGCTAGCTCGGGAATCCCTGCCGGGACAGAAGAGACCATGCCTGCCACCATGGTTGAGTTCGGTCTTGCCTCGCACCCGCCTGGACCGCAGCCCCCGCAAGCACCCGGGCCGGGCGTGCGGCGTCCACCGGACAAGGATTTACCGCCCCCACCGCAGCCTCCGCAAGGATCGCAGGGGCTGGGCTTTCGGCACGGTCTCCGACCATTAAGCGTACCCTTGCAGCAAGGGGCGCAACTAAGCCACCTTGACTCGGGCAGCGGCGTGGGGGTCTTAGACGCGCCTCCGATGGTAGGGGCACAATGCGTGGTCCTGGACGAGTTCCTGGCGCCACAAGAGCTCGACGAACTGGTTAACTACGCGCTCGAGCACGAGGCAGAGTTCCGGAGCAGCGCGGTAGTCTCGCCCAGCGGCGATCCAGGAGTGATCGATTACGACCATCGTCGTTCGCGGGTCCTTATGGATTTGGGAAAGCATGAGCAAGTCATCTGGGAGCGAATCCGGTGCGTGCTGCCCAAGGTGTTGGATCAGATCGGGATCGAAGAGTTTCCGGTCACGGACGTGGAGGCTCAGATCACGGCGAGCAATGACGGCGACTTTTTCGGCGCGCACTGCGATGACTCGCAGGAAACGATCGCGTCTCGCCGCCTTACGTTCGTTTACTTCTTCCATCGCGAGCCGCGCCAGTTCGAAGGCGGGGAGTTGCACCTGCACGATTCGCGCGGGAGCGAGCGGCATGTCAGTACGGGCAGTTATCAGACGATCGTGCCGCAGCAGAACCAAATCGTGTTTTTCCCGTGCTCGCAGTTGCACGAGATTACCCCAGTGGAGTGCCCGTCACGAGCTTTTGCTGACAGCCGCTTCACCCTAAACGGATGGCTACACAACTAAAAGACACGGCATGGCTTGAATGGATTCGAAGCCGGATGGGGGTAGGGTCGCGGCAAACCCACACCGCGACGCTGCCCCCGGGCCAATTCCACTGCCTGCTCGACGAGTTGCCGTTGCACTTGATTCCGCAGCGCCAGCTCCAGTCACAATGCTGGTGGCAGAACCTCGCTCCCCGGCCGTTGTTCTTCAATCCGCAATGTTCGGTACTGCCCCCCGGGCGGATACCGGCAGAACTGGAACCGCATCGGCATTTGCTAAAGAATTTCAACTTGCAGGGAGCGGTGGCCTGGGTGCGCAACCCAGCCACCAGTTCTCTGCATCCGTATTGGCTGGGTCCCCGGCTGGAAACGGCGGTTTCGCGGCTTCGTGCTGGGGAACCCGTACCCGCCTCCATTCCGGCAGACGTGCGCTTTTTGTTGGCAGGCGCTGGCATTCTGACTGCGGAGAAGCAGGCCGAGCGCCGTCTCGCGGAGTGGGCTGAAATCGTCAAGAAAGGCGCCCATTACTTTCGAGAAAACGGATATGTGCCTCTCGGCCACTTGATTCACCCTTTCCATCTTGCGGCTTTACGCCGCTACTACCGGCATGCCATCCGGCGGGGCGCCATTCGACTCGGCGACGAGCAAAGTTCGCGGCGATACGTAGCCCACAATGAGAGTGTCGCCCGCTTCTTCCACCACCAGATTGCGACCGCCGTCAGCGCTATCGTGGGAGAAGCGATCAAGCCGTCTTATGTTTATCTGGGATCCTACTTGAGCGGCGCCGAACTGAAGAAGCACACCGACCGGCCGCAGTGCGAGTTCAGCGTTACCTTATGTCTGGATTTTTCTCCCGAGCCGGATCTGGCAACGTCGTGGCCAATACGCCTGGATACTCTGGAAGGCACGGTCAAGGTTTATCAGGCGCTGGGCGACGGCTTGGTCTACCGGGGAACGAAGATGCCTCATTACCGCCAAGTCCTGGCCGAGGGGCATACGTCGACGTCCATTTTTTTTCATTACGTGCCGGCGAACTTCTCTGGTTCATTGGAGTAGGCAGGCGGCTCGGCACGCTGGCTGGGTTAGCGCAGTCCCGAAATCAAATAAAGCACGGAGAAGACTTGGTAGTAGCTGTAGGCGAAGCGCGAGGCATCGTAGGTTACAACCACTGGAGCTATGAAAACTACACCTGCAGTTGTCCCGGGCTGCAATTCCTGGACGAGAGTCTTCTCGCCAGAAACCAAGTTGACCTGGTACACCTTCGTCGGGATCTGGTCGGGAAGATACCCATAAACTGAAGAGATGTCTTCTGACCACCGGACCGGAATAAAACCCCGTTCGAGATGGGGGATGGGATGGGGCGCCCCCCCAGCGGCAGGATAGACGGCGACTCCAGCGGCGTCGTCGACTCGAAGAATGTATTGGCCGTCAGGTGAAATCAACCCACCGGTAACCCCTTCCGGGGTGATCGGTGTTGGCTTACCGCCCTCTAAATCCACCAGATACGTGCGCACCCCGTGGCCGGGTTCCTTGGCGTTGAGGGTGATGCGTTTCCCGTCTTCCAGGAAATGAGCAACGCCGTTGTCAATCTGCTCGAGTCCGGCTATGGCAACCGAGCGAGGTTGACCGGCGCCGAGGGGAACAAGCGTCACCTTCCCTGGGCTGCCCTTGAGAATGGAAATGGCCCATTTGCCGTCCGGGGAAAGTTTACCGGCGCTTCCTTCGCCCAGTTTCACCGGCGGTGTACCGTCGATTTTGCGAATGGCAACTGAATAGCGGGACCCCGCGGCTTCACTGGAATCCTCGAACAGGACCGACTGCCCATCGCGCGAAATGTCTTTGGCAACGTCCCAATCGTGCCAGGAAAGATCCAGGGTTTTGCCGTCCCGAGCGGTCGTGGCCATGGCAACACGTTCGGCATCAAGGCTCACCAGGACTCGGCCATCCGGCGCCACATCCTCTAAGGTCATGCCTGCAGGCAGGTCCAGGATCTTCCGAATCCGGGCGGACATATTGACCGCGCGCAGGTCGCGGTTATAGCCCTTTTCGACTGCAGTAAACCAGACTTCATTCCCATCGGGGCTCCAGGCCAAGCCGTCCTCCGATTCCCACTCGGGCGAAAGCACGCTCAGATGGCCGCTGAGATCTAGGTAGCAAACGGACCCGCGGTCATCCCACAGTACAGGATGGTCCATAAAGGCGATCTTGTCGCCTTGAGGAGAAAAACGAAGGTGGCTGATCCAGCCCTTGCTTTGGTATAAAGCGCGCCCAATCGGATACTCAATTCGGTCACGGCCCTGGGCACGGTGGACTACGGACAGTTCACCCTGTGCATCCCAGTCTGCCCACGAAACGTCTTCGAGGAGCTCTCGTGGAGAACCTCCGGCAAGAGGTGTGCGGGCAAGCATGCCTCCTTCCGGTTCCATATGTGCCCGGTGAGCGGCGTGGAGTGCCACCGCGAGTTCGCCGGTACGAGAGATCGCCAGCAGGCTTGCGTCCCGGAGGTTGAGGGGCTGAGCGAAGAACGAATCCCCCACGGTTGAGAAAAGCTGCAGCGGCTTGCCGTTCCAGGACGCACCGTAGACAATCGCCCGAAAGTCGGGCGTAAAGCGCGCCGAGTATACCGTGCCCTCTTCAAAGGTCAGACGCTGGTAAGACGGAGAGAGAGTTTTCTGTTGCCACTGCTTCGCCAGGAGCAGCAGCGTCGCAGCCAGAAGCACTCCGGCCAGCGCCCATGGGACGATCCTCAGCTGCGGCCGGCGAGCCCTGAGCCGGATTGCGCCAGAAGCGTTGGCCAGAGTGTCCAGCGCAAACCCCAGATCGCGTGCTGATTGAAAGCGATTCTCCGGCTCCTTCTCCAGACTATGGCGCACGATTTGCTGAAACGATGTCGGGACGCTAGCCTGCTCCAGATTGATTGCGGGAGGATTCTCCCGGAGCACCGCGGTGATTGTGTCTACCTCGGTCTCGCCGCGAAAGGCTCGCCGCCCGGTCAACATTTCGTAAAGAATCGCGCCCACGCTGAAGATGTCGCTGCGGTGGTCGACTGCCTTGCCCCGCAGTTGCTCGGGCGACATGTAGGCGACGGTACCGATGACAACGCCGCTTTTGGTTACCGTGGTCATCTCTTCCACGGAGCGTCCGGATTCTTCCGGCCTAGATTGCAGTTTTGCGACTCCGAAGTCGAGAATCTTGACCCGGCCATCGCTGGTCACAAATAGGTTCTCCGGCTTCAGGTCACGATGAACGATGCGGTGATCGTGCGCTGCGATCAGGCCCTGCACGATGTGCAGCGCGTAGTCGATGGCCAGGGGCACGGGCAAGGCTCCTTCCGCCAGCCTTTTGCGCATGGTTTTGCCCTGCAACAATTCACAAACGATGTAGGGAGACCCCTCATCGAAGCCAACGTCATAAATGGCGACTATGTTGGGATGATTCAGCGCCGCCGCGGCGCGGGCTTCCAGTTCGAACCGGCGGAGATGATCGGGGTTGGCGCTCGAAGCCGGCCGGATCAGCTTCAGAGCTACATCGCGCCCCAGCCTTTCATCGCGGGCGCGGAAAACCTCGCCCATGGCGCCAGAGCCGATTTTCTCGAGGATACGGTAGTGACCTATGACTTGGCCGGTCATGGCGAGAACGCCCCGTTGGCATGGTAGGGGTGCCTGTCCATCGCAGTCAACCTAATAAGGCCACGGCGCCTGCCCGATCGAGCAAGGTTGTTCCGGTCCGTTCGGGCCGGTTGTTTTGCGGTATTGTTTTGCGGAGTTATGCTGCGACCGGCGAATCGTATCGTGCTATAATCCATTTTCGCCTGCATACTCTCGAGGCAGTCTGTGATCTTTCTACGGGCGAATCCCGCGATCAAACGAAGATATCGAATAGAGGTCTAGCCATGTCCGGCCATTCAAAATGGGCCACAATCAAGCACAAGAAGGGCGCGCTGGACGCCAAGCGCGGCAAGATATTTACTCGTCTCATCAAAGAAATCAGCATTGCCGCGAAGAACGGCGGCGGCGACCCTGATTCCAACCCGCGCTTACGCGGCGCTATCGTCGCCGCCAAGGCCGAGAACATGCCTGCCGATAACATCAAGCGGGCCATTCAGCGTGGCACGGGTGAATTGCCCGGGGCAACCTACGAGGAGTTTTCACTCGAGGGCTACGGCCCAGGTGGCGTGGCGATTCTGCTCGATATCAATACTGACAACCGCAACCGTACGGTCAGCGAAATCCGCCACGTCTTTGGCAAGAACGGCGGCAATATGGCGGAAGCTGGCGCCGTCTCCTGGATGTTCCACAAGAAGGGCGACATTGTCATTCCGAAGAGTGCCGCCAAAGAGGACGACCTGATGAACATCGTTCTCGAAGCCGGCGGCGAAGATCTGAACGATGATGGGGAGAACTGGGAGATACTCACGGAGCCCTCCGCTTTCGAAACCGTGCTCGAAGCCGTGAAGAAAGCTGGAATCGAGCCGGCGTCGTCGAGCGTTGCCATGATTCCTCAGAACTACATCAAGCTGGAAGGTCAAGCGGCCAACACCATGATCCGCCTGATGGAGGCGCTCGAAGACCAGGATGATGTGCAGAACGTGCACTCCAACTTCGACATTGACCAGAAGTTGCTGGAAGAAGTGGCCGGCTAACTGCGCCGGAAGAATCGCCGGAGAGCCGCCCCTGCGGGCGGCTTTTCTGCTTGCGCGAAGGCGAAGCCGAAGAAGTTTTCAACACAATCGTGGAAAATTCTGTGGAAAAGCACGAAGGTATCTTTGTAAGTGATTCAGCGAGAGATGGTTCAGCACTTTGCACCGGAGCGAGGGCTGGCACTTTCGTGCTGCAACCTTCGGCGAGCACCCCGCGCCATTCACGGTGTCCAACTTCCAGCCCACCGTGAAACGCAGACTCGACAAACTTCTGGTGGATCGTGGACTGGCCGGCTCGCGCGAACGCGCCCAGGCTCTCATTCTCGCGGGCAAAGTGTTGGTCAACGATCAGAAGTTCGAGAAAGCTGGGGCACAAGTTGAGGAGGACGCCGTGATCCGCCTGCTCGGCGAAGAGTTGAAGTATGTAAGCCGCGGCGGACTCAAACTGGAGCGCGCCCTCGAGCACTGGCGCATTGATATCGAGGGTAAGGTCTGTCTCGATGTCGGCGCTTCCACCGGTGGATTCACCGATTGCTTGCTGCAGCGGGGTGCCGTCCGCGTGATCGCGATAGATACCGGTTACGGACAAATGGATTTCAAACTCCGCCAGGATCCCCGGGTTCGACTCCTGGAAAATACAAACGCCCGGTACCTGACGCACGAGGTCATCGCTGAAACGGTAGACCTCATCGTGATCGACGTGGCATTCATTTCTGCAACCTTGGTGCTCCCCCCGGCAGTAAACGCAGCCTTCCCGCAGGCCCTCGAAGAGCGCCGTGGCCGGTCGGTGATCGTCCTGGTTAAACCACAATTCGAGGCGGGAAGGGAATTCGTTGGTAAGGGAGGAATCGTGCGCGACGAGGCCGCTCAGTTGGCGGCGGTAGAAAAAGTGAAAAGGGCTTTGCTGGACTTGGCTTGCTCGAGCACCGAGGTACTCGAATCGCCGATTCTCGGCGCGGAAGGGAACCGCGAATTCCTCCTTCGAGGACTCTTCTAACCTCCTGTGTTCCGGAGCCTGCCCTGAGCGAGTGGAAGGGCCTGCGGGCTAAAGTTTCCCTCCGAATTCGGTACAATCTGTCTTTCACTCGTCCAACATGCCAAGCTCGTCCTCAGCTTCTCGATCGAAAGTCGCGGCAATCGTTTCGCGTCCGGCGCGGCCGGAAGTTGCGCGCATCTTTCCAGAACTGCTGGCATGGCTCCAAGCGCACGGTTACCAGGTTATCGTCGATCCGGAGACCGCCAAGTATTCCAATGGCCACGAGGAGGTGCCGCGCTCCCAAATGTCCTCGCGGCCTTTGGACCTCGTTGTAGTGTTGGGCGGCGATGGGACGCTACTCTCGGCGGTCCGAGATACGGCTGCAACCGATGCTCCACTGCTCGGGGTGAACCTGGGTTCGCTCGGCTTCCTCACCGACGTTCCGCTCGCCTCGCTGTTCCCCATGCTCGATCAGATCGCGCAGGGGCGCGCCGCCCTGGAACAACGTTCTCTCATGCGGTGTGACTTGCTGCGCGGCGAAGAGATACTGGGAAGTTACAACGCTTTCAACGACGTGGTGGTCAACAAGACTGCGCTGGCTCGCCTCAACAACTACGACCTCTTTGTCGACAAAGCCTTCGTCTCCAGCTACCGTGCTGACGGAATGATCGTGGCCACACCCACGGGTTCGACAGCTTACTCTCTCTCCGCGGGCGGTCCCGTGCTCATGCCCGCGGTCAATGCTTTTGTGATTACTCCAGTGGCGCCGCACTCGCTCACGCACCGCCCGCTGGTTGTGCCCGATTCGGCGGTGGTTGAACTGCGACTGCGGAGCGACGAGGAAGTGGCGTATCTCAGCCTGGACGGCCAGCCTGGACTCGATCTGAAGGATGGAGACCGGGTCCGATGCCGCCGCTCCGAACACGAAGTCAGCCTGTTCCGCACCGATACTGATTTCTTCCACGTCCTCCGCACCAAGCTGAAGTGGGGAGCGAGCTGAAGGGGGAGAAGGATAAGTAACCCTACGCGGAATAGCCGCTCCGGCTACAACTCCGCAGAATACAGTTCCCGTACTTTCTCGCGACGCCGGATGACCTTGACTGACTTCCCACTCACCAGCACCTCGGCCGCGCGCGGACGCGTGTTGTAGTTCGAAGCCAACACCATCCCGTAAGCCCCGGCATCAAGAATCGCAAGTAAGTCGCCCTCTTCGACTCGGGGCAGCTCTCGATCGTGCGCAAAGAAGTCGCCGGACTCGCAAACCGGGCCCACCACATCGACAGATTCTCTCTTGGCTGCCAAGTCTTTGGATTGAACCACGGGAACGATTTCGTGGTAGGCGTCATAGAGCGCAGGTCGGATCAGATCATTCATGGCTGCATCCACCACGAGAAAACGCTTGCCATCGTTTTCTTTTCTGTAAACAACAGAAGTGACCAACACCCCGGCCGGCCCCACAATCGCGCGGCCTGGTTCGAGCAGCAAATGCACATTCAGCCCGCGCAGCGGATTGGTCACTGCGCGCGCGAAACTCGTCACATACTCGGCCAACTGCAATCCCGGTTCTTGATAGGCAATCCCTAGCCCACCTCCGGTATCGACGTAATCCAGCTTGTGCCCATCGGCGCGCAACTCACGAACAAAGTCGGCCACTCGGGCCACTGCTTCCGCGAAAGGCGCGACATCAGTGATCTGTGAACCGATATGAACGCTCACTCCCGCAACTTTCAGATACCGTACTCCGGAGGCCTGGGCGTAGAGAGAGCGCGCGCGGCCGATGGGTACTCCGAACTTGTGTTTATGCAAACCCGTGGAGATGTAAGGATGAGTATCGGCCGCCACGTCTGGATTTACGCGTAGAGCCACGCGCGCAACCTTGCGCAATCGCGCGGCGCACTCGGCCAGAGCCCACAGTTCCGATTCGCTTTCCACATTGAAGAGCAGAATCCCGGCTTTCAACGCCGCCGTGATCTCGTCACGAGATTTTCCCACGCCTGAGAACACGATCTTGCGGGCGGCGCGCCGGTCGGCGGCCAGCACCCGCTCCAGTTCTCCGCCAGAAACTACGTCAAAGCCGCATCCCTGCCGCGCCAGCAGGCGCAGAATACTCAGATTGGAATTGGCTTTGACGGAATAGCAGATAGTGTGGGGAACATCGCGAAACGCTTTCTCAAAAGCCGCCAAACGCGTGCGGATCGTGGTTGCCGAATAAACGTAGAGAGGCGTTTCGTAGCGCTCCGCCAGTTTGGTTAGCGGAACATCGTCGCAATGCAATACTAAGTCCGCCCCACGGCGCAATAACCCCTTCCGCCGTTCCTGAAGAACGAAGCCCGGCGGCCGCTCGGACGCGAACAGAGGTCCCGCAACTTCGCTACGCCGCGTCATTTTCGCTTGGAGGAGCTGTGCCCGGCGACGCCCTTGACCTTGATCGCGACTACCGTTTGATCGTCAAAGGTCTCAACCCCGGTCGAATGCTCAGCCGCAGCATTGAACAGAGAGTCGACCACGCAATCCGCCGACGTGCCCCCGCATTCCGCGATGATTTTCTCCACCCGTCCCCTGCCAAACAGTTCTCCGCTTCGGTTGCGCGCGTCCAGAATGCCGTCACTGAAGAACACAAACATGTCTCCGGGCTTCATCTTGAATCGGAACTCATCGTAATCCGCCTCGTCGAAAAGACCCAGCGGCAAACCTGTCGCCTCGATCACAGTATTCTTCCCATTGTGTACGTAAACGGGCCGCGGCAAGCCCGAATTGGCCACCAGAAGGATGCGATGCGCATCATCCCAGACCGCGTAAATCAGCGATACGAATTGTGCTTCAATCGGCCGCTCCGCCAGGGACAAATTCACCGCTGAGAGCATCTCGGCGGGGCCCGGTTCAATGGGCGCGTGCGAGCGCAGGATTCCGCTTACCAGCGCGGCATAGATGGCGGCCGGCGCTCCCTTCCCGCTGACGTCCCCAATCACAATTCCCAACCGCGAAAGGGAGTAGGGAATGAAGTCGTAAAGATCTCCGCCGATAGCTCGTGCCGGAACAAACTTCGCGGCTAGCTCCAGATGTGCCGGCTTGGGCAGCGTCTGGGGAAGCAGCCGCATTTGTAATTCCCGGGCCAGCGCCAAATCCCGCTCCAGTCGGCGTTCCTGGCGCGCGATTTCCTCATACAAGCGCGCGTTTTCGATGGCAATCGCCACCTGCGCGGCCAGCGTCATCATGGTGCGCCGATGGTCGTCGGTAAAAAAGCCGCGGCGCGTGTGCTCCAGATCGAGAACTCCAATTACTTTGTCTCTTGTAGATCAGGGGTACGGCCAATTCCGATCGTGTTTCCGGGTTGCCCTCGATGTAGCGAGGGTCTTTGCTCACGTCGGGCACCAGCACTGCCTGCTGGTTTTCCGCCGCATACCCAACCAATCCTTGCCCGAGCGGAATCTCTTGCTTCAGGTGAACATTCTCGTTGAAGCGCAATGAGAAACGGTGCTGCAGCTTCTCGCCGGAGGAGTCCAGCAGCAGGATGCTGAACATCTGAAAATCAATCAACCTCCGCAGAAGCTCCGCGATCCGGCCCAACAGTTCGTCCAGGTTCAAGATTGAGGTCAACTCGCGCGCAATCTCGTTCAGCAGCAGCAGAATTCGCGCCTGCTTGGTGGTGCGCGTGTAGAGTTGCGCGTTCTCGATGCCAGCCGCCATGCGCGACGCGATCAGGCTCAACAGGCGGCTGTGCTCTTCGTTGAAATAGCCTGCATCCCGCGCTTCCAGGTCGATCACTCCAATCACCCGGTTCTTGTAGGTGAGGGGCACCGCCAATTCCGAGCGCACGTTGGGCAAAGCAGCGATGTAGCGGGGATCCTGGGTCACATCATCGATCAGAATTGTCTGCCGCAATTGGGCGGCCTGTCCGGTCACTCCTACGCCCACCTTGACCCGCGCGCGCTCGGCAAACTCCGCCGGATATCCCACCTGGAATCGAAAGCGCAGCTCCTGGGTTTTCTCGTTTAGAAGGAGTATGGCGAAGATTTCATAGTCGATGACCTTACGCACCACCTCCGCAACCCGGCGCAGAGTCGTATCCAGGTCGAGCGACGTCGCCATAACATCGGCGACCTCTAGCAACAGCGGATCAACCGGCACATGTTTTTCGTGCTTGCTCAGAACCGATCCCATGCTTTTTTCTATGATAGCAGCCGCGCTTTGAGTCCCGAGTACCCAGTACCGAGAATAAAACCGGGGACAACAGGCTAGGTTGGCTGGATGAAGTAAGAGGTGCAGTTGCTCGGTACTCGGTGCTAGGTACTCGGGACTGCACTTCAGTCCCGCGGCACGATGCAGACATCGGCTAGGTTGCGGTAGCGTTCGGCATAGTCGAGGCCGTAGCCCACGACGAACTCATCGGGGATGGTGAAGCCAACATAGTCGCCTCGGAGAGGAAGCTTGCGCCGCGAGGGCTTGTCGAGAAGAGCCGCGATCTTCAGTGATCGGGGCTGATGCGCCAAGAGCAGTTTCTTTAGGACCGTGAGCGTCAACCCCGTGTCCAGAATGTCCTCCACCACAATTACGTTCTTATCCTTCATGGACTGGTCTACGTCCTTCGTCAGTTTCACCTCGCCCGTAGAGTCCCATCCGCTTTTGAGTTCCTGAGTCGGGCTGGGACGGTTCCCGTAACTGGAGACGCCGATGAAGTCGAACGTTGCATCCAGCTTTATCTCTCGCGCCAGGTCAGCCAGAAAAATCGCCGAGCCCTTCAATACCCCGACGAGGATCACCGGCTGGCCCAGGAAGTCGCGCGTGATGTCTGCGCCAAGTTCAGCTACTCGTTTTGCGATCTCTTCCCGCGCAATCAACACCTGGAGTCCGGTCATGGCGTTTCATATTAAACTAAACGCGCAGCCCATGTTGGGCTGGATATCACTGCCGAAACATGGAACCGGAAGATGCCACCAGTGGCGTAACCGGATGGTTGCATAATGATTGCTCGACCGAAGAGCAGGGCGGCCGGAGCTTTTTGTTTATGAATCTCAAAGGCATTCAACTTACCTGGCTGGGCCACGCGACATTTCGCATCGTTACTCCTGGCGGCCGGACCATCATGATCGATCCCTGGATCATGAACAACCCGGCGTGCCCGGCCTCGGAGAAGAAAGTAAAGAACGTCGATGTGCTCCTGTGCACTCACGGTCACGGCGACCATATTGGAGATGCGGTCGAGATCATCAAACAGCACAATCCCCAGGTCGTGGGAATCCCCGAGCTATGTGGATGGCTGGAGAAAAAGGGCGCCCAACGAAATCGCCATGATGAACAAGGGCGGCACGCAAAAGCTCGGCGATATCAAAGTCACCATGGTGCACGCCGATCATTCCTGTGGCATCCAGGATGGCGACCAGCTCATTTACGGCGGCGAAGCTTGCGGCTATGTGCATCGAATTTGAAAACGGGGTCAAAATCTACCACGCCGGTGACACTAATGTTTTCGGAGACATGGCAATCATCCGCGAGCTTTACGCGCCTGAAATCGTCATGCTGCCCATCGGCGACCACTTCACCATGGGGCCGCGCGAGGCCGCCTATGCCTGCAACCTGCTTAAGCCGAAAACAGTCATTCCCATGCATTTCGGCACGTTCCCGGAGCTCACAGGAAGTCCCGCCGACCTCGAGAAGTTGGCGCCCGGCGTCGAAATCGTTACCATGAAGCCCGGCGTCACCATCAGCAAGTGAAGATCAGAAATGGATAACCGCCAACTGAATTCCCGAGGCAAACAAGTGGCCCAAAATAAGCTGAAAAAACAAGACAGACCCCGCTGGCGCCATGACGGCGTGACCGCCGGCCCGGTCGACGATTATCTATACTCCATGCTTCCCAAGCGCGATGAAGTGCTGGCGGAGATGGAGGACTTCGCTTCCGCGCACAACGTCCCCATCGTCGGCCCTGCCGTGGCGCGCGTGCTTGAGCAACTTGCCCTGATGATCAATGCCAAGACCGTCTTCGAGTTGGGCTCAGCCATTGGATATTCGACCATCTGGTGGGCGCAAGCGGTCGGCGAAAAAGGCCGGGTCATCTATACGGACGGCGATCCCAAGAACGCCGAACGCGCTCGCCGCTACTTCGATCGCGCTGGCGTTTCCAACCGCATCACGCTCTGCACCGGCGACGCCCTCGAAGTCTTGTCCGAGCAGAAGCAGCAGTACGACATCATTTTCAACGATGTCGACAAAGAAGACTACCCGCGGGTGCTGCGCCTAGTTTCGCCGCGTCTTCGCAAGGGCGGCCTATTCATCACTGACAACGTTTTGTGGAGCGGACAAGTCGCGGAGAACAATCCCACGGACCCGCGAACCAAGGCCATCCTCGAGTTCAACCGCTTGCTTTACCATTCCGCGGATTTCTTCACTACGATCCTTCCGATTCGCGACGGCTTGGCGGTCGCGTTGAAAAAGTGATGTAAGGAAGATCGTACGGGCCGGTCGTCTAAGGGAAAGCTCAGATCGATTTTACCGGAATCGCCAGCAAATCCTCGACCAATCCAACTTCCTTCTGCAGAAACGGCTCGGCGTAGGTCACTCCGCCCAGCATGCCGTAATAGCGCGCCATTGCCTCCACTCGCGCGCGAATCTCGCCTTGGGCAGGGAAGATGTCCTTGCCCACCTCCTGATCGCTGAACTGCGACTTGTAGGCCATGATGGAAGCGAACTTCTGTTCGAACTGCTCCCTGATTTCCACCACAAAAGTCGGGCGCACGTCGTAGTAAAGTGTGGCGTAGATAATTTTGAACGGACGATGCGGAGCAAGCGCGCCGCCTTTATCCGCGCCGGAATTGGTTTGGCCGATCGCTGACGGCTGAGAGCGGAGAGCTAGCTTCGCCAGCCCCGCCAGAAAGCAAGCTTCGTATCCCAGAACGGACACGGTGTAATGGTCGGGATGCCGTCCCTTCCAGTAGGGCAGAATCACCACGCGGGGCCGAGTCTCGCGGATCACGCTCGCCACTTTCAGCCGATTCTCCCAGCGTGTTTTGGACCCGGCCATCGGGAATGTCGAGCGCCCGCCGCCAGCCTACACCGAGAATCTTTGCCGCGTCCGCCGCTTCACGGGCGCGATCTTCCGCGGTTCCGCGCGTGCCCATTTCGCCTTGCGTCAGATCGAGAATGCCCGTCCGCTGCCCGTGCTGCGCGGCCTTCAGCAAGCGTGCCGCCGCAGGTCTGCTCCACATCGTCGCGGTGAGCCGCAATCGCCAGAATGTCGAAAGGAGTCGAGGATATGTTCGTTGAGATCGCCTTTTTCGTAACTGAACTCCGTTCCTACTTCTTCCGCTCCACCAGATACCGCGCCAACTCCTTCAGCGTCTCCGCTCGTTCGCCGAAGCTCTCCAACTCCAAAAGAGCCGCGTTCACAAGCGAATCCGCCTGGCGCACCGACTCTTCAATCCCGAACAGCGCCGGATAGGTCGCTTTCTGCGAGGCGGTATCTTTGCCCGCAGTCTTGCCAAGCTGCTCGGAGGTTTGGGTCACATCGAGCACGTCATCCACAATCTGAAACGCCAGCCCGATCGACCGCCCAAACGCCCGCAGCTTTGCCACTGCGCGGTTGTTTGCTCCGGCATAAAGCCCTCCACTCACCAGGCTTGCCGTGATCAGCGCGGCGCTCTTCGCGCGATGGATATACTCAAGCATATCCGCTGTGGGCTGCGTATGCTCGGCCTCCAGATCCACGACCTGTCCGCCAATCATGCCATCCAGCGTGCCCGTGCCCCGCGCGATCTCTTCGATAATCCGCACCCGCGCCTCCGCCGGACATTCCAGCCGCGCCAGAGCCTCGTAGGCCTGCGTCTGCAGCGCGTCTCCCGCCAGAATCGCGAGCGCTTCCCCGAACACCTTGTGGCAAGTGGGACGGCCGCGGCGCAGATCGTCGTTGTCCAATGCCGGAAGATCGTCATGAATCAGCGAGTAGGTGTGCAGCATTTCCAGCGCCGCACCCAGTTCTTCGATTTTCCCGGGCAACGATCCCGCGACCATCTTCCCGGCCTCCATGCACAGTACCGGCCGCAGGCGCTTGCCGCCGGCAAATACGCTATGGCGCATGGCCTTGTGAATGGACTCCGGATACTGGGTCTCCAGCGGAATCAGCCGGTCCAGCGCCGCGTCCGTCAACCCTCGTCCTTGCTCAAGAATTTCTCGCAGCATTGAGCAGTGAGTATAACAAGGCGCGACTTGGCAAAGCACGGCGGCGGGAAACGATTTCCAACCTGCGGACAGTAGAAAGTTATCGGCAGTTACGTTACCATACAGCGATTCGCGCCGCTGGGCGGCTGCCGAAGCGTTGTGCGGAAATGGAAAACTGAGATCGGAAGTTTTCTATTTCGAAGGAAGAACTTATGAGCGACGATGCGAGCAACGATACCTTTTCGAGGCGTGGATTTTTAGGAATGGGGTCGGCGGCATTAGCGGCTGTCGGGATGCTATCGGCAGCGGACGCTGCGGCCCAAGATCAGAAACCTTACCCGACCAAGAGCGATCGAAGCGCCAGTGCTCCCGGGCCAGGCAATCCCCCGCTGGATGATCAAAACCCGGACTCTTTCCTGCCGCCACCCACCGACGCTGGCGGCGTGCAGACGTTCAAATACCCTTTCGCAATCTCGCATAAACGAATGCAAGAGGGTGGGTGGTCGCGCGAAGTTACGATCCGCGAGCTTGCCGTCTCCAAGTCGATTGCCGGCGTGGACATGAGATTGACCGCCGGAGGCATACGAGAGCTGCACTGGCACACCGCTGCCGAGTGGGCCTTCATGCTCTACGGCAACGCACGGATCACGGGTCTTGATGCGGATGGCAAGAGCTTCGTCAGCGACGTGACGGAAGGCGATCTTTGGTACTTTCCTACGGGGATCCCACATTCCATTCAAGGCTTGAATCCCGACGGCTGTGAGTTTCTGCTGGTGTTTGACGATGGTAACTTCTCGGAATACGAGACCGTCCTGCTCACCGACTGGATGGCTCACACGCCCCATGACGTGCTGTCGAAAAACTTCGGCGTGAGCGAGCAGGCCTTGGAGAAAATGCCGAGGCGGGAGAAGTTTATTTTCCAGGCTGCAGTTCCCGGTCCGCTCGCCGCCGACCAGAAAGTGACCGCAGGCTCACTTGGCTTGTCGCCCCTCGATTTCGCTTTTCGCACCTCACGGCAACCGGTCACGAAGCGCACCAAGGGAGGCGAGGTGCGGATCATCGATTCGAGCACGTTCAAAATATCCACCACGATTGCGGCGGCCATCGTCACGGTTCATCCGGGAGGGATACGCGAACTGCACTGGCATCCCAATGCCGACGAATGGCAGTACTACATCAGCGGTTCCGGGAGAATGACCGTGTTCGCTACCGGAGGCCGCTCCCGCACCATGGACTTTCAAGCTGGAGACGTTGGCTATGTCCTCAAGACATTGCCCCACTACGTGGAGAATACGGGCAACACCGACCTCAAGTTTCTGGAGATGTTCAAGAGCAGCTTCTATCAGGATCTTGCGCTGTCGGAATGGCTCACTCATACTCCGCCGGAGCTCGTGATGGCCCACTTGGGCATCGATAAGGCGGCTCTCGATGCCATGCCCAAGGACGAAGTCGTAGTAATGCCGAAATAGCGCGCTATGCCGGCACGCCCATTCGGCCGATGCTGCCGCCGACGGTCCCACTGCGACGGTGGTTTGCGTTCCAAAAAACGCGAGGACGCCGGAAGGCGTCCTCGCTGCTTCAAGACTTCGAATGACCTTATGCTGCGGCCCTCTTTGCGACCGCCACGCTCCGCAGGACCGAGGTCAACACATTCTGCACGTCATCGGCGGGGCACACGTCGCTGGCGCCAGCTTCCATGGCAGCAACCCACAACTGCTCGTCCGGTACGCGATGGGTGCACACGATCGGCAGTGAGGGAAAATCGTGGTGCAAGTTCCGCACATCGGTCAGGCGGGAGTATTCCACATCGACAATCACGACCTCCGGCCGGTTCCCGGCGACTCGCTCGCGGAGTTCGTCCCCGGAGCGCGTCAAGTGTACGGAATTGAAGTGAGAAGAAAGCCCGCCAGCCAGAGACTGAGCGAGCCTGGAATCGCTTTCAAGAACTACTACACTAAAGCCCATAGATCCTCCTGAGCTACAACCGGTCAGCTACCGCGGATTAGGGCTGCGGGGAAGGGTTCGGAACCGCCACTCCACAGACATTACACCCACGAGCCCCACGGCGAATCGCCTACTTGGGGGCAGGCGTCCTTTCTACCAGGGGCTCAAACGGCTCGGCTTGGAGCTTCCCGTTTTTCTTCAGCAAAATCTCCACCTTGCCTTCAGCCTGTTCCAGTTCCTTCCGGCAAGCGGATGACAGATGCATGCCTTCTTCGAAAAGGGTCAGAGACTTCTCCAAAGGCACGTCTCCCTTTTCCAGTTCCTGAACGATCTTCTCCAGGCGCTGAAGACACTCTTCAAATTTGGCCAACGGGTTTTAGCTCCTTGACTGTATTGTATGCAACGATTTGCGCAAGGTGTCCAGTCTTTTCTTGTAAATAGATGGTGAACAACCGTCCGTCTTTCCGAAAAAGGGAACGCTAGGCCGGGGTGGGACTCCTCGTTGTTCCGAGCGCCTCGAGCACGTCCACAGCCGAGCTGTATCTTCCCTGCGGCGCACTGATTTGCGCCCCCTGCACCGTGTGCCGGACCGCCACTAGCATCTCCCGAGCAATGGCCACGCCCTCTGCCCTGGCCGCTTCCGGTGTCGGGGCCCGCTGCATGCGTTCCAGAATGGAGTCCGGCACCGAAACCCGGAGCTCATTTTTCATGAACTCGGCATTGCGCGCGCTGACCAGCGGCCAAATTCCCGCCACTACGGGGATGCGGCAGTGTTCGATCCTCTTCAGAAAGTTTTCCAGCAGGCGGATGTCGAAAACCGGTTGCGTTACCGCGTACTCGGCTCCGGCTTGCACTTTGAACTCGAACCGCCGGATCTCCTCATCCAGGTCCGTAAGCCCCGGATTCGCCCCTACCCCGATCACAAAGCCCGTTCCCGCCCCGATCGGATTTCCGCCCAAGTCGAGCCCCCGGTTCAAGTTATGGACGATGTTGACCAAGCCGATGGCGTCCACATCGAACACCGCCGTCGCGTCCGGATAGTTGCCCATCTTCGGCGGATCGCCAGTAATGCAGATCAGGTTCTTGATCCCCACCGCAGCCGCTCCCAGAAGATCGCTCTGGATGCACAGCACGTTGCGGTCCCGGCAGGTGTAATGCAGAATCGCCTCGATCCCGGCCTCCCGCTGCATCAGCAGCGAGAGTGCCTGGTTGCTCATGCGCGCCGAAGCCCGCGGGCTGTCCGGAATGTTGATCGCATCCACACCTACTGATTTCAGGAATCGCGAGCCATCCAGCTCTTTTCGTAGGTCGGTTCCTTTAGGAGGAACCACCTCCACCATGGTGACGAACTCTCCTCGCGCCAGCTTTGCCCCCAAACCTGATCGTTCTTCCAAAGGTTGGGCCGGCGTAGCCACAGGTGCGGCCGCGCTTCCGGCCAGCTGAACTGAGGCCGTCTTTCCCCTGGCTTCTCCCACTCGCAGCGCGGACTTCATGACTCGGATGTGGTCGGGAGTGGTTCCGCAGCATCCCCCCACGATCCGCGCGCCCGCAGCCACGAACTTCCGCGCGTAACTCGCCATGTATTCGGGCGAACACAGGTAGATGTTTCTGCCTTCCACCGAGCGTGGAATGCCTGCATTCGGCTGCGCCGAAAGCGGCAGGGAAGTGGCGGCTCGCACCCGCTCGATGGCGTCCAGCATAGCCACCGGACCCACACTGCAGTTGCAACCGATGACGTCGGCGCCCCACTCTTCGAGCCGAGGAGCAAAGGTCTCCGGATCGGAACCATCCAGGCAGTTGCCGTCTTCGTCAATCGTAACCTGCACGACCAGAGGCAATTTTGCCCCCACGTCCTGGGCCGCCAGCATGGCCTGATGAAGTTCCTCGAGGTATCCGAAGGTTTCTAGCATCAGCAGATCGACACCGCCTTCCGCCAGCGCCGCGATCTGTTCGCGGAATGCCTGCCTCGCCTCCTCGAAAGAGGTTTTTCCCAAGGGCTCGATTCTCGTTCCCAGCGGGCCAACCGATCCCGCCACCCACACATCGAAGCTCTTGGCGGCCTCTCGGGCCAGCCGCGCGCCGGCGCGGTTAATGTCGTGCACTTTGTCGGCGATACTGTGCCGCGCCAGGCGGAAGGCATTGGCTCCGAACGTATTGGTTTCGATGATTTCGGCCCCAGCCTGCAAGTAGTCGTGGTGATTGCCACGAATCAGATCGGGCTGGGAAAGATTCAACTCGTCGTAGCAGCGGTTGATGAACACGCCCTTGGCGTAAAGCAGCGTTCCCATGGCTCCGTCGCATAGCGCGGGGGATTGCTTGATCCGGGTAAGAAAGTCAGCCGCCATATACTGGTCAGAATACAGGATAAAATGGGGGTCGTACATCTAGGCATCCGCTCCCACGACAGGTCCCGATGCGCCGCCATCCCCCGAACTGCGAATGATGAACTGCGAATGATGCCTTTCTCCTGGTCTGCTATAATCCGCTCTTTCGCACCTAAATCTCCATCTTTCATGTTGTTAGGAGCCTGCCGTTTGAACTTTGAGCGGAACAAAGTCGCGTTTTTGCCTGCCCTGCTCCTGGTCGCCAGTTTCAGTTTTGTCGGCTGCGGTGGTGGGCCGAGCACAGCCACTTCCTCCAGTACCAGTAGCTTGACGACCCGGGTTGTCGCTTCACAAAGCGTCTCAAGCCCGACGGCTTTCCCCGGTCTGCTTATCATTGACGGCGAGATCGACACTCTGGTCAGGGGGGGCGAAATTGGCGCCGGCACCTCTCCGGGCCTCATGGCGATGTCGCCCGATAGAACGGTTGTTCTGGCTTTTAATTCAGTGGTCAATAATTGGTCCGTGGGAATCGTTGCCACCGGAAAGGAGACTCAAAGCGGCACCATACCACTGCCGGGGCCGACCACCAGCATGGTCGCCCTGGATACTGGTTTTGGCTACGCGGCAGTGCCCTCGGCTCCATTTGAGGCCGGACCTTCCCCCGGAGCAGTGGAGGTAATGAACCTTACAGCCGGCAGTCTCGCGGCGACGATCAGCATACCCAACGCACAAACCGTGGCGTCGAGTCCGGATGGAAGCCAGCTTCTGGTTTTCAGCGGCGATTCCGACGTCGTCACGATCATGGCGCCCCTCCTCGTGAACACTGGAAATCCGGTCACGACCACACTTTCTGGCTTCGATCGCCCCGTGAACGCGGTGTTTAGCGCCGACGGCAGCACCGCCTACGTCTTGAATTGCGGCGCTCAGTGCGGAGGCACGCAAGCTAGCGTGCAGATTCTGAACCTGAGCGCCACACCGCCTGCGCTGGGTGCACTGATCCCGGTTAACGGCGCAACCATTGGATTCCTCGCCGGGTCGACGCTTTACGTGGCGGGAACGGGAACCTCCACCGGCCCACTCTGCACCTCAATCCCCAGCGCAGCCCCCACCGCCGCAACTTACTGCGGCACGCTCGACCTGGTCGACCTGACCACCATGCAGGATCCCTATTACAACAATCCTGCCACCGAAATTGCCATCACCGACGGCTACCACGACCGCATCGACATGAGCTTCAATGGCCAGCTCTTCATCGGTTCCCACGGCTGCACCAACATCGGCAATGTGTATAACCCCCAGGGAGAAGTCCGCGGCTGCCTCTCCATTTTCAACACCACAAATGCCACGGTCGTCATTCCGCCGGACAACGGCGACGCCACCGGCCTGCAGAGCTTCACCAGTCGCGACGTGGAGTACGTAGCCGAGGGCGGCAACCTGCGCGTCTACGACACACTCATCGATAGTTTGATGCCCCCCAACAACTATATTGAAACCGGAACCATCATCATCACCGGCTACATCATCGACGTGAAGGCCATCGACTTTTTCTGATCCCGGTGTTCTGTAACCGGCAGCACTACCTTCCAGGTTCCAGAACCAGCCGGTGCGCCCCGGTTGCTTGCACTGCGTGTGATGTGAAAGGCAGCGTGAAAGTGGTGCCCTCGTACCACGCGTTCCATTGATCCATGTAGTAGGGGCTTAGAAAGTTTCCGCCCTGGCCGGTGACGGTATTCAAGGTTGATTGGTCGAGGTCGGCCAGATTCGCGGTGAAGCGCTCGGAAGGGCCGTGATTGCGAGTCACAGCTTTCACCGTGTACTTGCTGCCCGATTGCTCTCTCACTCCCGGTGCGGCCCAGCGCCGAATCAAAGGAATCTTCCCCAGCACCGGGTGCTCAATTTCCACTGCGTTAAAGCTGCCCCAATGCCACGAAGCCAGATCCTTTGGAACTTGTGGCCGGTTCACCGCGGCTTCCACGGCCGCAGTCAGCAGTTCGTCGTAGTTCGGATATTTTTGCGGCAGCCAGCGCTTGGGCTGATGCAACAGAACATTCTGCAGCCACACCGTTTGCATGTGCCAATGGTAGGTTTTCCAGCTCAAGGTTTCATCTTGCTGCTTCGGATCGTCCGGGGCAGGTCCCAGACGGGGCTCGAGCAGCAGGCGCGTCAGCTCCTCAGCCGAGCGCACGGCGATGGTGGCTGCGGTCGAAGAGGCCAGCATTCGCCCATCCCAGTTGCGCATGAGATCGGCGGCCTGTCGTGCCCGTGCCGAGGGTTCGGAGGCGTGGTCGATGGCATAAACAAACCGCTCGGCCGCGAACAGATCATTTTCCGAGTGAACGTCATTCTCCAGCGCAACCATGTCCGCGGCCGCAAACTTCCGCCCCGATTCCAGCACATGATAAATGCGTTCGGTCCGCCACGGCGCCTCCCACTCGGCGCTAATCGAATAGGGATAGCCGTCCGGAGTAATGCGTCCGTTAGCAGTCGCGATTACTCCCGAAGGAGGATTGTAGATGCTCGGCAGCTTCTCGAAAGGAATGAAGCTTGTCCATTCGTGAGCATCGTCGGCCCCACTCACCGGCAGACTGCCATCTCCCGCGGCGCGAATCGGAACCCGCCCCGTGGTCTGGTAACCGATGTTGCCGTCCACGTCGGCGTAAACCACATTCTGCCCCGGCGCATCCAGTTGCGAAAACGCCTTGCGGAATTCCTCCCAGTTCTGTGCCGTATCGACATCAAAAAACGGCATGTGCAGGCCGTCATACAGCGTCCAACGCAGCGCCACCTGCCGCGTCTCGCCGGGCAAAATGTCCGTGACGATGGGCCCGTGCCGCGTGATCCTTACGTCCAGCGTGATGTCCGGCTGTCCTTTGACGTGGATCCCCTCGGCCCGGTGCTCCGGCTGTTGCCAGCCCTGAGGTGTCTGGTATGCTCCCTGCGCGTTGAAATTCTCGATAAATGCATCTGCCACGGTTGGCCCAACATTGGTGAATCCCCAGGCGATGCGCTGATTGTGGCCGACGATCACATAGGGCAATCCGGGCAGCGTAACGCCCGCCACATCCAGATCGCCCGAAGGATTGCCGCACTTGAGATGGGCTTCGTACCACAGGTTCGGCATCTGGTGCCCGAGGTGCATATCATTCGACAACAGCGGTTTCCCTGTGACCGTGTGCGCTCCTGAGATCACCCAGTCGTTCGATCCGTTCACCGCTTCCGGAGCGCGCTGCGCCCAGATTTCGGCCCCCGCGCCTCTCTGCTGGGTCACCGAATTATCGGGCCCATCGTCGTCCTCGTCCTCATCTTCATCGTTGGAGTCTCCCTGATCTTGCTGATCGTTGAGGTCTTCCCGCATCACCGTCGGCGGGCGATCATGCCACGAGCGGTTCACGTACAGATCGGTCGTCAACTCCGGCCCCAGCTTGGCCAGAATCTTCCCTCGCGCCAGCATGTCTCCAAAGGTGAAGTAGTTGAGGTCTTTCACCATCTGGTTGGCGATGACAATGGAATCCTCCGCCTGCCACGGCTTCGGCCGGTACTTCAAAATGCGGAACTCAATGGGAAGGCTGCTTCCATGGGTTTCGATGAACGCATTCACCCCACGCGCGTACGCATCAAAGTAAGAACGATCTCGGGGACTCGCCTTCTGCAACGATTTCCTGGCTGCCGCGCGCAGTCCTAGGATGCGCTGCTCACGGTCGATCTTGAGCGTCCCCGCGCCCAGAATCTCGGAAAGTTCTCCAGCTCCAAAGCGCCGCATCACGTCCATTTGCCAGAGCCGGTCCTGCGCGGTGACATAGCCTTGAGCGAAAAATACATCTTCCAGCGTCGCGGCCTCGATCGCAGGGATGCCGTGGCCGTCCCGCGTCACTTTCACCGGCGCCGAAAGCCCTTTCACCTGGAGCCTTCCGTCAAGCTGGGGCAGGGCCGAGCGATCGACAAAATAGGCATAAGCGACCAGTCCCGCAGCCACGAGGACCAGAATCATTACCAGCCACAGGAGAATGCGTCGCCCGGTCGAACGCAGCGAAGCAGGAGCGCCGGTCGCAGTAAGAGTGCTCATGCGCAAATCGATTCTAGCAGCCCGCGCCGCAACTAAGATTCGTATCAGGTATGCCTTCAGGGCCTGGCTTCTGTTTGCGTCCTTCGCGGCCGTTCTTCGCGAACTCCGCGGTTCAGAGCTTTAGGAATCGCTGCAGCAGTCCTCGGGTTGACGCAGTACGCCAGTATCTCCGTAAGTGCTTTGCCTTCACTGACTGGCTTTACTTTCAGCATTCGAGTGTAGGGCTTGTGCGTGTCCTGCTTCAAGGTTCGCACGAATACCGAATGTTAGACAGAACTGGAAAAGCGTCTTCGCCACTGGACAAGATACGCCGGAAGAGTTGGACAGTCGAGATGACGGATGAGCTTTTCGAGGTTCTGTGGACAATCGAGCGAAGTCTTGCTATGGCACCAGAGCTATCAGCGAATCTGGACCGAAACCAACACGAATCGTTGAATCCTGCTCCAGTAAGCCCGTGGATTTCGGCACGGTCAAGCATGACATCGGTTTGCCGTGTCCTTTCGCTTTGCCTGCTTTCGCCCACTCGTCACCGTGCGCTACCAACTGCGCAGTCCTTTCCGCGTCCACATCCCTTGTGGGCCGCGGTTAGGATTTATGGGAGGGTCGCCCCGCTGAAAATGAATTTCATTTTCAAGATGCCCGATGCTATCCTGACCCTTCATGCTGCAGAAGCGCATCGACGACCAGCCCTCGATCTCGCGCGAGATGGTGCGCGAGGCCCAGGATATCCTCCACCAGCACCTCAAGCGTGTCGGCCTCAAGCAGACCGCCCAGCGCGACACCATTCTGCGCTCATTCCTCGAAACCCGCGACCACCTCTCCACGGACGAACTGCACCGCCTCGTCCAGAAGAAAGACGCCGGCATCGGCTACACCACCGTCTACCGCACACTCAAGTTGCTGGCCGAGTGCGGATTGGCCAGCGAAGTCGCCTTCCACGATGGCATCGCCCGTTACGAGCACCAGTACAACCGGCGCAGCCATCACCACATGGTCTGCACCGAATGCGGCAGTTCCGTAGAATTCTTTTCCCCCGAAGTGGACCAGTTGGAACAGGAAATCGGGCGCAGACACCGCTACACTACGACCCGTCACACCTTCCAGATTTATGGTGTTTGTGAAGACTGTCGCAAAAAGAATACCGCGGCGCGGCCGATCTGAAATTCATGTCCACGTCCTGTCCCCAGTGCGCCGCCTCCATGCCCGATGCCGCAGCTTATTGTCCCGGCTGCGGTCGTGCCATGCGTCCTGTCGAGCGCGCGCAGGGCACCGTGGGTGCGCTGCCCGAGACCCTGGCTGGCGCCATGGCCTACTGCACGATTATTCCGGCCATCGTTTTTCTGCTGGTCGAACCCTACAGTAAGAATCGCTTCGTGCGCTTTCATTCCCTTCAGTGCATCGGAGTCTGCTTGGTGACCTTGGTAGTTGGAGCGATGCTGAGGGTTGTGGGCTTCGTGCTGTTTTTCATTCCGGTACTCGGCCACCTGCTCGTCTGGCTGCTGTCCATGGTAGTTACCCTCGCGTTCTTCGTGGTTTGGGTTGTGCTCGTCGTGAAGGCTCTGCAAGGTGAGATGTTCAAGCTTCCGCTGGTGGGCGATTTTGCCGAAAGGCGAGCTAGCGCGACATAAGGAAGTCGCCGCGTTTCTTACCCGTGTCACGCCTTGATGCACTACCGCACTGTCTCCAGATCTTGCTTCCGAGACCGTTTTCTGGTATTTTGCCGCAGCGTCGCACGGGACCCAATCCGTGCCGCCTAACTGGGATCTCGGGTTTTCGGCTAAAAGCGCGGAGGAAAATCCAATGGCGTTTTGCAATATGTGTGGTGCACAGATTGCCGATGGCACGACCACGTGCGCGGCCTGCAGCGGACGGGCCGCAGCCGCGCCCCCCGTCGCTGCCTCTGGAATGACAGACAACGTGGCCGGAATGCTGGCCTATGTCACCTTCATTCCGGCGATCATTTTTCTCGTGACCGCGCCGTACAACCAGAGCCGGTTCGTCCGGTTTCATTCCTTCCAAAGCATTTTCTTCTGTGTGGCGGTGTTTGCCATCCAGATCCTGCTCTCAATTTTGACCTTCATGCCGTTCTTGATTTTGATCACCGGACCTTTGCACATGCTGGTTTTTTTGGGAGCGGTGATTGTCTGGATCATCCTGCTCCTGAAAACGAACCAGGGCCAAATGTACAAGCTGCCCCTCATTGGCGACTTGGCCGAAAAACAGGCTGGCTAGAGACTCCTTATCTTCCAGGGCGTCGTCCCGAAGCCCCTCGCTTTTCCCAGCGTGGCGAGAGCCTGCCTGAGCGAAGTCGAAGGATCCTGCGTGCATCGCCAAGGCCATCAGGAATCAAACGCAGCACTGGAGCTCTTGACTTTCTTGCTCTAAGCTGTCATTCCTATTAGCTTTCCCCTGCCCACCGAAATCCACCGGATGCGGCCTTGCGGGCGGCGGGATTCTTGGTCAACTGGGGCTTCATTGAGAGTCAGAGTCTTCTACCACGACAAGTGTTTCGACGGCGCTTCCTCCGCCGCGCTCTTCTCCCGTTTTTATCGCGAGCGCATTCGCGACGACGCCGACTTCGTCTTCTCCGGCCTTCTGCATCGCGCGGGATCGCTGTTTGACGAATCCCGTTTCGATGGCGACGAAAACGCCATCGTCGACTTCAAGTACTCCAGTTCGCCCAAGATCACATGGTGGTTCGACCATCATCAGAGCGCGTTTCTCTCGCCCGCCGACGCGGCCCATTTCGAGCGCGACCAGAGCAATCGAAAGTTCTACGATCCGGACTTCAAATCCTGCACCAGTTTTATCGCCATGATCGCGCAGCAGCGCTTCGGCTTCGATCCCGCTCCCCTGGCCGACCTGGTTCATTGGACTGACATCATCGACGGCGCCCTCTATCCCGATGCCAAAACAGCCGTCGAGATGGAAGCGCCCGCGATGAAGTTAACCATGGTCATCGAGTCCGCGCCCGACCGGTTCGTCCCCAACCTGATTCCGCTTCTCGCAACTAAGTCCCTCGCTGCGATTCTGGAAGAGCCTTTCGTTGCTCCGCTCTTGCCCCCGCTGCTCCGTCGCCACGAACTCTCCATCGAAATCCTTAAGCGGCGTACCGAGTGCGTAGATGGAACCATTTTCTTCGACGTTACCGATCAGGATCTCGAGGGCTACAACAAATTCGTGCCTTACTATCTCCATGCTGCATCCATCTACAGCGTTGGACTCAGCAAGAGCAGCTTCCGGGTGAAGGTCTCGGTTGGCTCGAACCCCTGGGCTCCGGAAGAGCCGGTCGTCAATCTAGCCAAGATTTGCGAGCGCTACGGAGGCGGCGGACACGCCCGCGTGGGCGCTATCTCGTTCAACGTGAACCAGCACGCCGCGGCCATCAAGGCTTCCCGCGAGATCGTGAACGAGCTTCGCGCCGCGGTTCGCGCCGGAAAAAGCTGACACCCTTTGATGGTCATCCCGAGCAGGCGCTCTTCGCGAAGCAATCATCGCGCATTTGGGTCGCTTTCCTCACCCCACTGCACCCCTTTTACCGATGCCCGGGAATGGAAAGAACACATTTACGATGTCGATGGCCGTGGTACTCTGAGGATTCCTGGCGCGCCGCATGCTCTCGCCGGCAACGAAAATCGACCTGCACCGCGCCCAAAAAAATCTGCTGCGCGCGGTTGCTTCCTTCGAGTTCAGCAAGGGCATTTTCGTTTTGTTGATCGGCCTAAGCGCCCTCCTGCTCGTCCACAAGGACGCTTGGGTGATTGCCGAAAGCTTGCTGGCTTTGTTGCACATCAGCACCGACCGCCACTCGGCGCAGCTCTTTCTCGATTTTGCCGACAACCTCACCGACGCCCGCTTGTGGGCCGCTGCGCAACTCGCATTCGCCTACTCGGTCTTGCGTTTTGCCGAGGCCTACGGCCTGTGGAGGCAACGTACCTGGGCGGCATGGCTAGCCTTCGTGTCCGGGACTCTGTTTCTCCCGCTTGAAATCCGGGAACTTATGCGCGGCATCACGATTGTGCGCTCGGTGATGTTTGTAGCCAATCTTGGAATCGTTCTCTACATGTTTTTCCTGCTGCGCGCGGGCCGCCGCCGGCGGGAGTTGCGGTCGATTGAGCCCGAAACCCCCGACCAAGGCGGCAAGTAGGGTCCAACGACTCTGTCCGCACCGGCTCCCTCTGTTTGATAATTTACAATTGCTGCACTGCGGAGGTCCTATGCGCATACCCTCTGGTTGCATGTTGCTCGTACTCTCAGCCCTGGGAACGGCCCTTGGCCAGGACACGAATTTTCCCTCGGGCCCGCAGTATCTGATGAATTCCAACCTGATGAAAAGTGGTTCGCTCCTGTTCGCGCGTCCCATTTCGACGCCGTCCATGTCACTGGCGGGGCCGCCTCTTGAAGTTGGCGCCAGCGATGCCACCGGCGTCCTCATTGCCGGCGCTGTAGATCAGAATGTCTTGCCGCCAAACCCAGCCGCTCTGCCCAAGATAGATTTGCTTCCTATCTACTACGGCCGGCCCCCCGCCAGCGTCATCGAGATCAGTCTTCCCTCTGAACCGTCCTCCAATCCGCTTCCGGCCAGCATTCTCGACACCGGAGTCTGGCAGGTGACGACCGCGCACGCATTGCGCGAGCGCGGCTATGGAGTCACCCTGGCAGCAGGGGCGGCGTACGCCAAGGCGCAGACCCGGCACGCGACTCGCGTTTACACCAATGCCGACATCGATCGACTGCATAGTGGTATCTAGGGAAAGCACTTGGTCGAATGAAAACGTGGGCCACAGGGCTGGTGGGTTCGACCCGGCACGTGAGTATGCCGATCGCGGCGATCCCGGCTCCCCAGGCCCGAGGCGGTTCAGGATCGATCCCCTGGCGTCGACCAAAACCGCTCCCTTGGAGACGGCCAAGGCTGCTAGGGAGGACGAGCGACGGACCGTTCATGAGCAATGCTACGTGCTGAAGCTGAAGCGGGAGCGGCGCGCGACGGAGACAAAAGGCTGGCGACGGCCGGAAGACGTCCGATGCGATGCCCCGGACTGATTGCTACACGCGGGCGAAGTCGATGTAGCCGTGCTGCACGTCGGTGCGAATCAGTTTGACCCGCAGTTTGTCTCCCACATCGACTCCCTGTTGACCTTGAGCCAGCAATCCCTCGATGTGCGGTTGGGCCACGCGGACGAACGTTCCCTTGGGAGTTGCGCCGGTGACGATGGCATCGAAGATGGCGCCGATGCGATGCTGCATCGCGACCGCAGCCAGGCGCTTGGACATTTCACGCTCGACTTTTCGCGCGGCGTCTCCCTTCTCGGTGCAGTTGGCGGCGACCAGGGAAAGTTCGTTATCCGAGTAAGGATTGGGCTGGCCGGCGAGCATAGCTTTGAGGAGTCTTTGGGTCACAATGTCAGCGAAGCGGCGATTGGGAGCGGTGGAGTGGGTGTAATCCTGAACTGCCAGGCCGAAGTGTCCGGGCGCGGCATCTCCGGGGCGCTCCAAAACGTATTCTCCGGGGCCAATCAACTTGATCACGGCGAGGGAAAGGTCGGCAAAATGATCCGGGTCTGCGGTTTTGCGCTTGATTAGAAAATCGTTAAGCGCTTTGGAATCCGGGTCGGCTGGAAGTTTCTCGCCATGGGTCGCGGCCAGTTGCACGATGCGATCCCAGCGCTCTGGCTGCTTCACGATACGGCGCAAAGACGAAACTTTTTGGAGCATCCGCGCCACCACGCCGTTGGCGGCAATCATGAAGTCCTCAATCAACTCGGTGGCGTGATTCTTCTGTTGCTTCACCACGTCGACCACCTGCGCATTCAGCACCAGAGGAAGCACTTCGTCGGTCTGGAGGTCGAGCGCTCCATTTTCATAGCGCCGACTCCTCAGTTTCTGCGCCACCTCGTCCTGCAAGCGCAATTGGGTCTGCAGATCGGCGGACGCGGCCACCTTCGGCGGCGCCGCTGCCGTGCCTTGCAGCCAGGCTCCCAGCGAGTTGTATTGCAGTTGCGCCTGGTTGCGAACGAGGGCGCGATAGACGTCGCTCGAAGTTACGTGGCCGTTTCCGTCCACCACGGATTCGATGACCACGCTCAAGCAGTCCTGATGTTCCAGCAGGGAAGTCTTGCCCGTGGAAAGTTCTTCTGGCAGCATGGGGAAGTTGCGGATTCCGGTGTAGACCGTTGTCGTTTCCCGGGCGGCATGCTGATCGATCGCACTCTGCTTGGGGACGAAGGCATCTACATCGGCAATGCCGACTAGAACTTTAACGTCGCCGTTCGACAATCGTTCCGCAACCTCGATCTGATCCAGGTCGCGGGAGGTGTCGTTGTCGATGGAGGACCACAATTGACTGCGTAGATCGCGCACAGTTCCTCCGGCAGACATTGCGGGAGGATGAGCCCGCAATTGGGCCAGTTGTTGCTGGACCGCGGGCGGGAAGTCGGGTTGAAAACCGTGTTGCCGCACGACGTCTTTCGCGACGGCTTCGAGGTCGAGGTGAGATGGGCCGGCGGTCACTCGGTAACCACAGCTTTCACCAGATTCCGCGGGCGATCTACGTTGTATCCCCTTTTCGTGGCCACGTGATAGGCGAACAGTTGCAGGGGAATCACTTCGACGATCGGCAGCAACAGTTCGGGCGCGGCCGGAACGAAAAATATATCATCGGCAACGCCGGCGACTTCCTGATCCCCTTCGGTGGCGACGGCCACCAGCCGTCCGCGGCGCGAGTTGACTTCCTTCATCACTTCGAGGGTTCGGCGGTAGCGCAGAACCGAATCCGGATCATGGTGGTCACAGGTTGCCAGCACTATGACCGGAAGGTGTTCGTCGACCAGCGCATTCGGACCGTGCTTGAGTTCCCCCGCGGGATAGCCTTCTGCATGAGCATAGGAAGTCTCCTTGAGCTTGAGCGCTCCTTCGCGCGCGATGGCGTAATGTACACCTCGTCCAAGGTACAGAAGCTTTTCTGCTTGAAAGTGCTTCTGAGCGTATTGTTCCGCGAGATCGTCCCAGGCCCGGAGATTGTCCTCGATCGCGTCGGGGAGGCGCAGGAGCCGCTGTAGGTAGGAACGCGTGACCTCCGTGGTCATACGGCCGCGTTTTCGCGCCAGGAATAACGCCATCAGATAGAGAATTGTGACCTGGGTGGTGAAACTCTTGGTGGCGGGGACGGCGAGTTCGGGGCCCGCCCCGGTGATCAACGCGGCACTGGCCTCCCGAGGAATCGTGGCCTCGGCCACGTTGGAGACTGCGATGGTCTTTACGCCGCGGGTCAGGGCCTCGCGCTGGGCGGCAATGGTGTCGGCAGTTTCACCGGATTGCGTGACCACCATCACGATGGGGTCCACGGCTGCGTGCGTGGAGCGATAACAGTACTCGCTGGCATATTCCACGTCCACGGCGACGCCGGAAAGGTCTTCGATCATGATTTCGCCGGCCAGGCCGGCATGGCGGCTCGATCCGCTGGCGGCGATAATCAGCTTCTCGAAGGTCAGCAATGCACTTTCGATCGCGTGCAGTTCGCCCGGAAAAAGAATGTCGTTCTGCAGATGCTGCTCAACGGTTTTGGCGATGGCCTGGGGCTGTTCGTAGATTTCCCGGCGCATCGCATGGGAAAAACCGCCGGTCGCGAGATTCGAGCTGGAGTTGGTTGGATTCATGGTCGACTGCGGCGAGAGTAAATCATTTGCCGCGAGCGGAGCAAACCGCTTGCGGAAATGAGCTTACCCCAAGGGCTGCCAGGGATCGAATGCTGCGTTGCGCGGAACTTTTTCCATGGAGAAGCGGAGTTCGCTGTATGGTAGACAAGGAAAGATGACAGAGAGGAGTTAGAGCAGCTCGAACCAGCCCCAGCAAAGGGGAAAACAGGACTCACAGCATTCGTGGCACGCACAACTTACGCAGGAGCACTGATATGAGACTGATTCGGCCTGGATTCCTTTGTAGCCCGGCTGCTACCGCGTTTTGCCTTCTCGGTTGTCTGCTGTTTTGTTCTTTCGCCGCACTGCCGCTCGAAGCGGCCGAGCCTTCCTCGCGCAACCTGGATACTGGCTGGCAATTTCGCGCCGTAGCAAATGCGGACAGATCGGATGTCAAGCAATGGCATCCCGCGCAGGTTCCGGGCGTCGTTCAAACCGACCTGCTACACAACGGTCTCATCCCTGACCCTTTTGATCGCGACAATGAATTCCATCTGCAGTGGATCGGCTTGGCCGACTGGGAGTATCAAACTACGTTTCAGGTCGATGCGGCCGCGCTCGCGCATGATCACGTCGATTTCGTTTTCGATGGGCTGGATACGTTTGCGGAAGTTTACCTCAATGAGCAGGCGATTCTGCACGCGGATAACATGTTTCGCCACTGGCGAGTCCCAGCGAAAGCGGCGCTGAAGCCGGGCCCGAATACGCTGCGAATCGTGTTTCATTCGGCGGTCGAGACCATGCTTCCGTATGTGAAGGGGCTGCCTTACGTATTGCCTTCGATCTCAACCTTCAACTCTGGAAACGAAGAGAATATCGCAACCGCTCCCTACACGCGCAAAGCTCCATACAACTACGGCTGGGACTGGGGACCGCGATTCATGACCGAAGGTATTTGGCAGCCCGTGCGCCTTGAAACCTGGGACGCGCTGCGCATTGAGAATTTTCACATCCACCAACCGAACATCGCAGCCGACTTGGCCAACCTCAAAGCCGAGCTTGAAATAGAGGCCGGACGGCCGACGACGGCTACGCTCACCTTGGCTCACGACGAAATGTCTGGACCGCAAACCGCCGATGGTACCCAGACGCTGCAACTCAATGCCGGAATCAATCATGTGTCGTTTCCCCTGCGGATTATCGCGCCAAAGCTTTGGTATCCGGTTGGGTACGGAGCGCAGAGCCGTTACCGGTTTTCTGCCTCGATCCGCATCGGCCGTGAAGTGGCCGCTCACACAGAAATCAAGACTGGACTGCGTTCGCTCGAACTGCGCCGTGTTCCCGATCCATGGGGGAAGAGTTTCGAGTTCGTCGTAAACGGTATTTCCGTATTCGCCAAAGGCGCAGATGTCATTCCGTTCGACAGCTTTCCTAACCGCGTGACTCCGGAGATTCATCGCAACATTCTGCAGGCGGCTCGCGACGCCCACATGAATATGGTTCGTGAGTGGGGCGGGGGTTACTACGAGTCGGACGATTTTTACGATATCTGCGATGAACTCGGCGTTATGGTGTGGCAGGAATTCATGTTCGGCGGCGACATGGTTCCCGGCGACGTGCCCTTTCAGGAAAACGTCCGGCAAGAGGCCATCGACCAGATCAAGCGTCTGCGCGATCATCCCAGCATCGTAATCTGGTGCGGAAACAATGAGGTCGAAACCGGATGGTATCACTGGGGCAATCGCCAGGAATTCAAAGAGTCGATCTCTCCGGAAACCCGCGACCGCGTTTGGCAGGATTATGTAATTCTTTTCGCCGACATCCTTAAGAGCGCGGTCACCCAATATGCCGACCCCACGCCCTACACCCCCAGCTCTCCCAGCGCCAACTTTGAGGAAGTTCCTGACAATCAACACAACGGCGACATGCACTACTGGCAAGTCTGGCACGCGCAAGCTCCGGCCGAAGACTATACTCTGCAATTTCCGCGCTTCATGACGGAGTACGGATTTCAGTCGTTTCCCGAGATGCGCACCATCCACACGTTTGCCAACGAGCCCGAGGATTTCGACATTCGTTCCACCGTCATGCAGGCGCACCAGAAGAATAAGGGAGGAAATGAGCGCATCCTGACTTATATGCTGCGCGAATACTGGCAGCCGAAGGATTTCGCTTCGTTCGTTTATCTCAGCCAGGTGCAACAGGCGGAGATCATCAAAATTGGCGCCGAGCACTTGCGCCGACAGCGGCCGCGCACCATGGGTTCGCTCTACTGGCAGTTGAACGATTGCTGGCCGGTCGCTTCCTGGGCCAGCATCGATTATTACGGGCGTTGGAAGGCGCTGCATTACTATGCCCGCCGCTTCTACGACGATGTGCTGATCTCGCCCTTTTTGCACGACGACAAAGTGGACGTATACGTTGTGTCGGACAAGCTCCAACCGCTTTCTGGGATGATCCACATGCGGCTGCTCGATTTCTCCGGGAAGGCATTGCTCGATCAAAACAAAGACGTTCAAATCCCCGCGCAATCGAAGGCGATTTACTTCACTGTCGATAAGGCGGTCCTAGCTGCAAAAGCTGATCCTCGTAAGAGCTTTCTGGTGTTTGACCTGGAAGTGGCGGGGAAGAAAGTGTCGCGGAACCTGGTGTTCTTCGATGTGACCCACAACCTGGACCTGCAGGCTAAGCCCAGGATTGAAACAACTCTCGGCAACACCGGCGAAGATTACACCGTCACGTTGCAGTCACCGCAGCTCGCCCGAAGCGTTTACCTGTCTTTCGGCGACTTGAACGTTCAAGTCTCGGACAACTATTTCGACCTGCTTCCAGGAGAGCCGACAACGATTCGTCTTAGGTCTTCTGCAAGCTTGGATCAAGTGAAAGCTGCGCTGACGGTCACCTCTCTCATGGACGCTTTCGCAACCAATTAATCATTAATCAGGACCACCACGCCGTGAAATTTGCGTTCTAGAACCAAGTTGGTTCTGTGGACATTGTTGGGTTCTATGTGGTCCCAGCGGGGCATTTGGATCCACTGGCTTCCCGGCGAGTTGTTTTGGATCCCTTTCTCCTTGCCGTTCTGAGGCTCGAGCCAGTGTCCTGTGATCACAGGTTACGCGTGGCTGTGCGCGGGTGTGCGTGGGCCAGGGCGGACATTTTCAAGGGGATAGGAAGGGAACAGGGACAAAGAAAGGGGACAACGATGCCGCAGCTCGCAGGTGCACTCCTGAATGCATCGCGAATCTTTTTGTCAATTATCTTTTTTCCCTAGACTGCGCGGCGGTATTAATATTGTCACCATAGCTGCTGGCAGAAGATCACCAGACCGCAACAGTTCCGGCTCCACGCGATAATTTATTTGCGCGGCTAAAAGATCAAAGTTATCGAGTCATTTGATAGCCCCGCTCAAAGTTAAACAGACAGTCATTGCGCTGACCATTGTAGCCAAGAATACGATTACAGCGGCAGCTACCATTTTATCGCGTGTACTTTTGTGTATGTACATGAGGATCCTCTATTCTAGTTTCATCCTTTCCTCCCTACGTTGGTCCACAGCACAGAAAGCAGAGTGAGCACGAGCCCGAGACGGGGACGAACCTGAGTACAGCGTAGAAGAGCAAAAAAAATGGTCACAGTGCAGAAACCAATTGCTTCAGTGTCTTCTGGAGGTGAAGCGCATAGACTGAAGCGTTCTCATATTCGATTATTCGGGACACAGCCAAAAAATAGACTCGACGTCCCGTCGGCCTTTGAATTATCCCAAAGCCGCGCCTTCTTTGAAATGGCCTGAAAGTGCCTGAAAGTAACGTTACCAAAGGGAACGATCACCACTGTTCAAAGATCGCGTCAACTGCTTTTCTCGCGCTTCACCAGGAAGTACCGCCGTCGCCCTTCGGTGGGCTTGCGCGGCCTGAAAGCGTGCCAGCGTCGCGTCCGAGTAAAGCTGCAAAACTGTTCGCCACATACCGGAACTTATAAGCAAGATGCTGCACAAGTTATACCTCGCTGTGAAAGTCGTTGCGCACCTAACTACACTTATTAATAGGGAGTGTTGGGGTTGTAAGTTTACAATTGAAGCACAGGCATAACTCTTGATGGTTCATCGAGAAGCGCACAGCCTTTGCCGACCGGGAGCCGTGGCCGGTCGCGCGAAGCTTGGGAGCAGAGGCGATGGGATTTTTGCTTTCGCTCCGGCACGCCGTTTACAATCTCAGTGGTGTATAGCGCACAGGAAAAGCGTTGAACGCCTCGTAGACATAACCGCGCTGGTGACGGGCACCATCGAGACGCGGCGGCTTTGTGGGCGTGATGGGTTGGTCGCTCCTACCACCACACCGCGAGAATGCAACAGTGTGCTACGTTTCTTTGGTTATATGTCCGTAAGTTATTGATTCTAAAACTGACCCCGTAGCTCAAACGGATAGAGCTCAGGTTTCCTAAACCTGAGATTCCGGTTCGATTCCGGACGGGGTCTCCATCTACGGCACTCTCATTTGGGAAAAGCAGTTTCGAGCTTGGAGACAAAATCCTGCACCTACGCGATCCACCCTTTCCCATCTTTCCCCCCTTGATGGGTCGAGAGCTTTTTGCCGCTGCGCCTTTTTTCGGCGGAGAGAAAAGACAATCCGCGGCTACTAAAAGGCGGCCTTGCCAACGACGCGCTGGAATTCGGGGTCATCGTGCAGGCAGGCGAGGTCAGGATCGCGCAACGCCCACGCGAAATTACTGTACCCGGCGTCTCGGGCACGTCGGAGCAGCGCTAAAGCGTCCAATTTTTGTCCTAAGATGCCGTAGGTGCAGGCGGCATTGTAGAGAATGTTGGAGTCTTTGGGCCGCATGGTCACGGCCAACTCCAACTCGCGCACGGCCGCCTCATTGTTCTTGCGGGTGGCATAGAGATTAGCGAGGAAGATGCGTGCACGCACGTCTTCCGGAACCAGTTCGAGCTGTCGTTGCAACACCTGGACCCACCGATCCTCGTGAATGGCGGCCTCTGCCCTTCGTCCCAAGGTACGCAATGAGTTCAGATAGGGCGGGAAGATGTTGTAATCGTCTCCGTTGACGGCCACGGCCCGGTCGGCCAGATCAGCAGCCTTACGGCTCTGCCCGGAAGCGAACAGCGCCCGCCCGAGCACATCGTAGACGCCTTCGCAGTCTGACTTGCGCTGAATGGCTTCCTCGGCATAGCGGCAGGCTTCCTCATACTTGTTTTCCGAGAAGGCAAGTCGGGCGCGAGCTACAAGCAATTCTGGCAGGTTCGGCTGCAAGGCCAAACCGCGCTCGCAGGCTGCCAGGCCTTTCTCAATCCAGCGCGGATGTCGCTCGCGCCATTCGTGGTACTGGCCACAGACGTTGGCCAGTCCGGCATGCGCGAGGGCGAAAGCCGGATCGAGCTTGATGGCCTGCTCGAACATCTGTATTGCGAACTCCAGACTGAGCTGGCGGGCGTAGCTGCGGCCGCGGAGGTAGAAATCATAGGCCTGCAGATTTTCGGTGGGCTTGCTGGCGATAATCTTCTCTTCTTTCGGCGAAAGCGTGATGCGCAGGGCCTGAGCGATGTTCCGAGCGATCTCCTCCTGAATCGCGAACACGTCTTCCAGTTGCCGGTCGTAGCGCTCGGCCCAGACGGTATGCCGTGTCGAGGCTTCCACAAGCTGTACCGTGATCCGAACGCGATTGCCGGCGCGGCGGATGGAACCCTCGAGCACGTAGGCGGCGCCGAGCTGCTGGCCTACCTGTTGCGCCGTAGCTGGCTTGTCACGGAATGCGAGCATCTCCGAGCGAGGAAAGATGTCCAGTTGCGCGATTTTCGAAAGCTCCGTAACAATGTCTTCCGTAATCCCGTCGCGGAAGTATTCGTCCTCTTTCGCGCCGCTCTGGTTTTCGAAGTAGAGTACCGCGACTGATTTTTGCCGGTCTGCAGCCGGGTTCGTCCCGGAACCCGAAACGCTCTTCTCAGCGAAGGGCCGGCGGCCGGATTCGGTGTCTCGCTTGAGCCGCTTCAAGTCGGCACGGAGTTCAGCCGCAGTCTGGCACCGCAGGTCGGGGTCCTTCTCGAGCGCCTTGCCGAGAATGTTTTCCATGGCCACGGGCAGGAGCGGGTTCAGCTGCTTCAGAGGCGCAGGCGCGGAACGCAGGATTCCGTCGAAGACGACCGCCGAGGTTGCCCCCGAGAACGGAACCGTCCCGGTAGCCATCTCGTAGAGCACGACCCCGAGCGAAAACAAATCCGTGCGTGCGTCCAGCTCTTCGCCCCGCGCCTGCTCCGGCGACATGTAGGCGACCGTGCCCATGGAGCTGCCCGGGCTGGTCAGTTCCCCTTCGTCGACCACATGGGTCTGCGTGCGCATCGCCGATTCGGTGGCATGGAGGACCGCGGGCGTTAGCTTCGCCAAACCAAAATCCAGAATTTTAGCCTGCCCGCGTTCCACCAGAAAGATATTTGCGGGCTTGATGTCGCGGTGCACGATTCCCTTCGAGTGCGCCGCATCGAGCCCGTTGGCGATCTGAATGCCGATCTCCAAAAGCTCCGATATTTCGAGGGGCTTCGCAATACGGTGCTTGAGAGTCTGGCCCTCGAGCAATTCCATGGCGATAAATGGTCGACCTTCGAATTCTCCGATATCGTAAATGGTGCAGATGTTGGGATGATTGAGCGCGGATGCAGCGCGCGCTTCGCGGCGGAATCGCTCGATCGCCTGCGGGACCTGGGAAATGTCGTCAGGGAGGAATTTTAGCGCAACACTCCGGCCGAGGCGCGTGTCCTTGGCCTTGTAGACGACGCCCATTCCTCCTCCGCCCAATTTTTCCAGGACGTCGTAGTGGGACAGGGTGCGACCGACAATGGAGGAAGCTTCCGGCACTGGCAAGACATCTTACCCTAGCGCCTCCATCCCTAGCAATCGCGCGAAGAGTGCAATCGAGTGCAATCGAGGGCCTGTAGCTCGCCCCATCCCGTTGATCTCATTGTCAGTTTGTAAGAATCGCCTACTTATCCGATCACTTGATACTCCCCACGCCTGAAGGCGGGGGATTCTAGTCGCCTCACGGCGACCTTAACTGTTTCAACCAAGATTGCTGGCTATCGCCAGACTTACATCTTGTCCGCAGTCGTTTAGCGTCTCCACGTATCCCGAGGCGACGTTTGGTACAGTGCAGCATTTACGGTGGCTCGGCTTGGTTATCGCCT
>CAVQNY010000006.1:0-38345 GCA_963714225.1 uncultured Acidobacteriaceae bacterium | reverse complement strand
GGTTTTGTTCTTGCTTTTGCTCTTGGTTCCGGTATCTGATCTGTGACTCCCAGTCAAGTCCTTTATTTTCAACATCCACTGCTCCTGCAAAACCCGAGCCTGGGCAGCCCGCTGTCGGTTGTCGTTGGAGTCACAGACCGGTTCAATCCGGCACCGCCGGTGGCAGGGCTGCTCTGTGACTCCCAGTCAAGTCCTTTATTTTCAACATCCACTGCTCCTGCAAAACCCAAGCGTGCGCAGCCGGCCGTCGGTTGTCGTTGGAGTCACAGACCGGTTCAATCCGGCACCGCCGGTGGCAGAGCTTAAAAGTGGCTAGGCGATAACCAAGCCGAGCCACCGTAAATGCTGCACTGTACCAAACGTCGCCTCGGGATACGTGGAGACGCTAAACGACTGCGGACAAGATGTAAGTCTGGCGATAGCCAGCAATCTTGGTTGAACCAGTTAAGGTCGCCGTGAGGCGACTAGAATCCCCCGCCTTCAGGCGTGGGGAGTATCAACAGAGCCAGACGCCAGTCATTGAGCGGGCGATCGAGACGGCAGCTCTGATGTTGGGAAGCGACCGCTCCCGCGGCTACTGCTTGGAAATGATCTGTGCGGACTTTCTGGCAGGGGCCAACCTGGACCACGGAGACCGGAGATGCTGCTGTTCTCGATGACCAGATTCTTCGAGTTTCTGCCCGAAGAGCAGCAGCAGGCATTTCTTGGAGACCTCAGCGAAAAGGCATCATGAGCCCGATGCGCCCCGACCCTCGCGGCTTGCGACTGGATGCGGTGTCGTACGAGAGGCTGCGGCAGCAGGTTCTGCGTCGCGATGGCTGGCGGTGTCAATCCTGCGGGGCGATACCAAACTTGGAAGTTCACCACAAAGAGTTTCGCAGCCACTCCGGCGATGATTCCGAGCGGAACCTCATTACCCTTTGTACTGCGTGCCACGCCACTGCGCATCACCGCTGAGGAATTCTTGGCAGGCCCGATGTACGTCTGGATTCCTGAAAGCAGCAGTTATGAATGGGCGGTTTAGTCGACTGCGGCGAAGCAGGGGCTGAACCGAGAGCATCGCGCAAGTCACTCCGGTCGTATTCGCCGAAAGCGATGTGTCAACGTTCATCAACAGACTAACCAGGCCCGGGTGAGGACTGTACTTGACAAGTGTTAAGCTACAGGCTACAGTCGCAAAGGTGAAGATACGGAACTTCGTTCATAAGGGTCTGAAGAGGCTCTACGCGGAAGACAGTGCAAAAGGCGTTCCGCCCGATACGGTGGGCAAGCTGCTGGCCTTCCTCGATGATATGCCAGACCCCGAGGAATTACGCTCGCTCCCAGCCTGGAAGGTGCACACACTGACCGGCGACCGCAAGGGCACTTGGAGCCTCAGCGTCACTGGTAACCGCCGTTTGACGTTCCGTATCGACATTGCAGAGCACGAAATCTGCGACCTAAATTTGGAAGACTACCACTAGAACAACAAGGAGTAACAATTCCATGCCTATGAAGAACCCACCCCATCCCGGAGATTTCATTTGGACGGAGATTATCGAGCCCGCGGGCCTGTCGGTAACGGCGGCGGCGGCCGCGCTCCAGGTTTCCCGGCCCGCGCTGTCCAGCCTGCTTAACGGCCACGCTGACCTTTCCGGGGATATGGCGCTCCGCATTGAGAAAGCCTTTGGAGTGAAGATGGACACGCTCCTGCGGATGCAAGCCTCTTACGACATCGCCCAAACCCGCAAGCGTGAGAAGCAAATCCATGTGCGGCGGATTCGCCAGGTAGCCCCAGTTCACGCGTGAGGGAATCAGCGCGCGCGGCAGTCGCATAGCGGAGCCAGTCCGGCCATTGAAGGGGGGCGGATCGGGCACATCGTGTCCGCCCTTCAATAACGCCCGCGGTAATCGCATTTGAACCACTTCAGTTGCGATTGCTGGCAGGGACTACGCCCGTGACGGAGAAGCCTTCGCGCGAAGTCGTAGAAGAAAAGCAGTCCGGCGCTTGCCTGCTCCTCACTTTGAAAATGATGCGGCGCGGTTCGATTGTGCAATCCGGTTGACTAAAAAATGCCCTGACTTCCGGCCTTCCGCTAAAGGCTTCTGGAAATCAGGGCGTAAATGCGAGATCGTGATCGGACCTGATGCTAGTCCTAATCAACGAACAATCGCGCAGTGTTAGACACTACCGAGGGCTCGCCCAGTTGTCCGCTCATCAACTCAGCGAAGACCGCCGGTTCGGCCGCTCGATCAGAACTTCTTGGCTGAGTATTGGCCCAGTTCCGCAATCCCTAACGGCCATCGCGCCAGAACTCGTAGCGATCCTCGAAACAAGTCAGATCAAGGCCGCCTTCGGAAGAGCCACTGAATCGGAGGCAATCTTCGCCGGAGTCTTCGACAATACGAAATTGTCGATCACCAGAGCATCGATGCCGGAGCAGAAATAGCTGCGCACCGCGTCCCTCGGTTTGACCACCAAGGGTTCGCCAAACAGATTAAACGACGTATTCACGAGTAGCGGAGCCGGCGCCTGTTCTCCGCGCAACCGGATTGCACAATCCAAGTGCTGCCGGTCGTCGTTGCCCCGTCCGAAGCGCTCAGGCCACAAAGCAATCCCACGTTCGGTGTACCGTCGGTCAGCCGAACGAACAGAAAAGACCGGGGTTAGTCGTCGCGGTGGGTGCTGTCTGCACACCTGTGTTTTTCGAAGGTTTCTTGCGCTAGGCGGTTGAAGGCGAGGGCAGCGACGGTGCTTTCGAGGTAAGGCGCGGTCAGGCCCCACGGGCAGTGGGAGCAGCACCAGCCGGTGAAGTCGTCTCCTTCGACCCTGATCAAGCGTTTACTCATACCTCTCCTGCCTTTTGCGTGCGTTTGGGATTGGAGCTCGGCGGCGACGGGCGGAAACACATCAACAGAACGAGCGTGCAAGGCGGACTCCTGCCCGTCGCCGAATACAATTTCCCATGGAATCTTGGCCCGGCCAAGTAACTAGAGTGCTTCGGCCTTCGGCCAAATCACAGAGGCTAGTTTCGGCGTCCGATCCGTGGCATGACGCTGCGCGAAACAGTGAACCTTAAACGCTAACCTGCAAGTACTTTGAATCAATCGCCTAGTGACCCTAGTTCAGCCAACAGGGGGCGACGTCTTTCCTGGCCAGGTCATGAGTCTTTCACCCTGGCCTTCTGCTTGGCGACCAAGGCTGCAAGAGCTTCGGCCCCTCTTTGAATTTGGCTGGAGGTTTTTCGTGAGGTCGCGTGGAATTTGAAATGCCAAGGGAGCAACAGTGCATCTGACTTTTGGGAATGTGCAACCGGATTGCACAATCCAAGTGCTGCCGGTCCTCGCTGGCCGTCCGGAAGTCAGGCCACAAAGCAATCCCATGAGGTTTGTGCAATCATGCTGCACAAATTCGCGCCGGGCGACGCACCAGGAAACTTCCCGAAAGGGTTCGTGTACCGAGAGAGTCTCTGTATTGTTCGGCTTTGCCCATGGTCGATTATCCCAGTGAGAGAAGCAATTGCGACAACCGCAACTAATGCACCATAACACAGGATTTTCATTCTCGATTTCTCCGGCCGTTCATCGGCCCACCAGTTGCTCACTTCGGATAGCGGCCCCTTCAAGCTTGATCTTCGAGGAGGCGTCTTCCAGGGTACACACATCTTCGGGGGTTAGTTGAACGTCCGCTGCTTGAGATTTTCTTCCAGGCGAGCCAACTTCGTTGTGCCCGGAATTGGAACGATCCACGGCTTCGTTGCGAGGAGCCAGGCAAGCGCGATTTGCGTTGCAGTCACCTTCTTTTTTGTTCTGCGACTAGTTCCTTTCTACAGCGAGATACGGGAATGCTGTGCGATAGAGATGATCGTCGACGTGAGCGTGAGTGGCCACCTTCTAGAGCATGGGCACCGATTACGAAGTCCCCCAGAATCCGGCGGGGGCACGCGTGTCGTTGTTTCCTTCGACGTGCACCGTAACCCTGGAAGGTTCGGCCGGCTGTCCGCCGAACCGATTCATCCAAGGCCCAGTCAATAGTAGGATGGGAAGTCTGATGGAGCTTTACATAATAGCGGGACCAAACGGTGTGGGCAAGACCACGTTCGCTCGTACGTTTCTTCCGAAATACGCTGACTGCAAGAACTTCATCAATGCTGACCTGATTGCACAAGGGATGTCGCCCTTCTCTCCGGAGGCCGCGGCCGTGCGTGCTGGCAGGCTGGTGCTCAGCGAGATCAGGTTTTTTGCACAAAGAAAAGTTTCTTTTGCTTTCGAGACGACGTTATCGGGTCGAAGCTATTTGAGATTGATTCGGCAGCTCAAGAAGCAGGGATACGAAGTGCATGTTTTCTTCCTGTGGGTAAGGAGTGTCGATGTGGCGTTGTCGAGGGTTAAAGACCGAGTATTGAAGGGCGGACACGATGTGCCCGAACCGGTCATCCGTCGCCGGTTCGGCCGCTCGATCAGGAACTTCTTGGCGGAGTATCGGCCCCTGGCTGATTCCTGGTATCTGTTTGATAATTCAGGAGCAACGCCCGCGGTAATCGCATTTGAGAGAGCGCACAACCTTCGTATAATAGATGTAGAAGACTATGAGGCGCTGACCGCGCACTACGGTGAAGAATGAAAAGAACTCCCAAGAAGGTTCTTCGACTGCCTCTCGAGAAGCGTGCTGAGATGGCATTCAAGGAGGCAGTTGAGGAGGTCATCGACGAAAACGCCCGTCTGGGGTTGCCACTCTACATTTGGCGTGACGGCAAAGTAGTGGGATTGTCCGCGCAAGAAGTGCGCGACCATTCTGAAGTGACTCAGGGCAAATGAACGCACACAGAGGTAGAAGTGAAAACCTTCACGCGCACCACCGTAGACCCGAACCAAAGGGGCGGCCTCCCGTGCATCCGGGGCCTGCGCATCCCCGTCGCTACCGTTTTCGGCATGGTAGGCAAGGGCATGGCGGAAACTGAAATCCTAGACGCTTATCCCGACCTCAAGGTCGAGGATATCCGGGAAGCATTGCGAGACGCGCGGCGGCGCTTTGACAGACCTAGCTTCACAGCGTTGGGACTCAATGCTGGGGCTTTGCAGTCGGTACAACTGGAGGGCACGGAGGTCCTGCCGAAGTTCTAGCCCACTACAAATGTGCCCTGGCACTTCTGACGCGGCAGCCCTATGCAGAGGAGCGCGGCGTTCCACGCCGCGCTCCTCTTGATTACTGGGCAAGTCGGCAATGCTTTGGCGCTGGTGGTTTGATCTCTTCAGTGAATCGGTACGGAGCGATTACGAATTCACTCGGCCTAACGGGCGCCCTGTCTACGAAGCTGATGCTGTTTTTGGAGTTCTCCGACTCGCATCCTACTCCTACAGGTTCTTGGACAGAATCAGGGAGTGCCTCACATGTCAGAAATGGCTCTACGCTCATCCCTCTCACAAGAAGTTCTGTAACTCGGCCTGTCAGCTGAAGTATTTTGCTTCCAGCCCCAGGCAAAAGGAGAAGCGCGCGGCGTACATGCGTCGTTACCGAGCCGAGCATTTGCTGAGTAACAGGTAGAACTAATTCATCCACCGATGTGGTCCGACATGCTCTCGCACCAGCTTCCGGTGCTTCCTCCGCTCGATGAGTTCTGGGACGCGCTTCCGGAAATCTTCACCTGGATGACAGGCGGCGCACCGGCTCCACAGCCCGCGATCATCCAGCACGACGCCTGCGAAGTGGCAATCCGCACGCGCCTGCTGCCGATAGGAGTTCCCCTTCCTGCGAGGTCGACTCTAGAAATTATCCGTTTCGCAGCGGCGAACCATCTGTGCGTTGATCTCAACTATGACCGAAGGTTCCGCTGCATAGAGCCGTATTCACTGCGGCAGACGGCGGAAGTTATTTTGTGTTGCATGCCATCCGCACAGATTCAGGGGAGCACCGTTCGTATCGCGTGGACCGGATGCAGGGTGCGACCGTCACATCGCAGGTTTTCACGCCATCTTACGCGGTTGAACTGACTTCGACGGGACCGCTCCTTGTCGCACCATCGACGGTAATACCGCGCCTGCCAAGCATGCGGCGGGCGGCAATAGCGCAGCATCAAGGGCCGACTTATGTGTACCGATGCACCGTTTGTGGAAAGACTTTTAACAGGAAAACGATGGACGGACCGCTGAATCCTCACAGGAATCGACAGGGCTATCCATGTTACGGACGGTATGGGGTGTATTTTCGCACCAAGTATTAGAGCCGCAAAATAGCAATTTCGTTCAGCCATATCTAGGCTGATACGGGTGTCCGACAGTTAGTCGTTGCTAAAGTGGAGATTCTCGACGGCGCTCTGAACGAACTCGGAACAATGTACAAAGTCTACCTACGCGATGCTCAACACCGATTCCGGCTCTCGCGTACCATGACCCTCACCAAGAATCAAGAGCTCATCCTGAAAGCCATCGACAAGTCGCTTCTGAAGACCTAGTGTACATTTTTAGGTTGGAATTCAGGGTAAGAAGCATGACACTTCGAGAAGTGTCACAAGGGGTTTCCAGCAGTTCTTCTCAATGCTCTATAGTTCGATGAAAGTTTGGGAGGGGCGTTGTCGTGAGGGTTCGAATTCAGAGCAAGGGAGTGATTTGATGCAAGTTGGCATTTCGGCGATCGAGTATGTTTTGGGTTCGGATACGGTTTCTGTAGATGAGCTCGAAGCACGAGGCTCGCTCGACAGCCCCGCGACCAGGTTGTCTGAGTTTGGGTTCAGCTGCGCGCGACTGAGCCGGGAATCGTCGTACGCTCTCGCGACTGCTGCCGGCAACAAGCTGCTGTGCACCACAGGCGTAGATCGCGCCAGCATAGGTGCGCTCTTTTATGCCGGGGCAACACCGGGCTGCCATGCAGTCGAGACTCCTGATCCGCTTTCAGCTTTCAACTACCCCGTTGCGCAATTGCAGTACGAGTTGGAGCTGACCCACGCAACTGCCTTCGGAGTGAGCCAAGTAGGGTGTCTGGGCTTGATGGCCTCGGTAACGCTTGCCAAGGACTTTCTGCTTTCCCGCAAGAGTGCCGGCCGGGCCCTTTGTGTGAGTGCTGATGTGTTGCCTGCAGGCTGTAAGCGGGAAATGATCTATAACGTGATTTCCGATGGGGCTTGCGCAGTTCTTCTGGAGAAAGAATGCGATCGCAACCGCATCCTCGCATATCGGCAAGTCACTAAAGGATACTACTGGAACTCGATTGCGCAAAAAAACGAGATCACCGCAGCTTATTTTCCCACTGCGCGGAACATCGTTCGTGACACTCTCGCGGATGCGGACCTGGATTCTTCAGATATTTCATGCATCCTTCCCCACAACGTGTCGTTGCGTAGCTGGGAGATACTGCTCAGTCTGATCCAGATTGGTCGCGAAAAGTTGTTCGCCGAGAATATAGCCAAAATGGCGCATGTGATCGCTGCCGACAATTGGATCAATTTACGGGACGCTGCTGAAACTGGAAGACTGCATCACGGTGACAAGCTGCTTCTATTCACGTTCGGGTTCGGGGCAAACTGGGCCTGCATGGTTTTGGAACATTGATGGCACACACCGTCCTAGTCACGGGCGCAACGGGCATGATTGGGCAAGCACTCGTTCCGCTGCTAGCCCGTCGGAATGACGTTAGGGCGATCTTCGCACTCACCCACACGAGCGAGTATATGGGCTCGTCCTGCAAGGTGACGCCAGTACGCGGCGATGTCACCGGGGGTCCGGGTTTGGGGATAACACCAGAATCCAGTCGGGAAATTCTAGATCGTACCAATGTGATCGTACACGCCGCTGCCAACACGCGGTTTTCGGCTTCGCTCGATGAAGCGCGTACCGTAAACCTCGAAGGCACGAAGAACCTGCTTGCGTTCGCGTCGCATTGCCCACGACTCAAGGCATTCGCGGCCCTAAGCACGGTCCATGTTGCCGGCAGGCGCACGGGCACGATCTGCGAAGAAGACTTGGATCATACCTCGGGATTTGTAAATTCGTACGAGCAGTCGAAGTATGAGGCGGAACTACTGCTGCGCGAAAGCATGAGCGCGTTGCCTATCTCAGTCCTGCGGCTGAGCACGGTTCTGGGTTCGACGACCGGCGAAGTCAGGCGGCTGGCGGCGATCCATCATGCCCTAAGGCTCTACTACAATTCGCTCGCGCCCATGATTCCAGGAAAACAGGACAGTTTAGTGGATCTGATTGCGGCGGACTATGCGGCCGGGGCTGTCGAGCATTTTGCAGTGGAGGACTTTCTGGCAGGCCGGACCTTCCACATCTGTGGCGGCGAAGATGCTCTTACACTCGCTCGCCTCCTCGAATTGACTCGCGAGGCGTTTCTACGTTATCGGCCGTCGTGGAGAAAACGCACCATTGAGATGCCTGCCATTGTTGACTTGCCAACTTTTGAATTGTTTGCTCGCTCCGTGGAAGAAGTCGGCGATAATATCCTGCGAAGCAGCGTTGCGATCATCAAACACTTCGTTCCTCAGCTGGTGTATCCGAAAATATTCAGTGATGTCGAATGCGCCCGCTCGTTGCAAGCGAAGGGGCTTCTCAAGCCCAGCGTGCTGGAATTTTACCCGCAGGTCGTCCGCTGGCTGGTGGAGAGCAGCTGGGGTGAACACGGGACCCTAACAGGAGGCGCGGGGGCGTGAGCGACGCGCGCGACAAGTTGCTCAACTATATTAACGGCGAATTGTTGACGGATCCCACGCGTCGAGCCGTCCCTGATACGCCGTTATTCGAAGATGGTTGGATCGATTCGTTAAAGATCTTGAAACTGATCGCCTTTGTGGAGCTGATGATCGGCCGTAACATCCCGGATGAAGAGATCGTGATGAAGAACTTTCGAACCGTGACCATGATCGTTGAGCACTTTGGATCGAAATGACGACGACAAGAAAAATCAGCATTGAGGATCCGATGACACAGCTAGCACGCCTGCAGGAGTGGGTGCCTTCTGGCCGCGAGGCCCTTTTGGGTCCTCATCTGTTGGCACTTGTCGACTGGGTCGATTCGAAATTCGTCGAGCTCGCGATCAAAGCGCGCGCGCACGAGTTGCCGGTGCCCTCCTTGATCGAGCGTTCAATTCTAGAACGCGCAGGTTACTTTGAATCTTTTCCTAGCAGTACTGTGGAGCAGTCGGAGGGGAGCTGCATGCCTCCGGCAGCCTGCTATCACTGCTACGCGAAACTCGCCGCGACTTCTCTCCAAGAGCCCGGCGTTTGGACGTGTGTCGCGCGCTGCCGCCGCAACGAGAACAACAAAGTGCCGGGTCGCTTGCGGGCATTTACGATGAGGGAGATTGTGTTCGTCGGGTCTGCCGCCTGGGTACGGGAACGGCGGCAGGAATGGATGGATCGCATATTGGCGTTCGCGCAATCGCTTCAGCTAGCCGTGCAACTCGACGTGGCGACTGATTCGTTCTTCGCTGGCGGAGAAGCTCGGGGCAGGAAGCTGCTGCAGCAGATTAAAGGCCTGAAATTCGAACTGCGTGCGCAGATGGATGCGGAAGGAACGCCGCTGGCAATCTCTTCCTTCAATCTTCACGAAACGTTCTTTTCGCGCCGCTTCGGATTTCGTCTGGAGGACGGCACAGATGCGTATTCCGGGTGCGTTGCCTTTGGACTGGAGCGCTGGGCTCTAGCCTTGGCAGTAACACTCGGGCCGAATGAGGCGTTCAGGCTGGTCGAGTAGGAGCAGAGATGATTTACGATGAGTATTTGACAACGGCGGAACTGCAGCGCTGGATCCTTGAAATCGACGTTGCGTGGAATCAGATCGATCGCGATCGAGCCTTGAGCCAGCCTACCTTGCTCGACCAGATGCACGACTCGGCACTGATCGAGTCCTACTTCCCCATTTACACGTCTGGCCTGATGCGGTGCATGTGGGACCAACTCGACGTGACCTCGGTGTTTTCCGTGCAACTCTACGAATCCTACAAGCATTTTTACGTGCTAAACCGATACTTGAATCTGGTGGACTACCGGCCAGTAAGCGACGAGGAACTCGTAGCGGTGCGCCAGCGAAACCTGGGAAACGTGATTGCGGACCCACTCGCGGAACTTACCCGCTACATGATCAGCGAGCACTTCGCAGCTTATTTTTTCCTACGCGCCTCGCGCCAGGCAAAGGAGGCGGTTTTGGCGCAGATCTGTGCTTTCATCGCCAAGGACGAATTCCGTCATGCGCAATTCGCCTTTGACCTCCTGGAACCGCGGGTACGGATTGACTCCGGTGCGCGCGACCGCTGTCTCCACGCCGGCCTGAATTTTCGTCACATCGGGACCGACGTCGTAGCCAGCACACCTATTTCAGAGAAGAACGACCTGCAGGCCATCTTGACGCTGGATCAGAAAATGCATCGGCTCTGCGGGATTGGACTCTCCGATTTCGCCAAGGCGGGAATGCATGCCGCTTACTAAACGTGAACTCTGGTTGTTGAACTTGTATCGCAACAGCGAACTGCATGGAGCGCTTTTGATGGGCCGTCTGGCTCGAAGTGTCACAAGCCCCGATGTGCTGGTAGGAGCGACTCGTCACTGCGCTACGGAAGCACATCACGCCGCTCTTCTCACCGAAGTGATCGTGAAGCTCGGTGGTGCTATCGATCCCTCAACCGAGACCATCCAGATGCATTATTCTCAGGACGGTGGCATCCCAAAAGACATGGTTGATTTGCTCGTTCTTTCCGAGATTCTCGAAGCACGCGTGCTGATGAGCTATCGCGAGCACTTGCAGCGCTCTGACGTGCACCCGAACGTACGACGAACCTTGCAGCGGATTATTCAGGATGAAGAGGCACACAGCGGTGAAAACGGCTGGGCGGAGCAGTTGATCGCCGGCATGCCCCCAGAGCAAGTTGCCGCGACGCGAGCGAAGTGGCGCGATATAGATGAGAAGGTGGCCGAACAGCTGCATTCGCGGCTGGCCAGCGATTTCCCTGAGGAAGGTGTGCACTGTGAATGTTGAAGATAAAGTAACGGAACTCATCAGCCGGGCTTCAGGCGTACCGGTTGCCGAAATCAAGCCTGAAGCAAAGCTCTCGGATCTCGACATGGAGTCGCTTGAAAAGCTCGAGTGTGTAATGTCACTCGAAGACGCATTTAAGATCGAGATTAAAGAAGACGATCTGTGGCGGTTAAAAACTGTACAGGATGTGATCGACGCGTTCCGCCGGGTCATGCCCTCTCCCGCATGAACTATGAATGATGACTAACTTCTTCTCTGCCGAGCACGAACAATTCCGCCAAAAAGTGCGCGCGTTTATCGACCAGCAACTCCGGCCGCGCTCGACGGCTTGGGAGGATGGGGGAGAGTTCCCGCGATCGGTCCTTCTGGAATGTGCGCAACAGGGATTCTTCCAGTCCGACCCGTGGCGGAATGGGATCGTTGCCGAGGAGTTGCCGCGTTCTGAGTCGCTAGGATTCGCCTTAAGTTTCCTGGTCCAGTCGAATCTCATCATTCCCTTGCTCGAAGACTTCGGCACTGATGAGCAGAAGGCTACGTACGTTCCCGCAGTGAGCAGTGGCAAGATGATGGGCGCTATGGCGGTTACGGAGCCTGCATCCGGATCCGATTTTGCTGCCTTGCAGTGCAGGGCGGATATCTCGGGCGATAACCTAATCCTACACGGAGAAAAAACGTACATCACGAATGCCGCCTTTGCCGACTTCCTGATTGTCGCCGCGCGAATCCCTGAATTGACTGAAGAAGGGCTGACGCTAATCCTGGTATCGGCGCAGAGCAACGGCGTTACGATTGAGCGGCTGCGAACCCTGGGACTGTCCGCTTCAGGCACGGGTCGTATTCGCTTCGACGGCTGCGTGGTGAAGCGCGGCCAAGTCCTCGGCTCCGCGGGCGAAGGCTTCGGACAGATCCAACGGGCTCTCAACCGCGAGCGGCTTTTTGGCGGTCTTGCCTGTGTTGCCTGGGCAGACTATGCCATGCAGAAAACGCTGGCGTTTGCGCGCGAGAGAAGCGTTTTTGGAAACACCATCAACCAGTTCCAGGTCATACGGCACGACTTTGCCGATATGGCCACCCAGCTTGAAGCCGCTCGCTCACTCAATTACATTACTTTTTCTCGTTGGATCGCGGGAGAGTCCGTTACCCGCCAGGTCTGCATGATGAAGCTCTTCAGCTACCAGGTGGCGCAGCAGGTGATCACGCAGTGTCTCCAGATTCATGGCGGCCTCGGCTACAGGGACGATCATTGGACAAGCCGCTTCTATCGCGACGCGCGGGCACTCACCATCGCGGCCGGGACGCCGGAGGTCATCAGGGAAATGATCGCCGCCTTCATGCGGGTGTAGAACGGCCCATATGGCTGAATTCCATAACCGAACCCGGCGATCCTCCTCCATCACCGGCAAACTATTGCGCAGTGGGCGAGTGCTGGAGTTGCCAGTCTACTGGCTGCTGCGGACTTCCGATCTCGCTCGGGAGGGGTTCGAGAATTCCGGCAGCTACCGTTTCGCAGACCATATTTATCGAGGCCAACCTTCAGGCTCTTACGGAATAGGGCGCTGGTTAGATAAGCGGATTCTGAGGATGCGAGCGGTTGAATCCTTTCGCAGTCGCTTTTTCATGGCTCGCGATGAGCTGTGCGAGTTTCTTCGGGAGCGTTCGAAGGACCAGGCATCCTTGGACGTTCTAAGTGTTCCGTGTGGCATTCCTCGCGAGTTCGTCGCAGCAGTGGAACGGTTCCGCGGAGCTGGAGGAGTGACAACCGGAATACGATTCCATGTGCTGGACCTCGACGATGATGTCCTGCGCCAAGCTGAGACTTTTACCGGCCAGCAGGGCATTGCCCTTATCGCACATCATGGCGATGCCTTGGATATGAGGACCTATGCGGGCGAGTTTGATTTCATCACGTCGACAGGGTTGGGAGAGTTTCTAGATGACGAACAGCTGGCCACATTGTACGCAGCTTTCCATCGTGTCTTGCGGCCTGGAGGCGTCATGGTGACGAGCGCGATGCGCTGCCTTCGTTTCTCGGATTATCTTTTGCGGTTGGCGGAGTTGCATGTGCGGTACCGCTCGGCCGACGACCTCGCAGCCATGGCTCGACGCGCGGGCTTTCTCAGGCTCGCCACATCTGCGGATCGGCACGGGATTCAGGGTTTTCTCAAGGCCACGAAATGATCCGGCTACGATTCTTCCATCCGGGCAGGCGCGTTTGGCGAGTGTCGAGGCGGAGTGACGATGCGCTGGAAGAAAGGTGGGTTGCGTTCCGGCGCGTTCCTCCCCACTGGGAAAAGATTTTCAGTTCCACCCTCGATTTGATATGGTTATCGCACACGCCCCAGCCCGGACATATTCAGCTGAACGATGAGCGCGGGTTTATTACATGGCACGAACGCCGCTGGGTGACGAGGATTACAATTCGACTGCAGGGGTTTTCGGCGGCCAAACAATCTCTGGTCGCGACCACGCTGCTAAAGGCCGCTCGCTTTCACTTACCGTAGCTTCCGCAGCAGGGGTTTCGAGGCAGAGATGAATCTCCCGTGCCCAGTCCATGGACTTCGCCGCCTGGGACACAGTGCTTAGTCGGGCAATCTCACGATTCGAGCATCGTCTTGAGGTTCGAAATGATCTCACGGGCGCGATCCTGGTTCATCTTCTCGAATATGGGCTGTGATGCGAACCGGGCGACCACATTGCCCGGAATCTCATATTGCACATCCAGTGTCACTTGCGCGTTCGCCCCATTGGGTTCGATCCTGTAAGTCCACGTGCTTGGATTGCCGGTTATCGTTTGAAACTCGAATACCTTCGGCCGCTCGCTTCGAGTGCACTTCGAATTGCCTGAGACTACCAGACCAAACCAGTCGAATTCGTACTCCCATGTCTGACCAGGTTGCGCCGTAGCGGGTTGCACGTTGTGGATACGCGAAAGCCCCGGGATGAAGCTTGTTGCTCGGCTTGCTTCGGCGACGAAATCGTAGACCTTTTGCGGCGGGGCGGAAATGGTTGCTGAGTGGCTTGCTTTTCCGGTGGGCATTATTCCTCCTCAATTGATACTCCCCACGCCTTAAAAGGCGGGGGATTCTAGTCGCCTTACGGCGACCTTAACTGGTTCAACCAAGATTGCTGGCTATCGCCAGACTTACATCTTGTCCGCAGTCGTTTAGCGTCTCCACGTATCCCGAGGCGACGAGTTGTCTTAAACCTTCGTCTTTGAGATTGATAGCGGCATTGAAATCCCGGCTGTGATTGGTTCCACACGCGGGGCATTGCCATTCTCGATCACCGAGACTGAGGTTGTCATTCTTGTATCCACATTCCGAGCACAACCGTGTCGATGGATAGAATCTATCGGCCTGAAGAGCATGCTGGTTGTTCCAAATCGACTTGTACTTCCATTGACGTAGCGTTTCACCGAATGCAGCATCTAGCATCGACTTGGCTAACTTGGTTTTCGCCAGACCAACGATGCTGAGGTTTTCCAGGCACAGTGCGGGATATTTCTCAACCAACCTGTGGGTTAACTGATGAGCGACTTCTGAGATTGCTAATCCGCTCATGGACCTTGGCAACAGCGAGGCGTGCCTTGGTGCGGTTCCTGCTACCTTTGACTTTGCGAGACATATCCCGCTGGGCGCGACACAGTTTCTTGGCACTTTGTCTATAGAATTTTGGCACTTCTACGGACGTGCCGTCCGACAAGGTGATATACGTGTTTAGCCCTAAGTCTCCACCAGCGACCTGTTCTGCTGTGACCTTCGGCAAGCACTTCACAACCGCGAACTCGCTCACCAGAGTGACAAACCATTTACCTGTTACCGTACGCTTGAATGTCGCGGACTTGGTTTCACCTTCGATGTCCTGAGACTGCCGCACATTGACCCAGCCGAGTTTAGGCACATAGACTTTGCGGTCCTTGAGCACAACGCGCTGTGGGATACGGAATGATTGTTTGGCGTTCTTCTTGGTCTTGAACTTAGGGAATCCTGCACGCATGCTTGGATTGAAGTGATTCTGGTACGCCTGCTTGAGATTCTTGAGTACCTGTTGCAAGGACTGTGAGTCGAAGTCGTAGAGCCACGGTTGCTCAGACTTCAGAGCCGTCAACTCGTTGGATAACTGCGATTGCGGGATGCCTTTTTTGTTTGCCTTGTAGAAAGTTTGGCTTCGATGGAGTGCCCAGTTCCACACGAACCGAGCCGTCCCCGCCATCCGCAGGAGTTCGTCGGCTTGGAGCGCGGTTGGTTCCATTCGGAACTTATATACTCGTCGTTGCTGTATAGTCTCAGACATTCTATTGATTTTCCACGTATTGCTTGATGACTGCGAGGGGTGCTCCCCCAACTGTGCTGACGAAGTATGAGTTCGTCCACAGGGTGGGCAAGCGAGATTTCAGTACGGGAAACTCCTTTCTGAGATTATGTGGCGTGACACCCTTGAGCTTCTTGACCAGCCGATGAATGCCAAACTGTGGATCTACTTCGACTAGCAGATGCACATGGTCTGGCATTATTTCCACAGCGATGACTTCTGCCTGATAGCGAAGACAGGTTTCGTGCAGCAGATGGTTGGCGAGTTTTTTGCGCCTCAGTTTATCGCCGGATTGCACAATCCAAGTGCTGCCGGTCCTTGCGGCCCCGTCCGAAGCGTTCAGGCCACAAAGCAATCCCATGGGGTTTGTGCAATCATGCTGCACAAATTCGGCCGGCGACGCACCAGGAAACTTCCCGAAAGGGTTCGTGTACCCGAGAGAGTCTCTTTATTGCCGGGGCTTTCCCCATGGTCAATTATCTTCGTCTTTTGTTCGCTACTTGTCAATCTCTTTCTTGCTCTCTTTGTCCGGTCGCATAAAACACCCCGGCACTTCCGACAGTTGTCGTGACGCCGCGGCATGCGGGAAGGGCAACCCCCGGCACGGCCAGGTTCTCAACCGGCGGTTGTCGGGCGAAGCGGTGGGGATGGTGGTGAAGCGGTACGTGGGTTGGCTGGGTTACGATGTGGAGGACTTTGCCGGGCACAGCTTGCGCGCCGGCCTCGCCACCTCGGCCCCGGCCGCTGGGAAATCCGAACGGGCCATCATGAATCAGACCGGTCACCGCTCGCCGCCCACGGTGCGCCGCTATATCCGTGACGGGAATTTGTTCCGCGATAACGCGGCCCACGGACTGGGTTTGTGAGCCGTTCGGCAGCGAGCCAGTTGCGACCACGGCGAGCACAATGACTTGAAAATCTCCGATGAACCGCTCAAAGAATCTGGACGAGATCATGAACCAGGCGAGTTGCCTGAGCCCACTGTCGAATGCCGCGCTGGTTTGGAATACGGTACGCATCAGCGAGATCGTCAAGCACCTGCGGGCTGCGGGCGAACAGATCTTGGATACCGACCTGGCACGGTCTCTCCCCTCTGTTATGCCCATATCATTCCAAATGGGACATACCATTGGGAGAGGGATCCAGCGTGCCGGATTAGCAACCAGTTGCGGCTTGCCTGTGCAGGCTGGTAGGTTCTCTGCATGGGTTCGGTGTTCCTCCCTGTTTTAACTCCACACGGCCACCTCACCTTGATCGAGGATCGCGACGTGTCGGCTCTTGAGCCCGAGCTTGCGCAACGTCTACAGGATGCCTTCGCGCGCGGATCGGGCCACGGTCTCCTCCAACTCGGAGCAAGTGAAGTCGGGGTCCCACTTCCCCCAGTATTCTCCTATTGGCGAGAATTCGGCTCGCGCTACGTGACGGCCCTCTGTACTCTGACGGATGCTGGAGCCCGCTCCACGGAGACGCATCCTCCATCTCCGCCCGACGCTGAACTAGCTTGGTTGGCTCTCGCTGCGCCTCCGATGACGGGGGCGGAGTACCTGACGGCAACTGTTCTCCAGTCTCTCTGGCAAGAACTGGACAATGCTTTCGGGGTGGAATTATCCGAATCGAAGTGCGGCGTTCAGGATTTTCTGAAGCGCCGCAACGCCGCGTGGAATCTTGTCGGCCGCGTACACTTCAACCTCGCCGAGAACCGCAAGGACGACGCGGCCCCGTTCGCTTTTCTCGCGACTTATACCACTCGGCTGTCGGCCCATGCCAAGGCCCAACATCTTCCGCTGGGACAGGCTCTGCGCGAGTATGCGGGCGCGGCCAACAAGGACCGCTTGCTGTCGCTGCTTCTGCCGGTTCAGCGGGCCTCGGAAAACTGCTCGTGGCTGAAGGCTATGGTCGATGCGGGCGAAATCTTTCACCCGTTGCGGTGGAGGCCGTCCGAGGCCATGCAGCTTCTGCGCGATGTTCCGCAACTGGAGAGTGCGGGCGTCGTGGTGCGGATGCCGGCGACATGGCAGGCCAACCGGCCTCCGCGCCCGCAGGTAACGGCGAAAGTTGGGGGTAAGGTGCTGTCGGGGGTGGGCCAGGATGCGCTGCTCGATTTCCGCATGGAAGTCACGCTCGAGGGGGAAACGTTGAGCGCGGCTGAGGTCCGCGAGTTGTTGGCTAAGTCGGATGGGCTTGCGCTAGTTCGAGGGCGTTGGGTGGAAGTTGATCGGGAGCGGTTGAGCCGAATGATGGAATACTTCGGCCAGGTCGAGCGCACCGCGAGCCAAAGTGGGATCAGTCTTCGGGAAGCCATGCGCATGCTGGCTGGGGCCGATGTAGATGCGGGCGGCGAAGACGCTGCCAGCGAAGCGGACTGGGCGCGGGTCGTCGCGGGTCCGTGGCTGGAGGAGACTCTGAAAGGATTGCGCAGTCCGGAGGGATTGGCTGGCATCGATCCCGGCTCGGCTCTGAACGGTACTCTGCGTCCCTATCAGCAGGTCGGCGTGCGCTGGCTGTACCTGCTCGCCAAGCTCGGGCTCGGGGCCTGCCTCGCCGACGATATGGGGTTGGGCAAGACCATTCAAATCCTCTCGCTGTTACTGGTGCTGCGAAACCAAAACCGCAACCTCAACGAACGGCAGCCAAGCCTTCTGGTTGCGCCGGCTTCGCTGCTCGCCAATTGGGCGTCGGAACTGGAGCGGTTTGCGCCGAGTTTGAATGCGCTCATCGCTCATCCGTCGGCGCTGCCTGCAGCCGATCTTATGACCCTCTCGCCGGGGCGGTTGCAGGATGTGGATCTGGTGATTACGAGTTACGGTTCGTTGCTGCGCATGCCATGGATTGCGGAAGCCTCCTGGCGCTTGGTTGTGATCGATGAAGCACAAGCCATCAAGAATCCGGACGCCAAGCAAACCCGGATCACCAAGAAGCTGAAGGCGCAGGCGAAGTTTGCGCTTACCGGCACGCCCGTCGAGAACCGGATCGGCGACCTCTGGTCCATATTCGATTTCATCAATCCAGGACTGCTTGGATCGTCGAAGGAGTTCTCGAACTTCGTAAAGCGTCTGGAGGATCGGCCCCACAATCCATACGCTCCATTGCGCGAACTGGTGCGCCCTTATATTCTGCGGCGGCTGAAAACCGACAAGACGGTGATCTCGGACTTGCCGGACAAGACCGAGGTTAAGGCGTTTTGCCAACTCAGCCGCAAGCAAGCTGCGCTCTACGAACAGGCAGTGGAAGAACTAGAGGATGCGCTCGATGAAGCAGAGGGCATCCGGCGCAGAGGGTTGGTGTTGTCGTTCCTGATGCGGTTCAAGCAGATTTGCAATCATCCGTCGCAGTGGCTGGGCGACGGCGCTTGGAGCGAAGAGGACAGCGGCAAGTGGGCACGCCTGCGCGACATCGCCGAAGTCATCACCGCCAAGCAAGAGAAGATCCTCGTCTTCACTCAGTTTCGGGAGATGACGGCTCCGCTGGCGGCGTTTCTAGGTTCGATTTTCGGGCGTGCCGGGCTGGTGCTTCATGGCGAGACAGAAGTGAAGAAGCGCAAAGATCTGGTGCGCCGGTTTCAAGAAGACGAAGCTGTGCCTTTCTTCGTGCTTTCGCTCAAAGTGGGCGGAGCGGGCCTCAACCTCACGGCCGCATCCCATGTGGTGCACTTCGACCGCTGGTGGAACCCCGCAGTGGAGAATCAAGCCACGGACCGCGCTTTTCGTATTGGACAGAACAAGAATGTGCTGGTACAAAAGTTTGTTTGCCGTGGGACGGTCGAGGAAAAGATCGACCAAATGATCGAATCCAAGCGGCAACTCTCGACACGACTTGATCGAGGGAGGCGCGGAACTGCTGCTGACCGAATTGAAGGACGAAGAGCTGTTGAATTTAGTGGCGCTGGATCTCAACACGGCGCTCAAGGAGGCGTGATCCATGTATGACGGCTGGGGATGGCGACCTTACGTGTCGGTGGCGGAGCGGCGGCTGGAAGCCTTGCGCGAAATGGACAAGCGCAGGAAGAAAGGGCACTCCGTTTCGCCGGTGACGATTGAAGGGCGGACGATCGTTAAGACCTTCTGGGGCAAGTCGTGGTGCGATAACCTCGAACGCTACGGCGACTTTGCCAACCGCTTGCCGCGCGGACGGACTTACGTGCGCAATGGTTCGGTGATCGATCTGCAGATTTCTTCCGGGGAGATCAAGGCGCTGGTCAGCGGTTCGGAAATTTATGAAGTAGCAGTGAAAGTCGCTCCGGTCACAAAGGCGCGCTGGCGGTCCATTTGCAAAGACTGCGCGGGGGCGATTGATTCGTTGATCGAGCTACTGCAAGGACGTTTGTCCAAGGGCGTCATGGAACGCGTCTGCCAGCAGAATTCCGGCCTGTTCCCATCGCCGAAAGAGATTAAGCTCTCGTGCAGTTGCCCGGACTGGGCGGAGATGTGCAAGCATGTCGCGGCGGTCCTTTACGGCATCGGCGCCCGTTTGGACCAGCAACCCGAGCTTCTCTTCCGGCTGCATGGGGTCGACGAAAAAGAGCTGATCGTCCATGCCGACGCCGCATTTCCGCTAGCAAAGAAGGGAGCGGCGGCAGCAAAGGTCCTCGGCGGGGAAGACCTTTCCGAACTGTTTGGATTGGATATGGCTGCGAGCCCAGCCCCCAAAACCGGGCGTTCAGTGCCCGCACCGGCCAAGGCAAAGCGCGCAAAGAAAGGAGCCGAAGCAGGAAAACAACGGGGCCCACAAAGACGGCACATTCTTCAGGAAGGATGGAATAGCTAATTAGTCGGCAGCGACGTCCGTCAATTCACTTCTCTGCCGCGGAGTCAACTGGATCACCGGTTCATCCCCAACTAATTGTGGCACAAGGCTTCTCGCCGGACCACCGAAATCCGGTTCACTGGTCGGGCTACCGGGTGTCGTTGCCCGCCTCGTGCCCACCCAGGTCGCGAAACAGCTTGTACGAATGCCGATCCCCCAAATCGGTCTATTGAATAATTACAAATTTATAATTACGCTAATTGTGTGGAAGGTATCCGATTCGAGTGGGACGAGACCAAGAACCGGTCTAACCGGCGAAAGCACGGCGTGAGCTTCGAGGAAGCGAGCCAGGTATTCCGCGATCCGGTGTGTGTGTCAGTGCAGGACCGCATCGAGGGTGGGGAACCGCGTTGGCAGACCTTTGGTCTCGTCGAGGGCTTGCTCCTTCTCACGGTGGCCCACACCGTCAGAGAAGAACGCGATGACGGCATGTCGGTCGAGGTCATTCGGATCATCTCGGCTCGACCCGCTACTCGGAAAGAGAGGCGACGCTATGAAGACGAAAATGGTTAGCTACACATTGGATAGGCTGCCGACGTTGAAGAAAGCGCAGCGGGCGAATCTGAAGGCGCTGGCAACTCGTCCCGACAGCGATATCGATACAAGCGATATCCCCGAAATGACCGATGAACAGTGGAAGAATGCCAGGCGGGGCCACTTCTATCGCCCGCGCAAGCGCCAGATAACGGCGCGTGTCGATGCCGATGTGCTGGATTGGCTTAAGGCACAGGGGAAGGGCTACCAGTCCCGGATCAATGCGATCCTGCGGCGCGCGATGCTGACCTCGGTGAAATCGGCCAAGTAGCGCTGCTGATCGTTTGATCGTGGTCGATGAAATCATCATCGGGCCTCTGTTTTCCAGCCTCGCAGACTTCAGCGGCATTACTATCGAATTCGAAGCGTATGCCCATCCATCAGACTTAACAGGCGCCCCTGAAAGGCAAGCCAACGATCGTACTTTTTAGTGTTTGGGATTCTGTCAGTGGTTGATTGCCGGAGGTCATGGCCACAACGATAGCAGTAGGCGATGGAGGCTGCTCCAATGGGGACGAGTTCGGGATGAAGCGTTTCCCGGCACCGCTGGCATGCGCGCCGGCAAGGTTCTCGCCGGCATGCTGGCGTCCGGTGAAGTACAGCGCAATCTTCCAACCCTGGCTGGTGGACACGATGCCGCTGGTGACCGTGCGCTCGTCCGATGGTTCGCGCGTGAGACGTAACACTCGCATGCTGGTGTCGTCGTTGAGTACCACCTCACCCTGCGCAGCCTGCCGGATTAGCTCGTCGCGCGCCGGCTTCAGTAACTCGGCTGCCTCTTCGACCACTTCCCATTGCGTCGCCGCCGGTAACGGAATCCCTAGCTGACCTTGAGTTGTTCCAACCGGCAGAACGGGGTTCCGCTGCCATACTTAAGTTGCGCGATCATCGCTGCCGCAGTCTCGTCGTAGCGGCCACTGTCTATTCGCTCGAACGCCTGCGCTGGGGTGCATGCGGGCAGGTGTATACCGCACAAGAACCGGAAGGAGTAGGTCCGGAAAAAGTAACTAAAAACTAAACATGATTTGCACAGTTTTTCCACAGCAGGCTTGTGTTAGCGGAGATCTCCACTTCTCGAATCGAACACATGGCCGCACGGCCACGCGCATCACAGCCTGTGCTGTAATGATGCACAATCGGAACGCTTTTCTGGTTTTGTTAGGGGTTCTAAGGTTCACTAGCGCGGCTCGCCGATTGTGGAATGGCCACCCTTCCATAATCCGGTAAGGTAAGGTTTGCCCACCACTCGCCCAGAGTCGCGGCCTGCACAGCACACCGTTGAGCAGCGAAATCGGGTTGTCAATTGACCGCATCTGTGGCCGAGCCTAAGGTCTAAGGGACAGATTGGCCCTCTCGTCACTTCTTTTCTTGTGCCGTTGGCGGCAACAATCCGTTCAGGCGCAGGTACATGGCAGCCGCGCTGTAGTGGTCGGCCCAGTCATTGGTCAGGGCGATGAGGGCAAAAGCTCGCGGTCCCTCGCGTCCACCAAAGAGTTCCACCGTGTCTCCAAGTTTGGAATCGTCCACCTTGCCTAGAGCCGTGGCGCAGAAATCAAAACTCGCTTTGAGCGCGGCGACCAGCCTGTCCTTCTCGTCCGTTTCTTTCAGGCCCGGCGATGTTGTCTCGGGTACTTCTCCGATCTTGGCGCAGAGGTAACTGTTCGATTGGATATTATAGGGCATCCGTTAATGTCAGCTCTTCCAACGAACGATTCTTTGCTTGGATTTGGCGATGAAGTTCAACGATCCTGCGGCCTACTGCGACACGTGCCAGAAGCTCACCGGGATGGAAGCGTTTGGTGAGATAGTCATCAGCTCCGGCGGCAAGCCCTTCCACTACTTGTTCCTTATCGGCATTGCTTGTCAGCAGGATGAGATGAGAGTAGACGCCTTGGAAGTCGCGGCGTATACGCCTACACAATTCCAGACCTTCTATGTCCGGCATCGTCCAATCCGTAATGACCACCGCAGGCTGATGTTTTGCAAACAGATCAAGCGCTTCGCGACCATTCTTCGCAAACAATAGGGTGTACCGTTCTTGCGAGAGGGACTGCTCTACCAGTTTGCGATAGATGGGAGAATCATCAACGGCTAAAATCTTGAATTGTTGGGAAGACGGGTCCATATGTCCCCGCTGTGCTTGGGTTGAGTGCAGTCGTGCCGCTTGTCAAAAGTGACCGACCCGGGTTCGTCAATCTTTGGCAGTGGTTTTCTCGGACGGCATAGACTCAGCGCAGGGAACGCAAGAGATAACCTTGCGCGGTTCTTACCATGCCGACATTCCCACAGTCGCCTGGCAGGTGGTCCAGTTTACAGGTCGGGTTTTCACAACCACATTGTGTTTCGGCTAGGGTTTGCATAACTCGCCTCGCCAGTTCTTCATACCTCAGTCGCGTGCTTTTCAAAGCCAGGAGGACCCAGCTCGAAAGTGCTCCCCGGCTTTCCTTCTCTCCCGTTGCTGTCCTCTAAACTGCCCGATACGTGGAGTTCAGATGAATACCGTCGCTTTCCACAATTCGTGGATGAGTAGCGAAAATCCCCGCAATCATTTCGGGTCCGACGCGATTTCGGTGATATTGACAAAGCCCCAAAAGGCCAATCCGGGGAATCACTTCGTTCAGTCTGGTTTCGTACTCTAGAAACCTTGCGGCATCCAGCTTCGTGTCGATCCAGGCCATTTCTCCCGTAACCCGCAAAGCTGCAAATCCGGCGGCTTTGGCGGCCGCAACTTGATCTTGGAGGAACTGCAGCATCCATTCCGGATCGAAGTCTCCTCGCTTCAAGTACGTATCCCACTTCGTTAGGACCAGAAGGGCGCCAGCCGCGATGACATCGTCAACCAGAATCCCCGCGTCTCGGCAAGCATCAATCAACGCCGCCGGGTCTTCATCTACGATGCAGACGCATCGTTCACTGCGTCGTAACCCCGCCCGGAGAAAAGGAATCACCGCCGCCAGTTGTTCCTCCCGCGACGAATAGAACAGGCAGAGATGGTCAGGGCCGCAGAGTTCCTCGACCGGCCGGTTCTTAATCTCACCTTTCTTCCAACGGGAAAGCTGAACCACCAGCGACTGCAAAATCCTGCGATCCCCTCGACGGATATGCGTGAACTCGACCCAAGCACCGGAAGCAGCGTCTTCCTCCCGGATGATACCCTTGACAGTGAGCTGCGTTTCTCCGATACGCACTTGAAACAGGAGTTGGCGGTTGCGGAGTAGTGCCGTAGCGCATTCGATCTGACACCTGGACAAACCGATCGCGGTTAACCTGGCCTCAATGCATTGAGAACCAAACTCCTCAGCCCACACCTTAACCGTGCCGGAGCAACTGTAGTCCACAGGTTTTGCTGCTGATCCTGAACTCGCCGTTCCGACAGATTCAAAATCTTCTTGCGCTTTCGCGAAGTCGATGTCCCAGATGGTCTTGTCAGGCTCGACGCATTCAATACCGACCTGACCTTCCTGGGGGCTGCGCGGCCGCCCGATCCACACCACTCGAAACCGCGCCTCACCCATGTTTCGTCTCACCACGATCAGCTGACCTGGACCTTTCAGTCCCGTGATCCCCGCCAAGCGTGCGCCCCTTCGGCTCACATCGAGCGTGTAGGCAATCTGATTGATCGCCTGCTTATTCTCCGCCCAATTCACCCGCACCGGTAGGGCAGTATGAATCCGTAGCTCTCGAATATGGCACCTCCGCAGAACTGAAACTCACTACGCTTTCTTTACTGAGATTGAGCGAACACTTGCTGTGCAGCGGAATTCCGAAGCGTCTAAGGCGGGCAAAGGGCGCAAGGCTGAATTCCGCGTGCCCTCGACGGAGCTGAAGGCCCGGCGACCGTCCAGCATTATACTTGTTGCAAGCAATTACACCAACTGAGAATTGCTCTTCTCCGTCCCCCGGGGCACACACATCTCTCTCTCTCTCTCCACCCACCCAGCCCCGTGCAATTGGGGGCCCATCTGGGGCGCTCCTGAACCGCCCATCAGTAGGTTTCCTACCTTCAGGGCCTGAAGGGGCACGGATTCACATCACGATCCCGTCGGTTGGACGAGCCTCCCCTCCCCCTGGGTCTTTGAGGCGAATACGAATAGACGTATACTCGAATATAATGAACGGCGCGGAACGCCCGATCGTATGGCTTGGTTCATGCCGAAGAGATCTGCGCTCTTTTCCGCGCGAAGTGCGGCGTGAAATTGGCGTGGCCCTCTATACCGCGCAACAGGGCGACACTGATCCTGCAGCCAAGCCGATGAAGGGCTTTGGCGGAGCTTCCGTTCTTGAGATCGTCTCGAACTATCGCGGCGATACTTGGCGCGCGGTCTACACAATTCGTTTTCGTGAAGCGGTCTACATACTCCATGTGTTTCAGAAAAAATCGAAGCGCGGGATTGCCACGCCAAAACAGGAGATCGAGGTGATCAAACGCCGCCTGGCCGAAGCCGAGCGCCTGCATCGAGAAAGGCAGAACTGACATGAGGACAAAAACCAGCAATCGAATCAAAGCAGAAAAGAGCAGCGGCAATATTTTTGCCGATCTCGGCTTGCCGCATCCCGAGCGGGAGCTCCTGAAAGCAAAACTGACGCTGGAGATTTACCGGCTTATCCGGAAGCGTAACCTCACACAAGCCGAAGCGGGAAAGATCCTCGGGATCAAACAGCCGCACGTCTCCGCATTGATGCGCAACCGAGCCGGCTCCTTTTCGGTCGAACGTCTGATGGATTTCCTGACTGCCCTTGGACAGGATGTGGAGATTAGTGTCAAACCGGCGCGTGAACAACGGGGCGAAGTCTACGTCGTTGCATGAGAAAACCATCAGGCCGTCGCTAGGAACTCACGCGGGGACGGGCACCGCTACAGAAGGATATCGTTGCGTTGAAGGCCGGTGTGATAGCCCTCACAATTGGGGCTCCTTCTGTGCTTGGGACGGAACCTCCGCTGCTCTACCTCAACCGAATAGATCGCAGGATGGCATCACGACCGGAGTTACTTCCGCTTGGGAGGGTCAAATCTGGTGAGTCAAGGCGGGTCACTTTTGCCGAGCGCCGAGGTTCTTGAAGTTCTTGGTCGACAACGCTTTGTCACCTTTGATTGCGGAGGGTTTGCGATCCGCGGGCTACAACGCGATTCATATCCGCGATTACAATATGCAGAAGCGACCGATCTTGAAGTTTTCGCCCGCGCTGCAGAAGAAGATCGAATCCTAGTCTCTGCCGATACGGATTTTGGCACGTTACTCTAGAGGCTGGATACATTTTCGCAGACTGCTTCTCGTCCAACCCATTATATGGTCGCCGCCCGAATGCAGGAAGAATTGCATCACGAGCGAGAGGACCTCGCCACCCTGGAGAAGATGAAGAGCAACCTGGGTTCCTACAACTTTGCCGGGCAGTATCAGCAGTCTCCTGCCCCACAAGGCGGTGGGATGATAAAAGAGCAATGGTTTAAGACCTACACGCCAGAGAGCTGTCCGGAACCCTTCGATTATATTTTGCAAAGCTGGGATACCGCGAATAAGATTACCGAGCTTAGGGCTTGCGCAACAATAAGTATGCAGTTTTGTGGTCAAACTATCCCAACTGAAAATAGCGGCATTCTTAGCCTAATCCGCCAGAAATGACGGGAAGTCTGCAGGAGAGAAGCTTCCTCCGAATCCCCCTATCGCAAATGCCCCGGCGGGACACACTCGGGGCTTACGCGGCTGCACGGCGTCGGCGCACTTGCGATAGGGCCCTAAGATTTTACGACTGTTATGGGCGGCGCATTGCGAAGTGGGGGTGGCACGAAATGCAGGATCGATCCCGCAGGAATTCGATTTCAGGCCAACGGAAAATGCTCCAAACCGCCAAATGTGCTAGAGCATTCTCTTGAGAACCGCGAGACTGTTGAGTGCATCTCTCAGTTTGCGTTGCTCCTTAGAGTGTGCAATCGGCAATCCCCGTAAGCGTTGGTGGATAGCCTTCTCAGCCACCTCGATGCTCGCTGGCAACTTGTCCCGGTCGAATTCCATTGCCGCGGCTCTATAAACGCCGAGCCAATCGCTGTCATTATGGCTCACCGATGGAGTCTCCGCGCACAAGCCCTTCCGCATCGAGGAATCTGCTTCTGGCGTACAGGCAAACAAGCACCCGATTGCCGAGAGTTGAGCAGTTCAAGTGTCATCCGCGTTCTCCTTATGTTGAGCGCCAGATGGCGATCAACGTGAGCGATCTTGCCGAGTCTGGGGCATTCCTCGGGGGAAGCGGGAATCTTGGGAAAAGAGTCTCGTGGGGTACCAAACGAGCTCTCGGCTAGAACAGTAGAGTCGAACAGCCCTCCCCCGAAGTCTGCTCACCCCCACCTTATGATCTAACCAGCATCAGCGCAATGACCCGTTCGTAATGCCACTCCTGTTACCTTTATGTCAGTTGCGGGGTTCGATTGCTGATCGGTAGAAACCTGTGTCTCAGGCACTTGAATCGGCGTGAGGGCAGTCCCACAACGAGGGATGACAACACTGAATCCCGAGCGGGCATGGTTTGAAGACTCAATGCCTCAGCTCTTCTTCATCGGGATACGCCAGAGCAATCCACGGTGGTAATCCGTCAGCCAGATCGACTCGCGCCCGAAGCGTAGAGAATCGCCACCGCGACCGACCCATTGCCGCAGAACCTTGTTCGTTCTTGAGTCGATCCGGGTGAGCGGTATGTCGAATACCGTTGCCCAGACTGCATCCGCACCATAGCAGATGTCGCCGCCGAGGCCGGGTATCCCTGCCGCAATCGTAGCCGCCAACCTCTTCGTACTCGTATCAACCCGACTCACCGTTCCGTCCCCTTGGTCCAGCGTCCAAATAGAACCCCCACCAGAAGCAAGGAAGCGAGGCTTCGGGCCGACACTTACCGATTCCAGCACTTTGCCCGTGGCTGCATCCACGGCAGTCAGGACATTGCTCTCGACTCCAGTAACCCAAACAATGCCATTACTGAAAAGCGTGTTGTAGGGTGGAATCGCAACCAGTGAAGATAGCGTCTGGATGGTGACGGACAAGGACGGCACACTCACTCGGATCGATCCGTCCGTGAACAATGTGCGCCAGAAAATCTCAATCCCGTCCGAATCGGGACGATTGCGCTCACTGGACTCTGTCCTCTTCGCCGAGGCTGCTTCGGTTCTTCCCGATCACCCGCACTTCTTTCCCACGGAGACCAGCGTACTTGATCGCCATGCCGAGAAGGTTGTATTCATCCTCTTGGTAATCGGCCGCAAAGGCGTCTTGGTGGAGCAACACCAGTTCCGCGTCATCCGCGCACGCTTTCGCGAACTCTGGAAGCTTCTTTCTGATGGTAGCGATGAGGCTGGACTCTCGCTGCATGCGTTCGTCATCGGTCATGGTGCTATGAGAATAGCCGATTCTGAGTCTGGGCGAGTTCCACGAGTGCGGAGCAGGCTTGCTGCCGCCAACACCTGTTGTGATAATTGGCACTCAGCGGTTCAGTGGAGGGGCAAATGGAAGGAACACAGCTTAGATACGTGATCAAGTTCGCGGGCACGGTAGACAAGGACAACCACAACCACCCACCTGCGCGATTGCCTGAAGTACCTCGTGCTGTCATTGCCCGCGCCCGCGCAGACGCCGCTCGAAGTGCGTCTGGCAGCCATGGTCAAATGGCACCCTGAATCACGGACCGGCGAGCCGAGAAAAGCAGAAGACGGACCCACTTGGTCCGCCTCTGCCAACTAAACTTACAAACCCTAGTTCTCGTACAGCAGCACGCCCTCGGTTTCCTGCGAGTCCACCGGACGGTAGTACAGCTTGTTTTCCTCGAGGAAGACCTCGATGAACGCCGGCCGCGTGGTAATGGGGCCTTGGATCAGCGCCTCCGACAAGGGATCTTCGACGTACTTCTGCAAGGCACGCCGCAGCGGACGCGCGCCATAGCTGCGATCGCTGAGTGTCTGATTGAGGACCCACTTCTTGGCCTCGTCGGTTACGGTCATGGTGATTGATTTCTGCGCCAGATTCTGGTTCAGCTGGCTGACCATAAGCTCCAGGATCTGAATGAGGTCGTTCTCAGTTAGCGCGCTGAACAGGATGATTTCGTCCAACCGGTTCAGGAACTCGGGGTTGAAGGTGCGCTTGACCTCGTTCCTCACCAGATCCTCGACCTTGTCGGAGATCATGTCTTCCTTGGTTGACTGGAAGCCCAGGCCTTCGCGCTTCTGCAAGTGGCGCGCTCCGATGTTCGAAGTCATGATGATGATGGCGTTCTTGAAGTCCACCGTGTTGCCCAAACCGTCGCTGAGCTGGCCGTCTTCAAACACTTGCAACAGGATGTTGAAAACATCCGGGTGCGCCTTCTCGATTTCGTCAAGCAGAACCACCGAGTAGGGCGCGCGCTTCACGCGTTCTGTCAACTGGCCGCCCTCCTCGTAGCCCACATATCCCGGAGGCGAACCGATCAGCTTTGAGACCGAGTGCTTTTCCATGAACTCGGACATATCGAAGCGCACCAGCGACTTCTCGCTGCCGAACATGAACTGCGCCAGCGTGCGGACCACTTCTGTCTTGCCGACGCCCGTGGGACCGAGGAAGAGGAATGAACCGATGGGCCGGTTCGGGTTCTTCAGGCCGGCACGCGAGCGGCGGATGGCGCGGGCCAAGGCAGTGATCGCCTTGTCCTGCGAGATCACACGCTTGTGCAACTCTTCTTCGATGCGCAGCAACTTCTGCGATTCTTCTTCCTTGATCGAGGTGATGGGGACGCCAGTCCAGCGCGATACCACATCCTCGATGTCCTCCCGACCGACAACGGTGGAGGATTCATGGAGGTGGTATTTTTCGCGAAGGGCGCGCAGGTTCTCTCTCTCTTTGCGTTCCTCGTCCGAGTAGATGCGCGCCTTCTCGAACTCGTGGTTCGCGATGGCGTTTTCCATGCGGTGTACGATGAACTTGATCCGCTTCTGGACCTCCGCAAACTCCTCAGGCAATGAGGTCTGGCGCAGCTTCACGCGCGCTCCCGCCTCATCGATGAGATCGATTGCCTTATCGGGCAGGAAGCGGTCCGGAATATAGCGAGTGGAATGCGCGACGGCGAAGTTGATGGCGTCGTCGGTGTAAGTGACCGCGTGGAACTTCTCGTAGCGGTCCTTAATACCGAACAGAATCTTGGTGGCGTCGCCTTCATCCGGCGGCGGAACCTTGACGGCCTGGAAACGGCGCTCGAGCGATCGGTCTTTTTCGATCGACTTGCGATACTCGCCCGGCGTAGTCGCGCCGATACACTGAATTTCACCGCGCGACAAAGCCGGTTTCAGGATGTTGGCCGCGTCTAACGAACCTTCGGCAGAACCCGCGCCTACCAGCGTGTGCAGCTCATCGATGAAGATGATGGCGTTCTGCGATTCCATCAGCTCCTTCATGATGGTCTTCAGGCGCTCTTCAAACTGGCCACGATATTTGGTGCCCGCCACGATTAATGACAGGTCAAGGGCCAGGATGCGCTTATCTGCCAGGAACGACGGAACGTCGCCATCGGCGATGCGCTGCGCCAGTCCTTCGACGATGGCAGTCTTACCTACGCCCGCCTCGCCGATCAGCACTGGGTTGTTCTTGGTGCGGCGGCAGAGAATATGAATCACGCGCTCCAGCTCGCTTTCACGTCCCACCAGCGGATCGAGCTGGGTATCCATCGCGGCCTGGGTCAGGTCGCGGGAAAACTCACTCAGCAGGGAAGATTCGCGCTGACGCTGGGGCTGAGCTTTTTCCTGGCTGGTACGGGCCAGTTCCTCGCGGATGGTCGAAAGGTGTAAGCCGCGTTCGTGCAGGATCTCGGCGGCGAAGCACTTCTCTTCCCGCAGCAGTCCCAACAAAAGATGCTCGGTTCCAACCTGCTTGTGCGAAAGGCGCTCAGCCTCCTCGGCAGCGTAAGCCAGAATCCGCTTGCACTCGTTGCTCAACGGGAGATCGACCGAGGTCGAGAACTTCTCCCGGATAGTAATGCGTCCCTCAATGTGCTTGCGGATGGACTCGACCGAGGCATGAGAACGCAGGAACCGGAAGGTGAGAGCTTCGTCTTCGCGCAGAAGTCCCAACAGCAGGTGCTCCGTCTCTATGTAAGGAGAACCGAACTGACTGGCTTCGTAGCGCGCAAAGAAGATGACGCGCCGTGCTACCTCCGTGTACCGTTCAAACATGAGCCCTCTCCCCGCCAAGTTCTCCGGTAAGCTGTCGGGTTTATCCGACTTAGGGCTTCTTATCCGACTGTAGGTTGTTACTGCGAATCAGTGCCGGCCGTACTCAGGCCTCTAGCCTCCCGCTTTGCGCCGTCTGCCGATCTTGGAGGCCATCCAGCACGCGCTTTGCGACTATCCCTGTGACTTCGAAACAATTGAAGTTTTACTGGTCTCATCTTTTCCAAAATCCGCTTCAATGCGCTGTGGATGTTCGTTGCTCCGATAGCACCGAAGATCATTACTTTTACTTCAGTGGTAATGAAGAAGAAGTTCCACCCAGCAGTATGGATCTTTCGATCGAGAGAAAAGCCATCGAGACCTTTGATCACGCTCCAGCTTCCTGAGTAAGGTTCGCTCTCCAACCCAAGAACCTGGGCGATCAGAATAGTGCCGACTTGAACTTTTGGTGTCATGGGCTCTCCCGAGTGAACGTATCTTGCGACCAAAAAGGGGTGGCGCAGGTAGCCACCCCGGGCGATTGACGAAGCACCGTCTCAGGCGGCTACGGCGTCGGGTTTGTGAATAGTCGAGCTAATCACATCCGAGACTTGCACCTTGGGAGTGCCGTCTAATACTTTATCCACGATCTTGAGCACTTCGGGGTAGCCTGCAGTGTTGTAGGCTTCCGCGCACTCCTGGGTATCCCAGAGACTGATTGCGACCACATCCAGCCCTCCCGGGACAGCAAATGTGATTTCATCCCGGAACCGACTCTGCTTCCGCAGCATGGGAATGACTTCTTTATCGGTATTTCTCTATTTCGATGACCGAATTGACAGCGAGTTTTCTCTGCGATTTTGAGCAGAATTGAACAGCGATTAACCATCATCTGGGGGCATAATTGAAGTTTAGGATGTCTCGAGCATCAGAATGGCCATTTATATGAGTGCGAAGGCAAGACGTAATTTCGACCCCAAAATCTTCCTTTCCACCATCGGTGATGGCAGGCAAATTGTGTCCTTTCGGAGGAAAAAGATTATCTTCGCTCAGGGCGATGCGACGGACGCAGTGTTCGTAATCCAAAAAGGTAAGGTGAGACTCAGCGCCAAATCCAAAGCTGGCAAGGAAGCAACACTTGGCATACTAAGCGACAAGGATTTTGTCGGTGAAGATTGCCTTGCAGGTCAGCCACACCGCATAGCATCCGCAAGCGCAATGACAGATTGTGACCTTCTGCGGATTGAAAAGAAGGCAATGATGCTCTCACTTCATCGGGAACACACTTTGTCAGACCTGTTCGTTGCGTGTTTATTGGTGCGGAACATCCGATACCAAGAGGATTTGATTGACCAACATTGCAACTCTAGTGAGAAAAGACTCGCCCGGATTCTTCTGCTGCTCGCCACGAAGAACACACCTGACTCTGTCGTTCCCAAGCTAGATCAGACGACTCTGGCACAAATGGTGGGTACTACGCGGTCGCGGGTTAGCTTCTTCATGAATAGATTCAGGTCGTTGGGCCTCATCGACTACAGTGACTGCAGGCACGGATTGCAAATTCACGAATCACTCCTTTCTCTCTACGCCAGAAAAAACGAGCTCACACTTGCTCATAGTTGAATGTTGCCCCAGTGTTCCCGAGTAAGTGAAACTGTCGCAATCGTCAACCCCGATGACACAGGGCGGACACCCGAGGATTTTGACGAAAAAGACACACGCTATTGGAACACGCCGTCGAAAAGCTTGTGCGGTTCGGTCAGCAGGAGGAGATGATCTCGTTGCTTGACTCTGGGATCACCATCCGTGACCTGCTGGCATTCCTAGCCTCGAAAACCTCAGGAACCGCATAGATGACCGGGCGACCGAATCAATTTTAGTCGGTTTTACGCTCTCTATTGTTTAGCGCACTGGTGTTGGCTTTGCGACCTGAGCTAGGTTTTGTTTAATTTCTTAATGAGGGTTGTTTGTCTCTGAAAACACTCTGCGGTCACCTGACTCGGTAATTGACTGGCGCATCGGTCGGACGGGAAGAGAGTAGTAACGGTTCATTCTCTGGATATTCGATACGACAGCCGTACCCAGGCATGAATTTTGCGGTTACGCTGAAGAGGCCTGCCATGCTTGAAGTAATCGAATGCTTTCCTGCATCTTCGCTGTAGCCAATCAGCTTCGCCGTGGGCCCGAGCACAAGGCGAACGTGTTCGTCGAAGACTTTAGCCGGATCTAATCCGGATACGTACTTGGCTGAACAAAGCGTGTGCGCTGTCATACCTGCGGCCACGCGCGCCGCCTTGTCTGGCCGATATACAGTTTCCGCCACGCCAAAAAACACGAGGAGAGCAAGTCCAGCGTAGCGCAGCACGCGCATCCACACACTCCATTTGGCAATACTCAAAGGCTCCGCACTCCTAATTCCGTTTGTAAAGGTTTGCCGCACAAAGTTTGGCGATGATGTTCTTGTGAATGCGCGCCTTGTCGGCCACTCTCCCACAATCTCCGGATGGCGCGTTAACCGACCACAATCCGCGATCAGGGTACAACGAGTAGTGTTGCTTCCAGCCAGCGAAGTACAGCACGATTCCACCATTCAGTCTGTAAGCAGGGGTCTTATATTATAGGAGATCACCTCTTCCGCTCGCAAGGCTTTGCGAAGCGTGCTTCTCACGCGCTGTAGTACGACTTGCGCGGTCTCGGGCTGCGCGGAAATGTATTCATCCACGTTTGTGAAATCAGCTTTTCGCATGGTGACTTCATCTTCTATTTTCCTTTTCGTCTCCTGAGGAGAAAAACGAGTTCCTGAACTTGGTCCGCTCAAATGAGGACATGGCGAAGGATTACATCATTGAGTTTACGCCGCCCACAGCTGAAGAAATTAGGAATGCTCGTCCACTCGCAATGGTCCTCCCCCATGATGCGCTCACCCATGCCGTGCTGACTGCTGCGACCCTGTGTGCGGGTACAGAAGATGATCGCGCTGTGTTCGTAAGGGCGCACAATCGCTTCCGAACGTTTCGGGAAATGTGTGCCACACCGTCGGCACTAGAGTGCTGGTGCGCGACTCTTGAACAAATGTTTTGCAACTCTATGACATAAGTAACGAGTGCTCATGGTTAACTGATCTCGCTTGAAGACCTCCCAAGACGATTTTATGGACACTCCCGGATCGCTTGATGACTCGACCACAACCTCTGTTTGGGGCCTAGAACGGAAATTCGAGTTGAGAGGAGCGCGATGAGGCGGATTGTGTTCCTGGCGGCAGCGAACTTGGGGTGTGTGGTCGGCGTGAGCGCCCAACAACATAACATCGACACGCAGAAGTCCACGTTGACCATTTAGCCTTCAGTGCTAGGGTGGCCGGAACACGCATTTTCCCTATCCCCGAGCGGCAGCAACTGTCGCCATGCCAGACACGTAAACGCCGAGATTCGATAACACTCTACGATTTAACATCGGCGAACTTCTCAACCCAGCGGTGTCAAAATATCGAGCATAGTCTTCAATTGACATCTGCTCATGCGAACCGGTACTTGCAATGGTCTCCTTTTGGGTCTGGCGAGAGGATGCTTTGTTTCGATGAGGCGCTCCTTTGGCTCGCGATTCTCCATAAATACATGGTCGCGTAAGCGCGCCAGGGCCTCCAGGCTTCGGCGCGTTGCTCCAATTCGCGAGACGCCCCTAGCGCCAAAACGCGCAGAAGGCCCAGATCGCCGACTGGAAAGGCGTCGGGTTCCGCGAGCGCTCGCATGGCTACGTACTGTGCCGTCCATTTCCCGATGCCGGGAATTTCACACATTCGATTGAGGAAAGCCTCGGAGTCCACGACTCTCTCGAAATTGATTCGCCCCTCGCAGACCGCGCGGGCGAGAGCACGAATGGTGTCGGCTCGCGCTCCTGGCAGGCCAATGGTGGCAAGCTTGGCATCGGCAAGTACTTCAGGCTGCGGGAAAAGATGAGTGAGGCCCTCGGCGGCGGAGAATGGCTTCCCGAAACGGCTTACCATCCGGCCAGCCAGAAGATTTGCTCCCTTGACCGTGATCTGTTGGCCGAGGATGGCGCGCGTTGCGAGTTCGAAACCATTCCAGCATCCGGGAACTCGTAGCCCCGGATCGGCCTCAACCGGCCCTCCTAACAACGGGTCAGTTCTCAGACTTTGTACGATGGCCTCCCAATCTGCGTTCAAGTCAAACATGGCGCGGATGCGCTCGATAATGAAGAAGAGCGATTGCGGATCGCTGAATTCAATCCGCACAATCAGCGCGTCGCGACCTGGGTCGAGTGAAACCTCAAAATAGCCGTCGTGTCCGTTCCAGGAAATGGTGCGGCGATAACTGTTTTGCTCCACGACTTCGAGACCGGGCGTGACGCGCGCCGCGAGAAACGCCAGAATGCCCTCCCAGTGATACGGTGGCCGGAAGTGCAGGCGGAAGAGGTATTGATTTTCTGACTGGATTTCCTTCTGGTGCGCCAGACGCCTGATTTGAGTTGGGGTTCGGTGATAGACCTTGCGGATGCCGGCATTGAATCGGCGCACGCAACCGAAGCCGGAAGCGAGCGCGATTTGACTCATGGGCAGTCTCGTCTCGTCGATAAGCTTTTTCGCAAAGTGCAGGCGGCGGGTATGAGCCACCGCAATCGGAGTTGCTCCCAGATGTCGCAGAAAGAGGCGGCGAAGATGACGCGAACCAATTCCCAGGTGCTCCGCAAGAACCTCTACTCCGCCGTCTTCGAGGCCACTCTCACCGATCAGCCGCAAAGCCCGTGAAACGGTGTTGGAGGTTCCCAGCCACGCAGGAGTTCCGGGGCAGCTTTCCGGCCGGCAGCGGAGGCAGGGACGAAAGCCCGCTTCGGCCGCAGCCGCGGCGCTCGGGTAGTAACGGACGCTGCTCTCTTTCAATAAGCGCACCGGGCAAATCGGACGACAGTAGATTTTCGTGCTGAGCACAGCTATGAAAAACTTGCCGTCGAAACGCGCATCGCGCGTCACTCTAGCTCGCGAACAGATCTGCCAATCCAGATTCATGGTTAATGCACTTTCGTGGCTATCAGGTTCATAGGCTCCGCGACTCATGATAGTCGCGCTTGGCCAACAGGCTGGACGTTTTCGGACCGCGTTCCACCCTCGGACAATGAAGTCCGAAAATTCCGGCCTGGAAGGAATCGAGTCCGCAAACGTCCGAAGTCGTTTTGCGATCGGAGCTATTGTGATCGACACCGAGTGCCCGATGGGTAGGGGCTTTCAACGGATTGTTGTAGGCCCGGATGATGATACGGAATGCAACGGAAGCCGTCGCTGCGGGAACTCGGTTCTTTGAAAGTGGATCAGGAGGCGTTTTTTTTATGACATTGCCGAAGCACTACGCACTTGCATTGACCCTAGTGATCGCACTCGCGCTTCCCGGCGGGCTTGCCGCGCAAAAAGCGCAGAGCAGACACGTAACCAATTATCAGGTGTTTACTCTGCCCAACACACTTGGGGGAACCACGAGTGGAGCGAATGCAATCAATGACCTGGGTTGGGCGATGGGCTTTGCCGCCACTCCGGCGAACACAACCGAGGCCACGGCATGGATCGAGGGCAGGATGATCAAGCTTGGCATTCTGCCCGGAGGGATTAACAGCTCCGTTCCCTGGGAGAGCGTCAAGAACAACCAGGGATTCATTGTGGGCATTTCTGATACCTCCATTGTTCAGCCGCGCGGAGAGATTTTTAGTTGCGCCCTGGCTGGCTTCATTCCATACAGTGGCAACACATGCCTTGGCTTTCTCTGGCAGCCGCCGGGCTTCATCAGTGCTTTGCCAACCTTAGGAGGCGATAACGGGTTTGCGACAGGGATCAACAACAAGGGTCAAGTCATCGGATGGGCTGAAACATCCTACGAAGACCCGACTTGCGTTTCGCCACAGGTCTTGCAGTTTCTGCCTTATGTCTACGACGTGAAGACGAAGAAAATTGCCGCGTTGCAGGTGTATCCGGGAGATTCGGACGGCACAGCCAATGCCCTCAATGACAAGGGTCAGATGGCCGGGATCTCGGGTATATGCTCGGTCGCCGAGGGAGGAGCGAGCGCCATCCATGCCGTGTTTTGGCAAGACCAGGACAGCACTCCCATTAATATGGGCAATTTGGGCGGAATGGCATGGAACACGCCTGCGAGCATGAACAGCAAAGGCGAAGTTGTGGGATTTGGGAATCCTTCCGGCGACCAGAATGCGGCGTTCAATGTGATGGCATTTTATTGGAGCCAAAGACGGGGATGCAGCCTCTCGGCACGCTTCCTCTGTTCGCGAATAGCATTGCTTACGCCATCAATAATCATGGCCTGATTGTTGGACAGGCGCTTAACGGCCCGAGCCCGTTCACTCACGCGTTTATCTACCAGGATGGAATTATGACCGACCTCAACAGCCTGATGATAGGACATAATTCGCTAACGCTGGAGTATGCCAATGATGTCGACGATGATGGCGTCATCGTTGGCGGCGCCTACAATGCGAAGACGAACGTGACGTCCGCGTTCGTGGCAATTCCGTTCTAGTGTCTTTTTGGTCAGGCCACAGCGGGCTGCAGCCTGACGAGCAAGCCAGGGCGACCAGAGTGCCGAGAGTCCCGGTTCCTGAAGATCTCCGCCAGCGGTTTGCGCGGTGGTTGGGACTGGGCAGCATTTGGGCGGGAGATAGGCGTCGCGGTTTGTCGACGGAAGGGGAGTCAGGCGAACAGCGAAGGCAGGTGAATTCTGCCTCGCTGTCCCGACTGCACGAAACCGTGGGATTGGCCGATAACGCTGAACGCAGAGATAAGCGCGAAACTGGGCGCGACCGGAGAGACAGTCCGCAAACGTCCAATCTGATTCGATGTACGGATTATCCTCCGGGGCAATCCACGCGAAGATCCTGCTCAGTAGGCCACAGATGCCAGAAGGCGATACCGGTGAAGATGTAAAGGTATCTCAATCTTATAATAATCGTCTAGAAAAAGGGTCGCATGAACCTGATCGGTCCAAGGTTTCAGGTCGGTATTGTTGCTATTTTCCTCTTCTTCGCCGCGAGACAAGTTCCGGCGACCGGTACGGTTTCTGCAGCAGAGTCCACCAAACCCACCTTCTGTCGCGCGCCGAGTACAGGCAGTTTGATTTCTGGATTGGTGATTGGGACGCGTTTGATCCTACCAACCCCACCACCAAGGTCGCTCGCACCCGGGTGGATCTCATACTCGACGGGTGCGTCTTGCATGAGGATTACGAAGACGCGGACGGACACAAGGTACAAAGTTTCAGTATCTACGACGCGTCGAGAAGGATCTGGCACCAAAGCTGGGTGACGAATCGCGGTGAGATGCTCGAGATCGAAGGCGGTCTGCAGGCGGGGGAAATGGTTCTAAGCGGCGTGGATCACACCGCGGATGGGAAAGAGAGGCACGTACGTGGCAGCTGGAAGCCTGTGAACGGAGGCGTTCGTGAGACCGCGGTAACCTCGACCGACGGCGGCAGAACCTGGAAGCCGTGGTTTGATCTCTTGTTCCGCTCCCATAAGTAGCGACTTGCCGCGGAGCATTGCGAGCTCAATATGACTGAGCGGCGATCCCACTCAGTTTAAGGTA
>CAVQNY010000005.1:0-91065 GCA_963714225.1 uncultured Acidobacteriaceae bacterium | reverse complement strand
GGCACGGGAAGCACCAAGGCGGACGCGTTCAATTTCGTCACCCTTTTTAGAGCGGCCTAACGAAATGGTCGTGGGCGGCCACCGACCCGGAATGTCTTGATCTCCGTGGGTTCTCGGTGCTAGGTTTAGCTTATCGGCGGCTCCAAGTGCTCGCCGAACCGCAACGGAAGCCTTGCGCGAGGTCTCCACTCTGGCGAGCGGAAGGAAGTTGGCACATTGACCGATCGTATCCGCTTCATCACTCATCAGGGTAAGCAGATTCTACTGGTGGACCTATCAAACTGTTCGGGCGCGGAGGTCGAAAAGATTGTCCGAGAGGTTCCCGAACTTGTAACCACTCGGCCACTTAATTCAGTCTTGATCCTCTCCGATTTTACTGGAGCATCGTTTAACGAGGACGCCCTTCGAGCGATGAAGGAATCTGCCGTCTTCGATAAGCCCTATGTCAGGAAATCTGCATGGGTGGGGGCAGAGAACTTGCCTCAGGTGTTCTCCGAGAGCATGAAGAGCTTCTCTCGGCGCGAGTTTCCCGCCTTTGAGACTCGCGACGAAGCCTTGGCTTGGCTGGCGAAGGACTAAGAAACCTCCGTGGGTCTGTCAAATGGATAAATCCGCAAATCGTTACTGTACACCCTGAATGCCGTGTCGGACGGAACTTTCGCGGCCACGCGCGACCACCACGAGCGGCGGAAAGCAAGATTGCGCTGTTATCCCAACCTGTTGACTACTTCCTTTAGTTGCTCTGTCAGGGCACGCATGACCTCGTAGAGTTGAACAAGGCTGCCTGCTTGGATTTCGATGTCACTTCGTTTCAAGTCCTCGCTGACCGCTTGGCATAGCTGGTACATGTTACGAATCCTCTCCCCAGCTAGCAATGACAGCACGCTACTCGAACCCTCGTCAGTTTCCTTGCGGGCGATATATTGCTGGGCAGTCCATGCGGCAGTCCTGACTCGATTCAATGCGTTCCGGAAGTCCGTCAGAATACGAGGGTCCAAGTCGTCAGAAAGCAACAAGTCGCTTAGAGCCTGAAGCTCCGATATGGCCTTTTCCAAACGCGACGAAACGTTACGACCACCAGCCTTTCGCCGCGTCCCCCTCGGTGACACTGCTTGCTGAGTTGGTTGGCGCGGGTTCAGTCTGATCCTTTTTCAACTTCCGAGTATGGCTTGCCTTACGTCCCGTACTCCGATCTTCCATCGGATTCTCCTCGCTCAGGATCACACATCCCGATTCCATATCGCGGCTGCCCCAGCACGCAATTATTTCGCCTGCAACCTCATGAAGACTCATCGTACACTTCGCGCGTCCCCAGCCATGGCCGCTGACGGATCGGCTCTGGAGTGTGGAAAACCTAGTTGCCTTATTCTAAGGACCCAGCTCCGCCTTGTGTGTGAGGTCAGAGGGGGAGCGAAGTCGCGCAGGCAGCTCCCGGATCGCATATCCTGCAAGGGCAGACATAATGGATCCGGCGATGGTCAGGAAGAGTGAGCCGGCATAGCGCGAGAACCAGGCAAAGCTGGAGGACGTTTCGGCCGAGGCGTTGCTCGTCCCTACCCAGGACAGCGAGAGCCCACTTGAGCGAGCGGAGACAGAGAGATCCCGCTTGGCGTTATGGGCAAAGTCCCCGCTGATGCTGTCTTCCTGCATCTGGGCGCCGTCGGGCTCGATCCGCACACGGATCTTGTGCTGACCGGAACGCATCGGTATGATCTGCGATAAGCTGCCCTGCACAGAGTCGGTGGGAATGAAGCCAAATCTCTTCTTGGTGGAACCGGTGAGTCTGCTGGAGAAGGCGAGGTCGCCGTCCACCCAGAGCGAGACTTGCGCGTCGTGGAATCCATGTTGCAGCTTCAGGTGCAGGCTGGCGTCCTTTGCCGTAAGCGCGGTGTGGATTGCCATGAGCAGCGCCGCGACGAAGAACAATCCAAATACAACCCAAGCCTTGGCCGGCACCCCTTTGGCCAACTGTTTTGCACGTTGGTAGAGCCATCCCGCCTTGGCTCGAAGCTGTGCGATGTTCTCCTGGGTCATGGAAGGTATATTTTGGCTCGGAGGCGGGAGTCCGCTCCAATTACCAAAGTGCACGTTCAAATCCCAGGCATCATCCCATCAGTTCTGCCGCCGCGCTACATATCTTATGCTGGCTCGCCGAACTATCTACTCCGCGATCGCAGGCCGGGAAAAGCGCTGCGGATCTGTCCGCTGCGACCGGATTGATCCTGCTCTGCTGCTAGTCTGCGCTACGCAGTTCCCGCCGCTAGATTGGCCGCTGTAAGTCCCGAGCTGGCAGGTTGCTGACGTGTCGGAGGTCCGGAGCGCGTGCCTTCCGTCGGTGGTGGGTCAGTATGATTTCCACGGGCTATAGCGGGTGTCGAATTTTCCATGTGGCCATTTTCTCGAAAGCTCGTTTGTTCTTCTCTATGATGGCCGTCCACTCTGAATGCTTCATCCTTGGACGTACACCGTAATACTTGATGAGCAGTAGAGACAACATCTTCCACACATACGCGGGAAGTAGGAAAGTGAACACGTGGCACGCACCGGATGTGCAAGTGTGGGTCACGAAGAGCGGAGTCATTCGGATGCCAGTGGTAGCCTAGAATCTCTTTCGAGGCAATATTGCTGCGCTCCAATAAGCGGTAACTGTATTCTCGCGTCGAGACTTTGAACTCGCCCGGCTCTTTTGGGTCAGGTCCAGCCCCCAGGACTTGAGTGAAAGACAGAAACAACCTGCCTCCCGACCTCGTTGTGAGTTCGGCAGCAGGGTTAAACCATACCTTGTAAAGCTTCTTTTCTTTGATTGCTGATAGAAGGTGAGTTTTTCAGGCGTTATGCACGCCAGTGTCTTCGTGGAGGTAGGCCACGAAATTGTCGGCGGCCTCCCACTCATTTTTTCCGGCCACTCGCCCGCCTGGGGAGGGGGGCGAGAAGGGCAAGCTCAATTACTCCGGGGCAGGCATCAGGTTGCTGAGGAGATGGGCTTTGGCAACAGGGGGAGCCTTTGCCCTTGCCAATGGTCATGGGAGGTCTCGCTTCTAACGGGTTGCGAATTTCCATGCCACAACGGCGACGAAAATGATTAACCCGGCCAAATACGCCCAGCCTCGACCTTTTTGGAGTCTTTCATGGTCTATCATGCAGTAACCTCGCCAAGACCATAATGCCACGGATCACGGGCGGCGGGAAGCCCTGTGGACTGACCCACTACCCTTCCATCTTCTTCGTTTCAGACTGCCTAGACTTGCACTACAATGAGTGCATGTCAAGATCCTCGCAACGAGGTCATGCCCTCTAAGCGGCCCAACCTGATACTGGACAAGCAATCCTTTCAGGATTTGCTGTGGGCCGCCTTTACCATTCAGGAATATAAGGAAACGATCACGCAGGGAAAGACCGAGACTGTCTACGATCGAGCGCTCGACACATCAGCACTCGACAAAGCCGAAGCGAAGAGCCAATGGATCGCCGAAGCGACCGAAGACTTGACTCGAGAAGACCTGGCACCCGAAGACCCCGAGCTGACCGTCCAGCCATTCCGGTTATCCGTATTGGACGATCGTTTCCCGATCGACGCGGGGACCGACGCCCCGACCGACGCAAGCATCGACGCCAGCGGCGCCAGCACTGAGCCGCTCAAATGTGTCCCAGACCATCTTCTTCGGAAAATTGCCCAGCAGGCGCTTCAAGCGACCCATGCGACTGGCGCAGCGATTGCGCTCGAACAGCAAGGTGAGCTGATTTGCCGGGCAGTTGCGGGTGATTCTGCTGTCGAGATCGGCACCAAGATCAACCCAGGATCAAGCCCGACAGGTGAATTAGCTTCTACCGGAACAATGCAGTTGTGGAGTAATAGGGAGTTAGACTCCCGCGTGGATGCCGACGCGTGCCGGGAACTCGGCGTAAGCGCCGTCATGGTAGTGCCTCTTCTTCATCAAGATCAGTTGCTGGGGTTGATTGAAGTCTTTTCCCGCCGGCCATACGCATTTGGAATGCGCGACCTGCAAGCGCTGCAGAATTTGGCGCAAGAGTTGATTGCGAACCTGCAACTCGGTGCTGAGTCGGCAGGGAATAGTGGCAATGACGAAGTCCGCGCGGCTTCAGAACCGTTGGGAGGGGAAGAAAAAAAGTTCCATTTTGTCGGTAAGCGCAAGATCAGCCTCCATTCTTTGGCAGTCATAGCTCGCTTCCTGATCGCCTCACGCTGGGGCTGGAGGCCAGTCGATCCCACGACGAATTCAACCAAGGGGCAAGTAACTCTTATCTCGACAGTCGCAACTGTTCCGGCGCAGCTTTCGCGTTCTAATTTGGTCGAAGGGACTTTACTTCATCGCGTAGATCCCACCTACCCGATGGACGCTTTGCGGCAGCGTATTCAAGGCCAAGTTGTGCTGCAGGTTCGAATCAGTAAGGACGGATCAGTCTATGGCGCGAAGGGAATTGGTGGCGAGCCCATCCTGTCTCAGGCAGCTGTGGAATCGGTGCAAGAGTGGCGTTTCAGCCCGTACAGGATGAATGATAAACCGTTCGACGTGGTTGCTCAGATTACGTTCGACTTCAGCCTCGTAAAGTAGAATCCCTTGGTTCAAAGAACGAAAGTGGGCGTTGGCTTGGTGCAATACACGTTGCCGTCGGGATAGAACGGCGTCCTGAGGGGAGGAAAAATACCGTGTAGGAGCATCGAGTTCGTTTCTTGAAACTTGCCGTGCGCCCAAGCAGGGTACAGTGGGGCGAGTCGTGGACGTTCACGGCGACGGTGCACCGGTCCGACTCTTGCTCTAAACCACGGTTGTGGTCGAGGCGGCTTAGTTCACCGTCTGCTTTACGGTGCCGCTGGTGTAATCGCTGTTGCCCGAATAGCTGGCCTTGATGGTATCCGTGCCCTTAAGATTAAGTCAAACCGGCGCGACCCCAAGAAGCGCCGGCCCCCGCCAAGCTCAGCGACCTCACAGTATTTCCTAAAGCGCTCTAGAGACCCGGCAGCCGCTGGCGAAACGGCCGGGCCTGCCGTTCGCTCACGGCGATCTCAGTGGAGGCAGCGTCGGACATAACAAGCAGAAAGCTGCTCTTGAAGTAAGGCTTGATCTCTTTGATCCGCGACATATTGACCAGCACCTCGCGGCGCGCGCGGAAGAACTCCTCCGGCGGCAAGCCGGCTTCAAGTTCGGCCAGCTGGTAGTTCACCCAGAACGAGTCTTTCGCTGTCGTCGCATGCACGATGCCATCCTGCACCTGGAACCAGAGGATTTGGTCCGAAGGCACAAGCAGGGCGCGTCCGTCTTTCCGGCAGACGATTTTGCGGAGCGTCTTCGGCGCCTCGCCTGTCGCGCGCAGAATGCTCTCGCGCTCCTTTTCTTTTTCCGCGGAAAGAAAGCAAAGCTTGCTCGAGCGTTCTATCGCAACCGACAACCGCTCCGGTTCGATGGGCTTGAGGAGATAGGCAAGCGCGTTGGCCTCGAAGGCCGCCAGGGCGTGCTGGTCGTACCCCGTGGTGAAGATGACGAGCGGGATCTCGATGGCGGACGGAATCGACCGCAGTACCTCGAAGCCCTTGAGCCCGGGCATTTCTATGTCGAGAAATAAAAGGTCAGGCCGGAGCTCTTCGATCTTCTCAATCGCCTCGAGGCCATCCTGAGCCTCGCCGATCACAGCGACTTCGGGATGAGCGCCGAGCAACCGGATCAGCCGCGCGCGAGCATCCGCCTCATCGTCAATGACCAGGCTCCGCATCACGCCGCGGCTCCGCTCTCGCGTGGCAACAGAATTGTGACGCGCGTTCCATCCGCCTGCCGCACTTCTATTGTCATCCGGCCCTGGTCCTGATAGAGCGCATTGAGGCGCTGCGCAACATTCTCGAGACCGACTCCGTTCGATCGTCCATTGCTGCCGTTGAGTTTCAAGACACCGATTGCGGGGCCGACGCCGTCATCTTCCACTCGCAGACGCACCTGATTTCCGTCGGCCTCCGCGGTGATCCACAAGTGGCCTGGACCGGGCTTCGGTCCCAGGCCGTGCTTCAGCGCATTTTCCACAATGGGCGAAGCATCAGCGAGGGAATCTGCTCCATGGCGACCGCCGGGTCAACGGCGATCTTGACTTGAAGCCGGCTGCCGAACCGAGCTTCTTCAATCTGCAGATACGTCTCTAGGAACTCGACCTCTTCGTGCAGCGGAATGAGGGGGCGCGCGGAGTTGGCCAGTAAATGGCGGAAGACTCTGGCGAGCCGCAGCGTCATGGTCTCGGCTTGCTCGGGATTGGTCACCACGAGGTTTGCGATGCTGTTGAGCGAATTGAAAAGGAAATGCGGGTTGACCTGAGCGCGCAGGGCGCGCAGCTCCGCCTCGGTCACCTGCTGCTGCAGCACCGCTTCACGGCTCTGCACCACGATTAGCCGCTCTTCCATGTGCAGTGCGTCGAGCCGATGACCGAATTGCGCTGCCACGCTGCGCAAATAATTCACTTCGTGCGTCACCAAGCCGCGCCGCGCACGACCGGGCGAGATGGCGAGCATGTGGGTGACCCGGCCCTCCGATCGAACCGGAACGAGCAGTTCGACTTCGTCCTGGGTGTGTCCCGCGCGGTACGGGTGCTGGCAATCGAGTTCTACGAGTTCGCCGTCGTTCACCGCGTTCAACCAATCCGGCTCTGGCCCATGCGAGTGCGGCCAATTCAATGTGGGCAGGCTCGTCTTGGACAAGTTCTCGAGCGTAACCAGCTGGGCAGCTCTCAGCTCCAGCGATTGACGGGCAGTTGTCTCCACGGCGTCGGCGATCTCTGTCTCGGACCGAAGACGCGCCAGCTTTTCCGACAACTCCCGCAGCAGAGTGCGGTAGTCCGGCGCACCGAAGATCCAACGGTTCACGCATTCGCCGATACGACGGTCAACGAACGTGAACAGGACCAGCATGGGAACCGCCGTCAGGGTCTCGACGCATGCCCGGGCAGCCCCCGGATATGCCACGCGGCCCTCGAATCGGAAGAACGAGAGGGTGTAGTAGGACAGCGTGAAGGCCACGGCCGTGAGCGCGGCCAACACGACCTTGAGGCTATGACGGATAAACAAATCGGAAAACCGGAAACGGGCGAACAAGAAGAACGCGCCTAGCCAGGTAACTCTTCAAGGCGAGACGCGATCGAAAAAGCTTGGAACGGACCGTATTTACAGGAATTCGCAACAGCTCCGCAATGTCGGAGTAACTCAGCTGTTCGTATTCGCGCAGCATCAAGATTTCGCGCTCCGGCGCATCCAGCTTTTCCATGGCTTGCCGGACCCAGAGCACGCACTCGGGAGTTCGGTCACTCTTCGGCTCCGGAGCGGACTGCGCTGATGTGCTGCGCGTCAAGAACTTGCGCCGTTCCGCAGCCAGCAGCTTCAACGCAATGCCATACAGATATGTTCGGACCGAGGCTCGCGGCTCATAACGAGAGGCTGCGCGGATCACCGCGAGGAAAGTTTCCTGGACGAGATCCTCCGCCCGCTCCGGGTTGTTGAGCCGGCGCCCGAAGAAGCCGTAAAGTGGCTTGCGATAGCGGGCAAACAGCTCCTCGAAGGCTGCGCGTGATCCGCCCTGGAACTCCAGCATCAAGGCTTCGTCGCTAGTCATCGTCGGTGCGCTGGCTCAATCCGCGCAATCCTTCTGCGGCCTTTTTTTCATCGTTCATGCTTCTTTAATGTTACAAGAAGGCCAAAAGTTCCCGCTCCGTTCCATCCTCCTTTGTTTTGTGAATCTCATCAACATGATCTCCTCCGGTGGGGACTGGGCCAGGGACTGCAATTTTCGAAGGCCGATGTTCTTCCGGCTTTCCGAATCCTGAATCTCAGAGCTTTGGCGGCGATTTCTACTAATATCCGTATGAATTGACCGCTGAGCTTGGGTTACCTGGTTTCTTTAATTGGTCAATTCGTCACTCTCTGATACCACAGCCACATACCTAGGCAGTGGAACCTCGCGTATTTCCCTCCAAGGGCGGCCCCCGGCTTGCTTCATTACAGCCGAAAAATGCATCTCGGCACGGAGACTTTGTTCGGACGAAAAGGAGAAGATATGAGCGCAGTGAGACCGTTGCGAAATTCCTGGATACCGTGGGTCACGACGATTGTTCTGGCTTGCTTTAGCGATGCGTTTGCTCAAGCGAGCTACAAAATCACCGATTTGGGCGCTTCGGGGAGTGCCAATGAGGCTTGTGCGATGTCCCTCAATGATGAAGGCTGGACGGAGATCATGTCTGGGAACGTGGAAGCGGGGCAAAACGTGGATAGCATATTCGCGACACTTCTAAGCGGACGGGCACTGATAGACGTCGACGGGTTCAAGGCCGACCTCGGCGGGCTCGGAGGAAAGAACACTTGGATGAACTGGGGTGAGATCAACGACTGGGGGCAAATCGTAGGTTATTCCGAAACGGCTGTTCTGGACCCGAACGGCGAGGACATTTGCGGCTTTGGCACACACCTTACATGTGGGCCGTTTCTTTGGCAATATTTCCACATGAGCGCTCTCCCGACGCTCGGCGGAAATAACGGGGAGGCGAGCGCGATCAATAACCGTGGACAAATCGTAGGAATGGCGGAAAACGGTAACGTGGACCCCACTTGCCCGCCTAACACGACGAACAATCGGATTCAGCTGCCGGTGTTGTGGGAAAACGGCCAAGCCCATGCTCTTCCTACGGTGAACGGCGATCCAGACGGGTTCGCATTTTGGATCAACGATCGAGGCCAAGTCGCAGGCTACTCGGCAACCTGCGGTGAGGCGACGGTTACCGCCGTATCGTGGAAAGACGGCACTGCCTCCGCGCTTCCTGACCTCGGAACTGGCGCGCTCGCCTATAGCATTAACAACCAGAGCCAAATTGTTGGGACTATCGGCAGTGCTGACGGCACAACCCAATATGGTGCGCTTTGGCAGAACGGCGAACTCACAAACCTCAGCACTCTGCCGGGAGATCTTGCCGCGATAGCCAGCGGCATCAACGACCGGGGCCAAGTGGTGGGAAGCACCTGGGACTCCAACTTCAACTGGTCCCACGGCTTCATCTGGCAGGATGGCGTGATGACCGACCTTAACACGCTGTTTCCGGCCAATTCCAACCTGTACGCAACCATGGCGAACAAGATCAACGAGCGCGGACAAATCTCGGGCATGGCAATCGTGCTCAGCGGGCCGGATGCGGGCAACATCCACGCCTTTCTGGCAACTCCTGTTCACCAAAGCATACGCAGGTCGATTGCAGACGTCGTGCATACGCACCCTACGTCCAATCTGCCGGCGAATCTTGACACACAGCGTTTGCCGAGATTCGTACTCGTCCACCGATCCGAGCGATAGAGGCATTCGTTCCCCTGGGTATGTGCCTGTTCTCCGCTCGGTTTGATTCGCCAAACGCGACCGCACGCGCGCTTAGGAACACGAACCGCAGAGGCATAAACGGCACGCCACATGGGTTCTTTTTCCATACGAGGAACTTCTTGCAGTCCGTGATCTGATTCTGCTCTTGATCGGACATTAGTTGTTAGGGTTCGAGCAAAGCTGAGATTCGGCCTGCACATTGTGCAAGGAAAGAGCGAGTTGCAGCTGCGCTGAGTACTACCGGGGGGACGTATGCGCTCCTTCGGGATGTCACTACTCGCGGGTTGTGGTGCTGGCGCCGCTAATTTAGCGCGGCATTCAGAATGACTTTTATCGTGCGCCGATTTTTCGGGGCAATCCTCCCCCATCAACGAAATTGTGCACCTGAGAGAGCATTCGCAATAGCCCGTATTTCTAACGCGCCAGACTGGTTGCGATCAAACCGTGTTTTCAATCTTCATGTCTCGCGTTCGTCATTGCGTCGAGTGCCCGAAATACCGCACTCGGTATTTGCCAAGTTCCAGCCCGTATCGCAACGGATCGTATCTGATCCCGCTCACTGCGGACGGCGCCTCAGGGTGGATGCTGTACTGTTCTTGCTGTATGCCACCTGCGTCCAGTCAGTGGAGTTCAACGGACTTGAAGCCATACGAAATCTGCCGCCAAGCCTACCGTCGCGGTTACGGTTCACCGGACGAAGTGGGCTGTGCCCCGAGTTAGTAGGATCGAGCTTAACTGACGCGATGTTGAAAGCTATGTGGCGTTGCCTGCTGCGCTGAGTTCATCCCAAAATCAGGTGTGTCGGGAGGTGCCGTATTGGTCAAACTCTTAAGGCACAAGTACCCTCTTTGCAACAATGAATCAGACGCTTCCGCGCGAGCCAGGTTCGTGTGCAAGTTTTTGATTTACAGGCATTGTTGCAAGTCGAGGGCGGCTTAGAATGAATAATCGGCCGTCAGCCTGTCATGCTGCGTAAAGCAGTAGTCCGAAAGGACCGGGTTACGTTCAGAATCTATGCATTCCGCTACAGCATCACACCGCAGTTTACGCGGCGCGAAGCAGGTTGTTTTCAACTCAGGCGGGAGAGCGTGGAACTGAGGGTTTTGGTATCGTCGGACAACCTGGAGGAACAGCAAGACGCGTGATTCGGAGAGGATCCAATTAGAACTTTCGCACCCACTCCGACGGGACCCATCCAATCCGGTTGCATCGGGCGTCTAGTTCCTCGTGAAGCTTGGCGGCGTACGGGACGACGATATAGCCAGTTTGCCGATCGCCAACCATCAGGCAGCCTTTCCGCTCGGCACAATGAAGCGCTACCAGCAGACCGGCCTGCTCCGGACGATGCCGAAGCCTGTGCAGTGGCTCGCGAAAACTCGCTTCATGAAGTGGATCACGAAACGAGTTGGTGTAACTCAGGGCTCCATCAGCTTCTCTGGTGCATCCCTTGCTAAGGTTGCTACTGATCCCGCCTACAGGAACGCGTCTGGCAAGTATTTTCAGTCGAATAACGGCGCACTCAGTGATACGCGGTCTTCTAAACTTTCCTATGACGAACAGCGGGCACTGAAATTATGGAACGACTCAAAGACGCTCGTACGATTGCAGCCAAACGAAGAGTCCGTTCAGCTGCGGTGACAAAGGACAGAAGATTGATTATCGCCGCGACAGCGTTGCTCGACTCCGGTGGCGTGGGCGCCGTCACCCTCCGGACGGTCGGCCACGCTTCCGGAATCCCTCACAATGCTCCCTACAAGCATTTTGAGAGCCGGATGCGTGACCCACGGGCACAACACGAAATATACTTTGAGGTCCCACAATGAAGAGGAAATCCAAGATCCTAATCGGCTCGGCGATTGTCTTTGTCGCCCTACTCGTCGCACTGTTCCTTGCAAGAAAACAGTTTGTCGGTGCTCCCGGCAGCCCCACCGTAGAAGGCTCCCGTGCGGTAACAGATGGTGGTATTAAGATTCCCGGTTGGAATGGAAGAGTCGATGCTGCTGAAGAGAGGGCGGGCATGACCCTCGATGCGGCTCGGCTTGTTGAAGAGGGACAGGCCCTTCATGTCACAACCGGCCCCGCCACCAGTTACTGGAAGACCGATGCGATGGCGTCAGGGGACTTCACAGTCAAAGCGACATTCAACGAGCCAAAATACATGAATCTCAACTCTCACCCGCATCCCTACGGATTGTTTATCGGAGGGAACGACATGGGTACTCCTAGCCAGACCGAGCTCTACTGCGCTGCATCTGGAAACGGAAAGTTTATCGTGCGCGGATTTGGACCAGAGCCGTTCAGAATGAACGGACTGCTGGGTGAGAGCAACGCCGCGATTCATAAAGCAGCCGGGCGCGGCCAACCGGTGACTCAGGACATCTCGCTCTCGGTAAGAGGGGATAAGGTGGTGTGCTCCATCAACGGCTCGAGTGTTGCAAGCTACGACAAAACTACCCTCGTAGGCTCCGGCAAGCTGAAATCGACAGATGGCTATTATGGCCTTCGCTTCGCGCATAACACGGACGTGTTCGTCACGTCTTTTGACCACGTCAGCGAAGTGAACGCCGCAGGGAAGTAAGGGAAGGTGCAGTGCGACCGCTAGTCCCACAAAATACGGAGAGCATCTTGGCCGCAAGAATTTTCATGGTTTTTAGTGCGAGCATTGTCCTTACGCTTGGAGTCCTCCACCTTTTCTATACGTTCTGGGGCCCAAGCCTCACGCCCCGTGACCCCGCGCTGCAAATCAGCATGAGCCAGAGTTCACCTATTATGACGAAAGAAACAACCATGTGGCGGTGTTGGGTGGGCTTCAATGCCAGCCACAGCCTGGGACTTATTTTGTTCGGCTTGGTTTTCGGTTATCTCGCATTAGCTCACGGCCAACTCCTCTTTAAGTCACCGTTCCTTCTCGTTGTCGGGCTCGCAATGCTTGGTGGTATTGTTGTGCTCTGCAAGGTTTATTTTTTCAGTGCGCCTCTTACAGGCGTCAGCATTTCTTTGGCCTGCTATGTGGCCAGCATTGCGCTATCGCGGGCCTAACAATGCACTCTTGATGCAAACAGCAATATGGAGATGCGGGACAGGAGATGCGGGACAGACGAAATAACCACTAAACCGAAGTTCTAGCCGATAGGAAGCAAAACCCTTTGATTTTGAGAAACTTAGATGGTTTTTGTCCCAAATTTGTAGGCATGTAAAGTGTAATTTTGTGCTTGACATATAACATAGTTAATTGATATAATGTAAGCATGTACATCGCCACCGTACCCAACCGTAACTCTCCCCCCGCCATCCTCCTTCGCGAATCCTACCGCCAAGACGGCAAAGTCAAGACCCGCACCATTGGCAACATCTCTCATCTCGCCTCCCATCAGATCGAAGCTCTCCGCTTGGTCTTGGCCGGCTCTCCCACTTCTTCTTCGACGCCTTTGCAGGATTCCTTCCTCATCACCCGATCCCTTCCTCATGGCCATGTCGCCGCAGTTCTCGGTTGCTTGCGCAACCTGCACTTGGATTCCATCCTCGACTCCGCTTCCAGCCGACAGCGCGATCTCGTCATTGCCATGATCGTAGCCCGCATCATCGACCCGGCCTCCAAACTGGCTACGGCGCGCGGGTTTCATTGCGACACCCTCCACCACAGTCTGGGTGAAATGCTCCACTTAGATTCCGCGGATGAGACCGAACTCTACCAAGCTATGGACTGGTTGCTCCCACACCAGTCGCGCATCGAGCAAGCGCTTGCCAAACGCCATCTCTCCCAAGGCGGCCTAGTGCTTTATGATCTGACTTCCACTTACTTCGAAGGGCGCCACTGTCCTCTCGCCAAACTCGGTCACTCCCGGGACGACAAGTCCGGTAAACTCCAGATCGTCTTTGGGCTGCTCACCAACGCTTCCGGATGTCCAGTCGCGGTCGAGGTTTTTGCCGGCAACACTTCCGACCCCAAAACCGTCGCCGCCCAGGTGGTGAAACTGCGCCAACGATTCGGCCTCTCCGAGATGGTGCTGATTGGGGACCGGGGCATGATCACCAGCGCACGCATTCGGGAAGACCTGCCGGCCACACAGGGCATTCAATGGATCTCCGCTTTACGCGCCAGCCAAATCCAGAAACTGGCCGCCGGCGGCCAGTTGCAGATGTCTCTGTTCGATCAAACCGATCTGGTTGAGATCGCTCATCCCGACTTCCCCGGCGAACGCTTGGTCGCTTGCTTCAATCCTCTGCTGGCCGAAGAGCGCGCCCGCAAGCGGCCCGAATTGCTAGCTGCCACCGAGAAGCAACTGGAGAAGATCGCCGCGGCTACTCAGCGCCCCAAGCGTCCCCTGCGGGGCAAGCAAAATATCGGAGTGCGCGCCGGCAAGATTCTCAACCGCTACAAAATGGGCAAGCACTTTCAGTTGCGCATCGAAGAGGACAGTTTTCACTACCAACGCAAAACGGCTAACATCGAGCGCGAACAGAACCTCGACGGAATCTATGTGATCCGCACCAGCGTCAAAAAGGAAACATTATCCAGCCAGGAGGTAGTAGCCAGTTACAAAAGCTTGTCCGGCGTGGAGCGTGCCTTCCGCAGTCTTAAAACCGTCGATCTGCAGGTGCGACCGATCCATCACCGCTTACCCGATCGTGTCCGCGCCCACATCCTACTTTGTGTGTTGGCCTATTATGTGGAATGGCATATGCGCCAACTCTTGGCTCCTATCCTCTTCGACGATGATGACAAGCGGCAAGCACAAGCCGCCCGCGCCTCCATCGTCGCTCCCGCGCAACGCTCCGCCACCGCCAAACTTAAGGCCCTCACCAAACAGACTGCCGACGGAATCAAGGTCCACAGCTTTCAATCGCTCCTCGGCGATCTAGCGACGATCGTCAAGAACCGCATCCAACCCACAGACAAAAACATTCCCGTCTTCGACATGCTCACTCAGCCGACCACCATTCAGCAACGGGCATTGGATCTGCTCGGAGTCACTCTTCGAACCAACTGACCCCGGACCTGTAGGCAGTAGGCCCTCCCAGAATTTCACTAAGCTATTGATTTCTTTGAGCTTTCCTAACGGAGCCCTAAGAACTTCGGACTAAACTCAAGTAGCGATGTGGTGGTGCATGCCGCCTTGCGCGACGAGGTCACCGTTACCGCCGAGCAGCCGGTGATGGTCGTGCCATTCGAGGTGAACGCCACCGTCCCGGTAGGAACCGCCGGACCTGCCGGCGCAACCGCCGCCGTGAACGTCACCGATCCGCCCACCGTGGACGGATTCTTGCTCGAAACCACGGTTGTGGCCGAGGCGGCTTAGTTCACCGTCTGCTTTACCGTGCCGCTGCTGCCCGTGTAATCGCTGTTGCCCGAATAGCTGGCCTTGATGGTATCCGTGCCCTTCGGTAGCGATGTGGTGGTGCATGCCGCCTTGCGCGACGAGGTCACCGTTACCGCCGAGCAGCCGGTGATGGTCGTGCCATTCGAGGTGAACGCCACCGTCCCGGTAGGAACCGGCGGACCTGCCGGCGCAACCGTCGCCGTGAACGTCACCGATTCGCCCACCGTGGACGGATTCTTGCTCGAAACCACGGTTGTGGTCGATGCGGCTTTGGTCACGGTGATGGAGGTAGTCTTGCTGGATGCCGCGTCATTGGCGCCGTCTCCGCTGAAACAGGCAACCGCGCTTTTGCTTCCCACTCCGCCGAGCTCAGTGCCTGTAACGCCTGACAACGATGCGGTAGAGTGGCAACTTGTGGTGCATCCGCTTGCCGGGGTCAATGCGGAGGTGCCCAACTTCGTGCCGCTGCACGCGGTTCCGGCATAAAAGGTCACAGTCCCGAGGGGTGGCGCCAGGCTGCCCCTGCCAGTTGCAGTTACGGTCGCCGTCAGCTTGGTCGTGCCCGTAACCGTGATTGACGTCGGACTAGCGGCCAGCGCAGTGGTGCTGGCAAACGCGGTGGTAACAGTCTTCCAGCCATTCACCAGGTTGGCAACGTTGACGCTGCCGAGGCCGGTCGCGGCGTTGTAGCCTGCACTTTGCGGAAAGGCGGGATCAAACACGGAGGTTGAACGGGAGAGCAATCCGACCTCGTCACCCGCCGTACCGGTAAAGCAGTTGGTCGTGCCCGTCACACAAGGCTGAACGTTGTTATCCACGACGCAATTCGTTTGATTAGCGCCGACACAAGTGCTCGTGCCCGCCACCGGCGTCCGGTTCAAATTGTGGAAAATGCATTTGGGAGCAACGGAGCTGTAGGTACTGATGGCGAGATGGTTTGATTCACAGGTGTACACACTGGGTTTGGTTGTTGAAGTGTTTTCAGCGCTCGTGGTGCCGTACTCGTTGCGGGCAAGGGCATAAAACGTATAGTTTGCCTGTCCCTGACGCGTGGGCTGAGCCGGATCACCCGACGGGTTGGCCTGGTTGATGAGCCCGATGATGCCGGTGAGCATGGGAGCGACAAAAGAAGTGCCGCCCCCCGACAATGCGATCGCGTCCGAGCCGACTGCATAATCGCAGGAACCGATACTGGAGTCGCAAAAGACCAGCATATGATTCCAAAACCCTCCATCCGAGGCAAACAAGGATAGGTCGGGCAAATTCCGGAAAGACTTAGAGGTGAAATTGCCGCTCAGCCCAACGCCGTACGCGCTCTGCCAGGTGGGCAGGGAATAGATCGTGCTGATGCCGCCGCCGCCGCCGTCAAGCGTCAGACCGATTTCGCTGACGTCACACATCTGTTCCGGGGTTTCACCAAGAAGCGCCGCCGCCACGGTGCTGCCGCAAGTGTTGTTCCACGACATTTCCGGTATGTAGGAGAGCGCCGATTTATAGGGCGAGGTGTCATTGTTATTCCAATACGGAGTGGGAACTTCCCCGCCGTTTGCGTAGACGTCCGAGAAATCAGTCCCGCCCGCCGAAACATTGTATGGAGTCGAAGACAATCCATTGACCGAAAGGCCGGTCTGCCCGATGCCCGATGAATCCCCGCGATCGCAGGTATCGTCGCCGGTGTCGCCGGCAGAGACGACCGGGGTCTGCCCTTCCGCGACCGCCTGTTCCCAGAGGGCCCGATAAAAGCCGTTCGTCTCGAACCCGGTCGAGTTGGTCACCAACTGCGCTTCGCAAACCCCATAGCTGACGCTGATCGCCGAAACCGAGCTGGCCAGATGATTGACAACGTAGGTGCCCGCAAGATCGACCCCGGAGGTTGTCGAGGTATCGGCACAAGCAACAAAGTCAACGATTGCGGCCGGCGCTGCGGTCCCGACCCATTCCGTATCCAGGGAAGCTTCAGCCTGGGCGTCGCCGCCCACGCTCCCTGGATTGCCGCAGTAGCCGCTGATGCCGAACATCCAGTTGACCCCGCCCTCAGTATCGTTGGGAGTGGACGGATACGCGGGCAGCCCGAATTGAGATCGAAACGTGGTTACGTCGGCTTTGGTGATGTCTGTGGGCTCAATCACCGCCAGTGTCTGTCCCGCGCCATTGATCGGTTTCGATGCCTTCAGCAGGGGACTCTCATTGTAAATGGTGTAAAAATCCTGCGGGCCGACTGCCAGCCACTTGAAGCCGTCGGCGGAGAAAGTGAGTAGGGGACTGCCGTTGCCGCCGGACTCACGACCGTTCCCCAGCACAGGCTGCCACGAATGCGTTTTTGCATCTCGACGGATTGGACCGGCCACATGTACCGTAGGCTGGGGAAAGAAATTATGCAGCGAACGAAAGCCTGCGATCACGGGGGCCAGAGCCGCAGGTACCTCGGGCGAAGTCAGGTTGCCAATGTGTTGCCGGCCATTCACACTCAGCTTGTGAATCTCGGTATGAAACGCCTCGCGCACTTGTCCGGCAGTTCCACTGAAAATGATCGACATCCTGCCTGCCGGAATCGTATCCACCTTGAAACCGTGACCTTCGAGCCAGGTGCTCACGGCAGCAAGGTCCGCGTCCGCTATCCCATAGCAGGCGCCGAATTGCTCTGCACTGAGCCATTGGTGAAACCGCGGTGAGCGGCTATTGTGCATCTGGTCGATATAGGTGGTCAGGGACAGCTCCTGCTCGGGGCTGCGCTGGAGCATCATGATGATGTGCTCCATCGGCAGGCTGTCATCAACGCTGCCGCGGTCGAACTCGGCGCGGGCGAGCGGGTGGACGCCGCCCTTGAGCGGAGTGCGCACGTCATCATTCACGTTTTCGGTGATGCGGGGAATTGCCAAGGACGAGCAATCGGCCGGGGCCGAGCTGCCGGCAACCATGGGAATGCTAAAGAACGCGACAGAGAACAGAAGGACTGCTTTCGTCATTGACGGCCAGTTCCAGGTGCTTTGCATAGTGACTCCTCATTTCTCAGCTCTGCGGCTGAGTTGTCCCTGGGGATTTTGCCCCAAAATAGAATCCCCTCGGTTAGGTAAAGCTTCTGGGCGACAGGACCCGCGAAAAAACTGCCGAAAATTTGCCCCCAAATCTTAGCCTTCTCACGGCCCAAGTAATGAACTCTTTCCCGTCCTCAACACCGGTGTAAAGAAAGTTTTCCCCGTACCCCTTGTCATCGTGCAGTTTCCAGGTATGCCCCAACTGACACGCACGATTTTGAGTGGAATCCCCTCTTTGACTGCGAAAAACGACACCAACTATACACCAATTTCCTGCTTGCGTAGCTTCGCGGCGGGACGATTTTTGATCCTCCCAGAGTGGAACTCTGGGATTTCTGACTCGGGTGTTACCCGATTTCGAGGGCGAATCCCGCCCCAGCCCAAAGCAGAACTTGCCGGCTGCTGCTTTTGTGCCTTACCAACCGCAGGGATTGTACGACTCCAAGCGAACCGACAAGAGTTATTGTACAACTCGCTTACCCAGATTAAAAATCTGGGATTGCGCTCGCTAATTTCGTTCAGCAATTCCGCACCATACTGGCGTGATGCATTTCGCCTGCCCGATCTCTCATCCGGGGTTGACGCGAAGGGGATACTTCAAAATTGAGCAGGGCCGCATCGTTTCCTTGGGCAATTTCGTGGGGCAGCGCCAACACAATCCATTGTTTCCGGCTGTCGACGGGTGCGATTTGCTTTCATGAGGCCAAGGCTGAGGCGAGCTCCTTTTGTGGCTGGGAATCCGAGTCCTTGCTTCGTGAGGTCAATTGAACTTGGATAGTTTCGATTTCCACAGGTGTAGGCGTAACTCCTCCTCTACCCTTCAGTTACGAGCGTTGACAACGATGCGTGACGAGGCGTAGGTTGCAATAAAATTGCACAAGAGCGGGAACCGGAGAGGCGAATCTCGGCACTCTCCGGTACGAGGCGCTTTGCGAGACTGGTCGCGTCGAAGGCACTTCGATGCGCACAGAAGTGGTAGGCGTGTGATGCTAGCGAAATGCAGTAATCCTTCCTGTTATGCTTCGTTTCGCCATCTGCAAGACGGAAGACTGTTTCGCCTTGAAAGTGACCCGGCGCTCGGCTCGTCCCTATCCAACCGAGTGGAGTACTTCTGGCTTTGCCGTGACTGCTCGTCGGCCATGGACCTGCGTCTGAGAGCAGACGGAACAGTGACAACCGTTCGGCTCCCAGAGCCGATTTGTTGTATCCCTGACGGTGCTGCTCTTATCTCGGCAAATCGAGAGAAGGGGTTGTTGCTCCATAGCGTTTTCACGCCGCCTAGCCGAGCTTGGCAAGCAAGCGTCGACACCAGCCATCAACCTTAATTACCTGCAAAGGAGTCACACCACAATGAAGCCCATTCCCACAAGGCATAGTCCGCCAAGGACAACCAACCAAACCACCGAATCCACCAGTGACCTTCAAGAGCAAATCCGTTGTCGTGCCCACGAACTGTACGAGCAACGTGGCAGAGACGATGGGCACGAAATAGACGATTGGCTGCAAGCTGAGTCGGAGGTGACGCAACAGAAGGAGCAGACAGTCGGCGCATAGCAACATCGAGTCGGGTTCCATTTCTGAAAGTCTTCGCAGGTGGAAGCCGACAAAATTGGACAACATCACAGACACAATCAACCAAGATTTTCCCGAAGGAGGAGATTATGACAGCATTGACCCGTTGGGACCCGTTCCGTGAGTTTTCGACGTTGCAAGATCGCATGAACCGCATGAACCGTCTTTTCCGTGAGTCCTATAACCCCGAAGGCTCGGAGGAGGCGTTAACAGCCACCAGCTACGCACCGCCAGTGGACATCTACGAAGACGAGCACAACATTACTCTGAAGCTTGAAGTTCCGGGCATCGACGAAAAAGATATTGATGTCCGCATCGAGAACAACACCCTCACCGTCCATGGCGAGCGCAAGATCGAGAAGGAAGAGAAAGAGGAGAACTTCCGTCGTGTCGAGCGGCAGTACGGAGAGTTCACCCGGTCGTTCACGCTGCCCAGTTCGGTAGATCCGGGGCAAGTGAGCGCCCACTATGACAAGGGCGTGCTGAAGATTAACCTCGCCAAGAAGGCCGAAGCCAAGCCGAAGCAGATCAAGGTGAATGTTGGCAGCGAGAAGGCCCTCGAAGCCAAGGTTCATGGCAAGGCGGCGTAGACCAGTAGTCAGTGAGAGCAATGGGAGGCGGCTTACTCGCCTCCCGCTTGTTTCTCACCCCGCGAGCTACCACCCGTTAATCGCGGGGCATGCCAAACTCACACGCTTCGGCATCCTCTTTGATCTCCGACAAGGACCGGAACGAGCGCTAAGCCGACTCCTTTAGGTTGGCCGGAAACTCGATCATCTTTCCTCGCTGTTCCCGAGGAATCCACTTGACCTTCTTGTGGAACCCGGCCGGAACGTAGAATTCAATCACCTGGGCCATAACCGTCCTCCGATCCAAAGCGACCCAACCGTAGTCACTATCTTCACCGCGAACGGTCTCTGCTCCAATTACTTAGTTTGATGCGTGGGGCGGGAGTTCAGCCAAGGCAAAGCACGGTTACGTGCCGTTCTAGCTGGTATTCCATCGCTGCGCCCGCAAGTCACCCTGGGGCAAGCATGAACGAAGAGTTCGGCGGACCGGTCAGATAGGCGGGCCGACCTGCATGGTATTTGTAAGATGGGTTATAGAATTCCTCAGCTCGCTGGTCGCAGCACCTTTATGGGTATGGGTGGGAATCCGGACCTGGGCTCTGACTTCTTGACCCAGACCCTCTCCACCATCGAGGCGTCGACTTCGACAGCCACTGATCTCTGCAGCATTTGCACCGACACCACGAGCTTCCAAATATTCCTCTTGCGCAGCAAAATCCCTTCCAGGCCCTGCAGAGGGCCGGCCCTGAGTTGAACCCGGTCGCCACACTTTAGAAAAGGGTGAGGCTCCGCCTTGAGGGGGCTTCCCACCATTCTTCGGATCGCCTCAAGTTCCGAGTCAGGGATCATAGACCTCTTCCCGCCAAATCCCAGCACGCTGTGAACCCCAGGAATGGTGAGGATCGGCTGCCAGAGTTCGAGCGGGCAACGGAGGAATACGTAGCAGGGGAACAGTGGGAGGGACAACTTCTTATCCCGATCTTTCCAGCGGTGAACGGCGACGTAAAGCGGAAGGAAGGCTTCAAAGCCTTTTCCGGCCAAAGCGCGAGCGACGTTCTTTTCGTGCTGGTGGCGGGTATATACCGCGTACCAGGCTGAGTCGATCTCACCTGCCGGATCGGGTCCTTCGAGGTACGGCATCGCTTTCCTCCAGCTTACAAGAATTCAAACCAAGCAGGGAGGGCACTCGTGGCCAGATCTTCGTTCCAAGCAGCTAGAAGTTCGGCGCGTGTTCAGCGCTGCGATGTTTTGCAGCTCACTCTAAGGAGACTTGATTCTATCCTATGCACCCGGAGTGTCAACCCCAAAATGCTGGCGGACGCCATCAAGAAAATTCATGCCATGTGCAATTATTTTACGCTTTAAAGTGTGGCTGTCCATGGCCGAAATCGGCCCTGGACGCCCACTTTCGAGCCATTGCTTGTTTGCTAGATTCTGTAGGACATCAAACAGTTTGTCCAGTTTCAGGAGGCGGTGAGACCTATCGGCAGACAATTTGCGTTATCATTACATGTCACTCACAAAGAGTAATGTTGCTCGGCAATCTGGCAGGTCTCGCGAGCCAGGTTCTCTCCCATGATTGACATCCACTCCCATATCCTTCCTGGTCTCGACGACGGCTCGAAATCTTGGGACATGACGCTCGACATGTGTCGCTTGGCGATCAAGGACGGCATCACGCACATCGTCGCGACTCCCCATGCGAATGACGCTTATGTGTACAGCCGCGATCGGGTGCGAAGCCTTGTTGCCGAGCTTGACGGCAAGATCGGTGACCAGCTTGCTTTCAGCGTCGGCTGCGACTTTCACCTCTCCTTTGAAAATATTGAAGACGCGATTGCGCACCCTCAGCGGTACACCATTGCGGCAAAACAATATCTACTCGTCGAGCTCAGCGACTTCGGGATAGCACCGCAACTAGGCGACAGTCTTTTGCGGCTTCAGGCTGCGGGTATGGTTCCGATCATTACGCACCCTGAGCGCAATGCGATTTTACAGCGGCGGCTTGGACTCCTTATGGAATGGGTGGAAGCGGGATGCCTCGTCCAAGTGACCGCTTCTGCCGTCACGCGTTCCTGGGGAGACACTGCACATCGGGCCGCAATGTGGCTGTTGGAAAATGATGCAGTGCACGTGCTCGCCTCCGATGCTCACGATGATAAACAGCGCGAGCCAAATCTGTCGAAAGCTCGCGACGCTGTTTCGAAGCGCTTTGGCGCCGACGTCGCACGGGCTCTGGTGCTTGACAATCCGGCCGCTATTGTCGCCGGTCAACCGCTCCCCGTTCGTTCGACGGGGACCGGTGCAAACTCCTGAACGGAAAGAACACGTGCAAAACGGCGCCCGGACTAACTCTGCAAGCTGGCGTTTTCGTGCGGGCTTGATTGTCCTTTGTTGGCTAGGCAATGGTCCACGGGCTCGGGCTAGTGCGCGCTCTCCCGACGAATCATTCCGGAATTCCCTGGAACGTAGCTTCCCGGAGTCTGCAAGCCATCCCGAAGGCCCTGAGGCACGGGAGAAGGCGTTGTGCTGCGTCACCGGCTTTAACGCGGCAGACCCGGAAATCGGAACCACAACGACGTCATCCATTATTCTGCCCTCAGCGTTCCCGCAGCAGCGGAATTATCAGCAGTGGGCTAATTCTGTAGTCCACTGGGTAGTGTCTAATTCACACGCACATGGGATGCCAGTCACGCGGAAGGTGCGAGAAAAGCCAAGCGCGGCGGAATGCTACTCCGAGTGGGTTCTTGCCGCAAACCCCTGCGCATCGCGGCTTTTGGCCTTAAATAAAATGTTGACTATAGCCTCGTAACCGGGTAGCATCGCGGACGGCCTGTTCTCCCCCATGGACAGGAATAGGGGCACGGGGAACCGTTTCAGGTTTCCGATTTCTGATTTCCAGATTTTCGTTTCGGGGCTTTAGGGCGCGGAAAATTCCCAGGAGGGAATGCGCCATGACTGCAGATCCGGTCACCCTGAAAAAAAGAGAGTGTTTCCCATGAAAAGACTTCTTATGCCAGCCCTTGCTCTGACGACCTTGAAGAAGATAGCCTTTACGTTGCTCTGGGGCGTGCGCATACGGTTTGGTCAGTTTAGTTCTGATGGTGTCGGCGGCACTGGCTCAGACTGGGGTACCTGCCAACCCTAGCAGCGGACCGTTCGCACCTCCACCTACGCCGGGACGGAATGACCCGATCATTGGGTTACCTGCAGACCAGGGTACCGGAAACTGCTACCCGTTTGGGTGCGGCTACAACGGGTATTACCAACAGGTGTATACCAGCAGCCAGTTTTCCGGGCCAATCACTATCACAGGACTAAGTTTCTACAATACCCAGTTCGAACAACAGCGCAACTGCCATGAACTCCGGCACGTGGACGATCTCGCTCTCCACCACCTCTGCCAATTGGAACACTCTCTCGACCACTTTTAGCGACAATATAGGGGCTGACAACACTCAAGTCTTCAGCGGCAATCTTGCCCAACCCTGGGCTTTCGGGGACACGCTTTCCATTGTTCTGACCACGCCATTTACCTATAATCCCTCGTTGGGAAATTTGCTGATGACCGTCGTTGCAACCGGTACATCAGAGCCGGGCGGTGTGATCTTTTTTGATACAAACGGTTATAACGACGGCGCACTCAATGGCAATACAATTATGGGCCGCGATTATTGCGTCGAAGGTAATTGCGAAACCCCTACTGAGGGAAACGTAAATTCCGGATTTGGTTTGGTGACGGACATTTCAAATGCCGTCGTCTCCCAGCAGACGCTTACTTTGACGGAAATGGGGGAGGGCGCTGGCACCGTAAGGGACAGCAACAACGGTACCTGCGAAGTAGCGAACGGCAGCGCTTACGCGGCGACCGGCGACTTCACAGTGACGGCGACGGGAGCCTGTTCGGCAAGCTATGCGTCCGGAACACTTGTCACTTTGACGGCGACCCCAAGCGGGTCATCCACATTCGGGGGCTGGGGCGGCGGCGCGTGCTCTGGAACGGGCACGTGCATGTTGACGATGAACTCGTCGCAAAGCGTGACCGCGGATTTTGTTGCGCCGCCAATTACTCAACCTTTAATCAGCCAGTACTGTGCTTCGGGTTCGTCGAATACGGCGTCGGCGACCTTCTGCCCGAATGGCATAATTAGCGGTGGTGTTTGCCAGGACCCCAATGGGGTTGTGTTCACTGCCCAGATTCCGGTGGTGACTGCCCCGGTCTGCTTCTCCCTCCAGGTAACAGCTACGGAAGTTACGGGTACCGGAATTTGCCCGGTGGGCCAAGTTCCCTCTAACGGAGAAGGCTTTCCGAACGGCCCGACTACCGACTTCGACTGCCGCTTTGTGGATTTCTACAATTACGGGAAAGACTTGAGCGGCGACGTTTACACGCCGCTTTGCTATCCCTATGTAAACGGGAATTGTGTGTACTACAATCTCCAACTCCTTGACGGTGGAGGGCCGGTACCTCCGGTCCAGGTTCCTGCCGGGGTTTACTGGCAGATTAATATCGATCCAAGTAACGCCCCACTAACCAGCCCCTTTACGGTGCCGGCGGGTTATAGCAGCGCGCCGCGTCTGCTCGACGATCCGGATTACTTCAATTCGAACCTTCCGGGACTGCCCTACGGTACCAGCTTCGTGGGCGATTTGTTCACAGGTTGTGACGACCCTATGCTGGTGGGCTCCCCCGGGGTGCCATACACCAATTCGTCGGGTGCGAATATTTACTGCCAGTTCGATAATGACATCACGACGTTTTTCTCTGGGACAGTAGGTGGGGACCCGGTAGGCGGGGGTAAGACCAGTTCCACCAATGATGTGGTACTGGCGTTCGAGCGGACCAGCAGCACCGGGCCTACACCTGCTCCTACGCCGGTTGCTCCGGCCATCGTTCTTGATTGCGTCACTGGATGCGTGTCCAACGGCGGCACCATTACGTTTACCGAAGGCACGGCGGGAACAGCCGCGGTCACGGAGACAGTTTCCCCTTATCCGACGCCAACACTGGAAATCTCCATGGGGAATACGACAGCCGTGACTGCTACGGAATCCATGAGTAACGTAGTCACGCTCACGACCGTAAGCGGTGACTTTGGTCCCCAGTTCGTTGTCCCCAACGTGTACATCGTCGTGGACAATTGCACCACGACCGGCTACAACGGAACCTTCCTCATAACAGGAGGCGGTTCAGGTGAAACTACGCTGACCTACCAGGATGCCGCCGGGAGTTTGGCACCCGAAACTGATGGTAGTTGCAGGGTCACGGCGCTGCCCGCTGGACTGACGTTCAATCTGGCCACCGGCGTTCTTAGTGGAACTCCCGCCCTGAGCTCAGCCGGTAGCTACCCCAACACCACCTTCATTGCCAGCAATTACAACCCCGCCATCTCTGGTACGGGTACTTCCGCGCCGAGCTACACGCTCGTCGTGGCGCCAGCAAACCAGGCGACGCTGACGGTAACAGGGCCAACCAGCCTGACCTATGGGACGCCCGAAGCAGCGACATACTCGGGCGGAAGCGGCACGGGCGCGGTGACCTTTAGCGCCACAGGCGGAGGCTGCTCGGTGGTGTCAGGGACGGTAACTGTGACCAATGTCAGCAGGCCCTGCTCACTGACGGCGATGAAAGCCGCGGATAGCAATTACAATTCCGCGACCAGCGCGACGTTTACGGTGACGCTGTACGCGGCGCCGCTGACGATCACGGCCAGCAACCAGAGCAAGAACTACGGTACGGCGTTGGCGTTGGGCACCACGGCGTTTACCACCAGCACGCTGTACAACACCGACACTGTCACTGGCGTCACCCTAACCAGCGCGGGAGCGGCGGCGTCGGCGGCGCCAGGCACCTACTCCATCGTGCCCAGCGCGGCAGTGGGCACCGGGCTCCTCAACTACACGATCAAGTATATGAACGGCACGTTGACAGTGAGCGCTCTGGAAATTACGCCACTGAACGGCTTGGGCACAGTGTATTTGGGCGGACTCGGGATCGAGGGTATCGTTCTGACCAACAAAGGGACGGTGCCGTTCATGATTTCGGCCTTCAGCATCGGGTTGCCTGGCAACGCCCTCACTGACTATCGCGACTACCCCGTTACGCTCTGTCCGCCACTCATTAGCGCCCTGCCCGCGACCATAGCTCCGGGGCAGAGCTGTGTGATTGGCGTGACCATCCACCCCACTGTGGACATCTTCAGCCCAACTCCGTCCACAGCCACTCTCATCATAACTGACACCGCGGCCGGGAGCCCGCATTCATTACCGCTGACGGCCCTGGTGATCGACCCGCTGGTGTCGCTGTCGTCGACTAGTTTGAGCTTCGGAAATCAGAAGACGGGAACGACAAGCGCGGCGCAGAAGGTGATCCTGACCAACTCAGGACTGACGTCGCTCCGACTCACGGGTCTGAAGATCAGCGCCAGCTTCGCATTGGCAACCGGAACGACGTGCACGAGCAGATCAATGCTCTTACCGGGAGGGACTTGCTTGATTTACGTGACCTTCACGCCAACGACGAAGGGCGCGAAATATTCCGGCAGCCTGACCATTACGGACCTTACGCTGAGGGGTTCACAAACCATCTCGCTGTCGGGCACAGGAGACTGATAGGGAGATAGGGATGGATGCGTAGGCACGCGCGGCGCTGAAATCCTGAGGTGGCCACGGGCTCCCGTTGCTGTGTGGGCCTAGGCAGTTGTGGCTGCGACCGCAAGGTGGTGGTTCCCGAAGCGGAAAAACTGGAGCCATTTCCGGCGCCGTTGATGGATGCGGTAGTTCCGGGCGCCGGCAACTGGACATCTGCTTTAACTTTAACGCTTCGCTCCGAGCCGGCATGGCGCAGGCGGCCGCAAAATTCTCCAATCGCGATAGCAAGACAATCCGCCTGCGCTTCTACTCGCCAAATAGAGAAGCTTCGAGAGAACTAGCACTAGCTGACGGGATGAGTGTAGATAGGACTGAGATCGCTTCGCTTGACGATAGTGTCCGTCTTCGCTTCGTTCTTAATCTCGTCCAGGATTTTGCGGGATTCCCTGTAGTGTTCCGGAGCGTCACTCGCTTTGCCCGAGACTTCAAGAACACGCGCCAGCAGGTAATGGCTTTGGGCAAGCAAGGCACGAAAGCCGAGCTTCTCGCTTTTGTCGAGGGCGCTCTCCAGCTCTTTTCTTGCTGGCTCGTAGCTCTTCAGGTTCATGAGAGCTTCGGCACGATAAATCGAACATTGCACTGACAGATACTTCAGTCCCATGCTGTCCGTGTCTTCGGACAGTTTGCCGAGCGAGCTTGCGGCCGATTGAAAACGACCCAGCCGGACCGCGACTTTTGCAACGTTGAACTTCGCGACCTGAATTAGATCCACATTCCTGGCGTGGGACGCCGCCTTCAGCCCCTCATCGTAAAGGGCAGCGGCAGCCTGGTAGTCTCCACGATAGAAGGCGTTATCGCCCTGGTAGAGTTGAATTTCGGCGGTTGTGGCTTGATTCTTCTGTTCGCGGGCCACATTCATCGCCTCGTCAAGAGTCTTCTGCGCGTCGTCGTTGCGACCGACCCGTGCGAGGGAGTTGCCGTACAAGCCGAGAATTGTTGGCAGCCAGATGGTTCGGTCCTGGAGTTCCCGGAACGTCTTGAGGGCCTCTTCTTCTGAGCTCAGAGCGGCGCCATAGCGGCCCTGATAACCGAACAAAGTGCCCAAACTGGAGGATTCGATGGCCGCCCAACGCTTATCTCCAGTGCTTCGCCACAAATCCAGTGCGCGCATATATTGCTGCACCGCCCGCTCATCCTGGCCCATTCTGGTCGAAACCTCAGCCAGATTGTGAAGCGTGACCGCAATATCACTGGGGATGTTGAGTTTTTCCCGAAGTTGCAAGGCTTGCTCGTAATAGGTGTGCGCGTTCTGGTAGTCGGCCTTATCAAAGTACACATTGCCGATGTTGTTCAAAACCAATCCCTGGTTGCTCTGATTTGCGACCTCGACCTGGGCTTGGAGCGATTCCTTAAACAACTTCAACGCCTCATCATATTGGCCATGATCGACGTAAAAATCAGCCAGGTCGTTTTGGACGTCGCCAGTTCCTGCTTTGTCGCCCAATTCCTGATACAACGCGAGCGCCTCTTTGTAGTCCTTGAGCGCCGGGTCCGACTTGCCCAGAGCATCTTCCGACGATGCCATTGCTTTCAGGCTCAGGGCAATGCCCGCCTTTAGTCCCAGCTTGCGTTTGATTTCGAGCGAATCCCGAAAATTGCGCAGCGCGTCTTCGTGTTTGTTCAGATTGGCATAGGCGGCACCCATGGCCTGGAGAATCCGGGCTCTCTCTTCATCGTTACCGAATTCCACTGCCAGGGGCTGGGCGCGGGTCAGGTATTCGAGGCCTTTCTGTGGGTTCCCACTATCAACTTCGACCCGTCCTATCTCGAGCAGGGCGTCCACGCGATTGGGATCGAGGGTCAACACCTTCGTATACTCCTCTCGAGCCTTGTCGTACGCGCTCGATTTCTGATAGAGCCCCGCGAGTTCAAAGAGTACGTCAGAATTGTCGGGCGCGGCTTTGACGAGATTCTCGTAGGCTTCGATGGCTTTGGGATAATCCTTCTGGATCTGGTCGTGACTGGCCTCAATCAGATACTTTTCCGCCGGGGGAAGCTGGTCGCTCAACTCGACTGCTTTGCGAGAAGCGTGCCCCGCATCGTCGTCATGGCCGAGGTTGGCGTAGGTTTTCGCGAGTTCCGAGTAAGCCAGCGCGAATTGCGGATCGTCCTTTGTGGCGGCTTCGAATCGCTTGGCCGCGTCGAGGAAGTTTCCCAGACGGGCGAGCTTCAGCCCGTCGTCGTAATCGTGCATGGCCGGAAGAGAGTTGGTCGAGGGTTTGAAGGATTGTCCCTGGAGTTCTTTGACTGTGCTGCGTGAGAGAGCCAGGCTCGAACGGATGTCGCCGGCAAGCAAGTCGATCGCACGAAGAATATTGTTTTCCGTCGCGGACTCCGCCAGTGTGGTGGTGTGGCCGTGTTTCATGTCCTGGATCGTCGCGTCAATGCGAATTTGATCACCAAATCGCGTGTACCGCCCCCAGACGATGGTGTCGGCGTTGCTGAATTCCGCCAGCCGCTGTACCGTGGCAGAATCGAGCGATGCGTCGGGCGAGATCCGCAAATCGCGCAGGACCTGGCTCACGCGTTCGGAGGAGACAATACGGAGGCGGGACGACTGCCCGACGTCTGTACTCAACGTCTCCGCCACGCTCGATCCGAGCCAGCTAAGACTTTGGTCCGCGGATGCATTGCGAAAAGGCAGAATGGCCAGCGAGACCGCCGGTCCGGCCGGCGTCGTCGTGCTCGGGCCAAACAACTTCCCTCGCAGCAGGAAACCGGTGATCGCCAGCGCCAAGACTGCCGCCATGCTGCCGATCCAGTGCCAGGGAACGGTTTGTCCCCAGGGCTTAGCGTCCGTGGGGAAGTGCAATGTGGCGGCGGCGCGCCCGCCCTGCCAGGCCTCCAGATCAGCCAGGAGTTCCGTCGCGTTCTGGTAGCGCAGTTTAGGATCGCGTTCCAGGCACTTGCCCACAATGTTGCTCAGAACCGGCGGTACAGTGTTATCGATACTGGATATCGGAACCGCCCGTTCCTGCGTCCGCTTCATCAAACTGGCCACGGCACTATCGGCCTTAAAGGGCATCTTCCCTGTGAGCAGTTCGTAGAAGATCAGCCCCAGCGTGAAAAGATCGGAACGCTGGTCCAGATCCTTCGCCAAGGCCTGCTCAGGAGACATGTAGTCCATGGTTCCAAGCAGGGCTCCGGTTTGGGTCATGCCATCGCCTTCGACGGTGCGTGCCAGACCAAAGTCCATCACCAGAATGCGTCCGGTATTATCCTGCATGATGTTTTGCGGTTTCAGATCTCGGTGAATCACGCCCACGCTGTGAGCGGCTTCGAGGGCGCGACAGACCTGTTGCATGATCTCTACCGCTTGTTCCCGGGAAAACTTCTTCTTTTCCTGGATGAGCGCGCGCAAGTCCTGGCCTTCGACGAACTCCATGGTGATGAACTTCACACCATCGGCATCGCCCAGATCGTAAATACGGATGACATTCTTGTGGGTTACCTGGCGGGAGAGCAGAAGCTCCTGCTTGAATCGGGCGAGGATCAAGGGATTGGCAGACAGTTCCGGTCGGATGAGCTTCAGAGCCACAAACCGGTCGACTTCTCGGTCCCGAGCTTTGTATACGGCCCCCATTCCGCCCTCACCGAGCAACTGCAGGATCTCGTAGCGGCCGCCTAGCACATCGCCGGTCTGCATCAGGGGAACGCGGACCTGGAGGCGGGCGGGGCTGCGGCCGGAAGACGGGGGAGGCGAAATTCCGTCTGCCAGGGTGGCGTCGACATCCGCAAGGGTAGCCTCGGGGTCGCCGAACGTGGTCCCAGGATCGGAAGACGCTTTGGGAAACTCGATTACAGTAGCCTCGGAGTCCACCGGAAGGTTGGAGCCAGAACTATCACCCTTTGCGGGAACGCTTACACCGGGCTGGTTTGTCGAGTTCGGTCGATCTTGAGGATCAAACCGGGGATTCCGGTTCTGCATGAGTCGCCTGCCTGGGGCCAGAATCAAAAGCCCCAAAACGTGCGCAATGAGACAGAACCAGAGTATATACCGGCAGCCCCGGTGTCCCCAACAAAAACGGCGCTAATATACTGGGCCGTCTCGTCAAAGGCTGCAACGCTGTTGGATTGGGTCTTATATTCGCCGTGATGATGCGCGTCTTGTTCGCTGTGTTTGAGCAGGTCGCGGTGCAGCTGCTTTGCATGGTTTTCCGTCAGAGTGACATCTTCCCCAGGACTGAAAAATCAACTCCCTGGTTTCGGCATAGCCAGCCACTTCCTGTGCGTCCCGTGTATCGAAGGATTTTGACTTCAAGCTTGGAGAACAGCGCGTGTGGATGACCCGATGCTTGGCATGGTATCCACCCGTCGCAGGGCGGAGAGGCGTTCGGGCGCCAGCCTGCCCAAGGCCACGCCATGCCCCTTTGAATTCAATGAGTTCTGCGATAAGACCAAGGATTTCCGGGGTACTCTTGAGGCTCTTGGTTTGGATCATGGCACCCAAGAATACAGTCATTTACACCCATTGTCGCAGACGCTATCAGTCACGGAGGAAATCCCACAAGCCCCCCGCATGCAGGCTGAGCAAGCCGGGCACGTTTCGGCCTTCCAGCGGGATCTGCTTTACCTGGGTCTCGTCAAAAGAGTTGCCGATCAGTGGCACGATTCAGCTCGTCGCAGACGATGCCAGGCAAGCAAAGAAGGCACTGGATGAGGCCAAGATTTCGTACCAGGAAACTGTAGCGGAGGAGTACGAACTGGCAAACAAGGCTGGTGCGCTCGCGCAGTGCCTGAAGAAACTCGCAACTAAAGGACTAAAGGGTTCGATTTGAACTCGATTCATGCGACGGCTTCTAAGGGCGGGAGTAAGGCGGTTGTCGTCTACAGGGTAGAGGCAGAAGCGAAAGCGGTGCGGGCAGCAGCATAGGAATCCCAAGGCCTGCAGACCTGATTCGTCTGCTTGCAGAGCGTCGTGTTTGCTGGCTTCTAACTACACAGCGGCGCTGTTGCTCTACATCAACTCTTCAACGAAAGCCCGGGTTACGTCCACTGGTATCCGCGTGTCTGCATGTGCGAGTGGGCCTGCATTCAGCACTGGCTCCGCTCCGTGCAGAGTCGGCACGTCGGTGCGTTCAAAGAACTTTCCGATCGGAATCTCTTCATCCCAAAGCAAAGACTTCCCCATGGCGGCCATCCAGTTCGCGGGGTCGTATGCTCGATCGTCTTCGAGCTTTTTCACGCGCGGGCGGAACCATTGGTAGGTGTTGTCGTGGTTATAGGTGACGCACGGGCTGAAGACATCCAGGAACGAGAAACCCTTGTGCCGGATGCCTTGCTTGATCAGTTCCGTCAAGTGTTTCTGTTCTGCGCTGAACCCGCGGGCAACAAATGTGGCTCCGGCGGCGAGAGCCAGCGAGATTGGATTCACCGGCGCTTCGATATTGCCGAAGGGCATGCTTTTGGTCTTCATGCCGATGCGGCTGGTGGGTGATGTCTGGCCAGTCGTGAGGCCATAGATCTGGTTGTCCATCACGATATAGAGCAGGTCAACGTTGCGGCGCATGCTGTGCACGAAGTGATTGCCACCGATGCCGAAGCCGTCACCGTCGCCACCCGTCACCAGTACGGTCAGATCGTGATTCGCCAGCTTCACTCCAGTGGCCACAGCCAGAGACCGACCGTGCAGGGTGTGCATGCCGTAGGTGTTGATGAAGCCGGGAAAGTTTGACGAACAGCCGATACCGCTAATGGTAACCACGTTGTGGTTCGGTATCTGCAACTCGACCAGAGCCTTCTGGACCGCGGCGAGCACACCAAAATCGCCGCATCCGGGACACCAATCGGGATCGACTTTGCCTTTGAAGTCAGTCATTGCCACGTGGTGGGTAGCTGCTAGAGCCGTCGCCATTTTCTGTTCTCCTCAAACCAGGATTTCATGGGCCGGTACAGAGAGCTTGGATTTGCCACTCAACTGTTCCTTCACCGCTTCGACGATGTGGTGTGGCATGAATGGTTCCCCATCGTACTTTCGTATATACCCGTCCGGTACGAAGCTGGTTTCGCTGCGCAGGTAGCGGGCGAACTGGCCGCTGTAGTTGTTCTCTACAATGATTGTCCGCCGCGCGCTTTTGAGGATGTCCACAATTGCGTCGCCGTGTAGCGGCACGAGCCAGCGAATCTGGAGCTGATTGGCCGAAATGCCTTGCTCAGTGAGGATCTCGCAGGCTTCCTCGATCACCCCTTTCGTCGAACCCCAAGCGATCAACGTGACTTCGGCATCGCGTGGCCCCCTCAGCACGGGCGGAGGCACCGCGGCTTCAATGCCGGTAACCTTCCGCATGCGCTTTTCCATCATGGCGCGGCGCTTCGTCGGATTCGTGAATTCATCGCTGATCAGGACACCATCTTCATCGTGTTCGTCACTTGCCGCCGTGTGGGTGTACCCAGGAATGCCCGGGACGGCGCGCGGGGAAACGCCGCTTTCTGTGATCTTGTACCGCTTGTAGACGCCGTCGCCATTTGGCGCAGAGGAGGCTGTGGTGATCAGCTCCCCGCGGTCAATGATGGGGGCAAAGTCCAAGTCCTTCGGATCGACGCTGAGCCTGCCTTCCGACAGCAATAGATCGCACAGAACGATGCCCGGACATTGAAAGCGGTCAGCAATATTGAAAATCTCAGGGATGATTTTGAAGCAATCTCCAATATCGAGCGGTGCAGCCAGCACCCGGGGATAATCGCCGAAAGCCGCGCCCAACATTTGCCAGAGATCGCCTTGCTCGGTCTTGGTGGGAACACCCGTGGAGGGGCCAGCCCGCTGGCAATCGATTACCACCACCGGAGTTTCCATCATGGCTGAGAGGCCGAGACCTTCGCTCATCAAGGCAAAGCCGCCGCCGGAGGTAGCGCACATGGACCGGACGCCGGCATGGGCAGCCCCGATCGCCATATTCACCACGCCAATCTCGTCTTCCACCTGACGGACCATGATGCCAGCTTTGCGGGCGTGGGCCGCCATCCAATGCAGAACTCCAGTCGAAGGGCTCATGGGGTAGGCACAGTAGAATTTCACTCCCGCGGCTGCGCCTCCCATAGCCATGGCGGTGTTGCCGCTGAGCACCGCATAGCGGTTCGCGGTCATCGGCAGTGGCCAGGCGAAGGGTTTGAAATTCGCCGTGGCGTAATCGTGGCCCGCCCGTGCGATGTCGACGTTTTCCGACACTACGGCGTCGCCTTTCTTCTTGAACTGCTCCGCCAGAACCTCCTCCAGTGCCGGGAAACCAATGCCCACCATGCGGAGACCAGCGCCAACTGCGAGCGTGTTCTGGGCCACCTTATTCCGAGCGATGTCTGCCAGCTTGGCGACGGGGAGCGGACAGAGCTGCACGCCCTCCGCCCCGACGCCCGGCTTGATCGTGTCAGAGTTGTAGATACATGCAGCGCCATCACTGAGCAGTCCAAGGTGGCGATCCATCGCGTCCTGGTTCAGCGGGATCAGCAAATCCAGGCGGTCGCCCATGTTGGTGACCTTTTCCGGGCCGGTGCGGATCGTGAGAAAGGTGTGTCCACCTCGGATGATCGACTGATACGCGTTGTAAGCATTCAGGTGCAAGCCGCGGCGGCTGAAGATTTTCGCGAAGATGTCGCCCGGCGTAGCCACACCCTGACCAGCGGCGCCTCCGATGCCGACGGCAAAAGTCTGCTTCATAACAAGCTCCTGGCCGGAATGAGCTCCTGTAATGTGTCCTTGCTCTTTAGCACCAATCCAATCGTGTCGGGAAGTTTCATCAGGCCCCCTAACCATGCTGTCACTTGCCGGTTCGCCAATCCCATACCGGTTTGCTTTTGTCGTCACGGAACAGAAGCGTGTCTGTACCCTTCACGAGCTCTCGCGCAAGGATCACGTCCGACGTTTCCTGCTTGACCTTTGAACCCGTGACAGCAATGTCGTCTCCCTTGTTGAAACTGATGCCCATCTCTTGAAATGGTTTGGGGCACACATAGATCTGAACCGTGTCATCTCCGCTCTTGATAACCAGTTCAGTAAAGTCTTTCCTGGTTCCCAAAGGGAGCAGAATTACTTCGTCCACTATTCCTTTGGTTTTCGTCTCTGTAAGGAGGTCGTACTTGGGTAGGCTATCGTCAACTTTTTGCGCCTTTTGCGAAAGCCCCGGGGTTACGAGCAAGAGCAGAAACAACAGGATGCGGAAGAGTGCTTCGGTGGCCTTACGCGGCAGGATAGGCGTTTCGCGATTGTGTAGCACGGCCACTCCTCGTTGCTCACGGCAAACCCAGTGCGGAGGGCGAGGCGCCTGTCCATCTGCTCCACGACCTCGAGAAAAATGCGCCCAGGTTCTCCGGTTGCTTGATAGTTTTCGCGAACGATAAGGCCGTTTACTCAGTCGCTTTCTAGAAAGACAGGAGAATCGTACACCCGCGGGGCTATCTCAGGCCAGAAGAATCGTTGGCAAGAATTTCGTGGAGCTGCAACGCACGGAGCGTCATCCTCTTCTCGACCTTTCCCTGGGCGCACAAAGCCTGCAAACTGCGCAACACGGCACCGCTTGGTTATTTCCAGCCTAACTCTTCTTCCCGGTCACGGCATAAAAAGCAGTCACTTCTTGCTCAACGTTCTTGCTGCCGCACTTGGGGCATTTCGCCTCTACTTCGTGTTCCTTCAGGGTGAGAATCCGTTCGAAGGTTTTATGACAATCGTTGCAAACGTAGTCGTACACGGGCATAGGGCCTCCCGCTCGATCGTGATCACGAGCTATGGTTGGAATTGTAGCGCTAACACCCGCTGCTTGTCCGTGAGCCTGAGGCTCGTGGCAGCGGATCGCTATTTCCGGTCGCATCGGCTCACTCGTGTGTCCCAGGGGCAGGCTGGCGTGCGGAAAGTAGCCAGGGATAATAAGGAGATGAAGTTCTCCGCCTTGTGCCACCATCTGACCGTCGATCTGCTGCGAGAAAGCTTTTACTCAATCAAGAGAAAAGCCGCACCCCGAGTGGACGGGGTCACATGGCGGGAACATGAAATCGGAGTTGAAGATCGACGGATCGATCTCCATGGCCGAGTTCATCGTGGAGCGTATCGCGCGCAGCCAGCATCAAGCGCTGGATGCGCTGTCGTATGCGTTCCTGAAGAAGAAAGTGAACTACGTTCTGGATGCCGACATTCGAGGGCTTGGATATGGCTTCATACTGCCCCCAGATTCAGGATTTTCCTTTTCATCATCAGCGAGCAAGAGAATTGAGGGGTTGAGTGCCTCGATCTCCCTCTGCACCTGTTTCATCTCTAGCAGTTTTCGACGCAGGCCTGCCAGTAGAGTCTTCCGGTTACACGAAGAGTGTTGCAGAGTGGGTCAGGATCGTGCCAGCCGCCGAGAAGGCGCAAGACGGGTTGCGGTGATGAGCGGAAATCATTTCGAACCTCAACGGATAGAAGGCTGCGACTGGCTGGACGTCGGTCCCAACTGTTATCGCTAGGGCTGAGGGCTACGTGGCCGTTCAAAGTGGATTCAATTGCGAATTGAAATTCAGGTGGTTCCCTCCTAAATGGCTGATGCAGAGCGCGTTTGAGAATCTGGCGTTCCACGGTGTCAAAGCCCATCTATTCAATCACTTTAACAACTTAGGTCATCGCTAGGGTATTAGGGAAGGAGGACTACCGTTATCCGGGAGTGGACTACCTGGCTCCAAAATGCCTGGCGGAGCGTCGTGACTCTTATGGAAGCCTCACCCCACTACCGGTGTTTTCGTTGGTCGCCCTGATCGCTTCGACTTTCGCTGGTTCCGGTTTCTTCCTGTCAGCAGCGGCCTTGACCGCTTGAACATGGACCGCTTCCTCCAGCTGGGTCATAAGAGTTCGAAGGCTCTCCTCGCCGGCATCCAACATCTTGCGCAATTCCCCACTAGTCCTCATCGCTTGCTCATATGCATCCCGAGCCTTGGCAAGAAGCGGAAGCTGTTCAATGAACCAAGTAGCGTTCTGCCTGAACTGGTTTACCGCTTCTGTGTACGTCTCCATGGGCGCTGGCGACGATGGCTGTTTGTGGCCTTCGGTAAAACCCTTCTGCGGACCAACTTTGAACTTCTCCTTCAGCACTGACTCCAAATCCGGTATCCGCTCCAAGGAGAACTCGGGCTGTGCGTCCCCGGCATCATCTTGTTTTTTCCACATTCACTTCACTCCTTTTGCATCTTCATGTGGCCGCGCTTTGGCCGGTGTGCATTATGAACTTACTAGCCAAGAAGAGTCAAACGCTACGCTACCCCCCTGGCCCGCTGGCCCGCTGACACCTGGGGGATGCAGATTCCGGCAAAGTTCCGGGGCGCACCAGAAAATCGGCTCGTCTGGGAGTTGCCTCAAACTTCACAAAGCGTCTGCGACTGGTCATCCATGCGAGAGGCAGAGAATCAACGAGCCTATTTGCCACGATGCCTCAGACCGTTGAAGTATGGCGTTCGCCAGAGAACAAGTTGGATCGAGAATAATGCCCAGACAATGAACGCGGTGGAAAGCCAGCAGAGAAACGACGCGGAATGTATTTCCCGAAGTACCGGTGCGGTGACAAAAACCGGGCCACATCGAAGGATGTTTAGCTACCGAAAGCGAACTCGGTGATTCGCGGCTTACGATTGTCGTGGGCCTTTTAGCGCCGGATACAGCTGACGATTTTCTTCTGCGGTGACCGCGATCCGCCTTGACTTCCGATAGACGTTTGCAACCGTCCAGAAAGGCACCAAATCGAAGCCAGGCACCAGTTTGGCAAGAAACGAGGGCAGAAACTCCCCGTGCCAGACAAGAAGGTGAACCAGCACGGCTGCGACACCGAAATCGAGTATGTCATCAGCGGGCGATAACACACCCGGGACAATGCTTCCAAATTCCCAAATGCGTCCATCAATACAGACATGATTCGCGAACAGGGTGTGTTGGTCAGACGCTTTACATTCAAGGTAGCCTTCGTTTCTTAACTTAGCGACCACCAGGCCCGCCGAGGAGGACATGATTCTGCTGCGGATCGTCTCCTCGTATGGCTTCTCGTACCATAACAAGGCTCTGGATTAGGAGGAGTTTGCAGCCGCCCGTTAGTGGTTGACGATTCCCACGCCTTCTTTGACCGACAGGATCCGATTAGCCGGAACGTCCTCTAACTTCTCCATCAAACCGCTGGGCCATCGGATTTCCAATACGTCAATTTTCGTCGCTTGCCCGAGGCCGAAATGCAGGCGGAAATCGCTTTGCGAAATGTAGCCGCCACCGCTGCGGACCTCTTGCAACTGTTGATGGCCGCCAGCCGACACTGTCACTCGGGCGCCGATCGCGTCCCGATTGGACTTCGTTCCCACGAGCTTGACTAGAATCCAATTACCGTGTTTGCCGTAGTTCTTTAGCAGGCTCGGCGGATCATGGCTGTTATTCACCAAAAGCTCCACCATACCGTCGTTGTCGAAATCGGCGGCGGCAACACCGTGGCTGTTGAAAGGCTTGGTGATACCCGGTCCGGCATCGAGCGAGATATCCTTGAACTTGCCATTGTGCCGATTCCAGTAGAGCAATTTGCGCTCCCGGAAGGTGCTGCCCATGGCGTTTCGGTCCAATTCAGGGTAGACATGGCCATTTGCCATGAATAGGTCAGGCCATCCGTCGTTATCGACATCCACAAAGAGGGTGCCCCAGCCCAGAAACTGCGTGTTGCCTCCGAGGCCAGCCTCGTAAGTAACGTCGGTGAATGTCCCGTCGTGATTGTTTCGGTAGAGGGTGGCGGTTTGTTCTGAAAAGTTCGTCTTGATGATGTCCAACCAGCCGGCGCCGTCGTAGTCCGCGGCATCGGCGCCCATACCGGCTTGTTCATGGCCATCCTCGTTGTAGGCGACACCTGCGCGAACGCCAATCTCGCTGAATGTCCCATCATGGTTGTTGTGGAACAGAATGCTGGGAGTGGAATCGCAGGCGACATAAATGTCGGGCCACCCGTCATTGTCGAAATCTCCCGTAAGGGCCGTGAAGCAGTAATATGGCCCCGCACTTGCCACTCCCGATTTATCGCTGACGTCGGTAAACGTACCGTCTCCGTTGTTGTGGTAGAGCTCGTTTCTTGTGCCCTTTAAACCGCGGGGGCCGCACATGACAGGAATCCCCTTCCAACGGCAGAAATTGCTCTGCCCCGGGACGGGCGTCTTCGCGGGATCAAAATCGATGTACTGGGAGACGAACAGGTCCAGGCGGCCGTCGCGGTCATAGTCAACGAAGGCGCAGCCCGTACCCCAGCGCACATCATCGTGCCATAGTCCGGCTTTCTTGGTGACGTCGGTAAACGTTCCGTCACCATTGTTGTGCAGCAGCACGTTGTGGCCCCAAAAAGTAATGTACAAGTCCACCCATCCGTCGTTGTCGTAATCCCCCGCGCAGATGCCTTGGCCCCAGCCGGTCAGTGCGACGTGAGCTTTTTGGGTCACATCGGTGAAGGTCCCATCGCGATTGTTGTGATACAGGTGGCTGGTGGGCTGCTTGTCCTTTGGGAAGCCCTCCAGAATAGTGCCGTTGACCAGAAAGATGTCCGGCCAGCCATCATTGTCATAGTCGAAGAACGCCGCACCGCTGCCGGTGGTTTCGATGATATATTTCTTCGTCTTCTCGCCGCCATCCTCCGTCTTGGCCGTCAATCCCGCACGAGCGGCGATATCCACAAAATGGACACTCGGTGGAGTGGCAGGGATACGTTGGGGAGCAATTGTCTGGCTGGGCCGTGGCACGGAGGTCGGGACAGCGAGCAGAAAGCTCCCACATATGAATCCCGCTATCAAGAAATGTGTTGCCTTTGACATCCGTTGCATGTATCGACGGAAATGTACGATCATTGAGCGTGCTGGGGGGCGTCCAGAGTTTGCAGGAAGTTCTCGCGTAGCATCTGAATCTCCCGCCCCTCCTTATCGGCCTTGAGTTTTTGGAACTGATCTTGTGCCCGCGACGCGTCCGCGCTGCGGCCCACACGGCGATACAGAGAAGCAAGCCGATACCAGGCTTCCGGGAAATTCGAATCTAGCCGAATGGCAATTTCGAGATCAGCAATGGCCGCTTCAAAGTTCCCTTGCGCCTGATGCGCTTTGCTCTCAGCTAAATAACACAGGCTGCAGGAGGGAATCTCGCGTTGGGCAATGCGAAGTTCCTCGAAGATCCTTTCGTAGTGCTGCGATTGGAGCTTCACCAGAATAGAAGCGTCAAGGTAATACAAGTAGGGAGAAGGATGAGGAGAGCTGAGACCTTGACGCGCCACCTTTTCGGCCGGCTCTAGCTTTCCCTCCACGGACAGAACGAAGGCCAGGAGCAGCTGAGCGGGAGCGAAGGCAGGCTGCATGGAAAGAACCTTTCTTAAGGCCTCTATCGACCGCTCGTGCTGGCCTGCGAGAAATCGGGAGAGCGAGAGGCCTAGAAGAAGAAAGGATGAGCGGGGATTAAACACTGCAGCACGTTCGAACACTGTGGCCGCCTGGAGGTACGCACGCTCGTGGACGTAAAACAGGCCAAGGTCCATACCGTAGGTTGGATTCTGCGGTGCCCCGGCAAACGCCTCCGAAAGATCGCGCTCGGCTTCACTAATCTTTCCCTGCGAATCTTCCACCTTGCCCCTTAGATACGAACCCGCCAACACTTCAGCCTTCGATCGTCGGGGGGCTTGCCGCAAGGTCCCAAGTGCCGCTTCCCACTCTTGCTGGGCGATTTCCGCTAATGCAAGATCGTAATAGGCCTCAAAAATCTCAGGATGCTCCTGAATACAGCGCTGGAAAACCTCGGCTGCTTCTCCATACAGTTCCCGGTCTGCGAATTGTATTCCCGCTTTCAATAGAAAATCAGAAGACAGATGAGGGCGTTTCAATATCTGGATTAGAAGATCATGGGCGGTTTCGGGCTTTCCCTCGGATAACGCTCTTTCCAGCGATTCAACCGCCGGATCGGACGAGGGTTCCGGCAGTTGCTGAACCTGTGCCGGATGCGAGGCTGGCGCCAATGCGGCGCGAGCTCTGATGCTTGCGCTCGCAACAATCGTCGCACAAACCAGAAGCATCATCACCAGGATGACCTTCCCCCACTCTTCGCACAGAATCATACGATACTTTCCGATTCCGGTTTGCGGATGAGATGAGATCGTCGGAGACAGCAAGGCGGCGCCGGTCCACTCCTGGTTCATCCAGTCCAGGCTAGCAGCGGCGGACCCCTTCGTACGCAGTATTCGCGCTTCCTGCGCCGAATGTTCAATCCAGCCTATCGATCCATCCAGTGTAAGCGCTTGTAGTTCATCGCTTCTTCGCAGCGCCGCTGTAGCACGTGCTGCCGCCACTATCGGGATTAAGCTCAGGATTCGCCATAAGGCTTGATTCGTCAACCGCATCCAATTCAGATGAAGGGACAGTTCCTAACTCATTCACCAGATTTTGCGGCCAATTATTATCAAGCGTCCCGTCTATTTGCCAGTCGTCTCCTATATCTGACATAAACATCCCGTACTTCTTAAGTGCATTTAAGATAACCTGAGCTTGAGCGGAGTAATGGGAGATATCAAAACTCTTCCTAAGTCTCCAGCGTGATCCCATCCAGAGAACGTTTGCGTTAGGAGTGTTCAGATATGTTGGGGTATAGGTGCCAGGCCATAGCACACCCCCCGAGTATGCACGAGATGCCTCAAAACGCAATGCATGATCAATGACGCCCGCTTGTACTTCGTCAAAACGAACCAGTCCAGGAAAAAGTGGCAATCCTGCATCATCCGCAGAAGCGCTGGAAAATGAGGGATTCGAAATTAAAGCATTGGACTTTAAGTCATAGATCACTCCATTAGCAGCTTTCGGATTACCGTCATTCCAGTGAGCGTCATACAGTTCATAAAGGATGCAGGTATCTTTGTTGATCATCAGCGCATGGGCGTCGCCACCGTCGAAAGGTTCAATCGGTGTTTCCGAACTAAACGGGTACGGGCCAGGATCCGATTCCTGGCGGTCACTGATGGTAACGGATACCATGGGGATATTGTTATCGACAACTTGGTAAGGAAAACCATAGTTTTTGCCACCAGCAGGACCAAAGCCAAGGGTGAGATGCTTTCCTGGAAGGCTCGCCGCCCATGCAGCGGAATTCCGATTAACCGGCAGGTCGTCGATCGGTGTATTCCAAACGTTATTGGGCGGAAAAACAGCACAGGTTGTGCCAGGAACGGGTGATAACGCGGTGGTGGCGCGGGATGCGTCCTGACAAAAAGCGCTTCCGCAAAGTAGCGCTACTCCGAGAAGAAGACTTGTAAAAGCTGCTCTCCGCTTCGTCATTCCTGGCTCCTTGCGGTTGATTCACATATTCGCGCCCTAGGAACGAAATTCGCGAATTTGCGGCCCCGATGCGCTGCTGCGATTAATTGTTTGACGCGCTGTACCTCGATCGTTCGGCGTGCCATCGCGGCTGTCAAGGCATTAAGATTCACTGACTGCGCCGGCCTGCGAGAAGTAATTCGCCAAGCCGGATGGGTCATGGAATACCTTGAGGCCGCACCAATCAAAGTAGTCATAGGCGCCAGTCTCAGGATCCTTGCCATTTACGGCGAAATCGATGCCAAGAATGGTATGCCCTTCCACCGGCTCAACCGCGATCTCTGCCCAGGGAATCGACACCTGTACGATTCGCACTATGGGTCGCGCATTGCCATTCCACCGAGGGTCTGGCTGTCCTGAAGGTGCACCCCGGGCATCGGATACGGTGTTGAGAATACTAATAAGGTACCTAAGACATTCTTCTATCCTGTACTCCGGCTCTGCGGAATCCGCTTCCGAGCTTCGCGTTGGTTGTCCATTCTCGCGGGCGTGCCGGCAACGGAATCCCCGTCCTCTTCCGGGTATTTCCGCGCCAGCGCCCGCACGTCATAACTGAATTTCAGGAAACGCTTTTCCCACCTTTTCGCCTGCGCAGGCGTGTAATCGTAAAAGCCTTTGGCGTTCGATACGCCTTGTGCGCCGGACTCGACCACTCTCGTCATCAGAAGTGGAACCTGCGTGCTGCAATCGAGTTCTGGCAAAAGATCGCGCATCACCGCACAATAGGCGGGAATTCCGGTAAGATCCATGAAGCGAAATAGTCCGGCGAAAGTGATCCAATATCCGTAATCGTTCCGTACTGAGCGGTCCACGTCGGCGATGGACGCTACTCCAGACTCGACCAGATGAAATGCCTCGCGCAGCATCGCGTACATAATTCGATTGGTGATGAACCCGCGCACGTCTTTGCGCAGAAGAGATGGCTGTTTGCCCAATTGCCGCGCCAACGCCAGAGCGCGCTCGGCGTAAACCGGCAGCGTATCCTTGCCGCAAATGATTTCCATGAAGCGGGTGATGTGGGCAGGCTCCGCCCAATGCATGCCCAAAATGCGCTCGGGATGGACCGCGTCTTGCTGCAGCGCGGTTGGTGGAATCGCTGAAGTATTGCTTCCGATAATTGCGTCGGGAGAGACAGCCTGCTCGATCCTCCGGATTACCTCGCGTTTGACATTAAGGTCCTCGGTTACACATTCGACGACAATCTGGCTTTGCCGCAGGGCGGAATAGTCTTCAGAAATGGTCAGCTTTCTCAGAACCTTTCGCGGGTCTGATCTTAGTAGGCTTTCTTTTCTGAGGCCTTCAAGAAGAGATAGCACTTGACGGGGAGCTTTCCTGCGCTTCGCTGGATCAACCTCCACTCCAGCCACAGTGCGGCCGGCGGCGAGCAAGCATGCCGCGATGCTACTCCCCATCAGCCCCATTCCAACCACGCCGGCATTGGCGCAAATGAGCGTTCGCGCGCCATTCCTGTTGTCCTCAGAACCAGCTTTGCCCGGATGGCTGCCTTTTCGTCTCTTCGTCATATTGCCTTGTCCGACTCGAAATCGTAATCGTCTCACTCAGGTGCTGGTACTGCGGTATATTTCCGTGAGGCCTGCCTGCTTTCCCAGACTGTGATCAGTAATGTGCTGCCCAAGATCAAGACTCCGCCGATAATCGCCAGGAAAGTTAACTTCTCCTTAAGCCAGATGGCTGCGATTGGAACCCCAAAGAACGTAATCAAGTAGTTCGACAGTGCCGCCTGAATCGCATCGAGCTGTTTGAGGGCCTTGAGAAACAGAACCATTGACAAATAATTATGGAAGAAGGTGAGCAGGGCCAGTCCGATCCAGGTCTGGAGAGAGAAATGAGGAATGTTCGCGAACACCCCAGGTTCCTGGGCCAGAGTCAACGGAGTCATTACGGCAAACATTGCCAGGTAAGTGAAAAATACCATTTCTGTCGGCGAGTAGCGTTCCAATATCTTCTTGCCATATGAGTTATAAAACGCGCTGCCCAGCGTGCCTAAGAAAATCAGGATATTCCCGTACAGATAGCTCTTGCCAAAGTGCAAAGATCGAAAGTCGATATCGGAGCACATAAGGACGCCGATGATGGCCAAGCCGAAACTGATCCACCTTACAGGCGTCATTTTTTCATGCAGAAAGAGGAACGCCAGAAACGCTGTGGACACCGGCAGTGTCAGCATGAGCAAAGCGGCGTTACTGGCCAGCGACATGCGGGTGCCCCAGGTTATGAATACTTGTCCGGGGAACACTCCCACCACGGCGAGTAAAAGGAAAATCAGAATGTCGCTGCCTCGCCTCTCGCTGTTCTTGACACTTTTCGATTCCAACCGAACCAGCGGGTAAAGCATTACGGTGGCCAGAGTCATCGGACCCCAGACGGTAAACAGGGAGCCAACCTGATCCTGAACCAATTTGATACAGGTAAACTGCAGTGCCCACATGAAGTTGCAGCTAAGTAGAAGCAGCCAGGAGCGCATGGGCGTCCTCACCTCAACATCTCACTTAGCTGGTTTTGGATTTGACGCAAGGTGGTTTCAATGTCTTCTGTCGTGTGAGCAAAGGAAATGGAACATTGCTTGGCGGCAACAGGAAAGAAGTAAATGCCACGCTTGATCAACTTCCTGCGCAGCTGTTCGTCAAAACTGAAATCGTGATGGCCTGCCAGATCGTGCCAATCTTTCGGGCAATGCTTCATGAAATAGATGCAGAAAGCAGAACCTTGCCGGGCGACTACTGCCTCAAAACCCAAGTTGCTAATGATTCTTTCTAAGCCTTCCTGCATCTTTTGTCCCAACGATTCGACATGCCGATAGACTTCCCCATCATTCATAAGCAGGCGCTCGATTGTGGCGATCGCGGCTGCGGTCGGAACAGGGTGCGCATTGTAAGTGCCGGCCAAGAGTACCCGCTTCGAGGTGTCGGGATGGACGAACCAGTCCATCAACTGCTTCTTGCCCCCCAGCGCGGCAATAGGGTACCCGTTAGCCATGGCCTTGCCAAGAACGATCAGGTCAGGCGTCACGCCGGCAATTTTTGCATAGCCGCCGACCCCGTGGCGAAAACCTGTCTTGACCTCATCGAGAATAAGGATAAAGCCGTACTGATCAGCCAATCGACGGAGCCCTTCCAGATATCCAACTTCAGGCTTGATGATCCCGATATTTTGGAGAATCGGCTCCGTGATGAGTGCTGCTATGGAATACTTCTCACACACGTACTCTACGGACTCGAGATCGTTGAAGTTGATGGGGTGAACGAGTTGTTGATGCTCGCGTGGAATGCCCGCGCTAATCGGAATGTAAGGGTATTCACCGGGAGAAACCCTCGGCCCAATGACATCAAGAGGAGTCATTAAATTGCAGGAGACGTCGTCATGCCAGCCGTTGTAACCCCCTTGCATAACGATGATGTGATCCCTTCGGGTGACCGCCCGAGCCAAACGAATCGCTTCGTAAGTAGCTTCACTGCCGGTGTTCAAAAATTGAACCGATTCGACCGCTGGTATATGCCGGCAGATGAGTTCCGCCAGCTGCCCCTCGAGTTCGGTCGTTCCGGAGCCATAAAGACTGGCCCCTTTCCGCAACACGGAGATGACTGCGTCGGTGACGTAGGGATCGTTGTGTCCTAAGAAGTGCGGAGCAAAAGCCGCATGATAATCAATGTACCGATTTCCATCGGCGTCCCAGAGGTGCGCGCCTTGACCTTTGATGAAGACGATCTCCGGTTGAACGGCGCGGTTCACTGAGACGACGCCGCCGGGTATGAAGCGCCGATTATGACTGAAAATTTGTGCAGACTTGGCAGACGCAGGCGCGTCTGTGTCTATTGCGGTCTCGTGACAAAGTCCTTCTGGGGGCTGTAGACCAACGGAACCCGTTTGAGGGTTGAAAACCTTATTACTATTCTGTGCAGTCATAGGATACTTATCCCATACTCCGGCATGTATTGCACTTCACAAGAGCTTACCTCGCATCAGGGGATGCCTTACTTTGTCCGCATTGGCGTATGGCTATTACTCTCTATGATCTCTTGAAGCGGCGGCAAAGTATCTCCCTCATGCGAGCTATCGTTAAATTCCCGTAATTTGTCGTGAACGCCTCGCCAATATTGATATTCCGCATCCCATCGCCCCAAAGCTGAACCCAACCGGTACGGGGTGTACTCTTCCAACCACTCGCTACGATATTCAGGTCGCAAATCTGTGATTCGATCCATCAGATCGACGATGAAGGAATGATCGTAATGCGTAACCTGGGATTCCCACAGATTCCACCAGCGCTCCGCGTCGGGACGCCTGGCACCGAAGGTTAGCCACAGATCCGAGAGATCCAGAGCCGCCAGAAATTTTGCCCCGGCATAGTCCAGAAGCTGGCTTCCTATCATCAGGCTGTTCACGGTCGCGGGATCCACACCCAGACTCTTGGCATGCAAGAGAGATGTCTCCGCCCGCTCCGCATTGAGCCGAGTTTCATGCAGATCCTTCCGGTGCGCGGCCAACCCCTTGTAGTAGAGAGGGGAGAAAGGATCCCCCCACAAGGCAAACTGCGTTTGCTCATTTCCAAGCACCTTTTGCAGGTCAGTTTCGGCCTCGGACATAGTGCTCAGCGCCGAGGCGATATCGGGAGCAATGATTGCGGGGTACATCACGTGTGCGTAGTCGGAGAAAAAATTGGCCCGGTCTATGGGAGCGGATTGCCATGGCGCCGCCGCGCCATACGCCATACCGGGGAAGGACATGCGAAAGAGCAATTGCGCGTCGTCGGCCCAGACGGTGTTGACCAAGCCCAGCGCGCCGGAACGACGGCCGGCAGCCAGAAAGGTGTCGATATTTTCAAAGCTCGCGTTGTAATCGGGGGCAATGTTGTCATAGCTCATTACCCCCGGCTCTACAATGTGAGGAACATGGTTGGCGACCAATGGCGCAAGCCAGCGCTTGTAGGTCGGATCTTCTGAGGTGTAATACCAAGCGGCGGCAATCAGATCCGGGGGAAGATCGGGAATGATACGGGGATATTTCACCATGATGTCGTCGTACGCTATGACGTGCTTGCCGCGTTCTTGAAATAGACGCGTGACAGCCGTGAGTTGCTTCACGAACAACGCCGTTGGAGTTGCGGCCGTGCCAGACGCCTGGGTAGCCCGCTCGATTTGAAACGTCTCATCGAGCCCGATATGGACGAACGGACTGGGAAATAAATCTGCCAACTGGCTGGCCCAGTCGGTGAGAAGAGGCATCACCTTTGGATTACCGGGGTCGAATTCAGTTCCGTGCGGCTCATCGGACAACTCGGAATATTGTTCTATCCGAAACAGATCGTGCTGGTGACCGTATAGATCCAGATTAGGAACCACGTCAATGTGGCGTTCGCGTGCGTAGGCTACTATTCGCCGTACCTCATCTTGCGTCAGGCGGCCGTCTGGATTCAGGAGTGGGTAGCCTCGCAACTCTATGCTGTCTTCCGTGTAAAGGTAGTATTGGTTAGCCTTCCAGCGCGCCAGAAAGTCAAGCTGCCGCTTGATTTCATCCTCTTTGGGCAGAGGTCCGTGGCTCATGTCCACCATGGTTCCCCGGTACGCCAGCGACGGCCAGTCAGTAATTTCCACCTCGGGAAGTACCGCCTCGGCCGCGTTCCCTTCGATCATCTGGCAGAGCGTTTGCACTCCATAAAACAAGCCGGCTGATGAGGTCGCGTTGACTTCCCCTCCCTCAGGCGTAATCTTTAAAGTGTAAGCTTCACGGGATGCCGGTCCCGGGTGTTCGCCGGGAAGCGGTAAGGCGCCGACCTCTCCGGTCCGTTTAAAGTTTATCAACGCCCTCCCGGCCTCGCCCTGCGAAACCCGAACCGGTTCCTCGGCCACATCGGAAAGGCAGCTCGACAACTGCTCCGCAGCGAAGCGATCCTCAATGCTAGTGTCCGCCAACAACCGGATAGCGAGACCGCGTATTCGAAGTCGATGCGGGCCGTAGTGTATCTGCTGGGGTTGGGGCAGGAGTACGTTGTGTGGCGCGACGGCCCACGCGGTGACCACGAAAGCCCGAACCAAAACAAGAGTGCAAAGCGACCGGCTTACCAGGCCTCCTGTTCTCAAACCGGCGAATGTCTTGACCCGTCTTATTCGAACTCTTGCAGCCATAGGTCAGGCGCCTCGCTTTACTTGGAGCATGACGGCTCCATGTTGGGGAACAATTGCGGTGTACTTCTTCTGGAATGGCCCGAGATCTTTCTTTTCCCAAAGATCGCGCACCACGGCAGAGGCGCCGAAGTCAACATCTCGGAAGTCAACGGTCACCGGCATTGCTCCCCATCCGCGGTTAAATAAGCCCACAGCGGCGCTTCCATCTTTCAGAGGCTTCATCCACACTTCTAATGGCCCTTCTTGCTTGATCCGGCGACCCTGGACGCCGAGCGGGTCCTGGTCAATCGCAACGATCTCCGGGTTAGTGAGAAGATCTCGCGTCTCGGCATCCATGGCTGCGAGATTGTTGCCGGTAATAAGCGGAGCCGCCAGGATGCACCACAAAGTCATGTGCGTCCGATATTCGTCAGTGGTCATACCCCCGTTACCGATTTCGAGCATGTCGGGGTCATTCCAGTGTCCGGGACCGGCGAATTGTTCAAGGCCGTTCTGCCCGAACCCAAGTTCCGACATCACGTAGTAGTCGTCGCGAATGTCGTCATCTGTACGCCACAGGTTGCCGCCAACAGATGCGCCCCACTGCCAGCCTTCCTGCATCCCGTATTGGCAAAGAGCATAGATCATCGGTCGACCGGTTTTCTTGAGCGCATCACCCATTTTCTTGTATGCGGCGACTTGATCGCCCATCCCGTCATAACTGCACAGGTCGTACTTCAAGTAATCCATCCCCCACGCGGCATAAGTTTGCGCATCTTGTTCTTCATGACCATAACTTCCCTCATAACCCCCGCAGGTTTTCGGACCAGGCGAAGAGTAGATACCAATCTTTAAGGCTTTGCTATGAACATACTCGGCCAGAGCTTTCATGTCAGAAAACCTTGCATTGGGACGAATGTATCCTTCGGCGTCGCGGGTTCCTTGCCAGCAGTCATCGATCAGGATGTAAACATATCCGACGGACTTCATTCCGCTTTTAACCATCGCATCAGCTTGCGCCCGCACTACTGAGTCACTCACTTCGCATGCGAAATGATTCCAACTGTTCCACCCCATCGGCGGTGTGCGGGCCAGCATAGAATCTTGCGTCCAGGCAAACCCGGTACACGACAACAGGATCAGAACGCCCTGTAGGATGCGAAAACAGTAAGATGCAGTTTTCACGCTGCTTCCCCCGAAACAAGCAAAGATCAAGACCTTTCAATTCGACAAAAACTGACTTACGCTGTTCACATTCCCCCCAGGTGAGACGGGGTTGTGGCAGGCTTCTTCAAGCCTTAACGAAAACCTTTCGTTTGTACATCCAGAACAGCATGAGCCATTCGAGCGCAAGAATCGCGACTTGTTGGAAAAGTAGTCCTGAATTGGGCCAAACCCTCGCGATCCCCTGAGTAAAGACGTCGACGATTGGATCAAGGTGAATAAGGCTCGTAAACATGTAAATGAAAATGGCGTTCATCCCGATGACGGTTAAAGGAAACGCCCATTTTCGATACCCGCGGATGTCCATAAGCCAATAAAAAAACAGAAGCATCAGGCACGCACAACCAGCAGACATAAGACCATAAGAAGCAGTCCACATCTTCATGACCACCGGAACAACAAAACTTGTTGCATACCCAATCGCCAGGCACGCAAGTCCCATACCGCCGATGAAGTTGGCTTTAGTTTGCTTCGAGCGTTCGCTCATCAGCAATTCGCCAACCAGCAAGCCCAGCAGCGTGGTTGAGATGGTTGGAATCGTGCTCAGCACCGTCCCCCAACCTTCGCCTGCATAAGGCCAGCGGCTCCAGTGAGTTTGGCCGAGCAAAGCAATATCGACCCAGTGAACCAGGTTGTGATTGTACTGATAGCTACCCGCCGCTATGCCGGGAGCCCGGACGAAGGCTAAGACAAGCCCGTAGCCAGCGAGGATCCCGGCGCCAAGTAGAGCCTGGAAACGCCAGGACTTGCTGACTACCAGAACAGCCACGAAATAGGCAATCGCGATGGGCTGCAAGGCGCTGCTCAATTCGATCAGGTACGGCGAACCAAGCGAAACCGACTCGCGCAGCGAGCCCAGCAAGAAAAGAACGAGCGCGCGCTTTGCGGCGTGAGCCAACTGTTGCTGATAGGTCTGAGTAAGCGAGCGCTTTGCAAACGAGAGGGGCACGGAGACTCCGACCATCAGCATGAACGATGGCCAGATACAGTCGTAAAAGCGCAGCCCTTGCCAAGGACTGTGGTTTAGCTCGTAAACCACAGCGTCGATGACTCGATTGTGTCCCAGGGCCGCTAAGCCTGCCATCAACCCCTCGGCGCCGATAATCCAAAGCATCACGAAACCGCGGAAGGCGTCCAGCGAACCTAAGCGCTCGGGGGCTGCTGGGACACGTATTCGCTTAGTCTCCAGCTCAGCGGCTAGAGAGCTCTTGCCATTTACAACGGAAGGTGAAACTAGGTTTGCCATTTTTCCCCTCAGGGCGCGCAACCGAGGCTGGAAAGCTTGTTTCCCAACGTCAAACGTGCCGATTCCAGCGCGGCTTCATTCATCGTCCAGTCATGCCAATTCGGGTCATTGTTTCCGGATGAGGACAGGGAAACCATGGTCTGCTGGACAAAGACGGTCTGACCGCATGCGCTACTCTTGAGCGCCTGAATGTACTCGTAGTCCTGCACCCCGTCCCGCAAATACTTGAGCCGCATGGAAGGTGCTACACCTTGGTAGCTCGTCGTACTTTGCAGTCCCGCCGGCCCGCCGGGATAGACCAAAATGCCTTCCTCGGGAAAGTAGCCATCATCGACGCTTGTAGACCCAGCGGATAAGGCGCTGGTCCAGGCGGCTGCTTTCGAATTCCAGTTGGAGACAGCCCAGTAATTCATCCCCGTTGTCCCAAGGCTCTGGCTGAGGAAGCCTGGCCAAATGCGGTAGTTGATAGGCAGGAAATCCAGCTCCCACTTGGGGGAGTAGGAGTCAAGCACCTCGTCGTTATACGACCAGACCTTGTCCCCCTTGTTCAGGACATAAGCCACGTTGTTCATTCCATCGGTTGAAACAAGCTGGGCGCTGTCATAGTCTTCGGGCAGCATGGTCCAAACATCCACGGCGGAGCGGCCGGTGCCCAAGCCATCGTTGAAAAGTTCGGAAACAGGTTGCTGCGATACCACGTTGTCGACACCGACTTGGCCGGGGACACCTGTGACGACCGCTCGATGCAAGACCTTAGCCCAGGCAATCACGGAGTTGTAGTACGCAGGGTTCGAGCAGCTAGACTCCGGATCGGCGGTGTAATCGTTCAAATAGAAGCCTGTCGGTTGCGCATCCACTGCTGCCTGCAAGGCCTTTAGTGAAGGAGGAGCGGGTTTGAGGTCCTCGCCGGTGCAGTTGCCGTAAGAAACGTTTTCAAAGTATCCCAAGTCGAAGTCATTCAGCCCAAGCCGACGAATGTCAGTGCTTTCGCTGGGCAACGCCGTACCCGAGGTATCGGGCATGATTCTGTTTCTGAGAAGTTCGGCCTCTATGCCCGCCGCCAGTGCACCGCCTGCGGACAGATTGCTGTCGCCTCCACCGAAAAGGGACTTGAGCGATGGCTGCAGCGGCAGCGTGAAATCCCATACCGTCAGCTCAATCGTGCCTTGGACGGATCCCTCACAGCTGGCCACGGTATAAGTGCCTGTGTATGTTCCGGCTGCGATTCCGCGAGGCACAAAGGTGTCGATCCAGAAGACAAGATTGTGGCGGGCGGCCAGGCTGGGGAGCTCAAACGCATAAGTGGCACCCGCCTTGGGGGACTTCCCCGTCTCGGGATCAATCGCCGGAATCAGTGCGTCCGGGAGAGTTTCGGTGCGGGTGGTGATGGGGACATTCTGGGTTCCATTGTCCCCGTCGAAAATCCACGTGGGACAGGGGTTGGGGGCTGGGGGACAGCTCTCAAAGCCGGGGACAGTACTATGTTCGGAGGACGGCACAGTGATGTACGACTCTCTGTACAGAATCAGACTCGTACTGGGAATCGTCGCACCGCCCGGACCTGTCAAGCTCGAAACCGAAAATCTGACATTGGTAAGCCCGCCCGTGGGGGCCTGGACGGCCACCTGAAAAGCGATGTATTCGCCGCGGCCGCCATAGATAGTAACCCTTGTTCCCCTGCCCGCCGCTTCGGTTGGCCCTATTCGCAATAAGGTACTCGGAACCACCCAAACGACCGGGGTTGCACCAAGGGCGACCCCACAACCGGCGAGAATCAAAACTACGACGACACTCATTGTCTTTGTCTTTTTCATTGTTTTCTCAGTGAGACAAAGTTGATTCTTGGTGTTCCGCAATATTTCACGTCATGGCGCGCAGTTGCTGGCGGCTATCTGGTGGAGATTGAGATCTGGACCGCTGTTTGCTGCCCCAGTACGGCTGATAATCAGCTCTTCCAAGAACTGGAGGTCGCCAGCGGGTAGTTGTCATTTGTCGGCAAGCTCCTTACCTGTAACGACGACCTGTTGCAGCTTTTTGGGTACGTTGAGGTCGTTGGTGGTCAACTTCACGGCCTCTTGTAAAACCGCCGAGGTTTTGGACCCCAGCACCGTCACCGGACTAAAGTCGATAGTCAGTGTGCAGGCGCCGGCGGATGCAAGCGATGTGCTCGATGCGCAGTCGTCATCGGGGCCGGAGATACCTTCGGGGAAGTCCGCCGGATATGTCACTGCGGAGAATTTCAGCGATCGGTTACCGATGTTTTCAACTACTACCGTTTTCGGACTGTCCGTGCTCCTCGAGTTTATCTTCGTGGGATCAAACTTCAACGACGGCGCATCCGCGCGGTCGATCTTCAGCACCTGTTCGTTGAAGGTATTGTCGAGATAGAGATTGCCGGATCCGTCCAGGGCTACGCCGTTCGGAACGTTCAGCTCACTGCTCACTGTAGTCTGCACTGCGCCCGGCGTTACCTCGTACACGGTGTTGGTGCCCGCATCGGTGATGTAGACGTCGCCGGCCGCATCCACGGCCACGGCCGCCGGACTGATGAGTCCGCTGCCGATCATGGTCTGTGTGCCACCTGGAGTTACCTTGAACACTGTTGCGTCGTAGGTATCGGCGACGTAGACATTGCCAGCCGCGTCCACGGCCACGCCTGCGGGTGTGTTGTACCCGCTGCCCACCATGGTTTGCGCCCCCCCAGGCGTTATCTTGAATACCGCGTCGATGAAGGGGTCGCTAATGTACACGTTCCCGGCCCCGTCCACAGCCACGCCAGAGGGCCAATCGAATCCGGTGCCCACCGTGGTCTGCACGCCGCCTGGCGTCACCTTGAACACCGCGTCGACTTGACTATCGGTGATGTACACATTGCCCGCTCCGTCCACGGCCACGCCTGCGGGCACCTCAAGCCCGCTACCCACCGTGGTCTGCTTGCCGCCCGGCGTTACCTTGAACACCTCCTGGAGGCCAATGTCGGTGACGTACACATTGCCCGCTCCGTCCACCGCCACGCCTTCGGGACTGATAAACTTGCTGCCCACGCTGGTCTGCGCGCCACCCGGTCCAAAGACCACCTGCGGCCCGGCGCCGACGCCAAACACCGGTACGGTGGCCAGTGCTGGACTCGTTCTGTTGGCGCCGGAATAAAACACCACCGCGCCCCGGCGCAGGCCCGTAGCCAGGGGCTTGAAGCTCACGTTGACCACGCAGTTGGTGGCCGTGGTGTAAGTCGTCGCCGTGCAGGTGCTCCCCGTCGCATTGGCGAAGTCCTTGCCCGCAATGCCGGTGGTCAACACGGCGATGCTGCCCACTGTCGTGTCTGCTCCGATCGTGAAGGGCAGGGAAATCGTTGTGCTGGGCGATCCAACTGCTTGGGAGCCAACGTTCACGTTCTTGTGGACCCCGGTGAAGCTCACCTGCGCCCGCGCCGCAATCGGCAGCAGCAGGCAGGCCAGGGCTGGAAGAAACAAGCTAGGCTGCATCCGCCGGAACCGCGGCGGACAAAAAGAAAAGGCAAAATGTGATTTCATCAAGGCCTCCAAAGTTCCTCGAATTGTGGACATCCTCAACTGCTACTCGCGGCCGCACGCACTTCGTAGGGGCGCATCATTTCGTTGTCCTCGTGCTCGAGGTTGTGGCAGTGCCAAACGTAGCGGCCGGGAAAACCCTCGAAGGGCACAATGATCCGAGTTACCGTCTGGGCGTTGACGCGAACCGTGTCCTTCCAGCCCATTTCATTCGGGTCGGGAGGCGTGGCTGGATCCCTGTAGCGCAGGATTCCGGTTGTCATGTACTGGAAGGCGTCAAAGCGGCGACGATCCAGAATTTGAAACCGTGCTAGATGCAGATGAATGGGGTGCACGTCGTCGGTCAGATTCGCGAGTTCCCAGATTTCCGTGGTACCCAGCACCGGTTTCTCGGTGATGGGCATGTGCCAGCGCGTCTTGTTCAACAACATCCCACCGGATGCGGACATTCCTTTTTTTAGCTCGTCCAATGTGAGCCATCGAGTCGTTGCCGCGGAAGACTCGGCGATACGCGGCACGGGACGCAGTGTGGCCGGCAACTCGCTCGGGTCCGAGACCGGCGCTGCACTCACACGAAACTCCATGAGCGTGAAGGCATCGTCGGATAGCAAAATCCGTTTACCGCGATGCGGCGCAAAGTCGATGACCACATCGGCGCGCTCCGCCGGCGCCAGCACTAACTGCGTTACCAAGACGGGCGCCGACAGCAGTCCTTGGTCAGTGCCGATCTGGTGAATCTCAACTCCCTGAGGTAACGACAGCCGATACAAACGGCCATTCGCGCCGTTCAGAACGCGGAATCGATACTTGCGCGGCTCTACCTCAAGATAAGGAAAAATCTTGCCGTTCACCAACGGCACCTCACCTAAGACCTCCGGCACCCACGGGTGCGGATAGCTCAACTGGCCATCGCGCTGCAGATGGCGATCGAAGAGCACGAGCGGGACCTCGTACTTGCCATTGGGCAATTGCAACTGCCTTTCTGCCTGGTCGCGAATCACGTGCGGCCCCAAGAGCCCGGCATAGATGTTTAGGCGAGTAATGCCTATCGCGTGGTCGTGGTACCAGAGCAGCGCTGGATCCTGCTGATTGGGATAGTAGTAGGTGCGCGATTGTCCGGGCACGTACCAGTCTTCGGGATATCCGTCACTTTCGGGAGGCGTCTTGCCGCCATGCAGATGAACAACACCACGCACCTCAGGAGTACCGCGCCCGGCACCATGCACCGAGTAATCGATCGGGAGAAAGTGGTTGGGCGGCAATTCATTGACCCACTCGACGAGCAGCCCCTGGCCACTCTCCGTGTCGAACATCACGCCGGGTACCGAACCACCGTAGGACCATAAGTTAGTCGGCGGCAGATCGCGATGAAGTTTGCTGGCGATGGCGCGCATGGGCACCCGGTAGAACGGCACCCGTTCGCGGGGCTTACCTGGCACGGCACGATCGCCCTGCGGTTGTGCGACCACAGGACGGGGAAGCGGATCGACGAAGCGTACCAGGCTGTTTGGATCGAGGGTTGGGATCGCGGGCGTCGTGTCACGCCGCATGGTATGGCAGAAAGCCCGCGGCACCATTCCGGCCGCAGCAGCAATCGCGGATTGGCGAAGAAATCTGCGGCGAGTCGTCAAATCATCAATCTCCACTGCGGTCCACTCGAAAGGGGTTGGTGGCTCCGCTGTATTTTCGCGAAAAACGTGGTTCCACTCTCGGACACACTTGAGGGTAATTTTGTGCGGGAGACGACTCGGGCCTCCGAGGATACGGCAACTGAAATCGCCGGTGCGACCGTCCATGTCACGCCGGGCGTTGTTGTTGAAGGGCATTTTCTTCCGTTTAAGAAGGGCTCCGACGGACGATCGCGTCCAGTGCCCATCGTTGGGGGGAAAATCCGGCGTTCGATGATGATCGAGCGCCGGATACCCAATTCGGCTCTACTGGCACAACTGTAAAAATTTCCGCGGACTGGACAGCCTTCAGCGTATTCCCGGCATGTTTCACTGAAACAAGTCCCTTAGATTGACCGTTTTCTCGTCTGCAGCAGCTCCCAGCAAAGGCTGTACGCCGAAGATCTCCTCTATCGTTTTCAGTGTGGAGCTATGGTCGTAGTGAATGCTATTGCTGTAAGCTGTCTTCCCTCCACCCTTGGCAAACGGTGAAAGCAGAAACAAGGGAATAGGGCCATCGCTGAACTGGTCGGTGTCTTCGGCTTCATCCCAGGTGATGATCAGAGCACCTCCTTCCTTGTATGCCGCTGACTCGAGAATGAGCGGCACATTTTGCTTAAGCCAGGTATCCGATCGCAACGTATTATCTGCGGGTTCAGTATTATCACAAGGAGAAACACCCTCATGCCCGTCATGGCACAGGTTTGGGGTGATGAGGTTGTACTGCGCCGTGGTATGGTCGGCCAGATCGGTCGCCAGCTGGTAATAAGGCCTGACGTGTTCGATACATTCGGCCGACTGTGGGTTCAACCCATCGTTGATATCGTTGAAGAAATCGGGGGCAAGGTGGTTAATGTCAAGGAAGCTAAAATCAAGTGGACAGGTGTCGAACACCGGGCTCCCAAAGTCAGGCTCCGCGTAGGCCCTCCAGGAAATACCCGCATCTTGTAGAAGCCTTACCAAGTGCTTTCTTGTGAACAGTTGGGGCTGGCCAGGCTGGGTATCCGCGAGGACGCCGAAGTTGGTCCCTGCTTCCAGCCACAAATAATTCGGCTGGCTGGGATGGTTCCCCGGAGGATTGTAATACTGCTCTGTGTGCGCCGACATATTCAGCAGTGTCTCGTTGATATAAGGCGCCAGTGGGTTGCCTTTGATATCTGGGTCACCAAAGGAGGCACCAGCGTCGTCGCCTGTCCAGTTGTGATTTTCCATCATGATTACCCAAACGGTCTTCACTTTGCTCATTTGTGCATTCGTAACCACTGGCACCACCATGAGCAGCGACAGCATAGTTACGCTAAACGTCAAAACCTTCCCTAAATGTTTCACAGCTACCTCCAGAATTCTTGTTCTAACTGCGGCCTAAACCCTTGCCTCACTGATTGAAAATGTCCAGAACCCGAGTCTTTACCTTGCTCCGGTTCCCAGTACAGCAGAATCATTCGAGTCCCCTCGCGAGATACTGGGTGCTCGATGTTCCGCCTCAATCACCAGAAGAACTTCAGCGCGAACGTCAAGTTCCGCGGATCGGTCTGGACACCGGTAATTTTGCCGAACGTACAGCCGGCTTGATGCACCAAGTCCGTCTCGCCTCCTGGGCCGGGCGGTAAGCAAAATGTTGTATTTGGAAGCCCCAAATTCTGATGGTTAAGAGTATTGAACACCTCCCACTGGAATTCGACGTACCTCTCCTCCGCCAGATGGAAATCCTTCATCAACGATGAATCAAGGTTCCAGAAACCGGGACCACGAATGGCATCCGTCCGCGGCTTCATATTTCCGAACGTCCACGCCCGCGGATCGAGATCGGTATAGTTCGCCCAGAAGTTCGGGTCATTTCCAAAAGCGGGTTCGAAAGCAGCCGGATTGATCCAGTCCGCGATCTGCTCCGCTTTGCTGCGGTGCCCGCTGAAATGGGGATCACCGACCATGTTGCACCTGCCTCCCGACTCCTCGAAAGATGTACCCGGGGTGCTTAGTTGTTGGAGCGTACTGGACGGACACGAAATGGGCAGGGGCAGGCCTTTTTGGGCATTGAAATTGCCCCCCAGTTTCCAGCCTCCGAGAATGCCGCCTACTATGCCCTTTCGGTTCAGAAAGGCTTTGCCTCGGCCTACCGGGAGGTCGTAGGTAGCGCCGACGTTAAACTGCTGGGGTATGTCATCGACCGCGATGGCACGATCGGCATTCCTGTTGTCCGGATCCTGAAATGTCCACGGGCCGCCGAAAGTGCTCTCCAATTCGCCGCCCCGTCCGCCGATAAGTCCGTTCCGGGTGAAATGAATGGGATCGACTGCTTCCACACCTGCTCCGCCCACGGACCAATTATCCATCTGCTTGGAAACCGTATAAGCAACGATGAAGTCCAGGCCATGGGAAGTCCGCTTTTGGATCCTCAAGTTCATTCCGTTGTAAGTAGTCCCGCCCTCGAACGTGCCGCTCGTAGGAACCGTGGGGAAGAAAGGGTAAGGCTCCAACACGGTGGAGAGCTGCACCTGAGTCACCGGTCCGGTAAGCGGATTTCCATAGAGTGAGCCCAACTGTGTTGCCGTTTGACCCGAAAAGAACTGTGAAATAGGGTAATCATTGAAAAGTTGGGCTTGGTACTTGAGCTTTTCCGACGTTGGGACATTGTTATACAAGTAGTTATTTGGTCCGCTTCCCGCCAGGTGAGTTCCGTGAGTGCCCACATAAGCCAGTGAGACCGCCAAGCCTCCGGGAAACTCACGTTGCAGCTCCAGTGTGTAGCTTTGCACCATGGGATCATGTGTCGGTTTGACAAAGGCGTAAGTGCTACCAAGGAGGTTTTCACGAGTCTGTGCCGGGAACAGCCCTGTTATCGATGGTAACAACAGGGTCGTCTTGTTGGTGGTTGTGTCGCTCAGGGGAAAGGCTTCACAAGGTCCGGCAAACGCAACGCACTGCGGGTAAAAACTCGAGTTCCAAGCCGCACTTTGGCCCCAGCCGGCTCCATTGACCACAGATTGACCGGGCGCGTTAAAGTTTTCGATTGCGTCGGTATAGAAAATATCGTAGCCGCCGCGGATGACCGTTTTGCGGAGGGCAGTAGGCGACCAAGCAAAGTTGAAGCGAGGGGCAAAGTCGGTGTGGTTTGCCGGAAAGACGTCACCATTAGGGAATCCAGGGCTCCCTTCATAAATGTTTTCACCCGGGAGCCCAGTCAGAGGATTCAGGCAAGTAAAGCAGAAGTTCCCCATTGGGTAATAACGAGCCCTGAAATAACCGTTGAGATCGTAGCGCAAGCCCAGATTCAAGGTGAAATTGGGCTTGACATGGAAGTCATCTTGTACAAACGCTCCCCAGGAGCGCCAGCGCATATACGGCGACTCGAGATGGCCAGCGAAGCTGCCGCTGCCGCCACCGTCAGCGGGAACAGCTCCCATCATGAATTGGGCCAGACCATTGCCCCCGAGGCCAGAAACCGGATCCTGGGCCAACGAAGCGTTAAAGTCGAGAATGGTGGGATCGTCGCTCTCATAGCTTGCATGGTCCAAGCGATAAATAAAGCCCATCTTCATCGTATGCTTGCCAATGATCCGCGTCACATTATCGAGAATCGTATAAGCTTCCGATCCCGTCGCAATGTTGACCCAAGGTTCAGGACCGAAGTCAATCCCGTTACCGCCTCCGGAAACGTTATCGATTTCAAAATTCGGTGTGGGAAAGTAAGAATTACTCGGCAGAAGGATCGGCGCTAGCTCTTGCTCTACCTGCGACTGAGATGTGACGCTATTTGGATAAGGGTGCGAGAGGGTCGAGAGGAATTGGCGGCTGAAGCTGACGCGAAACTCATTAATGAGATTGGGGGTGAAAGCATAGGTATGACCCACTGCGACAACCTGGCTGCGAATGCCGAAATTATAGGGCGACCCAAAGCCGATAAGTTCCTGAGGGAACGTGGGGCCAGTCCACGGCACTTGGTAATTGCGATACTGGGTGGGGCTGAACAACCACTCAAAGAAATACTTGCCCTTGCCAGTTTGATGGTCAACCTTGATCGAAAGATTGATGGGATCTTGGCTGCCGCCACTCCTGCCCTCGAAGTTGTTGCAGATACTGTAGGCGCCAGTTGACGCCATGGGGCAACCGCCTAGAGTATCTATATGGTTAGGCAAGGGAAAAGAATTCACGAAGAACATTGCCGTGGGATCCAGCATGGCGGTCGGAATCTGGCTGCTGAAATTGCACGTTTGCACTCCGTTCGCGGCGCCTGCTTCCACCGCTGTGTTCAAGCAGCCACCACTGGTAATGGGCGTTCCGAAGGCTGTGCGCTGGAAGGTACCATCCGATAGTGGTCCCACCGTGGTCTCAGGATTCCAGATCCCATTACTGACGACGTTGGGATCTTCGCTGAAGTTCCCCTGGCGCATCAGAGGGGTCGGAACGGTGTATCCGTTGTTGCCGCTCTGGTGAAGAGTCGAGGCGTCAAGAGAGAAAAAGAAAAAGGTCTTGTTCTTGCCGTTGTAAACGTGAGGAATAATGACCGGGCCCCCTAACGTCCCACCAAAATTATTGAACTGCACCAGGCTTTTGCCGAAGCCGCCCTTTATGTCAAACGGGTTGGTGGCGTTGGTCGCGCTGTTACGAAGATATTCGTAAATATCTCCGTGGAGACTGTTCGTCCCCGACTTCAGAACGACGTTAAAGACCCCACCCCCAGTGTGTGAGTACTCGGCCGATAACCCACTGGTGATGGCCTGAAATTCCGAGACGGAGTCGGGAGAAGGATTGACCACTATGTTTTCCCCGAAGCTGGAAATGTTGAGATTGCCGTCGAGGTACCAGGCATTGGTTCCGCTCTGCCCGCCGTTTACGGCAATCGCCGAGCCCAGAAGGTGGGTCGGATCCGGGAAGGTTCCGAATTCGCTGTCAAAACCGAAATTGCTTCCGGGAGGGCCACCCACGTTGTTAACGCCGGGAAGCAGGAAGGTTAACTGCTGTAAATCCCGGCCCGCCAAAGGAACATTCTGGATGATGTCGGGTTGCAACGTACTGCTGAAGTTGCTGGCATCCGTCTCCAGCATCGGCAACTCGGCCTTGACTTCTATTTTCTCGTTGGTCGACCCGACGTTCAACTTGGTGTTAACCCGGATCACTTGGGCAGCAGGCACCTCGATGCCTGTCATGTCCAGTGAAGTAAATCCGTGTGCTGCGAAATGGGCACGGTAGGTGCCCGGCACTAAAGCCTCCGCTCGATAGTAGCCGGCATCGTTCGTTTTGGTACCTGTCACCACGTTTGTGGCGACGTTAATAACAGTGACCCCCACTCCGGACATTGCCGCCCCTTGTGGATCAGTCACGGTGCCTTCGATTGTGCCTCGATTCAGCTGCGCTGACAAAACCGCTGTACAAGCTAGGAGCAACCCGAACTGTACGGAGATGAAACACAACCACCGGAGAGCCATGCCAACCTCCGTTCATCCAGTCGAAGGATTGCCGCTTGCGTCTCGGAAGACCAGCGCCAGGAGGCTAATTCCCTTTAGACTGACCTGTCAACCGCTTTCGCCAATGGGGTAGGTTTTTGTCCAATGGGTTGAACGGGAATTCTCGGGCCGGCTCTGCATCTATGTGCCGGAACCGGCATTCCCATGTCACAATGAGTGAACTCGGTGGCGCACGGCGAATTGGGCTATGCCTGCTTACAACTCTGTCGTTGTTTTCCCAGAATGCTGAATCTCTAATTCGACAGTATCGCCGTCCCTAAGAAGATAAGAAGGCGGCTTCATGCCCAACCCAACTCCGGGTGGTGTGCCGGTTGAGATTAGGTCTCCTGGCTTCAGCGTCATGAATTGCGAGATGTAATGAACAATCTGTAGGCGGAAAAATCATCGTTTCCGTACTGCGATTCTGCTTCAACTGACCGTTCACGGTGAGCTTCATTCGCAACTTTGAAAACATCCGGCAATTCATCGCTGGTTGTCAGCCAAGGCCAAGCGGGTTGAATGTGTCACAACTCTTCCCCTTGCTCCACACCTCGCTCCAGTTGGAATTCGCGTTCGGAGACATCGTGCGAAATGCAGTATCCGGCGATGCAGGCAGCTGCATCAACGGTGGAATTGAGGTACCGGGCTTCGCATCCGATGATGAGGCCAAGTGCAACTTCCCAATCGGTCTTGTTGCTATTTCGTGGGATGAGGATGTCGTCGAACGGACCTACGACAGTGTTTGTCGCCTTAAGAAACAACACTGGTTCTGTCGGCACAGGCATGCCCGATTCCTTCGCATGATCCGAGAAATTCAGCCCCACACACACGATTTTGCCGGGCCTAGCAACGGGAGAGCCCCAACGGTCGACTTCACATACCTCTGGAAGGCTTCTCGCTTCATCCGTTTGCAGGAGAGCTGAAAGCCTCTTATTATAAGCCCGGATTCGGCAAAGAACGTCGAGTTCCAATCCTGAAAGTACGCCGACAAATCCCTGCGTTTCTCATCCAGCAACACTCCTGGTTTTTCTCGGCCTTGCCGTCCGAAACGGATCAGACACATCTGCGCTACTCCTCAAAAGTCAGCGGATCTTAGACGAGTATTCCTACACCCGGTGTTTACGGACGGTGCGTCAGAACACTCCGTGGTGCGGGGCAGTTAGTGGGACTTCATGAGACTCATAAGCGACAATGGCGACAATTTCCTGCTGCATTCGGGAACGCCTACCCGGCTGCGCCACGAATACACGACGATGGAAACGCCGATCCTGAGTTGATGTGCCCCGTTACGCGATGCTCGGCTCTTGCGCTACGTAACCCAGGCGTGACGAAATTCCCTGTGCAACCTGCATCACCATGCGTGCCAGAATCGGAACACGATCGATTGGAATCTGGTTTGTGGTCCCCGCCACGCTGATTGCCGCCACCGCTTTCATGGTCTCGTCGAATATTGGAGCTCCAATGCAACGCAACCCTGGTTCGTCTTCTTCGTCGTCAAGCGCATAGCCTGATTGCCTAACCGACGTAAGCTCCCGTTTCAGGGCGCTCTTTGAAACAATCGTGCGACTATTGTGGCGGGCAAAGCTCCAGGTCCGAACCAGGTTATCGAGCTCGTCGTTAGGGAGACAGGAAATAAGAACCTTGCCGACGGCGGTACAGTTGACATCGAGTCTCCGTCCGATCCACGAAGCCAACCTGACCAGACCCGGCGCCTCAACCTTTTCAATGATCACGGCTTCGTTTCTTTCCAGCACCGCCATGTGGACGGTGAGGCCGCTCTTTTGCATCAACGACCGCAGGAAAGGTGTGGCCTCTTCCCGCAGATCCAGATTCTCGAGGGCGCTTCTGCTCAGGCTGACCAACTGCAGGCCAAAACAGTATCTGCCGTTTTGGGTGTGCTTCTGAAGAAATCCCCGCTTTTCGAGAGTTCCCAGGATCAGGTGCGCTGAGCTCTTGGGAATGCCGAGCCTTCGGCTAATTTCCGAAAGTGAGAACCCGTGTTTCGACTGGGCCAAACATTCAAGCACCGAAAGAGCCCGCTCGATCGACGGCACGGAACGTCGCTTAGATGAAACTGGCATAGCCCTATACCAGCGTTAGCAATCCGTCCAACCTGGTGGACGCAGCGGCAAATTTAGCAGAAACCGCCGGACAGATCAATTGAATTGGCGGCCTCAGAAATGAGAGGCAGCTTGTGACGGCACGAATTAGGACCCTTCCTCCTGTCGTCTCACAGGTCCTCGCCCGGAGCCATAATGGTATGAGACCTCATCTATGTAACCATGCCACGGGCTGCAACCTTCCATTGATCGATTACCTGGTCTCCGGAAACCAGAAACACGCGATCCTGCAGGTTGATACAGGGGCATATGTGGTTAGGAATAACTCTGAGCCGGTGTCCTACCCGGATCGGAGAATCATCCGGAATCACAAGGTGACCGTGTTCCTCCGAAAGGCCCTCCAGGATAACTTCGGGATGATCCTGAACATATCCAAAATACTTTCGTTCGCCTGAAAGCAGAGCGTCGGATGTGAGTGTCTTGCTCCCCGCATCAATAATGGCCCGGTGAACGACACTCGTGCTCACCACAGTAGTTAGCACGATTGCGGCACAATCGGCATAGCCAGCGGATTCCGCATCGACAGTATTGCGGTCATTGAAAACATATGTTCCAGGCCGGATCTCCGTGATCCCATGAAACCGATGGCTCTCGAACGCGGCTGGCGTATTGCCCCCGCTGACTACCGGATAAGGTATGCCGCCACTTTTCAGCAACGCATAAAGGCGGTCAAGCTGGCCGTTCTCAAGAACAATATCCCGCTCTCGAATCTTCCGGTTGCCCATGATATGCCCCGGATAAACGGAGATGCCTTCCCAGCGAAGGTTAGGCAGCCCGAAGACGCGCTGGGCAATATCGAGCGACTGACCGTCCAGGGCAAGTCCGCAACGCCCGAACCCTGTATCGAATTCCAAGCGGATTCCGATCTCGACACCTGCCTGTTTCGCGGCCTGAGAGATGCCTTCAGCCACCGGCAACGAATCCATGGTGACGGAGATCCTGACGCGTTTTGCCAGCTCCGTCAGGCGCTTCCATTTGCTTTCGCCCCATAGCGGATAAACGACAACGAGGTCAGGGATGCCTGCGTTTGCCATGACCTCAGCCTCTGCGAGCTTCGCCACAGTGATGCCGGGTGCGCCATATTGCATCTGCAGGCGCGCAATCTCCGGAATCTTGTGCGTCTTTGTATGCGGCCGCAGCGCAAGATTGTGTGTCTTGCAATAACTCGCCATGCTCCGAAGATTGCGATCAAGCGTATCCGCATCGATCAGAACTGCAGGGGTTTCTATCTCGCATATGTTCATGGAAATTCTATGGCTGCCGACTTACACCGCCACGCCTGCATCCACTACGGCCCTGCCATTTCTCAAGACTAACTTGATCCCCGCCGGCGGAACGGCAGGCATTTCATAACTTGCATCCGTACGGATGGTTTCCGGGTCGAACACGGTGATATCCGCCACATAACCTTCCGCAATCTTGCCTCGATTGTCCAAATGGAATGTCGCCGCCGGTTTGCCGGTGACCTTATGGACGGCTTCTTCAAGGCTTAACCATTTGCGCTCACGCACCACATCCCCCAGCAACAGAGGGAATGTTCCGTACAGGCGGGGATGCGAACGCCCTCTGGTGTAAACTCCGTCGGTAATGACAATCGCCAGCGGGTGGGTGAGCAATGCATGCAGATTCTCGATCGACTGGCAGTGCTCCACAATGTTCACGTTTCCTTGTTGCTCCAGCAGAATGTCTATTACCACGCTTTCAGGGTCGCTTTCCCGTTCGTCTGCGATCTGCTGGATTGACCTGCCCACCAGTGAGGCTGCATTGTTTGCAACCGATGTTACTACGACGCCTGTCCAGCGCGCTTCGGGTTGAATCCCAGTCCGAATGGATTCACGCTGCACAGGATCACGGAGCCGTGAGAGGAGCTGAATAATCCCTCCCTCCAGGGCGGACTGCGGCAGCACTTGCGTAAGCACCGTGGAGCCGGCCAGCCAGGGATATGCGTCAAAAGCCACGTCGACGCCGCGCGCGACCGCCAGCTCGATCGCCGCAATGGCGCGCTGCTGCAAGGGCCAGTGATCCGGGCCGGCAGCCTGTAGATGAGAGATCTGGAGGCGGCATCCGGAGGCTTCGGCAATGGAAATCTGTTCCTCAACCGCCTCCACCAGCGCGGCGGAATAGCTCCGCATGTGGGTGGCATATACGCCGCCTCTCCGCGCGACTACACGGCAAAGAGTCGTCAATTCCTGCGCCGATGCCCCCGATCCTGGGGCGTACATAAGCCCCGAGGAGAAACCCGCGGCCCCTTCCTGCAAAGCCTCATCCAACAGGCCCGACATTGTGTCAAGTTCCCGCCTCGTGAGCGCTCTGCTGGTATTCCCAGCCACTTTAATTCTCAATGACCCATGCCCCACGAGCGACGCAACCATCGCAACCTTGGATTTGTTTGCGCTCGCAAGGTAGTCGGAGGCGGAACTCCATCCCCAACTGTTATCTCCACATAAGATGCCGTTTGCGAAATCCCGCAATACCTGGGGGTTTTCCGGCAATGGATACGCGGAGAAACCGCAGTTTCCAACAACTTCAGTGGTCACTCCCTGCAATAGCTTGTCGGTTCGATTTTCCAGCACCTGAAGGTCCGAGTGACTATGCACATCGATAAATCCTGGCGCAATGACGCAGCCCCTGCAGTCAACGACGTTGTACTCCGGATCGCCCTTAACAAGAGACCTGCCGCTCTGCGGGTTGCCAACAGAAACAATCCGGCCGTCCCGGATGACGACTTCTCCTGAAATCGAAGGGCCGCCCGTGCCATCAACGATGGCGCCTCCCGTCAGGATGGCACCTGTAGTTTGCATCATGCTAACTCCTCTGAGGATGAACTGCGGTGTGGACATCCATCGTTTGCCTGCTCACCAGATCGATGACCTTACGATTCAAAAAGTCAATATGTGCTCGGTCTATCGCATGGATCGTGAGGGTGGCGTCGCGCACCTCGGCGTGGGAAAGCACTGCGCGTGCCACCAATAACGCCTTCTCGGCGTGATGGAAAAATTCGAGGTTCTGCAGGCTGAATGTGATCTGTGGCAGAACGCCCTGGAACAACTCGTACGCCGCATCTTTATTCCCGGCGCGCGCCTTTTCCCATATGATCTGCAGCAGGTCCGACACCGCCAGTCCCGGCATCACTCCGCAAATGCCCGCGTCGATAAGTTCCAGCATGTAGGTGCCGCCCCATCCATCAATAACGCCGACAGCACCATGGGTCTCTTCAAGGATGGACCGCACTTTCCCGGACATCAGAGGCTCTTCAAGCTTCAGATATTGAAAGTGCGCATGCTGGCCGTGGAGAGACTTTACGAACTCCACGCTCACCGTTGTGCCTCCAGGGTTGAAGTCCTGGATCACCAGCGGAACCGTGATAGCCTGCAGAATCCGGTCAAAATAGCGGAGCAGGTCGCGTTCCGGCAAACCGAAAACCCGTGGAACGGCGACAGAAATTGCCGCGGCCCCGGCACGTTCGAGATCACGCGCCGTTTCCGCTACATAAGCGGCGGAAACATGATTTATCTGCGCCACGACGGGAAGGCGACCGTTCAGAATGCGAATCGCTTGCAATACGAGTTCGCGACGCTCAGCATCCCGAAGTTTGTAGAATTCGCTGGCGTATGCGGGAAGGACGACTCCACAAACACGGGCGCTGATTGCAAACTCCAGCAAACCGTCGAAGGCCACCCAGTCCAAGCCTCCATCGCGAGCAAACGGAGTTGGAATGACAGGTAGAACGCCAGCAATTTCAAATGTGGCCATCGCTATCCACTTTCCGCATGCGCTGTTTTTCCTGGTACACCGTCACTAAAAAATAGCTGACGAAGATCGGCAACCCGTCTGCGAGGTTGAGGATCAGCTTTTCGCCTGGCAAGTTGGGAAAAAACTCGGATCGCTTTTCCTGTATACTCCCAACACAATTTTTGACAGGCTACAATCTCCAAGATTCTCAGCTTCAGTCCTCATGCCTTCCGCGCGATCGCGTCGATTTCGACTTTGATCCCACCCCACAAGACCGACTGTACTGTGGTTCGGGCGGGAAGAACACCGGTGAAAAATTCCGCGTAAACGCTGTCGAATTGCTCAAAATCGGCAATATTGGATAAGTGGCAGGTACATTTCACAACGTCGTTAAAATTACACTCGGCGGCCGCGAGGATTTTGCCGATGTGCTGCAACGTCAATCGCGTTTCTTCCGCGATTGAGCCGTGTACCACTCGGCCCGTTCGCAGATCCAGAGGTCCTTGCCCGCTGATGAACAGCCACCCATCCGCATGTACACCCGCCGAGTAGCTTCCGGTGGCAGTAAGTTTGTCGGGATGCTTGATTTCGCGCTTAGTCATTTGCCGCGAGCCCTGCCTTTCTGTGGGTTGCGATTCTTCGTGACAAGGAAAGCACTTCCGAAGGGGGAGCCGCAGACGGGAGCCGGAGTTCCCGCAACGACGGCGTGACGCTCGTTACTCCTCCGGGACATTGCAACAAGAGGGCAATCAGCACGCTAGGAACACTGCTCCGAGCTTGTTCGACTAGTCAAGGGAAAAGTGCATTGCGAAAAGTGTATTGCCAGGCTTCTCGGGAACAACTGGCCACACATCTGACAGCTTTAACTCGTTACGCGGCCGGCGAAACCATGGGTCCCCGAGGCCCCACTGCCGAATGACGCAATTTCGGACAAGGTCAGTCATCACGACGGCAGGCGCGAGGGCGTTAATCGTCACGCCGCTCTTCGCATATTGCTTTGCCACAAATTTTCACCAACCCAATCACGCCCGCTTTGGAAGAGGTGTATCCGCACATGAAGGGGTTTCCCCTCTCTCCCCGAAATGGATGCCATCAGCACAGTACGGCCATAGCGTCCCTTCAGCATATGCGGCGGGATGTGCTTGATCATCAAGAAGGAGCCACGGAGGTTCACACTGTAAACGCGGTCGTACTCGGCGGCGGGGTAGTCGAGGATTGGCATATCGGTGGGCCAACGAGCCCGCGCAGTTGACCATGATCTTGGGTGAACCCACTTCGCTGCGCACCCCTCAAGCGCAGACTGGACGGCAATTTCCGCGGAAACGTCGACAGCATATCCACTGGCCTTGAGTTTCACATTCCGGAAACTTGCCACCTTGCGCTCCAAAGCGTCGGGATCTCTGTCAAAGAGGGCGACGGTCGCGCCTTCGCGGGTCAGCCGCTTCGCGATTCCTTCTCCCAAGGTGCTGGCCGCCCCAATGACCACGGCAACTTGACCCTTGAATCTGCAACCCATTGCGGTCCTCTCTGGGTTATTCTGTGCGCCCACTATAAAGGTTTCACAGACGTTCCGCTTACAAATCTCGCAGATTCGATTTTGGCCAACCGGTGTAAATCCAGCCTATTGGACATTTTTTGCTGATGCATCTCAGTTTCAGGTTGACATTCGCGGCAGACACGAAGCACCTTATCCCCGTCATGAGCTGAGGTGTGCGAGCGTGACGAACCTCTGATGGAGGTTATCTCGATGAGAAAAGCTGTTCTGCGTGCGCTGGATATATTTCGTGCTTGCCTTTGCACGGGACTGGTTCTGGCGGCGGGGTTGGGAGCACACGCGTGGGCGCAGTTTACGACGGCCCGGCTCGATGGCACGGTCGTCGATCCTTCTGGCCTGGCGCGCTGGCGGGCGCCAAGGTAACTGTACAAAATGAGCTGTCGGGGTACAAACAGGACACAACGACGAGCAACCAAACCTATGCGACCATCCCAGCCCAGAATTGTTCAGCTTGCTCTGTAGGCTGTGTTTTAGTGCGTCTGATCAATACTAGATGGAGCACTTACGCTATCCCCCTCGCACTGCTTCCGCGTACCTCGGGTCGTAGCTTGCGAGATACATTCTTCTGATCGCAGCATTCGCGGCTACGACGTGGACACTTATTCCCAATCCGACGCGCATTATCCAGGTGAAGGCATGCTCGTGTATCCCGGCGATGCTGTGGGCGTGCAGGGAACGGTCCCCTCGATGCGGTTGAAATGGATCCGGAAGGGGGTGGAGGACTACGAATATGTCGAACTCCTCAAAAAGAGTGGGCGCGGCCAGTGGGCCCTCTCGATAGTCCGGGAGGTGGCGACTGATTTCCAGAACTGGTCCGATGATCAGCTGCGATCGAACGTGCGCGCCGAAGAATGGGCGAAGCTTTGAGCCAGCACTGATGGGCACGGCTTCCAATTTCTTAGCGTTGCGCGCACGCTTGCGGCACGGCTCAATCCATGGATGGCATACATGGAGCAGACCATTCGTGAAATTTTCTAACCCCAAGTCGTCCTAGGAAAGGAAGGAATATGAATTCGGTCCGACGAGACTTCCTGAAGCTTGCAGGCGCCGGGTTCGCTGCGGCTGGAAGGATTATTGCGCCGGGGGCTCATGCGGAAATTAGCCCTCCGCCAAACGAGCATACAAATGCCACATTCGATGTGAAGACCTACGGCGCAAAAGGCGATGGCGTGACGATTGATACCCCGGCCATTAACAAGGCCATCACAGCCGCGAATGCCGGAGGCGGCGGTACCGTGCGATTTCCACCCGGTACCTACGCCTGCTACTCGATTCATCTTAAGAGCAATGTGGTGCTCTACCTTGAGACAGGGGCAACGATTCTCGCTGCGAGCGTGCCGCAAGGCGCAACTACCGGCGCCTACGATACCGCCGAGTCGAATAAACCCTGGGAAGACTATCAGGACTATGGCCATAACCACTGGCACAACAGCCTCATATGGGGGGAAGGTATCCACGACTTCGCGATTCTTGGCACAGGGCTGATTTGGGGTAAGGGATTGAGTCGTGGTGCCGATGACTTGCCACTTGCCGAAACCCCTGGGATGGGAAATAAAGTGATCGGTCTCAAAAACTGCCATAACGTGATCCTCCGCGATGTCTCCATTCTGCAAGCTGGGCACTTCGCGATATTGGCAACAGGAGTCGATAATCTCACCATCGACAACCTAGTGATCGATACCAACCGGGATGGCATAGATATTGACTGTTGCCGGAATGTGCGTATTTCGAACTGCAGTATTAACTCGCCGTGGGACGATGCCATCTGTCCCAAGAGTTCGTTTGCTCTTGGCTATCCCCGCCCCACCGAAAATGTCACGATTGGCAACTGCTATGTCACCGGTGCCTATGAAGTGGGCACCATGCTGGATGGGACCTGGAAGCGCTGGTCGTCGGACCCGGCCCAACAGGCCAAGGTGCTGCCCTATTTCCCGGAGGAGTTTAACGGAAGCATCAAGCTCGGGACCGAGTCCAACGGCGGGTTCAGGAACATTGCCATCTCCAATTGCGTGTTCGACGGCTGCAAGGGTTTTGCCCTGGAAAGCGCCGATGGTGCACTCGTGGAAGACATTACTGTCACCGGCATCACCATGCGGGATTGCACCAATACTCCTCTGTTTCTTCGTTTGAGCAGTCGCATGAGAGGGCCGAAAGGCGCCAGAGTGGGCACGATGAAGCGCGTCATCATGAGCGATATCGTATGTAGCAATTCTGCGTCCCGGCTGGGAGGAGGAGGAATTATCGCCGGCTTTCCCGGCCATCCAATCGAAGACATCAAGATCCATGACGTCTATCTTGAGCATCGTGGCTCTGGCACCAAAGCGATGGCTGCACTCAATCCGCCGGAAGCCGCGGACGTCTATCCCGATCCCGACATGTTCGGCGATATTCCCGCCAGTGGATTCTTTTTGCGCGACGTCAACAATGTCGAGTTCACCAATGTTGAGATTGCCTTCAGCCAGCCGGACGCCCGGCCGGCCTTCTGGCTGAGTCAAGTGGATGGAGCCGATTTTTTCCGTATCAAGACCCCGAAATTGGAAAGCCCTACTATATTCGCACTTCATAACGTCCAGGACTTTCGTGTGATGGCTTCCCGCAATGTCAAAGACATGTACCTGGAGAGAGTAGATCAAGAACAAATTTGAAGATGTCCGCCCGCCAGGTTAGATAGGCAAACGATAGAGCCTTGCAGCTAGTTTCATCAGTGCAAAGAGCAAAGGAGAAATGGCGAGCATGAAGAAGATGTGCCTGAGCGTTCTCCTCCTCACGTGGTGTTTGATCGGCCTTTCCGTTCAAGCGCAGACCGCCGGCCTTTCATCGTTGGAGCAGGCGCTGGAGAAGCCCGTGCAGCCTTTCGCTGTCACGGAGTTTCAGCTGCAGCAATACCTGATGGCACGCATTCCGCCTCTGCCCGCGCCGCCAACGCCCGCCCAGTGGCGAACCGAGGAGCAGCGGCTGCGAAGGCACATTCTCGATGAGGTTGCATATCATGGCTGGCCTCGCGAATGGATCGATTCTGCTCCCCGTTTCGAGCAGGTCGGAATGATCGAAACCGATCACGGATACAGGATTCGCAAGTTGCGCTATGAGATTGTGCCGGGTTTCATGTCTACCGCGCTGCTGTATGAACCCGAAAAAATCGCCGGGCGAGCCCCTGCCATTCTCAATGTAGTCGGTCATGAGCCGGAAGCTATCGCGGTCGAATATGAACAGAAGCGGTGTATCAATTTTGCCAAGCGCGGGATTATCGCTCTAAACCTCGGATGGATGGGCTTCGGTGAACTCTCGCAACCGGAAAATGCTCACGATTATGGAGCGCATCTTAGCCTGGTTGGCTCCAATGCGCTGGGGTTGTTTTATCTTGCAATGCGGCGCGGCCTCGATTATCTGGCGGCTTTGCCCGAAGTGGATTCCACGCGCCTTGGAGTTACCGGACTCTCCGGGGGCGGTTGGCAGACAGTTCTGCTGAGCGCTCTCGATGAACGTGTTGCCGTGTCCGTAGAAGTAGCTGGTGTCGGATCGCGCGAGTCTAACCTTACCCAACCACTGGATACGGATGAAATAGAAGAGAACGCTCCGGATCTTACTCAGGGTGAAGACTACCCTGAATTCATCGCCATGCGTGCGCCTCACCCCACGCTTCTGATACACAATGCTGTGGATAGCTGCTGCTTCCGGGCGTCGCTTGTGAAGCCGTACTTATATGATCAGGTAAAGCCTTTTTTTCAGATGCTCGGTGCATCCGATGCTCTTGGCTGGCATGAGAATTTCGATCCCGGTACGCATAACTACCAATTGGACAATAGGATCCAGGCTTACCGGTTTTTCACTGAGCATTTCCATTTGCCTATCGCCGAAAACGAGATCTTCAGTGATGATGAGATCCGAACTCCGCAGGAACTTGCTATCGGCGTGCCGGCTGATAATTTGACCATCCTTGGCCTCGCGAGAAAGCTGATCAGCCAGATCAAGCGGGAACCGATCCCGGCCGAAGGCGCGCAGCGCAGCTCCTGGATCGCGTCTGAGCAAGGGAAGCTGAAATCGGTGATTCGCTATACACCGGTTTCCGCACTGCGCGTCTTGAGAACGAATAACGGCATAGGCACCGGGCTTGAAGGTAGAGGAGTATCTTTCCAATTTTTGTCCTATCGTTTCGATCTCTCGAACGGACTCAGTGCCACCGGCATATGGTTTAAAGAAAACGCCGCTCCGCAAAACGTCCCACTCACGATTGTGCTCAATGACAAGGGCTACAAGGCGGCCGGAGAAGCCGTATCCGAGCATGTTGATCATGGGGAACAAGTGCTCGCGTTAGATCTGCTGTTCAACGGAGCTACGGTACCCGAGTCGCCCGATCCCAGCGATTGGGAAATGCTGGTAGACAGTAGTGGCGAGCGTCCATTAGGTCTGGAAGTAGCTCAGTTGGTTTCAACAGCGAACTGGCTTCGATCGACCGGCGTCAGTCGCGTCCAGGTGGAGACTGACGGTATTCGCAGTCAGGTAGTTGCGCTGGCGGCGGCGGCCATCGAGCCAGGCGCCTTTTCTCGCGTCGTGAGCCGGAACGCGATGAAAAGCCTAGCCTACCTGGTAGATACACCGGTGCCCTATCGCTCCGCTCCGGAACTGTTCTGCCTGGACCTATACAAAGACTTCGATCTCGATTCTCTCGGGGCGCTTGCTGCTCCCGTGAAGGTGACCATAACAACTTTCGCAGATGTGCCTGGCTCACTGAGGGTGAAAACCTACTGACCAGCGTATGTGTGCGGGATCTGGCCAGTTTGACAACCAGCCGATCTCGCAACAGAGTCGCGTCCCGTTAGAAGTAGGTTGCCTTCGCCTATTGCGAGTTCATAAACGTTCTCTTGCTGTTGCGATCGCGTCAGGATCGAAGGCAACGTAAGCGCCAAGAGAGATAATTCTTTCATCGAGAACATTATTGAGACCCACAGCCAGTAGCGATGCTTGTAGCTTCCAGGCCAGCGGCGTCCACGCCACGATGAAGCGATTCAACGCCGGGTGATAGCCCGCCCACGTCGAGGTGTCGTCCCCGCAACGGCCGCCGTGGTGGCGATTTGGAGTGCATCCGCAATGATGGCCAGCACCATGGCGGCTCGAAAGCGCGAACCCGGTGAGATGGCTGTGGTGCTTTCGTGCTGAATGCCTATTCTAGACCGATGCTACGACGAGTGTCAGTGCGCATATCTGTCGGAGTGTGGCGACAAGCGTGGCAGCGTTGCCGGGTGTGGCCGGGCGGATCAACTGGCTGGGAACGAATCGCACATTTTTTAGCGCGGCAATGCGGCCTTAACCAGTTCCATCGCAGCTTTCGGGTCGGCGACTTCGACGATTAGCTCGTTGTACCGTTCGTCCTTCAGTTCGATCACGACCGTATTATCTGGATTGTGGACATCCCAGAAAACCCGCTTGCCGTCCTGATAAAACGTGCCCGCGGTCAGCACGCCGGGAATATTGGTGCCGGGAATTCTTAGCCCGTGCCGCCAGCCGTGCGCTATGGCTGGGTCTGCCCTGATCTCCGCAATGTGCGCCAACGGGATTTCGAGCGAACTCTTGAACGCCCACAGCTTGTCAGCTCCCCGGATGTGCAAGACCAGATTGCCGCCCGCAAACGATAAGTCCACCATGTCGTCGCTCCTCTGCCATTAGGATGCGCTCTCGCCACCATGAGCAGTCCGCTGGCAATAATTTCTCCAACCGACAAAGCAAGGCGACATGAAGTGCGCTTCTCGATTCGCAAACTATTGATTTGCGAACCGGTTGCCTTTTTCCCCCAACTCTCCCCAATTTTTTCATGTGGAACAAGCGAAAATCCGTGCGTGTTCTAGTGGGAAGTCTGCAAAGCTGAATCTATCCGGGCGACTTCCTCTTGAGCGCGTATCCGAACTGGACCCTCGACGCGTTGGAATCGGGCAAGGGCCCCGGCAAGGTCCCCTCGCCGTTCGGCTACGTATCCCAGGATCAGGTTCCGCTCGTTATCAGAGGGCACGTTGCGGATTGTCAAATCAGGAGGCAGATTCCGGATCCCGAAAACTCCGCAGCAATATTGTGTTGGGGACTGTCGTGTCATGCGCTAAGGCGATGCCCTTAGGGACCTGGTATTCAAGATAAGGCTGGAAGTCAGTCGAGACAAAGTCAGGCCGCAAGCCGGTGACGCGTGGCAGCGAAGCTGTCGCTCGCCGAAAGGAACTATCATAGAGAACCAGTTCTCCGAGCAGTGACCAAGAACTGGGCAGACCTAACTCCTTCAGTTCACGCAGCTCGTCTGGGTCTCGGTCGAATCCTTCGATCAGACGATAATCGAGCCCGAGAGGCGAAGAGGAGGCAATAAGCAATCCATGGACCTCGTCGGGGCTTTGAAAGAATGCCACGTGAGGAAACACCCGAGCGGCGGTATTGAGCATCACCAGCAGGTCCTTGTCACGCAGATGATGCAGCGCCACCCATTGTTGCAGCACCCCATTCTCGGCCAGGTGAGATCGGCAAAGCTCATAAAACTCTTTGTTATAGAGATCCGCCTCACCGCTGACCCACAGTGAGGTGACTTCGATCGTAATCATGTCGTACCGTTCCCGAGAAAGGAGCACAAAATTGCGGCCGTCGGCAATGGAAAGCGTCACACGTGGATCGCGGTCGAACAAGTGGTCATTTACGTCCCCAAACCACTCCCTGGCAGCCTCTACGACTTTAGGAGAGAGTTCGGCTACGTCGATATGGCGAAACGGGAACTTCGCAACCGCGCGGAGAGTGTTACCGGTGCCCAAGCCGATGACCAAGGCTCGCTCGAATTTCTGCACAAACAGCGCCGGGATAATGGCAAATCGGGTCTGCGAACCTACCTCCGATGCGTTGTCACCCTGGAACTTGCCGTTGGAAAGCAGCGTCCGCACGGCTCCCGATTGCACCACCGACGTGAGCCCTCCTTGAACATCCTCTTTGAGGAATAAAATTCGCTGCCCGGACCAACCGGCGTTAAAGTAAGCGTAAGTTCCGGTGACACGGCTCATGTCCCACCTTCCCGGAACCACAAGGAACAGTATTGCTGTTAGTCCACCGGCAATTGAGAAGGCCCACCTGCGAACCGGGGTCATCCGCAAGAAAACCAAGGCGAATCCCAAGCCCAGCAAAATATTTGCTGCGGCACAGCCCCTCAGAGTCACGAATGAGCCGAAGTGTGGAAGCAACGCAAAACCAGTAACGAGCGAACCCAACACGGTACCTAAAGTGTTGGCTGCGTATATTGCTCCCACGCGCTCGCCAGGAAGTTTCGTATCTCGAGTGTAAAGGTTTAGTAGGAGGGGGAAGCTCAGCCCAAGCAATAGCGCCGGGGCAATCAAAAGGGCAAAGACGCAGAAAAACCGAAGAAGCTCGCCGGCCACGAAGTAAGTCGTATCGTACCTGCGGAAGAAGGGCAGTATCCCTACCGCCAGCACGCAGAAGAGCAAGCTCGCTGTATAGGCTTCGTACTCACGAAACCAGGGGCGCGCTCGCTGATTGGCACGGCGACGATTTCTCCAAGAGACGGCGGTGACTCTCGCCATCACGAGGACGGCAATCATCCCCAGGTCGTAGTCATAGGCGCCGTTGACGCCAAGCTTGAAAAGAGCGGGAACGCGGATCCAGAAGGGTAGCGTCAGGAAAACTGTCAGACCCAGAAGAACCTGAGATAGTGCGAGCCAGTGCGGCCATAACGACTCACGCCTTAGATGGCGTGTCACCAATCGCGCTCCGAGACCCAGTCCACTTAGGAAAGTGAAGAGCATCAGTCCGAACGCATACACGGTGTTTCCAATCAAGAAGCTCAACGCATGGGTCCAGGTTACTTCATAGGCCAGAGCGACGGCCCCAGTCAAAAACGACCCTACGAGTAGCAGGCCAGAACGGTCACTTGGCGGAATCATCTCCGCCTTGGATTCGGCGACGGCGAAGTTGCTATTTCGGCGGTCCTCATTGGTTAGGTTCTCGGAGCGCAGCGACGTGACCACCAGAAAGATCACGATGTTAATTGCACACGCAAACAGTACTGTTCCCCATATCCCAAACAAAGGCATGAAAAAATAAGTGGACAACAAAACTCCAGATGCGCCACCCAACGTGTTTGAGGCGTAGAACGCATCGAGACCGAGTTGGAAGTCAGACTTCCTGGCAGCAAGATAACGCGCGATGACGGGTAAAGTCCCGCCCATCAGAAAGGCGGGGACCAAAACCAAGACCGCCGCGAATGCCATTCGCGTGGCCGTCAGACCTACCGGGCCCAAGTGAAGCCTTCGATACAGCTCAACGTAGAATTGGGTGAGAAAACCAAAAAGACTGGGAACAGCTAAGCAGAAGGCGCCCACGAGCAACTCGATTCTGCCATACGTCCGCAAAGATGGCGGACGGTGATCTATCCATCTGCCGATAACGATTGCACCAAGGGCGAGGCCTCCCAAGAAGCATGCCAGTACCGTGCTGGCGGCGTATGCGGTGTTTCCAAAAGTATAAGTGAGCAGCCGGGTAAAGACGGTCTCAAACACCAAGCTCGAGACCCCAGAGCAAAAGAAGAGTATAGGAAGGACACGGAAATCATTGAGAGATGACTTCATGCTCGTCATACAAGGTCTTTGCGTTCAAGTTCCCCGCTTCCGACGCAAGTCGTACCTCTCAAGGGGGGACAACCCTGAAGAGAACCTGATCACGCTCCGCACACAACGTCATGCCGGCATCCATCACTGAAAGACTGGAGGCGGCAGTGGCCACCCGGCATTTGTGAGAGATGAGCGCGATCCCAAGCACCGCAACAACGCGCGAGGGTGCGCGTCGGTGCCGCGGCCAGGAACCGCGCTTGTTAACAGTGTCCGTTGAGGACGACGATGCGAACCGGGACATCGATGTGGTGTCGCGCCCAACGGCGAGTATTAAGAGGTGAGGACAGCACTTGGATACTTGGATAGCCTATTTAGTGGATTCTAATCCTCGATGTGCTGCCCTTCCAATTACGAGCGTCTGAGACCGGTGGGGCCATCCAAGAAGCCGCCACCCGGCCCGGTTCGGAGCTAGACCCGCAAAACGCCTGCGGTGAGGGCCGGGCATCAATTGGTTGACTGGGCGTTTGAAATCCCTGCCCGCTGCCGCTGATGACCTGTTCCTTCTTTCCTGCGACTTCGGGTTTCGGAATCTTTCTGGGTTCGTATCGGTCGATGACTAATTCATCGCCAACTTCAGTCCGGCTCCGGAAGATAGTGTGTGCGGGCAGTTCGATGACGCTCTCGGCGCGCAGCTTAGGCAGAATTATCCGAAAAGGCTTCACAAATTCCTTCACACATACGACCCTGTAGTTTTTGTCAACCATCACGACATCGAAGGAAAACATCATCCCGATCGTGTGGATCGAGTTTGCCGGAAAGATCCAAACGCCGCTATCGGGTTTGAGAGACCTCCGGCCCAGCAAGCCAATCAATCGGCCAGCAACCGAGTCTGCAATATCGACTCGAAAGGCTAAGAACGCCTCCTTCGTCTTGTTGTAGACAAACACCTCTCCTGATGATCCAAACATGAATCCCTCCGAGGACGGAAGTCTGCTCTAACGCGGTTTTTTCTTTTTCATCCGGTAAATCAGGATGACCAGTGTGCAAACAAACAGAATACCGGCGATTATTCGAATCAACAGAACGTTATCCATAGTTCACCTCGTCCGATTTGAAAACCCCCAACTTAGCTTTGCAAAAAATGTGAGAAGAAATGACTGACGGAAACGATAGCTGGCCCGATTACCACTACGCCCATAGCCGGAAAAATGCAAAAAACCAACGGTGGCACTAGCTTGATGGTTGTCTTGGCGGCCTTTTCTTCAGCTTGTTGCCGGCGCTGTGTTCGCAACGCATCCGAAAAGGCGCCTAACGACTTTGCGATTGGCGTTCCGAAGCGATCGGTCTGAATAAGCATGGCCACGAAGGAGCGCGCACTCTCGAAATCCGCCCTCACCGCGAACGACTCCCATGCTGTGTTGCGCTGAACCCCGGCCCGCTGTTCAAAGTTGATGAGCAGCAGTTCTTCACTGAGTTCCGGATGGCTAACCTCGAGTTCCTGCCCGACCCGCACCACTGCTTGATCCAGACCCAGTCCGGCTTCCAGACAGATTGATAGCAAATCCAGGCTGTCAGGCAAACTCAGCCTCACCCGCTGCCGTCTTCGATTCGTTGCGTAAGTGAGCCAGAAATCAGGGGCGAAAAAGCCAATCACGAGTGCCAGCACGAAGACGAGAAATACGTGGTTGCTGAACACCACTGCAGCGCTCAGCCCGAGCACTGCGGGAACCGCTAGTCTCATCCCCAAGAAGATGTCGGCATGATGCGGCTTGCGATACCCGGCAAGCACTAACCGGCGGACAATCTCCGGGTCGGGCTCAGTCGCGAAGAAGCGCCTGAAAGCGGTGAAGGGCTTTGCCACCCAGTCAGAAGTGAGTGAACCGCGCCAAGGTCCGGTAACCGGGCCTGTGCTCCGAGCCACTTGAGCAAGTTGATCCAGAACAGCGCTCTGCGAAGAAGACCGGCCCATCAACAGCACAAGACCGAGCATAAACACTGCGAACAAGCCGAGCCCGAAAAGTATGAGAAGTGTCATGGCTAAACCTTGATATCAATAATCTTGCGAATCGCCAGAATGCCAATCACCATCAGCCCTAATGCCACATAGACCATCTTCAGTCCTAAGGGATCAGTGAACAAAGACATCTCATACTTGTGATTCATGATGTTAATCAGGAAGAAAATAAGAAATGGGGCGGCGCAAAGAATCCAGCCAGTAATCCGTCCTTGGGCGGTATAAATCCGAAGCTGTCCCCGCAAGCGGGCGCGCTCGCGGATCACCGCTGCGGTCTTATCCAGAATTTGGGCAAGATTGCCGCCTGACTCTTTCTGCAGAAGAATCGCTGTCGCGAGAAACCGCATGTCATCCAGAGGCACACGATCGACCAGACCCATCATGGCGTCCCGCAGGGGAAGACCCAAGGTCTGCTCCTTGTGCAAAGCACGGAACTCTATTGCGACTGGGTCGGAAAGCTCATTGCCGACCATCTCCAGCACCGCCTGAATGGAGTGGCCCGCCCGTAGACCTCGTGACATCAGGTCGACTGCTTCGGGTAGGAGATCGCCGAACTGTTTGAACCTGACTTCCCGAAGGATATAAAGATAAACGTATGGTGCCAAAAGCACGGCGACAGCAAGAGCGGTGCTAATCAGGAAGCCGGCATTCAAGCCACCAGGCAAGTCCAAAGGTGATAAGACCTGCCATCAAGGAAAACAGGGAAACTGAGCCGAAAGACCAGTCTTTTCCCGCTTGTCGGATCAGGCGCGAAGAGGTGTCGGACCAGGGAAGCCATGTCGCAAACTCCTCGATCACAGTGGACTGGACGGTTTTGTCCTTCAGGATCGTGGTGCCGCGCTCATCTACCGACGGGACATCCTCGATGCTTGCCAATTGATCTTCCACCGCCTTTTGCAAGGAGGTCGGCTTCAAGAGATAGGCCAGCACGCCGAAAATCAGAACCAGGAGCAGCAGAAACAGAAGTATCAGCGACATAAAGTCTCCTCAGTTCCAGAGTCTAGTCGTCTGCTCAAACATGTTGGACGGCAGGGTGATCCCGGAGGCATGAAGTTTCTCGGCGAACTTGGGTCTGATTCCCGTGGCCGTAAACGTTCCCAAGGTCCGACCTTCGGGCGAAACTCCCTGCTTCTCGAAGACGAAAACGTCCTGCATGCTGACCACGTCTTCTTCCATGCCCGTGATCTCGCTGATGTGGGTGAGCCGCCGCGTTCCATCGGCGAAACGAGAGACCTGAAGCACCAGGGTGACCGCAGATGCGATCTGCTTTCGCACCGCCTTCTCCGGTAAATTTAGGTTGGCCATCATCGCCATGGTTTCCATGCGGGCGATTGCATCCCGAGGACTGTTGGCGTGGATGGTGGTGAGTGATCCATCATGGCCCGTGTTCATTGCTTGCAGCATGTCCAGCGCTTCTTCTCCGCGCACCTCGCCGATGATGATGCGGTTGGGTCGCATGCGGAGGCTGTTGATCACAAGTTGCCTCTGCTGCACCTGTCCCTTGCCTTCCATGTTGGCGGGGCGACATTCTAATCGCACCACGTGGCGTTGCTTGAGCTGCAATTCCGCCGAATCTTCAATCGTGATGATACGCTCCTTCTCCGAAATGTAGCCGGAAAGCACGTTCAGAAACGTCGTCTTGCCGGCGCCGGTTCCGCCAGAGATGACCATGTTGAGTCGCGCCGCGACGGCGCCTCTAAGCACAGCCAGCATGGGCGGGGTTAGCGTCTGGTTGGCCAGCAAGTCGTCTTCGGTGATCGGAATGTGACCGAAACGGCGTATCGATAGGTGGGGACCGTCGATGGAAAGTGGCGGTATGATTACGTTCACACGGGATCCGTCGGGCAGGCGAGCGTCCACCATAGGCGACGATTCGTCGACCCGCCTCCCGATGCCGGAAACAATCTTGTCAATGATGTGCATCAGGTGGGTATCATCCTTGAACATGATCCTCGTCTCTTCCAAAACACCGCCCCGCTCGACGTATACCTCTTTGGCCCCGTTTACGAGGATATCGGTTATCGTCGGATCCTGAAGCAGCGGCTCTAGCGGACCCAAACCGAAGACTTCGTCCAGCACTTCAAGCGAGAGCCGCTCTCTTTCCGGACCGCTCATGGGTATCTTGAGATTTCCCACTAATTCCTGGATCACCGCAAACACCTGCCGCCGGGTACGGTCGTCCCGCACCGTGGCGACCTTCTCCAGATCGATCTTGTTCAGCAGGTCACGATGGATTCCGGTCTTCAGGTCCTGATAAACCCGGAAATCCATACCGCCGCGCTTCTTCGGCTCTCCGGAAAGCATGGGGTTAGTCGCTGCTGCCGGCAATGAAGGATTAATATCAGCCATATTCCCTCCCAACTCTCGAAAACTTTTTCTTACCGATTCCACAAGCCCAAGATGCCCTTGCCTTCTTTTTTCTTTACATCCGTCTTCGGCTTTTTGCCGATGCTCTCGGCCCACCCCTCGAGGTTCCGGGTCACTTCGGAACGGGAAAGCTGGGCGATGGGGTCGCCTTCATGGATGGTTTTCACAACTTCTGGATACTGATTCGGAACCCGCCAGTAGATTTCTTGCTCCAGCACTTTTTCAATCTGGGCGTCCGAAACCACATTGCGTTTGTTATGACGGTTTACCACGATGCGAATCTTTGCGCGAGGAATGTCCCTGCTCTTCAAGTATTCCAGCTGGCGAATGACGTTGCGCACGGCTGACACTTCGGCCACCGTAACCAGGTAAAGCTGATCGCAATCTCGAATCACAGCGAGATTCTCTTCATTGAGCGCAGGCGGGAGGTCAACCAGAATGAACTCATAGCGCAAACGGAGGAAATTCAACGTGTGGGCTAAGGCACCCGCCGGCAGTGCCTCGCGGCTAGCAACACTACCCTCGGGTGCCGGAATCAGTTCCAGACCGCTGGAGTGCCGCATAACGAAGCTTTGAAGAAAATCAGCGTCCAGCCGATCCGCATTTTCCAGTAGCTCAAAAAAGTGGAAGCGCCCCTTGGTCAGCTTGAGGTATAGCGCCGCGTCTCCAAAATCCGGATGCAAATCGAGCAGCAGCGAGCTCCGGGAGAACGAGCTCGCCAGGAGAGCACCCAGTTGCGTGGCTAACGTCGTCGTGCCACAGCCTCCTTTGGAGCCCATAAAGGCCAAAATCTGCGCCCGGCCCTGCTCCTGCTTTTCTTTTCTCCGGGATCCGATCCGCGCTATGGCTTTCACCAGTTGCTCGCGATCGAGGGGTTTCACCAGATATTCCCCGCACCCCGAGCGCATAGCCTCAAGAATTGCTTCCGGATGGGTTTGCGAGGACACGGCGAACACCGCCGTTTCTGGAAGGCCGCTGTGAATGCGCTCAGCCACCATCGCCGCAGCAGAGCGATCTTTATCAAAATCAACCAGACAAATGTCTGGCACGGGATGGCCCAGGGATTCCAGGATCGCGTCTTGATCCTGAGCACTGCGATAGTCTCCAACTCGGGTCCGCAACTGGATCAACCCGGTCGAACCGGCAAACAAACCCAGCAGGCGCCACGTTTCTTCGTCCAGGCAAACCCCAACCACAGAAATCGGCTCCCCAAGGTTAAAGCCCTCCCGGCGGGAAGCACTTGTCGAATCGTTGACCGTCATTGGCGTCATTTCGCTCCCGTAGGCGGAGTAGGCGGAGTAGTATTTATCTCTTTGTTGCCTGGGGCGGTTTTATCGAATTTCGGGACGTCAAGGAATGGCACTGCCAACCTTGGCGCCGGGGGCAACGGAGTATCGACGCGAACCGGATCCACGATGTGCGGAGTTACAAACACCAGCAATTCGGTGTTGGTCTTGTTAATCGACCTCGATCGGAACAATTGCCCGAGAATTGGAATATCGCCGATGCCAGGAACTTTGCTCAGCAGGGTAGTGGCCCGGCGATCAAGCAACCCGGCAATGCCGAAGCACTGCCCGTCTTTCAGTTCGATTTCGGTGTCGGCTCGCCGCGTGGAAATCGCCGGCACGGTAAAGCCGGAAAGCGTCAAGGCATTGGTGTAGTCCAGTGTGCTGACTTCAGGGGACACGTGTAGACGTACGGTGTTGTCTTCCTGAATGACGGCGATGAAGTCCAACTTTACGCCAAAGGGCTTGAACTGAATCGTAATCGTCGGCAAGCCTCCCGAAGCAGGCTGAACAACCGGGAACGGGAATTCACCACCCGCCAAGAAGGTGGCTTTTTGGCCGCTGATCGCCATTAGGTTCGGCTCCGCCAGAATCTCCGCTACATTGTTCGATTGCAGCGCTTGGATGACAAGTCCGGCATTAATATCGCTACGAAATAAGAAAATATTCAAGGGGTTGGTGATATTGAGGGTAGGAGGCGTGGCCGCTACGGAGGTCGAGGTTGTGGTTCCGACCGTCGTGGTGGTCGCAGAAGAGGTGCTGATGGAGGTTCCTCCAAATTGCCCCGTGCTTATCGCCCCTGTCGTATGACCGGTACCTGGGGTGAACAAATTAGTTCCCAGTTGAAACAGCGCGGTCCGATCGACCTCCGCAAACTTGACCTCAAGCACCACTTGGCGTTCGTGCGCCATGGGAATGTGAATCGAGTTGACGACTTGCGTGGAGTAAGCTCCCGCCATCTTGCTCAGATCTTCGACGATATGGGCGTTCGCGGCGGTTCCCGTCAGTACCAGTCGACCGGCGTCAGACTCGACGTCCACCTGCTCGTTCGGATAGGAGCGTTGGATCGCGCTCCGCAAGCCTGCAATGTCAAGATCCACCGCAACATCCAGGATCGTCGATCGCCCCGAGGCGTCCCAGAGAATCAAGCTGCTGTTGCCCGCCGCTTTCCCTTCGACCACTATCTGCGTGGGAGTGGTCGCCATCGTCTCAACCGCCACGGGATTGCTCGAAAGCACGCGCGTCAGCGGCGTTTGAACATTGATCACCACGGACTTGCCGACCAGCACGTGCACCGTTTCTCCTTCAGCGGGGGACACGGGTGTTGGCGCATTCTGGCTAGCCGCAAAAGAGCCGATCGCGAGAAGAAAAGACAAGTGGTGCACAATATTGGACTTCATCATTGTTTGTTTTCCGTCTCCTTCGCGTTTTCGTCGAACTTGTGAACCGTTGTCTTGGTACCCTGGATGACCTCCAGAACATAGGTCGGCTGGGCCTTGACGGGTACTCGTTTCCCACTTTTCACGACAACCGCCGGCGGTTTGGGCATGGGCACCAGTTGGTCGAGGCGCGCCGCATGGAGCTCCGCGGTCTTGCTATCCGTGCCATTCCGCAACACGAATTGGATCACGCCCTGGGTCGTAGCAAGTTGGATTTTCTGTGAATCCTCTGGAGTCAACAGCAGCGTCACTACATCGACCTGCTGGGGCTTGCCCTGCGGATCCGGTTCAATGGTCTGTCCCGCGGTTAGAACCTCGACGTCCTGTAGAACTGTCTGCGTCAGGGTGCCCGCGTTATTCGGCATGTTAATGGTGCAAAGTACGTCGACGTGAGATCCGGGATACAAAAATCCTGCCACCCCCACTATTTCATTGGACTTGATCGCAGTCGCCCTCATTCCTGGCGGAATCTTGGTCGACAGTCCGATTCCCGACCCTTCCAGTCCGAGATCCCTTTTGAGGATGGGTTCTTTTGCCCCCAGCGAATGAATCAAGGGATGCCCCAGCACTTCCTCTTTCTTCGTGTAAGACCCCGGTAGGGCCATGTCGCTGGGCCAGTCGACCAACGCTACGTCGTTGTCGGAGAGCGATACTCCAGCAGGGAGGTCATTCACAGCGGCCACAATCTGGATAACCGGGCGCTGCTGGCTTGCACGCAGGCGCCGGTACACCACCCAGGTTAGGGCTGTGGCCAAGATTGCAGCCATAAGAAATGCGAGCATCATTCGTTTCGCGTTCGTAACTCACCTCCACCAGATTGCGTTGCCGGCGCAGGATAGAGCCCCCATCGCGATCGCTACTCCGAAGGGCACTCGTATCGAGTCCGACGACTGTACATTCAATTCAGGATGCGGTTGCAGTCCAGACGTGAGGCGATAGGCTATGAGGTGCATTGCATTCCGAAGAGTCTGGCTCACCGCGTTACACCAGATTATGCGTCCAATGGCGAGAACGCCACCGGCTAATGCGGCCGCGAGGATCAAGGTGATCACCTGCGCGCTGCCCACCCACGCCCCCACCGCGGCCATCAGCTTCATATCTCCGCCGCCCATGGCTCCTAACACAAACAACAGCAGAAACAAACCACCAGCCACGAGCATGCCGACTGCGCCGCTTTTGAGTCCAGACAGGCCTAGAAAGCCAGTCCGCAGGATCAGCGCCGCCAGCAGCGCGCTGTAGGTTAACTGGTTGGGTATGCGGGCGCTGCGGACGTCAGTGACCGCTCCTACCAAGGCCACCAGCACGGCGCCCACCAAAAAACATTTCTCCACTAGCGCCCTCTTTCAAACCAGCCGCAGCCCGGGAAGTCGGTTCAGTAATCTTGCGAATTCTAGCATCTGGTTTATCCGGGCTCCCGCGCGAAATCTGCCGCACGGGGGCCCGGACAGACCGAAACCGTTGTTCTTTCCGAGATTACGGGATATCAACGACGATCACCGATCCGATTTGGCTGAATGCGGTGTTGATATCGATTGCCAGATTGTTCATCCCGACTACGGCGGCGAAGGCAACCAGGGCGATGATCAGTGCGTATTCCACCAAGCCCTGACCGACTTCATCCTTGTGCAGCCGGCGCAACGACTTCAGAATCAGATTGGTCATTTTGTTCTCCATAGGTCAGTCTTTCCCAGCGCCTGAACAGAGATATGGCTCGCGCGCGAAACCTGCCCGCGCGGGGGCCACACCGAAACCGCTGTTCTTTGCGAGATTACGGGATATCAACGACGATCACCGATCCGATTTTGCTGAATGCAGTGTTGAGATCGATTGCCAGATTGTTCATCCCGACTACGGCGGCGAAGGCAACCAGGGCGATGATCAGTGCGTATTCCACCAAGCCCTGACCGACTTCATCCTTGTGCAGCCGGCGCAACGACTTCAGAATCAGATTGGTCATTTTGTTCTCCATAGGTCAGTCTTTCCCAGCGCCTGAACAGAGATATGGCTCCCGCGCGAAAACCTTCCCGCGCGGGGGCCACACCGAAACCGCTGTTCTTTGCGAGATTACGGGATATCAACGACGAGCACCGATCCGATTTTGCTGAATGCGGTGTTGATATCGATTGCCAGATTGTTCATCCCGACTACGGCGGCGAAGGCAACCAGGGCGATGATCAGTGCGTATTCCACTAGGCCCTGTCCGGCTTCATCCTTGTGTAGCTGGCTTAGAGACTTCAGAATCAGGTTCTTCATTATTTTCTCCTTCAAAGGTTTTGCAGCAGTTTCTCGCTATTTTTAACGCCCGCGAGTAAGGCGGGTCACATTGACACCCACACTATAGGCAGTTGGGGGGCCAAAACAATCGCCCAAGCAGAAGAACCTCGCTAGCCGCTCTATGTCATTGTGGCAGAACCACTTATTCCGGTAAAACCAAGGCCGGGGCAGGCATGCGTCAGGAAAAAGGGGCCTTGTTTGATAAAAAAGCATCTTCACTTGTAATCTACAGGAGCAATGGAATTGCGGCATATGGATACTTTTGTTTACAGCCTGGCAGCTTACCGTGAGGTGCCCGCCGCAAAGAATCCCTCAAATTATGAGCTGACGCGATAGTATGTCAGCCGAGGACGGGTAGCCTTGAAAACCCAAGGTCGAAGGGACCGAGACGAGGAGACGGCGTGGTTCCATGGACGGGAGCGGTTCTGATTTTGCTGGTTTCCGTGTTCCGGCGCGATCAACGCCGACGCTGGCTAGATTTCACGACGGTGATCGGTTACGCAGTCTACGTCGCGATCGGGACCCAGTTGTTCGTTCTGCTGGCCCGGAAAGTGACGCGCACCTACGATGGGGCATTCCTCCGGGCGGACGCGCGGCTGGGGTTTAATCCAGTGGCGTTCGCGGACGCGATTTCCCACCATTGGGTGGTGATAGTGTTTCTTATCCTCGCCTACGTTTCCCTGCCTGCCGTGATCGGGTTGGCATGGGTGCTCGAGCAAGACCTCCAGATGCGTCGGGCTGTCCTGTTGGGAGGTTGTTTGTGCTTTGCCTTTTATGCGTTGTTTCCAGCGGTTGGTCCAGGGCAATATGACTGGGCGCGTCAAGTTCCAACACCCTACGCGCCGGACAATTGCATGCCGTCCATGCATTTGACCTGGGCGCTCTTGATCGCGTTGAATGCACGCGCTACCTCGTTGCGCGTGGCGCTATGGATCTATGCTGCCGTGATGGTCGTCGCCACGTTGGCTTTGAGAGAGCATTACCTGATCGATCTGATTGCGGCCGTGCCGTACACCCTCGCCGTTCAGGGGATGGCTCGCCGTCAATGGCTGAAAGGCTTCGAGCCGATGGGTCGTGTGGGGCCGTTGTCGCGAGGCTGATTGCGGCTTGTGCAAAGCCACAAGGAAAGGTGCAAGAATGTGTACATCGCATTCCACCGCTAGTGCCAGTCTTTCGGATTTTCGTTTCCCCTGCGCAGAAAGATAACGCTTTCACCGTCCTCATACGCCTTCTCCCAGTCGGGTGAGCCTGCGAGCTTGGCGACCAGCGGACCTTCCCGGGGCAGCAAGCACGCCCTGATGCCATACTTGTGGAACAGCACAAACGTATTCTGATCCGCGACGGCATCCTGCCGAAGGACGGGCAAGTGTCCTTCGGCAGCAAGTGATCATTGGAAGACTTGAAAGCGCCGGTAGCAGACGGTCGAGACCGCCGAGCATCGCGCGCGCCTTTCTACATCAAATGGAGCGGCGCCTAGAGATGCACATCGCTAACCGTGATCGGCTTCAAGGACCAATTGCGCTAAGCGACCTCAGTTCACGATTTATCGTCCCGGTTCGGCCTGTTGGCCGGGGCTCGATGAGACTATGGGGAATGCTTTTCAACTAAGTTCCATAATCTAGCCCTTTGACCGTCGCAAATGCCCGCGACATTGTCGAAATGAGGCCGACCGCGGGAAGACCTTTTTTTCACATCAGATTGAGTGACGGTGATCAGTGGCTGGTTGAGGCGGAATGGCCTGACGGCACTCTTGAGCCCGTCAATACCTTTAATGACCACGCCTCGGCTGTGAACTGGATGAATTCTCGAGCAGAAACCTGGGATCGGACACAGAGGATTTTCAGAGATTAGCCACGCTCCGTGCCATGCGGCGCTGAATGCGCGACCTCGTCTTTCCTTACAAGCGTCGCATGCCGGTGGCGCCAAATCCGGAGAGTCACCTGGCCCAGAGCCCCGTGACACAGGACGCGTGCATAAAACCGAAATCAAAATAATCAAAATAATCTACAATAACTCCAGGCAAACAGAGGGAAGATCAATAGGCCTGAAGATCTCCTCGCCGTTGGCGTTCTCCTGCACCAGAGCAAGCCGAATAGGACAAGACTGGTGGTCAGACGGTTTCATGCCTCGCTCCAAGTCTCGAGACGCTGTGGTTCGGCGCGGCAACTGCTAATGGGGAGCTATCGAGGAAACATCCGAGGCAACCAATAGAACCGACACAATCCTCGGGGCCCAGCGCTGAAAATTCAACCCGCTGCGCCTTCACTCCCCGTCGAGGCCACAAGTCTCGGTCTGTCCGGTGCTTCATCAATGACGAGCGTGTCAAAATTCCTTGTTGAGGTCACCGGCGATGATCGGAACAGCGGGCAATTTGTTCAGCTGAGCTCATGCCATCCTGGCCAACCTCTGTTGAACTTTACCTATTTTTAGGGCCTTAGCCAGACAGACTGGGGAACTCTTCTCCTTCCAAAGGCACAAGCCTGCCGTGCTCATCCTGGCCGTCGTTCGGGCGAAAAATACAGAGTGTGAATACGAGGATCGTATCCCTCGATTACCAAAAATGGTCGGCGACGAAATGACCTAAACCGCTTTACGATTTTTCATTAGGCAGTCGTCCTGGCAACGCGAAGCTCACCTGAAAAGTCGACGATAGTGTTGGCCTCAAGTAAAATGATCCAGTCGTTCGATACGACGTTGTCGGGGTCAATGGGTATCAGATTGGGGACTTTCTCGAAGAAAGCCATCATAGTGCCTTCCGCGATCCGTGCCACATGATTAGCAGAAAACCACGGACATCAGCCAGCGATCAGTGCCATTGGCGTCAAACCCGAGGTTCGAGCCGCCGCCGTGGTAATTCTATCCTCCTGCATCAGCTCAAGCCGAAGCGCGCCCAGCATACAAGGTAGGCTACTACGAGGCCGAGATGAACCGAGTACGAGTGGAGATTTTCCTGTCGATGCACGAAGATGGCGCAGTGGTGGCGTCGTTCAGCAAGGCACAATGCGCGCCGCCACGAGCATGGCACTCCTCTGGCGGGATCAGGCCAAGGCGCGGCAAGCCTGCGAACTCTCGTTCCGGTCTACGGCTGGTTTACCGAGGGCTTGACACGCCTGATCTGAAAGAGGCGAAGCCGCCTGCTGCGACTTGCCCTGGTCGCGCCAGAGGCGCGCGAGGCTCATTGCTGCGCGGAGTTCCCCAGGATTATCCTTTCGCAACCGCTTCCGACCAGTTCTTCGCCACAGCGGCCAAGAGTGCATAGGAAAACTACGCGTGCGGACAACAGTGGTTTACCGCGTCTCCATGCGCCGTGCTAGGTGGGCAACGGGAGTGAGCCCTAGCGTAAAGTGAACTCTGCCGCAATGTCGATAAACTCACGTACTTGCTCGTGATAGGTATGCCGAAAACTGCCACAACGATTTTCGTACTGCAGCTCATCGAAAGCGTGATGAGCGCATCCACCCATACAAACGGGTAGCGCGATGCACGAGCGGCACTCTTCATTGCTGAAGGGATCGTAGGCCATCCATTTCGCCAAGCGGCCGTTAATATTCTTGTAATCACGAATGTGCCCCGATCTCCTCCAGCGGGTTTCAGACGCTGTTCCAGCATTTGTAGAGCTCGCCATGGCTGCCGATGACTAGCTCATTCTTCCGCACCGCCGTGCATGGAGCGCCGGTAGGAGACGGCAAAGCCGGCGCGGCAAGCCCATATCGGGCCGCCATTTGCGTGAAGGATCGCGACGCCTGAGCAAATTCTCGGTTGGAAAAGCATCCACAGTACCCGGCGGCGGGTGCAAGTGAGTTGTCCTTCACGCCGACAATCTGACCCGGATAAACGCCCAGCTTGCTACCGAAACCCTCGGCAGCAAGCAGCCGGAACAGCTCCTCTACTCTGTCGAAGTTTTTCATGTCGATGTTCACGCGCACCGATACAGCGAAATGCTCGACGGCATGATGAAGATTGCGCATGATTGTCGCGAGGCTTGCCTTTTCCACTAACCAAAAACAACATTCAGTCGTGCACATCGGGTGGGCCGTCGAGCCCGACCTGCGCGAGCGTCACCTTGCGGGTGGCAAGCTCGATGCACGTGTTGGCGTCGAGCAGATAGCCGTTCGTTATGATGTAGGCATCATAAGCCACGCCGCCAGCCTCGCATCGTTGTATAAATCCATCGGAAAGCGCGAGCAACGACTTCCTTCCGACCAGCGGTTCTCCGCCAAACCAAGTTACGTGAAAACCGCTGATCCGAGAGACCTGGTTTTCCAGAAGTTCGAAAACCAATTCCTGCACCTCTTCATCCATGACCGAGGGATGCTTGTCCTCGAAACAATACGGGCAATTAAAATTGCAGCCTTGAGTTTGTCACGACAGTAAGCGCCAGGTGCGATGAATTGTTTCTTCTCCCCCGTTAACCCTGGGCAAAAATGGCGATACCGTCAGATCACGCTGGATACAGCATTAATCCCGCTGCCATGTTAGCCAACACTCTTGGCGAGCACCCTGACGATAGAGACTGCGGGCCGTCCAGAACGCGCGAAGAGCTTGGTAATCGTCATGGCCCAGTCGCAACAGCGAACCGCTACGAGCATTAAACACGTACGCAGCGTCGTCTTTCTGCATCCAGATGTTATACGCGGACTCGCGCATGGCGCCTCCGTTCTT
>CAVQNY010000004.1:0-154241 GCA_963714225.1 uncultured Acidobacteriaceae bacterium | reverse complement strand
TTGGAAGGATGGCACACACTGGTGTATCTGCCAGAGCCAGAGCTGGTTGAAGAATAATGTGGATGCCAGGGCAACCCAGGTAGGAATCATGAAGAGTTCTCCGCAGGAGGATCCGGGAGCCAGGCAGAAAGTTGGGTAGGAGAACGTGTCTCCACCACTCGCATGGTGCCGTGATGACAGTGTTGACAGAAATGCCCCACGCCCACCCTAGCCTGCGGCGTCGCCGTGCACTGCAGATGAGAACGGCACAGCTTCAGCAATTGGGCACGGTGGCGATTGGCGAGTAGGCCGAAGTAGCGAATGCGCACGAAAGTGGCGGGCAAGACATGCAGCAGGAAGCGACGTAGAAATTCATCGGCCTCGAGGTCATAGTTCAACACCTGTTTTCAACAGCTATCACCGAACAGTATTCGACTAGGCAAGATTTCCCCGCCACTGCCCGCCACTGCAGCTTCGCGTACTTCGCCTTCACTTCTTTCACGATGGGAACGCAGAGGTCGGCGCCGTTGCCCAGCGCAAGAGAACCCGACAGTGCGGACTCTTCCAATGTTGCTCCTGCAGCGCGTGGGCTGTACCAGTCTGAGGCGGACGAGTTCGGACAGGAATGCTCAGTTACGGCAGCGGTATGCGATAGAGGTTGCGGCGGATGTTCCGGCGAGTGTAGGCGTAAACGGATAGGCTGACGGCCGACTCTACGGCCTGGGGGATTACGGGAGCCGCCTTCGCGTTCGTCAAATCCTCCAACCGTGCGATTCCGGACGGCGGCAGCTTCGGAAGCCCCGTGTCATGCGCCACGGGTAGCGCATAACTGCCCTCGTGCAGGGATGGAAAGTCTATGTACGAGAGGGTCCCAGCTGTGTTCCAGGTAAGGTGGCAGAAGCCCACACAGAGCGGAACAACGCCGCCGCCGTCCACCGCAAACGCAGTGGCCGCAGCTGTGGACTCTTCACCGGGGGTTGGCGAGATGGCAACCACCCAACGGCCGTCCGGCGATACCGCCAAAATATCGAAAACCCGCTGAGCGGATATTTTGCGGCGGCTGGTTCCATCGGCTTTCATGCGATAGAGAAAATTCGATCCACCCTCGATCGCTCGAAAAACCAGATCGCCATCGGGCAGAAAATGCGGAGAATCTTCGATCTCGGAAGAGGAGATGCGCGTCGGCGAAGAGCGACGGTTGGTTGGCGCAACCCACAGGCTGGAGTGGCCGCTCTGGTCGTTCATCGTGAATGCGACTTCCTTTCCATCCCGAGAAACTGAATACCCTCCCATGGAATAACCCGGCAGCACCATCTCCACTCTTCCGCCGGTCAGATCCTTGACCCAGAGTTCGTAGCCCGGTGTTTGGCCGTTGGCCATCAAGTAATAGAGGCTATTCCCACCCCCAGAAAAAGAAGGCGCCACCGCATTCCCCTCCGAGGAAATCTGGTGGTCGCCTTCCTTGTCGTGGAGCCAAACCGTGCTATCTTCCGATCCCACGGACGTAATGAGCGATTTGCCGTCGGCGGCCACCTCTAGGCCTTCTTGCGAAGTTGGGCCGGAAGTTACCGGCTCGGGCTCTCCGTTCGGAAAACGCTGGCGCCAGATATGGAATTTGTCACCCTCCCTGGCATTGAGGTACACCCATTTGCCGTCAGGAGACCAAGCACCCGAAATACAAGCACGGCTGGGGGGACCGACGACTCGCACGTCACCACTGCCCTCGAAAGGAGCAACTCGGCAAGGCACAAGGTCGCCACGACTGTCCATCTCAACCACCAGTACCCATCGCCGGTCAGGTGAAAGATAGGAATGATGGGCCATGCCGCGGTCGCCGGAAGGCGCGTAAACTTCACGCCTCTGCCCTCGGCTTTCGTCGGTGGTCACAACCACCATGTGCAATCCTTCAGTGATCTCGGAAAAGAGCAGCCGCCTCCCCCCTTCGATCCATGTCAAGGACGACGCGTTGGGCAGCAGAATGTGGGGCTCGCCACCGAGAACTGGCACTTCCCACGTGTTAAAAGGTATGGCCGAGCCGTATGCAATTCGTGAACCATCCGGAGAGAAAACCGGGCTTAACTTCCACAGAGAGTCGTGCGTGAGCTGAACGGGCTGGCCGTCGGGCAGGAACTTGACGTAAATTTGTCCGGGGCCGAAGAATGATTTACTTCCCCTGATGAAGGCGAGCATCCGCCCGTCCGGGGAGAGCGCAGGATAAACCGCGGAGTCGGTGAAGAAGGTGAGCTGCTCCCAATCCTTGCTGGCCGGGGGGCTGTTCCGGGAAGAGCGAAATAGAAAAGATCCTCCTATCAGAGTTGCCACCACAATCACTGCAGCGGCAGCATAGTAGTAGCCTTTTCGATTCGAGAGTGCCGGCGCCACCGGCGGCGTTACAGCCTGGGATTCTCGCCTTGCCTTTTCCTCTTGTCCGCGAGGCGATAGAGGCCAGCGGCCCGACTTGCTGTCGCGCTTCAACCTCTGTAATTCCGCCCCGAGGTCGGAGGCGTGCTGGTAGCGCAGATTGCGGTCTTTCTCGATCGCCCGATTGATAATTTCTTCCAGCTTAGCGGGCAGATCCGGATTCAGGCGCACCGGTCCGACGGGCTCTCGATTGAGGATGGCGTCGAAGATGACGCCGGAAGTATGTCCGCGAAATGGCAGCGTGCCTGTGGCCATCTCATACAACACGACGCCGAACGAGAACAGGTCCGTCCGGGCATCCAGTTCCTTGCCTCGTACTTGTTCCGGCGACATATAGGCGACCGTGCCTACTGCGGTGCCAGGGCTGGTCAGCAGTTCTTCCGCTGTTACAGTTGGCGCGGCGGGAACACCGGCGCCTTCAGCGACAGTGGCGAGCTTCGCCAGCCCGAAATCGAGAATCTTGGCGTGCCCGCTCTTAGTGACGAAAATATTCGCCGGTTTGATGTCGCGGTGAAGGACGCCCTTGACGTGCGCGGCATTCAGGGCAGCGGCGATCTCGATGGCCAGGGACAAAATCAAATCGGTTTCCATCGGCCGCCCCGCAATGCGGTGCTTCAGCGTCATGCCGTCCAAAAACTCCATGGCGATGAACGGTTTGCCGTGCTGGTCGTCGATTTCGTAGATCGTACAGATATTGGGATGGTTCAGTGCGGAAGCAGCTTTAGCTTCACGCTCAAAGCGGCTGAGCGCTTGCCGGTCTTTGGCTACGTCGTCCGGAAGGAACTTGAGGGCGACAAACCGGCCCAGCTTCACGTCCTCAGCCTTGTAGACCACTCCCATCCCGCCACCGCCGAGCTTCTCGACGATGCGATAATGCGAGATGGTTTGGCCGATCACTGGAGCAGAATCGTACGTCCGTGAAACGGCCAAGTCAATGAAAGCGATGGACATGGCGGTCGCTCAAGAGGATCTAGGCGTAACATCGCGATATAATGCATCGACCCCGGTTCTGAGTCAGGCAACTCAAGGAGTGTACGGAGCCGAAATCCTGCCCGAACTCTGCCCGATGCCCAGCGACAGGTCGCAACCGAACGACTCCGAATGCACCTCCAGAAAAATGCAAGGTGCTGCAAACACTGATGGATAGGGGCTAAGGGAGTAGGCGCGGAGGATTTCCAATCCGGTGGCTGCAGGTTCGATTCCTGCCGCGCCTACCATAGAAACAGTGGTCGGTGGCCAGTGATCAGTGGCCAGCCACGGACACGGCCTTCTTCCAGCAGCACTCTCCTCTTGATTTTGCTAACCCCTGGCCACTGATCACTGACCACTGATCTTCCGATGTTCACACGTGGCTGTATTCAGGCAGCCATCGGCCAGCATCAGGCGCTCGACTGGCTTGCCGCCGATGATGTGAGACTCGATGATCTCATCGACGTCGGCCTCGGTGACGTGTGCGTACCATACGGCATCGGGATAGACCACGAGATTCGGGCCGTGTTCGCATTGATCGAGACAGCCAGACTGGTTGGCGCGCACTTTGCCTTTTAGGCCGCGTTCCGCCAGTTTCTGCTTGAATAGTTTCTGCAGTTTCGCCTGGCCGGTGGGATCGCAGCATCCCCGCGGATTTCCCGGAGGGCGTTGATTGCCGCATACGAAGATGTGTTTTTCGAACTTGGGCATGAGTTGCGATGTTTGATTCAAGGTCCAGGCATCATGCGACGGGCCGCTGTTCCAGAGGTTGTACGGTTGCGACTTCGGCGTCCCAGATACCTTCAAAATCGACGAAGTAACCCTGCACTTCGATTCCGGGAATTGTTTCTAACAGATGGGCAGCGGCACGAGCCAGTTCGCGCTGGTGATGCGCGGCTTCGGCTTGGGCATCGCCACCGAAGCCGCCGGCAAGGCCTCCGTAGGCGCCGCAGTCGGAGTGCACCATCAGGATTACTCGGCTTGTGCCGTGCAGGCGCATGGACTTGCGAATCTGCTCGAGGACAAACTCACGTTCGGCCTTGTGCTCCGGCGAAGCCAGGCACTTGGCGCCGCCGGCAACTTTGATGGGGTCGGAATTCGCCACGCCGATGCGCTTGAGGAACTTGCGAAACCCCAGGTCGAATCGGTGATCGAAGCACCAAAGGATGGCCGCGTCGCAATGATAACTCTCGCGCGGAGCCTCGAAGTGAAACACCTTTTTCACAATGGCCTCCTCATCTAGACGATTCTCTTACGTCTATCTTACCGGAGACCAGTGTGCTCCCGCCCCGCCCCGATTATGTCTTCGCGCTAAGCCGTTTCTCCCACGCTTCTTGCTCCGTTCGTCCCCAACGGCAAATCTCTATTCTTGTAGCCATCGGCTTCGGCGATGTTAATTTTACGGCTGGACATATATTCGGGATGGTTTATCGGCGGTGCCTTAACTCCGCCGGCCAACAGACGCTCGCCGAGGCCAGTCAAGTCAGGCGTGTGCATGCACAGCATCACAGCCTGGGAAGATGAATCCACCGGATGCTCCGCCCTCAGGAACATCACCGCGGACCCATCCTCGCAGTGCAGGCGCGCCCATGCTATGGGAACGCAGCGATCAGTGTCGATGGGGTGAATCCCAGCAGCTCATAGAAGCGGATCGATCTCTCGATCTCCGCCACGTGCAGCAGAGGGGTCGAATATCCAACCTTGATGCTCATGGCGCTGCCTAGTGTAGTTTGAAAGTGTCTTGTTTCAAAAGGCCAACGAGGCCAACGGCCACGCGTTGCTATCCGCCGCACGGGCGCGATAAGATACTTGGTACACATCTTCTCCGCTTTCATCCCATAAGCCTTTCAGTATTTGCCGCGGGCAAGGAGTGTGCGACCCCCGGTGTTCATACATACGCGCGGCGCAGCTATGCGTCCGCGAACCCCTGATACGGAGTTGGCTTTGAAACGAGGCAAGACCACCGTCATTGTCGGCGCCCAGTGGGGCGACGAGGGCAAAGGCAAGATTGTCGACGTTCTATCGGAGAGTTTCTCGGTTATAGCTCGCTATGCCGGCGGCCATAATGCCGGCCACACCGTCATCATCAACGGTAAGAAGTTCGTGCTGCAACTGGTTCCCTGCGGAGTCTTGCGGGCGGCTTGCCGCAGCGTGATCGGCAACGGCGTGGTTCTGGATCCCGTGGCTTTTCTGAAGGAAGTGGGCGGGCTGCGCGAGGCAGGTGTGAGGGTCGACGGAAATCTTTTTGTCTCGAACCGCGCCCAGGTGATTCTACCCTACCATCGCATGATCGAATTGGCGGCGGAAAACGCCCCGGGACGAGTGAAGATTGGTACCACCTCGCGCGGAATCGGCCCGGCCTACGAAGACAAGATGGGCCGCCGCGGCCTTCGCGTCGCGGATCTGCTCGATCTGCAACTGCTGAAGAAACACATCGAAAACGCGGTGCGCGAGAAGAACATGATCGCGCACGCGCTGTTCAATTCCGAACCGCTCGATGCCGACAAAATGTACACGGAATACGCCGCGGCTGCCGAGAAAATCGCACCCTTTGTCTGCGACACGGCAGTTCTGCTGAACCAGGCGCTGGCTGCCGGTGAGTCCATCCTGTTCGAAGGCGCCCAGGGCACCATGCTCGACATCGATCACGGAACCTATCCCTTCGTGACTTCTTCCAGCGCAACCTCAGGAGGCGCGGCGACTGGCACAGGGGTCGCCCCTAATGCGATCGACTCGGTCATCGGGCTTACCAAGGCGTACTGCACGCGCGTCGGCGAAGGTCCGTTCCCCAGCGAGGAGAAGGGCGATGCCGGCCAGCAGTTGCGCCAGCGCGGCAACGAGTTCGGGGCGGTTACGGGACGTCCGCGGCGCACGGGTTGGCTCGACTTGCCACTGTTACGCTACGCTGGCATGATTAACGGAGTCTCCTGGCTGGTGGTGACCAAGCTGGATGTGCTCGATGAACTGGCCGAGATTCCGGTCTGCGTGGGCTACAAGATCGACGGCAAGAAAACGGTGGAAGTTCCAGCGCAAGCCAGCGGCTACGAAAAGATCGAATGCGTTTACCAGAAGCTGCCGGGGTGGCGGACTTCAACACAAGGCATCACCGGGTTCGAACAGTTGCCCAAGGCGGCTCGCGATTACATGAGTTTCGTGGAGAAGGAAACAGGAACGAAGGTCGGCATGGTCTCAACTGGTCCGGACCGGGATCAAGTAATCTTCATGGACGAATTTGCGAGGGAGATGAAAACAGCCTCAGCCCGGTGAGTCTAGTCTTGACTTCCGATTGGTCATTCACTAAGACTACTTACTAAAATAAAGTAAGGAGCGCACGATGATGGTGGTTTTGGCAGTGACGTGGATGGCGAAAGCAGGGCACGACGCCGATGTCCCCGCAATTTTTGCGAAGCTGACGGAAGAATCCCGCAAGGAGCCCGGCTGCCTCATGTATCAGGTCCACCGGCACAAGACCGAGCCGCGGCGCTTCTTCATCTACGAGCAGTACAAGGACGATGCCGCGCTCGAGGCCCACCGCACGTCACCTCACTTCCTGCAGCACGCCCGCAAAGAGTTGCCCAAGGTAGCGGATCGCGTGGAAGGTCACCTCTACGAAGCGATTGGATAACGGGTGTGGCGCGGGCACTCCTGCCCGTGTCTTACCAGGAAGATAGTTGCGTCAGCCGCGCCGTTTACTTTCGCCTAGCGCCGATCACTTTACCTGGTCAATCCTCAAACTCGCCGCCCGATGCGTAGCTCTCCTTCGAAACTTCGTGGAAAGCGACGACGATGCCCTCGCGTCGCGCCCCGGCTTCTTCGACAAGCGCATCCGTGATGCGTTTCGCGATCTTGCATTTCTGCTCGGCCAGTGCGCTCCTGCAGCATCGTGATTGGAAACATTGGCATCGGTGTTCCTCGGTTAATCGATACTATGAGAGCCGTTTCTCCATTAGAGTTCGGAAAAGCCATCTGTGATGAAATTCGGCATTCACCAGCTCTTGCATAGCCGTACGATTCGTAAAACCGCGATTGCCCGCGTGTTGAAAGAAGAGACGCACGCATAGACACGGCGGCTGCCGGAGAAATGTGCCTCGGCAAACTCCAAAAGGTACGCCCCAATTCCCGGCTAGGCAGACCGGGTGGAACTGCGATCACGGCGATGTACGGACATCCCAGGAAACCCTTGGGATGAACCAACGCAAAGCCCCACCGGTTCATGGATTCTGGCAACGAATAATGCGCTCCCGGGCCAACGCAATATCCCAGTGCACGTTTCTACCGAAAACTTGTAGGCTAGCCAAGGATCAGTGCTCGCCATGAGTTGCGCACACCACTCCGGTTCAGACTCAGGGGCAACCGAGATCTGAATCTCTTCCGGCATCGCGCGCCTTCTCTAACCGCAGGCCGCCTCAGGCCGTCACCCTGCGGAGGCTCCTCGGCGAAAACGGTTGCCGGCCTACTTCGCCAGCTCGTATCCCGCGAAAAAGAAACTCAATTCGAAGCGCGCCGTATCCTCGGCATCGGAGCCGTGAATGGCGTTGTGCTCAATGCTCGAAGCCCACTTCTTGCGGATGGTGCCTTCCTCGGCCTTGGCCGGGTTGGTGGCGCCCATGAGCTTGCGCAGGTCGGCAATGGCGTCTTCTTTCTCCAGAGCCAGAGCGACGATCGGTCCGCTCGACATGAAATCGGTGAGCGAGTTATAGAATGGCCGGCTCGCATGTACGGCATAAAACTGCTCCGCCTGATACTTGGAGATTTCCAGCATCTTCATGGCGAGAATGTGGAAGCCGTTCTTCTCGAATTGTTCAATGATGTCGCCGACCGCGTTCTTGGCGACGGCGTCGGGTTTTACGATGGTAAGAGTGCGTTGCAAGGTCTTCATAGTTGGTCGTTAGTCGTTAGTCCTTGGTAGTTGCTTTGTTCTCTCTCGGTACTAGGTACTCGCTACTCGGTTCTAGACTTTAACTCCCAGCGCCGCCACCAGCGTTTCCCCGATGGCCGCCGGAGATTTCGCCACTCGAATGCCGGCCGCTTCCATGGCCTTGATCTTCTCCGCCGCTGTTCCCTTACCGCCGGAAATAATGGCTCCAGCATGGCCCATGCGGCGTCCCGCAGGTGCGGTCTGGCCGGCGATGAAGCCCACCACCGGCTTCTTCATGTGAGTCTTCACAAATTCCGCCGCGGTCTCCTCGGCGTCGCCGCCAATCTCGCCAATCATGATCACGGCTTCGGTCTCAGGATCGCGATTAAACAGGTCAAGCACATTCAGGAAGTTAGTTCCGATAATCGGATCGCCGCCGATCCCAATGGCGGTGGACTGTCCAATGCCGCGCTGCGTGAGCTGATGCACTGCTTCATAAGTCAGCGTGCCCGAGCGCGACACAATGCCAATCGAGCCCTCTTTGTGAATCGACCCCGGCATAATTCCCATCTTGCACTTGCCGGGCGAGATAATGCCAGGGCAGTTTGGTCCAATCAGCCGCGAGCGCCGGTCCTGCAGAAACTCCCAGGCCTTGACCATGTCGAGCGTAGGGATGCCTTCGGTGATGCAGACGATGAGGTCGAGTTCGGCGTCGGCAGCCTCCATGATGGCATCGGCCGCGAACGGCGGCGGAACAAAAATAATAGTCGCGTCGGCGCCGGTCTTCTCCACCGCTTCCTGCATAGTATTGAAAATGGGCCAGCCTTCGTGTGTCGTACCGCCCTTGCCCGGCGTCACTCCGCCGACGACTTGCGTTCCATAAGCCGCGCAGGCCTTAGCATGGAAGGTGCCTTCGCGTCCGGTCAGGCCCTGCACCACCAACCGCGTTTTCTTATTAACTAAGATTGCCATAAAAATGATTCCTCGCTGCGTCTACTACTAACGTTGTCATCCTGAGCAAGCATTCTTTGCGCCGCGAAGCACGTGTGCGAGCCGCGCGAAGCAGCCTGTCCCGAGCAAGCAAAGCGCTGAAGAGTCGCGCCCTTTGCGATGCAATGATCGGGCCTTTGGCTCGCTTCCTTACACTGCCCTCGCCGCAGCCACCACTTTATCGGCAGCATCCTTCATGGTGTCGGCCACCACGAAGTTGAACCCGGATTCCATCAGGATCTTCTTGCCTTCATCCACGTTGGTGCCTTCCAGCCGCAGCACCACGGGGAGTTTGATGTTGGTTTTCTTTGCGGCTTCCACCACTCCGGTCGCGAGCGTATCAACACGCAGGATGCCGCCAAAAATATTGATCAGCACCGCTTTCACGTTCTTGTCGCTGAGCAGGATTTCGAAGGCATGCGCCACCTGCTCGGCATTAGCGCCGCCGCCCACATCGAGAAAGTTCGCGGGCAGGCCGCCGGCGTATTTGATGATGTCCATCGTGGCCATGGCCAGCCCCGCGCCATTCACCATGCAGCCCACACTGCCGTCGAGCTTGATGTAGTTCAGGCTGTACTTCGAGGCCTCAACCTCAAGCGGATCTTCCTCCGTGATGTCGCGCAGTTCGCGGATATCGGGATGCCGGAACAGCGCATTGTCGTCGAAGGTCAGCTTGGCATCGAGCGCAAAGAGTCGGCCATCGGTGGTTGTAATAAATGGGTTGATCTCGACTAGCGAAGCATCCGTATCGAGAAACGCCTTGTAGAGGTTCGAGAGAAATTGCACCGCGGGATTGATCTGCTTGGCGTTCAGTCCCAGCTTGAAGGCCGTCTTGCGCGCCTGAAACGCCTCCAGGCCCATGCCGGGATCGATATGCTGCTTCAGAATAGCATCAGGATTCTCCGCGGCGACCTGCTCGATCTCCATTCCGCCCGCGGCCGACGCCATAAACACCGGCTTGCCTTCCGCGCGGTCGACCAGAATCCCGAGGTACAACTCTTTTTCGATAGGCAGAGTTTCTTCGATCAGCAACCGCCGCACGGTGCGCCCTTCGGGGCCAGTCTGATGCGTGACCAACCTCATGCCCAGCATCTTCTCGGCGAGATCTCCCGCCTCACTGACAGACTTGGCGATCTTTACGCCTCCCCCCTTGCCGCGCCCGCCCGCATGAATTTGAGCCTTGACCACAACTGCGGTCGCCCCCGAGCTAGCAGTTCTCTGGCCGCAGCCTCAGCTTCTTCGCGCGAGGTCGCCATCGTCCCCTGCGGCACCGTCACGCCATATTTCTTAAGAATCCCTTTTGCCTGGTACTCATGGATTTTCATAAGGACGCTCGTCAGCTAAGAATCGGAAGGAACCTGCTTGCGGCTATCGACTGGGGGCAGCAAACCTCTAATTTTATAGAAGGGAAACGGATTAGGGCAAACGTCCAAGCGTGATTATTCTTTGTCGGGTTCCGACCATTCCAGGACGGGACCACAAAGATGCTACGCTAGGGCGCAGCCATGATCCTCGACGCCCTCCATCGCCTCGCCAATCACCAGTCACTGGCGCGCGCGGAAGCGCGTGAAGTGATGGCCGAAGTGCTCACGGGAAACTGCACCGACGCGCAGATCGCGGCACTGCTCGTGACCTTGCGCATGAAAGGCGAAACCGTCGAAGAGATCGTCGGCTTCGCCGAAGCCATCCGCGCTGCGGCAACGCCCTTGCCTATTGCGTCCGCCCGAGCCGGCGCCTTCGCATCCAGCGCGCTCGACTTGAGCGGCACGGGACGCGACGCGCTGAGCGAATCATCGCTGGTCGACACCAGCGGCACCGGTGGCGATGCCAGCGGCACCTTCAACATTTCAACGGCCACAGCCTTCGTGACTGCGGGAGTCGGCGTAGGCGTAGCCAAGCACGGGAACCGCAGCATCAGCTCGAAATGCGGCTCGGCCGACGTGATGGAGGCCCTGGGCGTGAACATCCAGCTGTCTCCGGAACATGCGGCGCAATGCTTACGCGAAGTCGGAATCTGTTTTCTGTACGCGCCCGATCTGCATTCCTCCATGAAGCAAGTGCAGAAGGTGCGGCGGGAGCTGCGCCTGCGCACCATGTTCAACCTGCTTGGCCCGCTTACCAATCCAGCACGCGCTTCGGGACAAGTCGTGGGTGTGTACGCGCTTGACATGGTCGAAAAGCTCGCCGAGGCCCTCAGTATGTTGGGCCTGCATCGCGCGCTCGTGGTGCATGGTCTCGACGGACTCGACGAGATCACCATCACCGGATCGACCCGCGTGGCCGAAGCTCGCGAGGGGTCGGTGCGGACATACGAGGTTGATCCCGAAGAGTTCGGCATGAAGCGGGCCACGCTTGCCGATATTTCTGGCGGAGATGCGGCCGAAAATGCAGCCATCATTCGCGAGGTTCTAAGCGGAAAGAAATCCCCACGCCGCGATGTGGTGTTGCTGAACTCTGCGGCCGCGCTGGTGGCGGCTGGACGCACCGATCACCTGGCAGATGCAATCCCCGTGGCGGCGAAGTCAATTGATTCCGGCGCAGCCGCCAGCAAGCTGGATAGGTTGGTGCGTCTCAGTTGCTCGCTTCCTTGGCAGGAGACCTGAAGAATAATGGGCCGCGCGCTGCCAAGGTGTTTGCGCTGGTCACCATGATGTTCCGGCTTATCTAACCCGGTTCATCCAGCCGCCTCGTACGCGCGAGTGACCCAAAATCTCTGATTGACAATCACTTCGCAGCATCGCCCTCGATCTTAAACACGTTGTTCGTCGTGTCGCTCTCGGGCACGCTGCCGTCGTTGACCACAATCTCCTCCGGTGGTTTCGGAACCTCCACTCGAATCACGCCATTGCTCTTGCCGCGCACAACCAGCCGTTTGGTGATCTCTCCGCCGGCAAACTTCACCGCAAGTGGAACCTCCGCTCCTGCCGCGCCCACGTTGTCGACTGTGATCGTAAGCATGTAACCCGCAGGCAACGTCTTGCGCGTGAACGTGGATTCCACCTTAAAGTCAGGCAGGCCGCGGTCGCGATAGACCCAGTCGTCGAAAAACCACTCCAGATCGCGCTGCGTCTGCGCCTGGATCAATCGCTGCATGTAGGAGGGTTCCTTGTCCTGCTCCGGATGGTAGGATGCGAGAGCCTTCTTCAGCGCCTGATCGCCGACCAGGTCGCGCAACATCCACCACACACACATCGCTTTGCTGCGATAAAGCTCCTCGTCGGCTGTGTTCACTAAAGAATGGTTCACCTCATCTTCTGATCTGGGTACGGTTGTTTGCTTTTCTTTTTCAGCCGCACTCAGCGCGGAGCGGTGCAATCCCATGTAATCCAGCGCAGCCTGGCGTCCACTCTGATGTTCCAGATAGAGTGCCTGGGCGAAGTGAGCGAGACCCTCGTTGATCCAGGGGCGCGGCGAAGACAAGGCGGCATGCGTGAGTTGGTGAGCGGCTGCAAGGCCTGCCAGCTTAGGATCGATGCTGGTTAGCGGCGTCAACAACAACGGGCCACTTTCAAACGGGGTCGCATTCGGATCGGCCAAATCGGCCGTTGTCACCTTCAGGCGCGGCGCTCCAAACCATTCGGTGATAAGCGAAACGTCCTTTTCCGCAGCATCAGCATAGGTTTCAGCCGCGACTGCGTGCTCAGGAAGACTGAACACCGTGATTGCCGGCCGATCTGCGACCGAATAGGCGGCAATCACGAACGCGGGCACGGAAAGGCCAAGAACTGGATAGTCACAATCAGCCCACGGATACTTAGGACTGCCACCGCGCGTCACACCTTGTATTTCGCTCCCGCCACACAGGGTGACGGGCGTGTTCGTGTCGTCCGGCAGAACAGGATCGTCAAAGCTGACCTTCACGCTGGATCCAGCTTCACGCGCCTTCCATCGGCCTAGAACGTCGAACAAGTTCTGCCCTTCCGAAAGATCCGCCGCCTCGGTCGCTATCGGATACCAAGCCACATATCCCACTCCGCGGACGGCTGTGAATTTCGCGCTGATCTGGTCCCAGTCGCTGCTGTGGGCCGTCGCCTCGGGAGCGTCGATGCGGGTGAGCCGCGTCGCGTCGAGCACGATCACACCCTCGTAGGCGATGTCTAGATCGAGCGTGCCCTTGGGCGCGACTGCTTCCGGCAAGGTGACAATGGCTTCTGAAAGCGCTCCGGTGTGATCGATGTCAGAGGTGTAGGGTTGCGAGACCAACTGCAACTGCTTGTCGCCGGCCTTGATCGATCGCCAGTCCAACGAGGAAGAAATCTGCAGCACGGCGATCTTCTGTGGCGTCTGCGAGTCGTTCCTGAGAGTGATCTTGCCCCGGACTCCCAGCCGCTGCTGTCCGGGTTCTACGCGGACATGCAGGTCGTATTTTGTGAAAGTAAACGCTTCGCGATCGAGAGAAAAGGCATTCACTGCAGATGCGCAAACAGCGAACAGGAAAACCGGTCGCATGCGACGCAACTTCATTTCGCACCCGAGGAGGCCTCTTGGTTGAGCAGACGGCTTTGCGCGCGTCGCTGCCGCACGATTTCATACATCACGACCGCTCCCGCGACCGACACGTTCAGCGAAGGCACTTTTCCCAGCATCGGAATCGAAACCAGAAAGTCACACTTTCTCTTGACCAGGTCGTGCAGGCCTTTGCCTTCTGCGCCCAGAACCAGCGCGCAATCCATGTTGTAGTCGAGGGCGTCGTAAGTCTGCTTGGCGCGCTCGTCTAGGCCAACCGTCCAAAGGTTGCGCTCTTTCAATTCCTCCACGGTGCGGGCGATGTTCGTTACCTTCGCAATCGGCAAATGTTCGCTCGCTCCCGCAGAGGCTTTCGTGACGGTCCCGGTAACTGCCGCAGCGCGACGTTCGGGAATGACCACGCCATCGGCTCCGGCAGCGTCGGCGGTACGCAAGACCGCGCCCAGGTTGTGAGGATCTTCTACACCGTCGAGTACGATAACGAAGGAATACCGTCCGCGCTTCGCTTCCACCACATCATCGAGATCGCTGTATTGTTTGGCCGATGTGACAGCTACCACCCCCTGGTGCGTGGCGTTGCCGGCCATGCGGTCGAGTTCTGTGCGCGTCAGAAAACGCACAGGAACCGCAAGGCGGCGGCAGTCTTCGATCATGCGCTGCAGACGGATGTCGTGCCGCTCCTTCGCCATGCCAACCCACTGAAAGGCGCGTCCGCGGGCCTTGAGCGCCTCGGTGACGGCGTTGATGCCGTAGATATAGTTCATAAAAACAGTTGCCAGTTGTCATTTGCCAGCCTCGAACATCAGAATCGACCCATCCTTCGAACTCGGGCAAGCGGCAACTGATTGTCCGACATTCCAAGTGTACCGAAAGCTGAGAAGCGCTGCGGCTCAGCGCGAGGCCGGCAGGAAGCGGGCGATGTCTTCTGGCTCAGGACGCTCCGTGTAACGTTCGCGGCAGAGCACGATGCTTTCGCGGGCGATGATGTAGGTCGAAACACAAAAGCGAAGATCGCCTCCTCGCTTTCACCGGCAGTTACATCCCAGGCAACTTCATCCCCGCCATCCTTCGTGCGAAGCTGGGCTTGCCCATCTGTTTGAACATTTTCTTCATCTGCGCGTATTGGCGGAGCAGGTTGTTCACTTCCTGCACGCTCGTGCCGGAGCCGCGGGCGATGCGTTTGCGGCGGCTGCCGTTGATCACTTCATGGTGATTGCGCTCGTGCGTGGTCATCGAATTGATGATGGCCTCGACGCGGTTGATTTGTTTTTCGTCCACGTGGTCGGCGGCCTTCTGCAAGCCGGAAAATGGGCCGATGCTCGGCATCATGCCAATCAGGCTCTTGATCGATCCCATCTTCTTTACTTGCCGCAACTGATCGCGGAAATCCTCGAGTGAGAAGCCATCGCCGCTGAGAACCTTGCTGGCCATCTCCTGCGCTTTTTTCTTGTCGATCTGCGATTCGGCGCGCTCGATCAGCGAGAGAATGTCGCCCATGCCGAGAATGCGCGACACGATGCGGTCGGGATGAAACGGCTCCAGCGCGTCGTATTTCTCGCCCACGCCGATGAACTTGATGGGCTGGCCTGTAACCTGCCGAATAGAAAGCGCCGCGCCGCCGCGGGCGTCGCCATCCATCTTGGTGAGGATTATGCCGGTGAGCGAGAGCTTCTTGTGGAACTCGTCGGCGGAGCGCACCGCGTCCTGCCCGGTCATAGCGTCGGCGACGAACAAAATCTCGGATGGATTCAGCAGCTTCTTGAGCGACTGCATCTCGTTCATGAGCTGGTCGTCGATATGGAGACGGCCCGCCGTGTCGACGATCAGCACGTCGCAGCCGGAAACGATGGCCTCGCGGCGCGCTTCCTTCACCAAACGTTCCACCGTCGCTGTGTTCGCCTCGCCCACTTCGCCTTCGTAAATCTGTGCCTTCACAGCCTGCGCCACAATTTTCAACTGCTCGCGCGCCGCAGGACGGTACACGTCCACCGAAACCAGCAGGGGACGATGCCCGCCCGTCTTGAACCAGTTCGCCAGCTTTCCCGAAGTGGTGGTCTTGCCGGACCCTTGCAGTCCCGCCATGAGCACAACCGTGGGCGGCTGCGATGCGAACTTTATGCGCGCCGTATCCTTGCCCAGAGTCTCGACCAGTTCGTCGCGCACGATCTTGATGACCTGCTCACCCGGCGAAAGCGCGGTCATCACGTCCTGGCCCACGGCCTTGGCCTGGATGCGGTCAATCAACTCCTTGACCACTTTGAAGTTGACGTCGGCTTCGAGCAGCGCCAGCCGAATTTCGCGCAGCGCTTCGCCAATGTTCTCTTCGCTGAGCCGGGCCTGGCCCCGAAGCGACTTGAAGGCACGTTGCAGTTTTTCCTGAAGATTCTCGAACATAAGACAGATCACCATTCTAACAGCGGCGCAGGTTGTTGCTGGCGGTCGACTGTAAGCGATGCGTCATGATTCTCGATCTGTGATCTCAGTTCCTAGACTTGGTCTTTAACTCCCAAATAACGCAGGAACATTCTCGGCAACTCACGATTGAGTTGACCTTCCACATCAGGCAGGAAACGGTCGTAATCGTTGGGATGCTGGGGCAGGATGAATATGCCCGAAGCAGCAATGCCCACCATCAGCAGGGCGAGCTTTACCGCGGACTCTGGGTCCGGGTGATGAATTTCGCTGCGATGACTGAGCAGGAGGTCGCCGACGTCGTGCAAGGTTTTCCACTCGAGTTGCTCACACTTTCGAATGAATCCGCTATCAGGATGCTGCAGGGAGAAAAGGAGATACGCGCGCAGCAGGCCGCGGTGGGAGTGGTGGCTCTTCAGAGTGATGGCAATCACCGTGCGCGACATTTCCACGAGAGACATCTTCTTCCATTGCTCGGAAGCTAACAGCTTCTTCGTTCCCTGGTAATTTTCTTCGAGCAGGCGGAGACAAACCTCACGCAGCAGGGCGTCCTTGTCAGGAAAGCGGCGGTAGACGGTGCCGGGAGACAGGCCGGCGCGCGCGGCGATGCGAGGGATGGTTGCGCCTTCCAGTCCATCTTTATTCAGCACTTCGGCAGCGGCGTTCAGCAGGCGCGCCAGGGACTGGCGGCTGCGAGCCTGATGCGCGGGGAGAGCGGTCTTAGGCATAGCAAAGATTTTACAAGAAAGCCTTGACATAATGTAAATGTGAATATACATTTACATTGTGCTGAAACAAGGAGACGCATCATGACCGCCGTTCTCGCTCACCTATGGGTAGCCTATACTGTGCTGGCCGATCCCTGGCTGAACTATGTGTGGTACCAGAGAGCCCGGAAGCGAATTGAGGCCGGAGTGCCCAACGCCCGAGTGCAGTTATACCGCGAGACAATCGGGGCGCAGGTGATAAGCGCGGGGTTGATTCTGGCTTACTGGCGCAGCGCAGGCATTCCGGCCGTTAGTCTCGGGTTGGGCACGCCTCGATCGTGGGCATGGACCATGACCGCGCTATTGGTCATGGTGGGGGCGCTGGCGTGGTCCAGTTTACGGTTGCGGCCCAAAGCCGAGAAAATCAGGCAACGGTTGCAGGGTCACGTGGGAGCCTTGCTTCCCGACTCCCACAGCGAACGGTCGTGGTGGGTAGCGGTTAGCGCGGTCGCGGGGATTAACGAGGAATTAGGGTTCCGCGGATTCCTTTTATTTTACCTCAGCGTCTACGCGCCGCAGACGAACATACCGGAACGAGTGTTGCTGACTTCGTTGGTCTTCGGCCTCGCTCACATCTATCAAGGATGGAAGGGGGCGGTAAGCGCGAGCATCCTGGGCCTGGTTTTTGCCGGGCTTTATTTGATGACTGGAAGTTTGCTCCTGCCGATGGTGATCCATGCCGCAGTGGACTCCCGAATCTTGCTAATGTTTCCGCCGGGGGCTTCTCCCGCGATCGCGGCCGAAGGCCATGCGTAGGTTCAAGTGCTTAGGAGCTGCCCCGACGCGCTAGCCGTCGACACCCAGGCTATGGGTCGTAGCACCACGGAGTTGAGCAAGACGTTGTAAAGCTCTTTGTGCGAAAGGTCCGAGGGGCTGACGATGATGCCATCGAGTCTATCGTTTGGAGGGGTCACTGTCCCGCGGCAAACACTTCCTTCGCCGCGATGACGGTGTTCGAGTGAATGGTCACCGTGTCTTCCACCTTCTGAGCGTAGCCGCCCGCGAACGTCACCATCACGGCAATGTTGCGGGCGCGGGCCACGCGGAACACGAGTTCGTCTCGCTCCTTCAGTCCCTCAATCGTCAGCGAAAGCCCGCCCAGTTGGTCTTCGCGGTAGGGATCGGCGCCGGCGACATAGCAGAGCAGATCCGGCTCGAACTGCCGCAGCCCGGAACTCAGCGCGTTGTCGAGCCAGGCCAGGTAGTCGTCGTCTCCGACGCCATCGGGCAGATCCACGTCAATCGATGAAGGCGGCTTCCACAGCGGATAGTTGTTGTGCTGGTGCAGCGAAATGGTGAAAACCTCTCCGCCGTGTGCCCCGCGCATCTTGCCTGGAAGCACTGCACTCGGCAGAGACGAACTCGGCGTCGAAGGCCCCGCGGAAGGCAACGGCTCCCCGGCAGTTCGGGCCCCGGCAAAAATCATCGCCGTGCCGTTGCCCTGGTGCACATCACAATCGACGGTCATCGCGTTGCGAATCTTGCCGTCGCGGCGCAACCGCCGGATGGCAACCGCCACATCATGAATCATGCAGAATCCTTCCCCGTGGTCGGGGAAGGCATGATGAAATCCACCGCCAATGTTGATGCCGACGCCGTCCATCAAAGCCTGCCGCGCCGCCAGGATCGATCCCCCGGCCGCGAGCCAGAACGCCTCCACCAGGTCGCGAGAGTAGGGAACCTCCATTTCCATCTCCTCGCGCGGGCTTAGCGTGCCGGTCTTCAGCTTGTGCACGTACTCTTGGCTGTGAACCAGCAGAATGTCCTGATCGGTAGCCGGTTTAGGTTCCAGAAAGTCCGTCGCTTCGGCGACACCGCTCGCCAACAGGCGGTCGCGGATGCGGCGGTATTTCTCGGCAGGGAAAACGTGTTCGCCGATGGGCAGGTAGTAGCCGTCGCTGTAGATCAGCTTGAAAGGAAGCATTCGGCACTCAGCATTCAGCATTCAGCATTCAGCATTCAGCACTCATCCCCGTCGGGTGCTGAGGGACTCCATAGGATACGGGACAAGCCTCCTGGTTCCAGCCGGTCTTGCCAGTAAGAGAATTGGGGAACACAAATGAACCATCCGCTGTCGGAAATGCTGAATGCTGAATGTCAGGCCTTAGCGCTTTTTCCCCGGCGGCACCGCCGGCACCACCATCGGCCGGCGCACCGGCACGATTGCGCCCTTCGATGGATCGGCGGCCGCATTCGCGCGGGTGAGCACTTCCTGCTGGATATACTGCACGAACTCCTGGATCTGGCGCTGCATTTCTTCCATGCGCTCCCGCATTTGCAGGATGATCGCCATGCCGCTGATGTTCACGCCCAGATCGCGCGCCAGCGACAGGATGAACTCCAGACGCTGCAAGTCTTCGTCCGTGTAAAGACGCGTATTGCCCTCGGTGCGCGACGGCTTGAGCAGGCCCTCGCGCTCATAAAGGCGCAACGTCTGAGGATGGATGCCATACATCTCGGCCACGGCCGAGATCATGTATGCGCCCTTGGACTTACGCTTCATCGGATTCTCGGATCAGAACTCTCGCCGCCACCAATTTACAACAAAAACAACACGGCCACGGATCGCGACAGATTCCCACGGATCAGGAAAGCCATATCCGTGGTTACCCGGGCAAATCCATGGCCGACGAACTTCCTACCGCGCTGGTTCGGTCTTCGGTTTGGCCGGAGCCCATCCCTGCGGCTTCAACAAATGATTGACAGCGTACGCCACAAAGCCCGCCGCTATCAGAATCATGCCAAAGGCGAACGAACTCATGTTCCACACCTGCTCGTGCTCGCTGCGGATGACGGAAAAGCCCAGCAAAAGCATGGGTGGGATGCCGATCGCAACCGCGCCGAACCATCCGCCGGGAACGCGGAAGGGCCGTGGCAAATCCGGCTCGCGAAAGCGCAATACAGCCAGCGCCATAAATTCCAGCATCAGGCTAAAACCGTAGAGAAGAATGTCGATCGTTACCAGCCGGGCAAAGCCGAGTAGCAGGCATGGAGCCCAGAAGACCGCACAGACCGTGATTGCCACCCACGGTGCCCGCGATCGCGGATGCAGTTTGCCAAAGATACGGGGCAGCATGCCGTCCTCAGCCATGGCTAGAGGCAGGCGGGAGTAGCTCATCACCAGCGCGTTGAACATCCCGAATGCGCTGATCATTCCTCCCAGTACCACGCCGACGCGCAGCAGCGGTCCACCCAGCAGACCCGCGATGTCGGCCCAGGACCCGGTTTCCCATGCCGAGGGAGCCAGTCCGGTCATCCACATGGCGGCGAAGGGAAGGATGTAGCTCAATGCCACGATCCCTACTGCAACCAGCATGGCTCGCGGATAGGTCCGCTGCGGCCGCTCCACTTCCGTGGCGATGGTCGAGGCGTTGTCCCAGCCCATGTAGTTCCACATGCAGATGAGAAGCCCCCCGAGAATGTCGACGGTCGACGTGGTCGGCTTGGTCACAGCGTTCGCCAGTGCTCCCATCTTGAACGGCGCGAGCACCACGATCGCTACGAATGGCGCCGACAGCGCGAAAAACAACCACAGGGATGTGAGCGAGACGACTTTCACGCCAGCAATATTGAGGATCGCGCAGGCAATCACCACCGCTAGCCCCACCGCCAGGCCGCGATAGCCCTGCTGAAACCAGGGGAACATGCGGGTCAGGTAGGCCACGAACAGCGTGGGATAAATCGCCATATCGAAGATGGAGGCGACCAGCGAGAGCCAGGCTTCCTGAAATCCCCAAAAGTTGCCCAGGGCGCGACGTACCCAGGCGTAGTAGCCGCCTTCATAAGGCAGGGCGCTTGAAAGCTCGCCGATCATGAAGGCTGTTGGCAGGCTCCAGAGCAGTGGCGTGAGCAGCAGAAGCAGGATGGCGCGTCCATACCCGGCGCCATGAACAATTTCCTCCGTGCCATAGGTTCCGCCCGACACCATAAAGAAGGTGGCGGCCACCAGAGGCCACAGCGTGAGCCGGACAAATTTTTTCCGGTTGGGGACGACGAGAGGTTGGGGGTTTTCGGTTTGTTGACGCGGGGCGCTAGCTGTTGCCAATTTCGATGTCTTCCTCCTCAAACGACTCACTCTCAGCAGCTCCGCAACGGGCCGGTCGTGATCGAGCTTTCTGGTTTGGTTAGATTCCAGAAATCGCGCTGGAGTTAGTTCGCAGAGTAGAGATTACGGGAATTTTCCACAGATGCAAGAAAATTCTTGAAGATTTTTGTCGCGGAGTGCAGGTACGGACGTAACCGACCCCGATGCACCTGGGCCAGCAAGAAACCACGTCCTTTGCGCCGCAGCGACCAACCCTGCCGCCACAGCCAGCCAGGGGCAAGAACGGCCAGAAACGGTCGCTCCATACCGGCAATCCGACCTGACTAGCCACTTCGAGTCGGCGCTTTCTCAGTTCATGAGTAAGAACAAGCTTGGTAAGCGCTCTCGAGCAACCCGGGCCCGAGCACAGCGTGAACCTGCATGGCCGAAGACACGATCGTCCCCGACACTTGCGGGAGAGTTACCCTGTGATCCCCTGTGTCCTCGGTGTTAGAGATTTTGAAGTTGGCTCCGATCTGGAACCCTAGACTTTTTTCCAAAGTTCTTCCCGCGGATCTTCCGGGTTCAGCTTGGCCAGTTCCCGCAGCAATTCCTTGGTGCGCTCGTCCCGAGGCATGGGCACGCTCACCGTGATTTCGACGATCTCATCGCCGCGCACTCCGTCCTTGGTGGCCGAGGGAACGCCCTTCTCGCGAAGGCGCAGCTTCTGTCCCGACTGCGTCCCCGGAGGAATCTTCAGCAGCGCCCGCCCATCGATGGTTGGAACCTCGATCTTGCCGCCCAGCGCAGCCTCCGTGGCGCTGACCGGGACGGTAAGGTAGATGTCGTCCCCATCGCGCCGGAAGATGGGATGCTCACCGGTGCGGATGATCACGTACAAGTCGCCAGACGGCGCCGCCGTGCGGCCCGGCGTTGCCCTTGCCGGCCAGCCGGATGCGCTGCCCATCGCGCGTACCAGCCTTGATGCGGACTTCGATCGGCTCGGTTCGGGTGACCGTGCCTTCGCCGTGGCAGACTGGGCAGGTGGAAATGTTTTTCCCCGTCCCATGGCAGCGCGGGCACGGTACATTGAACTTCATGCGTCCGCCCGTCTGCGTGATCTGCCCCGTCCCGTCGCATTCGGGACACTTTCCCGGCGCTTCAATGTAACCCTGCCCGTGGCAATTCGTGCACACATCCTGGCGCGAAATGTTCAGCCGCATCACGCCGCCGCGAATGGCCGTCCAGAACGGCACGTTGACCTGATATTCAAGATCGGCGCCCGCTTCGGGTCCAGCCTCAGCCGCCGCCGCACCGCGCCCGCCGAAGATTCCCGAGAAGATGTCGCGGAATCCGCCCCCACCGCCTCCGCTTCGCCGGCCTCGACTCGCGCCGTCCGCCAGATCCGAGAAATCGAACCCGCTGAAATCAAAGGGAACACCCTGACCGCCCGCCGGGCCCGCGCCGCCGCCTGGAACTCCTCCAGGAAACCCGCCCGCACCGCCGCCCGCCCGCGAATAGGCTTCCGCCGTAGCCGGATCAATGTTGTCGGAGTAAAACCCGACTTGGTCGTAAATCTTGCGTTTCTTGGGATCGCTGAGAACGTCGTTAGCCTCGGAGAGCGCCTTGAACTTCTCCTCCGCCGACTTGTCCCCAGGATTAACGTCCGGGTGGTACTTGCGCGCCAGCTTGCGAAACGCCTTGCGAATCTCGTCCGACGAAGCGGACTTCTTCACGCCCAGAATTTCGTAATAGTCCTTTTTGGAGGTCGTTGCCATCTCGATTCATGACGTTGCCATCCTGAGCGAAATTGCCGCCCGCGAAGCGGGCGGCAATGCAGTCGAAGGATCCCTACCCTCGCTCGATGACGTACCCTTAAGTGGGATAGGGATCCTTCGACTCCGTGGGTGCTCCGCCTCGCGAAGCACCCACTCCGCTCGGATGACAGGTCTCAGAAGCTTACTTCTTGTCTTCCACGTCCACGTACTCAGCGTCGATCACGCCTTCATCTTTCTTCTGACCGCTGCCGTCCGCGCCCGAAGCCGCACCGGCCCCATCCGTCGGAGAGCCGCTCGGCCCAGCTCCCGCCCCCGGAGCCTTCGCCTGCGCTGCCTTATACATTTCCTCGGCCAGCTTGTGCGAAGCCTTGGTCAGGTTCTCGCGGGCCTTATCCATCTGCGCCTTGTCGTTCGACTCCAGCGCCTTCTTGGCGTCGGCGACGGCGTTCTCAACGTCTCCACGCTCCGAGCCGGAGATCTTGTCGCCGTTCTCGCGCAGCATCTTCTCGACGTTGTAGACCATGCTGTCGAGCTGGTTCTTGGCTTCGATCGAGTCGCGCTGCGCCTTGTCCTCGGCCGCATGCGCGTCGGCTTCCTTCGCCATGCGCTCGACCTCTTCCTTCGACAGACCCGAAGACGACGTAATCGTAATCTTCTGGTCCTTGCCCGTGGCCGTATCTTTCGCGGTCACGTTCAGGATGCCGTTGGCGTCAATGTCGAACGTCACCTCAATCTGCGGCACGCCGCGCGGAGCCGTCGGAATCCCGGTCAGATGGAACTTGCCCAGAGTCCGGTTCTGCGCCGCCATCGGACGCTCACCCTGCAGCACGTGCACCTCAACCGACGTCTGATTATCCGCCGCGGTCGAGAACGTCTCCGTCTTCTTGGTAGGAATCGTCGTGTTGCGCGGGATCATCGGCGTAGCCACCCCGCCCAAAGTTTCGATCGACAAAGACAGCGGAGTCACGTCCAGCAGCAGCAGATCTTTCACTTCGCCGCCCAGCACGCCACCCTGAATCGCCGCACCCATCGCGACCACTTCATCGGGATTCACTCCCTTGTGGCCTTCCTTGCCAAACAGCTCTTTCACCAGCGCCTGAATGCGCGGCATGCGCGTCTGTCCGCCCACCAGCACCACTTCGTGGATCTTGCTGGCATCCACGCCCGCATCTTTCATGCACTGCTTGCACGGACCTACCGAGCGCTGAATGATGTCTTCCACCATCGATTCCAGCTTGGCCCGCGTCAGCTTCTTCACCAGATGCTTCGGACCGCTGGCATCCGCCGTAATGAACGGCAGATTGATCTCGGTCTCCATCGTGGTCGAAAGCTCAATCTTTGCCCGCTCAGCCGCATCGCGCAGACGCTGCAACGCCATCTCGTTGCCCTTGCCGCGCAGGTCGAGCCCTTCATCCTTCTTGAACTCATCGATCAGCCAGTCGACGATCCGCTGATCGAGATTGTCGCCGCCCAGGTGCGTGTCGCCATTGGTGGCCTTCACCTCAATCACGCCCTCGCCCACTTCCAGAATCGAAATGTCGAAAGTCCCGCCGCCAAAGTCGTACACGGCGATCATCTCGTCTTTAGTTTTGTCGAGCCCATAAGCCAGCGCCGCCGCCGTAGGCTCATTGATAATGCGCTTCACGTCGAGCCCGGCAATCTGCCCGGCATCTTTCGTGGCCTGCCGCTGCGCGTCGTTAAAGTAAGCGGGCACGGTGATCACGGCCTCGGTCACTTTCTCGCCGAGATAGTCTTCCGCCGCCTTCTTCAGCTTCTGCAAAATCAGCGCCGAAATCTGCGGAGGCGTGTACTCCTTGCCCTGCGCCAGCACCGCCACGTGGTCGCCCGACTTCACCACCTTGTAGGGCACCATCTTGATCTCTTCCGTCACTTCGTCGAAGCGCCGCCCCATAAAGCGCTTGATCGAATAAACCGTGTTCTCCGGATTGGTGATGGCCTGCCGCTTCGCCACCTGCCCCACCAACCGCTCCCCAGTCTTGGTAAATCCAACCACGGACGGCGTCGTCCGCCCCCCTTCTTCGTTAGGGATCACTTTGGGCTCGCCGCCCTCCATCACCGCCACGCAAGAATTGGTCGTTCCAAGGTCAATTCCAATAATCTTGGCCATAACAGTTCTCCTCTTGAAGCAAATAAGTGCTTTGTAATCAATGCGCTTATGATTGCCAACAACCCCATGCTAAGACCTGAGTGGGATGTTGTCAAGGTTTAGATGCAGAAAGACAAGGGTCAGACGCAGGAGTTTCCATCGTAGGTGGGCGGCGTCCTGAGAGGAGCCAGATCCTCAGGCATGATGGCCTACATCATAGGCAAGGCTACCATTCGATTCGCGCTCGGGAGCGCTTGCATTCGTTCTCCACGGCGCGCCCATGGGACATCGTGAACTGAGAACTGCTACTCGATCTCCGGTCGCCAAATCGGCTCCCCGCCCAGCGAATAATAGAAACCCCAACCGGCCAGCGCCACCACGCTGAGCAGAGCCAGAACGGAGGTCGTCATGTACCAGGCCGAGAAGTCGGCGGTGAACGGGACATTGCCTAGCATATCGACGGTGAAGATCGCGCAAGCCAGCGGCACCAGCCCGAAGCGAAAGACGATCAGCACGGCAATGACGTATACCAGAATCTCCGTCGGCAGTTCCACCGCCACGTAAGAGGAAGTGAGTCCCCGAGGCAGCGCGTTGAGGGCAACAAACGCGACGGCGGCCAGCCAGTCCTTGCGCAACACGACTTTCAGCACGAACAGCAGAAAGAAGAACTGCAAAGTTCCCAGAATCGAAGCGGGAATTTGCGTCAACCATGCGCCCAGCGCCTGGCGAGCGCCCGCCAGGTATGCGGTCTGATAAAGTTGCGGGGAAGCTCCCATATGCATCATCGGGATATGACGGATCTCGAAGATGAGAACCCAGACCACGCCGAGCATCACGCCGAACAGAATGTCACGGCCCACCAGCGGATCGCGAAACTGTCCCGAAAGCAGGCGGCTCCACGAAATAATGGTCTGCGGCCAGCGCCGCCGCACCCAGGGTTCAAGCGCAAGATACAAAATCCAGGTCAGCCCGGAAAGAAACAGGCCGGAACTGACTGCCAGCACAAACAAATCGAACATGTCGATGCTGGGCACGAGGTGCGCCCGGCACAGACACAGGAGGATCTCCAGTGCAAACATGATCGAAGCCAGGCGGAAAGCGCCCTCCCGGTCGCCCCGCCCCTGGCGGTAATTCCGCCGCGCCAGATAAACGGCGCCACACAACAAAGAGAGCACCAAGGCGAGCAAGAGGATGTGACGCACTTTCTTTCCTGTCGAATCCTCCGGACTCTTCATGCGCTCCGGCTTGGTCCAATCGCCGCTAAGGGAGAAGAAAACAGGCTTGCCGTGCCACGAAGCGGCTTCGACGCGCAGGGGGCGTATTGTCCCCGGCCAGGTTCCGGTCCAAGCCATGCGCGTGTCGGAGGCGGCCAGCGAGTTCCATGTCGGCTCTGCCTTCTGAAACTTCGCTGGATCAAGCCCCGCCGCGGTGAAAAGCAAGTTCCAATCGTACGCCACCGATGGTTGGCCGGGATTTTCTTTCTGCAACGGGATCGCCTGGAAATAAGCGAGTTGCCCCTGAGGATCGAGTTCCAGGTTGATCATCCCCGAAAGAACCGTCGGAGGATCGTCGCGCACCACGATCCCGGGGTTGAGCAAGTCTCGAAAGCCCATTGCCATCATGTCCCCGGGACTCTGGCGGTACCAGTAGCGTAACAGGGAAGGCCGCGCGGCAAGCACGGCATCCCAGTTCGGACGGGGCTTGTCGTTTTTCTCCACGTACTCCCGGAAGGCGTCGTCGTTGTCGAGGCCAAAGGCGCTATCGACAGGCCGCTCCGGATATCCCAGCCGGACGATGATCGCGCGCGCTTTTTGCGTGAGCACTTCCGGCGTCAATTCCAGCTGCATCTTCTCCAGCGCACTGTAATGAGCCGACAGAAAGGTGCTCAGACCCAAAGCCAGCAGCACTGCGGCGAGGCAAGCGACGGCGGTTCGTGGGCGAAGGCCGGCGGTCTCGCCAGATGCCGCCACCATTTGCGGGGAAGGTGTTTCACCCGCCGCCAAAGCCGCCGCCAGTGGATCACCGCCGGGCAGAGCGGCGGCTACGCTGAGAACGGTCGCGGGACGGGCCGAGGGCACTGTCTCGAGACAGCGCAGAATGACGCGCTCAATGACTGGGTTGAGATCTTTGACCACAGACGAAGGCCGGCTCGGAGTTCTATCGCCGCGCGCGCGCGAGTTCTCGGCCGATGTTTCGGAGAGGGCGTGCTTGCCGGTAAAGACTTCGTACAACACAAGTCCCAGAGAATAGATGTCACTGCGCGTGCTGACTTCCTTGCCTGCCAGTTGCTCGGGCGCCATGTAGGCAGGAGTTCCGCTGCGCACCTCGGCCCCCTGGATCTGATCGGCGACTCCCGCCAAACCGAAATCGGTGATCACCACCTGGCCGCGTCCGTCGAGCATGATGTTCGCCGGTTTCAAGTCGCGGTGGAGCACTCCTTTGGCGTGAGCGGCCGCCAATCCGGCACAGAGTTGGCGCGCAATGTCGAGGGCTTTGTCTTCAGGCAGCCGACCGATGCGCCGCAGCAGCGAAGCCAGGTCTTCTCCGTCGACATACTCCATCGTGAAGAAGGTGTGGCCCTCTACGTCTCCCACGTCGTATACGCGGCAAACGTTGGGATGCGACACGCGCCGGGCCACCCGCACTTCATTCCTAAAGCGCTCCAACAACCCTTGATCGCGCGCGGCTCCGTCGGGCAGAAACTTGAGAGCCACCGGTTGGCCGAGCGTGAGGTCATCGGCGCGGTAGACCTCGCCCATGCCGCCTTTGCCGACCAGAGCAATGATGCGGTAACGGCCGGCGAGCAGGCGGCCGGGGAGAAATCGGCCTTCGCTCAAGTATTCGGCGGAGCTGCTGGGCCGGGACGAGGATGCGGCTGCGGGCCGCGGCGGCAGCGGCGAACTTGCCGTGGCGAACTCGAGCGTGGGAACGTCGTCCGAATGGACGGCGGGCGTGCCGCAGGCCGAGCAGAAGCGTCCGGTTGCCGAAACGTCAGTACCGCAGGATGAGCACGCGGGCATGATTTTTCCCGATACAGTCTACCGCTTTGGGAGCGAAACATGTTCTACGGAATGTGTAGCGGAAGGCGTCCGCCATGGTGGTCTGGGCTGGGTTGGAAGGGAAGTCAAAGACCCCACCCTTTCGCCACGAACGCGAAAGGATGGGGCACGCATCCGGGTTTCGTAATTCGGATGGCGGAAGCAGGCCGTGCCGCTTCTGGCTTAGTGCTTCTCCATCGCATACGCCATGGTGGTCCCGCGCAGCTTATCGGTGTAGTCAACATGGATTGATTTGCCATCAGAAGAAACGGTCATCTTTGAGACGCCAACTACTTTCCCGTCCCGCTTGCTGGTTTCCTCAATCGTGTCCTTTCCGATCCGCTTCAGCGTAACCATGGTGTGGCCCGGGTCTCCCTGGATCGGGTATTCTTTGCCGTCGAACTTCGCGTCGTAGCTGTTGCCGTTCAGGTCCGACATCTTCAGTCCGTCCGCCGTTCCCTGATAGGTTACGGTGAGGCCGTTGTCGGAGATAGTGTTGTACTTCTCAATGCGCCACGATCCCGACACGGCATGCGAACCGGCTTCGCCCGGCTTCACTCGCATGTAGGTCGCTTCTCCAGTGACCGGCTGCGTGCCGGTCGTATCCGTGAACTTGGTGTTCAGGGTTTTTCCGTCGGCCGAGACGTTTTCCTTGTCGGTATAGGTGACCTTCCCGTCTTTCTTTTCGATGATCTCAACCGAGCTGGCATTTACCACGTTCACAGCAATGGTGTCGTAGTAAGGATGTCCCGCGACCTTCTGATCGGTCCCGTCAGCTTTTGCCGAGACCTTCGGAACGCAGGTCAGACACTCATACATGTTGTTGCTCAACGAGTATTGTTCGGGCTTGGTGGGAAGTTTGACGGTGTCAAGTTTTGCCACCCAGGTTCCATCGAAGGGGGTTTGGGCAAACAGCGTTGCCGATGCGAGCAGCACCAGCGCTAGCAGTAGTTTTTTCATGGAACACCTTTCCAAATGAGATTTGGCAGCCCAGCAGAAGGGGTCCCCGACCACATCGGATAGTTTGTGTTGGGCTGTCGATTGGGACGGGAGAATTGTAGCGCGGCTGGCATTTCTTTGTCTCCGCCGCGTTTAAGGTCTCGGGTGTTCGCTGTCAGGTCTCTGGCCGAAGCCTGAGACCTAGCACCTGAGACCTAATGTATTACCATCCAGACGATGACTTCCCGCTTCGGACGATGGCTCGGCGATCCGCTTTTCCTTTTGTGTCTGGCTGCGGGGCTGCTTACTTTCGTGGTGCAATCGGGCGAGTTGGGAACGTCCGATACGACGCACCGGCTTCAAACCACGCACTGGCTGTGGACTTCCGAGCCGCAGGTATTTCCCAACGAGTATCCCGAGTTCGGTCTGCACGGCCGCGGAGGCCGGCTCTATAGCTGGTATGGCATTGGACAGTCCCTGCTGATGCTGCCTGCCGATCTGGTGGGCAGTTGGATCGCGCACTGGAACATTTTTTCTGAATACGAAGATGATCCGGCGGTGCGCAGCATTGTGGTCAGCTACAGCACCAGCATCCTGGTGAATGTGCTTACAGCGCTGGTGGCGTTTCGCATGCTTCGCCAGTTGCGATTCAGCGTGCGGGAAGCGGTGCTGGGCGTGCTGGCGCTGATGTTCGCGACCACGCACCTGCACTACACGCAGAACATGATGGAGAACAATTACATCATGCTGCTGACGCTGGCCGGATTTTCTTTTCAATATGAGTGGCTGCGGACGGGAAGCAAGCGGGCGCTGTGGGTGGGTTGCACCGCGCTTGGGCTGAACTTGCTGACGCGGCTTACCACCGGCCTGGATCTAGTGGCGGGAGGAGTTTTTCTTCTGCTCGTGCTGTGGTTGGAACCGGGGCGAGGAGGCGAACTTGGGCACCGGTTTGTAGCTTATTCGAAGGTCGCCGCTCCCGTCTATGCGGTTTTCCTGCTGGTGGACCGGCTTTACCAGTTCTATCGTTTTGGGTCATTTACGAACACCTACCTACCGATCTTTGCAAAGGAACAGCGATTGCTGGACCCCACGCTGCCCGAGAACTTTCCCTGGAGCACTCCTTTTCACGAAGGCTTCCTGGGGGCGCTGTTCAAGCCGGAGAAGTCGATCTTTCTTTTCGATCCTCTGCTGGTGCTGGCCATTCTGCTGCTGGTAGTGTTGTGGCGGCGCTTGTCGCCGGAGGTCCGAGCCTATGGCGTGACCTCGCTTCTGTTGCTGCTCGGCTACATCAGCTTTTATGCGAGGTATACCTTCTGGGCGGGAGACTTTGCCTGGGGTGATCGTTACGTTTCGACCTCGGTGGAACTGGCAGCGTTACTGGCCGTGCCCTTGTTGCTCCGTCATCGCGGCGATGTGAGCGCATGGATCTGGCGGGCTGGAATCGTGCTCGTCGCTGCCAGCCTGGTCATTCAGCTGGCTTCGCTCGCCTTCTGGCTGCCGCTGGAGATTTACCAGATGGAGACGCTGGGCCATCCTACGTTCGTCATTGCGCTGCGCTCGAAAAACATTGTGGCGTTTGCAATGGGCAAGGTGGATGCCTGGGGATTGAACACCGAGGCCATGCACTGGGATGCCTGGGATTACGTTCACATCACGACCTGGAATTTTCTGCCGTTCCTGCTGCGAAGGGTAGGAGCCGCGCCGGGTTGGGTGGTGAATACCGCGTTTGCCGTATGGATTGCGGCGGCAGTGGCGCTGGCTTGGGTGCTGCTACAGTTGCGCAAGGCTGTGCGAGAATAAGCGCCCAACCGGAGTAATTCGAGATCAGACTGCCTCAATCGTATTTTTCGTAGTGGATCGACTTACGATCCCAGCCGAGCGACTTCAGGAGTTCACGGTTCGCTTTCACCATCTTGTCGAGTCCGCAGATGTAGGCGGGCATGTCCGTCCGGTGTTGCGCGATGCGCGCAACATGTTCCTGAACATATCCGCGCAAGCCTCGCCACTGTGAGCTGCCGCGGCTCAATGTCGGCAGGTAATGAAAGTTGTGGTGTTGAGCAGCAAGACGCAGGAACTCGTCGTGGTAGTAGATGTCTTTTTCGTAGCGGCTGCCAAACAAAAGCGAGAGCTCCTTTCCCTGATGGCGGGACTCATCCGCCAGCAGCCAGTGGAGCATCGAGCGGAAGGGAGCGATGCCCGTGCCGGTCGCGATGAAGATCGTATCGCGCATAGGTGGCCGCAGAATAAAATCGCCGAATGGTCCCTGACACCGAATCTCGTCGCCTTCTTTCATATCGCACAGAAAGTTCGACATGAAGCCGTCCTCGACGCGATTGAGGCAGAGCGCGAAGCGGGGATCCTCTCCTGGAGGTGAGGCGATGGAGTAAGCGCGCGTGAGTTCCTCTCCATCGGGCTTGACTTGTTGAAACGACAGCCACTGACCCGACACGAACCCAAAGCTCCGCATGCCGAGCATTTCGAACTCCAGATGTTTTGTGAGGTCCGATAGAGACACGGAGCGCACTAGGTGTGCAATGTGAGTTTGAAAGGCAGTCACTGGTTATGTTGATGAGGGTCAACCGAGCGAAGAAGCTAAAGTTACGACGGCAGAAGGCTTCTATTCCACGGTCACGGACTTAGCCAGATTCCTCGGCTGATCCACATCGCATCCGCGGCGGACCGCAATGTGATAGGCCAGCAACTGCAGGGGAACGATTTCCAGAATCGGCGCGAGCTCTTCCGGTGCGGCCGGAACGTAGAGGACGTGATCGGCGGCTTCTTTGATTTCTTCGTCGCCTTCGGTGGCGAGCGCGATTACTACGCCGGAGCGAGCTTTGACTTCCTTCAGGTTTGACATCGTCTTCTCGTAGCGCACCATCGAGCCGGGATTGTTGGCGTCCCGAGTGGCGACGATGACCACCGGGAGATTCTCGTCGATCAGGGCGTTGGGACCATGCTTCATCTCGCCGGCAGGATAACCCTCAGCGTGGATGTAGGAGATTTCTTTGAGCTTCAGCGCGCCTTCGAGGGCGATGGGATAGTGAATGCCGCGGCCGAGGAAGAGAAAATCCTGGGCGCGCTGGAATCGCTTGGCGAGGTCTTCGCATGTTTCATCGTGGGTGAGGATGTTTTCCAGTTTGCCGGGAATGAGCGTAAGTTCCTCGGCCGCCGTGCGGGTTTGCTCAGTGGTCATGGCACCGCGCACCTGCGCCAGATAGAGTGCGAAGAGATAAAGAGCGGTGAGTTGGCAGGTGAAGGCCTTGGTGGATGCCACGCCGATCTCAGGGCCGGCATGGGTGTAGATGGTTCCGGCGGCTTCGCGAGTGATCATGGAGCCGACCACGTTGCAGATGGCCAGCGTGTGCGAGCCTTTGGCTTTGGCCTCGCGCTGGGCGGCGATGGTGTCGGCGGTTTCACCGGACTGCGAAATTACGAGAGTGATGGTGTCCGGGCTGACGATGGGGTCGCGATAGCGCCATTCGCTGGCATAATCGACCTCGACCGGGACGCGGGCAAAACTTTCGATCATGAATTTGCCGGCCTGTCCGGCATGCCAACTGGTGCCGCAGGCCACGATGTTGATCTTTTTCGCGGCGCGGAATTCGGCCTCGCTGATTTGCATCTCGTCGAGGAAGATGTGGCCGGTATCGAGCGAAATGCGTCCTAAGGTGGTATCGCGGACGGCGCGCGGCTGCTCGTAAATTTCCTTGAGCATGAAGTGCTTGAAGCCGCCCTTTTCCGCCATGATCGGGTCCCAGGTCACGTGCTGCACCTGGCGCTGGATGGCCTTTCCGTTGAAATCGGTGAGTTGCACGCCCTGGGCGGTGACCACGGCGAGGTCGCCATCGGCCAGAAAGAAAATGTCGCGCGTGTGATAGAGAATCGCCGGGACGTCGGAGGCGACAAAATATTCGTCGTTGCCCAGACCAACCACCAGAGGAGGTCCGTTGCGCGCGGCCACGATCTTGTTGGGCTCGTCGACCGAAATGACGGCCATGGCGAAGACTCCGCTGAGTTCCTTCACCGTGCGGCGGACCGCTTCTTCGAGGCTGGGACGATGGCCGTTGCCAGTTTTGAAAAGATGCTTTTCGATCAGGTGAGCGATGACTTCGGTATCGGTTTCAGTGGAGAACTTGTGGCCTTCTTCGATCAGCTTTTTCTTCAGGCTGAGATAGTTCTCGACAATGCCGTTGTGTACGACGACGATTTTTCCCGTGCAGTCGCGGTGCGGATGAGCGTTTTCTTCGGTGGGACGTCCGTGCGTGGCCCAACGCGTGTGGCCAATGCCGTAGCTGCCGTCGAGCGGCTTGAGGCGGATGACTTCTTCCAGGTTGCGCAGCTTGCCTTCGGCGCGGCGGAGCTGCAGCTTGTCCCCATTGCCGGCAACGGCAATTCCAGCCGAGTCGTAACCGCGGTACTCAAGCCGCCTCAGTCCCTCGAGGATGATCGGGACCACCGGTTTCTTACCGACATAGCCAACAATTCCACACATGCGGAAACTCCAGAAATTCAGTCTGCGAGGGAGCAACGAAACTCTTCAATCACCGGGTTGGTAAGCACTTCGCGCGCAATGCGCTCCACTTCGGTTTGCGCGTCTTCACGGCTTAACCCGCCATCCAGCGTAAGTTCGAAGTACTTTCCCTGGCGGACGTCTTCCAGACCCTTGTAGCCCATCTTCTTGAGCGCCCCCTGGATGGTCTTGCCCTGAGGATCGAGCACGCTGTTCTTGAGCGAGACGTATACGTAGGCTTTCATGGGGATAAGGCATTATACGGCAGGGCAGATTGCGCGGTGCAGGCACTGAAGTAACCTCAGCCGAGTCGGACGATCTGCTCGTCGAGAACTGCCAGAGCTTGCTCCAGAATCGTTCGATAGCGCGGGTTTTCTGCGGAGTGGAGCTGCTCTAAAATCCGGCTGCGGGAGAGCTTCAGTCCTTCCCTGCGAGACTCGATTGCTCTTTGTTCGGGCGTCAGGCGACGTTTGGGTTCTCCGGTGGACGAGCTGGCATCGTCTTGCTGAAGTTCAACCGCCTTACTCTCCCACCCGCGTGCCACACCAAGAATTATACGCCCGGCACCGGAACTCTCCGGGAGCAGAGGCAAATGGGTCCGCCACCAGTTTGAATGAAAGCCCATTCTGAATTGTGCGGATGCGCGATTTACTGGGCAGCGCTTACGCACGGGGCGTACACCATTCGACGTTCAGTTTCCCCGGGTGACAGATCTGGGGCGGTTCACGCATTTCGGGCCATAGTATTTCGGTACTTCCAGTTCGGCCTACAGGTTTTGAGGCAGGCAAAAGCGAGGAATCCGTTGTGATGATCGCCGCAAACACGGCGCCTCCCGGGGAGCAAAGAACAAATACGCCATGAATTAGGACGTTGCGAAGGGAGTACCGAGTATGCAGTGGCAGGACTAGGACTTTCCTTCTCTTGCGTCTCTGACTTTCTTCCCGAGCGCAACGATCCGCGCGTAAAATGCGGTGAAGTTCTGCGTCGCACGCGAAAAAATAAATACAGCCCCGGTTAAGCGCGGGGGTTTTCAGTTCGTGTCTAAGCGGCCTTCCTCAATTCTTTTGATTTGCGGGCTGCTCTCCAGTTCCGCACTCGGCCCAGCAGTTCTCGGCGATTAAGGCACAGCATGATTGACCCGAAGCCAACCAAGACGTAAAGATACAGACGCCAGCCGACAAGAAAGAGGATGATCCAGGGCAAAACCACAATCACGGGTCCGAGCAGAGCGACAAGTCTGTCCGTGGAACTGCGAGCGGAAGGATCACGCCAGGTCATTGCCTCCCCTCCAAAACCGGTCTGCTGCGGCTGACGCCCAGCCATGTAGAAAATCGTAGAGGTCGTTCAGCAACAAAGAGTCCCAAGGATAGAATAGATCACGCTTTTCAACTGGAAGTCATAGAGTTTCGACACCGGCAAGCGGATCGACGATCCGATGGCTACGGCAGAAGGAAGCCAGTATGCCGCAGATCAAGGTTAAACGTGCCCGCCGGTGCGGTGCACACCGTAACGCCGCGCGCAGGGTCAGAAACTCATAGCCCGAACAGTTCGCGCAGCCGTTTTGTTTGCGCCCGGCTGACTGGAATCTCGCTTTGCTTCTTATCGTCCATGCGCAACTGATACGAACTCTTGAACCAGGGCACGACTTCGCGGATGCGATTGATGTTCACCAGGTAGGAGCGGTGAGCGCGCCAGAACAAGCCAGGATCCAGGCTGGCGAGTAGTTCTTCCAAAGTGCGGCAGTTCGAATGCCCCTCCATGCCCGAGGGGCCACCCGTGACCACCGTAATCACTCCGTCCTCGATGGAGGCATAGCAGATTTCCCTCTGGTCCACGAGAAACATTCGCCCCAAAGCCTTGAGCAGGATTTTCGAGGTTTGAGGTTTTGGCGCCTGCAGCATCCGCACCAGGGTGTCGATTTTCTCCGCCGGCAAACCCTCGGTTCCCTGCTGGGCGCGGGCCTTCTGCACCGACAGCGCGACGCGTTTCTTGTCGAACGGCTTCAGGAGATAATCGACCGCGTTGACCTCGAACGCCTTGACCGCATACTGGTCAAAAGCCGTGGCGAAGACGATCTTGGGCAGGGGAACCTTCTTGTCGAGAAGCTTCTTGATGACGCCGAATCCGTCGAGTCCGGGCATCTGAACGTCGAGAAAGACAAGATCAGGGCTGTGTTCTTTGATGAGGCTGATGGCCTCGAGGCCGTTTTTCCCCTGCGCCACCACGTTGACGTCGCCAACGCTCTTGAGCAGGTACGCGAGTTCATCGCGGGCGAGTTGCTCATCGTCCACGATTACCGCAGAAAGGGGCATTCCATCTCCAGAGCCCAAAGGCCTAGATAAAGTAGTTGGATCCTCAAACGAATGTCAAGGCTGATTGCCCGCCAGCATTCTCAAACCACATTCTCCAGCCCCAACGCCATCCCCAATCCGCCGCTCACGCAGAGTGTGGCCACGCCGCGCCTGGTGTTGCGCTTCAGCATTTCGTGCAACAACGTGACCGTGATTCGCGCGCCCGTGCAACCAATGGGATGCCCGATCGCAATGGCTCCGCCGTTTACATTTAGCCGGTCGCGGTTGAAATTCAATTCGCGGTCGCAGGCGAGCACTTGGGCGGCGAAGGCTTCATTCAGTTCGATCAATCCGAAATCGTGCAGCTTGAGGTTGTGGTTCTCTTCCAGCTTACGCAAAGCCGGTACGGGACCAATCCCCATCGTGCGCGGGTCGACTCCCGCTGAGGTCACGGCCGAGATTCGCGCCAGCGGCTTCAAGTTGTTCTGCTTCACGAAATGTTCGTTCGCCACAACCACGGCCGCAGCGCCATCGGTGATTCCCGAAGAATTGCCCGCCGTAACGGTTCCGGTTTTCGAGAACACCGGAGCCAGCTTGCCCAGCTTTTCCATGCTCGCATCCGGAAACGGATGTTCATCGCGGCTGAAGGTAGTCGTGCCTTTCTTGTTTTCAACTGTGACCGGGACAAGTTCGGCGTCAAACCGTCCAGCGGCAATCGCCCGTCCGGCGCGGGTTTGCGACATCAGCGCATACTCATCCTGCTCGTCGCGCGAAATCTTGTAATGCTCGGCCAGCACTTCGGCAGTTTCTCCCATCACCATCTTCGCCATCGGGCAAAAAAATCCGTCGCGATACATTCCGTCGACCAGTTCCTGATTGCCCAGCCGGAATCCCCAGCGCGCTTCGAGATAGTAGGGAACCCGTGACATGGATTCCGTGCCGCCCGCCAGAATGCAGCTGGCATCGCCCAGCAGAATCGCCTGGTAAGCCAGCGCGATCGACTTCAGTCCCGAGGCGCACGCTTTGTTCACCGTGAACGCGGGCGCTTCCTGCAACACGCCGCTGCGAATGGAAATCTGCCGCGCCGGATTCGGTCCGCCGCCCGCCTGCCGCGCGTTGCCGAAGATGGTTTCTTCCACTTGCTGGGGTTGGATTCCGGCACGCTCCATCGCAGCCTTGGCAGCCACCACGCCCAGGTCAGCCGCGGTCAGAGAAGCCAGCGATCCGCCGAACCTCCCAATCGGCGTACGCACCGCGGAGAGAATGTAGACTGCCTGCAAAATGTTACCTCCAAACGTTTGAGTCTAGCAGGATGGGAAAAGATGCTGGAGGGCAGGCATCAAAGTGACATCGACTTCACGCTTGCGGTTGTCGATGGTGGTTCTGCAACTGGACGGGTTACGCCCGGGGCCGAATCTGGCCCGCGGTTTGTTCTTACCGCACGGTCACCTCATATCACCTCATCCGCGCGCTTGCCATTCCCGCTAACCTCCGGCATAATAAGTGTTTGTCTTGACCTCGCCGGACTCTTCCGGAACTAAGGATATTCATCTGTGTTAATGATTCGACTGTCGCGCATGGGTGCGCGCAAACAACCGCATTACCGCATTGTGGTCATTGAGAAGGCGCGCGCGCGCAATGGCCGGCCGGTGGAAGTGGTGGGGACGTACAATCCTCGAACCAATCCCGCCAGCGTGGAGTTCAAGCGCGACCGCGTTGAATATTGGGTGTCGAAGGGCGCGCAAATGTCAGAGCGGGTGGGCAAACTGTACTCCAAGCCCCCGGCCGCCCCGGCGGTTCCCGCGGCATAAGCGAACACCATGACTGAACCCACTGGAGATGTGCGCGCTCTGATCGAGCAGATTGCGAAGTGGATGGTCGATGCTCCCGATCAGGTTTTCGTGGACCATCTCGATGGCGACGTGATCGAACTGGAAGTCGCGGAAGGGGATGTGGGCAAAGTCATCGGCCGCCAGGGGCGCAACGTGCGCGCCCTGCGCACGCTTCTGAGCGCTGCGGGTGTGCGGGCACGCAAGCGATACACGCTGGAAGTCATCGACTAGCAGATTTGTCGATCGAGATCGAGAAAACGGCGACGAGCCAGCGCCGGGCAGGGAACCGGACCATTCGCGATCCTGAAACAAGTGGTGAGTTCATTACGCTGGCCCGCGTGGTGAAAACGCAGGGCCGCCGGGGCGAAGTTGCGAGCTGAGATTTACAGCGATGTTCCTGAACGTTTCGCCGCAGGAATGAAGTTGCTGGCACTGCCGCGGGAGCCGGAAAGCAGCCGCCGCGAACTGGAAGTGGAAGATCTCTGGCCGCACAAAGGGCTGCTGGTGATGAAGTTCGCGGGAGTGGATTCGATTTCCGAGGCGGAAACGCTGGTCGGATGCGAATTGCAGGTGCCGCGCAGCCAGCGTTCGGAGTTGCAACCGGGCTGGAATTATGTCAGCGACCTGGTAGGTTGTTCGGTGCTTGACCGAGGCCGCGAGATCGGACGCATTGAAGATGTTCAGTTCGGAGCGGGCGAAGCGCCGTTGTTGATCGTGCGCGACGCTGCGGCCAGGCTGTTGGAAATCCCTTTCGCCGAAGCCTATCTCGACAGCGTGGATGTCGAACGAAAGCAGGTCTCGATGAAGTTGCCCGAAGGCCTGCTGGAAGTGAACGCTCCGCTCACGGCAGAAGAGAAGCTGGAGCAGGCAAAGCCGGAGAGAAAGAAAAAGCGTTGACAGAAAGAAAAAGCGTTGGCAGAAAGAGACGCAGAGCGAAGCTTTTCTGAGAACTGAGAACTGAGTTGCGGGGTTCCGCGATGAAGGCCGACATTGTCACCATCTTTCCGGACTTCTTTCGCGGACCGCTGGAATACGGCATCACGCGCCGGGCTCAGGAAATGGGGCTGGCGGCAATTCAAGTCCACGATCTGCGGGAGTTTACCCACGATCGTCACCGCACCGTGGACGACCGTCCTTTCGGCGGCGGCGAAGGCATGGTGCTGAAGCCGGAACCGCTGTTTGAATGTTTGGAGTCGATGGGACTTGCGCCGCGGGAACAGCGCCTGGCAGGACGCGCGAAGCAATCGGTAGTCCTGCTCTCGGCGCAGGGGCAACGGTTTACTCAGAAAGTCGCGGCGGAGTTGGCTTTGCTCGACCGCATCGTTTTGGTCTGCGGGCGGTACGAGGGCGTCGATGAGCGTGTAGCGGACTTTCTCGCCGACCGGGAACTTTCTATCGGCGACTATGTCCTGAGCGGCGGAGAAATGGCGGCGGCGGTGATTGTGGAAGCGGTGATGCGGTTGCTTCCTGGCGCAGTAGGGAATGAAGCGTCCACCCAGCAGGAATCGTTTACGGTTGACCTGAAGGGGAAAAGCTCGACCGGTGCGGATTCGACTTGCGGCTCGAATGGACTGCTGGATTATCCGCACTACACGCGGCCAGCGGAGTTTCGCGGGATGGCAGTGCCGGAAGCGTTGATGTCCGGCAACCACGAAGAGATTCGGCGCTGGCGCCGCCAGCGGGCGCTGGAGAAAACGCTCCGCAATCGTCCCGACTTGCTGGAGGGTGCGGTGTTGAGCGAGGAAGACAACAGGTTTCTGGGCGGGATCAAGAAAGATCGCGAATGAGTCGCGGCTGAGGATCAGGATTTCAGAATTCAGAAGGACTAACCATCATGTCAAACCTTAATCATTGAAAAACTGCTGGCGAAGACCCAACGCACCGACATTCCGGCGTTTCACCCCGGCGATACCGTTCGCGTTCATGTGAAGATCAAAGAAGGCGACAAGGAGCGTTTGCAGGCTTTTGAAGGCGTGGTGATCAAGCGCGACAACGGACCGCAGGCCAGCTTCACCGTGCGCAAGATCAGCTTTGGACAGGGCGTGGAGCGCATTTTCCCGGTGCACTCCAAAGTGATCGACAAAGTGGATCTGCTGCGCTCCTCCAAAGTCCGCCGCGCCAAGCTGTATTATCTGCGTGGCCTCAAGGGCAAAGCGGCGCGCCTGCGCGACGTTGAAAAACCGAGTTGAACAGTGTGGGTTGCGCACTTCCGCCTGCATGGGAAGCCGAAGCGATCTTTATCTCGCGACCGGGTCCAAGTGGTCGGTGATGACTTCGAGGTCGGCGAAGTCCTCGATGCGCGGTTTCTTCAACCGGTTCAGCACATAGTCGAGCAGGGGACGGTCGCCCTGCCGGATCTCCTGAAACTCTACGCCCATGGTGCGGTTTTCGGCCGTATATCTCACGTGCCCTCGCAGCGCGACGCTGATGTCCCACATATTTAGGACCAGCCTTAAGCCAGTGCCGGGCGTGGGCAGATCGCGGGCGCTGATGAGGCAGCCGCATTCGGAAATCTGTTCCAGGCGGCCTTCGCCACGGGAGCGTCCGCCGAGCTCTGCCAGATCGGCTTCCCCCTCCACCGGAAAGCGCAACCCTCGTCGCCGGTTTTGCTCGCCTCTGCGGAAGGTATTCGTCGCGGGCGTTCTATTTGCTCCAGATGGAGTGACCGGCAGATACTGCTCCTCCATTCGCCGCAGCTCTTCTTCCCAGGGAACCCTGCTGCCCTCCACACATTCCACCGTGAACTGCCCGCACAGCGCGGAGTCGGGATCGGCGGTCCAGACTACCTGGCACACGGACTTGCTGCGTCCGCGTTCGATCGTGATCAAATCTCCTACCTTCACATCGCGGCTGCTGCGCAGCCGCGCGCCGCGTGGATGAATGTCATAGGTGCAAGCCAGCTCCGGCCCGCCGCGTTCGCCGTTCTGCATGTGAACGAGACGAACCGGCAGCGCCAGGTGGATCAACTTCTCAATGGGCGCGGCAGCCTGCGGCATACCATCTGGCCGCGGCTGGATTTCCTCATCGCTCACAACCGCTCCTCGCGAACCGGGATGCTGTCAACATAGCAGTACATGCGCGGGAGGGACAATGTACGTTCGTACTCAAGGTTAATGGTTACCTATCGGCGCTACCTTGAGGCGGAAGGCAGTGCCTGACTCGGCGCGAGGAGACCGGTAGATTTCTGGCTGTGGATTTTTCTCGCTTGCGCTAGTCTCTGCTTGAGGCGAAGATGGTGGCACACGTCATTTCACATCTCAATGTCGAGCACTGCCAAGGTTGCGTCCGAGTTCGTGCTTTCTCCGTCGGCGACGAGACTGCGACTGCTGAAAAAGCTGCGCTGCACGCTGCGTTATGAAAAAAACGCGTGGGCGTCAGGGGCGGCGATGGTGGCCGGAGTGGATGAGGTGGGACGCGGATCCTTGTTCGGGCCGGTGGTGGCGGCGGCCGTGATTCTCGACCGCAGCTACCGCGTCCGCGGTTTGCGCGATTCCAAGCTGCTGCTGCCGGAACGCCGCGCACTGCTGGCGCCGCGCATACGCGAACATGCCGTGGCATGGGCAGTCGCGGCGGTGGATGCGGCGCGCATCGACCAGATCAACATTTACCAGGCGTCGCGGCTGGCCATGCGCCAAGCGGTGATGCGGCTCCAGCCCGCGGCCGACCACTTGCTGGTGGATGCGGTTGGCCTCGATTGCGAACTGCCGCAACGGGCGATCATCCATGGGGATGCGCTTTCGGCCTCGATTGCGGCGGCGTCGATTCTGGCCAAAGTCGAACGCGACCGCATGATGTGCGAGTGGGACGCGGTCTTCCCCGAGTACGGCCTGGCTTCGCACAAGGGTTACAGCACGCCGCAACATCTCGCCGCTCTCGAACAATTCGGTCCCACGCCGCTGCATCGGCAGTCGTTCGCTCCGGTGTGGACTAGTCCGGTGGAGCAAGAGGTTTTCGAATTCGACTGATGTTTCCGGAAGTGACATCGGTTGCGAACCGGGGTATACCCCCGCTGCGACCCAAAATCATTTCTCGGAACTGCGCTAGTTTGGCTGAGCTCTACTTTGGTTTGTAGATCTCAGACAGCAGATCCGGCTTGGATTCATCGCGCACCAAGTGGGCGTAGCGCTCGCCGCCGTGGTAATCGAGCTTGTAGGTTTTGTAGTATTCGGTGTTCTCGACGAGAAGTTCGAGGGGTGCGGTGGTGTTCTTGCCGGCTTTGATCGCGCCGCGCAGGATCTCGGGCGAGTAGTGGCGGCCGTTCACCGCCACCAGCTTCATGCCCGGGCCGATCCCAGCCAGGGCTGCGGGCATGCCTTCGATCGTATCGGTGATAATGCCATCTTCGCGCAGGTCGATGCCGATCGAATACGCCGCATCGATGAAATGCGAGTTGCTCTCGCCAGCGCGGTCCATTTCGGATGGAACTTCGTCGTACACCAGCTTCCATCCGCTGCCTTCGATGCCGCCCAGCGGGGCGCCGGGACCGTGGTTCGTCAGCCGCTCGGTCCAGAAGCCGCGCCAGTCGTAGGGCACGATCTGGTTCAGAGCATTGACCACATCATCGAAGGTATACGTCTTCACCATCGGCGGTGTACTGGGAGCGCCGTGGAAGAGCTTGCAAAAATCGTCCAAGGTTTTCTTGCCCTTGCTCTGCTGGCGGATGAGGACGTCAGCCCACAGCCAGTTCAGGGTATCTTCGTCGTAGAAGTCGACGCTGCGCCGCCAGGATTGCCAAGCATGCGGGGCGAAGTAAAGTTGCGGCGCCGCATCTGCCGTGTCCTGCAAGTTTCGCCAGGTGCGGCCCGGCGTGTGATCCATCGCGGCAGCGGTTAAGGCCAAGTTGTCCCGCGCTTCTTTATCAGTGAGCAATCCGCTGCGAGCGGTAAGCACCGTGCCCAGATAATTGGTCAAACCCTCGTATACCCAGAGCAGATCGTCCAGCATGGGCTGTTGATAATCGGGCGTCGTCAGGTCGGCAGGCCGGCGGTATTTGCCGTTCCACGAATGCACGTACTCATGGGGGAGCAGATCGGCTGCCGCTTTGCGCTCGCCGTCATCGACTAACCCACGCTCGCCGGTGCGGCTGTCGTCGGACTCGTGGTGCTCGAGTCCGAAGTGCGCCACGTGATCGCTCAAGCTGAGCAGGAAGTGGTAATCGCGGTAGTGATGCGCGCCGAAAAGCTTGTTTGTTTGTTCGACCAGATTCTTGTAGTGGTCCCAGACCTCTTGGGGAGCGGCGAGTGCGTCGGCGCTGTCGGCGGCAATGTCCATCTCGGTGAGGGGGTCGTCGGCCAGCTTGACCACCTTGAGAAATTCGCCGGTGATTACGGGCGAATCGACCAGCGTGCTCAGGGAAGCGGGCTGAAACAGGATCTGCGTCTCACCGTTGAGCTGATCCCCGGTGGTGGATGCGATGGGCAAGGGCGTTCCAAATTTCCAATTGCCGGGAAGTTTCAGAGTGGCGACGTAGCTGAGATCGTCGGCCGTCCAGCCCTTGGGATAGAGCAGGACCTGATTCCAACTAATGACTGCCATTTTGTCGGTCGCAGAGGAACCCGCGGAAAAGCCAGCTTCGAAGGTTGCGGGAGAAAGGAAATCCAGCTCGGCGTTCACTTCAGTCTCGCCGGTTGGAACTTCGACGTGGAGGGTGAATCCGTCGAGCAGATCGCGCCGCCACTTCAACGTTTTGCCGCTGGCGCTGAACTTCAAGCCGGCCAAATCGACGACTGGACCGTCGGGCGCGTGCTCTCCGGGAATCCATTTCGGGTAATAGAGCGTCAGGTCGCCTGCGCTGGCTGGAATCTTCAGCTTGGCGTGAAAGATCTTGCGGGGAGCCGAAGTGGCATCCACAAAGATGGTTACGGTCGGCGGCGTGGCCGACCAACTGAAAAGCGAGAGGAAGAGCAGGAAGAAGAAAAGACAGACCACTCTCAAGATTCTTGAGAGTCTCATTGGAAGAGCCCCCATAGTGTCGATGAAACTGAATGCCACAACGCCTGCAGAATTTAGACTATAGCAGCGAACGAGAGGAGCAGTACAGGAACACGTTCAGTCTGTTCAGTCTGGATGACCATCAAACGGCAACACGAGACTGCTTTCGGTCTCGACATGACCCGGTGGGGTAGCGCATAGTTGGAATGAGCCGGGCAGTTTTTGGCGGAGGGACTTTTCTGCGATGAAGGTTCTGTTGGTGGAGGACAGTAAGTTCCTCCGACTGTCGACGGAGCGTGCGCTGACAAAAGCGGGATACGAGGTGGTGTGCGCCGGGGATGGGGAAGAAGCTTTGCGCCTGGCCCGCCAGCACTCGCCCGCGCTGGTGCTGCTGGATATGATGCTGCCGAAAGTCAGCGGGCCGGATGTGCTGAAGGCTTTGAAACAGGATCCGGCTACGGCGGGGATTGCAGTGATGGTCTTGACCAGTTTGTCGCAGAAGAACGCGAAGGCACTGGAGAAAGATGGAGCTGCCGGGTTCTTCGAGAAGTCTGATCTCATGCTGGGGACGGGACCAAACTCTCTGGTGGCAGCGGTGCAGAAGCTCTTGAACACTCCGAAGTGAAGCAGGACCATCTCAGACCTCGTCGCGTTTTCTGAAATTGCAATCGACACGGATCTTGCACGTTGCCAGGCGGGATGGCTGCCCTTTCCTTGCCCGAGCTATAAGGCCGTATTTTCTCAGAAGACTCTTAGGCTGTAGGAGCGCTGGTTCCTCCGTGCACGAGTTGGACAAGGGATGGACGGCGGTGGGGAGATTCTCAAGAAGCTTTCCGGAGCTGCACGGACGGCTACGGTGTAGGGCAGTGACCGCCAGGTAACTTCCGCTGATTGCTGCAAGCCGGCATTTCTTTACAGTCCGTGGATCGGCATGGCTGTTTAGCTGTCGGACGGCCCTGGGCACGCCGTCATCATTTCGCTCTTCACTCTTGTAAGTAAATGACTTACGGGCGGGAACTTGGAGTGGTTAGCCGGAGTCTATCTTCGATGAGGTGTGCATCGGCGAGCGGGCGGCTGGCGGGCGATTTTTCCTTTCCGGATGAGGTGGAAGATCTATAATCGTTGTTGAGTCACGACGGGATTCGCAGTCATGACGGGAGTGACGAACTTGGCAGATCTGGCAAGCGCGATCGGAGCGCGGGCGGAGGAAGCGACGATTGTCGCGGATCTGAAAGCCGGCTCGGAGCAGGCGTACGCCTGGCTGATTGGGGAATTTCAGCGTCCGGTGTACGGGCTGGTGTATCGCATGGTGAGCGATCCGGCCGACGCGGCGGATGTAACCCAGGATGTGTTTCTAAAAGTGTTCCGCGGGATGAAGAGCTTCCATGGCGAGTCCAGCCTGAAGACGTGGATTTACCGCATCGCGTTGCATGAGGCGGCGAACCGGAAGCGGTGGTGGTTCCGGCATAAGGCGCAGGAGACTTCGATTGAGCCGGCGGAGTCGGATGGTTTCGCCGGCGGAGATGAAGCGATGCAGAACGCGCTGACGGACCGGCACGAGTCGCCGTTCGACAATGTGGCGCACCGCGAAGTGCAACAGCGTGTGGATGCGGAACTGCGGCGACTGCCCGAGCCCTACCGGACAACGCTGATTCTGCGGGACCTGGGAGAGATGTCGTATGAAGAGATCGCGGAGGTGCTGCAGATCTCTTTGGGGACGGTGAAATCCAGATTGACACGCGGGCGGCAAGCGCTGAAGCAACGGCTGGTGCCGTATGTCCGCGAGGTGAGCGTAGAGTTGGGGCTGACTGCGCCGGAGGAAGAGGAATCGGCACTGCGGTCAGAGGTTGCTGGAGGCGGTAGAAGGGTCGAGGTGATGCCATGAGGTATCTGGGCATGAAATCCGTTTCTGCAAAATGCATGACGATGAAGTGCCGGGAAGCGCGGGGATTGTTGTCGCCCTATCTGGACGGGGCAGTCACGGGAACCGAGATGCAGGCCTTGCAGGAGCATCTCAACCGATGCCCGGCGTGCATGGGGGAGTATAGGTTGCTGCGGCAGACGCAGCGATTGTTGATGAACGTGGGGCGTGTGCAGGAACCGGCTGACCTCGGGCTGAAACTGCGTCTGGCCATTTCGCGGGAAGCGGCGGAGGCGCGGCGTCCGCGGTTTGAGGGCTTGCGCATGCAGGTGGAGAATACTTTGAACGCGTTCATGGTGCCGGCGACGGCGGGCCTGGCCTGCGCTTTGCTGATCTTTGGTTTAGTCACGGCGATCCTGGCGATGCCGGGAGAGGTGCAGGCGAACAATCAGGATGTGCCAACCGTATTGAATACGGGACCAGAATTGCAACAGAGCGTCTTTGGCACGACTTTGAGCGCGATGAACACAGACTCACTGGTGATTGAAACCTACGTAGACCAGAACGGGCGGGTACAGGACTACAAGATACTTTCCGATCCCGGGGAGTCTCAGGAGTTGCTGCCGCAAGTGAAGAGGATGCTGATCTTCACGACGTTCCGTCCGGCGATGTCGATGGGACGGCCAATCTCGTCGCGGGCGGTGCTCTCATTCTCGAGGATCAGCGTGCGAGGGTAGGGCTGCGGCTGCCAGGCTACTGGCTTCGGCTTCGCGCAACACGTTTGAAATTCCGACCTGCAGTCTGGATGATCCGCACGGCAATGACTCGCAATCGAACTTCTTGTTCGGCGCTACAATGGCGTGGCCACACTAAGGTTTAGTGTCCGGCATTTTGGCATCGTATGCGTACTTGGAAGGAAGACGATATGAAGATTCGCATATTCATAAGTCTGCTGTTGTCCGCAGGACTTACGCTTGCCGCACTCGCGCAGCAAACCACCTCAAACTCAGGCGCGTCACCTGCAGCCACCGGCCGGGGAGGGTCGCAGCCTGCCTCCAACCATGACTTCTGGGACGGCGATGAGCCCAGCTTGGGATCGCTGATCTTTCACCCGTTTGCCACCAAGCAGTACGTACGGCGGCATGTTCAGCCCATCCAGGACCGGGTCCACGAACTCGATGAGATCACCGCGGCTAACAGCAAAATGATCAAGGACGTGGATGCCCGTGCCCAGCAAGGCATTCAGCTAGTTTCGGACAAAGCCAACCTAGCCGATCAGCATGCGTCAGACGCCGCCAACAAGGCTCAGATGGCACAGCAGACGGCGGCCGCTCTTGACACCCGCCTCGCCACGGACGAGGCAAAGGTCGGCAATATCGATCAATACAAGTCCGGGGCGCAGACCGAAATTCGTTTTCGTCCCGGCCAGACCGTGTTGAGCAAGCAGGCCAAGGAAGCGCTGGACGATATGGCCGGTCAGCTGAAGAATCAGCACGGTTACATTATCGAAGTGCAGGGCTTCTCTTCGGGTCAGGGCCAGGCAGCGATTGCCAACTCCCGGAAGATGGCGGACTCGGTGGTACGTTACCTGGTCTTGAATTATGAGATCCCGGCCTACCGCATCTACGTGATTGGGCTGGGCAACGCTGCTGTGGCCCAAGGTGCGAAAGGTACACGCGTAGAAGTCAGCCTGCTGCAGTACGATCTCGCGATGTCTCAGTGAATTCCTCGTCGAAATAAATTACGGGGCTATTTGGATTCGTGTCCCTGGCGGGCGCTCCGGCCTCTTTTTTCGGGGTATTCCCCCTCCCCCCTAATCTTTGGAATCATCCCGTGGAGCCAGGATATAGGTGCTCCCGACCATCACGGCCTCGATCATGATTGCGCAGGTGGCGGGCTGTGGACGAGGTTAGTTAGATGTCCCATGGGGTTGTGGAAATTTTCGGGGCAGTGAAGTCCTGAGTCGATCATGGCGAGCGCGCGAAAGTCAAAATCCCCGCCCCAGCGAAGCTTGAGCGCGCCCCCTCGCTCGCCGCGACGCGGCGCATACCCTCCCCCGGGGTAGGGGTGTAGCACACGCTCCGGTTTGACGGGTAGGTATATACCGACGGCAAAATGGGGTGCACCCCGCCCCCGCTGGATTTGGACCACCAGGGCCGGGGCCCGCCCGCGCGCGGCGACGTCGGGGGCGTGTGGGGATGCCTTCCCCTACGACCGTCCCGCAGATGGACTTATACTCTTCTGCATAGCGTCATTCAGACGCCAACGGATACTCCCCGAGGGTATGGAGCAAGGCCGGGGTGCCGCCTGGGACGGCACCCCGCCGGTTGGTCAGGCTGCCTCCCGTTGCGTGGATCGGGAGCGGCTTTCTTTCTTCAAACCCTCGCCGAGCAGGCGGGCCAGCTCCAGGGTCGCCTCCATGCAGCGCTTGGAGTGCGCCGTCATTTGAATGAAACCGTGAGGCAACTCCGGGTAGTGGACATAGGTGATGTCGTTGCCGTCTTTCGCCAGCTTCTGCGCGTAGGCATGGCCCACGTCGCGCAGCATGTCGAAACCCGTGGTGACAAGAATGGCCTTCGGTAGGTCCGCGTGGCTCGGCGCGTTCAGTGGAGTCACGTAGGGTTGCGAGTAGTCCGTACCTTGTGGAAGCAGGCACCACACAAACAACAGAACTCCCGCTGTATCTACGTAGCCGCCGGAACGATTCTCAACCCCTGCACGCGTATTGAACGGCATCGCCGCTTCCGGGTAGAGCGGCATTTGTAACGCGAGCTTCGGTCCCTTCTCGTCCCTCAATTTCAACGAGATGGTGCAGGTCATATTGCCACCTGCGGAATCACCGCTGAGGGCGATCCGGTTCGGATCGATGCCGCGCTCAGCAGCGTGCTTGAACAACCAGCGGACGACAAACTCGCCCTCGTCTATCTGGACGGGCCACTGGTACTCCGGTGCAAGCTTGTAATCGACGCAATACACCTGGGCGCCGCTATTCTCAGCGAGCAAGCGCATCGCGGACTCAAACTGGTCGAGTGATCCAACAATGAAGCCGCCGCCGTGCAGATAGATCATTGCGGCGCCCTCTGCGGGGCCTGGTTTAGACGGATGGTAAACTCGCATCGGGATGGTTCCATGCGGTCCTTCGATCCCGAGGAATTCAACCGTGCCAATCGGCGGTTTCACCTTATCGATGAACGCGTCGTGCTCGCGGCGCTGTACGTATATAGGTGCGCGCCCAGAACAGGACCGGTCGGTAGCCACGCGGCGATCTCCGGTTCCAGTTTCGTGCGTTCAACCTGTGCGGGAATTTGAGACTTCGAGTAAATTGGCATTGGTAACTCCTTTCGTTAACTGCTGCTGTAAATTTCCATTTTGATTTGGATTTCCGTTTTGACCTCCCAGATGGGCACCGTTTTATCGGGGTACCCTGCCACTATTGCTGATAAGTTACATGGCGGGCCGGCTTTTCAGAACGAGACAGACCTGTTTTCCTGAACGACTCTCTTGCCGGTATTTGTCTTAAGGTTGCCATCACGGATCTCCCGTTAGGCGGTATTCTTGGCGCGCGCAGCTTACCTAGCCGGATATGCTGTGTAGATAGGTAATCACAATCTAGCCTTGTCTCGTTTTTCACGTCAGTATAGAAGAGTCTGTAGATCTCGAAGAAACCTGTGAAAAACGTGTTGAAAACATTTCCCAGAATGTGGATTCATGAGAACTGTCTAAGCGTCCAGCCGTCTATTTTCCGCTTCTTGGCGTTCCACTCGGTCGGGACGGTTTGACCCTCTGTGCCGCATTCCTTACACTTGAGAGTGTTCTCCGCTTGGTGGACTGCCAATCCCGTGGAGGGTTTCCTGAGGCGACGATTGCGAGGTTGTTTGTTTGCGCCCCTGTTGGGGCTGCTGTCGGTGTTTTGTCTGGGACAGGACCCGGTTCCGCCGAGCCAGGCTCCGCAGAATCAGGCTCCACAGAATCAGCCTGCGCCGGATCAGTCTCCACAGAGCCCTTCGTCTTCGCAGGGCCAGTCATCCTCTAAGGACCAGACTCCGGAGGATGAGCCTCCGAAGGTCGAGGTGCCCAAGGAGACGGTTCCGGCGAACAAGGCTCCGCAGAAACAGGCGCCGGAGAAACAAGTCCCGCAGAACCAGTCGGCGATCACGCTGGACAGCAGCGAGACGATTTTTTCCGTGCTTACGGCACTGAATGCCTGTGGCTACGATCAGGACTTGACCCTCTCGGATGCAATCCGGAGCAATGTGCGATCCGAGGTGCAGAGGAATTTGCGGGAGTCGGAGGAGGCCGAGGCCGCCCGCACCGCGCTGTGCGACTTTGCCCAGAACCACGTGGCGTCGAAGGATGCGAATCGTAACCTGTCGCAATATATCTCGCTGGCGCTTTTCATGGACGGCCCGCCGCATTTTGCGCCACGGGTGAAGGAGGACGATCTGCCTCCGGATGCGGTGTTGATTACGGGTTTCGGATCCCTGCTGGAACACTTCTACGACAAAGCAGGATTGCACTCAATCTGGGTGCGTCACCGCAACGATTACTCGGCGGCGATGAGGCGGTATCATGAACCGCTGGCCAAGATGGTGTTCGATACCGAAATCTACCTGAAGCAGCCTTCGTCGTCGCAATACCTGGGACGGCGGTTCACAATATATCTGGACTTCATGGGCTCGCCGAATGAGACGGACGCGCGGAATTACGGCGCGGATTACTACGTGGTTGTTTTTCCTGCTCCGAACTCGCCGTCGGGAGAGACGCCGCGGTCGGCGTTGAAGATGGACCAGATCCGGCACACCTTTCTGCACTACGAGTTCGATCCGCTGGCGGAGAAGCACTACAGCTCCGTCAAGCGGCTGGAACCGCTGCTGCAATCGGTGAAGCGCGCCCCGTTGGAGGAGGCCTTCAAGACTGACATCTCGCTGCTGGTGACTGAATGCCTGGTACGGGCCGTCGAGATCCGCACCACGGGGAGCAAACAGGCGGTGGAAGAGGCGATGCGGACGCAGGCGGTAGATGACGCGGTGAAGCAGGGCTACATTCTGACGCGAACGTTTTACAACGAGGTGGTCGCGTTTGAAAAAGATCCGGTGGGCATTCGGGGAGTTTACGGCGACTTTCTCGACAATGTGGACGTAAAGAAGGAAGAGAAAGCGGCGGCTGAGGTTCAGTTTGCCAGCGCTACCGCGCCAGAACTGGTGCGGTTGTCGCGTCCGGAGGAGCGGCGGATGCTGGTGACGGCGGAGAAGCGGCTGGCCGCAGGCGATCCCAAAGGGGCGCAAGAACTGGCGCAGCAGGCATTGGACAAGAAGATCGGAGACCAGGGCCGGGCGTTGTTCATCCTGGCGCAAGTGGCTGTGGCCAACAAGAACCGGGACGGGGCGCAGGATAGTTTCCGGAAGGCGATTGAAGCCTCGAAAGATCCGACGGTGCTGGGATGGTCGCATGTGTATTTGGGCAGGATTCTGGATATGAAAGAGGAGCGCGAGGCCGCGTTACAGGAGTACCGGGCCGCACTGGACACAGGCGGAAAATTGCCGGAGATCAAGGCGGCGGCGGAGCGAGGGTTGGAACAGGCGTATGAGCCTCCGGCGAAGCCGCAGCCGCAGTAGCGGGATGGACCTCGCGGTTACAATTCAAAGTGTGGTTACAATGGGAACGGCGGATCGCGGTTGCGGAAGTATCGTGCAAGCTTGAATCAGGCAGCATATACCAAGGAGAAAGCATGAAGCGAGCAGCGATTGTTGTCGCGATGCTGGGAATATCGGCGTGGGGATTCGCGCAGAACGCCTCTGGGCAGAGCAATGACAAGCCTGCGGCGCAGAGCGCGCCGGCCGGTCAGGCGGCCGGACAAACAGCGGGACAGGCGGCGCCGGCAGGAAAGCGTCCGCCCCAGGCCAAGACGCAAGATGAGTTTGCCGCGTACAAGGCGGCGACGGCCCTGACCGATCCGGCGGCGCAGGAAAAAGCGGCGGGCGAGTTCGCCACGAAGTTTCCCGACAGCGAGTTGCGAGCCTTGCTATACAAGTCCGTCATGCACGCCTACCAGCAGGCCAATAACGCCGACAAGATGATGGAAATGGCGCAGAAAGTCTTGACCTTCGACCCGGACGATCCGGAGGCACTGCTGGGTGTGGCGCAAGTACTGGCCGAGCGCACCCGCGACACCGACCTGGACAAGGATCAGCGTTTGGGGGAAGCCAGAAAAGACGCTCAACGCGCGCTGATCACTGTGGACACGGACGTTCCCAGTGGGGGCTATCCGCCGGAGCAACTGAATGCGTACAAAGGGTTTTTGCGTTCCGAGGCCTATGCAATTCTGGGGACGATTGATTTCAACGCAAAGGCCTACGCGGAAGCGGAGGGAAATTTGAGGAAGTCGATTGACGCGTTTCCACAGCAGGTGGATCCGATCGCGGTCTTCCGGCTGTCGGTGGCCTTGGATATGCAGAACAAATATCCCGAGGCGCTGAAGTACGCCAACCAGGCAGTGGATTTGACGAAAGAGGGCACGGCTGCCGGGGATGCCGCGCGCAAGGAGAAGGATCGTCTGACGCAGCTGACCGGCACCGGCACTCCGGCGCCTCCGCCTCCGAAGAATTGATTCGAGTTCGCGGCAGTCCAATCATGAAGGAACGGGAAATCACCGCGTTGGAAACGGCGTTGGGCTACCACTTCCGCCGCCGGGCGGTGATCGAGCAGGCGCTCACCCACAGTTCGCAGGCGCGGGAGCAGGAGGCGCAGCAGGCGGGCGAGAGCAAGTATAAGGTCAACGACAACGAGCAGTTGGAGTTTCTGGGCGACTCGATTCTGGCGCTGGTGACCAGCGAAGAATTGTTTCAGCGCTTTCCGCAGTTTCGCGAGGGTGAACTTTCGAAACTGCGCGCCCATGTGGTGAGTGAGCGGCACTTGATCCGGGTGGCGCAACGGCTGGAGCTGGGACACTATCTCCGACTGGGTTGGGGCGAAGAGAAAAGCGGGGGACGCAGCAAGACGGCGCTGCTGGTGGACGCGCTGGAAGCGATCCTGGCGGCGATCTACCTGGATGGGGGAATGGAACCGGCGCGCGAATTCATTTTGCGGGAGATCCTGGCGCCGGAGCTGGAGCGGATGGAGCGCGAAGGCGGCGCGCTGCCCATGACCGATTTCAAATCGGCCCTGCAGGAAACTCTGCAAGGACTGGGAATGGTGCAGCCGTCGTATGTGCTGGTCGAGGAAGCGGGACCGGAGCACAGGAAGACGTTTACGGTGGAAGTCCGACTGAACACGAAGAGCGGGGAAGACCGGGCGGGGTTCGTGGGACGGGCGCAGGGTTCCACCAAGAAGGCGGCGGAGCAGGACGCGGCGCGGCAGCTGCTCGCTTATCTGGCTTCGCGGCCGCAATCGGCGGGAGCCAGGCTGGCGGGAGGATCGCGGTCCACGGATAAGTAGGATTCAGTAGCGTGAACGGATCAGTGAAGTAAATGAATTTCCCAGAAGAACATTTGCCAGACGAGCCTTTACCAGGTTCTCATCTGCCAGAGGTTCATGCTCCCGGCACGCATGCTCCAGAGGCCCGAAGAACTCCGTGGGCGGTTGGAACGGGCGTGAGCGGCTCGTTGCAGTCGCTGCTGGGAACCGTCGTGATCGCGGTGTTTGTGATCACGTTCATCGTGCAGGCGTTTCAGATTCCTTCTCCATCCATGGAAAATACGCTGCTGGTGGGCGACTACCTGCTGGTGAATAAGCTCTGCTACGGCAGAGGCAGCGTGGGAGATTATTTCATGCCTTACCGCCGGGTGCGGCGCGGCGACATTGTAGTGTTTCATTATCCGGTAAACCCGGCGCAGCATTTCGTGAAGCGCGTGATTGGCGTTCCCGGGGACCGGGTGCGGCTGGTCAACAAACAGGTGTTGGTGAATGGAGTGCCGCTGAAAGAGACTTATGTGCGCTTCAGCCGCCCCGCGAACGACTTGTTCCGCGATAGTTTCCCCCGGCTGGATGTTGCGCCGGGCGAGACTCCGGAGTGGTGGTTGCAGCTGCGAAAGCTCGTCGAAGACGGACAGCTTATTGTTCCCCAGGGACATTATTTTGTGATGGGAGACAATCGGGACGATAGTTACGACAGCCGGTACTGGGGACTGGTGCCGCAGGCCAATATTATTGGGCGGCCGCTCTTGATTTACTGGTCGGTGCAAGGCCCCGAGGGCGATACGACGGTGTCGTCTTCCGTGGGTGATAAACTGTATCACTTTGCCTATGCGATAACCCATATCTTTCAGATCACGCGTTGGAACCGCACCTTACGGCTGGTGAATTGAAGGAATCTGGTAATTGGGCAATTGAGTAATTTGCATTACTCAATTACCAAATTACTCCATGAGTAAGACCGGATGGATTGATCACAGTGGCTAAGAAAGATAGCAAAGCGAAGAACGACGTCGAAGAAAAACCGCGCGAGACGATGGTGGAGTTCCTGGCTTCGCTGGCCGCAGTGCTGGTGACGGGATTGTTCATCATCACTTTTGTGGTGCAGGCGTTCGAAATTCCATCCAGTTCGATGGAGGAAACTCTGCTGATCGGCGACCACGTGTTCGTGAACCGCATCGTGTTCGCGCCCAAGACGGCGTGGGTGGGACCGCTGCTTCCCTATCGCGAGGTGCGGCACGGCGACATCGTGGTGTTTCTGCACCCGGACGCGGCTTACGCCGGGACCTACGTGGTGAAACGGGTCATGGGCGTGCCGGGCGACCGCATTCATCTGCGCAATGGAGAGGTTTATCGTAACGGCGAGCAGCTGAACGAACCCTATGTGTTGCATGACAGAGATGAACCTTCCGACTTCTATCGCAATAACTTTCCCGCCGTGCCTCCGTCGGACCCGAACATTTCGCCGAAATGGGGGGCGGAGTTGCCGTCCTACCTCCAGGAGGGAGATCTTGTGGTGCCGCCCGGGCATTACTTCGCCATGGGCGACCACCGGGGCGTGAGCCTGGACAGCCGCTACTGGGGTTTCATTCCGCAGGAAAATATCATTGGGCGTCCCATGTTCATTTACTGGTCGTTCGATACTCCCTCCGACCAATACACGAAGACTGGGATGGCAGACCGGCTTGGATTCCTGGCCCATGTGGTGTTGCACTTCTTTGACGAGACGCGGTGGCAGCGAACGCTGAAAGTGGTGCGGTGAAGCTTTTCTCATCCCAGCGGCGGGTTGTGACCGCGGCAGTCGTGATTCTGCTGGCTCTGTTCCTCCTGCGTCCGGGCGTGTCGCGCCTGAAGGCGCGCATTGCAAACTCCATCAGCCGCGCCGTAGCGCGTCCCGTGGAGATTGGCTCGGTCCATCTTCGATTCCTGCCGCAACCCGGCTTCGACCTGGAAAATCTGGTCATCGACGAGGATCCGGAATTCGGCGCGGAGCCCATGCTGCGCGCGCCGGAGGTTACGGCCGTGGTGCGGCTGACCTCGCTGGTGCGGGGACGGCTGGACATAGCCCGTCTGGAGCTGACCGGGCCGAGTTTGAACTTGGTTCGCAGACAGGACGGTCGCTGGAACTGGGAAGCTCTGCTGGAACGAACCGAGCGCACACCGTTGGCCCCGACGGCGAAATCGAAGTCGGAAGCGCGCCCGGGTTTTCCCTACATCGAGGCCAGTTCGGGCCGCATTAATTTCAAGGCGGGGCAGGAGAAAAAACCTTACGCGCTGCTGAATGCGGACTTTGCCTTGTGGCAGGAATCAGAAAATACTTGGGGAGCGCGACTGAACGCAGAACCGCTGCGCACGGATATGAATTTGAGCGACACCGGCCTGCTGCGAATGAACGGGACATGGCGGCGCGCTGTAAGCCTGCGCGAAACCCCGTTGCAGTTCAGCCTGGAGTGGGACCGCGCGCAACTGGGGCAACTGACCAAGCTGGTATCCGGAAACGACAAGGGTTGGAGAGGAGAGGTTCGGTTGGACGCAAACTTGAGCGGCGCCCCGGCCTCTCTGCAGGTAGCGGCCGATACTTCGATTCAAGACTTCCGCCGCTACGACATCTCGAGCAGCGAGGGACTGCAGCTGACGGCGCACTGTGATGGCAGGTACAGCTCGCTAGAAGGTGTGATGCATGAGATCTTCTGCAGCGCACCCGTGGGCGATGGCACGATCACTCTGCACGGCGATGCCGGGCTGCCCGGAGTGCACAGGGTGGATCTCGCCTTGAACGTGGAAAGCGTTCCTGTGAGGGCGGTCGCGCAACTCGCTCGACGTGCCAAGAAAAATCTGCCTGCGGATCTTGTGTCCTCGGGAAGTGTGCAAGGCAATTTCACAGTGAAAGAAGATGGGACATCGCCGCAGCGAGCAAAATTTCAGGGCCGCGGCGAGATTGCCGATCTTCGTCTGCAGTCGGCGAGCACGAAGGTGGAACTCGCTCCGGGGAACGTACCCTTCGTGCTGAGTTCGAACCGGGTCCGCGCTCATGCTCCATCGAAGGGCAAATCTGCCCGCCGGTTAGGTGCCAAGGTTTTGTCGGCTCCGGATGAACTGCATGTCGAGTACGGACCTTTTCCGCTCGCGCTGGGACGGTCGGCGCCCGCCCAGGCGCGAGGCTGGGTGGAGCGGTCGGGCTATGGCATGGTGGTTCGCGGAGATGGGGAGGTCTCGCACATCTTGCGATTGGCCAGTCTGCTCGGCCTCCCGGCAGTGAAAGCCAGCGTGGAGGGCATGTCTGAGATGGATTTGCAGATCGCGGGATCGTGGGCGGGAAACGTGTCCGGAACCGCCTCGGGGTTTTCTTTGCCGGAAGTGACGGGAACGGTGCAACTGAACAACCTGCGTGCCACGGTGCGAGGTGTGAATGGGCCGATTGAAATCTCGTCGGCGGAATTGCTGCTGTTGCCTGACGAAGCGCGCGTGGAAAAGTTGAGCGCGCGGGCTGCCGATGCGCACTGGACCGGGTCCATGACCTTGCCCCGCGGTTGTGGCACACCAGGGGCGTGCCTGATCCACTTCAATTTGAATACGGAAGAGATTGGACTCAGCGAACTCTCCCAGTGGCTGGGTTCGCAACCGAGTGAGCGCCGGTGGTATCAGATGCTGACTTCTACCGAGCCCACGGCGCCATCGTTTCTGGAGAACTTGCGCGCATCGGGCAAGGTGAATGCCGGTCGCTTGCTCATGCACAACCTGGTTGCGAACCGGGTTTCCGCTTCGCTTGACCTGGAACGCGGGAAGTTGAAGATTTCGGATCTGCGCGCCGATTTGCTGGGGGGGAAACATCGGGGCGATTGGCAGGCGGATTTCACACTGGACTCCCCGTTCTACACGGGAACTGGAACTCTGACCGGGATTTCTCTCGAGCAGATGGCGGATGCGATGCACGATCCGTGGATTTCAGGAACCGCAGGGGGAACGTATCAGCTCACGGCATCAGGTGCGGATTCAGCAGCCTTCTGGGAATCGGCCGAGGGCGGACTGCAGTTCGATCTGAGGGACGGAGTTTTGTCCCACATTTCACTGGCGACTGATGAGGGACCACTGCGAATCGCGCGCTGCCAGGGCCGCGCCCGCCTGCGCGAAGAAAAGATCGAGATCGACAAGGGAAAGCTAATGTCTCCTAGGGACGCGTATGAGATCAGCGGCACTGCGTCGTTGGGGCAGGTGCTGGACTTCCAACTGACACGCAGCACCGATATGAGATCTGGGCGCGCGGGTGCGCTTGCTTACAGCATCACCGGCACGGTGACGGAACCGCGCGTAACGCTGACTACACCTGAGACACAAGCGCAGCTGAAGCCGTAGCGTCCGCCCGGGCCCGTATACCTCAGGGGCTTAAGCCCGATCCAAAGGTCCGTCCTCGACGCGAGGCCTGGAAGGCCTGCTCCACCCTTTCCTCGAAACCTCCCAGCCTACGGCACATAGCTTGCGCTGCGCAGCACGCGTCCCGGCAACGCCCCCGTCATTTTCCCCCGCTCGATCACGGGCACACCATTCACCAGTACGTACTCCATCCCCTCGGAAAGCTGGTTCGGATTGTCGAACGTGGCGAGATCCCGCACGGTCGCGGGATCGAAGATAACGACATCGGCCCACATCCCAGCCTTGAGAACGCCGCGATCCGTGAGGCGCAGACGCTGGGCCGGGAGCGCGGACATTTTGCGGATGGCGTCTTCGAGCGTCAAGACTTTTTCTTCGCGAACATACTTGCGCAGAATGCGGGGAAACGTCCCGTAAGCGCGGGGATGAGGATGCTCCTGACCAAGAATTCCTTCCGGCGAAGTTCCCGAAGAATCGTTGTCGATGGCGACCCAGGGTTGCTCGAGCGCGAGCGTGACATCGGGTTGTGACATGCCGAAGACGGCGACCCCGGCATACGGATCTTCGATGAGGAACTCGAAGAGGGCATCGATTGGGTCTTTGTTCCACAGTTTCGCGATCTCGGAGAGACGCTTGCCCTCGAGCGGAAGCATCTTGGGATTCTGAACTACGCCGATCATGATGGCATCGGGGCCTGGGATTTCCTGCCATTCGTTGTCCCAGTCTTTGGAGGGCGTGAGCATGTCGTTGCGAATGCGCTCGCGTGTGGCGGGGTCTTTCAGGCGCTCGATCAGCTTTGATGTTCCTCCATCGTGAGCCCAGGGCGGAACGAAAGCTGAGAAATCGTTGAACCAGGCCGTGTAGGCGTAGGTATCGGCAGTAACATCGGCGCCGCCGGCGCGCGCGGCGTTGATCTTGGCGACGACCTCCGGCATGCGTCCCCAGTTATTTTTCCCGCCGACTTTGATGTGCCAGATTTCCACGGGGACGTGGGCTTCCCGGCCTATACGCAGGGCTTCGTCGATGGCTTCGAGCACGGAGTCGCCCTCGCTGCGCATGTGGGTGGCATAAATGCCCCCCAACTTGCCGCCTTCGGCGGCAAGAGCGATCAGTTCGTCCGTTTTGGCATACGGCGCGGGAGGATATTCGAGCGCCGTGGAAACACCGACCGTGCCGTCTTTCATGGCTTCGCGCACCAGCGCTTTCATCTGTGCAAGCTGCTGGGGCGAAGGCTGTTTGTCGTCGTCGCCCAGCACCATGCGGCGGACCTGCGTGGCGCCGACATAGCTGGCCAGGTTGATGCCCATGCCTTGCTTTTCGAGGCGAGCGAAATACTGGCGGAAGGTTCGCCAGTCGGGAGTAATGTGGTAGTGCTCGTAGCCGGGGCGATCGGTCTGAATGATGGCATCGTTGAGCGGCGCGATCGAACCGCCTTCGCCGGTAATCTCGGTGGTGATTCCCTGATAGATTTTCGAAGGCAGGCGCGGTTCGACGAGGATGGAGAGTTCGGATTGGCCGAGCATGTCGATGAAGCCGGGCGCGACGACCTTGCCGGCGGCGTCAATGGTGCGCTTGCGGGGCGCGGCAGCTAGGTTGCCAATCGCGGCGACTTTTCCGTCGCGGATGCCGACATCGCCGGAGTACCACGGGGAGCCGGTGCCGTCGATGATGTGGCCGTTGGTGATGACAAGGTCGAAACCGGCTGGCGTTTGCGTCATTAACTGCAAGGCAGACGCGAAGACAAACAACAGGACGAGCACGCAACGCGGCCCGAGCTTAGCTTCCATCGATTTCACCTCCGCCGCGGAGAATATCAACTCAAACTGCATCTGTTCTCCTCCGATGTGCGATCACGCCCAAGATAATCCAGATCCCGAGCGCCAGCCATTCGTAGACCGTGAAATGGCCGGGGATCGCCGGGACTACCTTCATCAGCATCATCGCGATGGCCACGAGTAACCCAAAGCCTGCGACGAACCGTTCCACTGCAGACAGCTTCGATTGGCCCGGCAGTGTGCCCGAGCGTCCCAGGGAAAGGTAAGCGGCGCAGGTCGCGGCCCATCCTATTGCGCAGGCGACCGAGCCGACCTCGGTAATGGGGACGAGGATCGCATCTCCCAGGAGCATACACGCGGCTGTGGCCAATCCGACGCACAGAACTGCGGTTGACGGCGTTTGATGTTGGGGATGGATTTGGCCAGCGCGGGGCCCGACCAGGCCGCGGCGTCCCAGGGCAAACAGGAGGCGGCTGGCGGCTACGAAATTCCCATTGAAGCACTTGACGAGCGACAGCAATGCGGCCGCCAGGATCACGTTGACGATCCAGCGGGAGCCCACTGCGTGCTGGAAGGCTACTGCGGTCATGAATTTCTCCCCGGTAAATTCACGCCAGGGAGCGACGAATGCGACTGCGGCGATGACGATTGTGTAAAAGAGAATGCCGACCAGGACGGCCATCCATATGGCTTTGAGAAATCCCTGGGTGCGAAACTCGGGAGTGGACTCTTCGGCAGCCTTGCTCACGGATTCGAATCCGGTCATGAAATACGGGACGATTTGCACCACGAGCAGGAACGAAACCAGCGGTGCGTGGGTAAAGAGCGGCGGGAAGTTGTGGGGCGACCCTTGGTGTACGCCGAGCGCGACGAAAACTACGAACAGCGCCAGCGTGCCGAAAGCAGTCCAGTTCTGGAAGGTCGCGCTGAGGCGGATGCCTCGGTAGTTCAGCGTAGTGAGCAGCGCCGTGAGGCCGAGACCGATTGCGAGGTGGGGCAGATAAACCGGACGTCCGGCGATGCGGTAGATCTCCAGCGAATCGATCGAAGGGACGATGTAGCCGGCGATGCGGCCCACGGCCACGGCCTCCCAGGGGCAGACTATAAAGTAGGCCAATATCATCATCCATCCGGCGGAGAAGCTGACGGGGCGGGAGAAAGCTGCCGCGGTGTAGGCGATCTCGCTTGCGGCGTCTGGCATGGCGGCCACCAGCTTGCCGTAAACCCAGCCGATCGGGAACAGGAGCGCGCCGCCGATGGCAAAGCCCAGCAGCGCGCCCAGCGCGCCGCCACGCAGCAGCCAGTCGTCCATAACAACCAGCCAGCCGACGCCGACCATGGTTCCCCAAGCCAGCGTGAAGTAGTCTGGGAGGCGGAGTTTGCGGGCGAGATGGGACATGCGGACGAGTTCGATCCGGCGAGCGGGGTGGAGCGCGAATTATAAAGCATCGCAAAAGCAGACGTTCTCGGGAGTGGCGGATTTACTGCTGTGGAAAACCCCTCAGTTCAAATTCAGCCGCTAGCGACGTTCTCCTTTCACTCCGAAACTCGCGGCCTGCGTGGTAGTATCGAAAATACCCTCGCATCATGATGCTGCGCCCTGTGAATTTGGGCGCTGTGGTGTTGTTGTGCCCTGCCACGACTCGTTGAAAAACGGATGACAACTTCGACCCAGTTGCGTAAACGCGTGCTCAGCGGCATGCGCTCGACCGGAAAACTGCATCTCGGCAACTATGTGGGCGCGCTCGCCAACTGGGTACGCATGCAGGATGAGTATGACTGCTTCTTCTGCGTGGTTGACTGGCACGCGCTCACGACCGACTATGCCGACACCTCGCGCGTGAAACAGAATTCGCTGGAGGTGGCGCTGGACTGGCTGGCGGCGGGGCTTGATCCGGAAAAGTCTGTGATCTTCATCCAGTCGCACGTCCCGGCGCACGCCGAGCTGCATCTGCTCCTCTCGATGATCACGCCGTTGGGTTGGCTGGAGCGGGTTCCCACCTACAAGGAGCAGCGAGAAAACATCAAGGACAAAGATCTGGGAACCTACGGATTTCTGGGCTATCCCGTGCTGCAAGCGGCGGACATTTTAATGTACAAGGCGGATGTGGTTCCGGTGGGCGAAGACCAGGTGGCGCATGTGGAACTCACGCGGGAGATCGCGCGCCGCTTCAATTTGCTTTACCCACCTCACAGCGGGGGCATGGGCATCCCGCAACCTGGAGCCAGCGACTCAGAAACGAAGGAGGAAAGCCTCCGCCGTTCCTGGGTATTCCCTGAGCCGCAAGTTTTGCTTACGCGCGCACCCAAGCTGCCCGGCACCGATGGGCGCAAGATGTCGAAGTCGTACGGCAACGCCATCCTGCTGACCGATCCAGAGCCGGTGGTGCGGCAGAAGCTGAAGACGATGGTGACCGACCCGGCGCGGGTGCGGCGCTCGGACCCGGGAAATCCGGATGTATGCCCGGTGGGCGACCTGCACAAGATTTTCAGCAATCGCGCTACCATGGACAAAGTAAACGCGGGCTGCCGGTCGGCGGGCATTGGCTGCATCGAATGCAAAAGCTGGGCGGCTGACGCGCTGGTGCAACTGCTGAGTCCGATGCAGCAGCGGCGGAAGAAATTCGAGGAGAATCCGCGGCTGGCTTGGGATATTCTGGAGAGGGGCAGCGAACACGCGCGTAAGGTTGCCGCTGCGACCATGGACGGGGTGCGCGAGGCCATGGGAATGTCGCTGGCGTATGAGCCACTGGCGGCGGATGATACGGAGTAGGAAAAAGGTGCACAGTAGGATGGCCGACAGAATCGTTACCTCCGAGGACAACCTGCAGGGATCCATGTTGCCAGCGCTCGTTTCGAGTCCGCAGTCGGCGCCGATCCGACCATCCGATCAGCAGTCGGCGAAGAAAGAAGAGAGTGATTCTCCCTTTGCGGTTTCGGTCAGCGATGTCTACGAAGGCCCGTTGGACTTGCTGCTCGATCTGATTCGCAAGCAGGATATCGACATCTACGACATTCCCATCGCTCGCATCACGGAACAGTATCTCGCCTACGTCGAAAAAATTCGTGAGCTGGACGTAAATGTAGCGGCCGACTTTATCTATATGGCCGCTGTGCTGATTCACATCAAGTCGAAAATGCTGCTGCCTCGCGATCCCTCGGCGAAAGCGGAGGAGATGGAAGATCCGCGGAGGGAGCTGGTGAACCGGCTGCTGGAGCACGAAAAGTTCAAGTCGGCGGCGCAGATGCTCCTGCAGAAGCAGCAGATCGAAGATGCGGTGATGACGAATCCAGCGCTGAAAGAATTCATCGATGCCGAAGGCACCGAGCCGGAGATCGCCGCGGACGTGATTGATCTGGTCAAGACGTTTCAGCAAATTCTGGAGCGGGTACGCACGCGGCCGGTGATCAATGTGGATGAAGAAACCGTTACCGTTGGCCAGATGATTGACTATCTGCGGCGGCGGCTGGCGCTGGAATCACGGCCCATCCGTTTGAAGCAGCTTCTAATGCGCCTACCCTCGCGGCCGGCGCTGGTGTGCATGTTTCTGGCGTTGCTGGAGCTGGTGCGGCTGCAGGCGATTCAGGTTCGGCAAGACCAGATGTTCGGCGAGATTGCCGTGCGCAAACATGTCGGGTTCGACGCCATCATGACAGAGCAGGTGGCAGTGCGCGATGATTGGAGGTAGAAGAACAGTTGCCAGTCGCCAGTTGTCCGTTGCCAGTTCAGGACTGACGGCTTTCACTGGCAACTGGCAACTGATCTCATGAGTTTAAAAGCTCAACTCGAAGCCATCATTTATGCGGCGGAGACGCCGATCACTGCGGACCACATGGTCCAACTTGTCAAGGAGTCGGTGATTGCCAACGGTGCGGCGCACGAAGCGGAGGTGAAGTCGCGTGTGCGCTCCAGCTTGGAAGAACTGGTTGCTGACTACGGCGGTCCTGACCACGGTATCGAGATTCGCCAGGTGGCAGGCGGCTATCGCATGTCCACCAAGCCCGAGCAGCACGAAATGGTGCGCGCCTTCGCCAAGAGCCTGAAGCCGCCGGTTCGTCTCTCGCTGCCGGCTCTGGAAACGCTGGCGGTGATCGCTTATAAGCAGCCCGCCACGGTACCGGAGATCAACGAGATTCGTGGCGTGGATTCCGGCGGCGTGATTGCGACTTTGCTCGATCGAAAGCTGATCACCACCGCGGGCCGCAAGCAAGTGATCGGGCGGCCGATTCTCTATAAGACGACCAAGGAATTCCTCATGCGCTTTGGCTTGAACGACGTTAACGAACTGCCGAGCATGGAGGAGTTCGAGAAGCTGGTGGCGGAATCGTTCCAAGGGGAGTTGATTCCAGCGGAAGACGCGGCGCAGGCGCAGGAGGCCGATTCGCAGCCGGAAGACGTCGCAGAGACCACTGCTCAGAAAGAATAACTATCCTGCCAGATTGGAAGCCGTTCGATGCCGGCTGAACGCCTGCAAAAAATAATTGCCGCCGCTGGGATTGCCTCCCGCCGCAAAGCCGAGGAACTGATCAGTCGAGGCCACGTTAAGGTGAATGGAAATGTGGTGACGGAATTGGGGACCAAGGCGGACCCGGATACCGATCACATCCGCGTGAATGGAAAGCTGCTGCAAGGCGCACAACACCATGTCTACCTGCTGCTGAATAAGCCTAAAGGTTATGTCACTACCGTGAGCGATCCTGAAAACCGGCCCACCGTGATGCAACTGATCCGCGGTGTGAAGAAGCGAGTCTATCCCGTGGGACGGCTCGATTATGCCAGCGAGGGCCTGCTGCTTTTGACCAACGATGGCGCACTGGCGAACAAGTTAATGAAAGCAGCATCGCAGGTGCCCAAGACTTACGTGGTGAAAGTTTCGGGGGCTCCGAGCAACGATGCGCTGGAGAAGCTGCGCGGCGGCGTTTCCATCGCGACCGAAGATGGTCGGCGGGTGCGGACTGCGCCGGCGGGAATCCGCCTGATTAAGGAAGCTACCAATCCCTGGTACGAGGTGACCTTGATCGAAGGTCGCAATCGCGAGATCCGGCGCATGTTTGAGAAGGTCGGACACCACGTGGAGAAGATCAAACGTCTCCGATACGGCCCTCTTACTCTCGACGTTCCACCCGGGCGTTTTCGCGCCCTGACTTTACAGGAAGTCGATCGCCTGCGGACCGCCTGCAACCAACCGATAGCGGGAACAAAGCATTCCGTGCATGATGAGCGCCAAGCATGAGCCGCTTCTTCGATATAGTCTCCAAGACGGCCCGCGACCTGGGCACAATGAATGCTTCGAGCACAACGCCGGCGGCGCTGGAGCGCCGGTCGCGCCTTATCAAACTTGATTCCAATGAAAATCCCTTTGGGCCTTCGGCGCGCGCCGTCGATGCCATGAGAGCAGTGCTGAACGCGGCGAACTTTTATCCTGACGATGACTGCAGCCAGCTACGCCGCAAGCTGGCCGCGCATCACGGGCTGCCCCCGGAGCAGGTGCTCGGGACCGCGGGCTCTACCGCGCTGTTGAGCCTGCTCTGCCAGACGCTGCTCGCGCCGGGGCTGAACGCGGTGACCAGCGAGCGCTCATTTATTGTGTATTCGATGGCAGTGCAAGCGGCGGGTGCGCGTCTGGTCGAAGCTCCCATGCGCTCCGGAGAAGATAGTTTCGATCTCGACGCGATTCTCGCTGCGATCGACACGAACACGCGCATTGTGTTTCTGGCCAATCCCAACAATCCTACCGGCACGATGCTGGAAGCAGCCGCGGTGGAGCGCTTTCTGGCGCAGCTTCCTGGCCACGTGGTCGTGGTGCTGGACGAGGCTTACTACGAATTCGCCCTGCATTTCGCGGCGCTGCGGCGAGTGGCATACCCGAACTCACTGGATTATCTCCGCCAAGGCGCAAGCGTGGTCGTGCTGCGAACGTTTTCAAAAGCGCACGGACTCGCGGGCCTGCGCGTGGGCTACGGACTAGGCCCGGCGGAATTGCTGGGATACTGTGCGCGCATGCGCAACACATTTTCTGTGTCGTCCGTAGCTCAAGCTGCGGCGCTCGAAGCCATCAAGGACCACGAGCACATTCAGCGCGTGCTGGAAAACAATCTTCTGCAGTCGCGAGTTCTCGCTCAGGGTTTGTCGGGATTGGGCTATCGCGTGGTCCCCACCTCGGCGAATTTTCTATTCTGCGATCTAGCGGAAGACGCCGCGGCTTTCGCCCTCCGGCTCCAGGATGAAGGTGTGGCCGTGCGTCCGCTAGGACATTGGGGCGCGCCGAATTGCATTCGCGTGACGATTGGCACGCCCGAGCAGAACCAGGCCTTCCTGCAGGCGGTGCGGCGGCTTGCCTCGCGTGGTTCCACCGCGCAAAATAATCATCCACAGCCCATTCGCAACTAGTACGGAGTCACCACCGCATCCTCCGGATAGCCCGGCATGCCAAACTCGGGAACGTCCAGACCTTCCTCTTCCACCTCGGGCGCCACTCGCATGCTTTTCACCTTGTTGACGCACCAGAAGACCGCGTAGGTTGCGCCGAACGCCCAGGCGGCATACAAAGTTGCTCCCATAAGCTGGCACAAGAACTGCCGCGTATCGCCGCGGAGCAATCCCGTCACGCCTTGGCCGGCGTGGCCCAGGTACGTGGTTGCGCCCACGCCGTTCCATCCCGCGCCATAGACGCCGTCGGCAAAGATGCCAACGCTGACGGCGCCGAGCCATCCGCAATAGCCGTGAACTGAAATCGCGCCACAGGGGTCGTCGATCTTGAGAACGCGGTCGTTGAAGAGAACGCCAGCGCAGACCAGACCTCCCGCCAGCAGGCCGATGACTACGGCCGAAGTCGGAGACACAAAGGCGCAGGGCGCCGTGATCGCGACTAATCCCGCCAGCATCCCGTTGCAGGCCATGGTTATATCGGGCTTGCCGAACAGGAAATACCACAGCAGCATCGCTGCCGCGGATCCTGCGACAGCAGCCAGATTGGTGTTCACCGCGATTACGGAGATGCGCAGGTCGGTCGCTCCCAGAGTGGAGCCGGGGTTGAATCCCATCCATCCAAAGAGCAGGATGAATGTCCCAGACACGACATACACAATATTATGTGCGGGAAAGACGCGAATCTTTCCTCCGGGACCGTATTTACCCCGACGCGGACCCAAAATAATCGCGAGCGCCATAGCGCAGAAGCCGCCCACGGCGTGCACGACAGTCGATCCCGCGAAGTCTACGTAGCCGTGGCCCAGATTCAATGTGGAGCCGACTTGCGACAGCCACCCTCCACCCCAGGTCCAGCAGCCGGAGATCGGATAAAGGATCGCGCCAATGAAGAGTTCGCAAAGCAAGAATGCCCAGAAGGTGATCCGCTCGCAGACGGCGCCGACGATGATGTAGCCGGCGGTCTCCATAAACACGACTTCAAACAAAGTTAGGCAGTTGCTGGCGCTGTCATAGGCCGGACCGACAAGAAAAAAGCCCTTCCCGCCGATGAAGCCCCATTGCCCGCTGCCGACTAGAAAGTGGTTCAGCGTCGGGATGCCGCCCAGGTTGCTGGGCGCGGCATTGATGGCAACGGCGCCAAACTGGAAGGCATATCCGACGGCGTAATAAGCGAGGAAGGCAAACACGTAAGCCGCGAAATTCAGCATCATCAAGTGGGCGGCATTTTTCTTTCGGACCAGCCCGCAGGTGAGCAGGGCAAAACCCGCTTGCATGAACAGGACGAGGTAGCCCGTATTCAATGTCCAGGCAAAATTTGTCGCCACCCGAACGTGACCGACATCGTCGGCCAGCTTTACGGCGAGCGGTTCCTTCGCCGACTGAGCCTGATAGTCATCGAACGCTCGCTGGTTCGCCGCATAGTCCGGAGCCGATTTGTCGGTTGGCTCGGCGACCACAAAGGGATTGCCGGCAGCGTCCACGGCGGCAGTCTTGTCCCCGGTGGCGGTGCCGGATGGATCGGGCTTGGGCCCATCGTCGGCAAAGCAGCGTGTCGATAGCCCTGCCAACAGTCCGGCAGCAAGAAGGATGGCAGCGCCGGCCGACACGGTGGCAGATAATTTCGTGGATAATGTCGTTGATAATAACGACAAGCGCAGGAAGCGACTGTGCCCTGGTTTTATCATGTCTGGTGGCTCCTGTTTATAAAAGGTGGGCAATTCTCTGGGGGTCGTGCGGGTGCTCGAACAGCGCCAGCAAATACCGATACTATCGCACTACATCTCACACGACAGGTCACACAACGCCGATGACCGTGAGCGGAGTCCTCCATCAGTCTTGGTGGCCCGAGAATCGGATTCAAACGTACCGCCGACGATAAAGGCAGGCCTCCCATGAGTCCAATTCATATTTCTTATGGGGCCTATCAGGCTCGTCAATAAGACCCGGGGCCGGGGCCGAACCGGCCTCTCTCGAACGCGGCGCCCGCGATAGGCTCTAGCCGGCCAGCACCGCCACGCGTGCCGCTCCATAGAGTCCGGCATCGCTTCCCAGCAGGGCGCGTGTGATGATGGTTTTTCGTTCGCTGCGGCTTTCGGTCTGCGCCGCGGCGCCTTCTTGTTTTCCTAAAGAATCGCTGCTCAGCGGATCGGCCGGGGCGGTTGCCGCATAGACCAGCGAGCGCTCCCGCAACTCCTCGAACATGTTGGGCGCATAAGCATCCCAGGCGCTCGAAACGCCTCCGCCGATGACGAACATCTCGAGATTCAAAACGTTGATCAGGCCGGCGAGCAGCATGCCCAGGTAGCGTCCGAAACTGCGGAAGATGCGCCGGGCATGCTCGTCCCCCTGGATCGCGAGATTGTAGACGGACTTCGCGCCGAATTCAGCGTCGGACGATGCGGCCCTGGCCAGCGATGGCGCCGCACCGCTGGCGATCGCTTCGCGGGCCATGCGAACAATCGCGCTGGCGGACGCATATTGCTCGGCGCATCCGTGGTTGCCGCAGCCGCAGGGACGGCCTTCCGGTTCGACGGTGACGTGGCCGAACTCACCTGCCATGCCATTCATGCCGTGCCAGATTCTTCCTCCGAGCACAATGCCGCCGCCGATTCCGGTGCCCAGCGTAACCACCGCCACGTTCGGAACGCCGCAGGCAGCGCCCAGCCACTGCTCGCCCAGCGCGGCAACATTGGCGTCGTTTTCGAGGACGACGCGGACTTCTTTATCCGAACTGCGCAGCCGGCGCTCGATCTCCGAGCGCACCGGATAGTCTTCCCATCCCGGCAGGTTCGCCGACTTCCGCATCGTTCCGGTCTGCATGTCGATGATACCGGGGACTCCGATGCCAGCGCCAAGGAATTTTCCCGTCTCCTGGTATTTGCCGGAGAGACGCTGAATCGCATCGCACATTTCGTTGATCACGTGGTCGCGGCCGAAAGCGACTTTGGTCCCAAGAGTCACTTTCTCGAGGAGCTGTCCCTCGCCGCTCACGGCTGCAATGCGCAGGTTGGTACCGCCAAGGTCGACTCCGATGGAAAAATCAGGCATGGATGAGAAGGTTATCAGAACTGCGACGGACGTGATCATTGTTAATTGATGAGGGATGATCGAAAAGCTCAGCCGGGAGGGTTTTCAATCAACCATCAGAGGTCAGCAATCCAGAATTGCTACATCACCTCTGGCACTTCGGACAATAGTGGCTGCTGCGTCCGGCGATCACGATGCGCTTGATGGGCGTCTTGCAGACTAGACAGGGCTCGCCTTCGCGGCCGTAGACGCGGTGCTGCAATTGAAAGAAGCCTTCCTCGCCGTCGGCGTCAACGTAGTCTGAGATGGACGAGCCCCCCAGAGCAATCGCCTCCTCGAGAACTTCTTTCACGGACGCGAGGAGCCTGGCTAGTTGGTCGCGGGTAATGTTGGAGGCGCGGCGGCGGGGGCGAATTCCGGCGCGAAACAGCGACTCATCCGCATAAATGTTGCCCACGCCGCGCAGCAGCTTCTGATTGAGCAACGCGCTCTTGATGGGAGTCTTGCGGCCGCAAAACAAAATGAGGAAGCGATCGAGATCGGCTTCCAGCGGCTCAATGCCGCCCGCGTCGAAGTCTCCGACGCGGGCAACGCTCAGCCGTCCGAAGCGGCGGGGATCGACAAAGCGCAGTTCCATGCCCGACGCCAGTTTCAGAATCGCATGCGTGTGCTTGAGAACTTCTGCCTGCGGTTCGCAGACCTGCAAGCGGCCAGTCATGCCCAGGTGGACGATCCACTGCGCGGTTTGTGTGCGAGCAGCTTGCCTGGAGCGGACACCCTGATGTTCCAGATCGAAGACGATGTGCTTTCCCATGCGCCGCACCGCGGCGATGCGACTATGCTCCAGCGTGGCGGCGATCTCCCGCGCCGAAGACTTCAGCGGCTCCGGCTTTCGGCCCAGCCAGATCGATTCAATCACATCGCCGGAGACGCGCCTGGCTAGTCCGCGGGCAATGGTTTCAACTTCGGGGAGTTCCGGCATGACTCATCAGTGTACAAGGGCGTTCGGTAAGGCGGGTGCGGTTTGGCGGCAATCCTCGAGGATTGGAACTACAGCGGCGGGCTAATCCTTCAACGGTACGACAGTCTCGCCGTCGCGGCAGAAGGTGGCTACCTTTTGCAGATCCCCGTTGGCCTGCGGCAAGGTCATCACCGGCCCGTAGCAGTAAACCGCATGGCCGCTAGCGGCAAAGTACCAGCGCCCGGGTGTGGAGTGCTGCTCCAGGTGACCGGATGGCTGGAGCACTGGCTGCGCTGGCTTCGCAGCCGTCAAACTAAACAACAAGGCTAGGGTCAGGATCATGGTTTCCAAATTTCTCCGAACAGGTCCTGGTACGCTTACTGGTTACGCTTACTGCTTCACCTGGGCACTAAATCTTATTCAAAGCGCGACGCCGGTCTACCAAATCCGAAGCAGGCACGGGCGGAAGCTGGATCTTGCCTGTGCGGTTCTGAGAACGGCGTTGCGGTACTGCCTGGGACGACGGAGTCTGCGCTCGATCTCGCTGCTGGGTCGACGGAGCTTGCGCGCGGCCCTGCGCCTGGGACCGGGCCGTCTGCTGATCGCCTATGGCCCTGCTTTTCCCAATCCACAGCTCTGTGCTGTCGCGAGTCAAAACCTTAATCAGATTGCGCTGCGATTGGATGACCGAACCTTGTTGAACGATGAGCACAGTCATCAGTCCGTAGGAAAACAGGAACAGAACCGTGAGCACCGGGAGAAGGCTCCGCTTCTCCGTGGAAACCGCGACCGGCATCGCTGATGTGGAACCGAACAAAGTAGTCAAGTGGCACCCCAGCCTGGCTTAGTCAGCGCAGGCAATGTGGAGATTGCAGCTTGTCAGCCAATAGGGAATGTGGCCGCAAGATATTGAATTTATTCGGGTTAGGCTGATTTGCTCAGGGCAAGTGCCCGACCCTAAGTGCAATTGAATGCACATATTGAGCAGGGGACCGTTGCCGAATGGATGAATGGATGGCGGCGGTTGCGGGCCTCCAGCGGCCGGGGAATTTCTGCGCAGCAAAAAATCCCGCCCGGCGAACCGAGGCGCCAGTTCTTACTTCCCGCCCAGCAAGAGTTTAGCGATGGTGGCCAACTGCATGTTGGAGGTTCCCTCGTAGATCTTGCCGATCTTGGCGTCGCGCCAGTATTTCTCGACCGGATAATCTTTGGTGAAGCCGTAGCCGCCATAGATCTCGATGGCCAGCGAAGTCACGCGCTCGGCTACCTGCGAGGCGAAGAGCTTGGTCATGGCCGCTTCCTTGACGAAGTTCACGCCTGCATCCTTCATCCGGGCCGCGTTGTAGACCATGAGGCGGGCCGCTTCAATCTCGGTCGCCATCTGCGCAATCTGAAATTGGATCCCTTGAAACTCCCCAATGGCCTTGCCAAATTGCTTGCGTTCCAGCGCATACTTCGCAGCAAATTCCCAAGCCCCGCGGGCCAGACCGATCATCTGCGCACCAATGCCGATGCGGCCTTCGTTCAAGGTTTCGATCGCAATCTTGTAACCTTTGCCCGGCTCGCCCAGAACGTTTTCTTTGGGCACACGGCAGTCTTCGAGAATCAGCTCGCAGGTCGAGGAGGCGCGAATGCCCAGCTTGTCTTCCTTCTTGCCCACGCTGAATCCGGGGAAGTCTTTTTCGACCAGGAACGCGGTGATGCCTTTGTATCCCGCGGCGGCGTCGATGGTTGCGAACAGGACGAACAGTCCGGCTTCCTTGCCGTTGGTGATCCACAGCTTACGGCCGTTGAGCACGTAGTGGCTGCCCTTGAGTTCGGCGTGGGTCTGCAAGGCAAAGGCGTCAGAGCCGGAACCGGCCTCGCTCAACGCGTAGGCGCCAACCGTTTCGGCCGCCATTTTCGGCAAATAGCGCTTTTTCTGTTCAGCATTACCCCACCGCAGCAAGGCATTGTTGACCAAAGTATTCTGCACATCCACCACCACGCCGGCCGATGCATCGACGCGCGACAATTCCTCTACCGCCAGGATCGCCTCGAAGAACTTGGCGCCGCCTCCACCGTATTGCTCCGGGATTTCGATCCCCATCAACCCGAGCTGGAAGAATTCGCGGATGAGCTCTTTCTCGAAGATGCCCTTCTCGTCCATCTCCTTCACCAGCGGACGGACCCGCTCATCGGCAAACTGACGGATGTTGTCGCGGAAGAGAATCTCGTCTTCGGAGAGGGTGGTGAGCGGTGTGGGGACAGCAGATTGCAGTGTGGCCTCGGGCATGCGAATACCTTCAAACAGAGAATGGCAAACCTTGAATTCTAGCACTCTCTGAGATGGTTGACAGTGGAAAGGGGGGTAACGCTAGCCGCGGCGGGAATGCACCAACTTCAGCGCATCCGCCTGCAGAATGCGCTGGATCTGATTCCGGGCATGCACGGACCATGGCCCTGTGGTGTCGAGCTTGATGTAGGCCTGCCAGTGTTTCAGCGCCTTGCGCGGCTCGCGGATTTTTTCATAGGCGAGAGCCAAGTTGTAGTGCGCATCGGCGTAGGTGGGAGCGAGCTGAATCGCCATCTTGTAGGTCTGGATCGCCTCTTGCACCCGCCCCGTCTCGTCCAGAACATTGCCCAGATCGAAATAGGCCAGGGCATAACGAGGATCAGCTTGCAAGGCGGCGCGGTAGTGTTTTTCCGCCAAGGCGAAATCCAGCCGGTTGTAATAAAGCGTGCCCAGATTAATGTTCGCGGCCGCGTGCTCGGACTGAAACTCGAGTACTTTCTGGTAGGCAGCCAGCGCCTCAGTCTGTGTCGCCGGATCCTCTTCCAGGGCGATGCCGCGGGCAAACCAGGCGGCAGCATCGTCTTCGCACGGACTGGACCCTGGAGTGGGAATCGGCGTGCTGGTTACAACTTTTTCTCGAGTGGCGAAGTCCATCACAAACTGTCCCGCAATCGGCTCCAGCAGCCTGCCCTCATGACGGAACACGACGCGATGATTGTTGGTGGATGAGGCTCCGGCATCGAGCAGAGGATTTCCCATGCCCGAGGCCTGCTTTTGCATGGCTTCGAGCGATTGCCGGATTACCGCTGGCCGCACCCTCATCGCGCATAGGTCGCGAACTTTCTTGATCTTCAGAAGGTCGGAAAAAGAATAGGCCGGAGAGGCAGCAATCAACCCCGCCCGCTCCCAGCTTGCCAACTGGCGCGGCGTGAGATGGAGAATTCTAAGTAAATCAACTCGACTATACACGCCTTACACAAGTCTTACGCGGGTGCGACCGCGCAAACAGGTCCCCGCCGCCATTATCCGTAACTTACGGCTATAAACGCAACTGTAAATGCTTGTGGAAATCTGTGGAGAACCTGGTTGGTTTACATGCAACAGAAATGGTGCAGTCCAGGCGCATTGTCATTCCGAGCGAAAGCGCCTGCCCGGTGCGGAGCCGAAGGGAATCTCGGGCTTCGCCTACACCACGACCGCCGCCTGATACTCCTCATATGTCCCCTTGAAGTCCGTAAGCCTGTGGTCGCTCGCGAAGTGCCAGATGCGGGTTGCGACCTCGTCGATCAGGTCGTGATCGTGGGTAACGAGCAGCACAGTCCCGTGATAGCGCTGCAAAGAGATATTCAGCGCATTGATCGCTTCGAGGTCCAGGTGGTTCGTGGGCTCATCGAGCACCAGCACGTTCGGTTTCTGCAGCATCAGTTTGCAGAAGAGCAGCCGCGCCGCCTCGCCACCGGAAAGAACGCTGGTGGATTTCGTGGCTTCCTCGCGGGCAAACAGCATCTGTCCCAGCAAGCCGCGAAGTTCTTCGCTCACCGCCGCCGGATTCCATTGATGCAGCCATTCCAGCACGGTCGTGCCGCCTTCGATCAAGCTGCGATGGTCTTGGGCGAAATACCCGATCGCCGCCTCGTGCCCCCAGATTACTTTTCCGGAATCGACGAACGGTCCGTCATAGCCGCTGGTCTTGCGCAGCTCAGCTTCCGGCGTGGTCGGCGAATTTCCGAGCAGCGCATTCACCAGCGTGGTTTTCCCGGCTCCGTTGCGCCCCATCAGCGCAATTCTTTCCCCGCGCGTGATGCTGGCGGTGAAGTCGCGAATGACCTGCTTGTCGCCGTAAGCCTTGCTGAGATGCTCGACTTCCAAAATGTGTTTGCCCGAGGGCCGCTTCTGCTCAAACTTGATGTAAGGCCGCTGGATGTTTGACTTCGCCAGCTCCGTCACCTGCAACCGCTCCACTTCCTTGCGCCGCGACTGCACCTGACTGGACCGTGTCCCGGCGGCGAATCGCGCGATGAATTCGTTCAATTGCGCAATCTTCTTTTCACGCTGTGCGTTCTGCGATTCAATCTGCGATCGTACCTGCGTCTTCGCCACCACCATGTCGTCATACGACCCGGTGTAAGTGATGATGGTTTCGTAATCGATGTCGGCAATGTGCGTGCAAATGCTGTTCAGGAAGTGCCGGTCGTGCGAGATCGCGATCACCACGCCGTCGTAGACATTCAGAAATCCCTGCAGCCAGTGGATCGAATCCAAATCCAGGTTGTTGGTAGGTTCATCCAGCAGCAGCGCCTGCGGGTGCCCGAACAGCGCCTGCGCCAGCAGCACGCGGACCTTCTGTCCGCCCTGCAGTTCGCTCATCTTCCGCGCATGCACTTCGTCTGGAATGTCCAGACCTTGCAGTAAGATCGCGGCGTCGCTCTCCGCCGTGTATCCGTCTTCTTCGCCGACAATGCCTTCCAGTTCGCCGAGCTTCATGCCATCTTCGTCGGTCATTTCGTGCTTGGCATAAATCGCGTCGCGCTCCTCGATCGCGGCCCACAGGCGCTTGTTGCCCATGATGACCGTGTCGATCGCAGTAAAGGCATCGAAGGCAAACTGATCCTGACTCAACACGCCGAGCTTCCGCGGACGCACCACCGTCCCCTTCTGCGGCTCCAGTTCGCCGCTCAGCAGCTTCATGAAAGTGGATTTGCCCGCGCCGTTGGGCCCGGTCAGGCCATAGCGCTTGCCTGACGTAAACGCCGTCGAGACCTCATCGAACAGTATTTTGGCGCCGTAGCGCATGGAGACATTACTGACGGAAAGCATGATTTCGAGTATCTCTTCTTCTGGGCTTCTTCCGGGAGGCTTCTTCAGGAAGCCTTCTTCTGGACTGCGGGGAAATTCCGCCAAAAACGGTACGCAGCTGGCGTCAATAGAATATCACGCCGCAGCTTACCAGCTTGTCATCTCTGACAGCCTCGACCACGGCCTAGTGTCCCCCGCTGAGCTCCCGCACAATCGCCCCGACAAACTGTTTGGCATCGCCGAAGAGCATGAGCGTGTTATCGAGGTAGTAGAGAGGATTGTCGATCCCCGCAAAGCCCGGGTTCATGCTGCGCTTGATCACCATGACGGTGTGGGCTTTATCGACATCGAGGATGGGCATACCGTAGATTGGGCTGGAGGCGTCAGTGCGTGCGGCCGGGTTGGTGACGTCGTTGGCGCCGATCACCAAGGCCACGTCGGTCTGCGGGAAGTCGCCATTGATCTCATCCATTTCGATGAGGCGGTCGTAAGGAATGTCAGCTTCGGCCAGCAGCACGTTCATGTGGCCGGGCATGCGTCCCGCGACAGGATGGATGGCGAACCGAACTTCGACTCCCTTTTTGGTGAGGATGTCATAGAGTTCGCGGACCTTGTGCTGCGCCTGCGCCACCGCCATGCCGTAACCGGGAACGATGACCACTTTGTTGGCGGCCGCGAGAATCGCGGCCGCTTCCTCGGGCGTGGCGCTGTGCACCGGCCTGGCTTCCGCGCCGCTTGCGGCTGCGGCCTGCACTTGTCCGAAGGCTCCAAATAGAACGTTGGTGAACGACCGATTCATCGCCTTGGACATGATGACCGAAAGAATTAGTCCGGAAGATCCGTCGAGCGCGCCGGCAATGATCAGCAGCTTGTTCTCGAGGACGAATCCCATGGCGGCTGCGGACAATCCGGCATAGCCGTTCAACAGCGAGATGACAGTCGGCATGTCGGCGCCGCCGATCGGGATCACAAGCAGCACGCCAAACAGCAGCGAAACGCCAACCATCAGCGGGAACAGCTGCTTCGCCTCCGGATGCAGCACCAGATAAATCGCACTGCCTACGGCGACGCCGAACAGCAGAAAGTTGACGAGATTCTGTCCTTTATAAGTGATAGGCCGCTGGGGCAGGATTTCCTGCAACTTTCCCGCCGCCATCAAGCTGCCGGTAAACGTCAGCCCTCCGAGAATCACTTCCATCGAGAGCACCGACGTCCCGAACTTCGAACTGCTCTGCGTTCCCAGATAAAATTCCGCCGTGCCCACCAGGGTGACGCACAATGCGCCGAAAGCGTGGCTGAGCGCGGTCCGCTGCGGGACAGCGGTCATGTGCACCATGCCGAGCGGGATGCCGATGCCGCTGCCCAGCACAAGCCCGACGGCGATCCACTTATAGTCGACAATGCCATGGTGCAGGAGGGTGCCGGCGATGGCCAGCAGCATACCGAATTCACCCGCCCAAATTCCGTGTCGGGCCGTGGTGGGCGAACTCATCCACTTCAGCGACAGGATAAACAGGGCGCTGGCAATCAGGTAGATGGCTTCGATCACGTACTGGCTTCCGGCAAACTCGTTCATGGCTTACTCAATAAGCTGTATGGAATATGATTTCGTTCAGCGACTTACTTCGTCGGACGGCTGCTCTTGAACATCTTGAGCATGCGGTCGGTAATAAAAAATCCGCCGACCACGTTGCTGGTGGCAGCGACGATGGCGATCGTGCCCAGCACCGTCGCAAACGTGCTCTTGCGCTCGCCCACCAGCACAATCGCACCCACGACGGCAATGGCGTCGAGTGCGTTGGTCAGCGACATCAGCGGAGTGTGCAGCAGGGGCGAAACGTGGCGGATGACCTCGAAACCAATGAAGCAGGCCAGCATAAAAATGAACAGCGAATCGATCAGATTGTCGCCCATGTGTTTCTCCAGTTCTCGGTTCTCAGTTCTCGGGAAACCCGCTCCACACGCCGAAGCTTCCCGAGTCCTGCGCTCTGAATTTATCCACCTGTCGGGACCAGCGCCGGCAGTTTGAAAAACTCCCGCACCCTCGCGTTCACAATTTCACCGCTACGCGTGACCATGGTCTCGCGGATAATCTCATCCTGCAGATTGAGTTGCAGCTTGCCATCTTTCACCATATAAGCGAGAAACGTGGCCACATTGCGGGCGTACATCTGGCTGGCGTGGTAGGGGACGCTGCTGGCCAGATTAATGGCGCCGATAATCGTAACCCCATGCGCTCTCACCGTTTCCCCTGTGCGGGTGAGTTCGCAGTTACCTCCGCGCTCGGAGGCAAGATCGACGATTACGGAGCCGAGCGCCATCCCTTTGACCATCTCCGCCGTGATCAGTACCGGCGACTTCTTGCCGGGAATCACGGCGGCGGTGATGACCACATCGCTCTCCGCGACCACGCGGGTGAGGAGTTCGCGTTGCCGGGCGTAGAAAGTTTCGTCCTGGGCAGTGCCGTAGCCGCGGGCATCCTGCGCATCCTTGGCCTCTATGGGCAACTCGACGAAGCGGCCGCCCAGGCTCTGCACCTGCTCTTTGGAGGCGGCACGCATGTCGTATGCCGACGCCACCGCGCCCAGCCTGCGCGCGGTCGAGATGGCTTGCAGTCCCGCTACTCCGGCGCCGATAACGAATATCCGTGCCGGCGTGATGGTGCCCGCAGCCGTCGTCATCATGGGGAAGATTCGGATGGATGTTTCCGCCGCCAGCAGCACCGCCTTGTAACCGCAGATTGTCCCCATGGAGGAAAGCGCGTCCATGCTTTGCGCGCGCGTGGTGCGCGGCACCAGTTCGACCGAGAATGCCGTAACGCCGGCCGCCGCAATCTGCTGGACTACCTCGGCAGAACCGAAGGGGCGCAGAAACCCAACCAGCAATTGATCGCGACGCAGCAGGGGAAGGTCGGCCTTTCCGGTCACGTCATTCGAACCGTAACAAAGCACCTGCACGATAATGTCGGCGGCGCTGAACACGGCGGCGCGATCGGGAACAATCTTTGCGCCTTTTTCGACATAAACCGAATCAGGATAACCGGCCAGCTCGCCAGCGCCCGGCTCCACAACCACTTCAAGTCCGGCCTTGGCGAGGGTGGGGATGACGGCGGGAACGAGCGCAACCCGGCGCTCTCCCGGATAGCTTTCCTTCGGAACTCCAACAATCACGCGGTTGTCCTTTCCTCAGGGAAATCATCGCCCGGGGGCCTGCCGCCTCAGCGTTCCCGCAACGCTCTTGATCCCGTCCGCCCCTAGCCAACTGGAAATTACTATAGAACCGGGCGCAGTTCCACGGTGACGCTCCCCACAGGGTAGCGGAACCAGCGGCCGACGGACTCAAAACAGTACCAGAAAGGCGTGGCACTGAAAAGCGGCACGCCAAAGGACCCAAGGACCGAAAACGGCTGGAACCGGCCATGAACTTTAAGACAGGATTTTGTTACGGCTCGACGACCGGCCGGACCGAGCCAACAGGACCTCAAGATTCCGGCAATCGACCGGACATTACCCTTGCGAAGGGTAAAGGAGTTGCGTAGTCGTGAAAACCGCGTCTCTTGAGAGCCGGCCGTTTCTCGGGGTCGTCACCGCGAGACCACGACCGGCTCTCGCCTTCCACAGCTATTGCTGGGGTGGTGGGCCCTGCTGGCCGGAGCCGGAGTCCCCGTGACGGTTTTGCATCCATTGCTCATGCTTGGCCTGCATTTCGTCCCACTTCTTCTGCTGGGTCGAATCGAGGAGCCCGCGGATCTGCGCGTCGCTACTCTTGTGAATCTCCATCATCTTGGCGCGGCGATCCTGCTGGGAAAGAGAACTGTCCTGGTGCAGGCTCTCCATCTGGGAGTGTTCCGACTCAAGGGCATCCTTCACTTTCGCTTGCTGGTCGGACGTGAGTTTGAGATGTTTGGTCAGTTCCTTGGTCCGCTCCGCAGGGTCGCGCGGGCCGTGATGCCGGCCACCGTTGTCCTCCGAGGTCGGGGGTTGCTGATCGTTGGACGGGCTATTCTGGGCCGTCGTGAAAGGCGCGGCCATCGCGATGAGGCCGGCCGCGACGAGAACGAGCAGGGACTGCTTAAGCATGGGGATCTCCTTTGCAACGGAATCTATTCAAACGTATGAATGGAATTATGAGCCGAGGGTTGCGCAAGAAAACTGGATTCCAACAATCTTTGCATAACTTTACAAAGAGGAGCTTCGATTCGGGATCCGACGCGCCGCAGCCTGACTCCACTGGCTGGCCTGCGGTTGCCCCTCCGTTGAAACTAGAAGGCTCTGAGCAGGTACAATAGTTGCGTTTTTAGGGCGTTGTCAGCCGATTGCGGGCGGCCGTAAATTCTCTGTTCCAGGCGGCCTATACCTGGACGCATGCCATGGGGATGCCTCCGACCCGCCGACGCGGGGCAACCCGTCATTTCCCACGCAACTCCTGACCTTGCCGCCGGACGCGGCAGTTCCAAGAGAAGCAAAGCCGAAGCGGAGAGGCGCCTCATCATGAGACTTCTCTTGGGAAGGATAGCTCCGCTCTTGGGAAGGATAGCTCCGCCGTAAGGTTCTGGCGACCTGGAAAAGGGTTGCTCGAAGGCCTTGGGCTGAATCCCAATCCCAGGGACGCAGAGTGCTATGCCGAAACGACAAAGCGAACGCGTGCCAGAGCCGGAGAAGCTTAGCGCGGCAAGATCTCCTTCAATGCCCACTCAATTCTATCCACCTCTTCGCGGATGACTCGGATCGACTGCTGATTTTTCATCGGGTGGGCCAATGGAGTGATTGCTTCCAGAGCCCCGCGGATTTGATGATTCCGAGCACAAATGAAGTTAAGCCTGGCGCTCCTCTGCTTCCGATTGCGGTAAACATCACCAACGAACTTAGTGGCGAGCCAGGCAAAAACCAAACCGAACAAAGCCTCGATCGGAATGCGATCGGTCGCACCGTCAAATTCTGAAAACAAAAGTCGGTAGACCGCTTCCCCCATACCAAACGATGCAAACATTACAGTTGCCCCGAACAAATAAACTTTTAAGCGCTCCATTGGTTGAAAGCGTAGGGAGTCGTCGCTTCCGTCACGTGTGGGCACAACTTCGATCCTCATGATTCCCCCAAAATGATCGGTCACCGTTTCCGGATTCTAGCCAGAGCTACAGTACCGGTTTCTCTGAAATGATAACTTGAAATTGCAACCGACGCGACCGCCATTTTTATTTTTTGTGGCTCGAATGGAAATGCCGAGTGCTGCCCCCTCGCCGTCCGACATGGCGACGGTAAGGTGGACGTCTACGAAGACGAGCACAACGTTGCTCTGAAGATGGAAGTCCCGGGCATCGACGACCAAGACAAAGATGCAGGTGTCGAGAACAACCGTAAGCGTTCGACCAACATACCTGTTCGAGGAGAAGGGTCTGCTCGAGGTTTCGATTTTAGGGCATGGCAAGCCCCTTGCCCTGACGCCGCAGACCTGCGTATTGTTACGGAGTGAAATTTCCGCGATGTAGTGGAATTCTGCTCCACTTCACTTCTCTGCCGGGCCGCTTCGGCATCGGGGATCTCGGCCCCTGCGCCTACGAATTCGCAGACTTCCTCTTGGCTGCGGGACAGAAGTTGTGGCAAGTGCTGCCGCTGAATCCCACCGGATACGGCGATTCTCCGTACCAGTGCTTCTCCGCTTTTGCCGGCAACCCGCTGTTGCTGAGTCTTGAGCGCTTGCGTGATCAGGGTCTGCTCCAATCGTCAGATTTGAACCTGGCTCAGTCGCCGGCGTTTCCCGAAGACTTCGTCGATTACGGGGCGGTGATCAAATACAGGATGGCGACTTTACGCCGGGCCGCGCAGGTTTTCTTCGCCGACGGTTCCCGCACCGATCATGCGGCGTTCGACCACTTTTGCGAAAGCGCCGGTTCATGGCTCGACGACTACGCGCTCTTCATGGCCTGCAAAGATGCGCACCACGGAACCATGTGGACTTTGTGGGACGCGCAGATTCGCAAGCGAGACGCGCATGCCGTGAGTGAGTGGTCGAGGAGGCTCGAGCCGGAACTGAAAGCTCACAAGTATTGGCAATTCGAATTCTTCCAGCAGTGGGAGCATCTCAAGACGTATTGCCAGCAGTGCGGCATCCGTTTCATGGGCGACGTCCCGATCTATGTTGCGCACGACAGCGCGGACGTGTGGGCTCATCCCGATCTTTTCTATCTCGATGATCAGGGCCGCCCGACCGTGCTCTCCGGCGTACCGCCGGATTATTTCAGCGCCACCGGACAGCTTTGGGGGAATCCGATTTATCGCTGGGACTTACTCGCCGCCAGCGGATACAAGTGGTGGATCGAGCGCTTCCGCGCTTCGCTCGCGCTTTTCGATATGGCGCGCCTCGACCATTTCCGCGGCTTTGAAGCTTACTGGGAGGTTCCCGCCGGCGAAACGACAGCCATTCACGGGCGCTGGGTCAAAGGGCCGGGAGAAGAGTTTCTGTCGGCAATGCAGAACGCATTTGGCGAACTTCCGATTGTTGCGGAGAACCTGGGTGTGATCACTCCGCCGGTGGAGAAACTGCGGCAGCAGTTCGGTCTGCCGGGCATGAGTCTTTTGCAATTCGCGTTCGGCAATGATCCGCAGGGCCCATCGTTTCGTCCGCACAATTACAGTCGCGACCTGGTGGCCTACACCGGCGGGCACGACAATGACACAACGGTGGGCTGGTGGCAGAGTTCGGGCGCCGGCGACAGCACGCGCACTCCAGAAGACGTTCGTAAAGAGCACGACTTCGCTCGTGCGTATCTCAACTTGCGCGACGATTCCGAGATCAACTGGGTCATGATCCGGGCGGTGCTGGCCTCGGTCGCTGATGTTGCGATTGTGCCGATGCAGGATGTGTTGGGTCTGGGGAACGGAGCGCGCATGAATCTTCCCGGCACAGTCAGCGGGAACTGGAAATGGCGTTATCGTCCCGGCGCATTGAGCGGCGAGTTGAGCGCGAGACTTCGATCCTTGGTCACCCTGTACGATCGGTAGAACGATCCACGAAGGGAGCAGTCGTCAGAGGTCCCGGCAGCTGGGCGCCCGGTCCAGGTTGAATCGAGACCGATCACCGCCCTGGCATGAAGCGGGCGTCACGTGCACCGCAGGATGCTACGGTTGTCACTTCATATAAACTTGCCTATCGCCCTGTTTTGCAGGGAGTACTGAAATCCAGGAGGAAGCAGTTTGCCCCTAAACCGGGATGTGCTTTGGTACAAGGACGCAGTCATCTATCAAGTCCACGTCCGCACCTTCCACGACAGCAACGGGGATGGCATCGGCGATTTTAAAGGGCTTGAGGAGAAGCTCGATTACCTCCGCGAACTGGAGGTCAGCGCGATATGGCTCATGCCATTCTTTCCCTCGCCTCTGCGCGACGATGGCTACGACATCGCGGATTACAACGCAGTACATGCAAGCTACGGAACATTAGAGGATTTCCGGAAGTTTCTGGGGTCGGCCCACGACCGAGGAATCCGGGTCATCATCGAAATGGTGTTGAATCACACATCCGATCAGCATCCGTGGTTTAAAGAGTCGCGAAGTTCGCAGAACAATCCGCGCCGCGAGTGGTACATCTGGAGCGATACCGACACCCGCTACCAGGGAACCCGCATCATTTTTCTTGACACCGAAAAGTCCAACTGGGCCTGGGACCCGATTTCGAAATCTTTCTATTGGCATCGCTTCTTTAGTCACCAGCCCGATCTCAACTACGACAATCCTGCCGTTCGGGAACAAATGTGGAATGTGATGAAGTTCTGGCTGGAGATGGGGGTTGACGCCTTTCGGCTCGACGCCGTGCCGTACCTGGTGGAACGGGAGGGCACAAATTGTGAGAACTTGCCGGAGACCCACGCTGTGCTGAAGGAGCTGCGGCGAAAACTCGATGAACAATTCCCGGGTCGGATGCTTCTGGCGGAGGCCAATCAGTGGCCCGCGGACCTTCGCCCGTACTTCGCTGACGGAGATGAATTCCACATGGCGTTTCATTTTCCGTTGATGCCCAGGATGTTCATGGGGCTGAAGTTGGAAGATCGCAAGCCCATCACGGAAATCTTGCAGCAGACCCCGGAAATCCCACCCTCCTGCCAGTGGTGCCTATTCCTGCGCAACCATGACGAACTGACCCTGGAAATGGTAACCGACGTGGAACGCGACTACATGTACGACACGTACGCGGAAAGCAAGACGATGCGGCTGAACCTCGGGATTCGGAGGCGACTCGCTCCTTTGTTGGACAACGACCGCCGGCGCATCGAGTTAATGAATGGGATGGTGATGTCGTTGCCGGGCACTCCTGTCATCTATTACGGCGATGAAATCGGAATGGGCGATAACATCAATCTAGGCGACCGTAACGGAGTAAGGACTCCGATGCAGTGGAACGGAGGAACGAACAGCGGCTTTTCTACCGCGGAACCAGAGCGGCTGTATGCCCCCCTGATCCAGGATCCGGTATACGGTTATCCGGCCGTGAACGTGTTGAGGCAAGAAGCGAGTGAACATTCGCTCCTCCGCTGGATGCAACGCATCATAGCGGTCCGCAGATCGACCGGGGTGTTTGGCAGGGGATCGATTGAGTTTCTCTATCCAGCCAATCACAGAATACTGGCCTACGTGCGGCAACTGGGAAACGAGGTGGTCCTCATCGTCAACAATCTTTCGAGCACCGCGCAAGCAGTCGAACTGGATCTGCGGCGCTACAAGGGAAATATTCTGATCGAGATGTTTGGCCAGAATATTTTTCCGCGTGTGGGCGACCTGCACTATCCGCTAACGATGGGGCCCTACCAGTTTTTCTGGTTTCGGCTGCGACGAATCTAAGCGAATGTAGATCGGGAACACGATGCCACATTGACGCGCGTCTACGCCGAAAGGGGTCTTCTTGCTGCTTATGGATTTCTTGAGGTGACTCATGGGCAGACACCGAACACGATACGGATGAGCGTAAAGTAGAGTTTATGCGTAAAAAGGTAATCCGAGTTCCGCAGACTGCCCCGACTCGGGACCAGGGTTGGCTGGACCTGAACCAAGCGGCTTCGGTCGAGGTCTCATCGGAAGACGAGAATTATCCGATTGAATCTGCGCTTATAGGAGACGAGAAGCGAGGCTGGCGTGCGGCCGAGCCAGGAAGTCAGACGATACGGCTCATTTTCGACAGCCCGCAGAGGCTCAGACGTATTTGGCTGGCATTTCAGGATAGCGAAGTCTCCCGCACGCAGGAGTTCGTTTTGAGATGGTCTTCCCAGGTTGGAGAACCTTTTCGGGAAATCGTGCGCCAGCAGTGGAATTTCAGCTCACCCGGAGGGGTCGGCGAGATCGAGGACTATGCTGTTGACCTGGTCGATGTCGGAGTGCTCGAATTGACCATTGTGCCCGACAAGAGCGGTGGTGAGGCTCACGCGTCGCTCGCCAAGATGCGTTTGAGCTGACAAACCCACGGCGTGTTCTTAAGAACGTGTGCTTTCGGCAAGGGTGCGAAGTAGCGGTGGCTGGTGGGCTGTTTTGAAACGGTGTCTGTAGAAGCGTCACCTACCGCACGCTGAGGCAGTGTGACCTGGTTAGGCCGATGGCACTGGCAGGTAATTCAACAGGTCCAGAAAAGGCGGCGCGATGCCCTGCGTGCGCAAGAGCACGCTAATCTGTGCCACGTGTCGCGCCTCATGAATCACGATGTTCCACAACAGGCCATCCACCGTGTACCGCTTCCCTGGCCTGTCGTGCACCGTCACGATCCGTTTCAATTCGTCATCCGTCAGCGTCGCGAGGTAGGTAAGGGCGCTCTGCTCTACGACCCGCCAGTAGTCCAGGAGCGTCTTAAGCGCGAAGCCCGCATAAACAGGGCCACCCGGGGTATCCTTGAAGGCGGGAACGGTCTGCCACACCGGCTGTTCGCGCAGGATCTCCTCGCGAATCCAGAAGTCCTCCGTGGAGGCTATATGAAACACGAGGTCCTTGATGCAGTGAAACCGCTCACCGTTCAGCAACGGGCGGGATAAAACCTCGTCCGGCACGCGCTCCAATGTGGCCCACAAATCCCGGCGGGCACGAACGAGGTAATCGTAGGTTTCAGGAATGTTCATTCGTCCCTCTCTGCTCGAATAATCCCATCAATTCCTTTAAACTCCAAAACAGACCACTAGAAAAAAGGGTGCGGTCAAACTAGCCCATACCAGTGGTCGGGACGGCGTGGTTCAGAAGTAGTAACCCTGCGCCACCCAGTAATGCCAGTCGCCAATGGCCTCGGGGTCTTGGGTTTCTTCATAGTGAAGCGATCCGCTCCAAGGTTTCGCGATAGTTCCACGACATCCACTCCGCGGGCTTGGCCGCCAGTTTCTGGGAGTGGCGCTGCAGCTCGATCCGGTAGTCGAAATTGTCGGATTGTAGCAGACTTGGCAGACCGCACATTTAGATTTAGAACGGGCTCTATGCGGTGCCAGCTCCTGGCCGGGGCGTAGACATCTCTCGTCCAGCGGACCAGCCCGGGAGGCGGAAGTAGCCGGTTACTCCTTCCCTCGAGAACTTCGTTGCAGGTTTCCCGGCTGATCGGACCGGCCTGCAAACAATAACGCAACGGGAAACTCTGAAAACAAGTTTGCAGCGTCGATCGTTGTCTTACCAGCGGTCGAGTGCGGACTCAGATCCTCCCCCGTAAGGGCGTTCCTATACCCCTCGGCGGAGGTGCCGGGGGGGAGCACGATACGGGTGTCTGCCCAGATTTCGGGACCAAGCGGCGGGAGATCGCGGTCGTCCAGTAGTTGGGCGACAAGACGCGGGACAACCACGAGCGCGTTTGTGTTCCTGAGGTTTCTCGCAAACGCGAAAACGTGATTGGCTTTCGCACCCTCGATTGTCAGAGGGACATAAGCTCCTTCCCGGAAGAGATCTTCTTGCTGTTGGCGAAGGCAAAGGGTCTTCCAGATGAGATACAGCTTGACTCGTCCGTCTTCAGGGATTTCCAGCATGCTTCGAAGGTCTGCGACGGAAGGCGGTTGACCCCACCTGCGAATACTCTCGAACATGCTCCCCCGGTATGCGTAGTCGACTGGACGACGATTGTCGGGATCAACCAGGCTGAAGTCCCAAATCTCATTGCCCTGATAGGTGTCGGGCACGCCTGGACACGTGAGTTTGAGAAGAGTCTGGGAGAGGCCATTCCACATGCCGATGCGAGCCACGCGGCGTTGGAACGGCACAAAGTCTTTGAGAAACCGGTTTTGGGCGTCCGGCTTCAGCAACGTCCTCACGAACCATGAAACTGCAGCCTCGTATTCAGTATTGTGATTGATCCAACTAGTGTTCTCTTTAGCCTCGCGCAGCGCCTTCCGCATGTAATGCTCTATCCGCTCGCAGAAACTCTTACATTCGTCTGTATCGGCCCGAAGTTCTGCGGGCCAAGCTCCGACCAATGTCTGATAGAGCAGATATTCATCCCCGGCCGCGGGGGCGGGTTTGCCGTTGACCATGCGCTTGTGCTTGCGATTGAAGCGCCTCCAGTCGCGCACTCGAAGCCGCCATAGCCCGGGTATCTCCGAGAGCACATTGATCCGAGCCCGGACGTCCTCGGAGTGCTTGGAGTCATGCGTGCTCGTGGTCAGCATGGTGTAGGGCCAATCCCGGGCGCGCTCCTGGTTGGCCAGGTGAAACTCCGCCGAGGTGGTCCCGAACCACCACAGGTAGGCTCCCACTTCATTCAGAGAGACGAGTCGGTTGTAGCGATAGAAGGCCGTGTCCTCGATGCCCTTCGCCGTGACCGAACTGGTGAACTGCTGAAATTTCATCGCGAAGGTTGTGACTGCATTCCGGTAAGCGGGATCCTGCCCCTCGGCAATGCGAGTCAACAGCACTTCTGTTACAAAGTCAAAGATACTGGAGTCGCCGGCTAGACTTCGCCACTTGGCCTGAGTGACAGCGCTCTGGATATATTCTGCGTCTTTGTCGGATACGCCGGAGGGACTGACGTAGGTGCGGTACACCGGAAAGCAGGCAACCACCTCCGTCAGCGCATCGCGCAGGCCGTTGAGAGTGAAGTCGCAGGTGTGCCGTTTGGACAGAGCGATGCGAGCGAGTCGATTGGCAAGCACATTGAGTTCGCTGGCCAGCGCAACCCGGATGATCAGCTTGCGGCAGCTGTAGGCAAGATCATCAAGATCGATTTTGTCCCCGACAAAGTTTCGATAAATGCGCTCCAGTCGCATGACGGCCGTAGGGTCGACAAACAAGCCGTTCACAAGATTCGCGAAGTCATAGCCCGTCGTACCGCATACCGGCCACCGGGCGGGCAGTCGTTCCGGACCAGTTAGGATTTTCTCGATGACCACATAGTGAGACCCGTTCTCGGTGTTCTCTGAATCGTTGGCGGCGATGGCGATGCTGCGTTGCAAACGTTTGAAATATTGAGCGGGATCGTACAGACCATCGGGATGGTCCACGCGCAAGCCATCCACCTTCCCGGCTGCCATCAGACGTAGGACGAGACGGTGGGTGGCCTCAAACACCGCTTCGTTCTCCACGCAAATACCCGCCAGATCGTTGATATCGAAAAAACGGCGGTAGTTGATGTCATCAGCGCCGACCCTCCAGTGGGAAAGGCGGAAGGCTTGCCCTTTGATGAGCTCATGGAGTTGTTCGAAGCTTGCGGGGTCGGAAACAGTCCCATTGATGGCGTCGACCGCTGCCATGATGCCGACAGAGATTTCCGAGGATCGCGCACACAACTCAACCAGCCGCCGCTTAGCGATCTCCTTGTCGCGATTGCGCTCGGCGACGCGAGCGCTGGTGACTTCCTGCCTTCCGGGTAAGTGGCCAAGGGCGGCGATCACGCTCTGGAACTCAAGCAGATCTGGATTCTGCTCGCCGAGTATCGCCGCTGGCGCGTCCGCACACTGCCCCAGGATGCGGGGGTACACCTTGGGGTCCACAGGAAAACGATGATTGCGGTAGGCTACATCGAACGCACCGCGGTCTTGCTGAAAGGCGAGTTTCAGCTCGCCACTTTCCAGGACAGCGCCGTAATGATCGTGTAGAACGGGCACCAGTACTTTTCCATGGAGTTCATCTTTCAGCGGCTGCCAGTCGATGTCGAAAAAACTGGCGTAAATCGAAGATTCGCCGTTTTCGAGAACGTCCGCCCACCACGCATTATCGCTTCCCATCACGCCCATGTGATTAGGGACAATGTCGAAAATCAATCCCATGCCGTTCTCGTGGAGAACGGACACGAAGCGGTCGAAATCTTCGGCGCTGCCGATCTCGGGGTTGAAGGAGTTGTGGTCCACGATATCGTATCCGTGCATGCTGCCGGCGCGAGCCTTCAGGCAGGGAGAAACATAGCAATGGCTAATACCGAGTGCGGAAAGATAGGGAACGATCGCCGTCGCTTGGGCGAAAGTGAAATTGCGATTGAGTTGCAGGCGATAGGTCGCGAGCGGGATGTGCGAGCGTGGCTTCATGATTCCAAAAACCACACCACAGACCAGGGCGGTAATGTGCCTCGCTTCAGAGCATCGGCGTTCACCGGCTCGCTGGCATAGATAACCTGCGAAACAGGCAGAATCAGGCCAGAGAGGGTATCGGTTCCAAGATTTGCCACCAGAATGACTTCCGACTGGTCTGAAAACTTCCAATGCGCGGTGAGGCCCCGATCACCGTGGACTTCGTAATCCGCGCTGACCGCACATCCGGTGGAAAGATGGGGGACAATGTGCTCGCGCCGTAGTCCCAGCAATTTGCGATAGAAGCGCAGCCAGTCTCGATGGCCCGGTTGCACCATGACGCTCCAGTTGAGCTGTGAGGCCTTGAAGGTTCTGGCATCGCTGGGGTCGGGAATCCGCTCGCGTTCGGCGGGGTCATAGAATCTGGCAAAACGAGCGAACTCATTTCGCCGACCCGCGGTAACAGCGGCAGCCAGACCCTCCTCAAAATCACAGAAAAAGAGAAACGGGGTTTCAGTTCCGAACTCTTCCCCCATGAAGAGCAACGGTGGGGAAGGCGCGAGCAGGAGGACCGCCGCCGCCGCGCGTACTGCACGGCGATCTGCAATCTGAACGATCCGCTCGCCGAATGCCCGGTTTCCGACTTGGTCATGATTCTGAAGGAAGGAGACAAAGGCGGTCGGCGGCAGGCCCTCGGTGGGTTCACCGCGCGTTTCACCATTCCTGTAGAGGGAGACCTCGCCCTGGTACGCGAATCCTTCGACCAGGCAACGGCCCAATTGATCGATTGGACGTTGCGAATAGTCGGCATAATAACCGTCCCGTTCCCCCGTGATCAGCACGTGCAACCCGTGGTGGACGTCGTCGTTCCATTGAGCGGCGTACGCCTGCGGCTGGCAGCGCTCGGTACGTTGAAGGTAACGCGTCTGGTTGTGGTCGTTTTCGAGGATGAGGTGGACGTGGCGATCCGGCTCGATGGAACTCCGGACGGCATCGGCCAATTCAGTGAGGATGTGGGGTGTGGAGTCGTCGATGATCGCGTGAACCGCGTCCAGACGCAGTCCGTCGAAATGGTATTCCGTCAGCCAGTAGAGCGCGTTGTGGATGAAGAATTCTCGCACGACTTGGCTGTCGAGGCCATCGAAGTTGATGCCATCTCCCCAGGGAGTCGAGTGCCGGTCAGTAAAGAATTGTGGCGCGTAGGACCTGAGATAATTTCCTTCCGGACCAAAGTGGTTGTAGACAACATCCAGCAAAACCATGAGTCCGCGGTCATGAGCACTTTGAACTAGCTCTTTGAGATCTTCGGGTCGGCCGTAACTGCTATCGGGAGCGAAGGGGAAGACACCGTCGTAACCCCAGTTGCGCTGGCCGGCAAAGTCGGCAACTGGCATCAACTCGACGGCGGTGATTCCCAGATCCGCGAGATAGTCGAGCCGCTCGCCCACGGCGGAGAACGTTCCGGAGGGGGTGAAGGCTCCGACGTGCAATTCATATAGAACAGCCTCTTCCCACCGGCGGCCATGCCAGTCGCGATCCTGCCAGTCGAAGGCGCCGGGGTCGATAACTTCGCTGGGTCCATGCACGTCGCGAGGTTGAAACCGGGATGCTGGGTCGGGGACTTCCTGCGCATCATCGATCCGGAAGTGGTATTGAGTCCCAGGCCTAGCCGCATCGGTGGCTAATTCAAACCAACCCTTATCGCCTGGGTCCAGAGGAAGCCGCATAGACCTGTTTGCACCGGCAAGGGAAAGCTCAACCTGACGTGCGGCCGGAGCCCACAAACGAAAGCGCACGCTTCCGTCGTCGCGGCACTCGGCGCCGAACGGCATGTTATAGCGGCGCTTCATTCGGCTCTTCCTTCTTGCCGTTTCCGCGTCGTTCCAGCAACACGACCAGGGAGCGCGCCTGCAGAGGATAGGGTGTGCCGGCGGCGTACGTTGCGACGGAACGCAAACCACCTTCTCGTGAGGTGTCCATCCATGCGGCCCAGCGAGCACCGGCACGGAATGCCGGCAAAGCGAATCCGACATCTTCGTGGTGAGCGTTGAAAAGCACGAGAAAGTTTTCGTCGCTGAGTTTCCGGCCGCGTTCATCGGTCTCATCCACTCCCTCCCCGGAGAGAAACATTCCCAGGCAGTGTATCGAAGGATCTCGCCACTCGTCCTCGCTTATCTCATTGCCGCTAGGATTGAGCCACAACACATCCTTTACACTCGCACCTTTGATGGGGCGGCCCTGGAAAAAATGCCGACGGTGGAATACGGGATGCCTCTTGCGCAGGCTGATCATGCGCTGCACGAACGCCAACAAGTCGCGATCTTGAGGCTGCAAATTCCAGTTCAGCCAGCTCGTGGCATTGTCCTGGCAGTAGGCGTTGTTGTTTCCCAGTTGCGTATGGCCGATGGCATCACCCGCATACAGCATCGGTACCCCCTGGGACAGCAGCAGCATGGCCAGCAGATTCCGCTTTTGCTTGGCGCGCAGAGCCAGGATGTTGGAATCGTCCGTGGGGCCCTCTGCTCCGCAATTCCAGCTGAGATTATTGTTGTTGCCGTCCCGATTGTCTTCGCCGTTGGCTTCATTGTGTTTTTCGTTGTAACTGACCAGATCCTGCAAGGTGAAGCCGTCGTGCGCGGTGACAAAATTGATGCTGGCATAGGGACGCCGGCCGCTGTGCGCATAAAGGTCGCTCGAACCGGTGATGCGATAAGCCAGGTCTCCCAGCAGTCCTCCGTCACCCTTCCAATAAGCACGCACCGTATCCCGGTAGCGATCGTTCCATTCCGTCCACCCCACCGGGAAGTTTCCGACCTGATACCCTCCTTCGCCGACGTCCCAGGGTTCGGCGATCAGCTTTACCTGTGAGAGCACGGGATCCTGATGGATGATGTCGAGGAACGCGCCTAGGCGATCAACCTCATGCAGTTCGCGGGCGAGGGTGGCAGCCAGGTCGAAGCGGAAGCCGTCCACATGCATCTCGAGAGCCCAGTAGCGCAGACTGTCCATGACCAGCTGCAGCACCCGCGGATGCTGCATGTTCAGCGTGTTTCCCGTGCCGGTGTAGTCCTTGTAATAACGGGAATTATCAGGCATAAGGCGGTAATAGGTGCTGTTGTCGATGCCCCTTAGCGAGAGCGTGGGGCCAAGCTGATTGCCCTCCGCAGTGTGGTTGTAGACGACATCAAGAATCACTTCCAATCCCGCGGAGTGCAGGGTCTTAACCATAGTCTTGAATTCGTAGATTGAGTTGGTTGCCAAGTATCGAGGCTCGAGCGCAAGAAATCCGATGGAGTTATAACCCCAGTAGTTGCGGAGGCCGCGTTCCGTCAGTCGGCGATCGTCCAAGAAGCAGTGCACGGGCATGAGCTCGATCGCGGTCACTCCTAGGCGCGTGAGGTAGTCGATAACCGGAGCTGTCGCCAGACCCGCATACGTCCCCCGCAAGTGGGCCGGAACGTCAGGGTGGCTCATGGTGAATCCCTTGACGTGGAGCTCATAGATCAAGGTATCGTGCCAGGGGATCTTGGGTGGTGCATCAGATTCCCAGGTGAAAGCGGAGTCGATCACTCGGTTCTTGGGCATTCCAATGGCATCATCCCGCCGGTCAAAAGACAGATCCTCCTGCCTGTGTCCGATCCTGTATCCGAAGTGTGCGTCGCTCCACCGGACGGTTCCCTGAACTTGCTTGCCATAGGGGTCGAGCAGCAGCTTGTGGTGATTAAAACGATGGCCTTGCTCCGGGGCGTATGGGCCATACACCCGATAGCCGTACAATTGGCCCGGACGTAGTTCCGGCAGATAGCCGTGCCAGACCATGTCAGTTTGCTCGCGGATCTGGACCCGAAGGGTCTCACGTTTCCCGGAACTGTCGAACAGGCAAAGTTCCACTTTCTCCGCGTGCTCTGAGTAGAGCGCGAAGTTGACGCCCTCGCCGTCCCAGGTTGATCCCAACGGATAAGGTTGGCCAGGCCAAACGATGGGCTGAGTTTCATTGGACACTTATCTTGAACCCCTTCGACGTACCAGGAAGCTTGTTGGAGCTTTAGGATACAGGAAGGCTGGGTTGGGTCGCGTTTGCGATTTCGCCCCTTCACTCAGCGCCACATGGACGCTGAGGAGCGCAAAACGGTGAGGGAAGCGAACCAGGCTCGGCAAGGATAGCGAATCGCTGTCCCAGGTACGCCCACTCAGCAGTTAGAATCAATGTCTTTGACCATGGATCACACACTGCCTGCGAGGACGGCGCTCTTCTTCGAGGAGTGGCGAGGCTTCCAAAACCGGGCCGAGTTCATCTAATCACGTTTTTGCGGAGGGAGTCCCTGTCCATACCCATTGAAGATTACGCGATGATCGGCGACTGCCATACCGCTGGCCTAGTCTCGAGACAGGGTTCGATCGATTGGCTCTGTCTACCGTACTTTGATTCGGGTGCCTGTTTTGCGGCGCTGCTCGGAACTGCTGAACACGGGCATTGGTCGATCTCACCGGCAGAACCGATCCGAAGCATTCGCCGCCAGTATAGGGCCGGAACTCTGATTCTGGAGACTGAGTTTGAGACCGAAAGCGGATCGGCAAAGCTCATCGACTGCATGATGTCGCGCCAGGAGATGCCGGAGCTTCTCCGCGTTGTCGTCGGCACCCGAGGGCAGGTCGGGATGAAGTTGGAACTGGTGATTCGATTCGATTACGGGTCTGTGGTGCCCTGGGTTCGGCGGATCGAAAATGGGATTTCCGCCATTGCCGGTCCAGACATGATCCGGCTGCGGGCGGACGTGCCGCTTCACAGTGAAAATATGAAGACTGAGGCGAAGTTCACCATTGCGGAAGGACGAAAGGTTGCGTTTGATCTGACCTGGTATCCCTCACACCAGGATGAACCTGTGCCGGTGAACATTGAAGAGGCGATTCAGAACACGGAAAAATGGTGGCGGGAGTGGTCGGATCGCTGTGCTTATCAGGGTGAATGGCGGGACGCAGTGCTGCGCTCGCTGATCACGCTAAAAGCCCTGACCTTTCTGCCCACGGGCGGGATCGTAGCAGCACCGACAACTTCATTGCCTGAACTGTTGGGGGGCGTGCGGAATTGGGACTACCGGTTTTGTTGGGTGCGAGATGCGACCCTGACCTTGCAAGCGCTGTTCAGGGCCGGATATTTAGAAGAGGCGCGAGAGTGGCGGGAATGGCTTCTGCGCGCTGTCGCTGGCAGCCCTTCCGAACTTAGCATCGTTTATGGCCTCCGGGGCGAACGCAGGCTCACAGAACTGGAACTGCCGTGGCTGCCTGGATATGAAAAATCTGTCCCCGTGCGAACCGGGAATGCCGCCTACCAACAATATCAACTGGATATCTTTGGGGAGGTGACCGACACGCTTTTTCAGGCGCGCGAAGCCGGGCTGGAACCGCCCCAGCATGCGCGTCACGAGGTCGCCCTGGCGATGCTGGAATTCCTCGAGACGGGCTGGGAGCAGCCCGATGAGGGCATTTGGGAGGTGCGCGGTGCACCGCGGCATTTCGTCCACTCGAAGATGATGGCATGGGTCGCTGTCGATCGCCTGATCAAAATGGCGGAACTGGGCCGGTTCTCCGTAGATATCCCGCGATGGAAAAAACTTCGTGATGCCATTCATGAGCAGGTTTGCCGGCAGGGCTTCGATGCGAATATGAATTCCTTTGTGCAGTATTACGGAGGCAAACACCTCGACGCCAGCATCCTGATGATGCCGCTGGTTGGTTTTCTTCCCCCGGACGATGCCCGTGTGATCGGCACGGTAAAAGCCATCGAAACCCATCTCATGCAGAATGGCTTTGTCGGACGGTACACGCAAGATCCCGCCGTAGACGGTATACCCGATGGAGAAGGAACATTTTTGCCCTGCTCGTTCTGGTTGGCAGACAATTACGAGTTGCAGGGCCGCCATCCAGACGCAGTGCGGATGTTCGAACGGCTGTTAGACATTCGGAACGATGTCGGTCTTCTATCCGAAGAATATGATCCAATGGCAAAACGCCAGTTAGGCAATTTTCCTCAGGCGTTTTCTCACGTTGGCTTGGTAAACACAGCCTTCAATCTGACCCGGCGATCGAGCCGGCCTACTGGGCGCGTGAGTAAGGCAACCGATCCGCGCTGAGTCTGCCGTTGATCTCCTCTCCCTGATCTTCTCGCCGGGTTCGTATTCGCGTGTGTCGAGTAAAGCTTTCACCCGAACGCTCGTGGTCGTCCCGCCAATGAGATTGACCACGGCCTCGTAACTGAGAAGCGGTCGGCCGCGCCAGTTCATACTGATGAAAACAAACGCCCCTGCAGATGGACTTTCCAGGCGCGCAACCGCGATCCGTTGCTGCCACCGGCATTCGCGCAACTACTCTGCTTTGCGTTTCAGCGGCTTGCCAATCGCAAGAAGAAAGATGGCACTCTTGCCTTTCGCGTGCGGCGAAAAGAAGTTAATCACGTCGTCGTCGAAGAAGGTCAGCCCGGTTGCACCCAGGCGCTGGGCATACGCAGCCAGGTACATCCTCCCGCCGATTGCGCCCGCCTCCAGCTGGACGGCCCGGTAGCCGCGGTTCCCGTATCGCTCCAGGATGCGTTTCAAATCGGCGAGAAAGAAGATGTCCACACAGGCGTCCGCCGGCAGTTCCTGCTCCAGACCAAGATGGTGGGCCTCGGCGCGGAATTCCCCTGCCTTCAAAAGCTCCAGGGCGTTCTGCTCACGCCGGAAGAAGTAAGCACCCGCCTTGATCCCCTGTACCGCATGCACGATCAGGTAAAGATCGTTGAGCTGCGCGCCGGGCGGCTCAAGGAAGTCGGCCGGAAGACCGCGCGTGGCGCAATCGACAACGGTTGAGAGTTGGTGCAGTGTAATCGATGCCCTCTTATCGAACGCTCGGGTAGAGCCGCGGCGCAGGATCACCTGCTCGATGGTGTCCTTCGGCTGTACTTCTTCCGGCAGTCGCTCGAAGCGAACTGCCTCGCCTGCCGGGGCGGAAGATGGGAGCACCTGTTGCTTCCCTCGCCACTGAGCTACTTCCTCTTCGGACTCAAGCAAAGATGCGTCGTGCATCTCAAGCATGGCGGGATACTCGACCTCACGCTCGGAAAGCGGGATCGTCTCCAGGCCGAGCGCCGGCGCCTCTATCCGGGCTGGCAGCGAACTCTCCGACTTGTGCCCGATCGGTACGAGGCACAAGGAAACTTCGCGCCGCGTATCGAGATCAAGTAGGCGGTTCACCTTGGCGTCCACGAACCCGAGCACGATCTCGGCCGGCAGCCCCGAAGCCGCAGAAACGGCCAACATATTCGCCAGCAGGGTGCCGTTGTCCCAACCGAAATGGCGATAAGTGCGCGCCTGATACTTCCAGGCGTTCCGCCAGTAGGTTCCGGTGCAGATGATCGTCGTGGGCGCATGAGCCATCGCGGGTTCCATCGCCGTCGCCTGAGCCAGGTTTCTGCGAAAGTCACCTTTTCGCAGAAGCCGTAGCGATACATCCGCCGGATTGAAGTGATACACGCCGGCATCCAGGCCAGGGAGATCGCCAGTCACGACGTACAGCTCGATCTCGTACAGGGCTCCGGTGCAGGCTGCGGCCCGAAAGTAGATTTTTCCGCCTGGATGTTCGCGCTGTTTGGTAATCCCCGCCGAGAAATAGAGAATGCGCGCCAGATCCCGAAGGTCAGGGACAGAATCAGCCCGCGAGGAAGGCGCTGGCTCTGAGATCGCGGAGAGCGCGGCCATCCCTGTATGCGGCAGGTCCCGCGGCAGCGGAAGCGGCTCTATCTTCGGATAGATTTTGAAAGGCTGCGGCCGATTCGCCCAGTCGAGGAAGTGAGGATTGTTACGAATACTCCAGTAGGAGTGCTTCGTGCCATCGTGATACTTCCAAGTCGCCTGCAAGTCGCGGTTGTTCATCGGTCACTACGTCAGACTAACACCTGCGGTGGATGAGGGGCGCAAGCAATGAACCTGCGGCTGGGGATTATGCGGAGCACGGGCAAAGCTTCCCCAAGCGATAAGGTAAGACTTCCCGTGCATCCACCCTAGCTACCATTGTTTCGTCGTTGCCCGCTTGCATTTCGTGGACCAACGCCTGCCGGAGAGAGACCATTCGCACTCGACGAAGTTCCCGATGCCGCCCTTGTGACGGATCTGTTCAGCTCATTCGCTGCTGCCCTTCACCAAATCCAGAAGGGCACGCAAACCCACTTGAAAACGGTCCGGCATTGCGGGCATGCGTCCTTTTCCAAAGGCCTCCTTGAGCCGGGGAAAGGCCCCCGTCGCGAGTTGCGTCCTGGCGAAGTTCAGATCGACTTTCGAGTCACTGGCAGCTTCGCGAAGGGCATATCCGAAGACGAAGTCATCGATGATTGCAAGCAAAGCAAGCTTTTCTCGGGTGCTCATGGTGGTCCTGGCAAGAGCCTGCAGGCATTGTTCCATGTGGCGCATCGCGTTAACGCCGGGGGGAGCCGACAACATGGAGGAGAGCGCCCAAGGGTGCCGCAAGAAGACATCCCGTGTCCGGATTGCGATGACGGTCAGTGCCTCACGCCAATTGCGGGGCAGGGACGGCATCAGCACTTCACCCATAAGCGCGTCGTCCATGGCAGCAACCAGGTCGGCCTTGGTCCTAACGTAGTAATAGAGGCTCATCGTACCGACACCCATTTCTTGGGCGACCCGCCGCATGGAAACGGATGCGAAGCCCTCAGCGTCGGCAATGGCAAGGGCCGCGGCGGCGATTTTTTCACGGCTCAGTGGGGAGGGTCTTGACATTCGTACACTGTACCATTAATCTGATCGTACAATGTACGACACACACGTAATGGTTGTTGGTGCTGGACCCACCGGCTTAACACTTGGGATCGAACTTGCGCGGCGTTCCATCTCTTTTCGTCTGATTGACGCGGCTGAAGGGCCCTTCCGTGGTTCGCGAGGAAAAGGGATTCAACCACGCACGCTGGAGGTCTTCGAGGACCTCGGGATCATTGGTGCGATCCTCAAAGCTGGCGTGCGGTATCCGGAATTCCGCCTACATCTAGGCCCGCTTTCCCTGCGGCTTGGACCTTTGGGCGGACGCAAGCAAGCGACCGAGGGCGTGCCCTATCCGAACCTCTGGTTGGTTCCGCAATATCGCACGGAGGAGATCTTGAGAGAGCGGCTAGCGCAGCTGGGTGCGCAGGTTGAGTTTGGCACGGCATTCGAGCGCGTGTCGCCGGACAAGCGTGGCGTTCGGGTCCATCTCTCGAGCGGAGAGCTGGTGACTGCGGAATACCTGGTTGGCTGTGATGGCGGCCATAGCGCGGTCAGGAAGGCGCTTGGATTGGCCTTGCGCGGAGAGACTCTCCACACCGACGCCGCGTTCGTTGCCGATGTCAACCTCGAGGAACTGGACCACACAGATTGGCATGTATGGCCCTTCGCAAAAGGAGGTTCCATCGGCCTTTGTCCGCTGCCGGATGCTTCGCTTTTTCAACTGATGTCGCCTAGAGAGCCCGCGGAAGGTATCGAGGCGGCAATCCTAAGAGCTACAGGGTGCCATGTCACGCAGATCGCATGGAGTTCGATGTACCGGCCTGCGGTCCGTATGGTCGATCACTTGAGAGTGGGCCGCGTTTTCCTTGCGGGGGATGCGGCTCATTTGCACCCGCCTACTGGCGGCCAAGGATTGAACACCGGAGTTCAGGACGCTTACAACCTAGGGTGGAAACTGGCGCACGTTCTTCGCGGAGGTCCAGAGTCACTGCTCGACACTTACGAGGCTGAGCGCCTTCCGGTTGCCGCTGCGGTGTTGGGACTAAGCAAGCAACTCTACAGCACCCGCGGGCTCAAACGCGGAGAAGCGACGAATCAGCTCAGACTCCATTACCGGACGAGTACGTTGTCGTCGGGTAAACCGTTGGGTCGGCTGCACCCCGGAGACCGGATGCCTGACGTAAGACTTGCCGACGGCACGCGGCTTTTCGAACAGATGCGCGGCACCCACGCCACAGAGTTCGTTACGCGAGAAGGATCACGGATCCTGATCCGTCCTGACGGCTATATCGCCTCAATAGGTACGGAACGTGTGACGTCGTACGCAGGCGAACCTACGCATGGGGCTGATGGCTCAGCAACTGATTTCGAGGACTCGTAAATACATTCGAAAGGCCTCACCGTGAATCCAGTTCAAGCCACGTGATCCTACGGAGGCAGTCAACCTTTCACGGGGGTTAGGTCCGCGGTCGAGCACAAAGGAGGGATTTCATGAGAGCAGGAATCATCACAGCAGTCGCCAAGTCGCCCGTCTATGGCGACTTCGACAAACCCGTTGCCGGCGAAGGACAGGAGCTCATCACTGTCAGCGCTTCCGCGCTTAGTCAGTTCAGCAAGTCCCGATCTTCGGGCTCCCATTACAGTTCCAGCGGAAAGTTTCCGTCCGTGGCAGGCGCCGACGGTGTCGGGCGCACTGCGGACGGACGGCGTGTGTACTTCGTCCTGCCGGAAGCGCCTTACGGAGCGCTCGCCGAAAAGACTCTCGTTCGTTCGAAGCAGTGCATTGCAGTTCCCGACAACCTCGATGACGTTACTGCGGCCGCCATCGCCAACCCCGGTATGTCGGCTTGGGCTGCCTTACTGGAGCGTGCTCACCTGCAGCGCGGAAATACGGTCCTCGTCAATGGTGCAACGGGAACTGCGGGCAGGCTCGCAGTTCAACTTGCAAAATATCTTGGTGCAAGCAAAGTCATCGCCACCGGCCGCAATGAAGGCGAACTCAGAGGACTGTCGTCTCTAGGAGCGGACGTCATGATCCCGTTCATGCTGGGTACCGCCCATCCGCTTGGAGCGAAGCATTACGAGCAAGCGTTGATTGCAGAGTTCGCTCACGGTGTCGACGTCGTGATTGATTATCTTTGGGGTGATAGCGCAAAGACCATAATCGTGGCTATCGCGAAAGCGGTAGAAGACGCAAAGCCTGTCCGCTTCGTGCATGTCGGCGGAGCCAGTCGCGAGGAGAACATCGAACTGCCGGGCGCTGCGCTCCGTTCGTCCGCTACTCAGTTGATGGGTAGCGGAGTCAAGAGCGTTCCTTTCCCGAATCTACTCGACTCGATCAGGAATGTTTTTGATGCCGTCGTACCTGCCAAACTGCAGATCGCGACAAAGACCGCGCCGCTCTCAACCATTCAAGAGATCTGGGAGAACGCGCCTGGAAAACCACCCACCGTCTTCCGAATTCCATAGTTCTCCGATATCCGCCCTCGGCCCTCCACAACGAGGACCGGGCGGTAATCGAGATGTCCAGGGCAGCTGCTTGTGCCGAAAGTTCTCCGCGGCACTGGAAATGCTGATTGACCGAACCGTTCGCGACAAAAGGCACTCCGCTCGGAATAGCTGCGCTCCAAGCTCAGGAAAAACGCTGGCGATAGCACGTCCTATCGAAAATCGCCGGATTCGAGGACATGAGCGAAGCATTCCGCGTTCACAAAAGCGCTCATTGGAAATTTCGCCGAGGCGTATATATTCGCCACATGGGACGCCAATTCTCCCACCTGCTAGGGACGGCCGGAATGCTGCTTACTATGTTGCTCTGGCTTTCTCTGCTCAATCCGCAAAAGGCTGACCATTTCGTCGACAGTCTCGCCGGGTCACAACACGAATACAAGATCGTCTTAGGTGCAGCCCTATTATCTGCGGTGTTTTCTTTCATTGCCGCGATTCGCGGTTCCAAATGGTGGTATGTCGGGCTGGCTTTGTCGTCGGGAACGCTGGCATTTTTTACTTACAGTCTCTCGGCTTAGTCTTCGTGCTCAGAGCCGCACCTTCCGAGTTTCGACCCATCCCTTAGGTCCCAGAGGCTGTGAGATGAGAGGAACCGGACTCAACGCATGCGAGTGGAAAAAAAAGCGCGACGACGAGGAGCAAGCTTCTGCGTGCCGTAGGCTTGTGCAGTCTCGGTTGCGAACCCGCACGCAGCGAGTTGACGGCGGAGTGCTGCAGTGTCGAAAAGCCGTATTCGGTGAACTTCGCATCCACGCCTGTAGAACTGGCCGATGCGCCGGAAGGTTTCGATGTTTCTGACCAGCGTCCGCGAGCCCTGGTCCTCCTCAGTCTCGGCCAATACGGCCCAATCCTTCCCTGAGTTCCAATACCGGTCCGCCAGTGAGGGCCCGCCGAATTCGATCACATCGAAGATGAGCATCCCGCCATCTGGCAGAACGTCAGACGCTGCGCGAAAGAAACTCTCGACCAGAGCGTCGGCATCCGCGCCGTCGGCGTGGTAGGTTAGGGGCTCGCCCAACGCAACTATGGCCTCGCAAGCGGGAATCTGCGTCTCATAAACGGACCCATGGATAAAGTGCGCTCTCGGAACGGCGGTCCGCGCAATCGTCAAAAGCTCAGCGGAACTGTCGATTCCCGTGACCTCAAAACCGGACTCCACAAGCACTGCGCTTAAGGGCCCGGCTCCGCAGCCAACGTCCACAACCCTGCGAATCTGTGCCGGAGCACACTTAAGCAGCCGGATGATTTCAGGCGCAGCAGCTTGTGCGAGATATCCGAAAGCCGCAGCCTGGATGTGTGCCAGATCCTGGTTGTAAAGCGGCTCCATAGAAATGACAGTCTATCGCGTTGACGACCGGAGCTTCGACGGAGCCAACCGTATCTGGTCGCCCACTCCTGACCCCATGCTCTGTTCGTTGCCCAGGGAGGTGAGGGATTGCAATCATTGACCGCGTCACATCTGCGAGGATGTTCTTCTACGCGTCAGCTGGCACAGTTGGGTTTCGGTTGATTGAGTTTGGTACCGTCACTTCCTGGTGTCGATGTACGACCCGCCGCTCCACCTCACAATCGCAGCAATGGCACCCTACGTGAACAGCAAAAGGACAGCCGGTTCCGCGTCCCAAGAACTGCCCAGGACCACCCAAGGGCGCAACCGCACAATGCCGGGACGGCACCTACAGTTTCAGCCAAAGCCGGACGAGGCACGTGTTTCCACCATGGTGGGGTGGTCAAATGGTTATGAACGACAACGGCCTCGAAGAACGAGGAAAGGCATGGCTGAGGGGGACATCCGGTTTGCCCGTTATCCGGGGAGAATCTTACGGATGGCCGAGATGCCGTCTCGGTTCGACTCCTCCCGATATGGCACAATGTCTCTTCTGGGGATGAGCTGATGAGCATTGCGCGAATGCCGGGGCAGGCCGGAGTGGGATGGGGTTGGGCTGGGGTGCTGGTTGCTGCGGCCTTTGTACTGAGCGCGCCAACGGCAATTGCGCAGGCAAAGGGATTCACGATTGAGCAAGCTCTGAGTGCCCCGTACGCGTCCGACCTACACGCCGCTCCATCGCGTGGGCGGCTGGCATGGGAGGCGAACATCGGCGGCCGGCGCAACCTGTGGGTGGCCGAACCCGCACCGGATGGTAAGGGCTATCTATCCCGGCAGATCACGCACTTCACCGACGACGACGGCCAGGACATCAACACCCCGGAGTGGACAGCCGAGGCCGCGTCCATCGTTTACGTCCACGGCGATGGCGCCACGGGTGAGAACCATCCCGTGCCCAATCCGGCTGGCTTCCCCAAGGGTGCACAGCAACAGTTGTGGGTGGTGAGCGCGGAGGGCGGCGAGCCGCGCTTGTTGGGCGAGGGTCAGGCGCCGGCCGTGTCCCCGGACGGCAAGCAACTGGCTTACACGCTCAAAGGTCAAATTTGGTTGCTCCACCTCGATGATCCAAAAGGCAAGCCGGAGCAATTGCTGCAAACGCGTGGCTCGGCAAAGGGTTTGCGCTGGTCTCCCGACGGGACACGCCTCGCTTTTGTGAGCGATCGTGGCGACCACAGCTTCGTCGCTGTCTGTTCCACGGCGTCCGGCTCGGTCACCTATGTTGACCCCTCGACGGACCTGGACAGCAACCCGGTGTGGTCGCCTGACTCCACGCGCATCGCTTTTCTGCGCATTCCGCCCGATAAGGATTCGCTGCTCTTTGAGCCCCATCGCACGGCCTTGCCCTGGTCAATTCGGGTGGTGGAGGTGACGACCGGCAAGGCGCACGAAGCCTGGCGCGCGGCTGACGGAGCAGGCAGCGCTTATCGCGAGACGGATTCGCCGGAACAGTTGCATTGGACCACTGGCAACCGAATCGTCTTTCCCTGGGAACGCGACGGCTGGCTTCATCTCTTTGCCGTGCCTGACTCGGGCGGGTCGGCTACACCGCTCACGCCGGGCAATTTTGAAGTAGAGCACGTCTCTCTCAGCCGCGACCACAAGACGCTGGTCTTCGACTCCAATCAGAATGACATCGACCGGCGCCATGTCTGGCGAGTCATCTTTGCTCCGGATGGGTCGAACCACGCTGCAGAAGCCGTGACGGCGGGAGACGGCATCGAGACGCAGCCAGTGGTAGCGAGCGACGGCGTCACCGTGGCCGTGTTGCGCTCCGATGTCCGCTTGCCCATGCGCGCCGCAGTGGTCGGGAGCGGCCATCTGGTCGATCTTGCTCCTCAGGCCATTCCCGCGGATTATCCTGCCGCCCGCTTGGTAACGCCCCAGCAAGTCATCTTTCCCGCCGCGGACGGGCTTGAGATTCACGGCCAGTTATTCGTGCCTGAAGGAATTGCGCCGGGGCAACGGCGGCCGGCGATGGTCTTCTTCCACGGCGGTTCGCAACGGCAGATGTTGCTCGGCTGGCACTACATGGAGTATTACTCCAATGCTTACGCGATGAACCAGTATCTGGCCAGCCTCGGCTATATCGTGCTCAGCGTGAACTACCGGAGCGGCATCGGCTATGGACTTAACTTCCGTGAAGCGCTCAATTATGGCGCGTCGGGTGCAAGTGAATTCAACGATGTGCTGGGCGCCGGGCTCTATCTGAAAGGCCGGCCCGACGTGGATGGAACACGCATCGGCTCGTGGGGCGGCAGCTACGGCGGTTACCTGACCGCGCTGGCGCTGGCTCGAGCCTCCAATCTGTTTTCCGCCGGCGTTGACATGCATGGCGTTCATGACTGGAACACGGAGTTGCCGACCTTTTCGCCGAACTACGACCCGCGCGAACGGGCGGATGTGGCGCGGTTAGCCTTCGAGTCCTCACCGATGGCTTCGGTGGCCACGTGGCGCTCGCCGGTGCTACTCATCCACGGCGATGATGACCGCAACGTGCCCTTTGCCCAAACCGAAAAACTCGTGGACGCCTTGCGCCGACAGAAGGTCGATTTCGAGGAACTGATCTTCCCGGACGAGATTCACGACTTCCTTCTACGCCGCGACTGGGTGCGCGCTTATGCCGCAAGCGCAGAGTTCCTGGGCCGCAAGCTGGGCGCAGCCGCCAATCCGCAACGCTGACAAGGACACAATTGCACTTGGCGGGAGAAGACCATGATCAGACCTCTCACGTGGATTCTCTATCAACTTATCTAACCTGCCGAGGTTTGACTGCGAGTATGGACGATCCGATCCTGAATCTGGGTGGTCGGCTTAAGCGGATCCTGGATCCCTTTTCCATCTGTATGGTCGGGCGAGTGCAGACTGTGCATTACCAGACCGGCCTGCTTCCCGTCGTCGCCATATCGTTGAACGGCTTGCCGTCGTTACGTCCTGCAGTCTAGTGAGTGGGAGTAGGTTCTTCGCAATAGGATTCGGTGGGCACAAAATGTAAGGGCGGCAAAACCGGATCGATCGGGGTATTCAGGCACTGGCAACTCTTGGTCTCCATGCCTGCGAGGCTTCGCGAGATTGCGAAAGCCGCAGTCGTAGAGATCGAGATCCCTTTCGTCGCGAGCAAAGAACGCATGGGAACTACGCATTTTCCCTTGGGAGTTCCTGCTGTTTGCGGTCATCACCAAAGCTGCGGTCCAAGCCGCAAATTTATTCTACGTTCCAGCCGCTGACTTCCACTGACGCCTTAGCCGTTCCGAGTTCAGTTGTGCGGTAGGTGGCGCATACTTCGCGCTTCTCCCCGGGAAGCAGAGAGATGTAGTTGTCTTCCCAGACTACTGGCAGGATCTCTTCTTCCTGGGGGCCTTTGTTGACTTTTAGGCGGACGAAAAATGCCAGACTCTTGCTTGGATTTTCTACCGTGACGTGGGTAATGGACTCCTCGCCTTTGCGCTCGGTGCGTTGGGTAACGTTAAGCTTTACCCTGGGAAGTTGCGCGAGAGCGGTGTAGTCGGCGAAGGAGTCGGTTGGCGTCATCCACCAGGTAGACTTTTTCCAGTCAAGAGTTTCAGGCTTGGTGGAGAGCCAGTAGAAGTTGGAGCCTACCAGTTTGCCGGTGGAGTTTGCTAGCCGCAACGCTACGAAGTACACGGGGCTTAGGCCATCCACTTCGGGCAACGTGAATATTTTGGCCGTGCTGTCGGCGGCAGCGTCGAGGGAGTCCTCGCGGGAGAACTTCTCGGTCATGTCTAAGTTGTAGATCTTCGTGGTGAGCTTCAAGCCGTTGAGGTCATCATATTGGCTGCTGACCACCCAGATGGAACGGTCGTCGTAGCCATAGACCGGGTGCAGCGCTTCCAGGGCGCGCTTGGCGCCGAAGTAGCCACCGCCGGGGCGGAGGTAATAGTCGTAGAGGTGCCAGATCATCGAAGGCCAGGCGTTGTTCAGCATCCACTGGATCACGCCCGTGGACTGGTACTTGTTCCGGCTGTAGGCTTCGTACATGGCGCGCACACCTTCGTAGGTTTGCAGTTGCGACTTGGAGGCGAAGTCTTCCGCGCTGTCGCATTTGCCATAGCGGTGGGCAAGCGCGTCGCTGAAGACCTGAATGGTTTTGAATTCTCCGCCGCCGGCGTGGTAGTTCCATACCCCGTCGATGGGCCACAGGTGGTCTTTGCCCACCATGGCGCGAATACTTTCGAGGGGCGGGACGGCAGGTCCCATGCTGGTTTCGGTGTTGAAGCCGTAGGCGCCGCCGCAGCCGCCGGGGTTGCACTGTTTGCGGTTAGGCTGGCCTTGCAGAGTGTCTCGCTCCCAATAGCTGGGGGCTATGTACTCGTATGGTCCCGTCATTTTGACGCCGCTGTTTCCGGTGACCGTGGTGGCTCTCCCGGTGGCCGAGGAAACTACGGGGTTCGGCCATAGCAGCTGTTTTTCGATGTCCAGATACATCCGCTCGACGTCGGGCGGGGGTGGGTTGTCGCTGCCGTTCAGCCACAGGACCAGGCTGGCGTGGCTGCGCAGGCGGTAGATCTGATCGCGCAGGGATTGCTGCGCGATTTCAAAATCCTGCGGCTTCCAGTGCTTCCAGCGTTCCCAGAAGTCGCAGCAGCACCAGCCGGCCATGACCAGAATTCCCTGGTGGTCGGCGAGATCGAAGAATTCCTGGGTTTCGAGCTTGCCTTCGAGGCGGATCGTGTTGAGCCCCATATCGCGCACGTAACGAAATTCGTCGTGCAGACGCTGCGAGTTCTCGCGGAGCATCAGGTCAGGAGTCCAGCCGCCGCCGCGGATGAGGATGTTCTTGCCGTTAACCTGAAACTCGCGGCCGCCCGTGGAATTGATTTCCGAGGTTATTTGGCGAATGCCGAATTCGGTTTCGCTGCGGTCGCTCAAGGCCCCCCCGACATAAAACTCCATGGTAAGTGGGTAAAAGTTCTGTTCGCCCATTTGCCAGGGCCACCAAAGGCGCGGGTTCGCGACCACGAGTTGCCGATACTCAGCCGGAGTGAACGTGAAGTCTCTCGTTTCGTGGGGATTCAGTTTTACCGCTGCGTCGAACGTTACATCCCCGATTCGCCCTTTTAGGACGCCGGTGACCAGGTCAGCGCTGCTGTTTATTAATTGTGCCGTCACGGTAAGTTCGGCACGATCATTGGCTGGCGGATTGAGTTTGGAAACAACCGTGGGATAGCGGAGGGCGACCGGGCCGCTGGTGGTGAGGTAGACTTCGCGCCACAGGCCCATGTTTTTGTCGGGAGGCGCGGGATTCCAGTCGACGAAGGTGATGGCGAGATCGTTCTCGCTGGGGGCGAAGACCTGTACCGCGAGAACATTTTCGCCGCCGGGTTTCAGCGTGCCGGTGACGCTCAATTCGTAGGAGCGCCAGGCTCCGGCGATGTCGTGGGAGTTGGCGATCTGTTTTCCGTTGAGCCAAACGTTGGCGCGGTAGTTGATGCCTTTGAAATTCAGCCAGACGGTTTTGCCGGCATAGGAAGCAGGCGTGGCGAACTGATCGCGATACCACCAGGAGACCGCGTAGGGGCTGTCGGGCTGCATCGCAATGTTAGAAAAATTTGCGCCGACGGGGTACGTCACGCCGGGGAACTGGCGGAGGTTTGTGGCGAAGAATGGATCGGGGAGGGTTTTGTCCTCTACCAGCGCCGCGACCACTGTGGTGGGAACGGTGGCGTTGTGCCATCCCTTGGGAACGAAGGCCGCGGTGGAAACGATCTCGCCTTTGGCCTCGACTTTGGCGGAGGATTCGAGCGTCCAATGGTCGCGGAGAATAAGTTTTTCGGTAGGTGTGCTTGGGTCCGACGAGTTGGAGGCGGCGGGGTTAGCCGCCAGGAGGTGCGAACCGAGAATGGACATCACGAAAAATTGCGCCAACAGGCGCCGGGGGAAAGCCAGTCGTCTTGCGCGATTCATGTTGCTCCCTTGGGAATGCATTTCCTTGGACCTTGGTCCGGGGAGAATATGGATAACACGTCTACTGATACGTTTCAATAGAGCGGGAAGGCATATAACCGTGCGAAGGCGTACGAAACGGATCGCAGAGGCGGCACCGCATCCGCGATGTGCCAGACCCTATCTAACGCCCGTGTGATGTTTCGGGTCCTCGAGATTGAGCCACTGCATTGAGAGGGATCGGAAAATCGAGCGACGGAACGAGGTGATCGTTGCAAGTTCGGCCGCTCCACGGTTCACTTCTGTTGTTCTCGCAAGAAATTTCTTGACAACAAGCTAGGGTTCGCACTAGAAGCCTAGTTGTCCATACAACTGGAGAGTTCGATGGACCTCCCCACACTCGACCGACATAGCGTCGTCCCCCTGTACTACCAGATTCAGCAGCATCTGCTTGAGCAAATCCGAGCGGGCACCCTCAAGCCCGGGAAGCCAATACCCTCAGAACAGGAAATTTCCGTCCGTCTGCGGATCAGCCGCATGACTGCCCGGCAAGCCTTGAAATCACTTTGTGATCTGGGTGTGACCTATAGCCAGCGAGGCAAGGGCACCTTCGTCTCTACCGTCAAGTTGGAAAAGAATTCCCGCCAGGTGCTCTCTTTCAGCGAGGAAATGCAAGCCTTTGGATCCCCGGCGCGGTCCAAAGTGCTTTCCTTCGAGGTGGTCACCGCAAGTCCGGACGCAGCCGACGCGCTCCGCCTTTCACCGAACGAGAAGGTGGTCAGCCTGCGGCGCGTGCGGATGGCTGGTTCTTCGCCCATGGGGCTTGAGTGGAGCCGTCTTCCGCTCCGCCTGTACCCCGACCTGCTGCAGGCCTTTGACCCGAGCATGTCGCTCTATCAAACCCTCTCCAAGCGTTACGGCGTCCAGATCGTCGCCGCCGACGAGGTAGTAGAGGCGGGGCTGGCAGACGCCGAGGAAGCGAAGCTGCTTCAATTCGCCACGGGTGGCCCAGTGTTTTTCTTCACCCGCACTGCCTACTCTCAGAGTGGACAACCGGTGGAGTATGTCAGGTCCACGTATCGCGGAGACCGCTGCAAGATGGTCAACCGTTTGACACAACCAAGAAAAGATATGGGAAGGGGGAACTAATGCGCAGCAGAATCGCCCGAAGCCTTGAGATAAGGAGAGAATTCATGCCGCGAAACATACTCATGCTGATGGCCGTTGCAATAACGGGTCTGGCGTTGAATCTGTCCGCCTGGGGTCAGGCGACCACTTCGTTGAACGGTACCGTGACCGACCCTTCCGGTGCTGCGGTTGCGCAAGCTCAGGTGACCCTGACCAATGTTGCCACCAACTTTGCGCGTCGGACCACCACCACGGCGAAAGGCGGGTATGAATTTGTCTCCGTCCTGCCTGGGACGTACAAGGTGACGGTCGAGGCAAAAGGGTTTCGCACCTTCATTCAGACGGATCTGCAGTTGCTGGTGGATTTGCCCTCCACTGCCGACGTCCACTTGAAGCTCGGCGCATCGTCCGAGACGGTTGAGGTCCGAGGCGAGGCGCCGCCGCTCAATACGACCGACCCCAGTCTCGGGCACGACCTCGGCACGCTTGAGATCGAGAACCTGCCCATGGAAGCGGAGCAACTGCCGCTGCTACTCAGCCTGCAACCCGGCGTCGTCTACAACGGCCAACAAGACGCGCAGTTGGCTAGCACCTATGACACGCGCGCCGGCTCCGTGAATGGCGAGCATAGTGACCAGAACAACATCACGCTCGACGGCGTGAGCGTCAACGATGTGTTCAACGGCTACGCCTTCCAAGGCGTTTTGCCCTCCACGCCGTATTCTGTGGAGGAATTTCGCGTAACCACTTCCAACTATGGCACAACCGAGGGACGCTCCGCCGGAGCCCAGATTGCCATGGTTACGAAGGGCGGCACCAACAAGTTTCACGGCGTGTTGTATGAGTACAACCGCAATACCATCGGCGAGGCCAACGACTACTTCCTGAAATTTGACCAACTGTCAGCCAGTCCCAGTCAGCCGAACGTGCCAGAACATCTGGTGAGGAACCTTTTCGGCGGAACCATCGGCGGGCCGATTTTGAAGAATCGGTTCTTTTTCTTCTTCAATTATCAAGGCGAACGTCAGTCGTATGACGAGAGTGTGCTAGAGAATGTTCCGACCGCATCGCTAGACGATGGGGTGGTCCAGTATCAATGTGGTGTGGCGAGCCAATGTCCCGGGGGCAGCGTCACGGGCAAGAGCGGTACGAGCTACACAGTCCCAGCCGGCTACTACGGGCTGACCCCCGGCAATCTGGCGTCGATGGATCCTCTTAGTATTGGGCCGAGTCAGGTGGCGCTCAATTATTTCAAAGGCTATCCCGCGCCCAACGACTTCACGGTGGGGAATCTGGTCAACTTCGCCGGATACCGCTTTGCTGGCCGCCAGCTGACATCGGAGAACTGGTACATCGGCCGGCTGGACTACAAACTAACTGCGAACGGCAACCACACCCTTTTCCTGCGGGGCGCTGCCCGCAATGATCCCACCGCGTACCCGCCTTTCCTTCCCGGCACGCCACCGCAATACACCACGATTGACGTCAGTAAGGGGTTTGTCGGAGGCTACACGGCCGTTTTCGGCCCTCACTTGGTGAACAATTTGCACTATGGCCTTACCCACCAGAGCGTCGCAACGGTGGGCGATACCAGCCAACCGTGGGTCGTCTTCCAGGGACTATCCCAACCGATCGTCTATTCAAGTTCGTTTACCGCCCCGGTACATAATCTAGCCGATACGGCGACTTGGCAAAAGGGGTCGCACAACTTGCAGTTCGGTGCCAATATGCTGTTTATCCGCCGGAGCAGCGACAGTCAGACCGACTCTTTTAGCAGCGCTCTGACCAACTCCAATTGGCTCGAGTATAGCGGCTTTGCCAATGTACCCAGTCCTCTCAATCCCACCAATGGCTGCGGCACAGCCGGTCCCTGTTTTCCTGCCGTCGCGGATGGTTTCGAGCAAGGCTACAACTGGGCGGTAGTCGCGTTGATGGGCATGGTCACCGAAGGGTTTTCTCAGTACAACTACAAAATCACCAACCCTACCGCGGCCACTCCGCTTAACCAGGGAGCGCCGATTCAGCGCCACTGGGCAACCGACACTTACAATATTTTCTTCCAAGACACCTGGCGGGTACGGCCTAATGTTTCGATCACCTACGGTCTGAACTATCAATTAATGACGCCCATCACCGAAACCAACGGGCAGGAAGTGACGCCGTCGGTAAATATGGGAGACTGGTTCAACCAGCGCGCCCTCGACGCAAGCAAAGGCATCCCTTCAAACCAGGATGCGGTGATCGCGTTCCAGCCGGCCGGTTCAGTGTATGGAAGGTCGGGTTTGTATTCTGAGCAGACAAAGAACTTCGCCCCGCGGTTCGGACTGGCGTGGACGCCGCGCCCGAGCTCGGGATGGCTCAAAGGGCTCCTGGGAGAGGACAAGACCGTGGTTCGCGTCGGCGCCGGCGTGTACTTCGACAATTTCGGACCGGCGCTGGCTCTGAGCTATGACGCAACCGGCACGTTTGGTCTTGCGACGACGCTTGAGAGTTCTTTCGGTACCTTGACGGCTGCCACAGCCCCTCGCCTTACCGGGATCAACACGATCCCGGCCAGCCTGATACAGCCGGCCCCGCCCTCCACCTTCCCGGTCACCTATCCATTGGGCTCGGAAGCCATCGGGAACGGCATCGATCAATCTCTCAAGACTCCCTATTCCTACGCCTTGGACCTTTCGCTGCAGCGGCAGCTTCCGGGACGGATGACTCTGGACATAGCGTACGTGGGGCACTTCGCTCACCGCGTGCTCGGCCTTGAGGATGTCGCAGAACCGACGAACCTGGTGGATACGAAATCCGGGATCGACTATTTCTCGGCAGCGAGGCAGTTATCGACACTCTGGCGCGCCGGTGTTCCCGAAAGCAGCATCAACGCTTCGACAATCGGACCGACGGCTCAATATTGGCAGAATATGTTGACCCCGCAGACCTCGGGCTATACCCTTTGCTCAACCGGCGCGACGACCCCTAGCTTGCTGACTGCGGTCTACGACGTTTTTGGCCCCGGCTGCGGCAACCTCTACAACGAAACGTCCGCACTCTATTTTATTGACGTGGCTGGCTTCCCCACCACCCCCGTAACGGGGTTGAACAGCTTTTTCAATAGCCAGTACTCGTCGCTATGGGATTGGCGTTCGATCGGCTATTCGAACTACAACGCCCTGCAAATCGGTCTGCACAAGCAGATGTCCCATGGGCTTCTGTTCGGGCTCAACTATACCTACAGCAAGTCCCTGGACCTCGAGTCCCAGGCGGAACGCGGCACCCAGTATCTTACCGACAGCATCATCAACTCATGGTCGCCCAGTCAAATGTACGGTCCGAGCGACTACGATCTGCGGCATCAAGTCAACGGCTACTGGGTTTGGCAATTACCCTTTGGCCGGGGGCGCGAATTCGGTGGCAATGTCATCAAAGGGGTCGACGCCATTATTGGCGGCTGGCAGTTAGGCGGGACCGCACGCTGGACGTCGGGGTTCCCCGCCAGCGTTTACATGGGCCTCATCTGGCCCACCAACTGGGATGAAATGGGGTGGGCAGATTTAACTGGTCAACCCATCGCGACGGGCACGACCATCGCGAACGGACAACCCAACGTATTCAAGAATGCCAGCCAGGCGATCAACGGTTTCAACTTTGCCTTTCCCGGCGAAAGTGGCGTCCGCAATCCCATTCGCGGCGATGGCTTCTTCGGCGTGGATACGAACCTATCCAAGAGCTGGAAGATTCCCCACACGGAACAGCAGGCCCTGCAATTGCGTTGGAGCGTGTTCAACGCGACGAATTCGTCTCGCTTCGACATTTACTCGATGCAAGATGAGGTGGGAACAGCGAACACGTTCGGAAATTACACGAACACGCTGACTATGCATCGCGAGATGGAACTCGCGCTGATTTATAAATTCTGATTCTGCACAAGGGTCGTCTAAGTTCCTCAGCGGCTGCCGTTCCCCGGGGAAATGACGCGCCCATATTCGGAGGCGCGGCTGAAACGGTCGAACACGCGCCATGCATCCAGAGAAATCTTGCTGATCGCTTCTTCTCCCTCGCGTTCGTTGCGTAAGAACGAAGTCATCACGCAAATAATATAGGGGCGCCCTTCAACGAACACGATGCCGGAATCGTTACGAACCGCTTCCAGTGCGCCCGGCTTGTTGGCGATCTTCAGGTCGGCGGGCAGGTCTTGCGGAATCCATGAGGCCTTGTTCGTGCTCAAGACTTTGAAGAAATCGGCGGCCGATTCCTTGTTCAACAGCTTGCCCCCATAGATTGCGCCGAGCAGCATCATCATTTCGCGGGGCGAGGAAACATTCTCGCGGCCTTCCCTGGCGGCCGCCAGATCCATCATCTTGCGGCGCAGCCTGGTGTGCGGGAGGCCAAGCGAGTCGAGCATGGCGTTCACATTCTCGATGCCAACGCGGTCGATGAGAACGTTGGTAGCCGAGTTGTCGCTGAGGGAGACCATCATGGTGGCGAGATCGCGAAGCGTAACTCGCGTGATGTCCGGGGTGAGGCCGCCCATGATGTCGCTGTCTGGAACCAGATCCGAGGACTGCACAGTGTAAAAATCGGTCAACTTCAGCTTGCCTTGCTGCGCCTGAAGATAGAGATCCGAGAGCACCGCAATTTTGATGGAACTGGCTTGCGCAAACACCTCGTCGGAGCGGACAAAAATGTGATTGCCAGTCGTGATGTCTTCGATGGCCACGCCCATGACGCCGTCGAGATGCGCATCAATGTCGTGAATCGAGGCCTCGAGTTTCTGCCACAGAACCCGTTGTTTCTCAGGAAGTTCTACCGGGATGGGCGCCGTCTGAGCGCAGCCTGCCGCTAGCAATACGAAGACACAGACGAATTGTTTCACAGGGATAAACCTCCTCAAGGCTAATAAGGAAGTGGGCCTAAACGGGTCGAAAGCAGCAATTCAGCAGTCGGTTTCTTAAATCCAAAGAAATTGTATCCTAGCTACCGAGTTGAACCGAGCACGTCTGCATTTTCGCGCCGTGCTCGACGAACGAATGCTAGACCTGTTGAGCAGCAGCCCGGTCGAAGGCGTAAGGAGTGAATAGAACCGAGGATAACAGTATGGCGAAAATGAGCCTCAACCCCTCAACCGAAGAAACTTCGCCACCGTGAATAGGACGTGGAGGTTAAGTAAAAGAGCCGGGGATTTGTTTGCTGCTCTGGATGTCGCGGATATTCCGTACGCTTTTCTCCAACGATCTCAGGTCCTCTTCAATCGCGTGCGATAAATGTTTGAGTCCGTCTAACATCTCGATCACGCCCTTATCAACGGTATTGAGTCTCGCTTTCTCAAAGTGGCTTCTCGCTTCGGAATAGCTCATCGGATTCCTCCAGTTTTCCCCCGAGGACTAACGTGTTTTTCTCCCTAATCGATGATCCGACACGCAATGCCTTCGTGAATGCTCACAATTGACCAGTTCTTGAACATTGTTCCGCTGTTCCGCCTCCCCTTAGGTTTACGGGGATGTGTACAGGAAGGAGGATGAGGCCACGCAATTACAATGAGTTTTCAGCGAACGGCAACACCCCCCTGCTTAACTCCGTGTCTCAGTCCATGGGTGCACCCCATTCATCCCAAGAAACCTTATCACCTCCCCCGGTTTGCAAGCACCTGGACTGCCGCAGGCCCACAGGCTGTAGGCCGCTGATCGAAAAACGAAATCGTGATTACCTATGGCATGGAACATGCGCACGGTGTTCGTTCTTGGAAGAAGGTGCCCAAAACTGGACAAGCGGCAGCAGCCAAGCGAGGCTTATGTTAGAAAAGCTTAGTGTGCAAAACCGGATGGATCAGCGTCTGGATTCGTCTTGCGAGTTCCACGCCACGCTTCTGAGGGGCTAAGTACGCAGGCATGCGTCAGCGCGGTGAACCGAATCGAAGGTCGCCAGAACCCCCGCCCAGGGTTTATACTGCTGCCTATTCAGCGCGCCCACGCATCTTTCCCCGCACCCTTCACGCACGGAAGGAATGGGAGCATTCCATGCCCAGACGCAGTGCCCGACCTTCGACCACAAGCGCTACAGTCCGCAGCTTTCCTCATGTCCAGAACAGGGCAGAAATCGAACTCGGCGAGATCGAGAGGGAGATCAACGAGAATAAAGATCGGCCTCTCTCCAGCGTCTTAAAAGGGGTGGTTGAACGGCTTCGTTTGCTGACGGAGGCCGACGGCGCCCTCATTGCTTTGCGGGACGCGTGGGGAGTGGTATGTCGAGCCAGTGCGGGAGAAGCTCCTGCCGTTGGATCCAGGCTTCAGGCTGAACCCAGCCTGACTCGAAAGTGCATTGAGAGCGGACAGGTGGTGATCAGTGAAGACACCGACGAAAATTTCCGGACAACACTTGCGGCGACGAGCTTGCGGCCGCATTCGGTGGTGGTGGTGCCCGTCCACCGGCAAGGTTCCGTTCTGGGAGTAGTGGAAGTACTCTCCACTCGAGTGGGCATATTCAACCCGGAGCATATAGCCGAGTTGCAGCGCGTCGCCCAGTTACTGGCTCCCATTTTGCAGCGCGAGGAACCAACCCAGCCCGAGAAGGGAGTGAGAAAAACGCGGGCGTGGACTGTCGTGGGTGGAGCGGCCCTTTTGTTGGTTTTGCTCTTGCTCGGGTTCGAGTTTTATCATCGGCCGAGGAAGGCACCCCCTGCCACCTCCAAACCGGCGGCGTCCGGTGCGGCGAGCCCCGCCGAGCTGCCGACGACCTTGGGTGCCGCGGCAACCCGCCAAACCGAAGAGGCGCAAGGCCCGAAGGCTGCCGGTCGTTCGAAGGTGGAAGCCCCTGCTCCAACCGCATCATCCTCTTCATCCTCTCCATCCTCTCCCCACCAGCCTAGTGCCGCACCGGCTGCGGCGGCAACCGTCGCAAAGCCGGCGGAGAGTCCTGCTACCAACATTGTCCCCCCACCCGCGCTGATCATTGACGGGGCGCCGCCTGGAGCGCAGATCTTTGTGGATAACCAGCTAGCCGGCGCAACCGGTTCCAACGGTGAGGCGGAAGTGTCGGCCCTTACTCCTGGACAACATCGCTTGCGGGTCACGGTGAGCGGCTATCAGGATTATGAAAAGGGTATCGATCTGCCGGCTGGGCAGACTTCGAGAATCGTGGCTAAACTCGAGCCCTTCGAACTGCCACCTTTAACTGAACCTGCGAAAGCTCCTAGCCCTGAATTCAAAGCAACCATTCCTCGCATCGTCAGCCCGTCGCTTCCCGATTTCACGCTTTATCTTACCCTTAAGGCTCACTCCGGCTGGGTCACCGGCGTTGCATTTAGTGCCGATGGCCAGCGATTGGCCTCGGCTAGTTCAGATCAGACGGTCAAGTTCTGGGATGTGCTAAAGGGCGAAGAGGCGACCACTGTCGCCAGCAAGATCAAAGAAGTGCAGGCGCTGGCCTTTAGTCGCGACGGACACTGGCTGGCGGCGGAGAATTCGATCAACACCGTCACTCTTTGGGACGCTGCGACGGGACGGGAAGTCCGAAAGTTTTCCAGCAATAAGCCATTGGGAGTCTTGGGCAGCAGCTGGGTTTATTCCATCGCATTCAGTCCCGATGGCCGCTGGCTGGCGGCGGGGTTGGACGACAAGACTGTCAGACTCTGGGAGGTCGAAACCGGGCGGTCGATCCGTGACTTGACTGCGGCCCACAGGTCGGTGATCTACACCGCCTTCAGCCCGGACGGACGGTGGCTTGCTTCCGGAGGTGACGACAAGACGATCAAGATTTGGGAAGTCGCCACCGGGAAAGAAATACGAACGTTGCGTGGTCACAAGAAGGCTGTTTACGCCGCGGTTTTCAGTTCGAACGGCCGCTATCTGGCCTCCGCGAGTGCGGATAAGACCGTAAAGCTTTGGGACATCGCTACCGGCCGCGAGATCCGCACTCTGACCGGTCACGGGAGCGACGTCACCAGCATTGCTTTTAGCCCCGACAGCCGTTGGCTAGCTTCGGGCAGTTGGGACAAGACCATTAAGATTTGGGACGTACAGACTGGGCAGGAATTGCGCACCCTGACAGGGTACGACCATCATATCTACGCGGTAGCGTTTGATTCCCAAGGCCGCTGGCTGGCCTCAGGTAGCGAAGACGGCACGATCAAGCTTTGGCGACTGGGGCAGCGCTAAGCCACAGCACCGTCGCGGAGAACGTAACAGAAATACTTGAAGAACCAACTCCGAAACCGTGGAGTCGCGGGTCTTCGAATCCTTAATGAGGGAAATCGTCCGGCATACAAATTCTGGATCAAGGAGAATACCGTTTTATGTGCTACAAAACCTGTGCTTGTAAAACCGAGCTTGGCGCAGACAGCTATCGGTCATTTTGGGGGAGTGTCCTGAGCGTCGTACGGCTGACTGCAATCGTCGTGATGGCCGGCACGAACTGGGCCTCGGCTCAGAGCCTCAACTGGGAGGGACAAGACGGAATCTTCGTCACGCCACTCGCCTACGCGGTCCCGTCGGGCGATAAGGGCTTGGGCAGACCGGTTGTGGCTTATCACTACCTGGACGCTGGGGATGTTTTAGGCGGATTCCATCAGGTGTCGGTCACAATGGGAGCATTGAACCGGATTGAGTTTGGCTATACGCGGGACCTCCACCAGGCGGGTACAGCCGACCTTAATGATTTGTGGAGCAGCGGCTTCAATGTGTTTCATGGGAAGGTCAATCTCTTGTCGGAAAGGCGAACCTGGCGGCCCGCGTTGTCCATGGGTTTTGTGGCACGCACGCAGGTTCAAAATGTAGGCGGGGTCATCCAAGACAAGGACACCAACAACGCGGACTTCTACGCCGTAGCCACCAAGACGATCACACAGATTCGGCATCTCCCGCTCGTGTTTAATTTTGGCTTCAAGGAAACGAATGCATCGTTGCTGGGGCTGGCTGGAAATGCTCCAGGCTACCAGGGACGGGTGTTCGGCGCGGCTGCCTTCGCACTGAAAGGGCCGGGGCGGAGTACCATCTTGTTAGCTTCCGAAGCCATGCAGCAACCGCGGAGCATTCAGGGCTTGCCCTACGCCACGGTACCGACCACGATCACCTACGCGGTTCGGATCGTCCCCGCCGGTGCCTTGCCTCTCCACGGTTGGGGAGTGGAATCCCCGAAGCTTACCATCGACTTGGGTGTCGCCCAGGTTGCTAACAGCATCCTGCCCGGAGTGAATCTGGAGGCACGGCATCAATTCGCCCTTGGCATTTCGTACGGATTCTAACCTTCGGGGCAGTCAGTTGGCGCGGGGCAGAGACTCAGGAGCGAGCCACCGAGGAAGAGCGGCGGCGGGCAAAGCAGGGGGAAGCCGCTATTGCCGCACGAAAGTACGCGTCATTGTAGACGAGGCGCATTGCAGCCAGACTGGAGAAACAGCTCGGGAATTATCAGACAACTGCCTTTGAAGATAGTTCGAATTCACCACACTGAAGCGTGCTCCTCGGCGACCATAGACCTTTGAAAACGAAGCTGGGACTTCGGGCGCTTAAGGTTAATCGAGAACTAAGGAGCCTTACATAAATAAGTTCCCACACTACGATTAGGCTGGACATTTTCTCGGTCTGGTGATAAAGCACACTGGGAGACCCTGCAGCAAGGAGGATCCCCCACTGATGCCCCACAACGATTGGCGAGGCAGCAAACAAGAGAAGCTGCGCCTGTATTGGAAAGTACGGGAGGAACGGAAACAGGTGGTGCGAGAAAAATATGAGCGGCTGCAGCCGCATTTGGGAGAACGAGGAACGAGGTTGTGGGCGGCCAATGAAGCGCTTTCGTTTGGGCGGGGAGGAGTGCGGGCGATAGCCGAAGCCCTGGCCATCACTCCTAAGACCATCTTGCAAGGCAAGCGCGAACTGCAAGCCCAGCCGAGCCCGAGCCGCGATCTTGAGGGAGGCCGGCACCGTCGCCCCGGGGGAGGCCGGAAGTCGATCCTCGAGAAACATCCGGAATTGCGCAGCGTGATCGAGCAGATCGTGGATCCGGCCACGCGCGGAGATCCGATGAAGCCGTTGCGCTGGGTTTCGAAAAGCTTGCCTCACCTTGTGGCGGAACTCGGTCGCCAAGGCTACCAACTTAGCCTCACCAGCGTGAGCAAAATCCTGTACGAGGAATTGGGTTATGGCATGCAAGGGTTGCGCAAGACCCGAGAAGGTTCCTCGCATCCCGATCGGGACGCGCAGTTTCAATACATCAATCGCCAGTGTCAGGAATTTCAACAGCGGGGTCAGCCCGTGATCTCTATAGATAGTAAGAAAAAGGAACTGGTGGGGGATTTTAAAAACGGCGGTCGGGAGTGGCACCCCAAGGGCAAACCCGAATCGGTTCGCGTGCACGATTTCGAAGATAAGCAAAAAGGCAAGGTCACACCCCACGGCGTGTATGACATCGGGCGAAACCAAGGATGGGTGACCCTGGGGATAGATCACGACACCGCCGAATTCGCCGTCGATTCTATTCGTCACTGGTGGAGGCGCATGGGCCAGCCCACCTACCCTGCGGCCCAGGAACTGCTAATCACTGCCGATTCCGGCGGCAGTAACAGCTATCGAGCCAGACTCTGGAAGTGTCAACTGCAGAAGCTAGCGAACGAGACCGGACTCCGCATCACGGTCTGTCACTACCCTCCCGGAACCAGCAAGTGGAACCGAATTGAGCATCGCATGTTTTGCCACATCACCGCCAATTGGCGGGGTCGGCCCTTGGAAACTCGTGAGGTGATCGTCAACCTGATTGCCAACACCCAAACTAGCAAGGGCTTGACCATCCAAGCCGACCTCAATGTCAATTCTTACGCGAAAGGGATCAAAATATCCGATGAAGAAATGGCAAGGTTGAACATCATCCCGGCGGACTTTCATGGGGAGTGGAACTATTCCCTGTCACCCAGAGTCAGCACCGCCTGAGAAATTTATTTGTGGGAGATTATTTCTGGAAGGCTCCTAACTCCTTTGATGTATCAGGTCCTCCTGAACGTGTCGGGGCAGATCCAGCAAGGAATTCGTGCGAATCACTAGCCCTAGCTTCCGCGATACCGTAAGGCAGCCCCTTTCCATTTCTTCGGTACGCGGGCTTGCCGTCTCGATTACTTCCCCGGTTGCATCTCGTTTTCTGGCCCGGGTTGGGGCAGCTTCCGAGCTGGAATGAGAGTCCAATCAAGCATGGGATTGGGGTTGCCTTCCCCGGGCAGCCAACCGCGATTGGGTGGAGGGTTTGACATGAGGAAATCCACCTTCCTGAACGGTCTTCTCTCCGGAGTCGCTTCTGTCGCCCTGGTTTGGGCGCCCACGACCGCTCTTGCCCAGCATGGTCGTGGCGGCCAGGGGCGTGGCGGCGGGAGGAGGTGGTGTTTTCACGGCGGAGGTGGTGGAGGCATCCACGGTAGTGGCTATGGCGGCCGCGGAGGCTCCTACGAAGGTCGCGGCTCCTACGGAGGCATGCGCGGAGGGTCGCCATCGGGATGCAGTTCCGCCGACGGAGTGTGAATTCGCACTCCGCCATCTTTGCTCAATTCCGGTCCGGCGCAGCGGTGTCAGTGGTCCGCAACTCCGGCCCGTTGAAGCTTCTTCTTGTGAACGCACACTGACGAATGGGTACCGCACCTTCGCTTACTTCGCTTGATCCTTAAACTGCTGCGCGTTCCCCACAAAAAACTCTTCGTATTTCCGCTTGCCCGAGACTCCAGATTCTTCCCCGTTGATCTTGCCCCAAATAAGCTCTGCGGGTCCCGAGTCTGGGAGTGAGCGCACACCCTGGGCGGAATAGTAATAGTACTGATCCTTCGCCCATCCGTATTGTTCAGCCGAAGACGTTCGGAGTACTCCGTCCGAAGGAATCTTGAGAACATACTGACCGCCTTCGATAGGCAACCGTGGTGCCCCCTGCACCTCAAACTCGATTCGTATCCAGCCCGCGTATCCTTCGGGAATCAGAAAGCGTGACGAACGGAGAGTCGAATTCCGCGTACTCATTCCCAGCCACAGCGCGAGACCAGCTAACAATCCAAGGGTAAGGACGCCAACGAAGAGCTGCACGGCCCGGCTTGCGGATTCTGGGAAAATCCAACTCCGCTTGCCGCCGCCGTGTTGCCTGAAACTGACAATTGCGGAATACGCGGTGGCGAACAGCAAAAGAGCTATGGCTACGTATGGCAATTTCATCTGTGTCTGAACAGGTGTTCTTAGTTCGCAACAAATCTGTGCGTCGAGATAAAGCCTCCTTCGTGCTCAACTACGGACTTTTGCCAGGTAGAGCCAGGCTCCAGGATCCGGGGGGGGTAGGCAACGTCTGATGGCGAAACACAGAACTCTGTTTGTCGAGTTTCGTCCGGATGGATTTCGCGATGGCGGGACCGTAGAAACACCAAATCGCCAGGGACGCGAGCAGCGCAAGTCTTGCGGCCGCATGCGGTTTGAAAAGGCTCACAAAGGCGGCGATCAAAAGGCACAACGATCCCAAAAAGGATACTAGTTCTAATGGATTGAATGGAACCCCATACACTGCGAGGGCCAGCAAGGTGTAAACGTGGAGCCCGGTGATCACCCCGGTGGCGAAATAGAGGCAAAAGGGAAGCATGTAGAAAATCATACCGCTAAGAAGACCGAAGTCACCATCGTGCTGCGCGGCTCCCAGTATAGAAATGTAGATGGAACCACTACGTGTGCATTAAGGGTTGACCCCCGATGTTCTGATGTTCCTTGGTTCCTGCATCGGCTTGTCCAACCACTGCGAGACGTCGAGAGGGCCTCCCAGAAGCGGGCTTATGGTGAGTGACCACAAACAGCAGATACAGGATTACGATTGCACTTATGAACAAGAGATAGATCATGCTCCGTTCCACCGCGAATAGCGCACTCGGTACAATCAAAGACGTTACAAGCAGTGTTCGTTTCATAACGACTCCCCAAGATGCTCGACAAGCCCAGAAACAGGTTGACGGACCGTCTGTTGCACTTGCTACTCGGGTGGGTGCCAGTAGAGGGCCACCAGGACAAAGATAAGAGCAACCAATGCTCCGATCGCCAGAGAAAGAACAATTCCTTGCCGGGTTGTGAAGGATGATTGTTTCTTCTTTCTTTTCCCTGCCTTCATGACTCCGGCCATCTACGCATTTCAAAACAATCCGCTTCGAGCCTCATCGGTGTCGCTGCTAGCTTTGTTCTGGTCGGCCCGTCCTCCATCCAAGTCTCGACTGAAGTTAAGGCTGCGCCCCAATCTCAAAGTTCAGGGTTGAGAGAGACAGCCGATACTGGTACTGAGCACCGACATAGCCAATGGCGGCATCGGTTTGCTGCAATTGGGCCTGGCTGAGTTCGACGATTGAGCCCAAGCCAAGCTGATAACGATCCTGGGCGAGAGTCAACCCCAAGTCGGCTTCCTTGGCGAGTTCCGCGGCCACGCCTACGCGTTGAAAGGCAGTGTTCGTTGATAGCCACGCTGTGCGAACATCGCGCACTACCTGGTCGCGTAGATCCCGGGTGCTCTCTGCCGCAGCTTTCGCCCGGTAATTTGCTTCTGAAGCCTGCGCTGTAAAAAGAAAGCCATTAAAGATTGGGATGCCCATATTTACGCCGATGGCGCCGTACCAGCTGGAAACGAAATAGTTAGGAAAACAGCCGCCGAAGCAGTCAGGACGCACCGGAGACGCTCCTGCTATGCCGAGAGCGCTGATGGTAGGCAGGAGTTGATCGCGCTGGGCGCGACGGAATTTTTCCGCTGCCTGTTGATCATAGGTGAGCGCCTGCAGATCGGGACGTTGCTGCAAGGCGGTATTAGTGAGCACGTCCACATCCGGCGGCGGTGGCGGGGGTTGCGAATCCTCATCGCTCAATTCGTAGCGCACCTGTTTGTCGAAGCCAAGGACTGCCGAGAGCGTGGCGATGCTCGAATCGACATTGTTCTGCGCATCGATTTGCAGCAGCTTGGCTTGCGACAGATTTACTTCGGCGAAGGCCAGATCCAGGGTGGATTTCAGCTTGCTCTTCGTTAGTTCGTCGATTTGATGTTCTACTGACCCTCGAGTGGTCACAGTTTGCTGCGCAACTTTGAGCAGAGCCTCAGCCTGTAGTGCGTTGTAAAAGGCCTGATCCGTGGCCAGAACTATATCTTCGGTGGTTGCCAGCGCATTGGCATTCTGCGCCTTCTCCAAGAGCTTCGAAGAGGACACCAGATTCATGGTGCGGCCGAAGTCGGTGATGAGCTGGCTGAGTGTCACTCCGGCGCCCGCATGCTCAAGCAGACGAGATGCGGTGAGCGCTCCCGCGCCGATGCGGCTGCCTTCGTTGGCATCGACTGCCGTTATGGCGCCATTAAAATTGGGGAGTTCTGCCGCCCTGGTCTCGCGATAGATCTGATGTTGTGCCAGGGCAAGCAGGCGGCCTACACTGATCCGAGGATTGTTTTTGACGGCCAGTTGCTCTGCCTGCGTGCGGGTCAAACGCATGGGACCGCTTGGCGTCTGGGCGGCCGACGCCACTTGTGGGTCAGCGGAGGAAGCGGCGCCGCGAGGAAAGCTGGCAGCGAGCGCAGCCTGAGCCTCCGGAGGCCCCACAGTAAGAGTCGGGTTTGGCGTGAATTGCGGCTGCGGGGCGGAAGGTAAGTTTTCGCCTGATCCCGATTTCTCAGGGGATTGTGCTAAGCCCGGCTGCGGCAGAATCGCCCATAAGAATAACAGCAGCGTACAGAGTATGAAGGTATTTGCCCTTATCATCGGATTGCCTCTCGACCTCCTTCATGGGGTGCCGTGTGCGTTTCTGAGCGACCGCACGAAGCGGGGTATTTCTATTTCATTCCGCGGGCTCCGCGGGCGAAGCCGTCGCGACTTGCTGATTGCGCTTCCCGTAGACCAGCAGATAGGCCGCGGGCACGATAAAAATGGTAAGCACTACTGAAGAGGTCAAGCCTCCGATGATGGCCTTCGCCATTGGGGCATACTGTTCCGCACCCGTCCCCAGTTTCAGCGCCATCGGAATCATTCCGATAATGGTTGCCAGAGAGGTCATCAAAATTGGCCGGAGGCGTACTCGGCATGCCGTGATCACTGCATCAGCCGGCGACATTCCCTGCTTCTCTAGATTGTGGGCAAAATCGACAATCAGGATGCTGTTGGAGTCGGCGATACCGACCAGCATCAATACTCCCATCAGTGACATTACGTTCAAGGTGCTTCCTGTAAGCGGCAAGATGATCAGCACGCCGACAAATCCCATCGGGATCGCCAGCATGATCAGGAAAGGATCGATGAAAGACTTGAACTGAGCGGTCAAAATCAGGAACAGCAAGAGAAAGGAAATCAGGAACCCGAAGGCGAAACTCTTAAAGGACGCTTCCATTCCCTGTACCATCCCCCGCAGATTCACGCGCACGTTGGAAGGGATCTTCTCCCTCGCGAGGATATCGCGAATCGAACTGGTGACGCGTCCCAGGTCTTCGCCGTTCGGGGTAACGAAGATATCGACGGCACGCTGGATCTGGTAGTGATCCACTTCGGTCGGCGTCAGGACCTGTTTCACGTCGACCACATTCTTAAGGACAGTAGTCGGTCTGCCTCCTCCGAGGCATGCCCAGGAAGAGTGCCCCGTACTTGGCTGTGGTGGACCGGAGGGGCCGCAAGTCATCCCTGCTCCGTTGCCCGGATCGCGCAGGGGAATCTGTCCCAGGTCGGCCATGTTGTGAATGGAGGCGTCGCCATGCTCGAAGTACTGTACCGTGAGGTAATAGTCGTTCCCGCTGCTGCGATCGACCCAATAGTTGGGGGCGATCATGTAGTTCGAATTGAGCGCGGTAATGACGTTGTCGACTACATCTTTTTGCGTGAGTCCCAACTCACCGGCGTGCACGCGGTCCACATCGAGCCGCAAAGCCGGATAGTTCATATCCTGCGGAATGTAGACTTGGCCGACGCCATGCACTTCGCGAATGCGATTGGCCAAAGTCTGCGCGATGCCATAGATCTGGTCCAGATCAGGGCTGCTAACCTGCACGTCAATGGGAGCTGGCGCACCCGAATTCAAAATGGCGTCGACCATCGAGCCGCTGGAAAAGAATGTACGAATATCGGGAAACTGGCTGGCCATTGCCTTTTGCACCCGGTCCATATACTCGAAGCTGCTAAGCCGGTGTGGCTCGTTTAACGCGACCTGGACGGTGGCGGTATAAGGGCCAGAATTAGTGGTATAGAGCGACGAAAAATCCGGAACTACACCAATGTTGGAGACGATACGCTTGAAATCCTTGGGTTCGATTTCGTGCCGGATCAAATCCTCCACCTTCGCGACGTATTCGTTCGCTATCTCAATGCGCGTACCAGTTGGAACCTTGACGTTAATGGTGAATTGACCGGCATCGGTCTTCGGGAAGAAAGCTAGTCCGAGTAACGGATAAATTGCCAGGCTCGCTAGGAACACACCGCTCAAAATTGCGACGGTAAGCCCCGGACGCACGACCGCCCGCCTCACCCAGTGTTCGTAATAATCCAGAACTTTGTTGAACATCCGGTTGAAACGGGCGTTGAAGCGTTCCATCCAGGAGTGGCCGGCTGTCGACGTGGGTTCTAGGTCATATTCATTTTCCTTATCCTTCTGCTTTTCAACGTACGGAACCGCCTTCAGGAAGCGTGAGCAGAACAAAGGAATTACCGTCATCGCCACCACAAACGAAGCCAGCAGCGACAAACAGAAAGCCAACGCCAATGCCGAAAAGAGAAACTTGGCAACGCCGTAAAGAAAAACGACGGGGAAGAAGTCGACCACATCCACCAAAGTCGCCGCTAAGACAGCCAGGTTCACTTCCTGACCGCCGACTTCGGCGGCGATCATCGGCGCGGCTCCCATTTCTAAATGGCGGTAGATGTTCTCCAGAGAAATGACTGAGTTGTCGATCACGCGCGAGAAGGCCAGCGCCATTCCGCCCAGAATCATGGTGTTGACGGTTCCGCCCATCAGGGCCAGAACGACAAACGCTGCCAGCGCGGATAGAGGGATGGAGAGGAGCACAGCCGACGTGGCGCGGAAACTTCCCAGAAAGACTAAGATCATCAAGCTAGTCAGAATCAACCCCAGAAAGCCCTCATGCAATACGGTATCGATCGCTTCCTTCACATACACCGATTGATCAAAGACGATGCTCGTCTTCATCTGCTGGGGAATGTCATAGAGGTGCTTAATCAGCTGGCGAACTCCATCCACCACCGCGATAGTGTTGGTATCGCCGCCCTGCTTCATGATGGGAATGTAGGCGGATCGCTGACCATCGACGCGCACGATGTTGTATTGAATCTGGTGGGCGTCCTCCGCTTTGCCTACATCGTTCACCGTAACCCAGGAGTTGCCTTTGACCTTCAAAGGAACCTTGCCCAGTTGCTCCATGTTGTCAACCAGGCTGTTGGAGTAAACGTAATAATCGAATGGTCCCATCTTCACGTCGCCGGCGGGCAAGATCAGGTTGGAATCGTTGACCGCACCAACCACGTCCATCACACTCAATTGCCGGGAAGCAAGCTTGTAGGGATCGACGTAGACCATGATCTGGCGGTAGATTCCGCCGAACACGCCAGGAATCTCGGCGCCGGGAACGACTGCGATCTGGTTGCGAATCTGGAACTGTGCATAGTCGTGAAGCTGAGTTTCGTTGAGCCCCTCGCCCTTCACCGTAACCAGCGCCACCGGAAGGCTGGAGGCGTCGAACTTGAGAACCACGGGAGGAAGCGTCCCCGGCGGCAGACGCTTCAAATCAGCGAGAGCTAAATTGGACAACTGGCTTACGTCAGCATCGGCGCTCGTTCCGGGCTGGAAGTAGACGCGGATGATGCTGACGCCTAACATGGACCGCGATTCCATGTGGTCTACACCGGAGGCTAGAGTGAAGAATCGCTCCAGAGGGTCTGTGATATCGGTCTCGATGTCCTCCGGCGGCATGCCTGTGTAAAACGTGGCCACCACGACCTCGGGCAGGTTAATCGGCGGAAATAGATCGACCGGCATCCGCGCCAGACTGGTCACGCCGATGACCAGAAGTGTCAGGCAGATCACAACGATGAAGTACGGATTACGAATTGAGAACCCTGGCATAAAGTTTGTCCTGTCGCGTACCTAGCTGTTTCAGGCATCCACGATCTGCAGCACTTACTGCTACTTCTCCTCGTGGTACTGCATCACTGCTACTGCCTGCGAATGAACTTTTTGACCGGACTTCAGACCGCTGCGATCGCTCACCACAACCGGCTCTCCTTCATTCAACCCGGAAACAATTTCGGCATCGCTCGCGGTTTGCAATCCAAGTTGCACGGCTCGATCTTCAATTTCTCCATTTCCCTTGACCACAAAAACCGTTGTTTTGTCCCCTTCGTGATTCAACGCCTGAACCGGCACAGTCGGAACATCGTCTTTTCGGTCAAGCACCAGCTCAGCGTCGGCATAGAGACCCGGCAGCAGAACTCGCTGCGGATTAGGAACGTCCACTTCCGTGTGCATGGTGCGGGTGTCTTCCCTGACATCCACAGAAAACCGCGCGACCCTTCCCGGAAAAGTGCGGTCAAGTGACGGAACACGAACATCCACATGATCGCCAATACGGATGTATCGAACGTAGGATTCTGGAACCGGGATAACGAGACGAAAAAGATCGTCCTGGGACAGCCGGACGATCGGCATGGCTTGCGTGCTCGAACCTGTTCCCGCCTGCACTAGTGTTCCGAGGTTCGCGTACCGCTCCGTCACCACTCCGGAAAACGGAGCCGTAATCCTCGAATAATCAAACAGGCTCTGATCGTGAACCAGCTTCGCCTTGGCCACCGAGAGCTGACTCTGGGCCGCTTCCAATGCCGCCTGGCCGGCGTCTACCTGAGCGGATGCCGCCAGATCCTTACCTTGTGCGTCGTCCACTTCCTGCTGTGCGACAATGCCCGGTTGGCTCTGAAAGACTCCGTTGAGGCGCGTGTATTGCAGGTGAAGAGCGTTGTACTGCGCCTGATAGCGATACAATTCGTGCTGCGCGCGGCTGACTTGATTCACCGCATTCTTGATTTCTGCCTGGTCTTCCTGAAGCTGAGCTTCTAACTCTGGAATCTCCAGAACCGCCATCACCTGACCCGCCTTTACATGAGTTCCATAGTCAACCGACAGGTTCTTCACGTAGCCCGACTCTTTGGCATAAACGTCAATTTCCTGAAAGGGCACCAGTTCGGAGGACAGAGTGATTTCTCGGCCGAGTGATTTCTTCACCACATTCGTTACGCCGACCGTGATTGTCGGCCCCTTCGCTTCAACCCGTGCATTTCCACTCCCAGAGCAGGACGAGAAAGCGAAAGCTGCCGCGGTCAAAACGGCAGCGAGAGCACAGGAGCGCAATCTCCTTGATCGGCGAGCACGCGTCTTATCGGATCTGGTGCGACCTTGAGTCATCGAGTTTCCTTTGACCAGCGTTCTCTAGCCGGTTCTTACCTCAGAGTTTTCATAACGTCGCCCAGCTTTGCGACCGAGAAATCCCGTGAGCGGCAAAAGTCAATTATTTTCTGCTCGGCACTTTGCAATCCCTCCGCAGCCTTGGGAACCTTAGTTGCAATTGCCGCCGGAACTGTGAGGACACCATGACGGTCTCCGTGCAATAAGTCTCCAGGCCGCACTTCCATTCCGCCTATTTTGACCTTGGCCCCATGGTCGAAGATGTGTGCATAGGCATGGGAAACAGCAACACTTCCAGCAAACAACTCAATGCCCATCTTGTGCACAGAAGGCAATTCACGCACGGCGCCGTTGGTCAAGTAGCCGACGCAGCCCAGAGCCTTCAGGATCGCGGCATGCACGTCCCCAAGGAAAGCACCGCGTCCAGGTGGATCATCCATGTCCTCCAATACGAGGATGCGGGGCGCGGGAACCTCGAGAATGCTGTTCCAGAAATCGGCACGGTCACGGAACGTACCGACGATGGGCGGTTCGCCGCTGCGCAGGCGGGCCGTAGCTGCATAACCCACCATGGGAGGCGCGTCCGGGAACATACATCGAACGCTGGCATCGGCAAATCCTGTGTTACACAGCCTGACGCGAAACGATTCGATCGCGTTTGCGACCATGCACGTATCGAACTGGCGAAGCGCGTCAAGCTCTTCTTCGGTCAACGAAGGCGTAACCGGCATGCAGGTTCCTTTCGCGACTGGGACTCGAAGTCAGTGATGCAAGTTCGTCGGCTAAGGTTTCAGCGATTCTTCAAACTAAACGGAGCCGACCCCCGGGCCGAAATCACCGTCCTGTTTGTGTCTAGGTTTTGAACCCTCGTGCCGGACTTGTTCTTCGCTGACCGCAAAAGAATCCAATCAGCCAGAAACGCTTGTCAAGTACGCAGGGCGGCCGTGAAAGTACTTACGAGAAAAACTCAAAGGATGGCGGAGGTCGATTGAAGAGGCTCTGTTCAAGAAGAAGATTTTGCGTGGGAGGTTCTGCGGGCGACGTTCGGGGATAAGAACTAGGAGATCGCAAGGCATCGAAACCGACCAGCGGAGGCAGCCAGTTGGCTGCATCCTTGTCGAGACGCTGCCGTTTAGCCTCCGGCGTCGGGTGCGCTTGCACGGTTTTCACCGTGGGCGCCGAAACATCCCAAGAGGAGGAATAGCGCGTCGCTACGCTCACAGTCAGCGAGCAGACGGCAGCTAAAACGACCAGCGCACACCAACACTTACGCCATTGATCTTCGAAATGTCTTAGCGGTGACATCTCAGCAGCAGTTTGCGATCCACTTGTTGGTAGCATATAAAATTCAGTCGCTGCAAACAAGGGGCCCAATGTCACTACAGTAACGAGAGTACAGCATTTTCTTCGATAGCACGGCGTGAACGTTGGTTGCCTCTCTATATATTTGAGCGGGCTATAACCGTCGATTTCCTCCACTTGGTGAAGATAACGAGTAGTTTGGTCTCAATCGGAGTCCGTCCTGAGAGCTTTTTCAGCGTCTGCTATTGTCCGATGGAGCCGTTCCGGTGTTCCCGGCCACCTTGAAAGAAGCGATGCCGCACCATGCTTTGCCCAAGCAGAAAAAGGATGCCCGCCAAGATAGCTACAAACAGGAACTGCCCAATTCCGAAAAAGGGTGGCTCTCGTCCGGCAGGGGCCGGCTTATTCACTTACCTTTCCTCCTTTGTCGAAACTGTCCCCGAAGCAAGATCCAGCGGTCCGGGTAACACATCTTGTTTAGCATCTCGCGCGAACTCCTGTTCATGTGTTGGCGAATAGAGGAATCTGTGGCCAGTCAATCGCCCAGGGATATACCACTTCAGCAGCGCTTCCGGCTTTTGATGCGGACGCTCTGCAAACTCGATCTCAGTTTTGTCTATCGACTGCTGGAGATAGGTCGGTACAGTCCACACCGTTGCCTCGATGTTCGACCTATCTGCGCTGAAAATCCGTACAAGGTTGTGGTCGAACTGACCATCTTGCAGTGCGAACCAGTAGGTGCCTGCAGGTAGCACAGCGCCCGGAATCTTGATGGGCTGATCGAACTTCAGTTTCGTCTTCTGAACCCAGTCGTCAGCCTGAGCTGATGGCAGCGCTGCCCATGCGAGAGCCCAGAAGAAAAGAATCGCCGATGCGTTGCGAATGGTCATTGTTGGCCTCCTCATGCATTCTGTGCATTGAACGTAGTTATACGAGCCTGCGTCGCGCTGGAGAGGCTTTCCACGATCGTCGTCAGCCTCTGCCGATGGACTGACACGAACTCGAAGAGTCTCTGCACCGCGATTGCTTGCAAGTCATCCGACAGGTCTTTGATCGTTACCGGTCACCGACCGTGACCTCCTCCACCTCCTCCGTGAAAGCCTCCGCCACCACCTCCTCCTCCGTGAAATCCGCCACCGCCGCCGCGGAACCCTCCGCCTCCAAATCTTCCGAAGCCACGCGCTGCCCCGACCATTTGAGATCCAGAGTGGAAACCACGTCCTGTCGATCCCGGTCCGTGATAGATACCATGGGCGTAACTGTGCCCTGCTGCGTAGTGAGAGCCAGGCCCCCAGTTGCGGGCGTCAGTACTGAAGTGATGATAGGAGTGGGCGAAGCCATAGCCGTAACCACGCCCGTAGCCATACCCGTACCCATAGAATGGAGCTCCCCACACCCACCAGGGTGAGTAGAATCCCCACCCGAATGGGCTATAGAAGATTCCATCTCCCGGAATGAAAGTGAAGGCGTCAAACCACGGGTCCCAGTACCAATCGGCTCCCCACCAGCCAAGTCCGCCCCATCCGTTCTCTGCATACATGCCAGCCGCATCCACGTTGGCTTCAGCCAGATATCCCGACCGCAGACTACTCCAGCGAAATAGATCGCCTTCTTCATACTGCTTCTTGTCGAATTTTCTAGCCTTCGACAGATCGTTGTTGGCAAGTGTCAGTTCGCGGCCGGCTTTTACATCGACGTGTTCACGGCCGCTCTCGACAAACGACTTGCCGTCGAATACTCGCAGCTCTCTTTGGTTCCGATTAAAGTCATAGAGCCCAGTCTTTAACAGCTGCGTGGCTGTGCCGTCCTCATCAACGCGAAGGCTGTTTTCCGGATGGATCTCGGCCACTTCGATCATTGCGTGACCTTGGTCCACTTCAGCCTCTGTGTCCGTGAGGCTGGGTGAAATCATTTTTACCGAACTGTTGTTCCCGATTCGTAAAAAGACACCGGGTGTCAACAAGACCTCCGCCTTGCCTTTTTCGGTAATCAACGATTCGCCCGGCTGTAACTCCGCATTGCCGATTGACTTGGAGTTGAGAGCCTGATCGCCGATCGAGACTTGGCCTTCAACAAAATTGAGAGTTCCTGGTACCGCTGTTTTTGCGCTCGTAACGTCAGCCCATGCGGGCGCAGATAGAATCGCGGCCAGGAAGAAGCCGAGGAGCCATACTTTCGCCGCTCTTGCCCCCAACCTTGGCGCTTTCATATCTCACCTTCACAAAATTTCTTAGTCGGTTAGATGAGGCTGGCGAGAATACTCTCCTCGCAAGACCCGAAAGTTCAGAAAAACTTCAGGATTCCTCAAGTCCCGTGACAGATCTGAGACTCCTGAAAGAAATGAGGCCTGGGATGCTGAAGCGCGGTGATTAATCGCTATCCCTGTAACGACTGGTAGTTTAATGCAAAAGATTGCTCCAGTGGGGGAAGAGGTTTTCACATGAATGGTGCCTCCATGGGCTTCCACTGCCCATTTGGCTGTGGGCAATCCGAGCCCGAAGCCGCCTGAGTCACGCGAACGGGCCTCGTCCAGCCGATAGAAGCGCGGTCAAACACTCGCTGTCGTGTGCAAATGACTGCGGATGAAGTTTTCTGCTGGTTATCTCGACTAATTTGCGGTTTGCGGCGCGTTATTTCGTAGGTCGTGAACTGCGTACCCTTCGGGCACCTTAAACAGATTTGGATCGGGCTCCGACCGTGACACCTCGTGTACGCGAACGACTTGCTTGCCTTCACGCGGATCTTTTCGCGTGATTGCCAGATTCACCTGCAACTCAGGAGTGTACCAGAACTCATGTGTGATCGAGAGCGCTTGGCTGTTGCCCATGACCCCTGCATTGATGGTGACGGTTTCTCGCGTTCCCACCACGTTGATGCCATCGATGACATCATTTCCAAGACTCTCGCGGGCCAAGGTGCGTTTGCCATCATCGAACGGCCCAACGGGCCTTAGCGTGAACGCAGTGGATGCGAAATAATTGGTCACATTGCAGCCATGAGCGGCCACCATACAGAGGGTTCGGGTGTGCGTGATTGGGTCAAAGATCTGGAACCGGTAGCGTCTAGGTTCCTGGTTCGAATTGACCGGCACAAAATTGCGGCCTTCGCGATAGATGCGGCCCTGACTATCCCGGGCGACCATGGCAAACAGATGCGTGGTGACGACGCTGCCGTCCTCGAGCGTGCGAGTCCATTCCGTCGTACTTCTGCCTGAAAAGGGCTGTCCCGGAAGCGGACGAACACTGATGCCATCTACATGGTAGGTGGTGCCCCCGTCAGGGCCGCGCATCAATTCTTCGGAATCTTGTGCGAAAAGGGAGGAAACGATCAGGAGAAACGCTGCCAGTAAGGCCCCCACTCTCATAGATCACCTCACTCTGGACAGCTTCAAACTATACCATGCTATAGCTGAACCATGAACCGAAAATGGTTCAGGGATAACCTGTCGAACTCGCCCGATCGAGTATTACGGTCTAGAGATGCGGATGACATTCGATGGGAAGTGGTTCCACAAACTGAATGGAGCGAAAAGATTCAGTGATTCAGACCCATCAGTTGGTCAACCGCCTATATGTTGTCCTCGTCATCCCATTCGTAACCACATGAGTTGCACGTACAGATTTCCGCGTGGACAGCAATGGGATCACTCAGCGACGATGCAAGGTGACGTCTGCGGAGTAGCACTTTAGACAGCGCAGCTTTTGGTTTTCTTCCTCTTCCGGCTCAACAGCCTCGGGGAGCCTCTGTAGGACCGCGCCTGGGAGATACGCAAGCGAGGTGAAATCTTTTCCACGCCGGGGCAGCCGCCCTTGAGGCGTGACGAGAACTCAACTAGCGAAAGATCTCGATTGACTCCGAAGCGCTAACATGGGCAGGTGATTTGTAACGAAACGGGCGCTACATCCGTGAGAAAACTTCGCACCCTCTGTTTTGCTACCATTCATTTAGAACCACTTACGTAGAGGCGATGGGCCAAATTGCTGAATTCGTTGCTGTCCTTGCCTGTAGCCTGTTCACGGGAGCCTCCGTCTATATCAACCTTGTCGAACATCCAGCCAGAATGGAATGCGGCGTCGAGATAGCCGCGACGGAGTTCGCGCCCAGCTACCGCCGAGCCACTATCATGCAGGCGAGTTCGGCGGCTTTGGGACTACTATCCTCCATCGCGGCATGGCTCGCCGGGGCGACATTCTGGTGGCTGGTTGCTGGAGCCCTTCTGGGCAGCGTTATCCCGTTTACGCTGTTCGTGATCCTGCCCACAAATAAGCTGTTGCTCAGCCCGACACTGGATAAGCAGTCAGTCGAAGCAGAGCGTCTGCTGGTACGCTGGAACTCGCTGCACACCGTTAGGAGCGTGCTCAGTGGATTGGCACTGCTGCTATTCCTGTACTTGGCGATCTTCAAGTAACTTCTGCGATGTTCTAAACCAGACGCAAACACGGAGGTCAAAATGGAAAGCACAATTTCTACGAAGAACCTGAAGTCAAAGCTAGACGGGCAGCAAAAGATCACGGTGGTCGAGACTCTAGCGCCTGAACGTTACCGCGAAGCGCATATCCCCGGAGCCTTGAACATTCCGCCTGAACGGATCAAAGAACTCGCGCCGCAGTTGTTGCCCAACAAAGACGCCGAGATCATCACCTACTGTACGAACAATCATTGACACGCGAGCGAATACGCTGCCCGTGAATTGGCGGCTATGGGTTACACGAACGTGGCGCACTACCCCGAAGGCAAACAGGGGTGGATGGAAGCAGGGCTTCCAGTGGAGAAGGCTGCGTAGCGACTAGCAGGCTGCGGATACGCTGGGCGTAGGTTTTGGCGGATTAAGCCGAAGAGACCGACTCCAAAAACAGCCACTCCGGCAAGGCCTTAAGCGTTCCTCAATGACGGTGAGGAGGAGCATATCGCCCCTGAGGTTTGCTATGTAGGCCGACACTTCGCCTATCATGCCGCTGTAATTGGGCCGAAGAACGGCGCGGCTGTCAATTCCCAACGTGCTGTTCCAGATCGAGTCTGGTTAGGGTGTATTTCTCCGATTCCTCCGACTTGCCATGTTTCCAAATTATTTCCAAGTCGATCGCTTTATCGTTGATGATTCTATAAACCACCCTCTCCACGTGATCCGCGTCCGCACTTTGCAAGTTTGTGATATCGAACATCTGAAACTCAAAGACCCCGGGTCGGGTATTCTCCCTCAGTCGCAACCGTGGCTGATTGCCGGCGTTGCAGAAGTGTGTCATCAACAGACTTTGGCCGTCTCGATAGAACACAGATAGTTCCTTGCCAAACTGCTCGGTCACAATCGAGCCCTTGGAGCCGCTCTCGTACGTCATCTCAATGGGAAGAGTCTTCTGCCCCGACCGAATCGCCCACTTTCCCTCGAATCCCTTGAATGTCTCGAAAGCGGTTTCAGAACTCCCTAGTGCCGCGGGGAGGGCTTTTGCTTGGGCAGCTCGAATCTGGGGCATCAAAATGTCGCGAACGTAGTGCCAGTAAGGGACGATCTTGAGGGCAGCTTGTGCGTCCTGCTCGGCGGCGTTCAAGTCAGGTGTGGTTCGGTTCAGATTCGACCACGCGAGACTCATCAGCAACTCGGGTTCTCCCCATGAGGGCTCCAGAGGATCACTCGCGTCGCGCTTCTGATTGCGGACGGCTTCCAAACCTCTGTTGTAACTTTCAAACGCCTTGTCCTGACCCCCTCCCCGCTCTGGAGGCGACGACCAACGAATGGGGCCGAGCACCCAGAGCAGCCGAGGATTGTTTGGGGCCGCCGCCGTGGCTTCTTTCAAAAGCGGACTCAACTGTTGGAGCAGTTCCTGAACACGGGTTGGGTCTTTCTTATTCAAGTACATCAGGTAGCCCAGACTAGAGACTGCTCCAATCCTAGGTTCCACAAACGCAGGGTTTCGGGCAATGGCGTCTTTGAAATCGGTGACCGCCTGCGTGAGGTCCTCTTCCAGATCAGTTGGAGTTGGGGTTTCGTTAAAGCCGTTAATTGCTCTGCGCCACAACGCAAATCCACGCCAGTAGAGCACCTGCGATGCCAGCTCATTGTCTTCTGGAATGGGCGTCAGCTCGTCGTGGAGGCGCTTCAGAGCCGAGCGGTCGCCTTCGTAATCCGCCCGCTGAATTTGCGTGACGATACGGATGATGGAATCGCGCGAAGGTTCAAGGCTGTTCTTATCAGCGGAGTAAAGCTCAGTCGTGGCGACGGAAAAGACGAATATGGTCAACACGAACAAAAAGGCTCTGCCCTTTCGAGCTGGTATCGGATTGACGCTCATGAGAACTCTCCTTCAGCTAGTGCGATTGTAGTCGCAGGCATTGCTCAGGGGACACTCGGCGCAGTGCGGTTTCGACCGCTTGCACAGTTCTTGACCGTGTTGCCGTAGCAACTGGTGTGCCCGGATCAGCGAATCGTAGTCCTTGGGTAGTTGCCCACGTATAGCATCCTGAATCGACCGATACGTCGCTGAATAATCCTTCTGCTCATCAGCGAAACCCACTCGACATAACACCCGCAACCCATTCGATTCGAGTGCCATCAGTGGGTAAGAGCGAGTGAACAAGAGTATTTTTTCCGCACCGGGATCGCCGATGCTGGGGAATCTCTTCAAGGCCTTTTTTGCTTGCGGAAGCGGCTTTCTGAGAGCCGAATGCAGGTCGCTGTCGAACTCCTCATAGGCGATCTTGGCAATGGTGAGAAGTTTTTCCGCGCTTACGTCGGGGAGTATGCCAGCCTTGCCGATTGCCGCCAAAGCGGAGTGTTGAGCGGCAAGAATCTCTTCGGGGCGGGTTCCGATGGTTCGTTTGAGAATGGCAAATGCTTCAGCACGACGCTTGTCACTCGCCAGATACGCGATGTTCTCCCAAATGATTAGCTCCAGTGGGTCAGTCGAGGGCGGCGGCGCAGGAGCACCATAGTATTGCTGAAGCTTATCGATCAGCTTAGAAAGCACAATGGTCGCCATCCGACCCATTTCTCTTGACTCTGGACTGCGCTCCAGATTGTATGATTTTGTCATGGCGACCAATCACCAAAATGAGAGCAGGGCGATGCAGATCGGCGAGGTCGCGAAACGCAGTTCCCTAACCGTAGACGCGATCCGATTCTACGAGAAGCGCAAGCTCTTGCCCAAGGCGGTTCGCAGCGCAGGTCGGTTCCGATTGTACAGAGAGGGCACCATCGAGCGACTTCACTTCATCCAGCAAATGCAGGAACTCGGCTTCTCATTGCGCGAGGTCGGGGAATTGATCCAGCTTCGAGAGCGGAGGGTAGATGCCTGCGAATCGGTAAAAGAGTTGCTGAAGGGAAAACTGACGGATGTGCGAGCGAAGCTGCAAGAGCTACGGCGTCTGGAGTCGGAGCTAGCAATGGATTTGCGAAAGTGTAACCGCGAATTGAACCATCGGCGTCGGCACGCAGCTTGCGCTTGCCCGGTGCTCGAAGAGGTAGCAGGGGTGAGTCAATGAGAATTGAGATTCTCTACGTCCCCGGCTGCCCGAACTACCAGCCTACGCTCGAGAGGCTTCAAGCGGTCTTGGCATCCGAAGCGGTGAAGACTGGAATTCAGGGGATACCTGTCACCACCCAAGTTGAGGTGAAGGCTCTGCTATTCCCCGGTTCTCCCACCGTCCGCGTCAACGGTGAGGATGTCGAACCACATCGGACGGGCGTACCGAGCTTAGCGTGTCGGCTGTATGCAAATCGGAGCGGCATTCCGTCAGAGGAGTTGTTGCGGGCAGCGATTTCAGGCGTGAAGCGAAGGGAGTGAGAAGTCGCATGCGAGTAGCAGAACGAGCAACACCCGTGGCAGCAGTGATCGCTGTGCTATCGACCCTGTCTTGCTGCTTACCCCTCACGTTTCTGGGAGCGCTGGGGCTGGCAGGAGTGAGCGTCAGGGTGCAATCATTGCGTCCTTGGTTGCTCGTCGGTGCAGTCATCCTGCTCGGCATCGGTTTCATCCAGTTGTACGTTCGGCGCAATCAATGCCAAAAACGGAGCCCGTTGAGCATCGCCCTGTTCTGGGGCGCTGCTTTAATCGTCCTTCTCGTAATTCTTTTCCCACAAGTGATAGCCAGCTTGATTGCCGGGTAAGACATGGCAGCGCGAAGAGTCAAATACTCGTTTTGGCTGGTCGGGATCGTTGCTGCGCTCCTGATCGTCTGGTATCTCTGGCTATCGAAAGGAACGCCACCCGGTCAACCCCCGCTCGCATCCCTAACGCCTGACAACTTTTGGAACTTTAGACAAGAGTTCAACAGTGCCGCTGACCGCGCACGCTTGGTGCTCCTGCTATCGCCGACGTGAGCATATTGCTTGCGGGGGTCTTCCGCGATTGAGGAGATATTGAAGCAGAATCAGTCAATGCGAGTTCGCGTCCTTGTTGTATGGGAGCCAATGCTGCCGACAGACTGGTCAAGACCAAGCGGATGGGTTCAATCAAGAATCTCAGACCCACGGGTTGCGCAGTTCTGGGATAGAGACCATCTTGTGGCGAAGGAACTTCACCAGCAATTTCCAAGTTCGCAGGCGATTTGTTGCCAGCGAAGCGGCATTCTCTGGGACTTTGTCGCGCTGTACCCTAGCAGCGTTCAATGGGGAAATGCTGTGCCTGTCTATTTCGGCGGTGCAGTCGTGGATGTGGCACCTGAAGTCCGGGAGCAACTCGCGGCATTGAGGTCGCGGTGAATCTTCATCTGTTGGGATAATTGGCACTCAGCGGCTCAGCGGAGGGTCAAAATGGAAGGAACGAAGGAACACAGTTCAGCTACGTGATCAAGTGCGTCGCCGACAGGGATAAAGCGGTAAAGTTCTACCGTGATGTCCTCGGTCTGTAAGTGAAGCTCGAATCGCCCGGCTGGAGCGAGTTTGCGACGGGCGAAATCACTCTCGCGCTGCACCCGCTTCCGACAGGAATCCAGCGGGAAAAGTCGAATTGGGTTTCACTGTTGCCGATGTCGAGGCTTTCTACCAAGAGATGAGTGCCAAGGGCGTGCTCTTCAGCATGCCGCCAAAGATGCAGGATTTCGGCGGGGTGCTGGCGCAGTTCGTCGATTCCGAAGGCGCTCATTGCAGCGTGGGCGCGGAGGCGGCGTAGTATGCTTTGCTCATCGCTATTTGGCGAAGCTATTGCCCGTTCCTGTCTTTCTTCACCCGCGTCAATGTCTCAACGAAGTTCACTTCCCAGGTCTTGCCGCCGTCTTCCGAGAAGGCTTGTTCAAAATGGCACGAAGTTGGCGTGATGTCCGAAAAGACATTGCGAACATAGATCGGTCTGCCGTTGAGCTGATCTTGCCCATAGAACTCGCCCCGCCCATTCTTGAACTCCCCGATCACGGGCGGGCTGAGCGTCCCACCTGCGCTGTTCGCATAATTCAGACTCCACTCGTGCGTTTTAGGATCGTATAGGCGTAGGCACAAAATTTCGAGATGTCCAGCCGCACCATCGGCTTCAAGCTCCACGAGATTGGCGCGACCATTCCACACTTTTCGCACGACCGTCCTACCCTGATACTCCGCCCATTTCGCAGAACCGCTCAAGGGATTCTGGAGACGCCTGATGTGCGGCGTCCACACTCCGATTTGGAAGTCAAAATCGTGTTGCCCATCGTGATCGGTGACGGAAAGCTTCGTCCTCGTACCGCTGGAAAGTTGCGCCGTTTGTACAAATGCTGGAACGAAATGCGACAGAGACCCTATAACGCACAACAGAAGGCAAATCCAGCGAGTCTCATTCTGGGGTGACTCTCGCGCCCCTGTGCTTCAGACGCGGCATAATCCATCGCTTCCTTGAACCGACCTAGCTGCTTCCTCGCATCAGCAGGGTCTTCGTAATGGATCACTACCCATTCCTTCATCGTGCACTTTTCCATGACGAGCAAGGATGGGGTTTTGGTTCTGACAAGGGCTTCGTGGAATTGAACTTTTTCCCAATGACAACGCCGGGGAGTTTCTCAAGCATTGCTCAGCCCCTACGCAGTTGGAAAGCAGAACATCCTGGCTCGGCGTTCGGAGAGATCACTCTCGGAGCGTTCGAATGTTGAGGGAATTTTCCGTCTTTTTCAGGCATACCGACAAACGTCGGGTGAGGGTAGCAATCATCAGAAGTGCTGCGGAGAAAACGAGAGCGAGTTCAGTAAATCTTACGTTCTTCGGAGACTGTGGGCCGCCGTTCGGCATGTCGGTCGCGACCAAGGCCGCTCTGGCATGATTCGTCGGATCGTAATGGACTACGATTGCCGATCCGGGCGGGTGCGCCTTCACCCAATCCTGCATTTTGCTCAAGATGCCCTTCGCCTCTCCCGAATGGAACTCCCAGATCACTTTCTCCAGCGCCGGAGCGGTCATCGAACGGACGCGCGACAGGACTGTCCGATCACCAACAACATACTCGATCTGGCAATCGATTTGGCAATCAATGAGGTTGGAAGGCGGAGTTTCGGCCACCTCCTCCAAGCTGCATCGCTGAATGGTCGCGGTCGCCTGGGGCCAATGCCTCTCGCAGTATTCCTGCCACGCGACACCCGCTGTTACCACGAGCGAAAACAGTGAGCATAATGCGACAAAGAAAACAAAGAATCCGAATACCATTGAAATACCCGTCCATTTCGAAGGCCGTTTTGTTTCGCCGGGTGTCTTTGTCACATGGACTCGTCATAGTGCCTAGAAATCGGCATGTCCAATTTGTTGCCCAGCCAGAATCATGCCACAAAGGTCTCGATGCCTTCACTACCAATTACCTGAATTCCACCCTAAAAATGTACACTAGGTCTTCAGAAGCGACTTGTCGATGGCTTTCAGGATGAGCTCTTGATTCTTGGTGAGGGTCATGGTACGCGAGAGCCGGAATCGGTGTTGAGCATCGCGTAGGTAGACTTTGTACATTGTTCCGAGTTCGTTCAGAGCGCTGTCCGCGGTAAACTCGGTATTCCGCAGATGATAGCGAAGCAGAGACAGAAGTAAGTAAGCCAGATAACAAAGGAAGACGTGGGCACGTACGCGTTCGGCGAGCCAGTGACGAACGGGACGCAAGTGGATGATACCTTTGAGACTGCGAAAAGCTTTTTCGATCAAGTCCTTGTTGAAATACAGAGGAAGCAATTCTTCTTGCGGGAAGGGACGTGTGCAGAAGATACAGGAGTAGCCGTCGAACTCTTCCGCGACGGCCAACTGATCCTGACGTAAATGGCCCCGGATATCGAAGAAGGGGCGCAATCCAGGTTTGATAGCTTTGCCTTCGGCCAGCAGTTTCTGGGCATACACGATCTCGTCGCGGCGGGATTCCCGTGTGTCCCGCTGGCGCTGCTCATTGAAACAGAGAGCCAGTTGGCCGCGGACACGGTCGATTTGGTGAGGCCGCAGGTGAGCGTAAAAGATGGTGGATCCAGACCCGGACGCGGTTGGGAAATTGCATCAGCCGTTGCGGGTTGGCCCATGGGCGCCAGAATTTCTTCAAGGCATTATTGAGGGGCACGCCGCACAGGGTGTCCCAATGTAAGTCTTTGATATCTTTGACATTGCGTTTCGACACGATGCCTCGGTCGTAGATGAAAAGACCGGGTCCGAGCCGATAATCGCCGAACTGGTTCACCAGATCCCGCAAGGTGCGGGAGTCGTGTACATTGCCATCGAAGACCTTATGGAAGAGGGGAAATCCCTCCTTCTGCGTGACCGCCAATCCGATCTGGATGAGCGGCCGTCCTTTGATCCCTTCTTTGTCATGTCCGAGCTTGCCGAGAGGACAACGACGGCCGTAGAGGTAGGTATTGGTGACATCGTAGATCACTCCGGAAGGACGGAGGCGATAGTGTCGGCAGAGGGAATGAAACATCTGCCGCTGCCAAGTCTCGCCGTCTAACCCTTCCAAATAATCCAAGGCGCCCACCAGGCGTTTCTCGGTTAAGCCTTCGAGGTCCAAGAGAAAGTTCAAGTCGGTTCGCTCAAACCACTGGGGCATGTGGTTGAGGCTGCGGTAATCGAGGCAGTGGGCATAAACCAAGCTGAGGATTTCCTGACTGTAGGGACCGAGTTGCTCGGGCAGACCAATTCTCTTTGCCAGATGATGGAGTACCAGCAAGGGACCGTACAACTTGACTTGCTCTACCTCCACTTCGGACAGGGAGGCAGCCAAAAGAGTTTTGCCGTCGGCTTCGCGGCCGACATAGCGAATATGGCGTTGAACAACTTTGCCTTTCACCCACTTATTTTCCACTTCGGACAGATAGACTCGGCCTTTGCGTTTGATCCGGCGGATGAAGCTCATAGTGGTCATAATGTACACTAGGAGATAGAACGAGCAAGTAGCTAGGCAGATACAGTGACGTGGAAACGCCCTGATGAAATCGGGCTCTACGTGATACTTCGGCTGGGGTTCAACGAACTAGTGTACAAAATCGAGGGCGAATCCAGGCAATTAGTGGGAAGGTTCTAGGCGAAACGAAGGCGTTACCGCTCAAACCCTGAGGAATATGAGCGCTCTGGCGATATCACAACAGCCATCTTCCCGAGCCGCCGCCAATTCCATGGCTTTCATTGACTTGCCCGTCTCGCCCACGTAAGATTTGCCCCTGATGATCGGCCAGACCATCTCGCACTACCGCATTATCGAGAAGTTGGGCGGCGGCGGTATGGGTGTTGTCTACAAAGCTGAGGACACGCGCCTGCATCGCTTCGTCGCATTAAAGTTCCTTCCCGATGAAGTAGCCAGGGACTCGCAAGCACTAGCCCGCTTCCAGCGCGAGGCGCAGGCAGCTTCTGCGCTCAACCATCCCAACATCTGCACCATCCACGACATCGGCGAACAGGATGGCCAGGCGTTCATTGCCATGGAGTTCCTCGACGGACAGACGTTGAAGTATGTGATCGGGGCTCAGCCAATGGATTTGGAGACGCTGTTGTCGCTGGGCATCGAGATAGCGGACGCGCTCGACGCAGCACATTCCAAGGGAATCGTGCACCGCGACATCAAGCCCGCGAACATCTTCGTAACCGAGCGGGGCCATGCCAAGGTCCTCGATTTTGGCCTGGCCAAGGTCACGGCATCCGGCGCCAGTGGGCAGAATGAGGCCACGCGAACCGAAGCAGCCGAAGCACACCTGACCAGTCCTGGTACCGCGGTGGGCACGGCCGCATATATGTCTCCTGAGCAGGCGCGGGGGCGCCAGCTCGACATCCGAACCGACCTCTTCTCTTTCGGAGCGGTGTTATATGAGATGGCCACTGGACAGTTGCCATTCCGCGGAGTGACCACCACCGACTTATTCGATTCCATCCTGCACAAGGCTCCGATGTCAGCCGCGCGGCTTAATCCCGACCTTCCGCCCAAGCTAGAAGAGATCATCAATAAGGCGTTGGAGAAAGACCGCGAGCTTCGCTATCAGGTTGCGGCGGAAATGCGGGCCGACCTGAAACGGCTGAAGCGGGAGATAGAATCAAGCCGCACAGGAGTTCCGGCCGCTGTTGACGACTCCCGCGAGCCGGCATCTGGATCAGCAGCTGCACGCTCAAGTGCACCGAGCAGTAAGCAGCAGCCGGCAGTTTCTTCGGCGCAGACTTCGGCAGTGGAGCAAGCTATGGGCGGCCGCTGGAAGATTTTGGTTCCGGTTGCGGTGATCGTCGTCGCCGCTCTTGTCGCCGTTGGCCTCTATTGGCGCTCGCGTTCGGCGCCGCCGGAGCGCAATACTGCGCCCCTCACGGAGAAAGACACCGTGGTGCTCGCCGACTTCACGAACTCCACCGGCGACCCTGTCTTCGATGACGCGCTGAAGCAGGCACTAGCCGTTCAACTGGGACAGTCCCCCTTCATCAATATTCTTTCCGATCGCAAGGTAGGTGAAACGCTAGGCCTCATGGGCAGCCAACCAGGCACCCGCATCACTCCCGGAGTAGCCCGGGAACTCTGCGTTCGGACCGGCAGTAAGGCAATCGTGCTGGGCTCCATTTCCAAGCTGGGCGAGCAGTACGTGCTTGGCGTAGATGCGGTCGGTTGCAGCAACGGGGATACGCTGGCCAAGGAACAGGAAGAGGCGGCAAGCAAGCAAGACGTGCTCAAGGCGCTGGGTAAGGCGGCGGCCAGCCTTCGCACCAAACTGGGCGAGTCGCTGGCCTCGGTTCAGAAGTTTGATGTGCCTGTGGAAGCCACCACTCCGTCGCTCGAAGCCCTCAAGGCCTATAGCATGGGCATCACCACCGGACGTACCAAGGGCGACGCAGAAGCCATTCCGTTCATGAAGCGAGCCATCGAACTCGATCCCAACTTCGCCATGGCCTACACCGGGATCGCGGTTGAATATTCAAATCTTGGGCGGGCGGATCTCGCCGCCGCTAATGCCAGAAAAGCCTACGAATTGCGTGACCGCGTCAGCGAACGCGAGAGATACCGTATCTCCGCCTTCTATTTTGACAAGGTAACTGGTCAAATCGAGAAGGCTACCGAAGCTTACGAACTCTGGGCAAAGAGCTACCCGCTCGATATGGTGCCGCACGGCAATCTCGGAGTGTGCTATGGCGCTTTGGGCCAATTCGACAAAGCCGTCAAAGAAACCGAAACGGCGCAGCGGCTGGAACCCGCTATCGTCGGCTACGGGAATCTGGCAAGCTTCTACATCAACGTTAGTCGCCTCAAGGATGCCCGGTCGATGATCCAGGAAGCGCAGCAGAAAAACTTCGATGGCCTTGTCATTCGCCAAGATCTTTATTCCTTGGCATTTCTGTCCGGGGACATGGCGGAAATGGAACGCCAGGTGGCATGGGGGGCTGGTCGCCCCGGCGAAGAAGACCAGATGCTCAGCCTCCACTCGGATACCGAAGCCTACTATGGACGGCTGGAAAAAGCGCGTGACCTCGCACGGCGCGCTGCTGACTCTGCTGTGCGTGCGGACGCTAAAGAAACCGGCGCACAGTGGATCGCATTTCAGTCGCTTCGCGAGGCGGAACTGGGCAATGTCGCTGCCGCCCGGCAGGGCGTTACCCGCGCGCTGGCGCTCGCTCCCGGGCGTGATGTGAAAGTCCTCGCCGCATTGGCGCTGGCGCGCACCGGCGAAACTTCTCAGTCGCGAACCATCCTCGAAGCTCTGCAAAAATCCGAAGCCAGCAACACTTACCTAAAAGTGTATTGGTTTCCGCTGATCGAGGCATCCATTGCGATGGCGCAACAGGCGCCCGACCGGGCCGTCGTCGCTCTCGAACCCTCTCTTCCCTACGAACTTGGGAGTCCTCCTCCTTCAATCAACGGCACGTTGTATCCCGCGTACATTCGCGGCCTGGCTTATCTCGCCCAAAGTAATGGTCCGGCGGCGGCGGCGGAATTCCAGAAGTTTCTCGATCATTCCGGAGTCGTGCAGAACTTCCTGCTGGCCTCGCTTGCTCACCTCCAACTTGGTCGTGCGTATGCCAACTCCGGCGACACCCCAAAAGCCAAAGCTGCCTACCAGGACTTCCTCAAGCTCTGGAAAGACGCCGACCCCGACATCCCCATCCTGAAGGAAGCCAAAGCCGAGTACGCGAAGCTGCAATAATGCGGGGCGATCTTCCAACCATGCCTGACCGCGTGATCTGCTTGCACAAAATTGTCAACTGACGCTATCAGGCAATAACGCCCATTGAGGATCGGCTGATCAGGGTCAATGCATATCGCGATATTTCAACAGTTACAGGCTAGCCAGGGCATGAGCAAGAACTGCGCGACAACCGGCAGGAACCCGTGAGTATTACTTGGGCGCTCGGGCCATGTCTCGGATCTGGTTCAATACGCGTTTGCCCAATGCTTGAATGGATCGCATGTTCGGGAACTCACGCCGCAAGCTCTGGTGGTGTTCTTGGGTAGTGGCGAGCCATACTCCATTATCCGCAGTGCTCTTAGGTTTGTCCCGTAGGATCAACACGATTTTGTCGTTTACATAGATTGTAAGGCAGCCAAACATCGGACGCGTGTACGGCGATAATGCAGAAATCGCATCAAGCACGAACGCATGGGGAACAGGCTTGCGCTGCTTGGGCAGCAAACTCGCATCCAGAGCTTCTGGAGAGACGTGTTTTCTCTCAGTCATACCCGTGCAACTTCCAGCCTCGCCCGCACAACTGGTGGGAGTTTACGCCCACGAACTCGACCCAAAACAAGAGGGCGCTAATGCAGCTTCGCGTACTCGGCTTTCGCTTGCTTCAGGATGGGGATGTCGGGAACAGCGTATTTCAATGTGGACTCTGGTCTCGCTGCGCCAAGAACCTGTTCTGGCACTCTTTCGCTGCCGATAACAATCCGCTGAACTCAGGAGTTCCACGGAGCTTCACAAGCAACGGGTCGGTGTGCAAGGCGGTGTAGGCACAATAGTTTTGTTCGATAGCACTCTTCAGCAAACGCAAGGCAGCGTCCTTCTGATCACAATACGCCAGCGTGGTTCCGACCAGATAGCGAGGCTCGGCATCAGCATCCGCCAGCAGGGCGGCTTCCGTCTGGTGCACGACTTTATCCAGAGTATGAGTCTTTGAGGGGTCTAGGCAGGTTTGTAGCAGGTCGCGACCCATCAGGACATTCGCCGAGGCGTTTTGGATGCTTTGTCGTGCCTCGGACACCTTGCCTTGGCGCAGAAGAATGTTAGCAGTTGATCGAGCAGCCCATTCCGAACCCGCATCGAGCCGCACAAACTCCATTGCCCGTTGCTGCTGATCGAGTAGCATAAAAACCACAGAGCACGAACGGAATTGATAATTCCCCCGATCCAGCGTCAAGGCAGTATCACACTCTCGCGCCGCATCCTCCAACAATCCTGCATAGCGCAGCACGTAGCCCCGAACGAAGTGGGCGATGGCGCTCTGAGGTCGTCGCTTCACCAAAGCCGTAGCTTCTGCATAGGCATTTACGAGTTCACCTTCGTCTACCCGGTTAGTGATCAACTCCCCGGTCGCAGAAGTCAGGTTTGGATCAAGCGCGATAGCGCGTTCAAAGGCAGAGTCCGAACGCTTCAACATTTGTTCCCCGCCGTCGCCATAGCTGGCGTCAAAGTAATACCGCAAGCCCAGAGCCTCCCAAGCAGGCGCGTAGCTGGGGTCAATACCCACTGCACGCTCCAGCATCGCGATCGCGTCCTTATTAGGAGCGATATCACGGGGAACGGCTATGCTGCGCAGGTATAGGTCGTAAGCCTCCTCACTCTTGGGTCGAGTCCCCGCCTCCCCAGAGGCCGATAATCCACCAAGCACGGGGACAAGACCTTGCCGGACTCTCGACGTGATTTGCTCCCGCATCGCGATCTTGTCCGTCGCTGCAACACTGATGGCGTCTCGCCAAACGCTGCGGTTATTCGCAACATCCACCGCTTCCAGTGTGATCTCCAATTGGTCGCCCTCTTTCAGGTAGTGCCCAGTCACAATGGAGGTCACTCCCATCTCTCGCCCAGCTTGTTGCAAGTCCAAGTTTGAGCCGTTGTACTTGCTTGTCGTGGCGAATGGACGGATCGAGAACGATGGCACATAGCTCAGAGCAGTCGCAATTTCGTCTGGCAGAGCGAGTCGCAGAAAATCTGCATCCTTGTCGGAGCCAGCATTCTGGAATGGCAGCACCGCAATCGCCCTCGGGTTTGCAGAATCCACCGGAGTGACGGCCGGATGCCGAGAATGCCAGAGAAATAGTGCGATCACGATCACGGTGATAACTCCAACAGCACCCGCAGCGACCCATGGAAGCCGTCTTCTGCGAGAAACGGGTGTAGAGTCAGTCGCAACCGCCGACTTGCCGGAGTCCGTGTCTCGCTTCAGCCGCAACAATTCGGAGCGTATTTCGGAGGCATGTTGATAACGGAGTTCTCGATCTTTCTCTAGCGCCCGATTGATGATGTCTTCCAGCTTGGGCGGCACGTCGTGATTCAGCCGCACCACGGCTACCGGGGCACGGTTCATGATGGCTTCGCAAATGACCGCTGAGCTTTCTCCGTGAAACGGCAAATCGCCCGTGCACATCTCGTAGAGCACCCCCCCGAACGAGAACAGATCGGTGCGTGCGTCCAACTCTTTCGCCCGCACCTGCTCCGGCGACATATAAGCCATCGTTCCCACCATTGTGCCCGGACTGGTCAGATGCTCCGCGTCCACCGAACGCGTCTGCGTGTTAAGAGACGCAATCTTGCTCGAAGAACTACCTGCAATACTGACCTTCGCCAGTCCGAAGTCGAGAATCTTCGCGTGTCCACGTTTGGTCACAAAAATGTTAGCGGGTTTGATGTCGCGATGGACGATGCCTTCGGTGTGAGCGGCATCGAGTGCGTCTGCGATCTCGATTCCCAGCGACAGCACTGTTTCGGTTTCCATCGGTCGCCCTGCGATGCGGTGCTTCAGGGTCATGCCGTCCAGAAACTCCATGGCGATGAACGCTTTTCCGTGCTGGTCGTCAATTTCGTAGATGGTGCAGATGTTGGGGTGATTCAGCGCAGAGGCAGCTTTGGCTTCGCGCTGGAAGCGGCTGAGCGCCTGCGGGTCTTTCGCTACCTCGTCGGGCAGAAACTTTAGGGCAACAAAGCGACCGAGCTTCACATCCTCGGCTTTGTAAACCACACCCATGCCACCGCCGCCCAATTTCTCGATGATGCGGTAGTGCGAGATGGTTTGGCCGATCATGGGCGCAGGACTCAGGCCCTGCAATGTTAGGGATGTGACGAGGCAGAGTCAACGAGGGCACGGCAAACGGACACCGGAAGGCGCGAAGCGCCGACGAGTTCGCCAATTCTCGGACAGCCGCAGGGACCGTCCCCCCCGAGTTCCCAACTTCCTGTTTTCCGACCTCTCAACGATCGTTTTCAGCCGATCATAAAGGCTGTTCATGGGGCTCACAAGCGAGCGCCGGCGCTATAATCCTCCGCATATGTTGCCAGGCGTTTCGCCTCCGACGGTGGAGATCAACGGTCAGCCAGCGCAGGCGTATCTATCGCCAAAATTGCAACGGTCTCCCGTGATTCCGCAGGGGCCAAAGTCAGCTCTCCACAAGTTGCTGCTGACGGCAGCGCTCATTTTCGCCGCTGCAACCGTAGCCTATAGCTGCGTATGGATGTATTACGTTCGGCTGCATCCGCACGTAGAACTAGGGATGGATACAACGCTTTTTTCCTCGACCGAGGTAAGCGAGATCACCAAGGTTGAGAAAGGCAGTCCCGCGGATGAGGCGGGTCTGCGAACGAACGACCGTATTATCGGAGTGGATGGGAAAAAACTCGACGCTTACGCGACTGGGTTGAGTTCGGCATGGTCCAAAGGGCGACCGGGCGATGTGGTTACCCTGACGATTCAAAGGCCGGGGGTGCAACAACCCCTTGTAATAAGAGCGACGTTCCGAGCTCCAGCTAGTCCAAGTCTGCCGCTGGCCCGAAGCCTAGCCCTCCAGATCATGGGAAGTTACCCAGTCGTCTTCCTGATAGTCGGTTTGTCCGTGTTGTTTATGCGGTTAGAGGACCCCAGCGCATGGCTTTTGGCGCTTCTCTTTGCCGGTTTTATCGCCGTCTCGGACCTTCCCAGCTCGTTCATGGCGTTGCACGGATTGGTTCTGCCGTTCATGTTGGGCTACCGAGCTTTGTTCGTAGGTGCCCTTACACCATTGTTCTACTATTTTTTTGCGGTATTTCCCGCACGATCTCCCCTCGACCGTCATCTTCCGTGGCTGAAATGGATGCTGCTCGGCACCGGTGTCTCTTTGGGCGTTTTTGGATTGGATAAAGGAGGACCTGAGCCCTGGCCGGCGTTAGTCAGCTTCATGGGACAGCGGGTCGCCGACCGTGCCGTCTTGGCTTTTATCTATGGCTGCCTTGTTTTAGGTCTGCTCTCACTAACATGGAACGCGTTCGTTCTACCTACCAGAGAGGCACGGCGAAAGATCCGGGTAATTTTTTGGGGAACTGTGGTTGGTGTCACACCGGCGGCGATCGCGCGCGGCACCGCGGATTTCTTACAATTTCATGTACCGTTTTGGTTGGACTTCTTCGACATCATCGTGCTTTTTATTTTCCCAACGTCGTTTGCGTACGCGGTTGTGAAGCATCGTGTGCTTGCGATTCCAGTCTTGCTCCGTCGCAGTGCCCGGTATCTTCTGGTCAGCCGGGGACTGATCGTCTTCGTGCTGCTCCTGGCGGTCTCGATAACCGTGCTGTTCACGCTTTCCTTTTCGAGATTCTTTGCGTTGGGGTCGACAGCTGCAATGGCAGTCGGCGTGGGTTTCGGGGTGATGCTCGCGTGGGTCTCGACCCCAGGTCTGAAGCAGGTTACGGGACGAATTGACCGGGCGTTCTTCCGCGGCGCGTACGATGCACGCCGAATTCTCCAGGACTTAGCCCAGAAGGCGCGCACCGTCAAAGCACGCCAGGAATTGGCTCTGGAGATGGTTCCGAGCGTCGGCGAGGCCCTTCACCCTAGTTGGTCTGCTGTGTATGTGGAGGCCGGACCAGATTACCTGGAAAGTGACGCCGCCATACTGCCGCTCGCATTGAAGAGGATCCGCAAAGACTCCCCTGGACTGGAGTACCTTCGTGCTGACGGCGAGCCCTGGGATGCATCGCTGAGTCCGACTGCCTATGCGGTTTTTTCCGTGTTCGCTCCGCTTCTGCCGGAGTGCATCGTTCCTTTCCCAAGCCGCTCCGGCGACCTGCTGGGACTGTTTGTCCTCGGTCCCAGGCTCTCCGATGAGCCTTATTCCAGCGAAGACAAAATGCTTCTGCGATCGGTTGCAAGCCAGGCAGGTATGACACTGGAAAATCTGAATTTGGCGGAAAACATCGCCGAACGTCTGCAGGCGGAAAGAGCCGTTTCGCAAGAAATGGAAATCGCCCGGCAAGTGCAGCGGAAGCTGTTCCCTCAAAGGCTTCCGAACTTGAAGACGCTGGAATACGCGGGTGGCTGTAATCAGGCGCGTGCCGTAGGTGGAGACTATTACGACTTCGTGGAATTGGGTGCGGGACGGGTCGGCTTCGTTCTTGCCGACGTGGCGGGCAAGGGAATGTCAGCCGCTCTGCTGATGGCCAATTTGCAAGCGAGTATCCGCAGCCAATACTCGATGGCATCCGAAAACCTTCCCCAAATATTAGAGTCCGTCAACCGCCTCTTCTATGAGAACTCGGAGCCCAACCGATACACGACTTTATTCGCTGGCTCTTACGACGCCGCCGCCCGCAGGCTGCGTTACGTGAATTGCGGCCACAATCCCCCTCTGGTTCTTCGCCAGGATGGAAGCGTTGAAAGGCTGTCGGCGACGGCGACGGTGTTGGGCCTGTTTGAACAATGGCAATGTTCGACCAACGAAGTGCAATTTCAACCTGGAGATCTCCTGGTCCTATACAGTGACGGTGTAACGGAAGCCTATAACGACCGTGAAGAGGAATTTGGGGAGGCGCGGCTCATACAAGTCCTGGAAGCAGGCAGAAATCTGGAGATTTCAGCTTTGCTGACAAAATTGCTGGAAGACGTAAATCAGTTCAGCGCTGGAAAGCAGTCCGATGACGTGACCGCAATAGTTGCTCGGATTTGCTGAAGATGTATTTTGATGACTTTCATCTTCCCAGAACTATTGTTTCCCGTTGGAATTTGCGAGTTCGTGCAAGATCGGGCCACCACGCGGTGTGTCGAAGCAATTCCTTCAAGTGCTAAACCGGGCTTGTCACGGATTTCGGGCGAGTGACGGGCAAACAGGAAGTTGTCCCCAGCAACCCGAGCGGAAATAGGCTCTTAGTCCGGGTGGTCAAAAAGGGTTCCTGCGCGGCAGCCGCAAGTGAGTGAATCCAATTCGCGCGAAATTCGCGACTTTGCCAGTCAGCCCGGTATACGTTTTGATGCACTCTGGACAGGCGCGAACTGTGGCGCTTTTTCACGAGCAATGTTGACGTGTCTGTCCTTCGAAGGAGAAGCAACCGGGGCCTCACTAAGCGCCGTTCGTAATCTTGACACTGTTCAGCGCGAAAAACATCCTTGTAGAGTCACCTTCTTGCCCCTTTTCCGCGAAAGAGGAAAACAGCGTGTTGCATTGGACACAGTTCGTCACAAATCCAAGAGCCATGGCGAGCGTCATTCTCTTTTGCTTGTCCGCTATCTTCGCGACCATTGCATGGCTCGGGAAACGTCGTTGGATGTTTCATGTAGCTGTGTTGATCGCGGTTGTCGGTTGGGCGGCGGGATTCGTGCTGCCTCACTTCAAGGGTAAGCGTTTGAGCAACCCACCTAGCCAAGCCGCAGAGCCCGTGCTGAAATGCGGCTATGGATCATCAGACGAACGTAGCCAGGACAAAACGACGGACACGGGAAGAGATTCGGCAGATTGTGTCGGAGTTTGCAATTAGCGGCATGCCACAGATTGAATTCTGCGGCAGTCGAGGGATCTCGCGAAGTAGTCTCGATCGTTATCTGAGAAAACAACGTGCCCAGGATCAAGGAAGCAGGGCAGGCAATCGATTGTTGGCGGTAGAGATAAGGACAGCGAGCGGGAGACCGGCGAGCACCAGCAGCGGGTTGGTGGTGGGGTTGACCAGCGGACGCAGGATCGAAGTGAACCGGGGCTTCGATGGGGCCACACTGGAGCGCCTGCTGACGGTGTTGGACAAGGGATAGGGCGATGTTCGGATTTGGGCCAGCGACGCGGATCTACGTGGCCACCGGAGCCACGGACATGAGGAAGGGATTTAATGGATTGTACGGTTTGGTGCGCGACCATCTGGGCTGCGATCCCGAGAGCGGCCACGTTTTCCTGTTCACCAATGCGCGGCGCAATCGTCTGAAGCTGTTGGTGTATGACCATAGCGGGTTATGGATATGCTCAAAAAAATTGGACGGCGGAAGGTTTGGCTGGCCGGGGGCAGAGACTTCGGCCACGAAGATCGTACTGAGCCACGAGGAACTGGCGCTGTTGTTGGGGGGCATTGATTTGGGCGAGACGCGGCGGCGGAAATGGTATCGCAAGCCGCTCATGGAAGAATCCGATAAGTTACGAATGCCAGCATAAACACTGGCGATTTCGTTAACTTATCCACAGCCAGATCTGTTATCAAAGAAGCATCGTGAGTGCGACTCCACCGGCTGCCGCGATACCCGATGCTGGCGCTGAGCCTTGTTTCCCCGCCGAACTTATCGAACAACTGAAGGAGCAACTTCCCCAGGCTTTGTTTGCCACCCTGAGCGACCGGGTTGCGACTTATGCAGAGCAGTTGGGGGCGGCGTCGAAGCAGTTAGATACAACCAGGAGCGAGTTACAGTATGCGCGGCTGAAGATCCAGGTGCTGGAAGAACATTTGCGTCTGCGGCGGATCGCCAAGTACGGACCGGGGAGTGAGAAGTTGAGCGATCTCCAGCTCGAGTTGCTGGAAGAGGAGCCTGGGGTTTCAAGGCAAGAGGTCGCGGCGGAGAGCGAACGCGAGCCCTTGCCCGCGGCTGGAGACGACGAGAAAAAAAGGAAGCGGCGTCCGCATCCCGGCCGGCAGACGCTGCCTGCCGATCTTCCCCGGGTGGAAAAGATCATGGCCTGCACGCCGGAGCAGTGCGTGTGCGGCAACTGCGGAAAACAAACCGTGGTGATCGGCTACGAAGAGAGCGAAGTTCTCAAGGTGAAGCGGGCCGAGTACTACGTGGAAGTGACCAAGCGCGAGAAGCGGGCTTGCAAGCAAAAGCAGTGTGAAGAACAAGGCGTGGAGGCCGCTCCGCTGCCGGTACGAATCATCGACAAGAGTCTGGTTTCCGATCAAATCATCATCGACACCATCGTGAGCAAATACGCTGATCACAGTCCTCTCTACCGCCAGAGCGCGATTCTGCTGCGCGAGGCCGGCGTGGACATCAGCCGGGCGACGATGTGCGGCTGGGTAATGAGAGTCGGCGAGATGCTCGAGCCAGTGGTGGGCGCCATGCGCAAGGAGCTGCTGGCCGGTAGTTACATCCAGGCCGATGAGACGCCGGTGGATGTGCAGACGCATGATAAGCGCGGCAAGAATCATCAGGCGTACTTATGGCAGTACGGGACACCGGGCGGGGCGACGATCTTCGATTTTCGCATGAGCCGGGCCGCGAAGGCCCGGCGCGGTTTCTGGGTCAGTTCGAGGGAATTCTGCAAACCGATGATTACATCGCCTACGAGCGTGGCATCGGTGGGCCGAAGATGGTGCACGCGGCCTGCTGGGCTCATCCGCGAAGGCGCTTTGTGGATGCCGTAAAACTCAACCGGCAGGATGCTGCGTCGATACATGCCGTCAAGCTGATGGATGAGTTATTCGCCATCGACCGCGAAGCCAGCGAGGCGCAGATGGATCACGCCGCGCGGCATCGGCTGCGCCAGGAGAAAGCTCCGTCTCTGCTCGATCAGATGCGGGAACACATCCTGGCAACCAGCAAGACGGTGTTGCCCGAGAGCGCGGTAGGCAAAGCGTGCAGTTACACGCTGGCGCTGTGGAAGAAGCTGGCCTGCTTCCTCGATCATCCGCAACTGGAACTATCGAACAACCTGGCCGAGAACTCCATGCGTCCGGTGGCGATCGGCCGCAAGAACTGGATCCACATCGGCAGCGAGCAGGCTGGGCCGCGTGTGGGCGCCATCCTGTCGGTGGTTGAAAGCTGCCGCCGTCTCAAGATCCCGGTGCGCGACTACCTCGGCACCATCCTCCCGGGGCTCGCCAACACGCCCATCCAGCGCGTCCCCGAACTCACACCCACAGCTTGGATCCACTCGCGAACACAGGCCTGACAATCTCTAAACTCGCTTCCCGCCCGCCGTCAACCGTGTGTTTGCCGGACGGTATCTTCAAATCGAAATGCCGTTCCGTCCTCGCAACCGAAGATCGCATTTCAGGAAAGCAAAGCCACGGCGCAGCTTCAGCCCGCTAGCCAAGTCGCTGTGGCACCTTTTCCGAGTAAGCTGGAGCCCCCGTTCCCGGAACCCGTAAATCCGCGAGCCTCAAACTCTCTTCCCCCACGCCTCTGGGTCGTGAGCAACGGCGGCGAGGTTGTGGAGTACGATCCATCCACCTTTGAAGTGAAACAGACGGTGACGATTCCAGCGGATGCCATACCTTCCGACGCTCATACGCTTCGCTACTTCGTGGATACGAATCGTAAAGGGCAGATTTTGGTTGGCCCGACTTCCCACGGCAAGTCCATCGAGAGTTCGACCTGCACTCTCTGGTTATGGAATGGACAATCAGGAAGCTATCTCAACTGTGGAAACGAACATCGCCAACAGACCGCGCCTCGGCCTAGCCTAGCCGCGGATGGCGAGCACCTTTTCTGGCTTGTTAACGAACAACAGGAAACGCCGAGAGAATTCGAAAAAAACATAATGCCGTCCATGGTCACGAAATTTCATATCTGGGAAACGGACTTCTCCGGAGGTCAGAGGCAGGAAATCGTTTCGTCTGCATTCCCCGAATGCGTTTGCTCGACGGGTGCATGTGAGGAGACTTGCCCCACAGCCGGAATATGGACGCCGAAAAGCGGAATGGACCACTTCTTCGGGGTCTATGGGTGGTACGCCGGACAACTAGGGCAAAGCCATTACGTAGGCGAATATCTTTATCGTAAGTCGCCGGACGGTCAGCGGTCATCCGCAGAACTGCCACCGAGCTTCGAGAATGACATTCTGGACGCCGCCGAAGATGCTTCGGCGTTTATCATTCTAATACCCGACTCGGCCTGCTGCGGCTGGAATAACGAGAGCGACGACCAAACGTTGCTGCTGCGTAAAGGACAGACTATTGTTTTATTCGACGAGTTCGCTCGCTACGACAACTCGCAGTATGACGTAAATTACTCCGCAAGAGAGGCCCAGCTTTCTCCGGACAATCAGCTTGTGGCCATGACGATTTCGTCGAGTTCGCGGCCGGGAGAAGAATTTCGTGCCTCGAACACCGCTCCGCAAAGCGATGACACTGACGCTGATGGCTCCGGCGAAACCAAAGTCAGCCCTGCGCTGGTGGAACGCATCAACAAAACCCTCGCCGACTTGCCAGCGGTAGAGGTGGTTACCACAACCAATCCACCGAAACGTGCCGCCTACCTGCCCAACGCTACACTGGTAGGATGGCTGAGCGAGCGGGAAATCTTAATCGTCAAAGACTCATTCCTCGTCGCGTATGACGTGTCAGCGGGCAGATCGCGCAAATCGAATATTTCAGTTGGCGACAAAGGTTACGCAGTTCTGAGGTAGGCAGTGGTGTTCAGCAGCAACGGTGCCCCCAATCGCTTTGCAGCTAATTTTGCTCCAC
>CAVQNY010000003.1:0-202204 GCA_963714225.1 uncultured Acidobacteriaceae bacterium | reverse complement strand
TTAAATAATGTGTTGCCAAGATCCAGAGGAGTCGTGGAGTTAGACTTTGCGCGGCAGGATGTTGGTTCTGCACGTGCGGCAATGAGTGGAACACTTTCGATACTGGAGGAGTCTGCCCCGCCAGCCCCCACCAGTGGACTTCGACGCGGTGCCTCTCGTGCGCCCGCTGGTCACCATATTCCGATTGGTATGCGCAGTGAAAAGTAAAGTGGGAGCGCACTATTTTGAGGCTAACTTTCCTGTAAGGGCCAAGCGGGCGTCTTCTCCACGAACTGGAAGCCATACCGCTGCCAAGGAGTGCCGGAGGATTCCTTTCGCACCACCCGAGCTCGTCCAGCATAATGTTCGCCTCCGCTGCTCAGAATAACCTTAACAGTCGCATCCTTGACTAGCGAAGACATGCAGTTGCACATAAACCCTTCTGCGCTCACGTTTTCGGTAGAAGTGATTTCCTCGAATGCTTTTCCACTCGCGTCAGTGCCCCGCAATCTGAGGGCAAGTCGCATGCGGACACGCACGTGGGCGCGCTGCTCCGACCGTTTGCTCTGCAGTTCCATGGTGAGCCTGCGCCTGAGTTCCTCGAATTTGACAGGCTTCTCAAAGTACGCAACGGCGCCAAGGTTTGCGCAGTGGTCCTTATATTTCGCCTCCGTCTCTCCCGTGATAACAAGGATCGGAATCGTAGACGTGTAGCTCAGGGAGCGAAAGCTCTGGCATAGTTCGAATCCGGAGAACTTCGGCATCATGAGGTCCAAAAGAATCGCATCCGGCTTGTGTTCTAGAGCCAGCCCCAGAGCTTGTTCCGGGTCTTGCGTGTCGATGACCTCGTAGCCTTCGGACAAGCAGGCTCGCAGCAGATCGCACGTCGCCTTATCATCGTCCACGATCAGGATTTTATGCACGCACACACCTCCACTTGAAACAGCTTGCGCCGCCGATTGGAAACATTAGCCCAGGGTCTGCTACGCCACCCGAACTTCTCTGGTGGAGCAGGATGAGACCCGTTTTTTATCCCCTCGATGCTTTCGCTTTGCCCACAACCTGCGTGACGGTGTGGATCAAAGCTACAGAATCGCTTTCGAGTAGTTTGTCCGACTTTTCCACGCAAGCTGCGGCACCCTCATTTAATAGCTCTTCCTGGGTCGGTTCTGAAAGTGCCGCGAGGACGATCACGGGAATGCTCTTTGTGATGGCATCCCTCTTCAGGGCTTTAAGTACGTCGAGGCCTGAGATTGTCGGTAACACGAGGTCTAAGACAATCAAATCAGGTAGCTTCTCGCGCGCTGACCGTAGACCCGCCTCTCCTTGGTTCGCGGTGTGGACGGTGTATCCCGCTCCGGTAAGTGCTCTCTGAACTGCGATTCGCATGAATTTGCTGTCCTCGATAAGAAGTATTTCTCTATTCTTATCTAATAGCGATCTGACGGTACGAGCCAACGCTTCGAAACTAAATGGTTTTTGCAGGAATTTTGCGAAGCTTATCGCTTCGCGGTCTAACGCGCGGTCTGTGTATCCGGACACAAGAACAACGGAAAGCGTTGGCCGCATTTCCAATGCGGATTTGGCCAGTTCCAATCCTCCCAAGCCAGGCATCACGATGTCTGTGATTAGCACGTGAATCGGGCCATCATGGCTCTGGCAAATCTTCATCGCTTCTTTCGCATTGCCGGCCTCCAACACGGTGTAACCTTTGGATTCCAAGTACACTCGGCATACGTTGCGAAGGGCAGCTTCATCCTCCACCAAGAGAATTGTCTCAGTCCCTGCGGATGGCAGATGGACTGGTTGGAGGCTCTCGTCGGAGTCCACAGCAGCATCGACACGAGGAAGATAAATCTTGAAAATGCTGCCTTTGTCCGGTTCACTGTAAACCCAGATGAAGCCGTTGCTCTGCTTCACAATTCCGTAGACCGTCGCCAAACCCAACCCCGTGCCTTTTCCTGCTTCTTTGGTCGTATAGAACGGTTCGAAAATATGAACTTGAGTCTCGGCGTCCATGCCAATCCCTGTATCGCTGACCGCCAACAAGACGTACTGCCCCGGCGGGACCTCAACCCCTTGGTAGTAAGAAGCGTCCAGTGCCACGTTACTCGTCGCGATGGTGAGACGCCCACCTTGTGGCATGGCATCCCTTGCGTTCACCGCCAAGTTCATGATGACCTGCTCCATCTGACCCCGATCAGCCCGCACTGTACCGACCTGAGGATCGAGCTCCAGCACTGTTTCGACATCTTCTCCCAGCAAACGTGGCAACATTTTCGCCAGGTCCTTCACTACGTCGCTAAGATCGAGGACAGTCGGTTCGAGTACTTGTTTCCGACTGAAAGCCAATAGTTGGCGAGTCACCGTGGCGGCTTTGGAGCTGGCATCTTGGATACGGGTGGCGTATTCAACTACCTTCTTAGGGTCAGCAGAGGACTCGTCCAGAAGCTGTGCGTACCCGCTGATAATCATGAGCAGGTTGTTGAAATCGTGGGCGACTCCGCCCGCTAATCGGCCGACGGCTTCCATCTTTTGGGCGTGTTCAAACTGCTTCTGGAGAGATCGATGTTCGGTAATATCCTCAACAAAGACTTCGAACCCGCCCGGAAGCTCGTCATCATCTGGCAGGCGCCGCCCACCGAGTCGCACGGTTATCATTTTTCCATCTTTACGCTTCCACTTGGTCTCGTAACCAACCGCGGGATCTTCGGATGCATAATCACGAGCGCGTTGCTGCTCCGTCGGATCGTGATAAACGTCCGTACCTGTATTGAGGCCCAGCACCTCGTCTGGAGTTTGGTAACCAAGCATAGCTGCAAAGGCTGAATTTGCCATGGCGATGCGACCACTCTGGTCAACGCGAAAAACACCATAAGGTGCGCTCTCAATAATTGAGCGATACCTTGATTCCGATCGTCTCAGAGCTTCCTCGGACTTCCTGCGCTGAGTAATATCGAAAAAGGTAACGACGCTACCTCGAACCCGACCGTTGTGGTGTACGGGATAAGACCAGTACTCAGCGGGGAAGCTAGTTCCGTCCGCGCGCCAAAGAACTTCGTCCGTAACGTGCGTCCCCTTCCCCTGCCGGAAAGCTTGGAAAATCTTGCATTCCTCCACGGGATAGGCGCGCCCATCCGGCCGGGTGTGGTGCATCAGCGCATGCATGTTCTTTGCAAGCAGTTCGGAGTCGCGACTGTAACCCAACAACCGAAGACACGCAGCATTGCAGAGTGTGCAAGCTCCATTAACATCAATGGCGTAAATCGCCTCCGCCGTGGAGTCGAGCAACAATTGCAACTGCTCTTTGGCCTGCAGCTCCAAATTTAACTTGTGAATCCGGCCCTCTACGCGTTTCCTTTCGCTGATGTCGCGAATCGCGGCCGTTACATAGGTACCTTCTTCTGTCTCTAGTGGACTGAGACTAATCTCGACGGGAAACTCCTGGCCGTCCTTGCGAATAGCGTAGAGTTCTGGGCCCACCCCCAGCGGTCGTACGCGGGGATCACTGAAATATGCTGCCCTGTGGTCTAGATGTCGATCTTGAAAGCGGGCAGGAATCAGTCGCTCGACCGAATAACCAATTAGGTCCTCGCGGTCGTATCCGAACAGTTTTTCTGTGTGAGAATTGATGAGGACGATTTCCCCAGCTTGATTGACGATGACCATCGCGTCTGGCGTCGACTCAAGCAGCTCACGGAAGGGGAGGATTTTGGTCTTCACAGCAAGTTACGCATGCCACGTCATGGGGCACACACTACTCCTCTCTATTGGGCGTGACCTTCGTCTCGGCCGACTGCCTCGGACGTTGCCGCGATATTGCTTCCTCGAAGTGCGCATGAGGCCACTGCCGTTGGTAAGATCTCTCTTCACAGGGGACTCTCTGTCCCAAAGCGTAGTTCGCGCACCACGCAACTTTCGCAGCGTATTGACACCCTGAAAGTTAGTATTGTTCGCTGCGGTAACTTCTCCCCAGACACTGCCTTCCGTGACTCGGGGCTTTGCCATGTCTAGGATGCACCACGTGAACAGAAACAGATACCAAGCGTTGGCAACGGTGGGGTAACAGAAAGAGCGATGCTTGTACTACCTTAGTTTATGGGCTCTTGCTGGGAGAAACTTGGAGTCTTTGAATCATCTTGACCAGATCGGCCAGAGAGTTTGCCTGCATCTTTTCCATCGCGCGGCTGCGGTGAATCTTTACTGTGTTTTCTGCAGTGCCAATCTGCGCCGCGATCTGCTTGTTGAGCATGCCTGAGACGACCATGGCGACGACCTCACGCTCTCGCGGGCTTAACGATTCGAAGCGCTCCCGCAGTGCTGTAAGCTCCGCCTCTTGTTGGCGCCTGTCCCGATCCTTTTCGAGAGCGAGGTGAATCGCATCCAAGAGATCCTGGTCGTGGAAGGGCTTGGGGAGAAACTCCACGGCCCCCGCCTTCATGGCCCGTACCGTCATCGGGACGTCGCTGTGCGCAGTGATGAAAATGATTGGAATCTGAACATTGGCTTCGACGAGCTGGCGCTGCAAGGCGAGTCCGCTGATTCCCGGCAACCTGATATCGAGGACGAGGCAACTGGGCACGTTCGGAAGCTTGCTTGCTAGGAACTCCTGCGCGGATCCGAACAGCTGCACTTGCAAGCCTACCGTTCCGATGAGGCGCTCGATCGCACAACGAACCGAGGGATCGTCATCGACAACGAAAACGATGGACTCGGGTTCGCTCATGAAACACCAGCGTCAATCGGGGGCAGAGTGAATTCGAACAGCGCCCCGGTAGGACTGGGCACGATTCCTAGGTGGCCCCCATGGGACTCGACTATGGAATGGCTGATCGAGAGCCCCATCCCGATGCCTTCCGCCTTCGTGGTAAAGAATGGTTCGAAGATGCGGTCGGCCAGCTCCGGCGCGATTCCCGGCCCAGAATCTTGAACCTGAACCAAAACACCATCTGGGTTCTTTGCCGACCGGATCAGAATTGTCCGCCTCCCGTTCGTGGACGAACTCGTCGCTTCAATGGCGTTCATGATCAGGTTAATTAATACCTGTTGCAATTGAACCGGGTCGCCGGGCACGCGTGGCAGGTCAGATGCCAGTTCAGTACGTAACGAGATACGGTTTCGCGTGAACTCGTGGCGCAAAAGAGTGGTAACGTCTTGAATGATCTCGTTGATGTCCAGTTCCGTCCTGTCAGGAGCCCCCTTCTTCAGCAAGCTACGAATCCGCGAAATGACGCCGCTTGCGCGAGTGCCGTCGCTCGCAATTGCCCTAATCGCCGACCGTAATTCATCGGGATTCGAGGTCGCACCGTCGAGCCGGCGCAAGCAGAAATTGGCGTTGGTGACGATTGCAGTGAGCGGCTGGTTGACCTCGTGAGCAATTGCGGCAGCCAGTTCTCCCATCGCCACAACACGGGTTACGCGGGCGAGATCCTCCTGTACCTGACGCAGTTGCTCGTCGCTTCGCCTCTGCTCGGTCACGTCGATACACGAACCAATGTAACCGGCAAAAGACCCATCCGGATTGAATCGTGGAACCCCAATATCGGAAACCAATCGAAATTCGCCGTCGTGGCGTCGGAGGCGATACTCGATCCTGAATGCCTCTCGGCGATCAAAGGCCTGAATGTACGTATCCAGACATCTCTGCAAATCCTCAGGATCGACTCCCTCCGCCCAGCCATTGCCCAGCTCGCGCTCAATGGATCGTCCGGTGAAGTCCAGCCAGGGCTTGTTGAAGTAAGTACAGAGCTTGTCGGTCCCCGACATCCAAATCATCACCGGAGCACTGTCGGCCACCAGGCGAAAGCGCGCCTCACTCTCGCGTAGTTCCGCCTCCGCCCGCTTTCGCTCCGTGATGTCTCGTCCGATGCCGAGGGTCGACCCGTCGGAAAGACGTACGAATGTACTGGCCACATCTGTGACCCGCCCATCCTTTCCTCTGACCTTGAGGTCGTTCCACTCGCCAGTTGACGCGGCAGCTAGATCTAGAACCATTTGGCGATAATCCGGATCCGGGAAAAACACGGCGTATATGTCCAGATTTTGTCCACGTATTTCTTTCAGCGTCCAACCCATCGCACGTTCCCATTCTGGATTGACCATCTCTACGCGGTGGTCCTGCCCCCGGAAGGCGATCATCACGGGGATATTCTCGAATATCTTCTGGAAAAGCTCCTTCTGCTTTCGCAATTCATCTTCGGCGCGCTTCTTCTCGCTGATATCCCGGATAAAACCGGTAAATGCCCTGTGCCCGTTACTGGTCATTTCTCCGAACGACACTTCCACCGGAAACTCCTGGCCATTCTTGCGCAGGGCGGTAACTTCGGCGCCTTGCCAGTTAAGATGCCGCTCTCCAGTCGCCAAATATCGCCTGAAACCGGCCTCGTGCAGCTTTCGCATAAATTCCGGCATGAGTATGGTCAGGGGTTTCCCGATCAACTCGGCCGGGTCATAACCAAAGATTCTCGACGTGGCAGGATTAGCCAGCAGGATGCCGCCGCTTTCGTCCATGCTGATCACAGCGTCGCTCGCTGCTTCGACAATGACGCGATGCCTCTCTTCGCTGCTCTTGACCTCCTCCTCGGCCCGCTTTCGGTCCTCGATGTCAATAACGGAGCCGTACCACTTGACGATGTTGCCGGCTTCGTCGCGTAGCGGCACTTTTCGATGAAGGGTCAGGCGATATTCCCCGTCAGCACGCCGAAGTCGTGCTTCAGCCTCGAAGGGTCTGCCGGTGGCCAAAGATGTTTGCCACTTGTCCACGAGCTGCGCAAGGTCGTCGGGATGAATGACGCTGGTCCAGCGCCATCCCAGAAGGTCATCCAAAGAAGCGCCCAGGTATTCCAGCCAGCGTTTATTGAAGAAATCCAGATATCCGTCAGGACGGGCGCTGTGGAGCATCGCGGGAGCCGTATCGATCACGAGCCGGATGCGATTTTCGGCCCCTTTGCGATCTTGGATATCGGTATTCGAACCATACCATCTGACGATGCGTCCTTCGGAGTCCTTCAGCGGCACCCCACGCGCGAGAAACCAACGATATTGCCCGTCCGCGCCACGACGACGAACTTCCTGCTCGTAGGGCTTGCCCTGCGCTCTCGACTCCTCCACGGCTTTCAGTAACGGCTCCCGATCATCGGGATGAATAATGCGCTGCCAACCTCTCCCTTGCAGCCCTTCTTGCGTGAGGCCCGTGTAGGAGCGCCATTGCGCATTTGCAAAATCCAATGTGCCATCGTTTGGGCCGCTCATTATCTGTTGGGGGATTGTGTCGATCACCAGCCGGAGGTGCTCTTCGCTTCGTCTTACCGCATCCTCAGCCCGCTTGCGGTCCTCGATGTCGGTAGCGGAGCCGTACCACTTAACGATGCTGCCTGCCTCGTCGCATAGCGGCACTTTCCGAAGGAGTATCAGACGGTATTCTCCATCAGCCCGCCGAAACCGCGCTTCAGCTTCGAAAGGTCTGCCGCTCGCCACCGACGAGCGCCACCTGCCCACGACGCCCTCAACGTCGTCGGGATGAATTACACTCGCCCAACCCCATGCACGAATGTCTTCCAAAGAAACGCCCACATACTCCACCCAGCGCCTGTTAAAGAAATCGACATAGCCGTCGGGACGAGCGCTGTGTAGCATTGCGGGAGCTGTATCGATCACAAGGCGGAGGTGTTCTTCGCTCCGCCGTACGGCATCTTCGGCCCGCTTTCGATCCTCGATATCCGTACTCGAACCGTACCATCTGACGATGCGTCCTTCAGAATCTCTCAGGAGCACGGCACGCGATAAAAACCAGCGGTACTGCCCGTCGGTTCCACGCCGCCGCACTTCCTGCTCGAAGGGCGTCCCATTCGTCACCGACTCGCGCCAGGCTTTCACGACCCGCTCCTGATCATCGGGATGCAGCATGCGCTGCCAACCCTCGCCCTGCAGTTCTTCTTGGGTGAGGCCCGCATAGGAGCGCAATTGCGCATTGAAGAAATCCGGTGAGCCATCAGGTGAGGTGCTCCATATCTGCTGCGGGATTGTGTCAATGACAAGGCGGAGGCGGTCTTCACTGCGGCGCCGGTCCACAGATGATGTTGTGGCGGCCGCCACAAGCACGATGAAGGCAACAAGGACAACTCCAGAGTTGCCAGCCGGAGGAATGCTCACGGCGTGGGCAAGGTCCGGAGGCGAAGCTGGGATGAAAGTTGCGGCCGCCATTCCGGTATAATGCATCGCCGAGACAGCGACTCCCATCACGGTAGCGCTGCCCAGCCTTCGCGGAACACTCCATCTGGTCTCCTCGCGTAGACCAAACGCCATACATAACGCCACTAGAGAAAACGAGATTGCGAGCAAGATGGAACACGTCACTAGAAGGGGGGAGTAACGGGCAATGGCCGGTAATCTCATTGCCGCCATGCCGATGTAGTGCATGCCGGCGATGCCCGCGCCCATACATACGCTACCGGTGAAGGCCTCAACGGGATCCATTTTGTGGCGGCTTGACACATATAGCGCAACAGCGGATACAAGGACGGCCACCAGGAGTGAGGCCAGAACTGTCGGCCAGTGATACTCGACGGGTACGGGAAGATGGAAGGCCAACATCCCCTTAAAGTGCATCGCCCAGATACCGGTGCCCATCGCAATGGCGCCACCGCTCAACCATGCCAGGCGAACTCGGCCGCGTGCGGCCGTTACGCGTCCCGCAAGGTCGAGAGCGGCGTAGGACGCGAAGATGGCGATCAACACTGAGCGCGCCACTTCGGTGTAGTCGTAGGAGCCAGTTAAAGCCGCGCTTGCAGAGGTCATAACGAACAATCTCCTCTGCCCGTTTGGGAGGCCCCTTAAGTCGCCGCAAATCAGCAGTTAGATTCTCTTACAGCGTGCGCTCCCAATCTTGCACGGGCCAAACCCACGGTGGGGACAGTTTACGCCTCGTCCGTCGGGGCTGCATACAATACGGGGATTTCAGACGCAGGCTTGTCGGCGTCTTTCCAGAGGGTGAGGAAATCCTTGTGAGCCGCCAGCGCCAGGACGTGGGCAGCGTCCGCATGCGCATCCTGCGAAGTTCCCGCTCGCAGCGCGTTCGCACGTGCGACACAGCGATCAGAGTTTGGTGAGGAATTCTACGATTTCGGTCTGGCTCCAGTCGACCGGGCCAATGAACTTGCGCCGAACGATTCCATTGCGGTCGATGATATAGGTTTCCGGCCAACCGTGGGTTCCATAGAGAGTGGCACTCTTTTGCTCCGGATCGCGCACGGTGACAAAGCCAACTTTATAGTCCTTCAGGAACCTGTGATAGGCATCGGCGTCCACGTCGATGCTAATGCCGAGCACGGCGATGCCCTTGTCCTTCAACCGCTGATCTATTGTAACGTTTGCCCCACCTAGCCAAGCCGCAGAGCCCGTGCTGAAATGCGGCTATGGATCATCAGACGAACGTAGCCAGGACAAAACGACGGACACGGGAAGAGATTCGGCAGATTGTGTCGGAGTTTGCAATTAGCGGCATGCCACAGATTGAATTCTGCGGCAGTCGAGGGATCTCGCGAAGTAGTCTCGATCGTTATCTGAGAAAACAACGTGCCCAGGATCAAGGAAGCAGGGCAGGCAATCGATTGTTGGCGGTAGAGATAAGGACAGCGAGCGGGAGACCGGCGAGCACCAGCAGCGGGTTGGTGGTGGGGTTGACCAGCGGACTCAGGATCGAAGTGAACCGGGGCTTCGATGCGGCCACACTGGAGCGCCTGCTGACGGTGTTGGACAAGGGATAGGGCGATGTTCGGATTTGGGCCAGCGACGCGGATCTACGTGGCCACCGGAGCCACGGACATGCGCAAAGGATTTAATGGTTTGTACGGTTTGGTGCGCGACCATCTGGGCTGCGATCCCGAGAGCGGCCACGTTTTCCTGTTCACCAATGCGCGGCGCAATCGTCTGAAGCTGTTGGTGTATGACCATAGCGGGTTATGGATATGCTCAAAAAAATTGGACGGCGGAAGGTTTGGCTGGCCGGGGGCAGAGACTTCGGCCACGAAGATCGTACTGAGCCACGAGGAACTGGCGCTGTTGTTGGGGGGCATTGATTTGAGCGAGACGCGGCGGCGGAAATGGTATCGCAAGCCGCTCATGGAAGAATCCGATAAGTTACGAATGCCAGCATAAACACTGGCGATTTCGTTAACTTATCCACAGCCAGATCTGTTATCAAAGAAGCATCGTGAGTGCGACTCCACCGGCTGCCGCGATACCCGATGCTGGCGCTGAGCCTTGTTTCCCCGCCGAACTTCTCGAACAACTGAAGGAGCAACTTCCCCAGGCTTTGTTTGCCACCCTGAGCGACCGGGTTGCGACTTATGCAGAGCAGTTGGGGGCGGCGTCGAAGCAGTTAGATACAACCAGGAGCGAGTTACAGTATGCGCGGCTGAAGATCCAGGTGCTGGAAGAACATTTGCGTCTGCGGCGGATCGCCAAGTACGGACCGGGGAGTGAGAAGTTGAGCGATCTCCAGCTCGAGTTGCTGGAAGAGAGCCTGGGGTTTCAAGGCAAGAGGTCGCGGCGGAGAGCGAACGCGAGCCGTTGCCCGCGGCTGGAGACGACGAGAAAAAAAGGAAGCGGCGTCCGCATCCCGGCCGGCAGACGCTGCCTGCCGATCTTCCCCGGGTGGAAGATCATGGCCTGCACGCCGGAGCAGTGCGTGTGCGGCAACTGCGGAAAACAAACCGTGGTGATCGGCTACGAAGAGAGCGAAGTTCTCAAGGTGAAGCGGGCCGAGTACTACGTGGAAGTGACCAAGCGCGAGAAGCGGGCTTGCAAGCAAAAGCAGTGTGAAGAACAAGGCGTGGAGGCCGCTCCGCTGCCGGTACGAATCATCGACAAGAGTCTGGTTTCCGATCAAATCATCATCGACACCATCGTGAGCAAATACGCTGATCACAGTCCTCTCTACCGCCAGAGCGCGATTCTGCTGCGCGAGGCCGGCGTGGACATCAGCCGGGCGACGATGTGCGGCTGGGTAATGAGAGTCGGCGAGATGCTCGAGCCAGTGGTGGGCGCCATGCGCAAGGAGCTGCTGGCCGGTAGTTACATCCAGGCCGATGAGACGCCGGTGGATGTGCAGACGCATGATAAGCGCGGCAAGAATCATCAGGCGTACTTATGGCAGTACGGGACACCGGGCGGGGCGACGATCTTCGATTTTCGCATGAGCCGGGGCCGCGAAGGCCCGGCGCGGTTTCTGGGTCAGTTCGAGGGAATTCTGCAAACCGATGATTACATCGCCTACGAGCGTGGCATCGGTGGGCCGAAGATGGTGCACGCGGCCTGCTGGGCTCATCCGCGAAGGCGCTTTGTGGATGCCGTAAAACTCAACCGGCAGGATGCTGCGTCGATACATGCCGTCAAGCTGATGGATGAGTTATTCGCCATCGACCGCGAAGCCAGCGAGGCGCAGATGGATCACGCCGCGCGGCATCGGCTGCGCCAGGAGAAAGCTCCGTCTCTGCTCGATCAGATGCGGGAACACATCCTGGCAACCAGCAAGACGGTGTTGCCCGAGAGCGCGGTAGGCAAAGCGTGCAGTTACACGCTGGCGCTGTGGAAGAAGCTGGCCTGCTTCCTCGATCATCCGCAACTGGAACTATCGAACAACCTGGCCGAGAACTCCATGCGTCCGGTGGCGATCGGCCGCAAGAACTGGATCCACATCGGCAGCGAGCAGGCTGGGCCGCGTGTGGCGCCATCCTGTCGGTGGTTGAAAGCTGCCGCCGGCTCAAGATCCCGGTGCGCGACTACCTCGGCACCATCCTCCCGGGGCTCGCCAACACGCCCATCCAGCGCGTCCCCGAACTCACACCCACAGCTTGGATCCACTCGCGAACACAGGCCTGACAATCTCTAAACTCGCTTCCCGCCCGCCGTCAACCGTGTGTTTGCCGGACGGGTACGATCTATTTGCACCAGAGAAGGCATCTCATCAACGCAAGGTGGACAAAAAGTGGCCCAGAAGTTTAAGACCACAATTTTCCCGCGAAAGTCACTGAGGCTAACTTTGTGGTCGGAATCTTGGACGCTGAAATCGGGAGCCACCTTGCCAACGTGGGGTGGGCGCGTACCACTATAGCAACCGCTCAGAATCAGTACGAGAAGCGCAAAGACGGCGATCCGTGGCACAAATATAGAATGATGGACTCGACACATGGCCGTGGCAGATTCAGTAACCGCAATGCGGTAGTGGGAGATGGTCTGCCCCACAAACTGGGAGGATGCGTCCATTGTCGGGAATGTTAAGCCGCAATCGTGGGCGGGTCAATGAGAACGACATGCGACAGCATGCGGGCAGGTGCAAAAACCGCCATTTCATTGTTTTCTTGGGCTTGCGAAGTCGTGGTCAAAAAGGCTTTTTACGCAACACCCGCAAGTGAGTGAATCCATTGCCCGAGAAATTCGCGCTCGGGGTGGTCAGTCGGGTATACCTTGTTTTCCGACATTTCCCACGTTTCTTTTCCCTATGCACCTAAATCCCGGAAAACGGACGCTGCAGTGGATCGATGAGGTGCTCGTGGGCGAGACGGCACCGAAGGGCGAGAGGCCAAAGAAGTAAAGACAGCAAGGGGGCGACGCCCAGGTCGGTGCCCCATAAGCGCTCTATGAGAATCATAAAAAGTCAAGGCCGACGTGGCGGCCCTCCTTATGTTTACCTCCGCCACATTTTCACAGAAAAGTTTGCGTTAGGATCGCTCAGGAGCGACGATTGGCAACTCGGACGACCCACAGCATCCCCCTTTTGTCTGTCTTCTCGCGAAACCTTGCTAGTTTTCTTCCGTGCTGCATAGACCTCGGCTGGTGCGTTGCGAGGCTGTCAAGGGCGCCGCTGAATGGCGGCGTTCATCTTGACCCTTGACAGCCTCGCAACGCACTTCACAATCGAGCTCGGAACGAAGCGAAACGCAGTTCAGTGGAGCTTCGTTCCTTAGTTGAGGGGGTTCCGCTTTTCTGGAGCACCCTTGTCGGCAGCCAATCTCCGCTGCCCTTTGACATTCGCCATCATCATCTTTTTCATTTCGGTCGCAGAACATGATGGATCCGCTTGGAACCAAGTCTTCGAGAAACTCTGGCCGACTCCAACCACCGTTGCCGTGCTTCTATCCGCACTCTAAATGGGCCGTCTGGGCCCGGTGCAAGTTGGGGTTCGATCATAAGCCCAGGTTCATCACCTCCGTGACGAACCTGGGATTGTTGGGTGCTGCTATCATCTAACTAGCGGTCTTTTGGACCGAGCGCTTACACGCAGTCACCCGAACAAGGCGGTGGATGTCGTCGCTTACCAAACTTTCCAGATAGCTCTCGGTTATTGCGCCATCAACTCATCTCTGCTCCCTTGCTCTTGCCTTCTACAGCAATCTCTCGGCCTCGTCCTCTGTCGGTTTCGAGGGCGTGTTTCACGCTGGGGCTCACCTTGTCGTTCGGCAGCCACCGCCGGCGCTATCGTCGCGGACGTGCCCTGGCGCAGCGGTTCATATAGCCGAGTGGCCGGCCCCCATTGCTGGGGGCCAGCCCTCTAAGAACCGGACTTGACAGTTTCCCGTCATCCAGCTCGAGCATTCGATAACGCCCCCCTGAAAAACGAGGACGCGGCCTTATTCAACATCAAATAAGGCCTTCTCGATACTGACCTGCGGCCAACTCACACGGCGGTGGAGGAAGCCACCATCGCGTGGGAAGCTGCACCAGCAGCTTGCGCCGCCATCATTTGCTTTGCTTCCTACATCGGTTCCACAAGTGTTCTCGAGTTTGAACACCATCGCGAAGTCAGCTCCGTTTCCGGTGAGGTAATCTTGTCCCATCAAGCCGACGCAACCCCTATCTGCCCTATTACAGGGCAGCATTCGCTTCCTCGCAATTCCGATACCCGCACCGCCATCGATCCGCCTTACGGTTGATCTTCCCCTTGCGGGGAGCGATACGGGCTTACCTTGTTCCGTGGAGGTGACACGATAGAGTAGGTGCTCTCTTTGCGCCGGCAGTGCTGGTCGCCCATGACGGAATAGAGAAGAACCTCCGTACCCACTGCAAGAGAAGCCTGTAAGCATCTTCGGCTTCGTGTGAGTGACGACGCTTTCGAGAATTTGCATATGCTCACCGTGCTATCAACCCTGGGCCCTCACCGCCTCGATGCTGGCAGATGCATCGTCACCTCGCGGTTTCGATGCCGATCTTTCGATCGCAGGTACGTTGTCAGAGCGCTTTCGACAGGTCGTTGCCTTCCCGCTGTAGCTCCTAGGGTACTCATCATGGGAGATGAGGTCCGGTCGAGATCTTCTTCGCCGCACAGTCACTTCAACCGATTTCCAAGTCACAGCTTCTCCACTCACCCAGAGACAGTGCAGTAAGACGGCGAGCTTCCGCGCTACCGCTACCGCCGCTCTCTTCTTCGCATTCTTCCCACCACGCTCGCAGAGCCGCAGCCCATACCGTCGTAAGTCCGTGTCCGGTCCGAACGGCCCCAAAATATAGTGCGCACTCCCCACCAGCAGCTTGCGCACCATCGTGTCGCCCGTTTTGCTGATTCCTAATTGCGGCTGTCTCTCCCCGGAATCCTCCTGCTTCGGTACTAATCCCAGATACGGCCCCACATCTCGACTCTTCACGAATCGATCCGGATTCTCCAAGGTCAATACGTAGGCCAGCGACGTGATCGGTCCTACCCCTTTCACCTGCCGCAATAACGCCGTATGTCCATACTTCTCGCGGCCAACTTTTCAATCTTCTCGTCATATTCCTGGATGCAATCACTCAACGCCCCCGCCATGCGCACCAGCGGCGATAGTGCGTCGCGAAGCTCGGCGGGAATCGTCCCCTCCACCTTTTCCGCGAAGCTCGGACTAGAACATTTGGGAAGCCGTGTGCCCATACTCTTCACCAGTCCTCGCGTGGCGTTGATCAGCTCCGTCCGCGCCGCCACCAACGCGTCTCGGGCTCGTAATACCGCCAGATCTTGCCGCACTTCCCGACTGCGGTGCCGGATCGGGTGCAACGATTGCGGATCCACTCGCCCCAATCGCGCCAACTTGTTGGCATCGATCCGATCATTCTTCCGCTTGCGACGCTTCGACCCATCCATCATCCGCGGATTGGCCACCAGCACTTCATGTCCGCAACCGCCGATCACTTCCTGCACCCATGGTGAGTGTGTTCCCACCTCGAAAACCACTCGAGCTGCATTCAATGCCTGAAAGAATTCGGCAAGGTCCTCCTGCGTCGTACGTAACTGTCCCTCCGCCAGCGTCTCCCCCTCTAGACCCAGAATGCAGTAGTTGCTCCATTGGTCCCCCAGATCCACACCCACCGTCAGACGATCGAGTTGGGGCGAAGCTCGCCTCGCTTATGCTTTTCTCCGGCGCTCGTTGCTGCGAGCTTTTTCGGATCCAGCTTTTCCTTCAGTTTTCCTACCAGTTCCGCCAGCACTTCCTTCGTATCTCGCCGCACCGGACCCCGCGGCTTCACCCGCTTCGTTGTCGGTTCACTCTTCTTTCCAGAATTGTTATGCTTCTTCAAGGTCGATCTCCTTATCCACTGTGATTGCACCATAGAGTGCGTTGATCACTGGTAGCTTAACGCGATCCGTGATCGGGGGTCGACCTTCTCATCCCATCTAACCTAAGAAGAATTCCTTCCGGTTAGCCGATCACAATTGAAGCCTCGCCATCCTGGGAAAGGGCGAATCCAAGTGGAAGCAAGTTAGCCCGACTGTGCAGTCGAATGAGCCGCTACGAAAATACGGGATTAGACCCCTTTCCGGCGGCGAACAATATTCCGGAGTTACCTGATTGCGCGATGCAGAAAAATCGGCGGCAGTAGAAATTCGGTGAACTGGCGGCAGACTATTCGTCGCCGCGGACTTTCCACCAATCCATCTGCTCGCACTCGGCCATTTTCTCCGCGCCGTGCTGCGTGTACCAGTCCCGCCAGGCGGCCGCGTCGGCGGGCAGGCTTTCGTCGGTGATCTCGCGCAGAGCCATGAAACTCCAGTTGCGCATCAACGGGGTGGTCTGAGGATCTTCTACCAGTTCGATGAACTTCGGAGCCATTCGCATGCGCTGCTTACGCATGAAATTGCCGCAGTCGGAGATATTGCAGCCGGCGCGGTTGCGTACTGCGTCGGACGGATCGTGAGTAAACGATTCAAAAAGTACGTCGAGGGCTTCGTCGGTTCCTAAATAACGCATTCCTTCGACGGCCCATTGGCGCACAGTGGCGTTAGGGTCGTTGCGGGCGTACTCAACCAGGACCGGGTAGATGCGATCGTAGCCGACTCCCCGACCAGCCATCATTCCCATGAAGTAAACCGCGGCTGGGCGAGAGCCGGGGTCCGATTCGGCCTTGGCTGTGAGCAGGTCGACCGAGTTGTCGGTCTTCGACCAGCCGTCCATCGCAAGGTTGAGATCGGCATTGGCATAGCGCACGCGCAGGTCCGTAGAAAACCGCGAACGCCCTTCCAGCTGCTTCATATGCTCTGTGAGCTTGATGTCACCAAGCCAAATGCCAATATTCTGTTCGAACAAGTCCAGTGCTCGTGCATCGTGCCGGATGGCTCGTTCCAGAAGTTCCTCCGCTTGCGCCTGCTCAGACATTCCTTGCAGACGTTGCACATCGGTGTCAGTCAATGCTGAATAGTTCTGTACCGGGGACTTCGTCGACATTACTCCACGGGCGCGTGGGCGCGGCGCACCCTTCTTCAAGGAAGAAGATCGAATGAAGAAGGCGAACGCAAACAAGCCGGCAAGAACGGCAACTCCCAGCACGAGAGCCACACGAGCTGAAGGCGAGGCTTGCGGCGCGGACATTCCGCGTTGCGGCGGCGGCCCATATCCTCCCAAGCCCATGTCCACTTGAACGTGCGCGTCGAGCTTCAGGCCCACTAGCTTTTCCAGTTGCGCGGCCGCCCAGCGCGCTTCCTGGCGATCGTCGATCGAATCGGCCAGAGTTATTTTCTGGCCGCTCTTGGTCTGCAAACGAAGCGAGAAGGAAGGTGGCGTGTTTTGGGCTGTTGTCGCAGCCAGAATCTGGGTGACCTCGGAGTAGGGGATTTCACGGGTCGTTCCAATCCCCACAAATGTTCGCGACAAAACAATTTTGCCGTTGCCTGACTCGATGCGCGACGACCCTAGCGCCGATTGCAAGAGCCCATAGACCAGCGGCACCTCAAACAGGCCGAACACGACCGCGAAGAATACCGGCGCCTGCGAGTGCCACAGAAAATAAACGACGACGGTCCACACCACTGTAAACAGTGTCAGAACGAGGACGCGGACAGGATTGCGAAACATCGGAAAATAAAATTCCGTGCCGCCATTTGCGCCGGCCCTCACCACAACCTTCGGATTGTCCGGCGGCGGCACGTCCTCCGCATCGCTCTGAAAGCCGGCTGATGCTGTTGTATCGGGATCACCGAAACTGCCCGCCGTCTCGGGCTGCGGCGTCAGGCGAAACACAGGTACTTCAAAGTCGTCGGAAAAACTGACACCGGGCGTGTCTGCTTCGGCATGCACCATCCACAGCACCTGGTCTCGCGGATCATCCCGATTGGTTTCGTACGCGTCGCTGGGGATGGTGAAGTCCACCGGAATGGCGGCATCGCCTAGCGGGCCAGGCGTGATCGATTGCTCGGATAAATTCTTGTCGCTTTGCCACAGAACCACTTTACTTGTGGAACGATTCTTTCCCCCGCCAGTCACGATCTGCCGCACGCAGGACAGACGCAGTTTGATGCCGTGTCTGGTAGTGGTTTTGAAGCGCAGGTGGATGGAGCCGCGCAGCGTTTTGCCTGGAGAAAAGGGAAGTGAGGCAAACTGAAAGCAGGTCTTGCCAAAACGTTCGCGGCGGATGGCGGCGCGCACCGGGAAGAAAGCCAGCACCAGACCCGCGGCGACGAACAACAAAGGACCGAGATATCTGGGATCGGAAGTGCGAAAGTATTGCGGAAGGGAGCCTGCCGCGACCGTAATTGCGATCAGGTTCCACAAGCCGGCGAACAGGCCGAGGCCAATCGCTGTCTGGCTGTTCGTGCCGTTAGCCCGGCTGGCCGCCCAATCCTTACGCCACAACCACGGCGAGCCGGGACTCTGCTGCTCCACCTCAATCTGCTCGTTGATCTTGCGATTCATCTGCACGGCCATCGCCATCAGTCCGCCGCCCATGACCGCGAAGATTGAGCAAAAAACCAGGGTCACAGCGAGGTTGCTTTGTGCCGGACCCCGCGCCGTAAACATAATTGCGCCAATGAGTACACCAAAGCCGAGGAAGGCAAGACCGAAGATGGCGACTACGGCCACGCCGGCTTTCGATGAGTCGGTCACAGCCGAAATTATAGGGTTGGCTCGAACTGAGGATAAGGTTACGATGGTGATCAGTGACCGGCTCCGTCTTCAGAAACTCGGCGGTTCCGACTGGGTGCGGATGGGCAATCCGGAAACAATGGTGTTCTGAGGTAAAGACCTTCTAACTTCCAAAAGCCTGCCGGATTACTTCCGCATTGTCGATTACCTGGAACTGCGCGGCAAACTCATCCGCAGCCTCGGGGCTCTCCGCGAAATGCTGCCCGGCTCTTTTGTCGAAGGCCAACGTGCCTGCGGCGAACCCACCTGTCATTGCGCCGACGGCAAACACCTGCACTCGCAGTATCAGACCTCCGTATTGATTGACGGCAAGCCCAAAGCGCTCAAGGAATTCGTGGAGCAGGTGCGCCAAAAAATCCACATGCGCCATCGCTTTGATGCCGCCGCCGCGACCATCTGCCGCGTCAACCTCCAACGCTTTCTCAAAGAAAAGCGCCCTTTGCGGACTTTGCGGATCGCGCTATTGACAGTGCATCCGAATCGATGAGAGACTGCGGTTGCCGGGCTGCGAAGCTGGTTCGGCCTGTTCGCTCGCCAAGACCAACCTAGCAATAAGCCCCAGAATCCACGGACATGAGTACCCATTCCAGCCTCGATCGCGAATCTTTCCAGCAGCTTTTGGCCAGTGCATTTGCGGTGCAGGAGAGTCAGATGGACAGTCGATCGCTCTCCCTCATTGTGGAAGTCCAACAGTTGATCACGAGGGGGGATCTCGACGTGGATGGTGCAATGCATCTGATCGTTGACTCTGCGCGCAACGTGGCCAACGCCACTGGAGTCGCCATCGGTCTGTTGAAAGGAGATCATCTCGTTTACCGGGCCGGGAGCGGAAGTGCCGCCACTTATATAGGGCGGCAAGTCGCGGCCTCACTGACTGTCTCAGCAGACACCAAGGCGAGCCGCGAGATTCTCCGTGTCGAGAATACCCAGACAGACACACGGATTGAAGCGGCGATTTGCCGGCAGTTCGGAGCCAAGTCCCTCTTAATTTTGCCGATTTATCACGACCGCGCGGTGGCGGGAGTGCTGGAGGTTCTGTTCTGCGAAGCGCACAACTTCCAGGGGCGCGAGGTTCGCACCTATCGATTGATGGCCGAACTGATCGGGGAGGCGATGTCCCATGCCGCTCAGCTAAAACAGGGAGAAAAACTGACAACGGAACCGCCAACCATCCCGCGCGCCATAGAGCATATTACTCCTCAAAGGGAGAAGTTACCCAACGATGGTGCATGTATGCCGGACCCAGCAAACAAGCGTGCGATCTATCAGCCTCGCTGGACCGACGTGGCAGGGCGCGGGGAGTTGCCGGTACTCAGGCAGCCCGCCGTGCTGGCGACAATGATCCAGCGAGCGAAGCGCGTTCCCTGGCACAAGGTCCGGTGGAACGTGGCCCTGGCGGCAGTTGTGACCGTGTTCGCGATAGCTTGCTGGATCGCCTACAGCGGTCGCGGCCCGGCTTCGCCGTTGCGATCGCCAGCGCTCGAGAGATCGACACCCATCGAGGAGCAAGTACGCTTCCAAGCCGCGAAAGCAATGCCGGCGTCGACGAAAGGCACGTCCGCGGTCCGGCCCCTGCCAGTTCCAGTGAAAGAGGTGCGACCTGCTAAGACCACGCTTCAGCGGGTGCGGGTGGGGGAGAATGAAGTCGACTACGTCGGAGAAGATGTTACGATCCGCTATTTCACGTCCAAACCTGCACCGCGGCGGCGGGTCGGGGGGAGTCAGGTCGCTTACATCGGAGATGATGTGACGGTGCATTATTTCACGCCCAAACCAGCAGTAATGCCGCCGGTCGGAAGCGCGGCGCAACCGGTGGGCCGTGCGTGGCCAGAGCCTGCGCAGTCAGTTTCTCAGAAACCGGCCAAGGAGAGAGAATAAAAGTCCGTTTGTTATCGTTGCTCAAAAACGTTCAAAGCGATCAGCAAACTGGCGCGCGGCTACCGCTGGTAAGAACAATAGAAATCGTTCCGATAGTTTAGACATTCCTATGTCCGAGTGATGATCATGGCGTCTATCGCGAGCTTCCTGCTCGGCCGCCAAAGTCCGTCCTTCTTCCCGTCAGCAACGCCGATCGCGTGCGAACCCCCAGTTAGTGGCAGAGTTTATGAGCAGCGGCATGCGGCGGAGCGAGTTTTGTCGCAGTCGGGGTTTGAGCTTCGGCACGCTGGATCGCCATCTGAAGAAGCGGCGGTGGAAGCGGAAGACGAGAAACGCTCCCGCAGGCGGCGGGTTGGTGCCAGTGGAATTGACTGCCAAGAAATCACGGGCGGAATACGAACCGAGCTGCGGGTTGGCCGTTGTGTTGTCGGGCGGGCGCCGGGTCGAAGTACATCGTGATTTTGATGCGAACAAATTGGCCCAGCTGGTGTGTGTCCTGGAGCGGATGTAAATCGTGTTTGGATTGGGTCCAGCCATACGGGTCTATCTGGCGTCAGGAGCCACAGACATGCGCAATCGAGACCAGTCGTGGGTCACGATCTTTTTTGACCTGTCGAGAAGTCCCCCAACTTTTCAGACATTCTCACCAGTTCAGCTAAAGATTCGGCACCCATCTTTCGCATGAGTTGGCTGCGATGAAGTTTCGCCGTTGCCTCGCTGGTTCCAATTTCGCCGGCTATTTGTTTGTTGAGTAGGCCGGAAACGACCAGAGGCAGCACATCCCGTTCGCGAGACGTGAGCGATTCATAGCGCTCCCGCAGCTTTGCAACTTCTGCCTCTTGTAAGCGTCTGGTCTTGTCTCGCTCCAGCGCTTGCTGAATGGCATCCAACAGATCCTGATCGCGGAAGGGCTTGGTGAGGAATTCAACCGCTCCCGCCTTCTTGGCCTGCACTGACATGGGGATATCGCCATGGCCCGTGATAAAGATAATCGGAATGTGGATGTTGGCATTAGCTAACTCGCGCTGAAGATCCAGCCCGCTCTCCCCAGGTAGCCTGACATCGAGGACCAGGCAACTCGGCGCATCTGGTCGCTTCGCTTGCAAAAATTCGCGCGGCGATCCGAAGAGCTCGACTCTTAGGCCCACCGAGCGGATCAAGCTCTTAAGCGCATCGCGGATCGATACATCGTCATCCACGACGAACACGATGGGCGGCTGCTCCGTCATGAAAGTCGGCTGCCTTTGGCATGTTGAATCGAAAGATTGCTCGGGTATGAAGACCCGGAGTAACGGAAGAGCCTCGTGCGGCAAAATCAAAAGTACATGGGGACAGTGGCCAATTCCATTGTGCGTTGGCAAAGATTTCTTTACTTTAGTAAAGGTTGGCTCAACGAAGGTTTATCGCCTTGAAGTTTATCACCTTGAACCGGAGATGCCAATTTTCTCAGCCATCCTTACCAGCTCTGGCAGTGAATCGGCACCCATCTTCCTCATGAGTTGGCTACGATGGACCTTTACGGTGGCTTCACTGGTCCCAATTTCGGCGGCGACCTGCTTACTGAGCAGACCCGAAACTACCAAGGGTAGCACTTCACGCTCGCGCGGTGTCAGCAATTCGAGACGCTCCCGGAGCATTGCGGTCTCGGCCTGGCGTTGTCGCCCGGCGCGGTCCCGCTCCAACGCCAATTTAATGGCATCCAGCAGATCCTGGTCGCGGAATGGCTTAGTGAGGAATTCTACGGCTCCCGCTTTCATGGCCTTTACCGACATGGGGATATCGCCATGGCCCGTGATAAAGATGATCGGAATGTGGATGTTGGCATCAGCTAACTCGCGCTGAAGATCCAGCCCGCTCTCCCCAGGTAGCCTGACATCGAGGACCAGGCAACTCGGCGCATCTGGTCGCTTCGCTTGCAAAAATTCGCGCGGCGATCCGAAGAGCTCGACTCTTAGGCCCACCGAGCGGATCAAGCTCCTAAGCGCATCGCGCATCGATACATCGTCATCCACGACGAACACGATACTAGGCGGCTCGCTCATCTGACGTGTCTGCCTTTGGTATAGTGAATTGAAAAACTACCCCGTGTGAAGGCCCCGGCGTGAACCACAAACGGCCGCCATGAGCCTCGACGATGGAACGGCCCACCGAGAGTCCTATACCAATACCTTGGGGCTTGGTGGTGAAGAATGGCTCAAAGATTTGGTTTGCTTGTTCGAGATTGACTCCATCTCCCGAATCATGAACCTGGATCAGCACACCATCCGGGTTCTTTGCAGACTTGATGCGTAACTCCCGCGGTCGATGGGTAATCGTTCTCATCGCATCGATGCCGTTCAGAATCAAGTTCAACAGAACCTGCTGTAATTGAACGCGATCCCCGAACACATTGGGAAGATCCGGCGCCAGATCTGTTTGAACCGCAATACCACTGCGCAGAAGTTCGTTGCCGGCCAGAGTCAGTACTTCCCGGATAACGACATTCACATCAAGTTGCTCCATCCGAGGCGGGACCTTTTGGAACAGTGCGCGAATTCTCACGATGACTTCGCTTGCTCGATTCGCCTCCCGGACGGTCCTGTCGATGGCTTCCCGAGCCTCCCCCAGATTAGGGGGTTGCCCAGCCAACCAGCGCAGCGATGCACTTGCATTCGTGACCACAGCCCCAAGCGGCTGGTTGACCTCATGAGCAATGGCAGCGGCCAGCTCTCCCATCGCAACCACGCGGGACACGCGGGCGAGATCCTCCTGTGCCCGACGCAAATGCTCTTCGGCCCGCCTCTGCTCGGTCACGTCAATACACGAGCCAATGTAACCAGCAAAAGACCCATCCGGATTGAATCGTGGAACCCCAATATCGGAAACCAATCGAAATTCGCCGTCGTGCCGTCGGAGGCGATACTCCATCCGGAATGTCTCTCGGCGATCAAAGGCCTGCGTGTATGTATCTAGGCATCTCTGCAAATCCTCAGGATCGACTCCCTCCGCCCAACCATTGCCCAGCTCGCGCTCAATGGATCTGCCGGTGAAGTCCAGCCAGGGCTTGTTGAAGTAGGTACACAGCTTGTCCGTCCCCGACATCCAGATCATCACCGGAGCACTATCGGCCACCAGGCGAAAGCGTGCCTCACTCTCTCGTAATTCTGCCTCTGCCCGCTTTCGTTCCGTGATGTCTCGCGCGATGCCAAGGGTCGACCCGTCGGAAAGACGCACGGAATAAGCGGACGTGTCGATGACCCGCCCGTCCCTTGTTCTTACTTTAAATTCGGTCCATTCACCAGGCGGCGCGGCAGCATAATCGCGGGCCATTTGGCGATCCTGCGGATCGGGGTAAAGCTCGACAAATAAGTCCAGATTGTGTTCCCGTATTTCTTTCAGTGTCCAACCTGCCGTGTGCTGCCATTCTGGATTCACCAGTTCAATGCGGCCATCCGCGTCGAAGAAGGCTATCATCACGGGGATATTCTCGAATATCTTCTGAAAAACCTCCTTCTGGCTTCGCAGTTCATCTTCGGCGCGCTTCTTTTCGCTGATATCACGGACAAAGCCGGTAAACCCCTTGTGCCCGCTACTGGTTATCTCTCCGAATGACACTTCCGCGGGGAACTCCTGACCATTGTTGCGCAGCGCGATAACTTCAGTTTGCCAATTGAGATGCCGCTCTCCGGTCGCCAAATATCGCCTGAACCCGGCCTGGTGCAGCTTCCGCATGAATTCCGGCATGAGTACGGTCAGGGGTTTCCCGATCAACTCGACCGGGTCATGACCAAAGATTCTCGCCGTGGCGGGGTTAGCCAGCAGGATGCCGCCATTTTCATCCATGCTGATCACTGCGTCGCTGGCTGCTTCGACAATGACGCGATGCCTCTCTTCGCTGCCTTTGAGCTCAGCTCGCTGCCACACCAGTCCGCCAATCAGCAACGCCTCCAATAAGATCAGAGCAATCCCGCTAATGATGTACCACTTGTAGGATTCCCAGACCGTCAGCTGCCGATTCAGGACAGTGCTGCCGGGGGGAAGGTTCTTTTCGTTCACCCCCCAGCGCTTGAGTGCCCGCCAGTCGAACATGTAGGCGTGGTTGCTCGTGACGACGGGGATGTCCTGGGGCTTCTCGCCGTTGAGAACCCGCGCAGCCATCTCTGCGGCGATGCGACCGTCGTCGGCCCAGTTCACCAGATCGCCACCCACTGTTCCTGCCCTAAGATCCACATCGTCCATTACAAAGACAGGAGCATTCGCTGCACTGGCCACCATCGGTATCGATTGAGCTGAATCGATAAAGTAGTCTCCCGCTGCATCTTGCGAGATTGCAGTGTGATAAACAATCGTATCGCTGGGTAGATGCTTGAGCCTCTCAAGCAGTGCGGGCATGGTCAAGTCGAAAAGATACGTGAATTCAAGCTTCGATTCGTAGTTGGGGAAACTCTGCTTAGCGATGGCTTCGAATCCTTCGTCAAACTTACCAACTCCACCGACGACTACGACGTGCTTGGTGCTGGGCAGCAAGTGCAACGCCGCATTCAGGGTTTCCTCGGGATGTAACTGGGCCAAAACACCAGTAAGAGGCATGCCGTGCCTTAGCTGGTCCGGAATTCCACCCCAAATTGCGCAGAAGATAATTGGGGTACCCTGGAACTTGTCGTACTGGTTGGCGATGAACTTCAGGGACCCTGGCCCAGCGGCAATGATCACGTCGGGCTTGCGGGCTGAGTATTTTTGAATAATCTCTTCTCGAAACCTGTCTTGGGAAACTCGGTCCGGGAATAGGGTGAGATCCAGGCTCTCCTCATAGAGCTCGATCCGGTACGGAGATTTTTGTAGACCAGTGAGGACTGCCTGATTGACTTCACTGAAGCCGGGTGACGAGATAACGCCAAGGTCGTTAATAATGAGCACGCGCCGGACTTCCCTCATTGGCGACACTGCGGTTGACCGCGACACCAGCGAGGCCACAGCAATAACAGAAAGGATGAGCGTGCGCCCCGCCGCTCTCACGGATTCCGAGAAGCGGGATTGACCGGGATTGCACCGACCGACGCCCCAAGACCGGCCGGCGGTCTGCTCCTCCAGATAAGGCGGCACCATCAACCTCCAGCCTTTTTTGCTGGTCGGGCCAATATGAGATCAACCACGACCGAGCCCGACCAGGCGCCCCGCATCACCCAAATCGGCCACTGATAAACTAGTATAGTACCTACCTGCTGAAAACAATCTGGCATGAGCTACTTGTTCCACAGGAACCACCTTTGGCGGAGTTGCGCGACTCTAAAGCGGCGTTGGGCGGGCCGATTGCGATACGCTTCTTTGTCGCACATTTGGGTGATGGCCGTCACCGACCCTTTGCGATAAATGAAAAAAATAAGTTCAAGTCCTCAATCCACCCAATTCCCCACGGTTTTACCAATGGTCGGCAAACAGGAAACTATGTTTTTGGTCGCAAAATCACTTCACGCTAATACCCAGGTCGCTTGAGTCTATGAATGCCGGGCGACCCACACAGCGGGAGTAAGGTCTGGAAGGCACCTGATCGGGAGATCGGCAAGCCCGGGGGAGAATCGAAAAGTAATCGCGCACCGGGACTTGCAGCCGACGGCAGCTTTCCACGACCGAGAGAATCGCCGCAACCTTCGGTCCAGCTTGTGGTGAACTCCATGCGTCCGGTAGCTCTTGGTCGAAAGGATTGGTTGCACATCGGCAGCCCAGGTTAGTACTTAGCTCGAAGTCGGGATACCCCAAGAAGCGGGTGAGCTTTTTCCAAAGCGTGAGCGTGTACTGGCAGGCCTTGCTAAGTACGCTGGAAGGCAAAGCAGCGGACTGCGCTGCCTCGATCTTGCTGCGGATATCATCGAGAAGAGGTCTGGCTGTTTCCTGACGCCGGATATCTCTTCCAACGCCGTTTCTCCCGATGCCGATCCAGCGTGCTGAAGCTTAAACCTCGACTCCGACAAAAATCGCTGCGGCGCATACCGCTGCTCACAAACTCAGACACCACTGAACTTCCGCTCGCGTACGTCGCCTGGGAAATGACAACTCGGTTTTTGTGGTCATCCGGACACTTCAGCACAGAACCCCGCCTGCCGAACAGGTGTATTGGTCAGACGCTTACGCAGGTGGTTTTGCGACATCAACCGCATAGCTTCCTGTTTGCCGACGATCCACCCAGAATCTTCGGCGTGTTTCTTCGAAGGGCGGTTGGTCGGATCTTCGTGAGGCAAACCGGCTTACTGTTTTGTTTATGCGCGACAAACTGCCTAGTAGTTCCTGTCACTTTGCTCTCCATGGAGACAGTCATGGTCTTCCCGTCAGCGGAGAGCGTGAAGCGAGTGACCTCGACCACCTTCCCGTCGTGTTTATCAGTCTCCTCGATCGTGTTCTCGCCAATGCGCTTTACCGAAACCATGGTATTGCTGAGATCCCCCTTGAAAGGCGTCTCCGTTCCGTCCAACCTCGCCGCGTAACTCTGACCGGATGGATCGGCGAAGCTGAAGGTGTCGCCCTCAAGCTTCAAGGTTACGACCAGCGCATTCTCGGATCGGTTCACACGCTTCGAGATCCGCCAGGAACCCGAAACTGCGTGTGCTCCCTGCGGCCCTTTGGTTACCCGACTCAGAATGTCCTTCCCAGAGACCACATCACCGTTGGCGTTACAACTCTCCATCGACTCGAACGTGGCGGAGTTCCCGTCGGACGAGACTGTCATCCTTGAAGTCCCGACTGTTTTCCCACTTCGCTTGTCAATTTCGTCAGTCGTCCAATCGTCTACCACTTTGAGGCTGACGGTGTCGTAGCAGGCCTCTCCGGTGATCTTCTGGTCTCGGCCATCCGCCTTAATATCGAGCGGCGGATCACAGCTAGTGCAACGATACGTGTTGTTTTGCAGCAGATAGGTGTAAATCCTCGTCGAAGATTGAGACTCGGCCAGATCAATTTTCCAACCACCTTCAAAGGGGCTCTGTGCGCCCGAACTAACATCAACCCACGAAATCAGCAGTACACAGCAAAGCATGGACTTCATTCTCGACCTCGTTAAACCTCGACGTATATTGCTAGCGTGAAAGCATGTTGATAGCGACCGCGCGCTGTACACGGGCGCTATAGAGGGCGTCGCCAGATTTGTTTGGACTGGACGATGCGGGTGCATGCGATCCAGCGGCCGTCGGGGGAGACGCGTGGATGCATCAAGTTGCCGGAATCGTGAGTCAGTTGCAGTGGCTCACCGCCGGTGCGCCGCTCGGAGAAGAGTTGCACGCGGTCGCCCGAGAGCCCGGCGAAAACGATTGCCTTGCCATCCCGTGTCCAGTCGAGTCCGCCATGCGTTGTGCCTTCGTAATCTAGAAGCTTTTGAGGATGGGAGCCATCGGAGTGGACGATCCACAAAGAGCGCTTACCCGCACCGCCATCGTCCTCAATGGCGATTTCCTGACCGTCGGGCGACCACGCGCTCCACACTGCACTACGAATCTCCGGCCCGAGAGTAAGCATATCCGCTTTCAAAGCGGCGCCAGTTTCCGTGTCCATGGTGAGGACGAAAAGTTTGCCAATGCTCGGCTTGCCGCCCCGCTGCCACGAATGGAAGAGCAATTTCTGGCCATCGGGCGACCAGTAGGCGGGGCCGGTTTCCCAACCAAAATCGGTGAGGCGAATTTCGGGGGCGTGGACATCATTGGCGCGGCGAAGATAAACGTCATCGGTGCTGCCTGGGCTCGAGTATTCAGGGACTGGCTGGTGTGAGCGATGGGAGTGAAACGCGATCCATTTTCCGTCGGGCGACCACGCGGGCGGGAAATCTTCGTGGTAGCCGGAAACAATGACCGACGGCTCGGATGTGCGCTGCACGTTTCCGTCAACCGCGACGACAGCGTCGTCGAGATTGAGAGCCCAATCCGCGAGGCGCCAGCCTCCGAAGGTGAAAGCAATGCGCTTGCCGTCGGGACTCCACATCGGAAGCTCGCCGCCTGCGATGACTTCCTTTGGATCTCCGCCCGCTACGGGAACCACGACGATCGAGTCGCGCACGACAGTGCGCGTCCAATATAAATTGTCCCCGACGACTTCGGGACCGCTGTTGTCCTGGCCCAGCGATGCGACGATGCGGCGGTGTGCTCCCGTGGCTAGATCGATTTCGTAAATTTTGAGCCAACGGTCGGCCTCCGGATTGTGTCGCGCTTCGTTGTTCGGAGCCCCATCGCTCGCAAGCGCGAGATAAGCGTGCTTGCCATAAGGCGCAATGGCGATAGGGCCGAAAATGGGGCTCGCGTCGAGATGGCCGGCGATCGTCCTGGTCTTGCCCGTGCGGACTTCGATGCTAACAAGCGACGATTCGCCGTTCGGCTGAAAAACAAGATAGTAGAATACTTCGCCATCGCGCGAAAAAGCCATCGACGTAACTCTGCCACTCAAGGGGTAGTCATGATAGTTGTTGCGCGTACCGACAAAGATGGCACGCTCGGGGGCGCTCGCTTTGTAAAAAGCGATTTCGTTGCCGTCAGGCGAGCAGACGGGTATGGCGTCCGAAGCCAGGGACGAAAGCTGGGCAGTCTCACGCCCCTGGAAAAAAATGCCTGATTCTGTGCCGCGGGTACCGAGGCGAATAAAACCGCCGGGGCCACAGAAGCCTGCGGCATCGAGGTGGTCTAAGCCGTCCCGCAGAGTTTCGGGTTCGGCGCGGCCGGTTGCAAGCGAATAGAGTTGCGTGCGGCCGAGGCCGCTAAAGAACACTACCCGATTGCCGTCGAGCGAAATGGTCACGCGGGTCGGCGGGCCTTCGTACCATTGGTTGCCCGGCTGCTCGAGGACAAGCACGTCCGCTGCCGGCGTCGCGCTATTTTGCGTGAGGGCGAACGGCAAGAAAGCGAGCGACAAGACCGCGCCGGCGGTGAGAGAACGTTTCATGGGATCCTCCGATTGCGAAGATAAAGGGATCACAAACTTGATGGAAATCTTACTCTGAAAATCAGGCGGTACATAAGCCAGCCTAACCGGGCTAACCCTTCTGATTTCCCATCATGAATTCCAAACCGCGTAGAGTTTCAGTTAGCCGATTCCTGCACCAAAGTCCACAACAGAGTCCAAGGACTCGACCGGCGGCGGACGGTGGACGGATCAGGCAACCGATTCGGATCTTTGAGCTTGGGCAATGCCTTCTCCTACGAGCAGTGCTCCACAAAGCGCCGCTGCAACGCCTGGCAACGCCCAAAAGACTGTAGTGTAGGGAGAGAAAACAGTGGAAGGAAGGTGAAGGTCATCCCGCAATCGATGCAGCGGCCGCGATGGATCCAAATCCAGTCGTGATGCTCGTCGTGGGCCTGCTTGCGGCGGCGGCCGTGGCCGATGATCGAACCATGTTCACAAACCGGGCATTGCGGCAGGATCATCTGGTCGCAGTCTCCGGCCCAGTCGGATTCGAGCTTCAGGCCCGCTGCGCCGTCCCAGCGTGATCTGCTGGTTGAGGCTTAGCGGTAACAATCGCCAACCCGAGGCAAGTCGCGATGAAGATCTCCGTAATCACCGGCCCCAGAAAGAAGTAGGCGTGCGAGTTCACTGCCAGCGCGGCATACGCAACGAAGAACGTAGCCAGAATCGGCCGCAGCTGCCGCGCCTCCGTCTTCGCCAGCGAGCCCAGTTGCCAGAAGAGAACCGCCTCGGCCGTAAGGAATAACGTTACCCCCAGCCCGAGCCCGCGATAGAAATCCCAATAGCTCCGCGTGTGTCCCATCACCAGAAACTGGTTGATCTTCATCGCCTGCACGGCAGCGGTGGCGGGACCCGGCCCTGGACGGCCAAAGACTCCGCCCACGGTGTGCAGCACCGCGTGGACGAACGTCAAGCCCGCTGCGATGCGAACGAAAAGAGCGGGTTTCGTCATTATCGATCCCCATTTGCCGCTTTGGCGTACAGCGCCAGAAGGTCGCCCCAGGCGCCCGGTCCGTCGAACATCGCGCGCAATTGTTCATAGCCCTCGCCATGGCGCTCCAACTTGCGGTGCTCCAACTCGACAAGGGTCGTTCCCGGTCCTTCGGCCGTGAATCGAATCTCGACTTCACTCGCCTTGGCCATGTCGGGGTCGAACTTCCAATCCGGTTGATCGTGCCCCGGACCAAGATGCCACGAGAAGGTGACCCGATGTGGGGGGGCCCACGCCAGCACCGTGCCCCAGTCGCACAGGTTGCCGTCGACGTCTCTTTCGTACCACCGGCCCCCGACACGCGGCTCCACGAAGATCGCCTCGAAGGGAGTTTTTCCGATGTGATGCGTCGCCGGCCACCACGTCTCCATCTTTTCCACGAATACGCTGAACGCGCGCTCGATCGGTACCTGTACGCGCACAGTCTTACGTACGACGGCTTCTTCCACGGTGTTTGCCATGTTTCTCTCCCAATGGTTGTTGTTCCGCTGTTGCCTGAAAAGCGCTCATCGCTTTGGTCCACATCTGGTCGAAGTGGGCACGCAGCCGTGCCACTCCCTCGGGGTTCAACTGGTAAAGCCGCCGCGTTCCCGCCTTGCTGTCGGTCACCAGCCCCACATTCTTCAGCACACGCAGGTGCTGCGACACCGCCGGACGGCTCACCGGCAGCGTCCGAGCCAGTTCGTTTACGGCAGTAGGCCCGCCCGCGAGCTTTTGAAAGATTGCCATGCGCGTGGCATCACCCAATGCGTCAAGGCCGGCTTGTAGGTAAGTATCCACTAACGGTAAGTTACCACGAACCGATGCGGGTTTGCAAATACCTCTTGAAGGCTTGCCAATCCAATTAGTCCATGCTAAAGGACGTCATCGCCAAGATCGCGCAATCGCGAATTCGCAAGTGCCTGACTTCTAACCTGCATCGTCTTCGAGTGAGACTAGCAAGGGAATGCCCGCTAATAGCTTTTCTCGCGGCTTTGGGTGAACGAGGTTCGTGACTTCCCAGATGCCCGTTTTCTGAAAAGCCTCCGGTTGGCCGGCAACACAATAAGAATCTCGCTTGCTGCTGTCCCAGATTGTGGTTTTGGACTCTTGAGCAGCGCGAGGGCATCGTCGTGGCACGCCGTGCCTTTTTTCTCAGATAAAGATTCGGCGATGAGAAGAAATCTGCGAGGGTCAAAGCCGGTTTCGCCATTCTGTCTGCGATTGTTCCAGTCGTGATCAAGCAAGCGCAAAGTGGGTGCGGCGCCGCTTACCGCCCGTACTTCTCGTAGAACTTGTTTGAGAAAAGGCCAATCGGGTCGTATTTGTTCTTTGCCGCGAAGAAGTCATCGATCTCCGGATAGCACTTGTGCAATTGTTCCTTTGAATAGAAGAGCTGGTAGGGCAAATAGTAGGTGCCCCCGGACCGCTGGGCGACGTCGATCAAATCCCGCGTCATGTTCTGCAGGATCTCGTTGTCCCGGTCATTGAACTTCACGTTGAAATAGAGGACAAACCCGAACATATTTTCTTTGGCGTAGGGCAGCGCGGTGCTCTCGTCCTTGTGGACGGTGCGGATGGTGACGTTGAGCAGATTGGCCTGGTCCGGGGTCACCACGCCGCGCAGGCCATCCACAAATTCGGGCATGCGATCGTAGGGAATGAAGTATTCCTGCAAGATATCGGTATCGGGCAGGCGGTTCTTCAGGTAGGCCATATCGTCGTACATTTCCTCGTTGCGCGTCACGAGGCACACTTCCTTTTGGCTCATGGCTTGATTACGCGAGACGCAGTCGTGAAGATGGGGCTCGGCATATTTCTCCAGCGTCCACCTCGTCCAGCGGCCGAGGCCGCCGGTCTTCGAGAAATTAATGATGAAGCGGTCGAGCGTGTTATGCGTAGCTGGCTTGAGCGGCGGCAGTGCGCCGTCGAATGGAGTTTTGAGGTAGGCGTGAACGGCCGTCTCGCGCAGGAAAGACCGTGGTGAGACGGAAAGGCGGCCGAAAATCAGTCCTATATCCTTGTCGTTCTCGACGCTCGTCTGATAGTACTTGGAGAAATCCGTGTAATTCATGTAAACCGTTTTCCGGTTGTACATCTCGTTGTCCACGATGTCGAGATCCGCGTCGAGAATCACTCCGAACAAGCCGTACCCGCCGAGCACGTGGCGGAACAATTCGGTGTTCTCTGTGGGGCTCGCATGCACGATGCTGCCGTCGCAGAGCATCACGCGCAGAGAACGGACGGTGGAAGCGATAGGGCCGGGCAGCGGGTCGATCCCGTGGGCGTTGATGCTGAGCGTGCCGCCGACGCTGAAAATGTTGATGGACTGCATGGACTTGACCGACAGACCTTCGGTGTCGAGAAGTTGCTGCAGTTGCCACCAACGCACCCCGGATTGCAGATTGACGGTCTTATGTTCTTTGTCGAGCCGGATGTGGTTGAAGTCGCGGAGATCGAGGACGAGGCCGTTGTGGGTGAAGGTCTGTCCGCCCATGCTGTGCTGCTGGCCGGCGCAAGTCACTTTCAGGTTGTGGTCGCGCGCGAACTGCAGGGCATTGCGGACGTCGTCTTCGCTGCTGATGCGCACGACGCCATAGACCGCCGTCTTGTTCAGATGACTGGCGTCATTGACGAAGCCTCCGCGCTGCTGGAAGGTGAATGGCGGGGCCATCGGCTCGGTGACGAGGACGGTAGGTTTTTCCTGGTCAGGATTGTTGGGGAAGAGGAAGTCGCTTTCTTTTTCCTTGTCGGGAGCGGCAGCGTAGTCGAAGATTTTCTTGGCGCCAACAACCAGGATCGATGAGAGGACGAGAACTACCGGCAACAGCCAACGACGCAATCGTTTCAAGGCTACCTCCCTGCGAGCTCCATCGGTTCGAACCGAAAAAATAACTTGCAAGCCGCGCTAGGCTGCTGAATAGTACCAGCAGGAATCGTTATGGCCAAACAATTCAGCACGATCCAGAAATGCGCGTTCGGATTCGCTGCGTTGTTTCTCGGCGTCTATTCGCTAGACTATGTTCCCGGCATCATGGACCAGAACGGTCTGATGTTCGGGTTATTCCATATGACCAGACTGGTTGATCTGGGCCATCTGGGAGCGGGGTCGCTAGCCTTGATCGGCGCGCTGATTTCCGCGCGGACGGCGCGCGCTTATTTCTGGCTGCTGGCGGTCTGGTACACGATTGATGTCTTCACTTATTTCTTCGGCCATCTGAACGCTCTCCCGCTGACAAAAAATTTTCTGGTGAATCTGCCGCACATCCTCATTTTCATTGCCGCCTATTGGATCGCCCTTCGAGTGGACAAGCCAAAGGCTGGAGCATCCGCCGCTTGAAGCGTTGGCTGCACCGTCTGATCTGGTGTGCGCTAGTCTGCCTCGGAGTGTTGCTGGTCTTTATTGCCGTCGAGGTGGTCTCCGGATGGCGGTGCGATCTACAAGGACAAATCCCCACGCCCGTGGTTCAACCGGAGCAGAGGAAGGCAGCGGTCGCCGGCATTAAGGACTACTCGCGCCCCGAGGATGATGCCTATCTGAGTTATCCGGAGTGGTACATCGTCTGGAGCTACCAGGAGAAGGCGGACTTTCAAGAGCATCAGTTGCCCAGCGGATTCCCGTACTTTGGTGCGGCACGCCAATACTGGAAAAGCTATTGCTGCATTTCGCGGCTTACGCGTGGAAAGTACGAATTCAACGCTGGCGAGCAAGTCATGTTAGTAGTGATCGGCACGAGCTTTTCAGCAGAATACATTCTGAAAGGCATGTACGAGAACACAATCGGCAAGCTCAGTGAGTGGACCAGCGGACATCAGCTCACGGCCGAAGATCAATATGCGTACAAAGTGGCGCGAGAGTACGCCGAATTCGTGCATGTACGGCCGTTTTACGAGTTCCACTTTGCGCGGCACGTGAAGGGGCTTTGGGCCGAGAACTCGGTATGGGGCCCGCATCCAATTCGGAAGTGGGAACGCAGAATCTTTCTCACCATCGACTACGCGTCGGAGGCTTTCTATTGCTGGCTCATCGAGCATACGACGCACGCCACCTACGGCCGCGAGCCCGACGACACGTATGCCTGGGTCGAAAAGCTGGACGAAACGTTGCTGCCCCAGATTCCGCATTTGAAGGTGGTGAAACGGGTGGACCCGCAAGCTTACATCGTGGATATCCCACGCTACCAGGAGTTTACCGGCGTTGCTTTGATGCTGGCCCAACACGGAGTGCGCTTCGTCGAGATCGCGGGGAATTCCCAAATCACTGTCTCGGTGTTGGCCCCGCAAGCGTGGCATTACGACGGTTCAGTGGCACGGCAGGTCTTCTCCATGCCGCTTTTGACACGTCCAGGATGGCAGCGCGTAGTGCTCATGTGTGGCGTTCCGTCGCTCGATCAATGCTTGAGCGCCTTGCATTCTGACGGGGTGATGGTCGAGCATGTTTATGACTACTGACCGAGATGAAAACGATCTGTGAGGGTGGTGTGACCCAGGGAGAAGTGTTTTTCACTTGACATCCCCCAGGGCCGTGACTGGATCCTCTTTGGGGAAACCTAGGGTAAGGTTGGCCGACAAACCGGGTGTTGCCGCACAAACCGGGTTTTGCCGCACGATGACGGGGAAAGTAGCCTCGCGACGCGCGCCTCTGTCAATACTTCCAGCTCTTCACGTCAGCGCCGGACGGAGCGGTATCTTCGATATGTTTGACCATTTTCCAAATAAGAGTTGGTAATGCGTTCATCCGCTCAACGCGCGGAGCGTCGAGGCGGACACCCTGATAGCAGTGCGGCTGCAACGGACCGTAATCGAATGTCGCATCCGAAGGCGGAGATAGCTTCGGGTCTGTCAGTACGGATTGCGTTAAGTGCACTGCGTTGTTCAGATACCAGGTGTCCATGTCTCCTACGGCAAAGTGGAGTTTGCCGGCCAGTTTGGGGCCGAGCGTGGCCCAGTCGCGCTTCATGATGTAGCTCAGGTCCGAGTGTTCGCGCCAGTAGTCAGCAACCGCCTTATCTATCTGGCCAGTGCGCTTGTCCCAGATCGGTTGGGGATAGCCGTCCTCTCCCATGGGGCCGAAGACAGCTTGCCAAATGTCGAATTGTTCGCCGGACCGGCTATGCGTGCCGAGCACCAGTTCATATCGGTTTTCTTGTTCCATAGTGGAATCCAGGATTCCATTTGTTTCACGTTTCTCCGGTAACGGCACTTTCAAAAACGGTCCTTTGCGGGAAAAAGCGTTCTTATCTTCATAGATGTTGACGGTGCTGTAGGCACGAAAGTCAATAGGATCGGGGCATCCTACCCAGGCACCGTTAATATCGTCGGGATAAAATACCTGTTGGCCGAGCGCTTCCCATCCACCGGTGGAGCCGCCGAATACGGCGCGTGCCCACCCCTGTCCTATGCCTCGGAACTTCCTTTCGATCATGGGCAGCAACTCGCGCATGATCGCGTCGCCGTAGGGGCCGAGGTTGGCAGAGTTCACTGCGTACGAGTCGTCAAAATACGGATTTGCATGCTGAGGCATGACGACTAGCACGCGTGGCAATAGTCCGGTGGTCCAATCCTGAAAAAGTTTCCAGCCGAATTCCTGCAACTCTCTCTCCGGGTTCACTTCAGTCGGACCCTTTGGCTGTATGTCGAGATCCTTCAGGCTTGCATCCGGTGGAGTCGTGCGAAGACTGGGGAAAAAGTGCCGATGGTAGTGGTCTTCGGAGATGAGCACCGGGTAACGTGCATCAGGATGCTTTTCCCACCCGTCGGGCAGAAGCACCACCGCCGAAATCTCGGTCGGGCGTCCCCAGAATTGTGTGAGCAGCTCACTTCGCATGCGGACGTGTTTGACCCACTTGTTATCCTCCGCGTTGTCTGGTTGCGTGATTGCCCGCCAGTCGAGTACCGATTCGACATCGTCGAGTTCCTGCTCCAGTGGTGGAACCTTGTGATCAAAGGCTATTCGAATGACGCCCGACGTTTCAGCGTCCAGATGCAGTTTCTGCACTTTAGTCAGAAAATTTCCCGGTTTGGTTTGCCAGTGTTGGCCTTCGCCTTCGTCAGGTGGAAGTCTGACGTCTTTGCCGTTACCCAGATGATACGTTTCGTAGCGGTTGAGCACCACCTGGACGAAATAGTCCCCCGGGGTCAAGTCGCTCAGTGTCTCGATCGGATAGCCCAATATAGAAGCGTCCACACGAACCGCGGCATTAGGCTGCCATCCTTCCACGTCTATTCCAAACGCTTGCTGCGATTCGATGCCTTCCCCGATTCCGAAGCGCGGCTCCTGTTTGTCATCTTTGGAGAGGATCAGCAGAATGTGGCCATCCACCGGAGTGGCAGACAGTTCTCTCGGGAAAGAAACCTCGAATACGAGGGGCTTTGATGTAGCGGCGAGCGCAGCCAGCGAAACTACCATGATCACAGCCAACAGCCGCAGGTAATGTGGCATCCGGGTTCTCCGTGGAGTGTCTTCGCAGTGAGTTGCGGCAAGTGATTATACCTTTTGTTTACCTGCTCTTAGGCGCGATGATGAGCGGAGTCGAGTTGGGTGCAGGATACCCCCGCCCTGCCGCAGCTGCGCCAGCGCATGTCCGAGATCATTGACCACTACCACGATGCCCAGCAAGACATCCTGGAAACGTTTGTCGATCGCGGCCAACTCCAAAAACTGGCTAAGCCCACCACCCTGACCAACGGCAAGCGGATCCCGGGCCTGAAGCTCGATCATCCTCGGCAATTGGCCCTGATGCATGCTCTGGTCCGTTATGCCAACATCGCCGCCGGCTCCACTTTCACCACCGCCGATCGCTACCCGCCGGCGTTGGACGCTCTCGGACTTCCCCAGTCCCAATACTCCTTGGCCTCGCTGCGCTCCGATCTCTCCAAACTGCGCGCCAAAGGTCTGGTGGAAAAACTGCCCCACTCGCGTCGCTATCGTCTCGCCAACAAGGGCCATTCCATCTGTGTCCTCTTCCTAAAGCTCTTCGAGCGCATCTATGTCCCGCTCACCGCCGGTCTCCTCCAGCCCTTTTCCGGCGATCGGCACCTCGCCGAGGACAAACGCTGTCAACTGGACCGCCTCTAGAATCTCGCTACGATCACCGTCTCCATGGAGTGCTTTTGGTAGCCCAGGGCATGACCTGCCCGGAGGTGGCACATCTTCTGGGCGATGCACCACGATCGGTGGAGTATTGGGTCGGTCGTTTTGAAAGAGATGGTCTGGCGGGATTGTTGGAGGGGGAACGACCAGGACGGCCCCGACGCTTGTCGGAAAAACAACGGCAGGCGGTGGATCAAATTTTGCGCCACCCGCCCCGGGAGATTGGTTTGAGTGGGAACATCTGGGATGGAAAAACACTCAGTACCTGGATTGAGCAAAGGTACGGCATCTCCATCGGGGTTCGCCAGTGCCAGCGCATGTTCCGTCAACTCGGCTTCCGGTTGCGCAAACCACGCCCCGCGCTGGCCCATGCCGATCCCGTCGCGCAGAAAGCCCATAAAAAAAACTCCAAGACTTGATGCAGAATACCAGCGTCGATCTTTGGGCGACCGACGAAGTGCACTTTCAGCAGCATGGCTCGCGTGTTTATCAACGGCTCACCGACGATCTCGACGCTCTCCTATCCGCAGTCGGCCTCAAGACCGCTGCTTAACGAATCCAACGAGAACAAAATTCTCGTTTCGAGGTGCATAATCGACTAATGGACACAATGAGCGCAATGGCGAACCAGATCACGCTCGCACAGCGATGACCCATGCTGAACCACAACACGCTCTAGCTCGCGGGCTTGAAGGAAAGAAATCCGGCTGAAGAACAATAAACTACGTCTCTCAGCCGCGCTGCATCGAGCGATTCACAATTCCACAAGTCAAAACGCATTGGCCGGCGGTCCGGGGGCAACAGGGTCCAGGAATTTGGCCGTTGCGAACACACCTTCAGAGCGGGCACAGATTGGCCGGTTATGGCGACTTTTCGCCAACTATGGGTAGCTCTCGTCGAACAGAGCCGATGGATACAGCAGCGTATTAGTGTTCTGGGTTGAACCTCACCACCTCGCCTTCGGTCGGTAATTCGAACGAGTGTGTGGTTACGCTGCCCTCAGGTTTCCATCGACCTTCTATGTCAAAGGATGAGATGGCATACGGAAGGCCTTCGCAGCCCAACACTGAGTTCGCATCACAGATCTGAAAGTGCAGATGCGGAGCATCTGAATTACCGAAGTTCCCAAGCAGTCCCAACATCTGTCCCAGATGAACGCGAGCGCCGAGCTTGACGCGAACAGAGCCAGGTTGTAGGTGCGCAAATGTAGCGTAGACTCCTTCTCCAATCCTTTCGATCACGTGATTGCCAGCCAGAGTCTCGAATGTGATCTCGACGGCCCGGGAACTGGTTCCCGGCGTGTTCTCGGGAATCCCGTCCTTGACCTCGGTAATCGTGCCATCGGCGACCGCATAAATAGGCTGTCCGTAGGAACGATAGTCTTGATTGCGATGTAGATCGCCCCGATACCAACTGCCATCAGCGTAAGTCTGCGCCCAGTCAATGGCAAACCTCTGACCTATGTAGGATCTGCCGTTGAGTGGGAGAATCGCTCTTCGGTGAACCGAGGAATTGGACGGTCCGTTTTCAGCAACCCAGTCACCTCCTCGAACGGGCGGGCTGATCACGACCACCGGTCTTCGATCTACGGGTATGGCTGGAGTATCGATGCTTAGTTCGCTGTGCTCGTCAGAGACGCTGACAGCCACTCGATGACGCAATACAGGCAGGAGTTCCCGCAATGAACTGGCACTCACCCACATGAAGAAGGTGGCAAAAGTTCGAGGGCTGAGCCTCGCACCCACTGCGGCTCCGGGATCAAGACAGCCTTTGAGGGCATCGCCAGAGATGTCCACTAGCGGCTTGCCACTCGGATCTAACAGTTGAATGCTGGAAATGGTCGTGTCACCGACATCCGCCGGGCTGGAGATGCGCAACTCGTACGCCATATCCCACCTGCCGTCTGCTTTGAATACGATGGGCGGGTTTAGAACCGAAACATCGATCGGCACCACGTCGAGCGATTGCGCCCGAAGAAGCGGCAAGAATCCGCAGTCGACCGAAACTACCGCAAGGATAAACGTGAGGGTTACGCGCATCGCCTTGGCCATACGGTTAGAACTTTAGCCTAATCTACGGGCACTTCCAAAACCTTGGCATGATTGTTGTAAGCAGGCGTGCACACTCACTGACCCCGGCAGCCTGACGCCGCCGAGTACCCGGCGTGATCGCGGGACGCAATGCAGCCTCGAAGACATTTGCTTTGCCTCTGACAAAGGCGGAACAACCTGAGCGCGGCCGACTGCAATTATTTAGGCTCAGAAACGTACTGACAGCCACAGCCGCTACAGTAAGGCATGTTGAGATACATGAGTGTAATAGCGATAGTTCAACAGTTACAGGCTGGCCAGGGCATGAGCAAAAACCGCGCGACAACCGGCAGGAACCCGTGAGTATTATTTGGGCGCTCGGGCCATGTTTCGGATCTGGTTCAAATATCCAACATAGACCGGAATCGGAATGTCGGGAGAGTCGCCGTCATTCAGGAAGTGCTCTAATCGGATCTCCATCGGAATCGACGAGATCACCTCGCGAAAACGCGCCATCTGCAGATATTTCACACGCCAGATTTCTAACATCAAAGAACGGAATTCATCGCTGATGAAGCCCATTTTGCTCTCTCCAAGGTAGATCGCGTCAAAATGGTGCTCGGCCAGTGTCTTGCGCATGGCATCGTCCGCCGACGAGAAGGTATACACAAGGTGAAACGTGTCCGCGAGATCTCCCCACAAAGTCTTTTCCTCAAACGCACTGAAACGGAATGGCGTCTCTCCACGCTGTTGCGCAGTTCGCGCCTTTTCGTCAGAACGCAAGCCGTGACCGCCCAAGTCTTTGCGAAACTGTCGGAGATGCTCCGGCTTAAGATTGGCGCGCAGGAACTCGACCGCGTATGCATTGGGCAAGTAAATCTTGGGGTCGTCATCCAACCGCGCCAACCATGTTCCCCAATCCTGCTTCTCGAGCACTGAGACCAAAGCCGTCACCTCACCAACCGTGGTGTCTGGGTGGTACTTTACCGCCTGCCAGAAGTGTTCGGTCGAGTCATACGTCGCTCCGTAGAGTTGTACGCCTTCGTCAATCGGATACCAGTTAGAGAGCACCCGGGCCGCGATCGATGGTGAAGCACTCCAGCAATTCAACGAGTGCTTCCACTTTTCCTGTACCGCAAGGAACGCCTCGGCATATCCAGCGGGAACCGGTTCTTTAACAGCTGCCAACGCTGTTAGCAGTTCTTCGCGCGTATGTGTCACCAGCGTCTCCAGCGGGCCCTCATCAACCATGGAGACGACGCGGCTCTCAACTCCCCGGCGCAGCAGATCTCGCAGGGCAGCCTGGCGCTGTTCCTCATTGATTCCTGCATTCGATTTCCAGCGCTGATTTTGAGAGTCGATATAGGAGAACATTTCGTTGAGCGATTTGAACTCGAGGAAGCCGTGAAGAGCGAATGTGATCGGATGACCATCCTTCAACCACAGCACAGTGGAAGGGGTGACAAGAGCTTGCAGCGAGAGCTGCTCTGCGCGCGCCGGCACCGCCATCGCCATAGCGATCAGGACAACGCGAAATGCAGGCCGACTGAGCAACGCGGTCATTGCACACACCCCTAAAATGTGATTACTGCACTTTACGCCCCTGGGCCACCGGATTCGTGAAAATATCTTCTTTCGGATTTCTGCCGCGTTGCTTCTGGCTCTTCGCCCTGCGGAGTTTGCTGGGGTCGATGCACACGAAAAGCCAGGGATAATTGGCCCAAGTCCTCGGTCAATGGCAGGTCTCGCTCCCTCGGCTTGCGAATCATTTCCAGGTACAAGCGAAGCCGTTGCAAACCTCTGTAGTAATGATGGCGCACATTCGAGAACTTCTCGTTTCTTCGACGCGCAATTTCCTTGAAATCCAGACCTTCAAAAAAGAATATCTCGATCGGTTGCCTCTGCGCATCTGGAAGAGACTCAAGTGCTTCAGTTGCAAGCCGACTGATCTCCTGCAATTGAAGACGCCCCGGGGACCAAAAGCTTGCCGCCTCGTCAACGGCGCTCACCTCGGCCTTGTTGTACAGGTGCCGCACCAAGAGATAATTTCGGCGATTGGTGCTGCGGCTGTACGCATACTGAAAAAGCCAGACTTTAAGAGTCCCTCTCGCCGAGTCGAGTTGCCCCGCCTTGCGATAAATCTCCAAGAAAGCGGATTGGGTGAGATCCTCCGATTCCGCGGCATCTCGTAAAATCTGCAAGGCAGTCACATGGACCAGGCGGTGGTACCTTCAAAAATGACCGCGAAGGCATCTGCATTACCCGCCTGAAGGTGCTGCATCACGAGCTGGTCATCGAGCGTAAGGAGATCGGCATACGACATGCGGTCGGGGAAATCGCCGGAACTTGCTCCTGAAGAACGCATGGGGCTATGTGACCGCTCGTATATAGCACATGAGCAGATGACGGTTCACGCATGAAATTTATTTTCTCGGGTGGGACAAGATGTCTTCGCAGGCGGTATACCAAAAATGAAGTTACATGCTTTCGCGACCCATTCCAAAGCGTCTAGACCGATTGAGCGGAACGAATGAAACGCCCTGTAGTTAAAGCTCGCACGAAGCTAGTAGGGCTAATTGCCGTGCTGACATGTTCCGAATTACTGGCGTTAGGACAGTCTCGTCTGGACACGGCGGGAGACCTGGTCTCCGAAGGTTCATTTGAAAAAGCGAAAGCAATGCTGCGCCACGCCATCGCCGCCGATCCGAACAATGCCGACACTCGAGTGTTGCTGGGCACAACATTAGCTGTTCAAGGGATCCGGGGTGAAGCTATTGAGCGACTGGCCGCGGCAGTGCGCCTGAACCCGAACTCGGCAAGTGCGCACAATGAATTTGGGGCTCTGAGCCGTTTTGTCGAAGTGAAAGCGGCGGGCGAGGAATTTGAGCGAGTTCTTGAACTCGACCCGGCGCTGGCGGAAGCTCATGTCAATTTGTCGCTGGTCCTTGAGCAAGCTGGCGAGTTCGCCGCGGCCGGTGAACATCTCGACCACGCCATTGAACTACAGGGCAGCAGTCCCAAGGGTGCCTACACGCATTATTTGCGGGCCAAAATCTGGGGCGCTCAGGATCATATAGACAATTCAATAGATGAACTTCAAAAGGCTCTAAGCCTGAATCCCGATTACGAGGAGGCCTGGTCGGATCTGGGTGGAATGCGCCGCCTAAATCTGGACAATGCAGGTGCGATAGAAGCGTTGCAAAGGGCAGTTACGCTGAAGCCGGACGACGCAATCGCCCAGTATCGTCTCGGTCAGCTGTATCTCGATTGAGGGAAATGCGCCCCGGGCAGTTCAACATCTGAAACAGTCCTTATCCGGTGCTCCCGGGGGACCGCGCTACGCTCTACAACCTGATGCTTGCCTTGCGAGTATGGGGCATTTGCAGGAGGCAAAAACTCTCGATGCTCGCGTGGGTGAGCTGCAACAGCAGAGCGACCGGTCCTCAGAAGTGGGGTTCAAAGCATCTGCTTTGAATGATGAAGGAATACAGCTTGAGAAAGCCGGCGACGTCCGGGCAGCGCTGGCCAGATATCGTGCCGCTCTCGATCTGGATCCAACCGGCCACGGCTTTCGCTTGAATTATGCGCTGACACTTTGCCCCCTTGGCCGATGGCAGGATGGAATTGTCGAGCTGCGAGGAGTATTGCGTGTCGATCCTGACAATTTAGATACCGCTGAGGCGCTATATATAGCAGCCGAACAGGCAAAGACGCAGCCGGTGGATAGTCGCCAACATCCTTGAAACAAAAATCGCTGGCACATCGCCAACGTGCTTGATAAGCGGATGCCTTGAGGAAGGCAAAAACCAGCATGCCGGTAGTGGACACGTAGAGCCAGATGGGGAACGTCAGGTGGGCGATTCAGCGGCGCATGACGAACCAGCCAGTCAGAGATCAGCTGGTTATCGATGACATCAGAGCCCAGCTAACGTTATTCCTTCAAGAGAGCGGAACATGATTATCACTCGGCGTACCGCAATGCGATTGCTGGCTGGAGCTCCCGCCATGGTTTTGGGCCCGAAAACTGTAAGTTCGCCAGTTCGCTCGTCCCCACCCCCGACGAGCCGGATAAACGAAATCATCGTAGTGTGCAAGACACATTTCGACATCGGATATTCGGACACCGTAGAGAATGTCTTGACCTACTACCGCACTACGATGATTGATCGCACGCTCGATCTGATCGATAGATCAAAGGAATTGCCGCGGGAAGAACAATTCACTTGGACATGCCCCGGTTGGGTTTTCGATTGGATTATTGAGGACTGGCCCGGACAGACAGACGAACGTCGTCAACGACTGGATCGCGCTATAAAGGCTGGCCGACTTGTTGCTCACGCGCTGCCCTTCAGCATAGAGAGCGAGCTGATGTGGCCGGAAGAATTCGCGCGTGGTTACACATTCGCCGATCGTTCGGGTCGGGGCTATGGCATGCCGCTACGGCGAGGGGCGAAAACATCAGACGTGCCTTCACAATCGAGAGCGCTGGCAACGGGACTTGCGCACGGCGGAATAAGATTCATGCACATTGGGTGCAACTGGCCATCAGGGTATGTTCATGACCTTCCTCCACTCTTTTGGTGGGAGGGGCCGGACGGCTCACGTGTGTTGACTATGTATTCGACGATCTACGGAACGTGTACAGCACTATGGCCCTGGGGAGGCGAGGGAGATCCTTACATTGGGCATAACTTGCTCCCTCCCGCTGACTGGCCATATAAAACCTGGCCCGCGATTATCGTTACTTCGGACAATTCGGGACCACCCACTTTGGAAGCCGTCCGGTCCTTGTTTGCTGAAGCATTAGAAAAGCTTCCGGACGTAAAAGTCCGAATGGGCACGTTGGACGACATCGCTGACGCAATTCTGGCTGAGAAGCCGGAATTAGCCGTAGTTCAAGCTGAAACACCCGATACATGGATTCACGGGTGTATGTCGGACCCCGGGGGAATCCGGCATGCCCGGAATGTACGTCCACTGATCCCAGCAGTTGAGGTCTTACATACCCAGTTGTGCCAGTGGGGTGTGCAAGCTGAAGCACACGATGAGGAAGTCGCGAAGGCGTTTGAACAAAGCTTGCTGTACAGCGAGCATACTTGGGGCCTTGGACAGTCCGTTGACGTTTACGGTAAAGCCTTTAAGGAGCTTCCCGCGGGCAAGTATCAAAAACTTGAAGCCTCTTGGGAAGATAAGACGAACTATATCCGGAATGCAGCAAGCATCACCTCATCGCTGTTGGATGCCGGGCTCTCGGCGCTCAGGCAGGCAGTTGACACCGAGGGACCCAGGATTGTGGTCTACAATCCCTTGCCTTGGCGACGTTCGGGGATGGTTGATATCGATGGCGCATCCTTCCATGCCAAGGATGTTCCGGCACTCGGCTACAGAACGTTTCCTCCTCCGCTCCCTATGGTGTCGAAGACACTGTCCGGCAACATTTTGGAAAACGAGTTTATGAGGGTAAGACTCGATCCCGTCCGCGGCGTGATTGCTTCACTTGTCGAGAAACACACAGGTCGGGAGTGGGTTGACGGCTCCGTTGAATATGGCCTGGGACAATATCTCAACGAGCGATTTGAAAGTACGCAAACAGAGGACTACTGTCGAGCGTATCAACAAGGCAGATGGGGCACTCATCTTCATCCGGGGATGTACAAGCCTGGTCTTCCTCCCGGAGTGCGCTACCGTCGCGCTTCAGGCTCGAACGGCTCCATGCACCTCGTCAAACAAGCTGAAACGCTGACCGGCATTCTAGAGATGCCGAGTGATTTGAACAACCATCTCCCTGCAACGTCCTTACGTGTGAGCTTACGTGCGGGCGTTGCCTATCTTGATGTCGAGTTGACGATCAAGGATAAAGCGAAGGACAATTGGCCAGAAGCCGATTGGCTTTGCCTGCCATTCAAATTAAACTCGCCGCAGTTCCGCGTGGCTCGGACGCTCGGAGTCATGGACCCGACACGCGATATTATGCCGGGCGCGAATCGTCATATATATGCGGTTGGCGCCGGGTTGACAATCAAGGGCAGCGATGGAGAGAGCGTTTCACTTTGTCCGATGGACCACCCCTTGGTCAGTCTCGACACGCCAGGCATTTGGAAGTTTTCGCTGGATTTTGTTCCCAAGAAACCAGTGGTTTTTCTCAATCTGTACAACAACCAATGGAATACGAATTACCGCTATTGGTATTCAGGCCCTTGGAGTTCACGAGTACGCATTTGGTTTGGCGACCAACTCATCGTACCCGCACTGGAAACTATGATGCCACTGGTGGCTTCTGTCGGCTCCGGGGCTGGCGGAACACTTCCCTCAAGTCAGTCTGGGATCAGCGTGTCGCGTTCGGGCGTGGTCGTCACTGCGCTCAAACAGAAGTCAAAAAGCGGAGTGACCCTCTTGCGCTTGTGGGAACTCGCGGGAGAATCTGGTAAAGTAACTGTGCATCTCCCTTCCGGATCACCCGCCCGCATCGCTAGACCAGTGAACCTACGCGGCGATACGCTGGGTCAACCAATTGCAGTACAAGCCGGCTCATTTGAGTTCGCGCTCAGCCGCTTTGCGCCAGCTTCGTTCGAATTGGAGTAGATTCGCACGTGGTATAGCGCCCCTATTATGATTTGCTCTACGCTTAAGCGAGGCTTCATGCAAGGCTCCGGTTCAAGGATTGAGGGCCTCACAGGGCCGGTGATAGGTGATTTAGAAGTCCCGGCAGAAAATTAAACGCTTGACGAATGTCGCTTAAATCAAACTACGACAAACATCCCTGTATGCCCGTGAGTACCACCGCGGCCGATTGCCGGGTGGGCTGGCGGAACATCATTGATCGATTGAAGCCTTCGTCCGCAGAGAGCCGTTGCACTCTCGCTGTTGAATGCTACCCAGGTACATTTGAAGGAATCATTAAGGATGCACTCGTCGAAGGGTTGCGTCCCGCAGGTGTGATTTACACCCCCGAATTGCTGAAGGCATCACACTGTGTGGACAGGTTGCTGGCCCCACTCTTGGGTGATGATCCGGTCTTCGGGCGGATGAACGAAATTGGTCTGCGGGCGTTTTTCGACGAATCGAAACTGAGTCGCGCTCGCGGGAAAGTCACAACTTGGAAACTGGGATTGCTGCTCGTGGTAGGCGTCGGTGCGGCGATCGTTTCGCCGGAGGCGGAGGTTCTCGTTTACGCAGACTTGGCACGCTGGGAGATACAAGGCCGGCAGCGCCGAAATGAGATCTCAAATCTGGGCACGGACAATATCGACGAAAGTCCGAGTCTGAAATATAAAAGAACATTTTTTGTAGACTGGCGCGCCGCCGATCGCCTCAAGAAGGAACTCCTGCCGAAAGCCAACTTCTTCTTAGACACAAACAGTTCCACGCCAAAACTCGTGGCCGGCGATTGCGTGCGAGCGGGCCTCAAAACAGTCGCCAGCCGCCCGTTCCGCGTGGTGCCTTACTTCGACCCCGGCCCGTGGGGCGGCCATTGGATGGAGGAGGTATGCAACCTGCCGAGAGACGCGCCCAATCATGCCTGGTGTTTCGATTGCGTTCCCGAAGAAAACAGCTTGCTTCTTGGGTTCGGCAATCTGCAAATCGAGTTGCCGGCGATTGACCTGACCTTTCTTCATCCCCGTGAATTACTCGGAGACTACATTTATAGCCGGTTCGGCGCGGAGTTTCCGATCCGTTTTGATTTTCTCGACACGATGGGCGGCGGGAACCTTTCGCTGCAGGTCCATCCGCGCACAGAATACATTCGCCAGCAGTTTCGAATGGACTATACGCAAGATGAAAGTTACTACTTGCTCGACGCTGGCGAGGACGGCTCGGTCTACCTTGGCTTGAAGGATGGAATCGATCGTGAGGCAATGGTCAGAGAACTGCGGCTCGCACAGGAGGCTGGACCGCCGTTTCGTGTAGAAACTTACGTGAACAAGTTTCCTGCGAAGAAGCACGATCACTTCCTGATTCCAGCCGGAACGATTCACTGCTCGGGAAGAGACAGCATGGTGCTCGAAATCAGTGCGACTCCATATCTCTTCACGTTTAAGCTCTGGGATTGGGGGCGGCTCGGCCTAAACGGTTTGCCGCGGCCGATTCATCTTGATCATGGAATCGCAAACATCGCCTGGGACCGGCAAACGGATTGGGTAAAAAAGAACCTGATCAACCGAGTCGAGTTTGTGGGCAAAGGCGCAGGTTGGACCGAGGAGCGGACGGGACTGCACGAGCTGGAATTTATTGAGACGCGCCGGAATTGGTCCACGGACAAAACGCCACACCATACTAAAGGCACAGTAAACGTCCTGAATCTTGTGGAGGGCAGGGAAGCAATCGTGGAAAGTCCGAACGGCGGATTTGATCCGTTTGCAGTTCACTACGCAGAAACTTTCATTGTGCCTGCGGCAGTGGGCGCGTACACGATTCGTCCCGGCGGAGAATCCGAGGGGTCAAAGTGCGGCACAATCAAAGCCTTCGTACGATCGGGACAGATGTGATCTCGTAAATGCTACTTCACAACCGTCGAAACCGAGGTCAGCGTGATCTCAAGTACAAAGGCTTGTGGGAGGATGCATGCACGTACCGGCCGCAACTGTGAACGCTGACCTAGGGGAAGGAAAAGCGGAGTCGCTCAGCTATATCGTGCTCCTGGCTGCGACCACTGCAATTTCCGGATTTCTTTTCGGCTTCGATACTGCCGTCATCAACGGAGTCCTCCTTCTGCTTCGCCGCCAATTTGCGCTTTCGAATTTGCAGACTGAGATCGCGGCAAGTTCGCTCCTAATAGGTTGTCTGCTCGGCGCTGCCGCCGCAAGTGTGATCGGCGATCGCTACGGGCTGCGAAAATCGCTGATTGCCTCGGCGTTGTTGTTTGCGTTTTCCTCCATCGGCGCGGCCCTAGCCAGCACAGTCATGATCTTTTCCGCAGCCCGACTCTTTGGGGGGGCTGGCGATCGGTCTTGCCTCCGTGCTGACCCCGGTCTATATTGCGGAGATTTCGCCTTCAAAAAATCGGGGAACGCTCGTGTCGTTGAATCAATTGGCGATCGTCGTTGGCATTCTCTCGGCATATCTAGTTAATTGGCAGGTCGCTCGCCTCGGAGAGAGCAGCTGGCGGTGGATGTTAGCCGTGGCAGCCGTTCCCTCAATCGCGTTTCTGTTTGGGCTGCTTCTGATTCCCGAGAGTCCACGCTGGCTGATCAGCATCGGCCGCCACGATCAGGGTGAACGCGTTCTGGCCCGAATCTTCGGCGAGCAGACTGCAAAGCAACAGGTCGAGGCTATCGAACAAGCGGCAGCGCGCGAGGAGGGTTCATGGCATGAGGTGCTTTCGCCGAACATGCGCAAGCGGCTTGCAGTTGGAATGTTGCTCGCACTTTTCTCGCAGATTACCGGAATCAACACCGTGCTCTACTACGGCTCAATCATCGTTAGTGAGCACTTCCCAGGACAATCGACGAGCATGGCGCTGATCGCAAACGTGATTATCGGAACGGTGAATTTCTTGTTGACCATTGTCGCCATGGTATTTCTTGACCGCTGGGGCAGGCGGGCGATTTTGATGATCGCGAGCGGAGGGATGGGAGTCGCGCTCACATTTCTGGTGGTCGGTTTGAAAGTTTATGGTGTGTCGCCACTACTGATGCTGGCCAGCATTCTGCTTTATGTAGCCTTTTTCGCTCTCGGCATGGGCCCCGGTCCCTGGCTGATCATCGCCGAGATCTTCCCCACAAAGGTGCGAGGTCGCGCCGCCTCGATCGCAACCTCAACTCTCTGGTCGGGCACACTGCTAGTCACGTTTACATTTCTCAGCTTGGTGAAGATTCTGAACCTTTGGGGAACATTTGCGATCTACGGCGTGCTTTCCTGTGTTTGCTGCATTTTCGTGTGGAAGATGGTTCCTGAGACGAAAGGTCGCACGCTCGAACAGATTCAACAGGCATGGAGCAAGTAGAACTGGATCTTGTCGAATCTGAATTGTTCAAGCTATTAACAATATGCGCCGTTCAGTCGACCTCATAACTGAGATTGAACTCTTCGAGAGTGTACTGCCATGCAACTACGGCCGTTTGGTTCGCCGCAACCAGATCGTATAATTCTAGTTGTGCGAGGTTCAAGCAGGGAACGATAGTGCAGGGACTCATTTTCAGGTGAAGGCCTTAGGTATTGATTTTGGCGGAACACACGCAACGTGCGGCTTGGTTGAGGATCGTGTCCTCCTTGCGCATGAGACGATTGACACAGATTGCGCGAAGAGCCTCCAGGCAGTGCTGCCGCGGATTCGGGATGCATGCCGCGAACTCATGCAAGGGCGAAAACTTTCATTGCGTGACGTTGCGGGCGTAGCAATCGGATTTGCCGCACTTGTTGATTCACGCGTGAACCGAATCCTCTCAACTGACGGCAAGTACGAGGACGTCAAGGACATCGATCTTGCGGAATGGATCCGCGAAAATGTAGGCTTGCCGACACGAATTGAGAACGATGCGCGCATGGCGCTGTTGGGAGAATCCTACGCTGGCGCGGCGCGTGGCTTTACTGATGTCGTGATGATGACGTTAGGCACTGGCATTGGCGGCGCGGCGATGATCGAAGGCAAGTTGCTTCGCGGCAAGCATGCGCAAGCAGGTTGTTTGGGCGGGCACATTCCGGCAGTATTCAATGGTCGGCCATGCACCTGTGGGGCGATTGGCTGCGCGGAAGCGGAAGCGAGCGGTTGGTCACTTCCCTTGATAATAAAGGATTGGCCCGGAGCTATAGACAGCGGGTTGTCGAGATATTCAAAAGTCGGATTCAAGGAGCTTTTTGAAGAAGCTGGACGTGGTGACACGGTCGCCGCTGCGATCCGCGACCGCTGTTTGAATGTGTGGGCGGCCGATGCCGTCGGCTTGGTTCATGCATACGATCCGGAAATGATTTTGATCGGCGGCGGTGTAATGAAGAGCGCAGACGTTATCATTCCTTACATCGAGTCATATGTGCACAAGTATGCGTGGACACCCTGGGGCAAGGTTCAGGTCCGCCCCGCCGAACTTGGGAACAATGCCGTGCTTATTGGAGCAGTTCCGCTTTTGTCACAAACATCGCAGCCAATGAATAAGGATTAGCGGAAGTGAGGTGGCATCTTCCGCTCATCCCACACCTTCTTCTTCTTCTTTCTTCTTCTTTCTTCTTCTTCTTTTTTTCTGGTTGGACGGACAGTATTGATCCTCCCAGAGTGGAACTCTGGGATTCCTGACTCGGGTGTTACCCGATTTCGAGGGCGAATCCCGCCCCAGCCCAAAGCAGAACTTGCCGGCTGCTGCTTTTGTGCCTTACCAACCGCAGGGATTGTACGACTCCAAGCGAACCGACAAAAGTTATTGTACAACTCGCTTACCCAGATTAAAAATCTGGGATTGCGCTCGCTAATTTCGTTCATCGCTGCATTGCCAAGAGTCACGGAAGTAGCGGGTGACGCCGTCAGCCCGCTCGGACCCCGGCTGAAGGCTTGCGAAGTGACGTGAACCGCAGGCTCGACATTCCATCAAACCTGAACGCCCATTGAGTAATTGGATAGGACCAATCATGGTGCTGTTCTCCTTCATATGGGATGAGGGAAGGTTTGCCGACAATCCGACCGGAACCAGCTCGATGCCGGCTCGGTCCGACCGACTCACGAATACGCGTGCTACGGGTCGACCCTACTTCAATCCGTCAACCACGTAAAGGTCCGACGTGATGCGCTGGTAGGTATATACGTAACTTTTCAGGTCGCGCGAAAACTGCGGAGGAGCATTGGAAAACAGGCCGGTGGGATCCGCAGGAGAAAATGATCTCAACAGTTTGCGCTGTCCGCTTGCCAGGTCGATCGCGAAGATCTTGCTGGGTACCTCCCGGCGCCCGACCAGCAGGGATTTGCCGTCCGGGGTCCACTGCACCGGAACATCTCCGGCTTGAGTATTCGGAACCGGCACCTTTGAACCCGTGGCCAGGGGATAGATCGTAATCTTTCCTTCCGGATCCTGCGCTGCCACCTGCTTGCCGTCGGGCGAGATACAACTGCGATAGGCGATACTCACACCCTCCGGCGTGACCGGCCGTGGCGCGCCTTCTTCAATGCCCTGCAGCCACAGCCTCAATCCATGGCCACCAGGGATGTCGCCCAGTGACAGAATCTGCCGGGCATCCGGAAGAAAAAAGGCCTGGTGAACGTGAACGTCCCCAGTAGAAATTGTCCGCGACTCACCTGCGCCCGTCGGTAGTTCGATCAAGCTACGTCGCCCGGCAGCGTTGAGCGCCAACGCCCACTTCCCATCCGGAGATAATGTGGGAGTTCGACCGTCGCCTAGCCGCACGGCCGGCGAGCCGTCGGTCCCGCGCACATACAACCCGCCGGTCTCGCCGCCCGCCTCACCGGTCTCGTCGAAGGCCACAAGCCTTCCGTCATCGCTGATATCACGTGGCACCGACCAGTCGTGCCAGCTGAGATCACGCTCCTTGGTCTCTCCCGGCGCCAGGCCGATCATGCCGGCACGTAAATCGTCGCGCGAGAACAGCACCCGGCCGTCCTTCGAAATATCATGCAAAGTCAGCGTACCTGTTCCCAGGTAGACCAGCCGTTCTTTTCCCGCGAGCGTAACAGCACGCAACTCACGACTTGATCCTGATGTGGTACCGGTGAACCAGATTTCGTTTCCTCCCGGCCACCAGGCCACGCCCTGTGCACTTACGAACTCACCGGTCAGTGTCTTTTTGTTGCCGGCCAGGTCCACCACGGCAATGGTGCCGTCGTCATCTCTCTGGTAGGCATGATCGACAAAGGCTACTGATCTTCCGTCGGGGGATACTCGTGGATGGCTGACCCACCCCGCGGTCTCATACAACACTTTGCCGAGTGGATACTCCAGCCTTACTTTCCCGCCAACCCGGCGTACGACTGCGATGCTTGCGCCGTCAGGCGACCAGTCAGCGTATTCCACATCATCAGCAATGTCTCGCGGGGCACCGCCTCCTCGCGGGGCGCGGGCCAGCATCCCGGCCGACTCAAAACCCATTACAAAGTGGCGATTGGTGGAGACCGCTAATTCTCCCGAGTTTGAGATTGCCAGTATGTCGGTGGTTTGCAAACCGAGGGTCCGTGATTCCGTGCTTCCGTTTTCCGCAACGAACAGCTCCTCCGGCCGGCCTTCCCAGGCAGCGCCGTAAATCAAATTGCCGTCGGGCGTAAAACGTGCGTTCCAGATCGTCCCCCGGCGGAAGGTGATGCGGTGCAGCTTGGGATGTAACCCAGTACTGCTCGGCTGCAACCATGCTCGTAATCCCAGCCCGGCCGCCGCAAGCAGAATCAGCGCCACGATCACCAAGCCTGCCCATCGCTTCTTTGTTGGTGCTGCTGCCGAGGTAGAAGTCGTGCTTGAGATTTCCCCGACCGACTCCAGCGCGAACGCGATGTCATGCGCCGACTGAAACCGCTGCCCCGCCTCCTTCTCCATGCAGTGGCGCACGATCCTTTCCAGCGCTGGTGGTACCGGAAGGCTCCTGCCGGAGAAATCGGACGGCTCCTCATTCAGAATGGCGGTCATGGTCTCAGCGCCGGTGTTGCGCTTGAACGCACGCTGGCCATACAGCATCTCGTAAATAATGCTGCCGAAACTAAAGATGTCCGAGCGCTGGTCGACGGGATCGCCCCGTACCTGTTCCGGTGACATGTAGCCAATGGTCCCCAGAACCTGGCCTGCGTTCGTTTCTCCTAGGGTCGCGCCATCCACGGTCTCGGCAATCGTCTGCGGCCGGCGCAGCTTCGCAAGGCCGAAATCCAGTATCTTTAGCCTCCCATTTCGGGTGACGAAGATGTTCTCGGGTTTAAGGTCACGGTGAATGATTCCTTGCTCGTGGGCCGCCGCCAGACCCTGGGCAAGCTGGATCGCCAGTTCGGTGGTCTTGCGCACCGCCATCCCGGAAGATGAAATAAGTTGCCGGAGGGTTTCACCTTCGAGAAGCTCCGAGACTATGTAATGAACACCACCAGCATTGCCGACGTCGTAAACCGAAACAATGTTGGGATGATTCAAAGCGGCGACTGCGCGCGCTTCTTGCTCAAATCGGCGTAAGCGATCCGGATCAATCGTGAACGACTCGGGCAACACCTTCAGCGCAACATCGCGCAACAGACGAGTGTCGCGCGCCCGGTACACTTCCCCCATACCACCCGCACCGATGAGCGCGATAATTTTGTAAGGGCCTAACTGCGTTTCCGCCACGAGAGACATAGCCGGCAAAGATTATAACCTTCCCTGGTGGCTTTTGATCGCGATGTCCGGGAGGATGGCATTCCATTGGCGATTGACCCCGATTGCGGACGGATCGTGGGGCTAAACGGAAATTATTCCGGGCCAGAAATCGGCTTCTGGGAAGTCAGCCCCTAATAGACGCGTTCATCCCGAGTAACGGGATCTACGAGGACGAACAGCTGGGCACACTTTTCGCCGTCGCTCGATGTCCTCCAGGTGGAGCTTGTGTGGCAGGACCTAGCTTAAATCGAGGTTTTTCACATTTGCGCGGTTCACAGATGTTGGCCGGTTATCTCCGATTTATCGGCTAGTTGCGCCTAGCTCACTGGCCGGTTTTGGCGATCGCTGAGGATCTGTCGTTCCTGTCGCGAGTGATCGGCTCCTTTACTGTCATCATATTGAACATGATGGTGAGTCTCTGTTTCGGGTGGCCTGCGAGACCTCCAAAAGACGCGAAGGATGGGCGACCGGTTCCGGGCTATATTAATTCCGCGCGGGGACGGCGTAGTATGCGGTGCGTGCCCGAATCCTGTAGTCCTTGTTCCTGGCGTGGATTTCGACTTTACGAAGGGTGCCGTCGAGCGCGGTGTTTGTCGGCGTATAGCCGATGTTGTACTGGTTGCGCAACTCGTTGGCGATCTGATTGAAAGCGTTTTTCAGTTTGTCTGACTTGTTTCCCACTACAATGACGCGGCCACCAGTCTCTTCAGTGAGCTTGTTCATCTTGCCCTTGCCGGAATATTCGCCAGAGCCGTAAAATTTGCGGTCGGCGCACAGCAGCACGTATATGATACTGCCGGATTTCTGCGCCGCCCCAATCGCGTCTGTGATCCTCATCTGGCTGCCTTGATCTTCGCCGTCCGTAAGCAGAATCATCGCCTTGCGACCGACTTGCTGGGACAATTCATCGTTTGAGGCCAGGTACACGGCGTCATAGAGCAGCGTGCCGCGGAGCACGACGGGAATGGTGCCTCCCGGGCCAGGAGTGCCGGTTGTTCGGCCCCCGGTAATGTCGATGCGCGCGCTGTTCAGAGCGGTTTGTAGAACATCCACGGAGTTGGTGAAGTCCTGCAGCAGATTCACATTCACATCGAAGCCGATGACGAAGGCGAGGTCCTTGTCGCGCAGAATTTCATTGAGGAATTCGCCTCCAACCTGCTTTTCCATGTGGAGCACGCGCTCCTGGCTGCCGCTGGAATCAATCAGGATTCCCAGCGTCAGCGGGAGGTTAGACTCAGCCGCGAAGTACTTGATGGTCTGCGGCTTGCCGTCCTCCAGGATCTCGAAATCGTCTTTAGTAAGGTTGGGAATCAGCGCGCTGTTCTTGTCCTTCACATTGAAGAAGAGTTGGACCACATTTACGTTGACCTTTAGGGTCTCCACGGACTGATTTTGATCTTCACGCTGGCTCTGCGTCGCATCAGAGAGTGGGGCCGATTGTTGGCCGTTAGCGGCTGGAAATCCAACAAGTATGCCCAGAATGAATAGGACGCCGAAGATCTCAGGGATGCGGGCTTTGCCCATCAAGGTATTCTCTCGCTCTTTACTGCCAGCGTGGCGAAATCGCGATTCAATTGCAGGCTGTGCAACTCGCCGGTACTTCCACGCGTGATCCGTGAACGCTACGCAGTTCCTCCGCTTGCGGCCCCGGGATCTTTGCCCCAATCGCTGAATTCATCCAGACTTCGCGCAGCTGATAGTGTCTGTTTTCTTGGAGAAAAATCAGGCGCGCCCCCGGATGTGAAGGCGTGTTGACCGGCACCGTGTGAAATTTGACAAATTCTCGCCCGCGACCGGCCCGCAGATAGAAGGTTCGATTTCCCGTTGGCGTGACTATGTAATCTCCGGCAGGGAACATAACCTGCCCGACCATGAAGTCAAAAGGGACGTCCACCATGATCTCTGGACGAGCTTGCCCGTTGGGTTGCGCGCTGAGCCACGGGGCCGTCAGAATCAGGGTAAGAGCGATGCATGACACCAAAGCGGGCGTTTTCATGTATGTCCTAATTGTCCGCCAGAGGCTTGGGGATGTCTCTGAAAGGATCGCACACGGGGCGAAGGGACCTGCCTTTTGAGCAGGTCCCTAAAGAGTGTGGACGAACCCGGCTATTCAGCTGCGATCTCAACGTACTGGTCACTTGTCGACTCGTCTTTCGACACAAGGGTATGTTTCACGTGTGCCTGGGGCACATCCCGGCCGGAATCCCAATTCCAGATTTGGGTCAGGGAATATGTTCCGCCCTGCTGCCGGAAAACCAGACTGGAGCGATGTGTTTTTTGTGACGAATCAGCCTGGTTCGTGTTGATGATCATGACGGCGCGGTTCTGGTTGTCAGAAATGGACCACATTTGGCCCGATGGTGTACCGAAACGCGCGACTGTGTAGTGCCCGGCAGGCAGAGACTTGCCCACGGCCACGAAATTGAATGGAATGTCTACCCGCATTGCAGTCTGGCCCATAGCCGGAAGGCAAACCGCCACGAGCAGCGCAAAAAACAAGCTGACTTTGCAGAACTTCATAATCTTGGATTCTCCCCATTTTTCAAGTTTTCGCACCGCGCGTCGCCGGCGCCAATTCAGATACTACGGAAGCCAAAGGTGACGCACCAGATTACGTCCGACCGCCAATTGGCGTACCAAAGTAACGGTCAGCGTAACCGCGATTTTTCGCCAACCATCCCTTCGCCAATACCGCCAACTCCCCGGCTTTCATTGACTTGGCTACGCTTCCGCCATAGCATGCTGGCTGTATGATCGGCCAAACCATCTCGCACTACCGCATTGTGGAGAAACTCGGTGGCGGCGGCATGGGTGTGGTCTATAAAGGCGAGGATGTGAAGCTCGGCCGCTTTGTTGCACTCAAGTTCTTGCCCGACGATGTAGCCAAAGATCCGCAGGCTCTAGCCCGCTTTCAGCGGGAAGCCAAGGCCGCTTCTGCCTTGAATCATCCGAACATCTGAACTATCCACGAAATCGACGACCAGCATGGCCAAGCGTTCATCGCCATGGAGTTTTTGGATAGGCTGACCCTCAGGCACCGCACCGCCGGCCGCCCGCTGGAAACTGAAATCTTGTTGTCCCTCGCCATTGACATCGTCGACGCGCTCGACGCCGCTCACGCCGCCGGCATCGAGCGTTTCATCTCTTGCCGCGGAGGGCATCACCGCTGATTGTAGTCAGCGGCCTGAGCGCAAAGAAGTGACTTTCGGAACTCGGAGGCAGGCACTAGAACTGCATGTCCGTAAGACCGGGGATGCGACGGAAGTCGCGGAGATTGCCGGTCAGCACCTTGTAGCCGAGCGAAAGCGCCGTTGCTCCGATCAACAAGTCCCCGAACGGAATCACCATGCCTCGGCTCTGCTGCTCTCCGTCGATTTCGCCGGGCCAGCAGCGCGGTTTCTTTTGTGTACGGATAGACCGTCAGATCGGCCAGCAGTTCATTTAAAAACGATTCGCGGCGCAGACGTATCTCCGCGGTCTGAGCGCGATAAATGCCGTGGATGAGTTCGGTGAGGCTGATAGCAGAGAGTGCCGCTTCCTGATCGCCCGTCGCCTTCACGATCTTCTCGATGAGCTGCTCGGCTGTGTCGCCGCGCCGCTCGGCAGCGATCACCACGCTGGAGTCGAGGATCAGTCCCATGCAGGCGGGTTCAACGGTTCACGATGGCTGTTGATCGCGGCGTCCAGATCGCGGGCAAAGTCCTTATCGAGCGTAGCCTTGGAAGCATGCTCTTTGGCAAGACGTAGAGATTCGGAAAGCAACCGCACTAGCGGTTCGGCGGGACGAACCATCGCCACTGGCAACTTGTCGCTTTCGATCACCACTTCTGCACCCCGCGCGCACGCGCGCCAGTAGTCCGGCGAAGTCGCTGGCGGCTTCCGCTTCCGAGATGTGGATCACATGGTCAGCCATGGCACGATTCTACCGTCATTCCTCTTCGTCAGGTTCGGCCTCGTGTTGCCCAGAGTCCCGGCGGCCAACAAAGTAGGGCGTGCCTGCCATTTAGGCGCGATCCTCATAGAAACTCTCGCGTGAAGCTCTCGGTCGGTAGATTCGGCAATCCCTCGGAACCTGCTGACAGAGCATTGAGCATGGCATGCAACCCTTCCAAAGTCAGATTCCCTTGAGGCACAGTGCGAGAAGCAAGAGCTTCCTGCAAAGACGCTCTGCCACTTTTTCCAAAGGTATGCCTTGGACGCAAGCGACGAGTTGCGCTTCTATTTCCGCGTTGAGTTCGACCTGGATCGTCATTGTGTTTGGCCCCTACACAATAGATTAACAAGAGATTGGAGAAAGAGCGTTTCACCTGGCCGCAGTCCGGCGATGCGCAGGGCAAGGTCATCCTGAGTCACGAAGAGCTTTCGCTGTTGTTGGGTGGGATCGATCTGACGAAGACCAAGCACAAGCGGTGGTACCGGAAAGCTCCACCCGAAGGACACGCTGCCGCATAAGTTGCGTGGTTGTTTGAACGTTTCGATCGACTCTGGTAAATCATTAGCTCATTGTGAGTTCAGCTTCCATCCCTTCAGCACCAGCCGATCTGGAACTCATCGCACAACTTAAGAGCAAGCTACATCAGCCACAGACGCTCTTCCAGCACACGAAATCCGCAGCTCCGCGTACTCAGTTCTGCCGCTCAGATGCCGAGAGAGGCACCGTCGTACTCCATGCGACCCGTAACCAATGCATGAGGGGTTTCCACGGAGAGAGGACGCCGGAAGAGGGCACCGACGATGGAAGAAATATCATCTCGCGTAGCTCAGTGCGATTTTGCCAAACGGTTCGAACGCGGCGAACTGAGCAGTCGACGACCGGACTTCCGAACTAGAACGGCAAAGGATTCTCGCAGACGACTGCCCATTGCAACTTCGCGTACTCTGCTTTGGCTTTTTTCAGGATGGGGATACCGGGGTCGGCGTCTTTCCAGAGCGTGAGGAAATTCTTGTAGGCGGCGAGCGCCCGGACGCTGGCGGCATCTGCATCCGCTCCCTTCGGTAGTGGGTAGTTATCTTTTCCACAGGTAATGCAATGATTGATTCAAACCAGCTCCGACTTGAGGGCGGAAATGATGCCCTCGACAAGGCCCGTAAGTTGTATGAGCAATTCCATCAGCGATTGCGCTTGGACGATTTGCGGCTCGCTGAGCGCTACGCCGAATCGGAACTGCATCTTCTCGTTCACTTCCGCATCGGGGGCATCGATGAAGAGTTCGTCGCCTATCTTCAAGGGGAAAAGGACATCGGCGGGCTTGAGGAAGAGATCAAGAATGGGAACGGTCTTGCCCTTGAACGGAGAGTCCGGCTGGTCCCAGACCTTCTGCATCAATGCCTGCATATGGGCACCGATGTTGACGCTCTGAAACATCGACCCAACGGTGAACAGCAAACGATGCTTCTCGACATTGTTAAGTCGATAGAGCGTCCAAAGAAGGTCATTCCCACCTTTGTATGGTTTGATTGCATCGATGGCGTCTATGACTGCTTGCTGCGCTCCCTGTATCTTTCCGAGCTTCTTGGCTTCGTATTTCGTGGCGTCGTCTTGAATCGGGAAATAAATCCAATTAGGGTTAGGCGGGTTGTCATTGGTGGACGCGCAGACCAACTGGTAAGCGAGATGGTCGAGAGCACTCATCATGTTCTGGATGGCATCACCAGTGATCAAGGCAATGGGGTCTGGCACAGGCTGGACGTTACTGACGTAATAAATCAGCTTTCGCGTCTGCGGATCGCGCTTGGTCGAGACTTTATACGGGTCGGTCTTGAGAAAGCTGAGAATCTCAACATTAACATCAGTGATGTGCTTTTTGGCCCGTTCGACTTTCGGTGTGATTTGCGCTAATCGTTCTTCGATGGTTGGCATTGGGACACGCGATGTTAGGTTGACCAAAAAGCGTTTGGTTTTTCGCCAAGTGCCTTCAACACAAGCGCCTTATCGATCTGTGCTGCGATTGTGTGACTCTCTGGCAATAAATTGCAGATCTCGGCAATGCTCCAAACGTGATCGGACAGACCCGCCTCCATCGCTGGCGTGACTCTCAAGGTTTGATGTATTCTGCCGAGGTTGTAATACATGAACCAAAGGGCCACAGCCGCCGCATGGTTCTCCAATTTCTTTGAGAAAGCATTCGTCAAACGAGTAAACCGCCGAATGCTCATCCTCATCGAAAGATTCTGGCGCTCGACAAAACTGGTGCTCACATGATTCGGATCGGGATCGCCGCTCACGACCTTCATGTCAGCGCCGATGCACTTTGCCGGAGAGTAACGGGTTTCGTTCTCCGTGGACGCGCCGTAGATTTTTTGGAGCTGGGCATAGTCGATGTCTGCACCGAAAGCATTCTCGACAGCATCCAGATAAACCTTATGACCATCCGTGGTGATCTGCACGCGGCCAGCGATGCGACGGGCGCAATCTTCCATGAAGTCCGTTGCCCATCCCGCGCCACGTCCACCGACCAGATAGCTGACGCAGAGTTTCGTGTCCGCGTCAATAGCCGTCCACGTCCAAACATCGCCCCATCCGCTAGCCTTTTTTTCTGGGCGCGTGTTCTTTGCCTTGGAACCCACGTATTGCCAAATCTCATCGCACTGGAGTCGCCGAACCCGGAGATTGCGCACATTTCGGTCATGATATTCGGCGCAAGCATCGGCAAGATCAAGGAGCAGTTTGATGATCGTATTCTTGGAAACTCCAGTCATTCTCATTGTAGAGCGAATCGAATTTCCCTCTACCAGAGCGGCTACAACGCGGGTCTTCTGTTCGATGCTTAGCCGTTTCATGTATTGAACTATATGCTTGAGCGTGAAAGATGTCAAACGAAAAATGAGTGAAAGGGTCTAAATACCCTATTGACCCAGGTGGTATAAAATGAAGCCTAAGAAGCTTATGAAAAAAGTCGTAGCAAAAAGTGAGCTGGCGAAGCAAGCCGAAAAGTTTTTCCCGGCTCAGTCCAACCCGCCGATGGCTTATATTCGAACCCCATTTCCACTATCTGAATGAGCCAGTAGTTGTGCAGACTTTTACCACCTACTCGGTGTGTGAAGACCCTATTCCGAACCCATATAAAAGGCAGTGATGCCTGACTGGGGCGATGTTCTCAAGGAAATCCAAGCTAACCAAATAGGCCATGCTCAGGCTGCACAAGCAGCCATGGACATGGTGCGCCGCAAGTACCTCCAACAGCTTGCACGGGACACTGGAAGGAACGTGATCGCTTATTATTCCGGCTTCCTGTCTAAGCCAGACGTGTCCCTTTCGGAAATCACGGACGAAGATAAGAACGGCTTCATGATGTGTGTTCACACCATCGGCCAGCAAAGACGAAAGGGCCTCGATCTAATTTTGCATACGCCTGGCGGCAATATTGCAGCTACGGAATCGCTGGTTGACTACTTACACCAAATATTCGGAAAGGACATTCGGGCAATTGTGCCGCAGATCGCCATGTCAGCTGGGACGATGATCGCCTGTTCCTGCAAGGAAATTCTCCTAGCACGACATGCCAATTTAGGCCCTATCGACCCACATTTACGTGGATTTCCAGCCTACGGGGTCAAACAGGAATTTGCACGGGCGATTAGAGAGGTGAGGAACGATCCGAGCAGAATCCCGATATGGCAATCTATTATTGGACGATACGGGCCAACATTCCTGAGCCAGTGTGAGAACGCTATTGTTTGGTCGAAAGCCTTTGTTGAGAGACAACTGGAAACTGTCATGTTCGATGGCGAGGCAGACGCGCATACGAAGGCGCAAAGAATAGTCAGGCGGCTAACAGATTATCGCGGCAATAAAACTCACCAGCGACATATTCACTTCGATGAACTGGCTGCAATGCGGTTGAAAATAACTCGCCTAGAGGACGTGCAGTGGCATCAGGACTTGGTCCTAACTGTGCATCATTGTTACATGCACGCTTTAATGAACACACCAGCATTTAAGGTCATTGGTTACCGGGTAGGGCGTGCTTTTTGATGTATAGGCCGGAGCATTTGAGGAAAATCTGGCGAGTAAAATATTGGGCGTGAAACCTGGCAAGTATGACCGTAAGCATTACTTTCTGATCAAGGGTGCCGAATTGCGAGAGTTGAAGGCATTAGATCTGCCGGAATCGTATGGACTGGATCGTCGGATCGAGCGCTACCAAGGGAAGCGGCCCTTGGGTTTGTATCGCTGGGATCTCGACGGCTTGTTGGCGGCGTTGTCGATCGCTTTGGATGAGCCTGATGACTATTACACACCACCGGCCAATAAGCGGGCGATTAAGAAGCTGCTCGATCGGCTGCAAGCCGAGTACGACTCCGCCTATGGCAAGGGTAACGGGTGAGTCGAGCTCCACGTGTGCAAGAGTCAAACAGGGCCGCGGCGGGTGGGAGCCACTGCACTATTGGTAGCTGAACCTGCACTGAACAATCCAAGTGTAGGTGATCCATCAGCAAGCACACCCGTACATCGGCGAGGCGTTCCAACCTGCCTGATCATCGATCTTGGAGAACGAAGGCACAGCTTCAGTCGAGTCAGAGTGCCCCGCGCGTATCCGTTTCAACCTGGAGAATGTAGGCCGGCGGGAACCACGGCTGCGTAGGGCAAATATGGAAGGGGCGGAAGGATTTCCGTCTCGGGACGAGAAACCGGAACCGGCGCCGCAGTCGGTCGCGAGGCCGTCCCAGGCAGCAGGTCGAGAATCTTCTCCGGGTCCGAGCTACAAAATAGTTGGAGCAGAAGCTGGAACGGATCCTTGCCTTGCTGTTTGGCCGTCTGAATTACGGAGGTGAGAACGGCTTGCGCACGGGCTCCCTTCCAGGTGCGGTTTCCGCCCCAGTTCTTGCGCGCCCCGATCAGAGCGCGTACGGCGCGCTCGGCGCGATGGTTGGTGGCGTCTAAGCCAGGGCAATAGAGAAAGGTGAGCAGATAGGGGCGTTCCCGCCACAGATGATTGGCCAGGCGGCGATTGGCCGGGTCGCGATGCGGCCGTAGTAAGAAGCGATCCAATTTCGCTTCCAGCCGTCCGGTAGCGGTCCACAGGCCGTGCACAGAGATTTCCTGCTGGGCATAGCGGTCGCGCAAGGCCAAGGCTTGCTGGAAGAGATCTTTAATCGCCAAGGGGAAGCGCGCGGCGGTGGGAGAGGCGATCTCAATCATCTTTTGACAACGGTTGAGGATATGCCCGGCGCAGCTCTGATGGGCCGCCTGCACAAATTTCATGTAGACTCGCCAGCCATCGCGCACCAAAAAGCCGTCGTAATCGGCCCCCAACAGGGAGGCGGCCTGCTCAAAGCCGCGCCCAGGCAAGATGTCGCACACCGTGACCATCTCATTGGCTACTACCCACAGCCACTGCAGCTGAGCATCGACCTTCCACCCGGTCTCGTCCATGGTGTTGACGTAATGTTTCTGGGCCGCTTGGCGAAGCGCCTGCCAAGTGGCTTGGCCGCGACGCGCGGCCCGCTCAGCCGCCCGGCAGATGGTACTGCGATTCACCTGCAGATCAAACCCGGTTTGCAGCACCGCGGCCACGTCGGCATGGGGCATGCTCAGGCCTTTATTCATCTGCACCGCCAAGGCCAAGGCCTCCGGCCCGATCTGCACTGCGGCCGCTCCTAAAGCATCGGAGGTCTGGCGGGGATCACGCCCTTGCACCCGCTTGTGACACTTGCGACAACGGCAGATCGCAATATCGAAACGGCGCCAAATGGTCTTACGTACAATTTCTTGCTGAAACTGCGACTCGATCCTCTCCACTTCCAGTTCGCCCCCACATTCACACTGCGTGGGCGCGGGGACCGGGATGACTTCATCCACTTTCTGGGGAATGGCCTTGCGACGGTGCTGGCCGTATGCCGAACCGGGTTTGCGTCCTGGGGGCTTAGGATCGGTGTTGCGCGTGCCGCGGGAAAAAGGGGCTGCTTGTCTTTTGGCTGCTCGTTGCGCTTCCTCCAGCTGCTTCTTCAGCTTCTCGATTTCTTGGCGCAGTCGGTCTCGTTCCCGCTCCACTCGGTCTCGCTCTTGCTGCAATCTCTCGTTCTCTCTGCGTAACCTCTCGATTTCCTGGCGAGCGCCACGCCACCGCTCTCGCAGTTCCGCTAGCTTCTCCTTCCAATGTCGCACAGTATCTAGCGGAAGAAACGCCATCGTACCTACTCGTGCGACTTACCCTAGCCAAAAGCGGAAGAATTGTCCAGCCTGATTTCCCATGTCGGTCTCTAAGTAGTTAACTTTCAGGCGTGAGCCTCGTCCAGAGGCCTATTTTCCGGGGTTCTAACACGGTAAACATTGATCATTTAAGATTATTGAGAATCAGGTTGGTTCTGCCTTCGTGAAACAGCAGATGGTGCAACCCGTCATGCAACTACAGCAGGCTAGATGAAAGGGTTTATTTGCTCGACCATCTAGCTGACGCGGCGAGACGGGCAATCTCTTTACGACGTTTGGCGGTGAGCGCCTTCGCTCTGGCTTTTCCGCCCTTGTTACCGCCGATGGAGCCTAGAGCTACAGCGTGTGGGTTTCTGGTGTCAACGGGCTTCTCCAGAGGCGTTCCGTCCATGTGTTCGCCGATTGCGTGCTCTACGACGTCTCGGGCGACTTGCATGAAGTCGCGCTTTTGGCCGGAGCGTTTAGCCATGCTTTAACGGTAACCGACTTGTGTTGCGCTACGCAACACTGATCTTTCCCTGTGCAAAACATAACTACCCACTACCCTCCCTTCGAGGTTCTTGACTGTTTCCTTACGAGTCGGCTTCACTGCAGAAGGCATTTTTCATTCCTTGACTTGGGTGTAAACGCAATCGGAATTTTTCGTCGAGCACCTTCGCCGTATGCTAGACTTCGCTCGTATTTTAGCCCTAAGTTTCTCTGAGGGACTGCCACATGATCGATGTCGAACCGCTAGAACGAACCGGGATGAACGCGTCCAAGAATCCGTGCCTCCTCACCATCTGGTCCATGGTGACTGTCTACAACACCCTGTGGTCGTCACTTCCACCTCCTCCATACATGCCTGCCGAGGCCAGGCTAGCAACCCTGGAGCCTCACCTAACTGCAACGTTGCATTTTGTTACGTTGTGGATCACCGAGAAGCCACCCAAGGCGACTGTGAAAAACACCGCCCGCTGGGATGCCTTGCAACAACTTGCGGAGGAGATCGGCGTTGAGGCACAGCAACTCGGTATCAGGTTTCTAACTGCCCCGAGCAACCTGAAGAACATCGGGAACCCCACCGCTGCTGGGAATAAAGCGCGAAGTTACTGGCTGGAATACCTAGACCCGGTACACCGGCCGGGTTACGTGCTGTCGGCGGACTTCGAGCGATGGTTGGTTAGCAGCACGACCCGAAGTTTTTGGGACTTCATCGGGTCCGCCGGCCCGGCGGATCAACGCGTGAAGTACTACGGCAGCACTCCGAAAGCTCTGAAGCGCAGGGTCATTTTCGGCAACTCGGGGCGCCTGGAAAGCATGCACCCGCTGCACCCCGGGTTATATTCAACGCGAAACCTCTCGACAGTATTCTCCGGCACGGGCTGGGGTATCTTCGTTGTGGACATGGAAAGGAACCTGTATGTCCACAAGCATGTAGAGGGCAAATACGACTAGTGGGCAAATACCATCACTCCACGTTCCTCAGTGGCGCTCCGGTGGCGGCCGCGGGCGAGATTGCAGTGGAGGATGGCTGGGTGAGATTGATCACGGCCAAGAGCGGGCACTACATGCCGACCGTTGACGACATGCTGAGACTGGTGCGGAGCTTCCCGCTTATCCTGGGCAATGCGGTAATCCGCCCGGACTTCAGCGACACTCGCGGCGGAAATCCAGCGAAGTGCTATTGGGTGGGCGAGTTTCGGCGCGACGGCACAGCCGCTCCCACGTTGAAGCGGGCGGATGTGTTGCAAGCCGTTCCTTTGTTCGCCAGGACTCTTGAGGCCCAGAGGTGGATCGCACGGGTCCCGGCTTAGAGCGACCATCCGTCGTTCAGCCGCTCGATCCCGGCGGCTTTTCTTTTGATGTAGCGCTCTCGACACAGATGGCAACGGGGAGACCATGCCGGTCTGCCACAGCCATGATTTTCGGTCCCTGACCTCGCTTTGTTTTCCCGATCGTGGAGCCCCTTTTTTCGATGGTGCGAAACTCCCATCGATGAAGGCCTCTTCTACGTCGATCAGGCCGTGGATTTTGAGCTCTGCAGCTAGAGCCTCCAGAATTCCTCTCATCACTCCGGGCTGGACCCATGGCTGGAATCGGCGATGGCAGGTCTGGTACGACGGATATCGATCCGGAAGTTCAACCCAGGGAGCACCCGTGCGTAAAACCCATAAGATACCGTTCAGAACTGCCCGCCGCTCCTTCCAGGGCCGACCCCGGCCGTCACGTCTGGCGGGCTCTGGGACTAGGGGTCAAGGATCTTCCACGGTTGGTCTGTCAGGTCACGTTTATGGCACATTCCTGTGTTGATGCCGTGAAGCAGTCCGCGCACCAGCGGCAGCCTGACCAAGCCAGCTGAAAAACAGGCCTGCCACCAGGCCAGCCCTGGCCATGATACTGATCATTCTTTCCCTCGTGGCCCCCCTCATCGCGACGTATCCTTTCGCCGTCGCCGCTCGCTCTCCCTCATCATTTCGTTCAAGTCCGCCGCTGGACGTATCTCGATTCGTCCACACTTCAACTTCACTCCCGGATGCTGGGAAAATGAGCTGAAATTGCGTGATTCAGATCTCGCGCTTCAAGCACCTGAATTCCACCCAATTGCTTCTTCGTTTCCGCGTACGGACCGTCTGTCACTGCAACCTTACCGTTCTTCCAATACACGGTCACCGCCGTGTTGGCAGGCTGAAGACGTTCCTCAGCGAGCAAATGTCCGTTCTTCCGCAATTCGTCGGAGTAGCTAAAACACTCGTCCAGTCTGGTGTTGTGCTCGCTCTCAGACATGTTTTCGAACTTGCCGGGCTCGATGTAGCCCAAACAGATGTATTTCATCAATTCTTCCTTGTTTCTCCTCGTAGCTTCAGCGGTTCGTTTTGTGCAGTTTCAGGACGCGGCCGGTGATCCGGTTCGAGATTGCTCGCAGATAGGCGAGCGCGACTTCCGCGACCGGCACGGGCGTGAAGCCAGGGAAATAGGCGTGATAGGCGACCGACTCTGCTAGAACGGTCGGACTGATGCAGTTGATGCGCAGGCCGCACGGCAATTCGACAGCAGCAGCTTTCACGAAGCCCTCTACCATGTGGTTAATCGTGGTCCCCAGAGTGCCGCCATGCGTAAACTCGTCCGTTAAAACGCCGGAGACGAGCGTAAATGATCCCTTGTCCGCAATGTGCGGGAGAGCGGCGCGCACAGTGTTGATCTGCCCCATTCCTTTACTGGCGATCGACTTCGCCCATTGCTCGTCAGTGACCTGTTCGAATGGACCCGGAAAAACATCACCGGCGGCGTTTGCCACAGCCTCGAATGGAACGATGTTGGCAAAAAGTTTTCTGAGGCTTGCGGGATCGGAAATGTCTGCCTGACAGTCTCCGGACTTCCGGCCTACGGAAATGACATCGTGCCCGTGCTCCTGGAGCATCTTGCCGACTGCAGATCCAATCGTGCCGGTTCCAACCACGATAACTTTCATGCCTGGGTTCCTCCTTCTGTCGTTTTGCGGCGTGGCTGGAGCTTGCGTTAGACAATAATGCTGTCGCGCATACCGCCGTAGGTCAGCCCGCGAGTCATTTGTGCGTTGTACAGGTAGTAGGGAAATCCCGGTTCGATATTGCTCGCATTATCGAGCAACTTCACCTGCTCGGCAGACAGGTTGAATTCGAAGCTGGCGAGATTATCCTGCAGCTGCGAGACCTTCCGCGCACCAAGTATCGGTATCACGGGAGTGGGTCGTTGGCGAAGCCATGCGAGCGCGACTTGCGGCATGCTGCGTCCGATCTGCTCAGCCACTGACTTCAACACGGTAATGATCCGTTGGGTCCGCTCTCGCTCAGGAAGGAATTCCTGCATTTCAGTCCTCGACATGCGACCTCCCTCGGCCTTCCCGTCGCCGTGATATTTGCCGGTCAGAACGCCGTTCGCCAGCGGAGACCAGGCCACTATGCCCAGATCGAGGGCTTTCGCCATGGGAACGAGCTCACGTTCGACGGTGCGTTGAATAAGGCTGTATTCAATCTGAATTCCCACAAAATGCGACCAGCCGCGCAGCTCTGCGACGGTATTCGCCTGTGCGATCCACCACGCGGGAGCATCCGAAATGCCGGCGTAGAGGATCTTGCCCCGCCTTACGAGGTCATCGAGGCTGCGCATCACTTCATCAACAGGTGTGAGCTGGTCCCAGATGTGGACCCAGTAAACGTCGATGTAGTCGGTTTGCAAACGGCTGAGGCTCGCGTCCACCGCCTGCATCATGCTCTTGCGATGGTTGCCTGCCGCGTTTGGATCGTTCCCCGGCATGGCGTTGCTGTATTTGGTGGAAAGGACGATGCTCTGGCGATGATCCTTGATGAACTCGCCCACGAACCGCTCGCTGGAACCGTTCGTGTACACGTTCGCAGTGTCAACGAAGTTGCCTCCAGCCTCGCGGTAGGTCTCGTAGACCTTGCGGGCTTCGTCCTGGGCGGCGCCCCACCCCCAATCGTCGCCGAACGTCATGGTGCCCAAAGCCGCCTCGGACACCCGGAGACCACTATTGCCCAACAACCTGTATTTCATCGTGTTACTCTCTTTCGCGTTGACATTACGAAACCATATGTCTAGTTTCTGTAACGACAGTAGATGCTTGTCCAAAATAAACGAAACAATTATTTTCGTAAGTAGGGAAGGGCGACATGCCTAAGAAGATCGAGAAACGGGCTAGAACGTTGGGCAGGCCCAGAAGCGAACAGGCTAGGCAGGACATCTTAGAGGCTGCATACAGGCTGCTGAAGAATAAAGGCTTTCGGTCCGTGGGTTCTCATGAGATAGCCAAAGTGGCTGGTGTGAGCAGTGCCACCTTGTATAGGTGGTGGAACTCTAAGGAAGAGATCATGTTCGACGCCTGTTTCGAGCACATGAAGCCGGTCATGGCAGTTTCGGGCAATGGGTCCGCCTTAGAGCATCTCCGGCGCTATGTTTTACGCGCAGCTGATTTCCTATCATCCGAAGATGGGGTAATCATGGCGCGCCTCGTCACTGGGATCTACGAGGACCAGAACCTCCGGCAAATGTTTCTGGACAGATACGTCATCCCCAGACGTCACATCCAGCGTCAGATCGTCGAAGAAGCCATCCGGACAGGAGAATTGAAGAGCACGACCGACCCGGAACTGTTGATAGATGCACTAAATGGACCGCTGTTCTTCCGGTGGCTGCAGGGGCATGCTCCTTTAACCAGGAGCTTTGCGGATCACATTTTTCGAAACGTGATGCCAGCCTTTGAGCCACGATGATTTCGAGGGCGGGCCGCATCGTCTCAGGGCTGACCGATCCAACGCTGAAAAGCGGAATCTTCTATGGGAGTGGGCCGCAAACTCACTGGACCCGTGATGAACCAGAGCGAAATCTTTCCCGACCTCGCGAACGAGGCGATTCAGCAACATGCCGATCGGGCGTTGCATCGTTTTCTGTATCTACAGGTTGGGTGCAACGGTCTGCAGGTTCATTGCCATGTCTACAAGTTGAGTGCAGTGCGCAACTCGTGGACCACAAACGATAGGCTGTCTACAGGTTGAGTACAGCTCGACAACCGCGATTACGATAGAGAGTTTGGCCCCGGACACGCGACCATGATAGCAAGGCCAAGCACGTACAATTTGGGAGATGGGAGAAAACGAATCAGGTGGAGGAGGGAGCTATTCGCGGCGCAAGACGATCGCAGTCGCATCATCGCTGAGGGTGCCGCCACTCGCGAACTCTTGCACCTCGGTCAACACCGCCTGTGCTGATACACCTGGTCTCTGCAAGGATTTCACAAGGCGCGACGTTCCATATTCCTGGCCTTCACTGTTCGTCGCCTCTACCGCACCATCGGTGTAGATCAGCACGCGGTCGCCAGTCTGTAGCGTCAGCCCGATCTCGGAGTACTCTGAGCTCATAAGCCCCAAAGGAAGGCCCTTTTCCGTTTTGAGTTCTGTAATGTTGGTCTGCTCTCGGACGAATACAGGATAGGTATGGCCTCCGTTGGCGACCCTAATTGTCGCGCGTTCACTATCGAGGATCGAATAGACTAAGGTGACGAATCGGCCCTCAGGAAGGTCCTTCAGGAGTGACTGGTTCAAACGCATAAGGACCTCCGAGGGGGACTTCAATCCCTCCGCTGCCATGCGAAACAGACTGCGCGTCGCCGACATGAGCAATGCCGCCGCCATCCCTTTGCCGCAAACGTCACCTAGCGCGATTCCCCAGAAGCCATCGCCGAGGTCCAGGTAGTCATACCAGTCGCCTCCCACGGCGTTCAATTGCAGACAGAAACCATCAATCGCATAGCCGGAAATTACAGGTTCTCGTTCCGGCAAGAGTGCTCGCTGGATTTGCCTAGCCTCCGCCTGTTCGCGGAGAGCCTTTTCTTTCTCCAATCGCTCTCGCCGGAAGAGGCGAGCATTTTCAATGGCGATGGCGATGTTATCCGCTAATGCGCGCAACAACTCGATTTGCTCAGGAGAAAACGCGTCAACTTCGGAGCTCTGTGCATTGAATAAGCCGATCAGTTTTCCACGGCTGATAAGCGGAATGTCCACTTCGGAAAGTGTCGTGGACTCACTGACCACATAATAGGGATCCTTCCTCACGTCAGGCGCGTAGTGCATCCTTGCGGTCGCCGCCACGTGGCCCACCATACCCTCACCGCCGACCTTAAATCGATAACCTTTGAGATGAACGTCACTAAAACCGCGAAGCGCAATTATCTCCATATCGTTTCTAGCGTCATCCTGCAGCAGCACCGCCGTCCGGTTGCACCCAAAAGCCTCAGCAACGCCGCCTACGATCTCGTCCAGCAATTTCTCCAAATCTAGTATGGAGTTCACCTTTTTCGCCGTTTCCTGCAACAGCAGAAGCTCACGCACTCGGCGTTCCAGAACCTGATTTGTCGTGCCGGCGCTCATGACGTAGGATGATAACGCAGTTCCTCGATATCAGTGCGTGATAGACTCCGGGTTCCTTCTCTCACCCATACAACGTATTGGATTTCGGTCAGATACTTATCCCGTCCTTTCGCCGCCGGGGATCACCGACGGTTTTTACTTGACGTTGTATCTATATTTCTGCAAGTATAGAAACATGCCTAGCGTCCAAGCGCCAAACCGCGGGACAGAGTTGCAAAGTTGGCCGACATGCTCTCCGCAATGGGTTCGAAACCGCGCCTACGGATCATGCAATTGCTACTGTCGGCTCACCCAGACGGCCTAGTCGTCACCGAAATTCAGGACGAGCTAGAGATTCCCAATTCCACCCTGTCCCACCACCTTGAAAAACTCAAAGGCGAGGACTTAGTCCGCGTTCAGCGCGAAAGTACGTTTCTCCGATACACCGCCAACACGGACGCACTTCAGGAGTTGCTTCAGTTCCTGTACGCGGAGTGCTGCACTCGAAACAAGGCCGTCAAGCCCGAACAGATCGTTCGACTTTGCAAATAAGGAGAGTTCATGAGCACCACAAACATCAAGGAAGTGGTTAAAGAGAAATACGGACAAGCCGCTCTGAGAGTCAAGACTGGCGGAAGTTCTTGCTGCGGAGCCAGCCCATCGTGTGGCTGCGACCCAATCACCGCGAACCTCTACGATGCAGCACAAGCTGGGGAGATCCCCGAACAAGCGCTTCTGGCCTCGTTGGGGTGCGGAAATCCGACTGCTTTAGCGAAGCTCAATCGGGGCGAGACGGTGTTGGACCTCGGCTCGGGCGGCGGGATAGACGTGCTGTTGTCTGCAAAACGAGTAGGTCCGACCGGGAAAGCCTACGGGCTGGACATGACGGATGAGATGCTCGCACTCGCCGAAGAGAACAAGCGCAAGTCAGGCATCGCGAACGTGGAGTTTTTGAAGGGCGAGATTGAACACATACCGCTGCCCGACAACTCCGTTGACGTTGTCATTTCCAATTGTGTCATCAATCTATCCACAGACAAGGACGCAGTTTTGCGAGAAGCCTTCCGCGTGCTCAAGCCGGGTGGACGGTTCGCTGTGTCGGACGTAGTCACTCGCGGCGAGATGCTGCCAGAGGTTCGGAAGAGCCTTCTGCTTTGGGTTGGCTGCGTAGCGGGATCGTTAGAAGAGAACGACTACCGCACCAAGCTCGCCTCCGCAGGATTTGAGCAGATAGACCTTGAACCAACCCGCGTTTACAACGTGGATGACGCCCGCGAATTTTTAGCCGGCCAGAAAATCGATGTTCACGCAATTGCGCCGCAAGTGGATGGCAGGATCATGAGTGCTTTCGTGCGCGCCGTGAAGCCACAGCAATAGGAGACTTAGACTCATCGATATCCGCGATGAGCTTCAGTATCTCTGGCGTGATGGTTATGTTCTTGATCTGGTGCATGATGCGGATATCCATTCTCACCCAGTTTCACCCGATTCCTGCAGGCGGGCAAGCGAATATCCATTTATATCCATTTCCACCCGTCCTTTAACGAAAAGGAAGCTTTAGCGTGGAAAGAAGGGACGGCAAAACTGCCACAGGCCCTGGAACCGGGCGGTCGATCTGGCATGGCGTTGAGGAAGCGCTTCGCGAGTACCGAGAAATCGTCTGAACTCGCGCATGAAATCTTGGGCTTCCAGGCGCAAACCATGTCCGGCCATTCTACAACTACGGGACCGTGCTACAGAAAACCGATTGACTAAGTGCAGTGGAAGGCCCTCAGGGCTTTGCGGGCAGCGGCTGCCAGAGCTCAATCTTATTCCCATCCAGGTCATAGATCCAGGCAAAGCGACCGTAGGATTCATCCATTCGTTTGGCGTCAATCTTTACTCCCTCTTGTTTTAAGCGGTCGAGCAAAGCATCCATATCGTCCACGATGTAGTTGATCATGAACGGTGCGGGGCTGGGATCGAAATACTTAGTGGAGGCGGGAAAAACAGTCCAAACTGTAACGTGTTCCTTTTGCGGGTCGTCGTGTTCGCGCCACGGAAGCATCGCGCCTTGGCCTTTGTCAGCGAGTCCAAGATGCTTCGAATACCATTCGCGCATCTGATCACGATTAGCGGATTTGAAGAAGACACCGCCGATTCCAAGGATGCGCCCGCGCTGCTCCATTTTGACAGACGGCTTCGACTTCTCAGCTTGCGGAGATTGCACGTCCTGTCCTCCTCTTGAGCGGGCCGAGATGAGCAACAGCGAGCCGAGCGCAATTGTGCTCCACGGTATTCCTTGCATGGGCGGATTATACATATGTTTCGATTCGAATGGAGAAAGCGCTCAAGGTTCGCCCCGATTCACCCTTTCTAGATCGCACATGAGGTTTCGAACTGGCTTGGCATCGCCCGAGAGAACCAGGGCGTTACGAGAAGCCTGTTGCCTGCGCCCACATTGATTGCGCATAATCCCCCAAGAAAGTTAGGGGATTATGTAATGCTCGGACCTTATAAAGAACAACAGATGAGATGGAACCGGCACACCGTCCCGAGCTTTCTCGACGTTCGCATTCACGTGCTCAATGGCTCTTTGGAAAATGCTTTTCGGCAGTGGCACCAGGGTTTTCGGCCAATCGCGGTACCGCATCAGGTCGCGGTCACAGCGTGATCACCCTGCAACTTTGCATGCTCTCGTGCGGCCCTCGGCACGGACGAGCCAACCTTGCTCGGATTTCTCGAACCCCAACAAGGTCAGGCCTATCTCGGGTGGCAACAAATCCTGTGCGCTCAATTCGTTGGACATGGCTTTGTCATTAGATGACCAAGTTCATGTCCCTGCACCGAAATTGAGGAAGAACCTCAATAAGGAAAAGCGACATCGGTCCACGGCCTCTACTTCGAGCCCAAGTACGACGAGTCTCGGCCGCGGACGATTTGGAGTCTATCGAATGCTTTTACTTCAGCATTCAACGGCGAGATCGGCCCGACCGCTTCTTGCGTTCGATCCGCACCAAATGCGGTCTCCAGTTTCGATCCCCGCTGCCTGTTTTCTCCGTCATAAACCCGTCTCCGTCGACTCCTTCCTTCACACGCAAAGTTGAAACTTGACGACAAGTTGGAAACTCGATTCCCGTGAGCTAAGATACTGTCATCTTTAGCCCCAGCCGCGATCTGTTGAGTGTGCCCACTCGTCGACTTTGCACTCTTGAGAGGATCACAAGAACATGAGAGCGAGTAGACATTTTCGGGCGGAGGGCTCCGCCCTCGTTTGTTTGTTGGCGCTATGTTTCCTTTCAATCCCTGCCCCGGCCAAGAAAGCGGCTCAGGTGTTGCATAATCATGTCCGCCCCGCGGTCACAAACAGCCGGGCCGCGCGTGTGGGTCCTATGTCCAACAACCAGCGCCTGAGGCTGGCGATTATGCTTCCTCTGCGCAATCAAGACGAGCTGACAAGTTTGTTGAAACGGCTGTATGACCGAAGCAGTCCCGACTATAGGCATTTTCTGACTGTAGCCCAGTTCACGGAGCGATTCGCCCCTACAAAGCGCGATTACCAGGCCGTGGTGAAGTTCGCCCGATCCAAAGGTTTTACGGTGACGAATGAACCGGCGAACCGGATGCTGGTGCATCTCGACGGGACTGTGTCACAGATCAACAAAGCTTTCCACGTGACGATGACAAACTATCGGCATCCGGCCGAGAATCGAATGTTTTACTCGCCAGATCGTGAGCCCTCGCTCGAGCTGAGCGTGACCGTGGCGCACATCGCGGGGATGAACAACTTCTCCTTGCCGCGGCCGAAATTCAAGAGAGCGCCACCGAATTTTCGGCGAACTAGCGTCGGATCGGGACCAGGTGGCGCGTACCTTGGAAACGATATGCGCGCCGCGTATTACGGCGGGACTACGCTCACGGGCATCGGACAGGCAATTGGGCTGCTGGAGTTCGACGGTTACAACATGAGTGATGTCACCGCGAGCTTTGCCGGCGAATCCAATAGCGTTCCCATTCACAATGTTCTCCTCGACGGCGCGACTGCCGGCTCTGACGGGGATGACGGCGAGCAGGTTCTGGATATCGTGCAGGCGGCGTCGATGGCTCCCGGCCTGAGCCAGGTCCGCGTCTATATCGCTCCAGGCAATTCACAAATTGGTGTTGGGGACGTGGACATCTTCAACCAGATGGCGACGGAAAATATCGCGAAGCAACTCAGTTGTTCGTGGGGGTGGAATCCGGATGACACCACGCAGCTGGATCCCATATTTCAGGAATTCGCGACGCAAGGTCAGAATCTTTTCGTGGCTTCGGGTGACGCCGGAGCGTATACGGGATCGAACGCAACTGACAACAGCTATCCGGCCGAATCGGTTTACGTCGTGGCCGTGGGCGGAACGGATTTGACTACGAACGGCGCGGGCGGACCCTGGCAGTCGGAAACGGCCTGGGCCGATAGCAGCGGCGGCCCAGCGGACGACGGATTCGCGATTCCCAGCTGGCAGACCGGTTCAGCGAATTCGGCAAATCAGGCTTCCACGACTGTGCGCAACGTGCCGGACGTGGCAGCAGAGGCGAACACCGACAATTATACCTGCGATCAGGGTAGCTGTTCCGGAGACTACGGCGGCACCAGCTTTGCTGCGCCGCGTTGGGCCGGGTTTCTAGCGTTGGTCAACCAGCAGGTGACGTCTGGCGGTAACTCAAGCCTGGGTTTCCTGAACCCTGCCATTTATTCGATCGGTCAAAGTCCCAGCTACAACAACGACTTTCATGACATCACCAGCGGCAATAACAACAATGGTCAGGGGCATTCGTTCAATGCCGTGGTTGGCTATGACCTGGTCACTGGATGGGGAAGCCCGAATGGTCAGAACCTAATCGACGGATTGAGCGGTTCTACGATGTCAGCTTCCCACCAGTGAGTCACAGTATAAGTCGAATCATCTCCACGATATGAGTGGCGGTAGGGCTGTCGCGTTTTGACGCTGCGCGGCCTCGGGCGGGCGCCCTTCTCAATTTACCGAAGTCGGCGTAAAGCCCCTGCCTTCAGGCCTGGCGATAGCCAGCAATCTTGGTTGAAACAGTTAAGGTCGCCGTGAGGCGACTAGAATCCCCCGCCTTCAGGCGTGGGGAGTATCAATAAACAAGCCCCGGCATCTGCGGGATGGCAGGCGGCGAAGGTGGAGGCTCTCAAGAAAGTCTGCCCGGATTTCGCGCGGATGCGCAGCTTGATGATGAGCTTTCGCGGCATTCCGCAAGCCAGGAAGGTTGCAACGCTGACGCGCTGGATGAAGAAAGCCGTCGGTTCCGGGATTTATGGGGTGAAGCGGTTCGTGCGGAAGTTGAATCAGGATCTGGCCGCGGTGAAGAACGCGCCCAGTGAAGGTTGGGAGCAACGGTCCGGTGGAGGGTCACATCAATCGGTTGAAGACGCTCAAGCGCCAGATATTTGGTCGAGCCGGCTTCGAACTTTTACGAGCCCGATTGATGCCAATGTCTCGTGGCTCCCCCTACTCCGAAATTGAGGAAGAACCTCAATAACGCGAAGGGCGGCGAGTTGGAGCAAATTCAGTTTCTGCTGGGGCATGAGTCGATCCTGACCACCGAAAGATGCCTTGGGTCGGAGCAGGACCTGAAGAATGCGGTCAATGACGCGCTGGTGTTTGAAGGCAGTCCGACCATCCACAGCGACAACTAGCTTAGCTACCATTATGACCTCCAGTCTGTCCCATCACTACCACGGCTCCATCTATCATTCTTGCCCCTGCGGCATCGGTGTTTGGAACCTATTGCCCGTCGCAGCGAAACGTGTCGCCGGCCAGCGGCGCGCCTGCGCGATACAGATGATGTGTAGGATCAGAAACAGTGGAACGGCGAACGTGGAAATGTAGCTCATGGGAAGAACGGTCATGGCTCCAGTGGGGATTCCGTGCGGATCGATGACCCCGGCGAGCGTGCCCAGGGCTAGGGCATTGACGAGGTCGGTTATTCCCAGGACCTGCCAGAAGATGAAGCCTTTGCGATGCGCAGGGCTGGCCAGCCGAAGAGCAGCGAACGATGCTGTCGCGCCGATGGCGATGTCGCCCCATCCGGCGGACAAGGCGAAGAAGGCGGGCAGAATCTTATAGGTGCCGAGGACGAGGAACACAAAGCCGGCGATCCGCATGCTTTGCACCAGTGTGAGGGTGCGCGGGCTCAGCGACAGAATGAACTGTCGGAATCCCGGCGAGGATGCAAACCAAACCAGGAACAGCACGATGGGCGTGACCACGGCCAGGCCGAGCGCGAGCGGCGGTGTGTTGGGAGCGTTTCTGTAGAGGTGCAGTGCGGAAGAGAACAGGGAAAAGACTAACCAGGCTGCTAAAAGCCCGGCGCTCAATTTGGCGTATTTGGACATGGCGAATCTCCTTATACCGTGACCTCTGCGGTCACTTCGTTGGTTAGGTTCAAAAGTTCGTTCCAGCGCTTGCTCCCAAGCCGCGCACGCAGCTCCTGCTGCACTTTTTCCCAGTGCGGACGCGCGCGCTTGAATTCGGCCCTGCCGATCTCACTCAGGGACAGCCACCGTTCCCGGCGGTCCTTGCCGGGTCGGCTGGCGATCCAGCCTCGGCGCCCCATGATCGCGAGCGTACGGGTGAGCGTGGTGGTATCGATGGCCAGAATCTCCCCTAGCGTTCTTTGGGAAACTTCTCCGGCTTGTGACAACGCTTGCAGGAGGGTGAATTGCGTTGCTCTAAGGCCGAGTGGCCGCAGGGCCGTGTCGTAGTGCTGGGTAAGCACGCGGGAGGCCCGACGGAAACTCGCGCACATGCAGGAAAGAGCGAACTGGGTCGGCTTACTCATACCCCGAATAGATGCATATACATGTAGTTCGATTCAGGAAAAGTAGTGATATGTGCTGCTAAAAGCAACGTCTCCGTATGACCGGTCATGACCGCCAGGCATAGCGCCTTATCGTCCTCTGCATGCACATCGGCACCAGCCATGAGCAGAACCGTCACCGTCTCCGAATGGCCATTACTGGCTGCCCAGCGCAGCGCGGCATCATTCCATGCATACACATTGGCACCAGCCGCAAGCAGAACCTTCACTATCTCCGTATGATCGTGAGAAGCGGCATATAGCAACGCCAGACCCCCCTGCATGCACATCGGCGCCATGAGCGAGCAGTAGAAAGTAATCCGCGATTCCGTCAACGAAACAAATGGAGGGCGGGAGGAGGCCGCTTCATGCCGCGCGGCCCCGGCAGCGCGCGCGTCGGCCCCCACGGATAGGTAGAGTTGGGTTAGATGCCTCGTCGTTAGCGCTTAGCAGGTCTGGTGCAGTGCCCACAGGATGTCCGCGTTGCTCATCACAGCAGCCAACTTGTCTTTCATGTACCGAAGAGACACTTCGTGATGTTCTCGGTCATAGGAGTCAATGCAGTCTAGGGCGAGGATGACGTCCCAATCTCGTTGGTAAGCATCGATGGCCGTAGTACGAATACATGCGTGGGTGTTGATTCCGGCCAAGATAATCGCGTCGGGCTGCAGCCGTGCGAGTGTTTCGTCAAGAGTCGTGCCGTAGAAAGCGCTATACCGTTTTTTGACTATGACGAGATCCGATGGGGCCACAGCCAGCTCCGATACGATCTGGCATCCTTGTGTCCCTTTGATCGTAATGCGTATTCCCTTGATCTTCATTTCTCGGAAGGCATCTCGCAAGTCAGGCTCGAACTCCTGTCGAACCCACACAACGGGGTAACCAAGGCTCCGCATACTGCCCACCAGTTCGTTGATCGAACTCACGAGCCTCTGTCTTCGGGTGACTTCCCAGCTTTCCAGGAAGTCATGAAGCATGTCGATCACCACCAGCGCCGGCTTTTCCATGAGGAAAACATTACCATTCTTGCTACAGAAGTAGCATGGTTATCTCCTTTTTGTTGTACGCAACGGCTCATGCTGTGGGAGTTTGACAATAATCACGCGCGATGCCGCAACGGCACGTCCCTAGACCGGGCCTCCCAAATTCACTTTGGCAAGCGTAATGATCTGCCCCCGAGTAGGCTGGTTGGTGCAAGTTCAGCAACTGAAGAAATTCAAGGAGCAGTACGAAAACCCGCTCTTCAACTCACTGATGCCCTTCCCGATTGGGCTTGCCATCACGCTGATTTCCGCGGCGGTCCTAAGGAAAAAGGCGCAATCGCAAAAAATTTACATTGAATGGAGGAGAACAATGGAGATGCCCCGACAGCAATATTCCCGCGCATTCAAAATCGCGACGATGCGGGAGCTGGATGCAGGAAAGAGTACGTCACGTGTGGCCCGCGAGTATCAACTCAGTCCGAAGCGGCTAGAGGTCTGGAAAGCCGAGTGGCGAGCCAAAGGTGAGCTAGCATTTCCTGGTCAGGGTGGGCGCCCGCAGGCGAAGTTGGACTCAGAACGGGTGGCCGAGCTGGAACGGAAGATCGGACAGCAGACGATGGAGATTGATTTTTTAAAAAAAGCCTTGCGGCATTTCAGGGAACATCCGCTGCCAGTCGTCGGCAATGGCAACGCCGCCTCTTTGAGCAAATCGAGCGAGCCGTCAAAGAAGCGGGGGCAGCGGTGATGGAGCTTTGCCAAGTCGCGGGCGTGAGCCGGGCAGGATACTACCGTTTCCAGCAGCGCGTACAAGAGTCCGAAGCGGACATGGACTTACGCAGCGAGATTCAAAAGATCGCGCTGGAGTGGCCGAGTTACGGCTATCGGCGCGTGCATCGCGAACTGATTCGGAGAGGGTGGGTGGTAAATCACAAGCGGGTTCTACGGCTGATGCGGATCGACAACTTGTTGTGTGTGCGCCGGCGAAAACTTATTTTCACGACCGACTCGAAGCATGGGCTACACATCTACCCTAATCTGGCTAAGGACATGGTGCTGACTAACATCAATCAGCTTTGGCAGACATCACTTACATCCGTCTGGAAGTCGAGTTTGTGTACTTGGCGGTTGTGCTGGACGCCTTCTCGCGCAGCTGCATCGGCTGGGCTTTGCAGGGCAGCTTAGAAGCCGCGCTGGTGTTGGAAGCCTTGCGTCTGGCACTGAAACAACGCCGCCCACAGCCGGGCTTGGTCCATCACTCCGACCGTGGGGTGCAATATGCTTCCAAGGACTATACGGACCTACTGGACGAGCATGGCATCCGCATAAGCATGAGCCGGCGCGGCAATGTTTATGACAACGCCATGGCCGAGAGTTTCATCAAGACGCTCAAATACGAGGAAGTCTACCGCATGGAATACCGTGATCTTACGGAAGCCAAGGCGTCGATGAAAGAGTTCCTGGAAAAAATCTACAACCGGAAACGCTTACACTCGGCGTTAGGTTATCGTCCGCCACGGGAGTTCGAGCAGTCGCTGTTGCTTTCCTCGCGGCGTGCAAGAGGAGCAGTGGCATGAATCGGGGGGATGCTGTGGGTCGAGCGAGTGGGCGATCTTCGCTCCTAGGCCATCCTAACGCAAACTTTTTCTGATGAAACGGGCGAGAGTTGAGAAAGTTGGGAAAGTTGAGAAAGAGAGAAAAACCGAGACTAGCTGGGCCACCGAGGCTCTCCGCACTGCGGGTCGATGAGCTGACGTGGGGTGCGAGGGGCGTTGACATGAGTCGAGCACACAGTGCGGGGAGTAGGAATAGGAAGAGCCGCCCGTGCCAACGTGCGTCGCAAGTAGTCCACCGGGTCGCCATGATGGCGTGGGAAATTTGGGCTGCCCAGGCGAATGATAGCTTCCACCTGAGTTGGCGATATGTGCAGGGTGAGCAATTTTCTAGCGAGCCACAGATCGACGATGCTCCAGTCCATTTGGGGAAAGCGTTCCTGAATATGCCAGCGCTTCATCCAGGTTCGATAAATACGCGCGGCTCCCTGCGCCGTCATCGTGCCTTCCTGGTGGACGTGCCAACCCGGATCAATCCTATGCGGCGCCGCAGCCGGGGATTGCTGTGCGAGGGCCTGCGTGGCGGAACGCAGCAGATCCTGAGCGGCACTGGCCAGGATGGTGCGCGCTTCGACGACTTTGACCCAAGGAGAACCAGAGGGAGTACGGCGCGCGAGTTTTTGATTGGTGAAGCCCGCCAACCTTCCCAAGTGACGCCAGTCGGTGCTGGCCAAATCGCCACCATACGTGTGAGCCAACTGCTTACTGACGGACGTCGCTACGGCAGGTTCCAGAGGAGTGGTGCTGACGCGAATCCAAGCCTGAAGATGACCCGGACTAGTCTGCAGCATCACACAAGGCTCATGGCCATTGCTTCGCATGAGAGAAAGAACCTCGGGAGTGGCGTGATCCAGGTCGAGGAGAATATAGCCGGCGTTGCAATGCTCGGCATAGGGCAGAAGATAAATATCATGACCCTGAAGGTTGCGTGCGCGGAGAAAGCGCACCGCCGATCCGCGTGCCAACTGACCCGCATCCCAAATCCGTTCTCCTGGACACGGTTTTCTGGTGAGGCGATGAATCATGCGGACGAAATAGAAATCATTCGGCATGGCCGCGAGCTGGCGGCGCACGGCGTTCCAGGTAAGAAAAAATCCGCGATCGCTCACGGACACGAGAATGCAACTAAAGCCTCTCGCGCTTACAATGACTTTTCAGCGAACGGTAACAACCCCCTTAAGTCTGTGTCTCAGTCCAGGGGTGCACCCCAATTGCGCCGCACCCCCGCACAGATCCGGACTTGAGGAATTGCCTCATCCGGCTCTTGCCTCAGGTCATGATGGTACGCGAAAGGAGGGATAGGGGTGACAGATTCGTTCCAGAGGTACCCAGCGCCGGAGCAGGAGCTGCGTGCGGGTCCACGGCACATAGCCAGTGTCGTTTTCCGTTAATGCGTAGACTTGGCAGTTTCATTCCGAATTTACCGTTAATGTGTAGACCGATTTTGCCAGTAATTATTATAGTAGACTGCAGGCCAGCCAAGAGGTTGAGGGCAAGAGACTGCACTCTGCGTTCCAGTCTCTCGGGGAATCTCCCCTCCATCCAAGAGCTAGAGGCGGAACTCACGAAAACCAGAACGAGAGAATAGTAAAGAGCAGGTCGGTTTCATTTGTCCAATACGGGCTGTTCGACAAAATTCTCGACGAGCGCCGACCCTACCTTCAAGGTTGTCCCACTGGCTTCGGTCGATGAGGCCGGTAGCGTGGAAGAACACGTCAGAACCGTCCTCAGCCACAAGGAAACCGTATCCGTTCGCCTTGATGTTTCTGACCGTTCCTCGGAGTTGGTCGTCCTCGTGGCGCCCGACCGGTCAGCACTGGTCCGGCTCAAATCGCGCAAAGTGGCTATTGCCCACCGCACCTCACCGAGAGATACTAAAATCCCCGGCACTCGATGGCAAAGCAACGCAGCATCACATCAAATCTCGGGCTTTACGTCTACGGCGGAGCCGCCATCTTTCTCGGACTACTGGGCCTGGTCTCCGGCGACTTCGCCACCACTTGGCAGAACGTCGGGCCCAACATCCCTCTGCGCGCACCGCTCGCCTATCTCACCGCGGTCATTGAGCTCGCCGGGGGGATCGCGCTCCTCTTGCACCGGACCGCGCGTGCCGGCGCTCTGACCCTGACGATTGTCTACTCTGTTTTCACGCTCATCTGGGTGCCCAAGGCCTTTGTGAATCTCGGCAATTACGACCCCATCGGCAATGTCTTTGAGGAGTTCTCCCTGGTCGCCGCTGGTCTGGTCCTCTGCGCGATCTTCTCGCCAGCCGGTTCATCCATTGCGCGCGGCCGGCCCTTCTTCGTGCTCCTCTTCGGTATTTGCCCGATTTCCTTCGGCATCGTCCACATCATTGACATGCCCGGCCTGTTGAGCTGGATCCCGGGTTGGCTGCCGCCGACCAAGATGTTCTGGGCCTATGCCACCACCATCGGCTTTTTCGGGTCTGCCGTAGCCATCCTCACCGGCATCATGGCGCCGCTTGCCGCGCGCCTCCTCACCGCGGAGATCGTGATCTTCGAGTTGCTGGTCTGGATACCGAATCTGTCCGCCGGGCCAAGCAATCACTTCAATTGGGTCGGCAACGCGATCTGCATCGCTTTGGCCGGCGCCAGTTGGGTCGTCTCCGACTCCATCAGCGCAGCGGCAAAAACCAAACCAATCCCAGCAGCATCCCCGCCTGAACCTGTCCCTTGTCCCTAATCCCAGTCCAATCGAGGCAGACCATTCTCGTTACCTCTTTGTCCCTGACCGTTTTCGTGGCGAGGCGGATGTCGCGAACCAGGAGTCAGTCGTCGTACACCCGTGCGGTCATCGGGGGTCGTTATGCGCAAGCGCCTAATCACGCCGATTCCGCAGGTTGGTACGCCTGACGACGAACGCTGGCTAGACCTCGACCGTGCCGCCGTGGTCGAGGTCGCATCGGAAGAGAAGGAATATCCGGTCGAGTCTGCGCTGGTTCTCAGGAGAAATGCGGGGCTGGCGTGCCCTCGATTCTGGCACTCAAACCATCCGGCTAATCTTCGATGAGCCACTCCGAGGCTCGCACAACAAGCGCTCGCGTACTAGACCGGAGAGGCCATCGAAACCCTTACGCATGTCCGTGGCTCCGGCCGCCAGATAGACCCGTGTGGCTGGGCCCAGTCCAAACACGGCTTACACCCGCTCCAGCACAGTGACCAACCGCCCGAAGGTGTGCACATCAAAATCGCGATGCACTTCGATTCGGCGCCCGCCCGGCAATACTACGGCCAGACCGCAAGTCGATTGGTGCTCCAGCGGCGGTTTCCTGAGGGCCGGATCTGAAGCAAATGATCGAGCAGGAAGTAGAGAAATGTCCCGAGGCACGGCTCTTGCGAACGCATCCTGGAGTGGGTGCACTGACAGCTTTAGCCTTCGTATTAATCATCGGAAAGACGGAGCAATTTCAGTGCGGGAAGCAGATCGCGGCGTATTTGGGGTTATCTTGGAGGACTCAAGCTGAAATCGGCGACGACTGGGCCATATCACTAAGCAAGGGAGTTCGATGTTGCGCTCTGCTGGTGGAAGCGGCCCAAGTTACAGCACGCAGCATCCCGGAATGGTGCAGTAAGTACTTCCACCTGGCGTCGAGGACGGAAGATCGCCAAGGTGGCGATGGCGCGGAGACTGGCTATCGCTCTCTATTGGATGTGGCGCAAGGGATGGAATTACGATCAGTCAAGGAAGTTCGGTTCGCACGCGGGCAAGCTCGGAACAAGCGATGGTGTGCAGTAGAACATCGAGAAATTGATTGGGCAGCCCGCTCCTCTTCATCGAGGAGTTCGAAGTAGTAATCATGATCGAAGTTATGACCGAAGAGATGCATGGGTCGGACCGAGATTCTGACCTGAACTGATTATGAGCGAGCCTTGGTTGGTATGGCACTTATTTCTACGAGAGCGAAATGGCGCTCATCTCTGAGTGGATGGAGCAGTGTGGAAAAAAAGTACTCGACAACGCCGGCATTGTAAGAGACGCCTGTCAACAACAGTTATTCTAAGGCAGCAGGCAGCGAGGCAGTATTTTGCCGCTCATTGCAACTTCGAGTACTCGGCTTTCGCTTCCCTCAGGATGGGGATGTCGGGGTCGGCGTCTTTCCAGAGGTTGAGAAAATCCTGATAGGCGGTTTTGGCCTTGGCGGTGTCGCCCGAGAGGGCGTAAGCGCGCGCGAGGCCGAGATGGGCCAGCGCGCCGAGAGGGAAGTTCTGCACGTTTCCGGGATGATCGGGGAATTTCTGGAATTCCGCGGCTGCAGCGGGGCCGTTCTTCTGGGCGAGGTAAGCCAGGCCGCGAATATACGCTGGATACATTACGCCGGTAAGTGCTGGAGGCGGTCCACCGAGTTCGTAAGGAACGGAGGGTTCGAGCGCGACAATCGTCCGATCGGGCGCCTGTTGGGCCATGGCAATGGATGCCTCGATCACCGGGAACCAATATACCTTGAGATAAGTATTGGTTGGGTCGGACTTCTGCAGCGCTTCAAGGATAGTCCTGGATTGAGAAGTTTCGCCGGTGCGCGCCAGCGCCAAAGCGGCCAGGACTTTGACACCACGCCCGGGAGCGAGCGCTAACGCGCGCGTAACGCCTTGCCGGGCGGCAGTGACGTTGCCCAGTTCAGCCTCGCGAAGAGCCTGGAATCCCAGCCACTGGGCCGCCGTTTCCTTGGCGCCGGTTCGCACGGCGGAGTCAGCGGCGCGCCGGGCAAGGTCGCGGGCTTTATTCAGCCGGCCGTAGTAGGTCTGAGTATCGGCGTGGATATTGAGCATCTGGTCTTCCTCGCCCGGGCGACCAGCCTCCCACGCGACTTGGCGTTCCATTTCCGCCGTGTCCCCGGATAGAAATGCCAGAGCATACAGTGGGGCCCGAATGAAAAAGCCATCGAAGTTCCGCTGCTGCGCCTCCTGGATCGTCTGCCGCGCGTCCTTGAGCCGACCGACAGATACGTAATATTCTGCCAAGTTGGAATAGCCGGGCAAGGTGGGTTCCAGCCGCTGGCACGCTTCAGTTTCCGCGATCGCTTTGTCGTATTGGCCTAGAGCCGCATAGAGGCTACCGAGATTCCCGTGCGGCACGATGTCACGCGGGTAGCTTTTCGCCCACAGTTCGTAGGCTTCCGTGGCCTTTTCAACTTCCCCGGTGACGTATTGAAAGTAGAACGCGGAGATGCGGTACTGCTCGCGGTCGCTGACGCGGTCGCGCAATTCGTAAGCCTTCTTGGCATTGTCCGCAGCGAGACTCGCCTGTCCAAGATTTGAATACTCGACCGCAATCCCGACATAGGCCATGGCGAAGTTGGGGTCGAGTTCGATGGCCCGTTTCATGAACGGAATGGCTTCGGCGTCGCCCTTGGAGCGGCCGGTCGTAATGCCCATGCTATAAGCCTTGAGGGCTTCGAGGGAGGGTGTAGTGGCCTCCACAGGCACATCGAACTTTTGTACCGAGGCGAGCGATTCGCCCAGTTTGGTGCGCAGGCTGGCCGCTGCCTTACCCAGCGCCTTCAGCACGTCTTGTTTGCTCGCCGCTTCCTCCTGTTCCTTGGCCAGCGTATCTCCGCTGCTGCAACCGACAGCGTCTACGCCGATCACGAACTGCCCGCCCAGGTTTGAAATGGAACCCAACACGATTGCCTTACTGCCCGTCCGAACACAGAGTTCTCTGGCCACCTCCGGCGTAATACGAGTGCTCGTTTGGCGGCCCATGAGGCGCAGAGTTTCCCCTACCTTGCGGTCAGAAAGAATGTTGATGAACGGGGACTGCCCCAGTTGTACCGCCAGGGCCTGCTTTAGTGCGCCGTCAAAAACCACATCTCCAGTGGTGTTATCGAAGTCGGCCAGGACGACGGTGTCTTTCTCCGAGAGGGGAGTAGCGTTGGTCGCTGGCGCGGCTGAGCGCGAGCGGAAGTAGAAGCTCCCACCAACTAGAGCAGCGACGATGACCACTGCAGCAGGGACAAGAACTTTCCAGAGTTTCCTGCCCCCAACAGGAACCTCGACGACCTTCACGGCGCTCGATGACGGAGGAGCAAGCGCAGGGGAGTCGGATACCGACGACGGCGGGCGGGCGGTTGGAGAACCGCTTTCCGGTGCTGTCGCCATTGTCCCGGAACTTGCCGCACCGTGCCGCGATTCCATTTCCCGTTTCAGCCGTTTCAAATCGGACCGCATGTCCGCTGCGTGCTGGTAGCGCAATTCGAGGTCTTTCTCCAGAGCTTTGTCGATGACATCTTCCAGCTTGGGGGGAAGATCAGGGTTCAGGCGAATAGCCGAAACAGGGTCGCGTTCCAGGATCTCATTGAAAATGACTGCCGAACTTTCGCCACGGAAGGGCAACTGGCCGGTAGCCATCTCATAAAGAACCGTGCCAAAGGAGAACAGATCGCTCCGCGCGTCCAGTTCCTTCGCTCGCGCCTGCTCCGGCGACATATAAGCAACCGTGCCGACCGTTGAACCGGGGCTGGTCAGGTGTGCTTCCACCGCTTCGGTTCGCGTAGCCTCGTTCTGCCCGCTGGCACCCGATGTTATGACCTTGGCCAGGCCGAAATCGAGCACTTTGGCGTGGCCGCGCTCGGTGATGAAGATGTTCGCAGGTTTGATGTCGCGGTGCACAATGCCTCTGGCGTGAGCCGCATCGAGCGCGTCGGCTATTTCGATGGCCAGCGACAGAATCAACCCGGTTTCCAGCGGACCCCCCGCGATGCGATGCTTCAGCGTCAGTCCATCCAGAAATTCCATAGCGATGAACGCTTCGCCGTGCCGGTCGTCAATTTCGTAGATGGTGCAGATGTTGGCGTGATTGAGAGCTGACGCCGCCTGTGCCTCCCGTTGGAACCGGGCCAGAGCTTGGGCGTCTTTGGCGACGTCATCGGGCAGAAACTTCAAGGCGACAAAGCGGTGGAGGGTTGTGTCCTCGGCCTTGTAAACCACGCCCATGCCGCCCCCGCCGAGCTTCTCCAGAATCCGGTAGTGCGAGATGGTTCGACCGATCATTAGGGGCAAATCTTACGTGGGTAAAACGTTCAAGTCAATGAAAGTCATGGGGTTGGCGGTGGCTCAGGAAGATTGTTGGCGTAAATCGCGCTCATTGTGTCCGTTATGGCTCTTTCCCCACTGATACCAGTGATACCATTTTCGACGGAAATGGGGTTCACAGAAACCATAGAAACTCCTGAGACCGAATTCGCTTGTGGCTTAAACGTAGCCGGAGCGGATATGAAGGACCATAGCTTCCGCCCCGGCTAATCGCGCAGAAGGATAAAGCTGCGCGTTGGGGCGTAGGCGTCTGAGCAACGCACCTGTTCGATAACTTGAGTCTGTGTTTAAGTTGGATGGATGAACGGAGAACACCAGTCACCGGCACGGAGCCGACGGACACGAGCTGAGGTTCGGCGGAATTGGATCCATATAGGAAGCGCGCAGGCGGGACCGAAGATCGCAGCGATTCTTTCGGTGGTTGAAAGCTGTCGTAGACTGAAATTCCCAGTGCGCGACTATCTAGCCGCGGTTCTTCCCGGTCTCGCTGATTGTCCCATCCAACGACTTCCTGAACTCACACCCGCAGCGATGGCAACGCAGAGGTGCTGAGTTCAATCGCTGATTTCGTCAATTATTGTTTGCAATGTTGAGTGAGAAAGCGGAACACGTCGCCACCCCAGACGTTGCTGCCCAAGTACGTGAAGCTGTGCCCGGCGCTCGCGGAAGTTCCGTATGGCGGATAAATCTTCACCTCGGCAGTTTTGCCTGCGTCCTTCATTGCGGCTGAAAGCGTCAGACTCGGCGAGAGATCATAGTCATTCTCCGCTTGGAAGAAAAAGATTGGCACACGTGCGTTCTTAACCGCGCGAACCATGAAGGCTTGCAGGGCGGGTGCCCTTGCCCAACTCTCAGCCCCGCCGGACCCATCGACTGCTGCACAGTATGTTCCGCGCTCTGCACCAAGCACCGCCTCGATGCCGCCGAATGAATTACCTGCAGTCGCAATGCGGTGCGGTTCAACGAAATCCTGCTTTTGCAACCACGCAAGGGCTGCCATCTGGTCATTCAGGTGATCCGTCTCCAGCAAGCGAATCATGGTTACAGCCCCAGCCGGGATGCCACCCTTCTTGACTGCTGCAGCGATCTCGTCGCCGATGTACGTGCCTGCTGTGGCACTCAGTCCTTGACCCCGACGATAGGGAGCAAAGAACACCCACCCGTGGCTCGCAAAGAGCGGACCCAAGGCTTCGATTGCCTCATTGCTGTACATTCCGGGAGCACTTCCGTGGTTGTACAGCACGGCTGGAAATGGGCCAGCCCCGGTTGGCTTGTAGAGGACCCCATGAAGGGTTATGTTTCCACTAGGAAAGGCGATAATCTTCGCTCCAGGAAACGCGAGCAAAAGCAGAAGCGTTGCCGCGAATGTCCACAGCTGTCGCATGATCCTTGGATTTTACCAATTTGGAATTCTCCGGGCGGATGCCTGGCGAAATATCGCGTTTGCGCTCATCAACCAAATGACCACGTCGCAGACACGATTGAGAACCTCACCAATCGCGGCGCTCGTCAACCGTGTAGTTCCTCTGACGTTTACGCTTGTGTTGTACCATCGCGTTTGCGCTCATCAACCAATCACCAACGTCGCAGACAGGGTTGAGAACGTACCGATCGCGGCGCTCGTCAACCGTGTAGTTCCTCTGACGTTTACGGTATGTATGACTTCTGAAGGGCGTGTTCTCTCAATTTTTCGAACCAAGGGCGGCGCCGGCGGCTCGACCTCGACCGCAGATGAATTGCCACAACCTCAGAAGAAACTCTTGGAACGGGAACTAAAAGGAGATCGGTTATTAGTCGCCCGTGTCAAACCTAAGGATAATTGGTTTGTACTCAGCAGCTCACAGTTGATATCGAGCGTGGAAGGCCGTGTTCGGCAGACTCGTTTAGCCGACATTATGGGAGTTGCACCAAATGGACATACCACGCACTCTCGTTCCAGGGCGAGTGTCCAAATCGGCCTCTCTGAGGTGGTCTCCCATTGTCGCCATTGTGGCATTTAGTTAGATATTTAAATCGCGGACGAACTTCGCAAAACCTTGATCCGCGATTTAAGTGCAACGGTCCGCGATTTAAGGGAGGTGGATTGGTGGATTGACCTTTGGTGCAAACCCCCGCCCAAGATTCTGCTTACAATCAAAGTATGCAGGTTGTCTTCATCGTTGGACTGGCCGGAGCGTCCGGCAGCGGTAAATCCACTGTGGCCAAGCGTGTGGCCTCTCGTCTCAAAGGGCACGTTATCTCTATGGAAACCTATGCCGTTGAGATGAACCATCTTCCGCCGGAGGAACGAGCGAATCTGAACTACGACGCGCCCCATGCAACCGACGTGAAGCTGCTGGAGCGCCACATCTGCGACTACGCCGCGGGCAATGCCATCGAGGCCCCCATCTATGACTTTGCGGAGAACTTGCGCCTGAGCGATCGGAAGGAACACATTCCCCCCACCTCGTTGTTGATCGTGGAAGGCATTCTGGCCTTGCATTTTGCCCAACTTCGCAAACATTTCGACCTGTCGATCTATTTAGAAGCTCCTGACGGGGTCTGTTTCCATCGCCGAAAAGTGAGAGACATTACCGAGCGTGGGCGCTCTCTGGAATTCATCCAGTCGCAATACAAGAATAACGTGCTACCAGCGGCGAGGCAGTACGTGCTACCCAGCAAACGCTTCGCCAATCTCGTGCTAGACAGCGGGGCAGACTTGTCAACCGTGGAGAAACGCCTCTACGATGCCATCGTTGAGAAGCGTGCTCTCGCTGGGGTGCGATAACTCTCGGCTGAGGAAAGACAGATTCGCTCGAAGGACCCTTCTGAAGGAAGTAGGCTAATACATGACCGACCGTATTCGGTTCATCACCCATCACGGAAAGCAGATGCTTCTAGTAGATTTGTCACACTGCTCGGCTGCTGAAGTCGAAAAGGTCTACCGAAAACTTCCCGAATGTGTGATTACCCGTCCGCTCAGTTCAGTCTTGATACTTTCCGACTTCACGGGAGCATCCTTTGACGAGGAAGCAATGCGGGTCATGAAAGAAACCGCCGTATTTGACAAACCTTATGTCAAGAAATCCGCATTGGTGGGAATCGAGAACCTTCCTCGGCAGTTCTATGAGAACCTGAAAAGTTTCTCCCGCCGCGAATTTCCCGTTTTTAAGACCCGCGATGAGGCTCTGGCATGGTTGGTGAAGAACTGAATAGGCCAAGCCCGAGTCAAAATGTTCCCCGCTGGCTGGGTATCGTTTTTCCTTAGTATGTGTCAGAGCAAGCACATGGTTGCAGATTGAATCCGCAGCCAGCGTGACCTCACCACTTGACCAGCAAATTCTCAGGCGGCCAGTCTTCGTCCTTCCGTTCACAGCGGACTTCCGAGTTGCCCGTCACTCGGGAAGGATCGTGAGGGGCATCCCTTAACCAGGCATTGCTCACTGAGGCGGCAAGGCTACTTCAAATACCTGTCGAACCAATCGAGCCAGACGCGGTCTATGTCTGACAAATGCACGGGAGCGCCTTCTGGGTAGTGTCCAGCCACGGGAAAGGCGATGAATTTCACGGTGACGCCGTTATCCTTGAGCGCGTGGTACATCGCGTATGAGTTAGTGATGGGCACGGTGGGGTCGCCGGTGTCGTGGAGGATCAAAGTGGGCGTTGTGATGGCGCCCGCATCGGTTATGGGCGATTGTTCCTCGTAGGCTTTCGCGTACCCCTTCTTCCACGGCGAGCCGCCGAACTGGAAACGCTCTATGATGTTGTAATCCGAGAGATTGTATTGGTTGGCCCGGCTGTTCGAAGCGGCGCCAGAGACGGCCGCTTTCCAAATGTGGTGGTGGCCGATCAGCCATGACGTCATGAAACCGCCATAAGACCAGCCGGAAACGCCGATGTGCGATTCGTCGATGAAACCCTGCTTTTCAAGCGCGGCAATTCCGGCCATGATGTCGCGTCCCGGTCCGTCCGCCGCATCGTTCATGACGGCTCGCGTGTATTTGTTGCCGAGGTTGTCGCTGCCGCGATAGTTCGGCTCGAAGACCAAATAGCCGTGCGACGCCAATAGCTGAGGGAAAAAGTCAAAGCTCGTAGTAGAAGCCGCCTGCGGGCCGCCGTGAATGTAAAGAACGAGTGGGTATTTCTTGTCGCGCGAGAAGCCCGGAGGGTAAACCGCGATGCCATCTTCGGCGAAGCCGTCCGGCCCTTTCCATTCGAAGGAGTCGATGCGACCGAGGTCCAGAGCCGCGATCTCGTGATTGAAGTCGGTGAGGCGTTTCGGCCTTGCATCCGGTGACGCAAGGTAATAGAGCTCGGTAGGTCGCGTCGAGCTGCTACCGGCGAAAGCGATTGAGCCGTCCTTGCCAACGGTCGCGTCCACCCAGCCATCCCAGGAAGGGTTAGCGTCACCGAGGTCGATCTTTCGCGCGTCACCCTCTAGCGGCTGGATCCAGATGGCCGTCCGTGTACCGTCGTCGCCACTGAGGAAAAGCGATTTGCCGTCGGGCATCCAAATGGAGCGCAGGATGTTGCGATCGAGTACCCGTGTGAAATCAGTCCCTTCGTCGCCAGTGGAGGAGGAGGTGACAAAGATCTCATTCTCACTGTTGCTGAAATCCCCGTCGCGCGGAAACCAGTACTCAATCTTTGAGCCGTCCGGTGAGAAGTGGCCGAAGCTTTCGAGCGCAGTGCGTTTCGTCAGTTGACGAATTTGCCCGCTGTCAATGTCCAGAATCTCGACCAGCGTTTGATCGGAATCGCCGGGGTGCGGGTCGGCCTGGCGAGTTAAGCCGATATACCTTCCGTCCGGCGACCAGGAAAGCGGGGAGGAGGGAGCAAACGCGTTCTTTGCCACGCTCCAGGCGCCGGAAGTGAGGCGCTTCGCCGTGCCACCTGAGGCAGAAATGAGCCAGATGTGCGAAGGAGTCGGGGCGGAGGTAGCGAGGTAACCGTTGTCGCCGACTTCAAAGAGGTCGTGATGTTTTTCGATGTCCGTTTTGTTGGGCGGCTCGTCGCTGGTGACGTAAGCAATGTCCTTTCCGTCCGGGCGCCAGGCAAACTGCTCAACGCCTAGAGGCGCGCTGGTGATCGGCTGCGGTTCGCCGCCGTTCATGGGCAGCACAAAGATTTGCGCGGTCGCTTTCTTTTCTTCCTTCGCATCCCCGCCAGTTTCCGCCAGGAACGCAAGCCGATCCCCTGAGGGCGAAAACTGCGGCGAGCTCAATCCTTTACGAATGTTGGTGAGCGGCCGCTGCGCACCCGTGGCAATGTCCACGAGCACGAACTGGCTGTCGTAACGGTCCTCGTCCCAATTCACGCGAGACACAATGATGACGATGGACTTTCCATCCGGCGAAATCTCCGGGCTGGAAACGTTGACGATTTTCTGGAGGTCGTCCAACTCCATCTTTCGAGACTGAGCCCTTGCCCCACAAGGCGCGGCAAGGACAAGGAGCGCCATGATTCCGAAAAATACACACAGCGCGAATTGAGCCAAACTCTTCGTTCTTGCGTGCGTAGCCATGAGTTCAGTCTCCGCGTCTAGTAGGAATTTCAAATCGACCCTGTCTCACCAATGTGAGTTGTAGCGCCCACATCGTACGCTGCCCCTAGCCTCGACACAACGAATTCGCCACCACGCAGGCTGGCTCGTGACTCTACCCGTCTGATTAACACCGAATGCCCGGAGGCCTCGTTGGCGAAATTTTAGGATTCCAGACCGAGTAGCCGGACGGGATTGCTCCCGTCCAGCCCTCTAAGAACTGTGCATGAAAGTTTCCTCTCACACAGCTCAAGCCCTTCGAACGCCTCTTTCAGGGAGACGCGGTTTCGAGACAGGAATTCGCAGGCGATGAACCCGGTCATGGCACTCTGGATGAAGTAGAACGCGGTTCTCGGCGCTTTGCGAACCACCCAGTACACGGGGAACACAATGGTGCAGGCGCCAACCCGTGATCCGAGTGATTTTTGTATTGCACACAGTGCAGATCCCACGTTGTTCATGCCAGAGAAAGCGAAGCGTACGAGAACCCCGAAACGTTTCCTGCATATGGGTTCCTTCGCGTTGTTCGAAGTAAATTTCATACGCAGGGTCATAGGGGTTCGCGTCACCTTGGACTTTAAGGTGTCGCCGGATGGGTGTGCTACGGGCGTGGTGCAGCCAAACTTGACATGGCTGCCCCTCGTCATCACACGTTTCACCGAAGAAGGACCAGTCACGACCACGACGCAGCGCAAAGTACTTCTGTTTGCACCAGCGTGTGTTCTTGTTCTGGTGTCTTCGTAGTGCCCATCGCCACAGACTAGAGAAGATGTGGTGATCCACGCGGGCAAACGTGCGTGTACTCACCACGTGCCGATGATAGTTAGCCCAACCCCTGATTTTGGGGTTGAGTTTATGGATCAGATCGGCGGCCGACATGCCCAGCGCGGCTTTGATGGTCTTCCGGATGCCGTCCAGGAAAGTCTTGACGTTCTTCTTGGAAGGCTTGATGAGCAGTTTCCCGTTGGGATACTTGCGCACGTTTTGTCCGAGGAAATCAAAACCTTTCTCCACTCCTGTGATGACCGTCTTCGCGGGAGAAAGTTCCAGCCCTCGTTCTTGTAGAAACTGCTCGACGAGGGGCTTGATTTCTCCTTCCAGTAGTTCTTTGGTTCTACCGGTGATGATGAAGTCATCCGCATAACGGATGAGATTGACACAGGGAAGTTTACCTCCGAGGGAGGAGAGAGGCTTTTTTGTCGGGAACTTTTCCTTCAAGAGCCGCTCCAGTCCATCCAACGCGCAATTGGAGAGCGCGGGTGAGATAATTCCGCCTTGTGGGGTCCCCTCCGTGGTTTCGTGAAGGACGTGTTTATCCATATATCCGGATTTCAGCCACTTTTGGAGAATGGCTCGATCCATGGGGACGTGAGCCAGAAGCCAATCATGCGAGATTCGGTCGAAACAGGACTTGATATCGCCCTCTAGAATCCACTGCGGATTTGGTTTGGACAGTGTCTTGAAACACTGTTCAATCGCATCAGCGCAGGACCGCTGCTGGCGAAACCCATAGGAATTGTTGTCAGCAGTGGTTTCCACCACGGGATCGAGTGCAAGCAAATGCAAGGCCTGTTGGGCTCGATCTTTCATAGTGGGAATTCCGAGCGGGCGCATCGTTTTGCCGTCCGATTTCGGGATGTAAACCCGTCGAAGAGGCTGAGGTTGATAGCCTCTACGCTTGAGTTCATGTACTGCTTGTGTCTTCTTTTCTGGTGTGTCCCAGATTTCTTGGTCCACCCCAGGGGTTTTCTTGCCATCGTTTTCCGTCACTCGTCGAACGGCTGAAACCTTGCCGCTATACGAGTGGGTCAGCAGGCGTTGCAAGGCTCGCACCTTGCCCCATCTGCTTGCCTTCGTCGCCTGCACGATACGCACTTGGAGTCGGCGAACGTTGCGGTTGATGGTTTGCCAATCAATGGCGTACCATTCTGCCGCCTCGCTTGAGACCGCACCAACAGCCGTGGCTGTCGTCATCTGCATTGCCTCATATGCCGATTTGCCCTGTTCTCTCGTGTGAAGGACCAGAAGGAAGTCAGCCCGCTTTCGCGTCCGGCGATGTTGTCGATGAAACTGACGCAACCGGTATCCGTTCCATTACAGAGCGGCATTCGCTTCCTCCTTCCTCTCATGTCCGCACCGCCATCGGCCCATCTTGCGATGTGCTTTCCCTTGTGGGGAGCGATACGGATTTATCCTGTTCCGTTGGAATGACGCGATAGGTTAGGTCTGCTCTCTACGCCGGCAGTGTGATGTGACCATGACGGAGAAGCCGACACGTTCCGTTCCCACTGCGAGAAGAACCCCGCAACAACTGCAGCAACTTAGGTTCTCTAAGGTTTACGACGCTTGCGAGCATTCGTATATTCTGACCATGTTATCAAGCCTAGGCCCTCTCCACATTGTGCTAGTAGATGCACCGTCGCCTCGCGGTTCCGATGCTACCCTTGCGGGTATGGGTACATTGTCCGAGGGCTTCGAACGGTTTGTTGCCGCCCCGCTCCAACCCCGTAGGCTACGTGCGATGGTACGCACGGTCTGATAGTGTTTTGCTTTTCCTCCTTCAGACAATCATTCCAACAGTTTTCAGGTCGCAGGTCGGCCAACCTTACCTAATCGCGTTACGTCAGGGTTGCCCGTCATGCATTCCGAATCTGCCTTGTGCCAAAACCAGTGAAGTACAATTTGACTTCGTGCCTCAAAAGCCCGGTCACGAGGGCGCGGTTTCAAACGCGGTAACGACAGCGTAGAATTTCTGCCAATTCCACGGAGAGCGAAAAACAATGCGCCGGTACCATCACATCGGAATTCCCACTACTGAAGCGAAGCCTGGCGAGACCCACTTGAAACACCTGAAACTCTTCGTCGTCAGCCACGAGAAAAGCGAATTTGGCGTGGAGTGGATGCGTTTCGAAGCGGACGCGGCGGTCCCTGATCTCGTCCGGCAAGTTCCGCACGTCGCGTTTGAAGTGGCTGATCTCGCCTCCGAGCTTGCGGGCCGCGAAATCCTGATTCCTCCCAACAGCCCATCCGACGGCGTCCGCGTCGCGTTCATAGTCGAAAACGGCGCGCCCATCGAACTGCTCGAATTCACCAACCCCAACCATCCTGGCCGCCGCCAGCAGAGCAAGATGCTGATATAAACACCCTCCATCCAAAGCACCTCTTAGAGCGAAGGCGAGCACTTGACACCTTTCAAGAGTGGCCAGCTAACGAGCTGAGTTCCATCAAGCAAGCCTTTCCCAACCCCCGCCTCCAAGCCAACCTGACTCCCCTTTGTCGGCAAAACTTACCCTGGGTTTACTTCAGGCTTGCCCGTCACTCCTCCACAACAGGCGGGCTGGCCGGACTTCTCACTGGAGATTTGCATCGGCAGATTGCTAACACTCCTTTCGGCGCAAAGATCAGGCTCAAGGTCGGTCGGGGACCGTACCCCTTCACTTGCCGCCAACGTAGGCCACGCCTTGCTTCATGACAAATGTGCGATGCTGCGTTGCCTCGATGTCGACAATTGGATTACCGGGCACAGCAACAATATCCGCAGCCTTCCCGGGCTGGAGAGTTCCCGTTTGTTCAGCGATGCCGAGTAAGTCGGCGCCATTGGCTGTGCCCGCCATCAATGCCTGCGCGGGTGTCATTCCATCCTTGGTCATGAGCCAAAACTCCAGCGCGTTCTTACCGTGCGGCACACCCGGGGCATCTGTGCCCATTGCGATGGGTACTCCGATCCTCACTGCGTGCTGGACCATCTGATCGATGTGTGAGATTGCCGCGCGAGCCTTGACGGCGATCTCCGGCGGCAACTGGTCGCGATTCTTGCCCTTCCAATATGCTACGGAGAGCGTCGGAACCAGATACACGTGCCGCTTCTTCATCTCCGATAGGGTGGTGGCGCCAGCGTCTCTGTTGGCATCGTCAACCGATGCAGAGGGCGCTGAAAATGTGCAAAACCCGTGGTGCTAAAGGCTGCCCATCTCTTCGATTCGGTGTCTGGCAAATTGCTAGACCATGGCTTAATCGTCGTCGTTGGAAAGAACATTCAGGCCGTGGGAAGCGACGTGACGATTCCCGTCGATGCGCAAGTCATTGACCTTGGCGATGCTACGTTGCTTCCGGGCTTCATCGATGCGCACGTCCACCTTCAAGGACAGACCAGCGACAACTTCTATCTTGATTCTTACGAAGAAATGTTGCGGTTTCCGGCGGAGCAGGCGCTCTATGCAGCGCACATCGCGAGCTGTGGTCACACCCGCTTCCAAGGTTAACTTGGCATAAATACCCAAATCCAAACGGTCTTTTTTTGGATTCATCCGGTCCCCCTTCGGTCGCGGTGGCAGTAGCTTTCATTGCTTGCGGATAAATTTAAGGGAGGCGTCTGCCATCGGCGGCGAATTATAGACCAAACCTTAGCAAGGATAGGGGGGAAATGCCGTCTAAACTTACAAGTGATTCCGAACGGCTGGCGTGGTTGGCCGAATATCTCAATTTCACTACCAAGGTCGGCCATTCCCAATGAATGTAAACGCCTTGTAACAGCAGTTGACTGCCGGATGGCCCGTGATCCGACCGCTGGAAATGTTTAGAACTTAATACGGCAGAAGCGGAAGGGCCGGGCGTCCAAGCTCATTTCTTCAGTTCCGACGGCCAGTTCGTCAAAAGGCTAATCGATGAAGATTTCGTGCGGTCGGCAGTAAGCACGGCGAAACGTTGGCCATCGGCGCTCACGTCATACAGGGGTGAAGTGCGATCTGGGGGATTCGGGAAATCCAGCTGAAACAGTGGGCGAATGGAATCGACGCCGAAGGTCGGCGCGGTATGAATCTGCGCCACCATCAACCGGTTTCCCATCGTCACATAAAACAATTCGTTGCGGCTGAAGCGCGCCAGCCACCCTCCCGTCGTTGAAATCTGGGATTTTGATCCCTCCCCTGGAAACGGCACCACGTAGACTTCCGGTCGTCCAGTTTCGTAGGAAAAATAGGTAAGCCAGTGGCTGTCGAAAGAGAATCTGCCCTCGTATTCGCTGGCTTTCAGTCCGGCCGTAGCTGCGGGCCGAAAGGCTTTGCCGCCGGCCAGAGGCAGACTCCAATTGGAGAAAGCCTCCTCCTTCGTGCTCATATGCATCGACAGATATTTTCCATCTGGCGACCAATCAATGGGAATGCAGAATGTATAAGCGTCGTTGGTATAGATGGTTTCTTCGGGACGGCTGCCATCCAGGGGTCGCCGCCGGACCGAAAACTTCCCGTTTTCCATAACCATGTATGCAAGTTCTTTTCCGTCCGGCGACCAGACCGCGAACCAAACATTCGGTCCGTATGTAATCCGGACGGGCTGCCCTCCGGTCACGGGGTAGACCCATATATCATCGGAACCCGATTTCGGGTCCGTAACCGTGACAGCAATCGACTTTCCGTCGGGGGAGAACCGCGGAACGTCGTAGAGCGCGAGCGGGCCAGCAGTGACTACGACGTTTCCGTTGCGATCAAAGACCTTCAGTTCAGATTCGGCGGAACTTTCGTGATAAGCAAGTACGCCATTCGTCGAAACCGAGAAATATCTCGCATTCCCCAAAGTCCGAGGTTCGCCTGAGACCTTCCACGTGCCAGGGTCGAATGCCTGTGCCATGATGTGCCCGTCACGCGAAAACAGCAGGCGCTCCGAGGCAAATTGCGGCATCTGGCCGCGCACGACCGTCACCCCATCTTGCTCAGGTTTACCCAGTTCACCAACTCTGATTTCGCGCGGGGAACTCCACGAGGTGACGGAATAAAGAAAATGTTTGCCGTCGGGCAGAAAAAACGGTTCGTGATGTGAATTCTCTGTTAATTTGAGCTTTGTCGCCGGCGAAACGTCTCCGCCAGACGCCGCCACGCGATAGATCGCGCCCGCTCGTTCTTTACAGAATAGAATCGCGCCATCCGTATTCCATGTACCGCCGCCGCTCTCGCTTGCCACCCCATCCGCCAGTATTTGCGAATCTCCTCCGAAGGCGCTGACCTTCTTCAGTTTTCCGTCGGCCACAAAGGCAACGTATTGGCCGTCGGGAGACCAGAATGGCTTACTGGCATCGTCCGTTCCCGTGAGCACGGTCGGCTGCTACGCATTCAGCGGGCGCAGCCACAACTTGGTCACGCCTTGTTCGTCCACGGCGGAGAACGCCAGCGTTTTGCCGTCCGGAGACACTGCCACGGGGCCAATCTCCAACCCCGACAAAGTGAATGTCGTTCCCGGTGGCGGCGGAATGTAAGACCGCACCGAAGATGCGGGAGAAATTGCAGGCCGTAAAAAATAGCTGATTCCGCCGCCGGCCAGCAATAGCGCTGCGCCTGCCAACCACAACCCGGCACTCCGAGTGCGCGAGGATTCAGTTGCCGTGATTGCACTTGTGGATGACGAAGATTGAAAAATGCCTTTCAACTGCAGCCGCAGATCGTGGGCCGACTGCAAACGCTCTTCCCGGTCCTTCGCCAGGCACGTCGCCACGAGGTAGTCAAGCGCCGCGGGCGAGAGTGGCTTGGTTGCACTGATGGCTTCCGGATCCTTTTCCAGAATCGCCGAAGCTACGCTGATCTGACTCTTGCCCTCAAACGCACGCTTGCCGGTTGCCATCTCATAGAGCACCGCGCCGAAAGCGAACAGGTCCGAGCGAGCGTCCGCTTCCTTGCCCTCAACCTGTTCCGGAGACATGTACTGAATGGTCCCCACAATGCTGCCCGCCGTGGTCAGGGGACTTGCCGGACTCGGCCCGCTCATGGTCCGCGCCGCTGACAAGAGCGGTGCTGATCCCCCGCCCGATGCACCTGGGGATGTCGGTTTCGCCAGGCCGAAGTCCATCAGCTTGGCGCCGGGCTTGGTCAGCATAATGTTGCCAGGCTTGAGATCTCGGTGCACAATGCCGGCACGATGCGCTACCTCCAATGCCTCCGCGACTTCGATTCCCACCTTGAGCAACTCATTAAGAGCCAACGCGCCTTTTCGTAGCCGATCAGCCAGCGTCTGACCATCCAAGAACTCCATCACCAGAAAATCGGTACTGTCCTGCGAGCCGATGTCATAGAGATGGCAGATGTGAGGATGATTCAAGGAGGAAACGGTGCGCGCTTCACGCTCGAACCGCTGTTTGAACTCAGGATTCTCACAAAGATGAGTGGGCAGGATCTTGACTGCAACCGTGCGATCGAGGCGCGTGTCCCGAGCCCGATACACCTCGCCCATCCCGCCAGCGCCTAAGAACGAATGAATTTCGGAAGGGCCGAGTTTTGTACCAGCAGTTAGAGCCATTCGTGCGCGTAATTATAGCCTGCGCAGTTGCTTTCGGTGAAACTGGCCGTTGTTGTGGCTCCGGTCGCCGCGGCCGTTACTGAGTAGGCGCCGGGCGTCGAGTTTGCAGTGCATGTGATCGATGCGACACAGCTCCCCGCGTGTTCGTGTTCTATGTGAACGGGCTGGAAAATAGCGCCACCGACGGACCGGTTTACTACGGCGTCGCAGGCGCGCTTAACCGAAGATTCGGACATACTTCTCATTGATCTTGCGACGGATCAAGGTCGACGGTAGTCGGCCACATATTCGCAACGAAGTACCTTCATTTCCTACAGACTCTGATCGTCGGCTACGCGATTATGTCGTCTTTTCGTTCTCTATGAGGACGGTAGCGAAACTGATCACACGGCAAGGAGTGCCGGCCTCCGAGCGTCCCCGACACGTTTCCGCACCCCGCGCCAGCCCCCGACGCACCCGCAACGCCGGTTCCTTCCCCTGTTTACTGGTTTGTGACTATGGAGTCCGGTTTCGAAACCTCATACCTCCTCGCCTCTGCCACTTTACGGTTTGCCCGTAGGCGACGTGCCCCTTGAAATTAGTCCATTGAAAAATGTGACTTCTCATTTTAGTTACCATACTTTATTTGCGAAAGTGAGCAATCTTGCGCAGTCAAACGATGATGCAGTTTTTATGAGAATTTCCATTTTTCAACTTCTAGATCCCTGCGGGCGATTCGGCCAACACCGGTGGCCGTTTCTCGGGTCCGCCTAGCGCGGTGGGCACGACTGAGCCACCCGGGTAGGTTAGGCCAGAACTTACGGATGCGTCGTAGGCTTCGGATGCTGTAGCCTTGACCGAACGTTTGTGGGCATTGGAAAGCCGGAGCCATTGAAGTATGTGCCGGCCGGCTGCTGGTCTCGCCGAATTGCGCAGGAACACCGCTTGATGTACCGCGGAAGCGAACGACGGATGGATTTTCTGCAAGCGCGTTATCACTACTGACCGGTATGGTTATTACTCGTAGCGCAAGGCTTCGATGGGATCGAGCCTTGCGGCCTTCATCGCCGGCAACATGCCGCTGATGATGCCTACGAAGCTGAGGATGGCGGTCGACCAGATCAGAGTGGCGGAGTCGATGTAGAGGTGGATATCGCCTTCGCTGGCGTTTTCCTCAAAGGCGCTCCACAGCGTGAGCGAGCCTACACTCCAGGAAACGAGATAAGCCAGCAACACTCCGAGCAGGCCGCCCAGCGCCGTGATCACGAGGGCCTCGGTGAGGAACTGGAAGAGGATGTGCCAGCGATGCGCTCCCAGGGCCTTTTCCACGCCAATCTCGCGGGTGCGCTGGGTCACCGAGACCAGCATGATGTTCATCAGGCCCACCCCGCCGATGCCGAGCGTGAGCAATCCGATGAAGCCGAGCAGTATCTTGATGCCGGTACTGATGACCTGCAGATCGAGCAGGTCGGCGAACACGTCGAAGACGAAGATTGCCCGGTGATCCTTGGGATCGAAGCTGTGGTGGAAGGCCATAGAGTTACGCACCGCCGTTACGACCTTGGCGTGGTCCCCTTCGTATTCCATCACAATGGAAGTCAAGTAATAAGTGTTGGCGAGATCGCTCATGGCGCTGAATGGAATAAAGACGTGGGCGTTGATGTTGTCGTCGCCGTTCTGCACCTGGTGCTTGAGCACGCCGATGACCTGATAAGAAATGCCGTCCAGGCGAACGCTCTCACCGAGAGCGTTTTGGCCGGAGAAAAGCTTTTTTCTTACGTCCGAGCCGATGATGGCGACGCGGGTATGAGTGAAGTCGTCGGACTCACTGAAGAAGCTGCCTTCGGCGGCGTCGAGACGCCGCATGCGGCCATAGGAAGCGTAGACGCCGCTGACGCCATAGGTGGCACTGCGAGTGCCGTAGGCCACGAGACTCTGCTTGGCGACCTCGGGAGAAACGTGTTTGAGCAGAGGCACTTCATCGCGGATATAGTCAAGGTCGTCGACGGTCAACTTGACCTGGGTTCCAGCCTTGGTTCCCCCGGCCTGCAATTCGGTGCGGCCGGGGAAGATGAAAACCAGATTCGTGCCAAATGAGCGGAATGCCACCCAGAGACCGCGCTCGAAACCCGATCCGTAGGCCAGCAAGAGAACGACCGTTGCGATTCCCCAAGCCATGCCAAGCATGGTCAGAAGGCTGCGGCGGCGATTGTGGCGCAGCGCGTTATAGGCTTGGCTGGCGAGATCGACGATCATTCCTCTTAGCTCCTAGCCTTTGGCTTCTAGCTCGTGCACCGAATAAAGTCTTATCATCCCGAGCGAGGCGCAGGATCCTGGTTCTTGCCGGCACCATCGGTGTTGCCTGTGCCGGCAAACACCAAGATCCCTCGCCTTGCTCGGGATGACGGCGTAATGGGTGAGGACAGCGCAATCGGTGTTGACATTATTCTTGCCTCAGCGCTTCTACCGGCTCCATGAGCGCGGCTTTGCGGGCGGGGTAGAGGCCGGCGGAAATTCCGGCGACGGCCAGCGAACCGATCGCCGCAAGCGCGGACGCGGGAATGATTCGCGGCGTATCAAAACCCTCGGGCGCCGGCAACAGGGCCAGCAACGTGACAAAGCCGGTGGCCAGAACCAAGCCGATGCCGCCACTGAAGGCGGTAAGAAAAGCTCCTTCGACAAAGAATTGCGTAAGAATGTTCTTGTGGGTTGCGCCCAGCGCTTTGCGCAGGCCGATCTCCTTGGTGCGCTCACTCACCGAGACCAGCATGATGTTGATGATGCCGATGGCACCGAGCCCGAGGGTCACGACGCCGACCACGCCGAGGAACCAATCCATGGCATCGAAGATCTTGCCCACGCGCTGCATGTTTTCGATGGTATCCCAGTCGTCAAAGGCGTCTTCCAGTTTAGGATCGAAACCGTGACGGCTGGCGATGATCTGATGAATCTCGCTCTTCGCCTCGGTATGCAAATCTTTGCGGATGGGCTGGTAGTTGATGAAAGAAATGGCGTCTTCGGAATTCGCCTTGGTCAGGCGAAACAGGTTGCGCATGGTTTCGATGGGGATGAAGATGCGCGAATTGGTGCCGTTATTGCCGTCGCGGCCTACTTTATCGACCACGCCGATGACATCGAAGCTGATTCCGTTGAGAAGAATCGTGGAGCCCACGGCGGGGCGTCCGGGGAACATGTTCTTGAGCATTTCCCATCCCACCACGGCGACGCGGCGGCGCTCCGAATCATCTTGTTCGTTGAACCAGCGGCCCGGACTGATGGGCACGTTGCGAATCTGATTGTAATCTGGGGCTACGCCGAAGACCTGGCCGTTCGTCGAGCCATAGTCGCTGACGGCGCGGATGTCCTCCCGATTCAACACGGGAGACAGAGCGCCAACGAACTTCGCCTGCTGCCGAACGGCGGAATAGTCAGCGTAGGTAAAGTAGTAAGTTTGTCCGGACTGCGTGCTGCCCTCGACGGCCGGGATGCGTCCGGGAAACATGAACATAATGTTTTGCCCCAGGTTGGCGAGTTGTTTTTCCTGACCGCTGCGAAAACCTTCTCCCAGACCCACCAGGAGGAGCAGAGAGCCCACCCCCCAGGCGATTCCGAACATGGTGAGGAAGGAGCGCAGCTTGTGCGCCCATAGCGTGGCGAGGGACTGCCGTATGATGTCGAGAAGTATTCGCATGTGGTACACCCCCACGCCTCCGGGGAGGTGCGTGGGGGTTCCCGGGCGACGTTCAGGCGAGGGGTCTCAAATCCCGCCGAGCCGTTCCCGTTCCAGCATCTGATCAGAAATACGCAGCCGGGTCTCGCGAAGTTCCCTGCTGGGATTACTTGTTTAGACCACGGTCATGCGAAAAAGGTTAGCTGAGGATGGGAATTGGGGTGGCTAACGGGATCTGCAGAGCGGATCGGCGGGACGAGCGCTTTAGGCCATTAGAACTCGAAATAACCTGCGGCTTGCGCCGAGGGAGGGGCGCCATCGGTACCGGTCGCGGGGAGTAAGTCTAAGACTCCGCTCAGGTTCTCCCAGGCCGCCTGGTTCAGGGCTGGGTCTGAGCCGACCAGATCGCGAATCATGTCCCACGCAGCCAGGTTGAGGGCGCCCTCGGGGGGTGGTCCCATGGCTAGGGAGACTGAGCATTGCGGACAGAAAGAAATGCGCTGAGCCGTTGACTTCTGGCGCGGTTTTATGCCGACGGTCTGCGCGAACATGTAGAGGGCGACGGATTTGTGTCCGGCTTCGATTTTACGACTACAACGAAGGCAATGTATGTTTTCCACGGTTCCTTCCCGGTTTCCTTAGCCGGCACGGCGGAAGTTCACCCACGCATCCGATGGCGATTCGGCGTCGCGGACGTTGTCACCAGATTCCAGAAGGCCGATAACTCCGCGCAGGTCCTCCCAAGCGGCTTCATTCAGAGCCGGGTCTGAGCTAACGAGGTCGCGGATCATGTCCCATGCGGCCAGGTTGAGAGCGCCCTCGGGCGGAAGTCCCATGGCCAGCGAGACTGCACACTGGGGACAGAAAGAAATGCGATGGGCCGCCGACTTCTGGCGCGGTTTGATCCCGACGGTCTGCGCGAACATGTAGAGGGCAACAGACTTGTGTCCAGTTTCGAGCTCGCGATGGCAGCGAAGGCAATGCATGTTCCCGAAGAGATTCCCCTGGTGGCGGATTGCGGATGATGAAAGATAAATACTGTCTTCGCGCCCGGCGGGATGCAAGTATGTAGAAAGATTCTGGCGAGATCTCAACCTCGGAGTGGGAAGCTTTTCGATGGCCGAGAACCAAGCTGTGCTCTAGGCAGAGGCGGGTGGCATCATGCACTCTGATGCGATGAGGGCCGATGCCAGGAATGCTCGGGATTCGCGGCGGATTGCCGTCCGGTCGACGACTCGGACAAGGCAGGCATCGGGCCGGTTCGTTCGACTGTCGCAACTTCGCAAATTGCGCGAGTGCGAGCAGGCGGCAGCGGTTTGCTACCGGGTGCGCAGCGGTGCTATCGAGTTCCTGCTGGTTCGGACGCGCGGCGGCGGGCGCTGGACTTTTCCCAAGGGCAGCGCTGAACCAGGGCTTACCCATGCGCAGGCGGCAGCGCTGGAAGCGTTCGAGGAAGCGGGAGTTCATGGGCGGATCGAAGAAGCTTCGTTCACTCGATATGTTCGCCGCGAGCGGGGCGATGGAAAGAATCATGCTTCGAGATCTGACGAAAAAGAAGTTGTCGTCAAAGCGTATCTCTGCGAGGTGTTACGCCTCAGCCCTCCGCAGGAGTCCAAGCGAGATCGTACCTGGTTTTCTGTCGAGGATGCGCGGCGGCGATTGCGGGAGGGACACAAAAACAATGGTGGGGCCGAGTTCGCCCGCGTAGTCGATCGGGCCGTAGCCCGCATTCAGCGATTGCACGGCAGGATTGGCGTGACCGATCGACCGCAAGCCGATCGACCTGAACAGGACCTACCACAACTGCATGCACCGCAAAAAGACGGGCTGCAGAGGGTGCAGTTCGATTTTGCGGAGACTTATGGCCGGGGTGAACTAGCTTCCTTCATGCCGCCCATTCGTCGCCAGCTTGGCGACATGCGGCGATCCTCCGTGCCTGTTGTCGACGTTCATCCTCGCGAGGTCTTGCATGGGGAGGTTCTGGAATTTCGCCCTGCGCGGGAGAAGAAGTCCAAGGCTTTGGGAACTGGCACAAAGGACGCCTGAAGCGGTCTCTTCGTTTTCAACTCCTACTCTTTGTTCTTGGGCCGTTCGTAGGCTTTCTGGAGATACTTACGTGCCTCTTCGAGAGCGCCGAAGGTGTCGTCGTTGGTCTGGATGGCTTGCCGGTATTCGTTGATGGCACGCTCGCGCTGGCCGGTGATGTCGAAGATCTTGCCGAGTTGGATATGGCTCCAGACTTCGGTCCAGCGAGGATCTCCGTTGGCGTTGATGGACGAGCGGTAGGAGTTGGCCGAGGACTGGTAGTTTCTCTGCAAGAAGAAAATTTCCGCGATGCGGTAGTGGGCCAGGGAGCTGTTCTTGTTGAGGTCGAGTGCTTTATTGAATTCGACGAGTGCGCCGGAGAGGTCGCCCTGCTGCTGCAGCGCCATGCCTCGGAGAATGGAAGAACGCAGCTTTACATCGGAAGAGTTGGTGAGGACGTGATGATCGGGATCGACCGCGATGCGCCGCGGGCGTCCGAAGGTTTCGATGCTGAAGGGTGAGTTGATGCCCACGACTTCGAGCTTCCTGTCTTCCGTTTTGCCGTCTGTGTCAATGCGCAGGTCAACCGGCATGCGGAACAGATCGAGATCCTGGGAAATCTCACCGGTGACGCGGAAGCCCGGGACCTTGCTGTCTTTCGACGACTGGGCCGTGACCTGGGCTCCGCCCAGGCGATAGACCGAGTACTTGACTTTGAATTCTGGGGCGCCTGTGGAATCGAGCCACTGGGAAAAGAACCAGGTGAGTTGCTCGCCGTAATTTTTCTCGGCGATGGCGCGGAAGTCATCCATGCTGGCCGATTTGCCGGCGTAGGTTGCGGCGAACTCGCGCATGGTCTTGTTGTATTTGTCCTCGCCCAGCACCCAGCGCAGCATATGCAGGATCATCGCGCCCTTGTCGGTCACGAGCGACTGAAATTCGGTGGAGAAGGGATCGAGCTTGCTGGCGCTGGAGAGCGGAACGGTGTCGTAGGCCAGCGCACCCACCGACATGTCCTTTACTGCTTCTTCAAGGCCGGCCGCGCCGGCCGCGTTCTCCACGTACATAGCTTCGGAATAGCGGGAGAATCCGTCGATCAGCCACCAATCGTCCTTTGTGGCGGGACTTACGGAAACTCCCCACCATTGGTGTGCGATGGCATTGGCGAGCAGGCGGTAGTTCGTTTTCTCCTCGATCTGCGGGCTGGCGAGACCAGCGACCTCCGGGGCCCAGGCGTAGGGAACCGTGTCGCCCGGCAGCTCCACGACGTTGAGCTTCTGCGACAGGGGAATTCCGTAAAGAGTGATGAAGTAAGTGAATTCCTGGACCGCGGTGGTGGTGTATTCGGGAGCCAGCGCCTGATGGGTGGGCTTGAAGAAGACGTGCAGGTCCATTCCGGCTTCGTCGCTTTTGTATTCCTGGAAGCTGCCCGCGACGATGGTGCCGGGAAAGCTCGGTTTTGCAGAGACGAACGTGAATGTCTTTGTGGGCAGGCCGTTGGTGTTGGGCTTGGTTGACGGAGGGTTCTCGGTGACCGTCGACTTCCCGCTCCCGATCACCAGCATGTGAGCCGGAACGGTGACGCTGATGGTCGAGGTGAAGCGGTTGAGACCGTAGCCACTCATCGGGAACCAACGTCCGGCGTAGAGCAGGTAGCTGGTGTCGTCGCCAACGTAGGCGAGTTTGAGGCCGGGAACCGGGCTGTCGTCGGCGGTCTCGAGCTGGCCTTCGTATTCGAAGGTGAGCGTGGTGGAAGCGTCCTTGGCCAGGCCGGCGGGCAGCGGCACGCGGACGGTGGAATCCTGAGTGACACGCTCGGCCGACAGCGGCTGATCGTGGTCGTCGAGGACCCGGGTGACGCGCAAGTCGTTGTGCAATTCGAAGACGGCTACGCTCAGCTCCTGAAGCGCCGTGAACTTAACCTTTGCCCGCGCCGAAATCTGATGCAAGTGAGGAGTTAGCTCGACCTCGATCTGGTAATTGTCGACGCGCAAGTGGGTCTTCTCGGCGGCCCGGGAGGGGGTCGCGACGAAAGCCAATAGCAGGGCGAGGGCACTCGACAGGACGCTCTGGTCGCGCCGAAGGCGAATCTGCATTAAGGAGAGTCTCCAGGAAACGTGGCTAACCATTCCCTATGATGAAGATTCTCACCTAAAAGATGCTGGGAGCACAAGGTTTAGCGGTTTCCGGCTTTCGGCTTTCGGCAGCCGGCGACCCCATAACATCGTCGGCGCGGTCGGCTCGCACTGCGGAATATTAAGGTTTAGCTGAGTCTTGAGCGGGAGCACGGGGTGTGAGCTTGCGAAGGAAAAATTCTTGAACCACATTGCCGATTGCGCCGGCACGAACGTGTTGTCAAGAGTTAGCGCCGCTCCGTTGCGATTTTGGGCAGGATAATACAGATTGGAAATACCGCCTGCCGCGAGGTTGCCGATGATAAACCAGTAATTCGGCTGCCAGCGCCGGTTGTCGCCCTTACAAATGACTGAAGTTGCAATGTCATGCAGAAACCTCGATTTCCGGCTGCAAGTTCCCTTGTAGAAATAACCCGGATCTTGCTTCAACAGGGATGGCAGTATCGCGCTGCCAACAAAAGTTCCTGACACTAAGTCGGCGTAGACATTCCATAGCGCTTCGCGTAACCCTGCGCTCCCTGTCCATATCCGCTGACGGCATTTTCCGCCTGTTCAATGCCGGCAACGGCTCCCGTGACTGCAAATGAGACCGGAGCCACGGTTGACTTCCAGGCAAGCTCAAACTTTTGCTTCTTGGTGAGGGGGCCGCATTGGGAACGTAGCTCACACAAAAGTTCGGAAAGACGCCAAGCAGGCGCTGCTGTTCCTCAACCTTGATCTCATCTTCCGCCACTTGCTCTTGTGGCAGTGTCACGTCCACGTCTACAGTCTTGCGGGCAATGGCGAGTGCGATCGGGGAATCACGTAGTCCTCCCCGGCGTGAAGAACTCCAGACTTCTCCAGAGGCGCAAAACCGGAGGCGGTGAGGGATAGCTGAAACGGTCCAGGCGCCACATCTGCAAAAACGAAGTGTCCGTCGTCATCGGAACGCGCTTCTCTATTTTGAGGTCACCCCGGTCGGTGTCCCGCCTGGCTGTGTCACGGTTATTTTCAGTTTGGCGATAACCGCTCCATCCGGATCAACCACGGTACCGCTAATGCCCCCGACTGTGGCGGACTGGGCGCCGCCTCCGGGGCTGAAGTTGGCGTTTCCGGTGCGCCAGCCATGGGGGCCTGCTGCGATTGAGGCTGCTGTGATTGAGCGAAGCTCAAAGCCCTATTCGAGATGCCTACGACAGATATCCACTGCACGAGGACCCACTTCGAGGCGCAAACTTGATACCGCCGATCTCTGTTCCCGCCGTTGATGCGCGAGCTTCTCCCCGTCAAAGCGAATCCTTACCCATATCCATGCTATTTTTCGCGTCCGATTGAAGTCGTGTCAGGATCGGCGCTGCCCAGTCTCAATTTCGGCAACGCCAAACCCTGCCGTTCAAAGCCTGGCCAAACGTATCTCATCTACCAAGTTACATTATGGTTGATCTTAAATTATGTCTGATGCGAGAACTTACGGGAACGCTAGCTGTGGGGCGTCCTCGATTCTGGGGAGGAATTGCCGATCAACGATTTGGCGAGGAACGAGTTGCCAATCGTCCAAACAATTGCGGCGGCGTGGTCTGCCGGATGCGGCCCGGGATCTTCGCTGGCGCTCCCAGGCACGCGGAGTCTGGCTTTCACCTGCGTTAGGCCCTCAAGCATGCGATTACGCGCGACGCCGTCGGGTAGGATCTCCTGCAGTCGGGCGACGACATTCGCAGCCGTGAAGTCGTGCTGCACGAGTTCGGGGACGACTTGCTCCCCGGCGATCAAATTGACCATGGCAAAGCGCGGGACTTTGACTCGCGGCTTGCCCAGCAGGTAAGTGAGCGGGGAGACGCGGTAGACCATCACGAACGGCGTGCGCATCATCGCGGCTTCCACTGTCGCCGTGCCGCTGGCGATGATCCCGGCGCGCGAATGCCAGAGCGCGGGCAGGGATTCGGGGACGAGCGTGATACTGCAGCGGACGGTTCTTGGGTTGATCGTTCTTTGGTCGATCAGGCTCTGCACGAAGGTGCGGTCGAGCGTCGGCGCGACCGGGAGTAGAAATTCGTAGGCGTCGCCGAGTTGTGCGGCCGCCTCAAGAATGTTGGGCAGGTTCATCCGCACCTCTTTGACCCGGCTGCCGGGCATCAGAGTGATCCACTGTTTTGCGGGGTCGATCTGAATTTGCGCGGCATAGTCGTTGCGTGCGACTGCCGGGTGAGGCACTTCGGCTAGAGGATGGCCGACGAAGGTCGCATCGACTCCACGGTCGCAGTAGAACTTTTCTTCAAAAGGAAAGATTACCAGCGCTTTGTCGATGTATTGGCGGAGGAGGCGGACTCGGCCCTGGCGCCACGCCCAGAACTGAGGTGCGACGTAGTAGACCACGGGAATGCCGCGCCTCTTCATCTGCCGGGCTACGCGCCAGTTGAATGCAGGCGAGTCGATAACGATGGCGAGGTCGGGTTTCCGCTTGTCGGCTTCGGCGACCAGATGCTGGTACAGGCCGTAGATCTTTGGCAGGTGGCTGAGGATTTCGGTGATGCCGACGACGGAGAGGTCTTTCGCGTCGACCACGGTGTCGCAGCCGGCGGTGCGCATGCGCTCTCCGCCGACGCCGAAGAATTTGAGCTGCGGGTCGCGGCGGTGCAAGGCTTCGATAAGCTGCGCGCCGTACATTTCCCCCGAAGCTTCGCCGGCCGAGATCAGGATTCGCAAGAGAGCATTGTAAGGCCGCCACCCATGTCCAGTTTTCGGATTAAGCCATAGGTTCGCACATCGATCTCACTTAATTTCCAACTGATCAATCTCAAAGTCGAACTTTCCAGGCTCCTGGCCACGCGCGAAGGCGAGATTGGTCACGTCGTGACCATCCGTCTCGAAACTGGAAATCGGAAACGAATACTGTTTCCAATCCGCGCCGGCAACAAAGGGCTGCATGGCAGGCATCTGGTTTTGACGGCTTTGTGTCCCGACGGCAAGAGCGTAGGTTTTGCCATCCCCCTTTACCCAAAAGCTAATAGTCTTCTTGCTGGAGAGGTTGGCCGGGTCCTCAAAGGACGATCCGGGTACAAACAACGCTCCTGCCCAGGTGAATGGTGCGCCCGCTATGATCTCGCCGGTCACACGCAGTGCCCCTTTGGAATTGTTCGCGCCCCCTTCTACCACCTGCATCGAGACGGTTGATTTCCCGCCCTGCATGGCATCGCTGCCCGAGATCCACGATCCGTAGTTGGCCGAGACTTTCCCGTCGTCGAACGTGCTGACGACGCCCGACTCCGAACCCGCCGGAGCCGGCGGAAGAGAGGAAATGCCGGTTTCACCGTTGGCACCGACGACCGACAACGGCACGGTGCTTGTCTGGTCCGACCTGGGGCCAACCATTATTTCGAATACTCCCGGTTCTACCACCTCGTGCATGTCTACATTCAGCATCGAAAGCATCTCGGGCGTAATGATGAATTCGACGGTCTTCTTTTCGCCGGGTTTCAGGCTGATGCGCTGGAATCCCTTCAACTGCAAGACGGGCCGCGTGACGGATGCAACCTTCTGGTGTATGTAAAGCTGCGGAACCTCATCTCCTTCGCGGGAGCCCGTATTTGTGATGTCCACCCTCACCCTTGCGGTGCCGCCAACCCCAATTTGTGACGGGTCCACGCGCAGGTTCTCGAAATGGAAAGTCGTGTAGCTCAGTCCGTAACCGAAAGGGTAGAGTGGTTTTCTTGTACTGAAGGCATAGGTCCGGTTGGCCGATGGCTTGTGATTGTAGAAGTCGGGCAGATCACCCACCGAATGGGGAAACGTAATGGGCAACTTCCCGCCGGGGTTTACGTCGCCGAACAGCACGTTCGCCGCTGCCGTTCCACCTTCTTCACCGAGATACCAGCCCTCCAGGATCGCCGGGACGTGTTCGGCGATGTAGTTAATCGAAAGCGGCCGGCCGTTGATCAGGAGCACCACTGTGGGAGTTCCGGTCTCAACCACCGCCTTGACTAGATCGTTTTGCGCGCCGACGAGGTCGAGGGAATCGCGATCTCCCAAATGCCGTTCCGACCAGGCTTCGCGATTCGTGCTTTCGTTTTCCCCAACCACCAAAATAGCGACATCAGACTTGCGCGCCAATTCAGCAGCGGCTTTGATGTTATCCACCTGCGTATTTGGGTCGATGAGCTTCACATTGTCAATGAACCAGCCGTGCCAATCCGGTTTCGCATCGGTGAGTTTCGAACCCTCCGCGTATACCACGTTGGCCCGGGACGCCACGCGGTCGCGAATCCCCTGCAGGATGCTCACTCCATGCACAGGATCGCGGCTGTAGCCGCCTAGATGTACACCCTCGGCATTGGGCCCGATTACGGCGATCGTCTTCAGCTTAGTCAAATCGAGCGGCAACAGGTTCTTCTCGTTCTTGAGCAGCACCACTGCCTTCTGCGCGGCTCTCAATGCGAGTTGACGGTGTTCCACATTGTTGGTGATCTTCTCCGCATAGTCCGGATCGACATAAGGATTGTCGAACAAGCCAAGCCGGAACTTGGTGGCCAGCACCCGGCCCGCAGCCCTGTCCACAGCGCTTTCGGGGACGACTCCTTGCTTTACCTGGCTTACCAGCGTGCGATACACCGAACCGTCCGACAGATCGTAATCTACGCCGGCGGCAATGGCCAGGCGGGCGGCGTCCCCCTTGTTGGCTGCGACCGCGTGCGTATTCACCAGCATCTGAAGGCCGTCACCGTCGGAGGTGACGTAGCCTCGGAAGCCCCACTCCTGCCGCAGCACGCGGTCGAGCAGCCAGTGGTTGATGTGGGAAGGGATACCATCGATTTCGTTATACGACGCCATCACGCTGCCGGCTTTCGCTTCCTGCACCGCCGCTTGGAACGGCACCAGGAAATTCTCGCGCAGGATGCGCTCCGAATAGTTGCCGGGCGCGGTATTCGTGCCGCCCTCCGGCTGGCCATGCGCGGCGAAGTGTTTGGCGGTCGCCAGAACGTGATGACGACCGATCATGAATGAATCGCCCTGCAGGCCCGTAATCGCGGCCACCCCCATCCGCGAGACCAGAAACGGATCCTCGCCATAGGTTTCTTCCGTGCGTCCCCAACGCGGATCGCGGGCGATATCCAGAACCGGTGTGAAGACTTGTCCCGCGCCCCGTGCCCCAGCTTCTTCACCGGCAGCCGTGAACACCCGATGAACCAGTTCCGGGTCCCAGGTGCTGGCCAACCCCAGCGCCTGCGGAAAGCTGGTGCTGCCGTATTCCATGAACCCGTGCAAAGCTTCGCCCATGAACAGCTCAGGAATGCCGAGCGGCGTCTTCTCCCGGAGATAGCGCTGCACTCCGTTGCGCAGAATCGCCGACTGCCGCGGCGTGAAGACGAGATCAGGACTCCACCACTGCGCCATCGTGGCGCGCGCCTGCTCGGTGGTAAACGTTCCAGTGGGATCGATCAACTCAAGCTGGCCACGTCCACCGCCCGTGATTTGCTGGACCTTTTCCTCGAGCGTCATGCGCGGCAGCAAATCGGCTACCCGCTCATCAATAGTGAGATTGGGATTGCGGTACTTGGGAGTGCTGTCTGGTGCGCGTGCGTTGTTCTGGGCGTTCGCGGCAGTCACGGCGAATGTCGCGCACAATAATGACAGGGTCAGCAATGACTGCAGTAGGGGATGCCGTGTTCGCGCTTTCATCTTTGCTTTCGTTGCTGCCTCCAAGCATCGCAGTTGCGCCCCCATGGTACTCCGGGATACGAGATCGCGGCCGGCAGAATTCCATTTTCTATTTTTCACTATGGACAGGACAAAGACGTGGAAGAGTTGCCGCTGGCCATCCGCCTAGTCGTCCGCGCTGGCAGTGACTTCGGAACTAGCGGGCGAGGGCGCCCGCGCCACACTGAGTTCCTGATCTTTATATTGGAGTTGGTAGAGCTTGAAGTAGATACCGCGCTGGGCAAGGAGTTGTTGGTGCGTGCCCATTTCCCGGACCTGGCCTTTGTGCATGACGATGATCTTGTCGGCGCGCTGCACCGTGGAGAGCCGGTGGGCGATGACCAGGGACGTGCGCCCCTCGACCATACGGCTGAGTGCGTCGCGCACGCGGAATTCGGTTTCGGTATCCACGCTGGAAGTGGCTTCGTCGAGAATCAGAATCTTCGGTTCGTGGGCCAGGGCGCGGGCGAACGAGATGAGCTGCTTCTGGCCGGTGGAAAGCGTGGAGCCGCGTTCGCGGACTTCTTCGTCGAAACCTTTGGGCAGGGCGCGGATGAAGTCGGCGAGGTTCACGTCTTCGGCAGCCTGCTCGACATCTGTGTCCTGGATGCGCTTGGTGCCGAGCCGGATGTTTCCGCCGATGGTGCCGCTGAACAGGAATGGATCTTGCAGGACTACGCCGAAGCGGCTGCGCAGGTCGGCCAGATCCATGTCTTTGACGTTGACGCCGTCGATTCTGACTGCGCCTTTCTGAACGTCATAAAAACGCAGCAGCAGCGAGATCAGCGTGGTTTTGCCGGCGCCCGTGTGGCCGACTATGGCTACCGTTTCCCCGGGCACGATGGTGAAGGTTACGTCGCGCAGGACCCAGTCGGGGGCTAGAGCAGCCGGCCCTTCGGGTCGGGGACGGGCGAGAGCGCCCGTCTCCACATCAGCTCGAATCCCCGCACGGTCCGTACTGAGTTCCTCCGGTGCCTCCCGGTAAGCGAACCAGACGTGATCGAATTCGATGCTGCCGGGGCCTTCCGGGCGCTTGGTCACGGCGGGTGAGACTACCTGCACGGGCGTGTCCAGCAGCTTGAAGATGCGTTCGCTGGCGGCCATGGCCGATTGCAGGATGTTGTATTTTTCGCTGAAGTCCATGATCGGCCGGAAGAAGCGCAGAGCATACTGGATGAAGGCGACCAGCACGCCCAGCGTCGCCACCACGGGCACCAGGCGGAAGGCGATCAGCGTTTTCCAGTTGAAACTTACGGCAACACTGGTCACGGGAATGCTTCGCATCACCTCGCCGCCGCCGAACCAGATTACGCAGGCTATCGCGATCGAGGAGAGAATATCGATCGCAGGGTAGTAAAGCGAGTAGGCCAGGATCGCGTCTTTGTAGGCTTCCATGTGGCTGCGATTGATTTCCGAGAAGCGGTGGTAGGCCTTGCTTTCGCGATTGAAGAGCTGCAGCACCACCATGCCACTGATGTGCTCCTGTAGGTAGGAGTTAATGCGGGCGATGGCGACGCGGATGCGGCGGTAGGAGTCGCGCACCCGGTCGCGGAACATCTTGGTCGCCAGCACGATAAAGGGCAGCACAGCAAAGGTGATCAGCGCCAGCTTCCAGTTCATGCACAGCATCACGCCGAGGATGCCGAAAAGCACAAAGAGATCTTCGAAGATGGACACCACGCCGGAGGTGAACATCTCATTCAAGGCATCCACGTCGGTGGTGACCCGGGTGACGAGGCGGCCGACCGGGTTCTTGTCGAAGAAGGCAACGTGCAGGCACTGGAGATGGCGGAAGATCTGGCGGCGGAGATCGAACATCACTTTCTGGCCGGTCCACTGCATATAGTAGGTTTGCAGGAACTCGAGCCAGAAGCTGAAGACCAGCAGTCCAACATAGATCGCCGCGATCTGCGCGATGCCTGTGATGGGGCGCGGGCTGAGCCAGCTCCAGATACCGGAAGATGCCCCGGTAGGCACGCCTTTGGGCGCAAGGTAGCGATCAATCGCCACTTTGATGAGATACGGTCCGAGCACGTCGGCGAACGACTTCAGGAAAATCGAGACTAGCGCGATCGCGACCTGCCAGCGATACGGACGCAGATACTTGAGCAGCCGCGCCATCAGGCGGCTGTCGTAGGCTTTGCCTAATATTTCTTCTTCCTGAGCCATCGGTTTCTTGGCGTTCGAGGGGCGAAACGGCGCTAAAAGCGCTGCTAACAGGGTACCTCAATATCGATGGCCGAGGCAGGTGGGAGGATGGAAAAGGTTTGCGGTTTGCACAGATGGGATAATGGTCTGGCATGCCCCTCGGCACTTACATTTCGGTACCTTTCTGCCGCACCAAGTGCAGCTACTGCAATTTCGCCTCCGACGTATTTTCGCGCGCCGTGTTCGAGCGCTATGTGGATCGCGTTTGTGCCGACGTTCGGAACGCGCCGCACGCCGCAGCGGAGATGGGCGGGCAGATGGAGCGCGCGGTGGATTCCATTTATCTGGGCGGGGGGACGCCGACGGTGCTCGAAGCCGCGCAACTGGAGCGAGTCTTTGACGCGGTGCGCTCCCAGTTCGATGTGCGGCCAGATGCCGAGGTCACAGTTGAGTGCGCCCCCGCTACGTTGACGCCCGCCATGCTCGAGAGTCTGCTGCGGCGCGGGGTGAACCGCGTGAGTCTCGGGGTGCAGTCGTTTGTGGATCAGGAAGCGGCGGCGGTTGGCCGCCTGCACCAGCGGGCGACTGTGCTGGAGGATATTGCCCGGCTGCGGACTGCGGGAATTACGAATATCAATATCGATCTCATCGCCGGGTTGCCGCACCAGACCGCCGAGAGTTGGGAGTTTTCTCTGGCGGAAACCCTCGCGACCGGCGCGCCGCATGTGAGCGTCTACATGCTCGAGGTGGACGAAGATTCGCGGCTGGGACGGGAATTGCTGGCCGGGGGCACACGCTATCACGCGCACTTTGTCCCGAATGAAGAAGCCGTGGCGGATTTCTATGGTGCGGCCTGTGAGCGGCTCGCATCGGCCGGGATTGTGCAGTACGAAATTTCCAACTTCGCGCGTGCGGGCTTCGAGTCACGGCACAACTTGAAGTATTGGATGCGGCTGCCCTACTTCGGCTTTGGCGTGGATGCGCATTCGATGCTGGCTTCTGCCACTGCAGACATCGAGTCGGTACGATTCGCACCCACGGATTCCCTGGAACAGTACCTGCAAGAGGCAGGCTTGCAGCGGACCCCGGTTTCGCCCCAAGCCGCCTTGGAGGAGAGCTTTTTTCTTGGGCTGCGGCGGACGCGGGGCGTTAGCTTGGGGGAGCTCGCTGCGAAGTTTGGCGAGAAAGCTGTTGGGAACGCTCGCTCCGCGATTGCCGAGCTGGTCGAAGGCGGACTCATGGAGGAGCGCGAAGAGTTTGTCTGTTTGACCTCGCGTGGACGGTTGCTTTCGAATGAAGTGTTCGAGCGGTTCCTTGTGGCGGACGAAATCGCTCGCTGATTTTCGCGTCCATGCGATAAAACTGCAGAATGGGCTTACAGCCAAACCATCCGGTCGGTTGGGCTGCAGGCTTTTATGCTCAGAATCCCCAGTGATGACGCGGCTTGCTGCACTTTCTCCATCCCCTGCCCGAGGTAACTTTTCCCCCATCTGCCGCTATGTTCTAATCAAAAAACCGGTCGCAGGCGGTGGAGGGATTTTGGATTTTCAATTGAGTGACGAGCAGCAGTATCTGAAGAAGAGCGTCCGCGAGTTCGCCGAGCGCGAGATCGCGCCCAACGTGATGAAATGGGACGAAGCGTGCGAGTTTCCCCTGGCTACCATTAAGGAGTTGGGCAAGCTGGGATTATTGGGAACGGTTTTCCCCACTGAGTACGCAGGCGCTGGCATGGGCTACGTGGAATATGTGATCGCCATCGAAGAGTTGTCGCGGGTGGATGGCTCGGTAGGCATTATTGTGGCCGCGCATACGTCGCTGTGTTCCAATCACATATTCCTTGCCGGCCACGAGGTGCAGAAAAAGAAATACGTCAGCAAACTGGCTACGGGCGAATCCCTCGGTGCGTGGGGATTGACGGAGCCATCGTCGGGATCGGACGCGGGCAGCGCCCGCATGACCGCGAAGCGCCGCGGAAGCAATTGGGTGCTCAACGGCACAAAAACTTTTTGCACGAACGGCCACTATGCCGACGTGATCGTGGTGCTCGCCGTGACCGACCGGACGGCGCACACGCACGGGCTTTCGGCGTTCATCGTGGAGAAGGATACCAAAGGATTCCGCCCCGGCAAGAAAGAGAACAAGCTGGGGTTGCGGGCCAGCGATACGGCCGAGATGATCTTCGAAGATTGTGTGATTCCGGCGGAGAATCTGCTGGGGAAAGAAGGAGATGGCTTCATCGATGCGATGCGCGTGCTCGATGGCGGCCGCATCTCGATTGCAGCTCTATCGCTGGGCATGGCGCAGGGTGCATACGAGGCCGCGCTGAACTACTCCAAGGAGCGCAAGCAATTCGGCAAAGCAATCGGGGAGTTTCAGGCGATCCAGTGGAAGCTGGCCGATATGGCCACGGAGATCGACGCGGCTCGCCTGCTCACGATGCGCGCGGCATCCATGAAAGACGCCGGCATGAAGACGACGATGGAGTCGTCGATGGCGAAGCTCTACGCCAGCGAAGTTGCCGTGAGGTGTGCCAATGAAGGCGTGCAGATTCACGGTGGATACGGGTTTATCAAAGACTATCCAGCCGAGAAGTATTACCGGGACGTGAAACTGTGCACGATTGGCGAGGGCACCAGCGAGATTCAGCGACTGGTGATTGCGCGGCAGTTGCTGAAAGAGTAGAGTCTCAGCGGTTCAAGTGATCCTCATCTCGGAGGCAGCCCATCGCGATACGCACCGCGTCTGCAACCTGACAGATTCGAGTATTCCTCAACGAGCGTATGGGTGCCTCGGTTCGATCAGCGATTCTTTTCTCACCACCGTAACGTCTTCAGCCCTGATGAATGAACGAGAGAGCCGGATATGGGTAGGCACCTCGCGTTCAATGGAACCTGTGAGCGGGGCAACAATGACGGTGTTTGCCCTCGGGTGTTTCCGGTTGCTCCAGCCATGCCCGCCAAACCGCTTCAGATCGATGCATATCTCGACTGTATCGAGACCTGCCATTAGGAGGTTTCCTTTGGCTTGCTCACGCTGTCAACTGATGGAGTCGGGGATTCCTTGGTGCGAGCTGGTTCGCTCATAGTCGCGCTATCCAGATCGCAAGAATAGGCGAATGGCGGCTAGTTGCGAACGAGGCAACCATAACCGATTCTGCACCTTTAATTGCACCCAGTAGCGGAGCACTATTTCGTGCTTTCCATCACCTGCTTTACACTGATGGTTTGAATCCGGACCTCCAGACCTGGATTGAGCAACTGCGCTCTGGTGACGTGCGCGCGCTGGCTCGCGCCATATCGACCGTAGAGAACCGCGCGCCAGGATGGTCTGACCTGCTCAAGGCGGTGTTTCCGCACACCGGGAAGGCGCGTGTTCTGGGGCTGACGGGACCGCCGGGAGCGGGGAAGAGCACGCTGGTGGATCAGCTTGCCCGCTTCTATCGCCGGGATAAAGATAAGCGCACAGTGGGCATTATCGCGGTGGATCCGACCAGTCCCTACACCGGCGGGGCGATTCTTGGCGACCGCATCCGCATGCAGGAACATTTCTCCGATCCGGGGATTTATATTCGCAGCATGGCGACGCGGGGCTCGCTGGGCGGGCTGGCACGCACCACGGCCGATGTGACCACGGTGCTGGATGCTTCGGGACGCGACCTCATCATGATTGAGACCGTGGGCGTGGGCCAGGACGAAGTGGATATTGTGCGGCTGGCCGATGTCACGATTTTGATACTTGTTCCGGGCATGGGCGATGACGTGCAGACCATCAAAGCCGGCATCATGGAGATTGCCGACATCTTCGCGATCAACAAGAGTGACCGCGACGGTGCTGAGAACGTGGAGCGCGAAATTCGCACTCTGCAGTCACTGGCGATGCGCAGCGATGGCTGGACGCCGCCGATCGTGAAGACCGTTGCCAGTCAGGGAGTAGGGATCGAGGAACTGGCAGCCGCAATTGCGGACTATGAGGCGTATCTCAAAAAAGAAAATCTGGCGCTGAACAAGAGCGTCGAGAACTGGCAGGGGCGCCTCATCGAGATGCTGCGCGACGCCCTGTTCGAAAAGGCTCGGGACCAGATAGGCGATGGCGGCGTGGCCCGCTATGCGGCCGAGGTGGCCCAGCACAAGCGCGATCCCTATACGCTGGTTGAGCAGATTGCCGCCAACGTGGGGAAACACTGATGTTTCAAATCGATCATCTCGGGATCGCGGTGAAGTCGCTGGCGGCGGCGAAGTCGATCTACCAGAAGCTGGGCCTGAGCGTTTCTCCGGAAGAAACGGTGGAGCAGGAGCAAGTGCGGCTGGTGATGGTTCCGGTGGGCGAGAGCCGATTGGAGCTGTTAGAGGCGACCTCGGAGAATTCGACCATCGCGAAGTTTATCGCCAAGCGCGGCGAGGGCCTGCATCACGTCTGCCTGCGTGTTCCGGATTTGCCAGCGGCCGTCGAGCGGCTGAAGAAAGACGGCGTGCGCCTGGTCTCGGAGGAAATCAAAAGGGGCGCGGGCGGACACAGATACATTTTCGTGCATCCGTCTAGCACGGGCGGAGTGCTGCTGGAGTTGGTCGAGGGATAGGTCCAAGACAACCTTATTTCTTCATGTTACTTCTCTCCGTCGATACTTCCGGCAAGCAGGGCAGCATCGCGCTGGCGAGAGCCGGGGAGCGATCGGCTGATGGCGGCGACTTCGAAGTGATCGAGGTTGCGCCGCTGGTCGGCGGCACTTTTTCCGCGCAACTTATTCCCCAAGTCGTCGAGTCGCTCTCCCGGAACGGATTCACCAAGAGTGATATCGGCGCTCTGGCGGCGGCCTCAGGACCGGGATCGTTCACCGGGCTGCGGATCGGGCTGGCGGCGGTCAAAGCTCTGGCTGAGGTATTGGACAAGCCAGTCGCGGCGGTGTCTCTGCTGGAGGTGTGCGTCTTTGCAAGCGGTGCTCAAGGTAAGATCATGGCTGCGCTGGACGCGGGCCGGAGCGATGTCTACGTGGGGGAATACAAAATCCCAGCCGTTGCTGGCCAAGTTCCGCGAGAGCACATTTTGACCCGGAGCGAATTCCTTGCCCAGGCGAAAGGATGGACGGTGGTGACTCCGGACTCCGTTTTAAGCGAGGCGGCGGGCGCGGCTGGGTTGTCAGTCTCAACTCTGCCGCCGATCTCTGCTGCGGCGGTTGCCCGTTTGGGTTGGCGCAAGATTCAATCCGGCGAGACAGTAACGCCTGAGCAGTTGGAGGCAAACTACATCCGCCGCACCGACGCCGAGATGCTTGAGAAAAGCGAATCCTAGCGTGCGCATGCGACGGGCAATGATCACGGATGTTCCCGCCATAATGGACCTGGAGCGCCAGAGTCCAGCTGCCGCCCACTGGTCGAGAGAGCAGCATGAGGGACTGTTTGTGACCGCAGATCGTCAACCGCAATCCGAACGCTTTGCATGGGTAGTGGACGATGAAGGCGAATCACCTGAAGTTCTTGCGTTCCTAGTAGCGCATCGGGTTGATGCGGAGTGGGAGTTGGAGAACATAGTGGTCGCGGCAGCGGTTCGTCGCCGAGGCGTGGGCACGTGCCTGCTGGGCGAGTTCGTCGCGCACGCGCGGGGGGAACAGGGGAACGGAATATTTCTGGAAGTTCGCGAGTCAAATCATAGCGCGCGCGCCCTGTATCGGAAGGTGGGCTTCCAAGAAATGGGTTTACGCAAGAGTTACTACTTCAACCCTCCCGAGGATGCAATCCTTTGTCGTCTAAGGTTTTATTAGATCTTTCTCAGAACGAGACTGCACCAGAATTCGGCATTGAACCGATTTTGTGGGTGTGGTAGGTTTAGGTCGTGAATCCCGGTTGGAGGTCTGCTGGATGCTGACTCCGAAAGACACTCTCCTGACCAGCCATGATGAGTTCCGCAAGCTGGCTCAGGAGCATATGCAGTATTCCACTCGTCTTGATTCTCTTACCCAAAAACGTTATCTCAGCGAAGACGAAAAGCTTGAGGAAGTTCGGCTCAAGAAGCTGAAGCTGCGGCTCAAGGACCAGATGCAATCGATTGAGCGGCAGTATCGGCAGCAGTTCGGAACTCACGTAGCATAATTTCTGGCCATTGGAAGGCAGCCGTCGCCGCTATAGGCGTTTTGTATCTACCCACTGGCGCTCGTCGGCGCCTTTCTTTATTTGGACTTACACACTTCGAACCGACGTAGAGCCAGAGCCGCCCGCCTCTGCTCTATAATTAAACTCTGTTCTCATGGTTCGTGACGGCTACCTTTACGCGCTGGCTTTGATTGCGGCCGCAGTTCTGGTGGGCTGGTTCGCACAGCCTGCCTGGGCCCTGGTGCCGCTGTTGCTTGCGCTGTTCTTCCTCTGGTTCTTTCGCGATCCGGAGCGAGGCATCCCGGATGCCGCAGGCGCACTGGTGTCGCCGGGGGATGGGAAGGTTACGGATGTCTCATTCGTAACCACGAGTGGGGAGAAGCAGGCCCGCATCAGCATCTTCTTGAGTGTTTTCGACGTGCACGTGAACCGTTCACCGATTGCGGGAGTCGTGCGTGAAGCGCGCTATCAGCGCGGGAAGTTTCTGAACGCCATGAATCAAGCTTCGGCGGAGCAGAACGAGCAGAATATTGTCCGCGTGGAGGGCGACGGCCAGGTGGTGGTCTTCAAGCAGATCGCCGGATTGCTGGCGCGAAGGATCGTCTTCCATCCCAAGGTGGGCGACCGGCTGAAGCGCGGCCAGCGCGTAGGACTAATTAAGTTCGGTTCTCGCGTGGATGTCTTGTTCGATGCTTCCGCCGTTTTGCAAGTGAAAGTCGGAGACCGGGTTCGGGGCGGAGCAAGCGTCCTGGCTTACCTGCAGCCGAAAGGCGAATTGGCAAGTGCGGGGAATTATTCTGCCAGCGAAGGGGTACGCTGATGGATCTTCCGACTCCAAGACGCGAATCAGGACGAGCGGCGCCCACGCCGCATGCGCAAGGGAATGTACATTCTCCCGTCGCTGTTTACCACCGGCAATATGGCGGCCGGCTTCTACGCCATCCTCGAGGTTGTTCACGCGAGTGCCATAAACTACTGGCATTTGGACAATGCCGCTAAAGCGATTGGGGTTGCTGTGTTGTTCGATGGCATCGATGGACGCGTGGCGCGTATGACCGGAACCAGCAGCGAATTTGGCAAGGAACTCGATTCGCTGGCGGATGTGATCACCTTTGGAGTGGCTCCGGCGATGCTGGCCTGGACGTGGGGATTTCATCTGATGCCGCCGGTTGCGCTCACCGAGTGGAATTGGAACATCAAGCTCACCCAATTGGGGGCAATTGCCGCCTTCCTGTTTCTGATGGCCGGAGCCAGCCGCCTGGCGCGCTTCAACATCACGACGAACCCGCAGCCTTCGAATCCCGGACGGCCGGGGAAGAAGTACTTCGTCGGCATGCCCATTCCGGCCGCCGCGGGAGTGATCGCAGCCGTGGTTCATTTTCAGTCAGGGGTTCCGCTCGAATCCTGGTACACGGCGATGACCTGGCTGGCGATGGTGGCCGCAGTGGGTTACCTGATGGTGAGCACCTGGCGCTTCTACAGCTTCAAAGACATTGATTTCCGCTCCCGCCATCCCTTCCGTTTGATCATTCTTTTTGGGGCGCTCTTCGCTGGTATCTGGTTCTTCTCCAAGCTGGTGCTGTTCGGAGTTGCGCTGCTCTATACGTTTTCCGGAGTGTTCTGGCGCTTGCAATGGATATTCCGCCGCCGGAACCAGCCTCCGCCACCGGCCTACAAGGAGGCCTCGCAGACTTCATGAGTACGCCGTCCAAAATCGGGACACCGCCCCTTTCCGTTTCTGCGCGCGGACAGCTCTACCGCGCGGCCATCGTGGGTGCTGCCACGCTCCAAGGGAAGGAAGTCGCTGAAATGCTCAATGAGCGCAACTTCCCCGCGGCAGATGTTCGCCTGCTTGACGATGACGAGTCGATCGGCCAGCTCGAAGCGACGGGCGACGAAATCAACTTCATCCAGAGTGTGCGCGCAGAGCAGTTTACGCACGTGGATTTCACCTTCTTTGCCGCCGACGCGGAGTGTACGCGCCAGAACTGGAAACGCGCCCGCGATGCGGGCAGCGCGATCATTGATCTTTCCGGTGCGTTGGACGAAGAAGCTGGCGCGAACGTGCGCTCTGTCTGGGTGGAGCGCGAGCGCGGAGAGATGTGGCAACCGGAGCTGCAGCCGGCTCCGTGCGTTGTGGCTCATCCTGCGGCCGTGACTCTGGCTTTACTGCTGCTGCGGGCGCGCAAGGCGGGCGCCATCCGTAGCGCGGTGGCGACGGTTTTCGAACCGGCGTCCGAGCAGGGACAGAAAGGCATGGACGAGTTGCACCAGCAAACCGTCAATTTGCTGTCGTTCCAGCCGCTGCCGAAGGATGTGTTCGATGAGCAGGTGGCGTTCAACATGCTTGCGCGCTACGGGCAGAAATCACAGCTCTCACTTGAGTCGTTGGAAGCCCGCGTGCGCCGCCACTACCGGAAGATCGCTGGAACGGACGCGCCGCAGCCCGCGCTGATGCTGCTGCAGCCTCCGGTTTTTCATGGCCATGCCCTGGCCATCTTCTTGGAGATGGAGCACGCCGTCGATCACGAACGATTGTCGCAGGCCCTGGATGGAGATCACGTAACGCTGGCGGGAGCGGAAGACGACTCGCAGCCGAGCAACGTGAACACGGCGGGTCAGGCCAACATTCTGGTTTCGCTCAAGAGCGAAGCGGTCCGGCCGAACGGGATCTGGCTGTGGGCGGCCGCCGACAACCTGCGTATCGCGGCCGTGACCGCGGTGGAATGCGCCGAGAGCATGATCGCAACCCGTCCGCTGGGAAAAATCCAATGAAGGCTCGGCGGGCCGCCTGGCTGGCATTGATCTTGCTGACATGGAGCGTGGCCAGCACTAGCTGCGGATATCACACGGCTGGCCACGCTGTGCAGCTTCCCGAAAACGTCAAGACCATTGCCGTTCCTGCGTTTGTAAACGAGACCACCACTTACCGCATTGAACAGTTGCTGACTTCGTCGGTGGTACGCGAATTCACGACGCGCACCCACTATCACATTCTGAATGTCCCGGCGAAGCTGCCGATGCCACGTTGCGCGGCACCGTAGTCTCGGCCTCTTCGACGCCGCTCACCTACAACTCCTCGACGGGACAAGCTGCCAGCGTCTTGGTGGTGGTGAGCATGAGGGTGTCACTGACGGACCGGCAGGGCAAGGTGCTCTACCAGAATCCTTCGTATCTGTTTCGCGAGCAGTATGAAGTTTCGCAGGACCTGGCTAGTTTCTTCGAGGAAGACTCGCCTGCGTTCCGGCGGCTCTCTCTGGATTTTGCCCGTACCCTGGTCTCCAACATTCTGGAGGGCTTTTAGATGCTAGAGTTTCAAATGGCCGTGAGTCGTTGGTCGTGCGTCGTTGGCCAACGACCGAGTGCTGTGACGCTTTATCATTCTCAGGAGAACTTCTGATGCGGGCTTTCGCCCAGGCGGATCGGTTTGTCAGCGAACTCGAGTCGCGCAAGCTGCGTCCGGCCTACGTATTTGTTGGGGATGAAGCGTTCTTTCGCAAGCGCTTTCGTCGACGCCATCCTCGAGCACCTGGTTCCGGCTGATCTGCGCGACTTCAGCCGTGTTCGAGTTCGACCTGGCGGAAAACGACCTCGCCGAAGTTCTCGACCGCGCTCGCACGCCCTCTCTGATGGCGCCATTCCAGGTCTTTTTTGTGCGCGGGGTGAAGAGTCTTTTTGGGCGCGGCTCGAATGACGAAAAACTCGCCGCCATCGAAGGCTACTGCAAGAATCCGAATCCCGACGCGCTGGTGGTGTTCGTCGCCGACCATATCAGCATTCCCGCGGACGTCCGCCGCATGGATATGCAGGATAAAGAACGATACCAGCGCATCCGCGAGACCATGGGCCGTACTGCGGCATCGTCGAACTGGCGCGGGTGGAGGAAGGCGAAGCGGTGCGCTGGATTTCCGATTATTGCACCAGCCGCGCCGTGAAGATCGATCCCGACGGCGCCCGCGAACTGGTCGACGCGCTGGGCGGTGACATGATGATGATCTCCAATGAACTGGAGAAACTCATGCTTTACGTCGGCGCTCGGAGTCGCATCACGCTCGGTGACGTGGAGACCATGGTTCTGGCGGCCAAGCAGCGTTCGCTGTATGAGTTGACCGACGCCATCTCTGCTAAAGATCGCGTGCGCGCGCTGGAAGTGCTGGATGCGATCCTGTCTTCGGGCGATGGCGAAGAAGCCGCTATCGGACACATCTTCATGTTGGCGAAAACCTTCCGCCAGATGCTGGTGATTCTCGAACGCAACGTGCGCGACCAGCGCATGCTGTGGGCCGCGCTGTGGCAGGGTTTCCGCGTGCCTCCATTCGCCGCCGACGACATCATCAAGCAGGCCCGCCGCTACAAATCGCGCCGCGAACTCACGCGGGCGATTCGCCTGGTGGCCAAGGCTGACCTTGCTTTGCGATCTAATCCCGTCAGCAAGCGGATGGTTCTGGAGCGTCTGGTGATGGATTTGACCACCGAACCGAAGCTCGACCCTCCAGGATGGATGCAGGAACAATTGCCGGTGTGAGGCGGCATATCCAGATCAAGATTTTTCCAGATCTCGAAGAACGATAATGGCAAGTTTGTGTTGGATGAAAGGCGAAGAGAAAGTAACTACTTTCTACTTTACTCGCTTTACGAGAGTCCTCCCCGAACTCGCACGCGACCGATGACCCCGTGAGAGTACCTGGGAAGAGAGCACTTCCGACTCGCTCTGCTTTTCCATCCTACGTGGTTCGGAAGGTTAACAGCCAAAGGCCAAGCACTAACCACGGCCTACTTCATCGCATTGACGCGAGCGCCGAGGCGGGACTTGTAACGCGCGGCGGTATTGCCGTGCAGCGCGCCCTTCTGGATCGCCTTATCGAGCGCGGAAACCGTCTGGCGGTAGGTCTGTTCGGCGGCTTGCTTGTCGCCCTTCTCGATGGTCTCGCGCAGCGTGCGCAGCGCGGTGCGCAGGCGGGAGGTGTTGGCGCGATTGGTAGCCGTGCGCTTCTGGTCTGACGGGCGCGTTTGAGCGCCGAAAAATGATTAGCCATATTGCTTCGTTGCCCTTTGTGTATACAGCGAGATATTCCGGTGAGTACCGAATAGGTTATTCTACGAGACTAAGTCTCAGCCGGTCAAACGGTTGAGCTTCATTGGTTTACCGGCCATTGACTCCCACCCCGCCGCGGGGTACGCTTTACTCAATGGTAGTGACTTGCCCTCTGGGCATGAACATCCCGGCTGGTCCCGTCTCCAAGCATAATCCTGTTTTGTCTGTGAAGTGGCCGAGGTGTAACTGTTTCCAGACGCGTGCCTACCTAGTTCGTCAAAGAGAATGAATGAAGAAAAGCATCGGGATTAGTCCCAACATCGAGACTTTGTTTGGCACGCGCGACGAGAATGTGCGCGTGCTGGAAGATGGTCTGAACATCACCATTGACCTGCGGTCGAACGCCATTGAACTGGAGGGCGCGGCGCGCGACGTGGCGCGCGCCGAGCAGGTGTTTGCCGATTACGAAAGCCTGCAGCGCTCGGGATTCAGCTTTAACAACGGCGATCTCAACGGCATGCTGCGCGTTGCTGACGGCGGATGCAAGCGCCACCCTGCGCGGACTGGCCGATGCCGGCCGCCAACGTTCGCTGGGACGGCGCATGGTGCAACCGAAGAGCGTGAATCAGCGGCGCTATGTCGAGGCGATCGAGAAGCACGACATGGTATTCGGGGTTGGTCCGGCGGGCACGGGCAAGACCTATCTCGCCGTGGCTATGGCGATTTCCGCACTGCTGGCCAAGCGCGTGAACCGCATCATCCTGGCGCGTCCCGCGGTGGAAGCAGGCGAGCGTCTGGGTTTTTTGCCGGGCACGTTGCAGGACAAGATCGATCCTTACCTGCGTCCGCTGTACGACGCGCTTTATGACATGCTCGATCCGGAGAAGGTGGACCGCTATCTGGAGAAAAATGTCATCGAGATCGCGCCGATCGCATTCATGCGCGGGCGCACGTTGAACGATTCTTTCGTGATTCTCGACGAGGCGCAGAACACAACTTCGGAACAGATGAAGATGTTCGTCACCCGCCTCGGATTCAACTCCAAAGCGGTGATTACCGGAGACATCACGCAGATCGACTTGCCCAACGCGCGCCGCAGCGGGTTGCTGGAAGCGATCGACATCCTGAAGCGCGTGGAAGGTTTGACGTTCGTTCACTTCGATGAATCCGATGTGGTGCGGCATCACCTGGTGCAGCGGATCATTCGTGCCTACGACGAGCACAAGACGCTCGTCGCCGAGCAGCAGATGCTGCTGCTGGCAGGGAAGAACGCCGAAGGGAGGAGCCCGGAGGGGTCGAACGCAAACGATAGATCCAAAGAAGCTTCGGGAGAATAGAATCTGAGTAATTGTGGGAGGGCTGAAATCGGGCCCTCCTGTTTATTTTGTGTAGTGTTCGAGTAGGCACGGTGGGAACAAGTTGGTTATCTTCCGAAAAAGAATCGCGGGGTTGAGCGCGTCAACGCTCGAACGCTTTGTGTTGCGGGCGAGGCGAGTGATCCATTTGCGTGGCACGGTGAATGTATTGGTGACGAACAGTCCTGAGTTGCGTGCTCTCAACCGGCGATTCCGGGGAGCGGACAAGGCCACCGACGTATTGTCGTTTCCATCGCCGCAGGTGGGACGCAGCAAATCCAGGCGCGTTGCCGGAGACGTGGCGATTTCCGCCGACATCGCCCGGCAAAACGCTGTGCGCCTGAGCCACTCTCTTGCCGACGAGGTGAAGATTCTGGCGCTGCACGGCATCCTGCATCTGGCGGGCTTCGATCACGAGCGCGATAATGGCGAGATGGCCCGCAAAGAGAGCCGCTTGCGGCGGCAACTGAAGTTGGAGGCGGGGCTGATCGAGAGGGAACAGTCGCGAGCCGGCAAGGTTTCGAGCCGCGAGGAGCGCAGTGATCGCGCGCCCGGCGCCAGGCGGAGAACGGCATGAATTGGGGCGTCGCACTCGCGCTGATCCCGCTGCTGGGCCTGCTGGCGCTGGCCTCCTACGTGGACCGCGTCTATCAGGAGATCGGCAAATTTCTCTCGCGGGAATTTCAGGACAACATCGACGTCTTCGAGCAGAAGGTTGAGCCCAACCTGCACGTGAGCCGCGCCCGAGCCTCGCTCTCCATGGCAGTGCTCAAGCAGTTGACCACGGCGACCATTGCCTTGCTTGTGGGCTTCGCGGTCTTCGGGGACCAGCGCTGGAGCATCTATGAGATTCTGCAGGCCGCCATCAGCCTGATTCTGATCATCATTGTCTTCAACCAATTTCTGCCATTTGTCTTTTTCTCGCGCACCAACGGCGCCTGGCTGATCCGCTGGACGTGGCTTCTGCGAATGCTTGATTTATCTGGTGCTGCCCGTGACCATTGTTCTGGGTTTCCTGCAGTCCGTGGCATCGCTCACCCGCCAAAACACAGGCGAGCAGCCGGAAAGCGCGGCCGAAGCCGTGGATGCGTTGATCGAAGCGGGACAGGAAGAAGGCATTATCCAGGAAGGGGACCGCGACCTGATTCAGTCCGTGGTCGAATTCAGCGGCAAAACGGTGCGCGAAGCCATGAAGCCGCGTCCGGAGATGTTTGCCGTACCGGTGGAAACCACGGTCGAGCGATTCATCGAGATGCTGCGCACCAAGCACTACTCGCGAGTTCCGGTGTATGCGGAAAGCATCCACAACATCAAAGGCATCGTCTACGCCCAGGATGTATTGCAAGTGCCCGACAGTGAGGCTTCCAAGCGCACTCTGGAAACGCTGATGCGGCGCGACGTTTATTTCGTGCCCGAGAGCAAGCTCGGCAGCGATCTTCTGCGGGAGATGCAGAAAAACAACATCCGCATGGCGATCGTGGTCGATGAGTACGGTGGCGTGGCCGGCCTGGTCACGATCGAAGATCTTGGTGGAAGAGATCGTGGGCGAAATCCGGGATGAGCATGAGAAGCCGGAGATCGTGCGGGAAAATGATCAGTCCTACATCGTTTCCGGAGGAATGGATGTGGACCGCCTCGCCGAGCTGTTCGGGACAAAACCGGAAGGAAGGGAATCGGCCACCGTGGCGGGCCTGGTCAGTGAACTGGCGGGGCACATCCCGCAGCGCGGCGAAACTGTGGATGACGACGGCCTGCGCTTTGAAGTTCTGGAGTCGACGGACCGCAAGGTGGAGCGCGTGAGAATTACCGCGGTGCAGCCGCGGCAGTTGAAGCTGATATAAATCGGGAGCTTCGGGCTGCGACGTTCGGGCTTCGGCAAACCCACGTCTCTGATGTTAGCTCGCAATAGCGAACCTTCGCAGTCTCATCAAGGCCGATATAGTCGGAATGTGGGCCTCGGCTAAGACTCTAGCCTTGGTCATAGATTTGCCGAAGTCCGAAAGCTGAAGCTCGCATCTATGCCTTTCCGCTCCGGTTTTGTCTGCATTCTCGGCCGTCCTAACGCCGGCAAGTCCACCTTGCTCAATGCTCTCGTGGGCGAAAAACTCGCCATCATCTCGCCCAAACCGCAAACCACGCGCAACCGAATCCTAGGCATCGTCAACCTGCCCAAGGGCAAGGGCCACGACGCGGCGCAGATCGTCTTGATCGATACTCCGGGCGTGCACAAGCCAGACAGCTCGCTGGGCCGCAAGATGATGGTCGAAGTGCGGGAAGCGCTGGAAGGCTGCGATCTTGTCCTCCTGATCATGGATGCAACGCGCAAGCTGGATCAGCGCGATGAGTTCGCTATACAGATGCTGAAGCATTCGCCGACGAAAGTTTGCCTTGTCCTCAATAAAGTGGACCTGCTGCGAGGGGGCAAGGGCAAGCTGCTGCCGCTGATTGAGGAGTACAAGAAGCTGCATCCATTTCACGAGATCATCCCAATTTCCGCGTTGAAGCGAGATGGACTCGACCTCCTGCTGAAGCAGGTCACGGCGGCTTTGCCCGCCGGACCGTCCCTATTTTCCAGAAGACCAGATCACCGACCAGCCGGCGCGCTTCATGGCCGCGGAAATCGTTCGCGAGCGCGTGCTGGTCGAAACCGAGGAAGAACTTCCGTACGCCACCACTGTCGATCGTTGACAGTTTCGAGGAGGGCGTCAAGCTGACGCGCATTTCCGCCACGATTTACTGCGAGCGCGAAGGCCAGAAAGGCATCCTGATCGGCAAAAAGGGACAGATGCTGAAGCGGATTGGTACGTCCGCCCGCCTGCAGATCGAGCGCATGTTGGGGACGAAAGTTTTTCTCGAACTTTACGTCAAGGTTCAGCCTAACTGGCGGGAATCGCGCGGCTTTGTGGAAGAACTCGACTGGAGAAGGCAGTTGGAGCATTTGAGCGAGGGCCGGGCCGAGGTAGCAAAAGCGCTGCCAAGAGCGCTTTCCGAAGGAAACACCGCCAGAAGAAACGAGGGACGATGACGCGACCATATGCCGGATTGACGCTGTCCGTGCCAGCTTCGCGGTTTGGCGGGCTCTTCCAAGCGCCCGTTCGAGTTTGTTGTACTGAGGGTTACCAGCTAGAATCAATGAAGAGCGGACCCTGCATCGCAAACAACGAGTCAAACATGCCATCGGTTGATTCTTCCGAGGAACCTCTTCCCGAAAAAGATTTTGATCCAGACAAATTGCATTTGCTTTTGCGGGTAACGCTTTCCGCCGATCGCGAGGCGGTGGATCCCGTGGTGCAGGAAGTGATGGCCGTGGTCCGCCAGATGAACGGCGTGGACGGCAAGGAAGATGCGATTGAGTTATCGCTGCAGGAGGCGCTGGCCAATGCTGTGATTCACGGCGCCAAAGAAGATCCCACCAAGACGGTGGAGTGCCTGGTGAGCAGCGATGAAGAGCAAAGCGTGCTGATTGTGGTGCGAGATCCAGGCACTGGCTTTAGACCTGAAGCCACTCCCAGTTGCACGGTCGGAGAAAACGTCTATTCCAATCACGGGCGCGGAATTTTTCTCATCAACCAGCTCATGGACAAAGTGGAGTTCAGAAAGAACGGCACTGAAATCCGCATGGTGAAACACTAACTAGGACTTCGATCCCGGCCGGCGCGCGGCACTCCTACTCCTTCACCGCAATGCCCAGCGTTTTCATCTTGCGGTAGAGGTGGCTGCGCTCCAGGCCCAGCACTTCGGCGGCGCGGGTGATGTTGCCGTGATTCTCGTCGAGCTTCTTCAGAATAAAATCCCGCTCGTAGGCGTCGCGGGCCTGGTGCAGCGTGGAGAACTCGCTGCGCGCCGCGCGCCGATGGCCGTCGCGGTAAACCAGCGGGGGCAGATGCTTGCGGTCGAATCGTGTGGTCATGGGATTCATGATCACAATCCGCTCGATCACATTGCGCAACTCGCGCACGTTGCCCGGCCACGAATAGCGCATCAGAGCCTCGACGGCATCGTCGGTGATCTCGCGTGGGCGGCGCCCGTAGGTCGCGGCCAGGTCTTTCAGGAAGTGCCGCGCAAACAGCGGAATGTCTTCCTTCCGGTCGCGCAGCGGGGGCACAAGAAAAGGGATCACGTTCAGCCGGTAAAACAGGTCTTCGCGAAAATTTCCCCTGGAAATTTCCTCTTCCAGATCCTTGTTGGTGGAGGCGATGATGCGCGCATCGACGACGATGGTTCTTCTCGCCGCCCAAGGGAGCAACGCGCTGCTCCTCCAGAGTGCGCAGCACCTTCGATTGCGTTTTCAGGCTCATGTCGCCCACTTCGTCGAGGAACAGTGTTCCGCCGCTTGCCTTTTGAAATTTGCCTTCCTTGTCGACCGTTGCTCCGGCGAACGATCCCTTGTAATGGCCGAACAGTTCGCTCTCGATGAGGTCTTCCGGAATAGCCGCACAGTTGACCTCGACGAAAGTCTCGTCCTTGCGCAGGCTTTGTGCGTGGATCGCGTGGGCCACCAGTTCCTTCCCGGTGCCGGACTCGCCGTAGATCAGAACGCGCCCGTTGGTGGGCGCCATGAGGCCAATCTGCTGGCGCAGAGCCTTCATCGGAATGCTGTCGCCAACGATCACGCTCTTGGCGTAAAGCTGTTTCCTGAGGTCGACATTCTCGTGCCGCAATTTCTTGGATTCGATCGCGTTCTTGACCAGGATCAGCGTCTTGTCGATGGAGAGCGGTTTCTCCAGGAAGTCGTAAGCGCCGAGCTTGGTGGCGCGCACGGCAGTTTCGATCGTGCCGTGGCCCGAGATCATGATCACTTCGGGAGGGTTATCCATCTCGCGGATTCTTTCCAGCGTCTCCAGGCCATCGATGCCGGGCAGCCAGATATCGAGCAGCACCACTTCGTAGCTGTGCTCGCGCCGCAGCAGCTTGAGGCATTCTTCCCCGCTCTCCACCGCTGCAGCTTCGTAGCCTTCGTCCGCCAGCACTCCCTGCAGCGATTCGCGAATGCCGGTTTCGTCGTCAACGATGAGAATTTTATGCATGCTGCGCCGTGACCGTGGCCAGCGCGGACTCAGGAACCACCGGCAGCTCCACGATGAAGCGCGCTCCAGCCGGCTGGTTTTCCTCCACGCGAATAGATCCGTGATGCTCTTCGATGACGCGGCTCACGATCGCCAGGCCGAGGCCGGTTCCGCGCTTTCTGGTGGAGAAATAAGGCAGAAAGAGTTTTTCTTTCAGCTCGCGGGTCACGCCATGGCCGGTATCCGCGACGGTGATTTCGACCGCGTCGCGGCTGGCCACCAGCGAGGTTGAAATCAGGATCTCGCGCACCAGCGAATCCTGCATAGCCTCGGCGGCATTATCCACGAGATTGGCGACGGCCCGCTTAATCGCCTCCGCGTCCGCCATGACTTTCGGCAGGTCTGGAGCCAGCGACGTGTGCAGACGAATGCCGTCCAGTCTCCCATTGAACATGGAGAGCGCACGCTCGATGACTTCGTTGATATCGGCCGGGTGCGGATTCGACGCGGGGAAGCGCGCCAGCGTGGAGAACTCATCCACCAGCCGGCGAACGGTTTCGACTGCGCCGGCAATGGTTTGGGCACAGGCGCGGATGACCTCGAGCGACGCCGGGTCGGAGGCCGTGGCCCGCTCCAGATGACGCTGAATACGTTCCGCGGAAAGTGCGATGGGCGTAAGTGGATTCTTGATCTCATGCGCCACCCGTCGCGCCACCTCCCGCCAGGCCGCCTGCTTCTGCGCCTTCAGAAGATCGGAGAGATCTTCGAACACGAGCACGTATCCCGAGCGTTCGTCCTGATGGCGCAGGGTCGCCACCGTGACCGCCACGTTGAGAGACGCGCGCTGCAGCGGAATGTCCATTTGGCTGGTGGTCATGCCCATGCGATCGGCGCGGCGCAGCAGCGGTTCCAGATCTTGCAGCACCTCCGGCGGAAATACGTCCGCCAGGCGCGCCCCGCGCAGCAGGTGTTCTCCGTCCGCATAGCCTTCGGGATGGAATATGCGCAGCAGGGCCTGGTTGGCGTGCGTAACGCGCCGCGCGGCATCGAGCGACAACACTCCGGTGGGGATGCTCTCGAGGATGGTCTCCATCTGACGGCGGCGTTGGTCCAGTTCAGCATTGGCAGCACTGACATCGCGGCTGGAAGCTTCGATTTGGCGCCGGCTGGTCTCCAGTTCCTCCGCCATGCGGTTGAAGGAACGAACCAGGTCGCCAATTTCATCGGCGGCGCTCACGTCGATCCGATAGTCGAGACGTCCGCGAGAGATTTCCTGCGTCGCCTCGGCCAAGGCAGACAAGGGCCGGGTCACCAGCTTGGAGAGAAACAGCGCGAGCCATGTGCTGACAAAAAGCACGATCATCGTGAGCAGCAGAAGCAGGCCCATATATGTCTGACGCACATGCTTGCGCTCGAGGCTCAACTGAAGATAGCGCTGCTGGCTAGCCTCAATCTGGTTCACCGTCCTGGAGAACTCCGGCGGCAGCGGCATAGCCACCAGAATCAGGCCATCCTTGCCAACGGGGGCGCTGCCCACTGTGTACTCTGTTTGCTCCCAAGTGAAATGAGCGGGCTGGCCGGCGGCAACCTGCACCAGGGGCAGCCTTTCTTTCAACAGCGGCCAGGGAGCGGGAACACCGAAGCTCGCCTCGGCAACTCCGTTCTCTATAGCGAGGACAAATCCGCCTTGCAAAGTGGGTTCGTGGCTGCGAAACGCCTCGACTGCGGCGGAGAATCCATGGCCCTCAAACGCGCGCTTCGTTTCCGGCGAGGCAGCGATGTCGACGGCTTGCGAGTGCGCGTTCTGTGCCGCGTAGCTGGCCAACAACGAAGCCATGGCATCGGTGTCGGCACGAACCTCCTCGACCGGCGTGGAGAACCACTTGTCAATCGAGCGGTTCATCAGTCCGTAGGCAAACCAATACATCACCATCACTGGAACGAATGACAGCAGCAGCGCTCCCACTACCATCCGCGTGCGGAACTTCGACCCCAGCACGCCAAGACGGCGCTCGGCAAGCAGCTTGAGCAGGTTGCGCGCCAGCACGAAGGTGAGAGCGACGAACAGAAGAGAAATCAGCAGCGAGAGGGCATAAAAAACTACGGTCTGCTGGTTGGTGCCGGGGCTGAGTATGGTTTCGTTAAATGCGGTCTGCGAAACCAAAATCGCGAGCAGCAGGAAAAACGCGACCGTCAGCAGGATAATGACCCGCTTGCGGTTGGAAGTTTTGGGAGGTCGAGTTGGAACAGTTTGCACCACGGGAGTTCAGCGGTCCAGCCGCTCGAGGCCAGTTGCGGCCTGCAAGCAGTGAGCGGACCGGAACTCATTATAGATGCAGATGCGGCTGCTCCCAAATCGCCCAACCATGGTCAATGAACGGGCGAGCGTTCTGCCGAGAGCTCTTCCAACATCGCGCGGTAGGCCACCGTTCACAAAAAACAAAGAGCGTGTACGTCCCGGACCCCTTGAATCCCTCTTTCGTCCCTTTACGATAACCAAGGGATTGCTTCTAAGGAATGGCCGTGACCAGCATCACCAAAATTTGCCGACAGGCATGTTAGTATGCGCACTGACATTCCCAACGAACTCGCGGCTTTCGTAGAGAAATGGCCCATATTCACACGCCTTTGCCAACAAAACACGGTGAATTACAACTGGCTAAACAGCTTAGAGACTTTCCCGATGACAAACTGCACCTTTGGTTTTCTTTGAACTTCATTCCGGGCGTTAAGGATGTTGACCTTGTGATTTGGCATGAGCAAACGGGCGTGTTCGTAGTGGAAATCAAAGCGGTGCCCATCAATTTCATCGAGCGTTTTGGCTGGCAGCAGTGCAAAATCCGGGACAGGGACCAGGATCGGGGCCCCCAGCAGCAGGCGCACGAGGCGATGCACTCACTCCGCAATTTCATAAAACCACACACGGGCCGTATCTTCATGACCAGCGTCGCCTGCTTTCCGCAAATTCGCAGGAGTGACTGGAATCGCCGGTGGGACGACGAAAGGGTCATCGGCCCGTATGCTGAATCAATGTTGTTTCAAGATGACATGTACAGCGATCCGCGCGCCCTCATAGATCGGCTGCAATACATCAGGGTCAATCCCACAGTAGGAGAGGAAAAGCAACAATTCTTCCATCATAATCAGGGGCAACTCGGGTTGCTGGTTGCTGCCCTAAATGTGTCGGCCAAGCCCAAAGCGACGGTTAGCGACCTTGACAGGTTGAGAATAATTGAGGCGTCAGTTCGAAATGAAGAAAGGAAACTCGTTCCACCTTTTTCGGGGTTTCGATTTCTTTACACCGGAGCGCCCGGAACAGGCAAGACATTCCGATTGCTCAAGGTGGCGCATCAGCATGCCTTGCAGGGCTGTAAAGTTCTATTTGCTTGCTTCAACAAGGTCTTGGCCGCTGACATCAAACGACTGCTCAAGTTCTCCGAGAAACTTCCTCTGACAGACGGCGAGGTCGAAGTTCACGATGTTTGGGAAATCATTAACCTTTACGTGGACAAGCCAGCGCAGGGGGACCTTGATTGGGACGAGTGGGCCAGTCTCGTCGTGGAGCAGATGAAGGAGGAGCGGCAGAAACTACCTAAATTTGACACTATTCTCATTGATGAGGCTCAGGACCTTAAGGGCTGGGCGTTTGAAATGCTGTCGCTCTACTCCGATGACCGTTCGACGATCTGCATTGCGGCCGGCAGCGGGCAGGAGTTATATGGAGCATCGGCAGAGTATTTGAAAGACTTCGCCCTAAAAGCACAGAAGCGGGCGTTGCGGCGAAACTTTCGAAACACCGAAACAATCGCTCAATTTGCGCTTACCTGCTACGAAGCAAATTGGGAGACAGGCAAGGTGGGCGCTGTCGTAGAGAGATTTTCGTCAAAGTCTAGGCAGGATGTGCTCGATTTCGATAGACCGGGTGGCGAATTGCCAAGCCTTGTTGCGATCGATGAGACGAGCTTGCACGATCTTCCCGACGACATCTACTCAGAGGCACAAAATGAGGTCATGCTTGCCGAATATCGACGTATCATTCGAGGAGAATTGGAGAGCCTTGACGCCGGTCATCGACCGACGGACTTACTCATCGTAGTACCAAGCCAACGCTCAAACCAGCAGAGATGGGCTACTGAGGCTTTAGCCTCTGTAAGCGTGCCGTTCCTCGATTACACGCAAGATGAGAATCGCCGTTGCATTGCTCCAGCTGACCAAGTAAGGCTGTCTACCTTTCATAGCACGAGAGGTATTGAGGGACAGAGAGTAATTATCTTTGGAATAGAGCAAGTCTTAGACATCGCTCAAAAGGTTAACGCGGAGCCTCGGAATCTCGGCTATATCGTACTATCACGCGCGGTGCTCGATATGGCAATCGTATACCGCCCACAGGTACGCAGTAGAGAAATGTCGTTTCTAAACGCTGTCCTCGGAGCTATGCGCCCCAAACCGGGTACGGTAGTGCGTAGCAGCTAGGCCCAATATCTAAATCCGTCAAGAGAATCGCTCTACTTCTCGCGCTTGCTTGAGTGGGTTGTAGTTGTAGCGATTAAAAAACCCCACTTTCTCACGCGGACTTCTGGCCTTGAAAACCCAGAACTTTCTTCCCGGCATGGTCGCACTACGGTAGGCTATGTTTACCCACTGGATCGATGACGGGGCTCAGATGAAAGTCATCCGCTCTTTATCCTTATCCTTAGCAGTCTTTCTCGCTCTGCAGATTGTCTATGCGCAGGTACCAGGTGAGACAGTGCAGCCGCAGCCATCGGCTTTCGAGCAGAAACTGCGTGAGGTCCGCTACGACCTACACTTGGAGAATGGCAGGTTCGTCGGCAACGCCGCTCCCCTGCTTGAGAGCGCCATCGCCAATGCGCAATACGTTCTCATTGGCGAAGACCACATTACGCGCGAGATTCCTCAATTCACGACTGCAGTCTGCGACATCATGGCTCCCCAAGGGTTATCGGCGATGGCCGTCGAGGTCGGTCCACAGGTTGCGGAGTTTGTCTCGTCCTCATTCGGCAAGCCCGATCGGCTGGCCCGCATGGCCGCACTCACCCAACAATACCTGGACAGCGTCGCTTTTCTGAACGTCCGGCAGGAGAATGATCTAGCGGCACATTGCGCGCAAATCGCTCATACCCCTCATTTCCGTCTTTGGGGTCTTGATCAGGAGTTCATTGGCTCAGCGGGCTGGTTGCTGGACCAGATTGTGGCCACGCATCCCGGCCCGACGGCAACCACCGCTATCACGCGACTGAAAGGCGAGGAGCAGCAGGACGCCCTTCGCGCCAAGGAGACAGGCGATCCACTCAAGCTTTTCCAGTTCGCTGCATCTGATTCTGAACTCGCGGAAGTTGCTGCCGTGCTGCAACGCGATGCAAACTCTGCCGCGAATGCACTCTTCCTCGAATTGATTGAAAGCCACGAGATCTATCTCAAAAACATGCAAGGCTCACCCGAATCAAATAACCAGCGCGCCCGACTTCTCAAACGTAACTTTCGGCTGGATTTAGAGAAGGCCGCCGCCGGTGATCAGCCGCAGAAAGTGCTGGTCAAATTTGGCGAATGGCACCTCTACAAGGGCTTTAACCCACTTCACCAGCGTGATCTCGGCAACTACATCGCCGAAGTAGCGGACGCGCAAGGAAGTACTTCGTTACATATTTGCGTTTTGGGAGCCAAGGGCACGCACAGGATATCTGGCGGCTACGATCGCCCGACTAAGCTTGAGAAATTCGTTATGGACGAAGACCACGACTATCGGTGGCTAAAACCAGCCGTTGAAAGCCAGCTTCTGAACGCTTGGACGGTATACGATCTTCGCAAGCTGCGCTTCATGGAACTCGGTCCGGTGGACCCCGACATGGAACGGATGGTCTACGGCTATGACCTCCTTGTTATCGTTCCGGAGCTGACTCCAGCCGACCCAGTCCAGTGACGCGCATTCGGCTTCGCCGCGATCTTCGGTCCCGCCTGCGCGCTTCCTATATCGATCATTTGAGGCCGGAACGCGCTGAGAGGAAATGATTTCCGGTAGTACTACCTGTAAAACAGAGTCCAATGTGTGAAGACGTGTATCTTTAAGGGCGACCGGTCAACAATTCAATCAGCCGTCCATGAGAGAGCAGCAATCTTGATGACAGAACAACCGGTGGCCAGGCATTGTGCCTTGCTGATTCTCACGGTCTTGGGTTTTGGAAACCCGAGACGTGCGAAAGCGCAGGACAATTATGAGATTCAGGTCTACGGTTCGGACACCGTCGCGCCGCAGACCACGATGCTTGAGTTGCACAGCAACTTCACCGCCGAGGGCAGCCTTCCGGCACCCGGTTCGAAGTTAACAGCGGAGGGACTCTATCCGACGAACCATGCCGAGCACGAAACCGTGGAGATTACTCAGGGAGTGAACCGCTGGTCGGAGGTTGGTTTTTATATTTTTACCAGCCTGCGGAGTGGCGACGGCTGGCAATGGGTAGGTGACCATATTCGCCCACGGGTGAGAGCGCCCGATCGCTGGCACTGGCCTGTGGGCGTAAGCCTGTCCATGGAGTTTGGTTATCAGCGGGCATCGTTTTCGAAGGACACCTGGACGATGGAGCTGCGGCCGATCGTCGATAAGCAGACAGGCAGATGGTATTTCACACTGAATCCGGCTCTGGAGCGCTCTTTCCACGGGCCGAGCGTTTCAGAGGGCATAGGCTTTTCCCCAAGCGCAAAATTCAGCTACGACTTCAACAAGTACATTTCGGGCGGTTTGGAGTATTACGCTGCTTATGGATCAATCACAGGCGTGTCTTCGTTACACAATCAGCAGCAGCAGTTTTTCCCGACGATCGATCTAAATGTTTCCCCGAACTGGGAGATTAATTTTGGGGTCGGAATTGGGGCAACAGCCAGTACGGATCATGTGATTGTGAAGGGTATTCTGGGGCGTCGGTTCGATTGGACGCACCATCGAGCGGGCAGTTCTGAGAGCACTCAATAGGACATACATGGGAATGGATCGTCGTGACTTTCTGATCGGTGGAAGTTTCGCGATGCTGGCTGCGGCGGCGGAGACGAACTTGTGGGGCCAGACACCAGCGGACGTCCGGCTTGAAATTGCGCCCCTCAAGCTGGAGATTGTGCCCAAAAAAGTGATTCGCACAGTCGCGTACAACGGGAGCGTTCCTGGCCCTCTGATCCGTTGGCCGGAAGGTAAGCCGATCACGATTGATGTTGTGAACCATACGGACGTGCCCGAGATTGTGCACTGGCATGGATTGTGGATTCCATCGGACCAAGATGGAGCGACGGAAGAAGGTTCGCCCATGATTGCGCCCGGCGGACAACGGCGCTACAGTTTTACGCCGCGGCCGGCGGGTTTTCGCTGGTACCACACGCACACATTTGCCGGGCATGACTTGAAGCGCGGCACGTATACCGGCCAGTTCGGATGTTTCTACATTGAGCCGAAACAAGAGCCCGGTGCATACGATCAGGAGATATTTCTCACGCTGCACGACTGGAACGCGTATATGGGAGGCGGCGGTGATGCTTCGATGGATGCGTTTTATGACTATGCGACGATCAATGACCGCATGCTCGGGCATGGCGATCCGATTAAAGTACGTAAAGGGCAGAGGGTAGTCTTCCATGTGCTGAATGCCAGTGCGACAGCGACGCATTGGCTGGCGCTGGCCGGACATGAATTCACAGTCGTAGCCATGGATGGGAACGAGGTGCGGCAGGCGAAAGTACCGGCGGTACGACTGGCTCCGGCGGAGCGCATTGATTTGTTGGTGGAGATGAATCGGCCAGGAGTGTGGGTGCTAGGCGAGACGCGGCCTGATGTTCGCCGCGCGGGAATGGGGATTGTCGTGGAGTACGCCAACCAGCAGGGCGAGTCCAAGTGGATGGATCCGCCAGAGATGTGGTGGGATTACGCAGGGTTCGCAAAACAGGAACCGGCCTCGGCGGAGCCGGACGAGCGAGTTCCTCTCGTGTTTGAGTCGAAGTTTCACGGCCACGGGGACTTTGACTATTGGATGATTAATGGCAAGTCGTATCCCAACACGGACACAATTCAGTTGAGAGAAGGCAAGCATTACAGACTGGCGATGCGGAATAAGAGCAGCGACGATCATCCGATTCACTTACATCGCCATACTTTCGAGGTCACCAGCCTGGACGGCCGATCGCTCTCGGGGCTGCGCAAGGACGTGGTGGTGGTGAAGGCAAATAGCGATGCTGAGATTGATTTTGTCGCTGCAAACCCGGGCGCGACGCTGTTTCATTGTCACCAGCAGACCCACATGGATTTCGGTTTCATGATGCTGTTTCGCTATGTGTGAGTTATGCGCCGCACGTTCTGGTTTTTGGCGAGTGATTAAATTAGAACCAGTTTCATAAATGAATTTTTGCTGCCCTGTAGAATCGCCGCATGACGGAACCGGACTTGCGTCGAGCATCCCGGCTTATCCTCCTCGATGGGCAGCGGCGAGTGTTGCTGTTTCGACATGCAGGAACAAATGGAGAAGCCTTCTGGGCACCCCCAGGCGGTGGCCTGGAAGGCGGCGAGACATTTGAACGAGCAGCTTGGCGCGAGGCCTGGGAAGAACTGGGGTTAACCTGCTTCACCCTGAAGCGCGTCTGGGAGCGCGTGACCGACTTCGTTTACAATGACCATCCTGTCCATCGGCACGAGTGGTTTTTTCTGATCGAAGGCGAGTTACCAACCATCTCGTCTGACGTAGAGTCAGTTTGAAAGTTTCCTTGATTCTGAGGCGAGTTCTTCTGGAAACACAGGCTCCCCCTGACGCTACGGCATTCTCATCGACTCGGTTCATAGGCAGGAAGGAATCCTCGAAATGCGCTGGTGGACGACAGCTGAGATTGAGTCGACCAGGGGCGCCTCGATCTTTGATATCGCTTGGGACGGAATGGGAGCGCTGATTGACTCGAGCTCAGGTGGGCTGTACGCGTTCCAGAACAACTTCACAGGTTCGATGTCCCAATGCAGTGTTGTCGTGTACGGCGGTACCACGACGGAGCCCACGCCGTGCTTTAACCTCGGGGTTGGCAGCGGCCTTTTCATCCACGACTTTCGTACGGATGGGAGCTTAGGCAGTTGGCTGCTGCTGGGCGTGGGGCAACACCGTGGAGATGAATAACGTTAGTATCGCCGGCATCGGTGGCGCAAACGATGGCCGCAATTATTACATCGTGCATGTCTCGGCGCCGACGAATTCGCTTGCGGCGCGGAACAGCCAACCCGGGGGTTTGCCGTCGAATCGTCACGTCCACGCAATCAACCTCGGAGCGAACACCAGGGGAAGCACTATTATTCAGAACTGCGTATTCAACTTCCTTAATGACTCGATTGTTGGCACTACCAAGAACAGAGTCGTTGTCACGGGCAATACGTCGTTCCATACCAACAGCTCTGGCAAAAGCGTTGACCTCCACGGCGCTGGCAGCATGGTTTACGTTGGCAATTATTGGGACGTGCCGCCAACCAGTTCTCCCAATCATTTCAAACTAAGACAGTGGTGAACTCCCGCGAACTTTCATCCACCCACGACATTAGCCTCGTGCCCTTCCTTTCCTGCTCGTTGATTGCAAGGCACCCTGCACTCGGAACAAACTCCGGACAGCCCCGCGATTCGTTGCAACCCAATCTAATTCGCGGGCTCGCGGGGGGTGGTCGCTCCTTCATCGTTTTTTGTCCTGTCTCTTCTGAGTGTTTTCAACCGCATCTTCCTGGGGAGTGGCGCCTCCTGCCTTGTTTTTGGGACCCTCAGATTTGGGTTCTGGAGTTTGCCCCTCCGCCTCCTGGGTGTCAACGTCTGCGGTTGATTCCACGTTCTTCTCTTGAGCTGCAGTAATCTTCTTTTCTGCCGGGGGCTCTAGAGTCTTCAACGCAGAAGCCAGCAGAGCGCCCATCCTCACTCGGGCAGCGCGCCATCGCACTTCGCTGGTGTTTGCTGCTTGCTTAAAGTACGGTGCAAGTTTCTCCTCGGTCGCGATTCCCTGATCTTTTAGAAACAGCAAAAGAGCAGCGCTTCGAGTCTCTGAATCTTCAAAAGAAGAAAACAGCTCATCGAGGATCTGTTTAACGATTTCTTCGTCCATCTTGCCCAGACTCCTCCAACCAAAATCCTGTCACTCCTCTTGGATGCAACATCTGAGGCTGTGGCGCGGAGAGATATGACTCTCTGCCAGAGCATTGGACCCCTGAAGATCAGATGGTAACTATTCCTAGCCGGTCGCTTCAACGCTCAGCTCTCGTTGATCGTCCCCGCCAAGCGGTCGATCAAGTCAAAATCATTCATCGATTAACATTCGGGTTTCCACTTCCACGACCCACACCAACATCTTAAATGCGCTAATTCCCGACCTAGGGAGATCAAATGTGGAAAATCGTGGGCGATGGGCAAGGCAGAGGTGCTGAGTTCAATCTGTTTGCAACAGTTGTGGCGCCGTGAGATTTTCTCGTACAGTGACCCTTGTCTCGATGGTGGAGAAGCGCGATGGAGACGTTCGAGCAGTTTGTGGCGGCGATCAATTCTCATGATCCGGAAACGCTGGGACGGTTGATGGCGGCGGACCATGTTTTTGTGGATGGGCTTGGAAACCGCGTGCAGGGGAGCCTGGCCATGAAGGCCGGATGGGCCGGCTATTTCGCCCTATGCCCCGACTACTGGCTGCGTGTCGATACGTGCCTTGAGGGGAATGGGACCGTGCTGGCCGTGGGCGAGGCGGGCGGCACAATCGACCGCCAGACGTGGAAAATTCCTGCGGCGTGGAAGGCGATGATTCTGGACGGCAAGGTCATGGAGTGGCGGGTGTTCGCAGACAACAAGCCGGTGTACGACATTCTGGGGAAAAGGAAAGGCAGTTCTTAGCCGGACCATTAAGCGTTGTACAATTTCCGGAAATATCCCCATCCGCTGTTCTTAAGACTTTCAGTTAGACTGAGGCAGGAACTTCTGCAAAGGGCATGCGTCACACCGCGCCTCTGATTTTCTGCAGTAATTCTTTCCGACCCCAACGATAAGGCCATGCATCTCGTTGTAGACCTGGGCCAGAGCGGTGCGCTTCGCCGTGCTCATTGCCGAGGGAGGATGCGCCGCGCCGGCGAATCCCGCCGCCAACGGTTGATTCCCAGTCTCGCCGGAGTCGGCCACGGATTGCGCCGGGGGCGCCAGCGCGCGCTCAAACAGTTCCCGAATTTCTTCATAAGCGGCTTTTTCCGGAAGGATCTCGTGGCGAGCCAGCATCCGGCGCGTGTAGGCGTCCACCACGAAGACCGGATGGTTGCCGGCATACAGCAGTATGGAATCGGCAGTTTCGGGGCCGATGCCATGCAGATTGAGGAGTTCTTCTCGAAGCTTTTCCGTGGGGCGCGCGAACAATTTCGCGAGAGAGCCTTCGTAGTGTCGGTCCAGAAACGCGACAAAGATTTTCAACCGCTTTGCTTTCTGACGGAAATAGCCGGCGGGGCGAATCAAGCGTTCGAGTTCTGCCAAAGACGCCCGCCGGATCCCTCTCACGCTCAGCAGGTGGGCTGAGCGAAGATTCGCTAAGGCTTTCTCCACGTTCGTCCACGCGGTGTTCTGGGTCAGATAAGCGCCCACGACCACTTCAAACCGCGACTGCGCCGGCCACCAATGCTGTGGTCCCCACGCTTGAAACAAAACGTGGTAGTAGGTTCGAATCTGATGCTTTCTTGCGCCAGCCCGCAAAGTCAGGTGTCCCTCACTGTTGAGTGTACCCCGGCCGCAAGCCGGTCCACACCGGCTGGGGCATCGCTTACCGGCGCTTACCGAAGTGCATGTACCGCAGCCTAGATTTTGGGTTTGGCCGCTACAAAAGGTCATCTGGCGCGGGTTCCAAGGCACAACCTGCAACCGGTTCCGGGGTAGCGATGAGTCCAAGTTGCGGAGGATTTGTAGAAAATGAACGCCGGAGAGCGAATCAAGGACGCAATACTAATCGGGCTTATGAAAGAGTGGAAGATACGAGCACGATGCCCGTTGCTCGCGAAGGGCTACCCCGCATGGAAATGTCGCAAGAACTACCTTTCTTTGGTCCGCACGCACCGTGCACTGGCAGAGCGCCACGGTTTTCGGGAGAGCGATGTTTTTTGACGGCACACGTGGAAAACAGAGATGGCCCAGAAGTGTTCGCGGTCATGCCGCTGCCGAGAGCCGAGCAGCGACGGCGACGGGAGACCATGCTCGCGAGAGTCCTGCTGCTTGCGATAGACCATGTCTTGTTCGGCGAGCCGCTAGGGTTGGAGACCGCCTGCGACTTGGTCCGGGAGATCAAGCATGCAGACTCCCCGCCGCAGGCGAGCCTTGAACCATCAAAAACAGTTGGATGTTTTCGGATGCTGCGCCTGCGGTTTTCCTTTCCTCCGCAACACCGGGACTTCTTGAGTACCAAGAGCAAGCGCGACTGACGCAGGGCCGGAAACCTCTGGATTCACTGGTCCGGCGCTTAGTGCGGAAGAACCGTGTACCTAGGTCTGACCGGCGTTGATTGGCATGCCGGCGACGGTCTCGTAAGCGTAACCCGTCAACTTGACTGCAAATGTCAGGTTCGATCTCGGAGTAATGGCCAAATGTGCCCACCCGTAGTGAGTGCTGCCGTTCATCTCAAACTTCAGTCCGAGGTAGCCATCAACGGTATGACAAGGGCTGTCCCCCGTGCGCCCAGTCTTACCATTACACCAGTAACCCGAAGTATGTTTGGCGGGGCAAGGCGGAGGACCAGATTCGTAAATCCCACTGGCCATTACTGCCTGAGCTTCATAGAAACTCTCGCTGGAATCGATCTGGGTCCCAATATTCAGCGCGGCGGCATCTTCACCACGCGCGACGACGCCGTTGCCCATGGCGGGCGTCACGTTAACAAAAGCAAAAACCTCTTCGCCGAAAAAGCCGCAACCTTCAGACCCGGCGGCTACGTCAACAGTGAAGTCAGCTCCATCGTGATTCAGATCGATTCTTATAGAGCCGTTTCCCGAGACGGTAACGTTGACGGGTGTGTACACGATTTTGGCTGCGGCTGGCAAGACTAACAAGCCCACCGCTACTATTGTGGCGATTGCAAATCTGTTGAGGTGTTGACGGATTGAGTTGGAAACTGTCTGGCACGACCCGGAAGACATTCTCATGAAGTCTCCTTTGACGCCCCGAAAAAGTCTCTTCCGAACTTAATCGGTTGTCAAGCTGTCAAGCGGAGTTCTTAGACAATTCCTTGCATTACAATCAACGCCGAAGTGAGGTGTCTGTGACTGAATCCGAACTGAAAAAGCATCTCGACGCCGCCGAGGAAAGCCCCAAACAAATTGCAGCCGCCGTCTCGGGCCTGCCGGAGAAAACGCTGCGCTACAAACCGTCCCCGGACAAATGGTGTATCAGGGAGATTCTAGGGCATCTGGCCGACATAGAAATCCTGTACGCCTACCGCATTCGGCAAATGCTCGCCGACAAAGACCCGGTGATCGCGCCGATTGATCAGGACGCTTGGGCAAAGAATCTGGGTTATCTGGAATCCTCACCCCCGGAACTGGTCGCTCTCTACGGACTCAACCGCCACGCCAATGTGAGGTTGCTCAGGCGGCTGAAAGTGGAAGACTTGCAGAAATCAGCCCGCCATCCTGAACTCGATCACCGGGTCACGGTTGCCGACTATGTGGGGATGATGTCGAAACACGGGCCGAATCATCTGGAGCAGATCGAGCGGCTGAAGAAAGAAGCGATTGGGAAATGAACGTTGTCTTGGATCGCGAGCCCGACCAAGAGAAAAGCCTCGACCCCTCCGGCCCTCGCATCCGCTGCCCGCTCTGCCGCTGGTCGCCCCGGAAAGAAGACCTCTGGTCTTGCACCTGCGGCCATCAATGGAACACGTTCGACACGGGAGGCGTCTGCCCAGCGTGCCTCCACCACTGGACTTCGACCCAGTGCCTCTCGTGCAGTCGATGGTCGCCGCACTCGCAGTGGTATGCGAAGTAAAAGCGTTCATGTTGGCCTCCTCCGGGGAAGGGTGCCCTGTTCGCCTGCTGTCGCACTGATGCCGCATCGAGAGGAGATACGCGACCGCGCAACGCGGCGTAATCAGCGCCCTGTTCCCAGAACTCAGGATCGCACCAGAATCATCTCTTCAGGCATAACGCCGAACGTGCCCCAGTAGAAGCTGTCTGGCATCGTGTCGCTTTTGTCCCGGTTCCTGCGCCAGTATTTTCGTGCGTCCCGGATGGACTGCTCCATACGCACTCGCTCGCCGTGCACCCAGTCCGAGAATGGCCATTCAACCCTATGAGGATTCAGACGAATAAAGCGTCGGATCAGACGGCGGCAGACGTAATTCCGCCCCCTGTTCCCCGGAACAATGCCTTGCTGCTTGAAGACGGACAGCGTCCGAAAGTGGTCGCGAGAAATCGGATCGAGCAGCGTATTAAATAACTCCGTCTCGTCCACGCGGGATTTACCCTCCATTACTTGGAGCATTCGTTCAAAACCGAAGCCAACGTCAATCGAGTGCCCCAATGGGTTGACCAGATTGCCCACTTCGATTCCATCAGGGGTAAAGAGTTCCGAGCAGAATCCTCCTACGTTGCCATCAGTCCAGACGCAGCCGGGGTCATAGCACACCGGGAAGTTGTTCTTCCAAAGGCGCTCGAAACCTGATTCCGGGTGAATATTGACATGCGAGATCGGTATTTCGAGGTCACGCAAAATGTTCGTCCACATCTCAGCATGCTGCCCATAGTTGGTCGTCCCAAAGCCGAAGCTGCCGATCATCTGGAAAAACGTGAGATGTGTGCCGTCGCCGACCTCGTCGATGTCGTTGGTACGGACACAATACTGGATGTTCCCGTAGCTGCTGCCGTCCGGGTGCTGGAATCTTGGTTTTAGGGGTTGCATCCCCGCGCTGATGAAGAGTGTAGTTGGATCGTTTTCGGGGATTACGTTGGTCGAAAGGTAAAGTAGGAGACCGTTCTCGTCAAACCGACGACGCAGGGTCTCATTTAGGCGTCCCGCTGTGACATAGCATCCTCCTTGAAATAGTGCTATCAATAAAGTATCAGAATACAGAACCATCTTGCCACCTCCACGGTTCCATTGCAGCTAGTTGTGGCTTCGACCCAGTGCTTCTCTTGCAGCCGATGGTCGCCGCATTCGGATTGGTATGCGCAGATAGAAACTCACCGACGGCGCGTTCCTTGCATCATAAGAAATTGGGGTAGCCATGATTCTCTTGCGGCACTTTGACCGGATTGGCCTTGGCGGATTTCTGGTTTTCGGAGGCTTGCTCCTGTTGCCATTGTCAATTGCAGGACAAGAGTCGGGAGTAAATACGAGCGGTGCTTCTAACTGCACTATCGCTGATTTCGACACCAACCTCAGCTTTGCAAACGAACCAAACAAGTATTACGCAATCATAGTCAATAAGCGCAACATTTCGAGCCATCCCTGCGCTTTCGATGCTCCCATGTACGGCCCGACTTTCTACCCTGACCGCGTGTCCGGAGATCGCCCGTTCGCCCTGTGCTACGACGGCGAAAACCGTCTCGCGAACGGACAATATCCTCTTGTACGGCCTGTGAGTCTCGCTCCGGGTCAAATCGTGCGACAAGAATTTCGCTGGAAAACCTCACCGCCGAGCGAGGCAATACGATGTCTTCAACCAAAATGGATGAGCGGCCCGGCAATGCTTGTCGCGCCGTCGCTTATAAAACAGATTTGCTCAGACATCGAGGTCTCTCGGTTCACTTTAGTTCCGAATTCAGACTCCGCAGCCACCGAAGCTCAAGCAAATGGTGTTCCACGAGTTCGCGAACTGAAACTGTCATCGGATAAGGGCACGTACTATGCAAGAGAAGGTTTCTCACTGCGGGTTGTCCGCACAGAAAACAGCGTTCAGACCCCAGCCAAGCCAGATCGCTGTCCCGTACTCTACCTGAGGGAGAGGTCTCCAAACGGTGCGACCCGGATCGACGAAGTTCACCCGCTTGCATTTAAGGGTTGCTCAGGGAGTGCTCTCGGCTATGAGTCCGGCGACTGGGAATCGGGCTTCGAAGTGGACTCCGGTGCGAACAGCCGGTGGGAGGGCATGGGAGAACACGTGTTTGCGGTCTCTCAACTGGCAGGCTCTACAGACGACTCACAAATCCGGTTTCTTTCGTCCAATGACCTTAGGGTACAGATCGCTGACCCAAGTCTGATTCAGCGCCGATGGGAACGGGCAAAGGGCGTCGGGGCAGACATCACGTTGGATAAAGACACCTATGGGCTTGGCGAAGATGTCCCGTTACATCTCGCGATTCAGGATTTCGATGCCGATGTCACGCTGTACACTTGGGACCCATTGTGGGACCCCTGCATGGTCGTCGGAATCGAGGTTCAAGACGCCGCTGGACACCCCCTGCCAGTGAATGAACGATTCCCGGACTCGTCTATCTGCACAGGACACGGGTTCGGGCCCAAACCTTTCGCAAAAGGCAAGGTCGTTCCGTTGGAGCGAAAATTACGAGCGGAAGGCTGGCTGCCGAATCACCCCGGCACCTACACCATCGTACTCACGTGGTCTCCATGTTCTGGATGGAGGAAAGAAACTCCGACCGGATGGGAGGCTGACTTGAAGCCCTATGCCGTTGTTCAGGCGAAAGCTACGATACATATTGTGTCCGAGGCTGGCTCCCCTTCGAAGTAATTTATGACGGCAGGACGAGCAGAATGCCTGCCACGATCAGTGACGCCGGTCGCCGCATTCGGAGTGGTATGCGGAGTGAAATCGGCGCATTCCCAAGCCGCCACAGGAGGGCTTCCTTGAACATTACCGAGACCAATCGGAGCATCGCCGAACAATTCAATGAGGCGTTCAATCGCGGCGACCTCGACACGGCAGCAAGCTGCTTCGCCGAGGATTGCCAAAATCATGGCAGAAAGGTCGGGCGAGATGGCGTGCGGACGGTGTTGGGGGAGATTAAGACCAACTTTCCAGACGCGAGGCTGACTACGCTGAACTCTGTCGCGGAGGGCGAGTGGGTCGTTGTCCGATGCACCTATAGCGGAACCCACCGGGGTGCGTCACGCTTTCCGGTCGATGGCGGAATGCTCGTTGGCGTGCAGCCCACCGGGCGGACTTTCGAGGTTCAGCATATCCACATGTATCGGGTGCTAGACGGCAAGATCGCTGAGCACTTTGCGAATCGGGACGATGTTGGAATGATGCGGCAGCTTGGTCTGCTTCCGCCGCCTCCATCGCCGCCAGGTCCATCGCCGCCAGGTCAGTAGGCTGGCTCATTTCAGCCGTCAGACGAGTCGAACCAGTGGGGACTCGGCTCGGCAACAGACGCCATACCGCTGCCAAAGCCGAAACCACGGGCTGTGGGCTTGCTTCTCATCGTGCCGCCGATTCGCAGCCGCCAGATCGTTCAGGCTCAGCGGTCGGGTGTCCGGCTCTGCGTCGGGCGAGGATCATTACGCTTGGCTGCGCTGAAATCGACTCCGGCGCTCATCGGCTCACCTCACAAGCTCTTTCGACCACAGCAGCAAGGTCGGCGGAGCGTCAATCCGCTTAAGTCGGTCCCAACCGTTCCATCCGGTGCTTTGCGTGCAAACGCTGTCGGCGGCAGCGAAGGCGGAGCCGTAATATCCAAGAAGCTCGACTGTGCCCTCGCCCGAGTCCCCAGCTTTTTGTCCCGTTCCGGGCGAATCCAGAAGATGCCAACTGCCGACTGGAAAGAGTAGACATGTTTTCGCATTGGCGAATTTCCCTTGGAAGCCTAGCCATACCACGGGCTGTGCCCGAGCATTTCGTCGTGCCGCCGATTCGCAGCCGAGATGGCGCTTGCACTCAGCGGCCTAATATCCGGTGCCTCGAACATTTCCTCTAGCTGCTGAATATCGTCAATGATGCGTTCAACGTCCATTCCGTCTCAATATCCGCCATGAGCGTGGCAATCGTCAAATGGAGCGGCACCCGCAAAGACGTGGTTTACGATTTCCAAGTCGATCCGCCCGCAACCACCTGCCACAGGTAAGCGCGACCCAGAGCGCAAACCATGCGAGTGCGGTGCCATAATGTCGTGAATGGCTTCGGTGCTACAAACAGCTTCTCCAGACGCAATCCGGCGAATCAAACGGGTGCAGACCGTCACAATCGCTTGGATGATTGTGGAGGCTGCGGTATCCCTCTTCGCAGCTTGGCGGGCACGGAGTCCCGCTCTACTTGCCTTCGGTGGTGACAGCGCCATCGAACTCTCCTCGGCGGTAGTGGTACTGTGGAGATTTCGTGCATGCGAGGCACACGAGGACGCGGAGAGGCGGGCTGCCCGTGTCGCGGGAGCTTTGTTGTCCGCACTGGCTGCTTTTGTCGCAGTCACTTCGGTCACGAGCCTGCTCGGCTACAGCGAACCCAAGCCCACACTTCTAGGGGTAGCCATTCTGGTTGCAGCCGCAGTCGTCATGCCGTGGATTGCGAAGGAGAAGCGGCGATTGTCAGGAGCCACGGGCAGTGCAGCGTTGAGGGCAGACGCCGCACAGTCGGCGCTGTGTGCTTACCTGTCGCTGATCGCCTTGGCGGGGCTGGCGATCAACACGATCTGGCACGTAAAGTGGGCAGACCCGATTGCTGCCTTGGTGGTTGTGCCGCTGATCCTTTGGGAGGGTCGCGAGGCTCTACGCGGCAAAACTTGCAACTGCTGCTGAAGAGGGTAAGTCCGGGCAAAGCGATTTCCAAGCCATCCCGCAATCACGAAGCCTTGGGCTGGCTCCCTCCTCGTAGGGGCCGACGGGTCGAAGCAGCAATTCACGAAACTGATCAAAATTGACCATCCACGTAAACGGTTGGGCGTTATCTTCTTTCCGTGAAGAGAGAACTTAGCCCCAAGAAGGTACTTGCTGTCCGTTGTCCGACCTGTGGTGCTGCTCCGGGGGAAAGGTGTGAGCTTAGCACTGGTCAGCCCCGCACAGAGCCGCATCGTGACCGCCGATTGATAGCAGCAGATTGAGCCTAACAACGCAGTGTTTGGCTCCGCGTTTTCCAAGCCGCTGTGCACAGGCTTTCGTCGTCGCGACCAAACGACCGCTCCGCGAGCCTGCTCCGCACCCGTGGAACTCACCCAGATTCAGAATCGGCTATTCTCATAGCACGATGACCAACGACGAACGGATGCAACGAGGGTCCAGCCTGATCGCAACGATCAGAAAGAAACTTCCTGAGTTCGCGAAGGCGTGCGCGGATGACACGCAACTGGCGTTGCTACACCAAGACGCTTTTGCCGCCGACTACCAAGAAGACGAGTACACGCTGCTCGGCATGGCGATCAAGTACGCTGGTCTTCGCGGGAAGGAAGTGCGGGTGATTGGAAAGAACCGGAGCAGCTTCGACGAAGAAGAGAAAATCCAGTAAGGAACATGAGTCCCACGACTGAAACTCCCACGATTACTCCCGACCGCGACGTTGAGCGAGACCGAGACACATCAGGTCCGCGTATCCGTTGTCCGTTATGCGGCTGGTCGCCAAGAAAAGAAGACCGCTGGATCTGCGAGTGCGGGCACGAGTGGAACACTTTCGATACCGGAGGCATGTGCCCAGCGTGCCTTCATCAGTGGACTGAGACCCAGTGCCTCTCGTGCGGCAAGTGGTCGCCACACTCGCTCTGGTACGCGCAATGAGAAAACGACGATCTGCCGAAGCTTGCGTTCCACAGAGTCCGCGAAGTAGTGCTAGAATCGCTCGCCGGGAGCAGATTTACTTCCCGATTTGGGCGTGCCTCACAGGATGTGCGGTCGAGATTTCCGCAGCAGTCTGCTGTGCCACTGGGAGGGGTCTCTAATGGGCAAGAAGAGGAAAAGGATGCGGGGTACAGTCGAGAAGATAATCAAGCCTATTAGTCCGTTGGAGCCTGAGAAAGCGCAGATCAGCATCTCTGAGGCTGACGATCTATATCGAGAAGTTCGCGTAGAAAACGTTGTGACTGATGAGAGCGGCGAGAAGGCAAGTCTTAAGCCGGGAGCAGAGGTGGATGTCATCGTTGAAGCAGACTCAAGTGCCACGATGAAAAAACCCTAGACGCGTTGCGGCATCATTGCGGCGGGTCAAGACACGCGCAGACTCTTGAGCGAGGCGCGAGCCGCTCCTCGACTGATGTCAGGCACGATGACTAATTCAAAAATGGTGACATCCGAAAGGTCAACCTGATATTCCTCGACCTCGCGAATTGTGTTAGGTGGACTGAAATTCCACTGCTGGCGCACGCTTTCTCGCAACGAGTGTCCGTCATCCGCACACCATCGCAAGACAAACTCTTGGGTACGCGCTGTCTCGGTTTCCTCGAAAACGAGCGAGATGCGACTGAGCCTTTGCGGGTGATCGAAGAGCAGCCGGATGGTTTGAGTTCCCGTGTTAGCTGCACGCCAACCCTGCGTTTCTCCTGAGACCAACGCAGACTCGATCTCGTAATTGTTCTCTTCTGATGTGACCTCGACCAAGGCGGCACGGTCGAGGTCTAGCCAGCCCTCGTCGTGAGGTCGAACACCTTGTGGAGTCGGGGTAATAAGCCGCTTGCGCATACCGGATAGTCTACCTTCGGCGCTGGTCTCAACGCTCCGCGCGGATGGTCTGCGAGGGGAGCCATCGGACTGTTGGTCTGGCAATTCTTACCCCGCCATAGCACAAGGCTGGTGCTCACGGGTGCCACTGTTGCGTGGCAGTTGGCTTCCGCGCCGATTTGGAAAATTCGAAAGCGAGAGACCCAGCGTGGTACGCCTAATCGGCGGCGGCGGCGGTAGCTCCCAAGCGGCTTCCCGATTCGCCGTGATTGACTGAGACGGGGGAATGGTGAGACCGCCAGCCTCGTTCGCCCTTATCCAACGCCTCAATCAACTCTTGGACCAGCGAAGCCAGCTTCGTAGAGTCCGTTTCATTTGTCACCGCAATACAAAGTTCGCGCCAGTCCTTCTGCATACCGTGAGCCATATTCACCTTCGATATTCCAGTGCGATTGCTTGCGAATGCAGCGGTAACAGCATGTCAGATGCCACGTCACTAAGTCATTTTGTTGCTTCGATGCACAACACCTTGCGTGTAGTTTCCATCATTTGGTTTGGCAATTTTGGGATACAGGGTTCACTGTATAGGGGCAGGCTGGTTTTGCTTCAGGGAATCCTGCGCGTTATAACGCTACTGTTAGAGGATGAGAATCAATTCTCCCCCATCTTATTGCCGTTTGGGCTAAAATTGCGGCAAAGCATCTTCGGGAGTTTTGCTATTCGCAATAAGGTCAAAGCCGCCCTTCCCGAATGGGCTCGAACGATCAAAGCCGTTCGCAGCAAATTGAGACTCAGCCAAGCTGAACTAGCGGAGAAATTGGAAACTTCGGCGATGGCGATCTCCCGCTGGGAGCGCGGGGAATTCGAACCCGCCGCAGATGCGTACCTCCGGCTTGGGAAACTGATGGGTGATCCTCTCTGCTGGTTCTTCTGGGGACGGGCGGGTCTCAGTACGGCGGATGTGATGCGGGTTCTGCCGAAAGCTGGTCGGCGTTTACGCGAAGACAGAATCCCCACCGTGCAGGTTGTTCGCGCGGGCGTGACAAAAAGGCGAGCTTCCAAGAGAGAGACTTTTGTCGCCATTCCGCTCCTCCCTGTCCATGCCGCGACTCCCGGTGAGAAGGGCGACAAAGTTGCCGATCTCGACCAGTTGAAGCCAGAAGCGATGTTGGCAGCCCCCAAGGATTGGTGCCCTAACCCGGATTCCACAATCTCGCTACGAGTAAAGGGCAATTCGATGTCGCCATTGATCCTCGATGGCTACATCGTGGCAGTTGATACTTCAGATGTGTCTCACGACGACCTGCTGGGTCAGATTGTCGTGGCATGGAACAGTGATAAGGGGCTGCTTGTGTCGCGGTTGATTAGATTCGACCACACGGAGGCTTTGGTCTCAGATCACCGCGAATACGAATCTGTCTCACTGGCAAGGGAATCTCGTTGGCGCATCGTAGGCAGGGTTTTGTGGTGGACAGGGCGAGCGCCGCTACCCACCCGTCATGATTTCGCACAGTCATCGTGAACACCCCATTTGAATACCCAAAAGCTCGTTGATTTTCGCTTGCTTTGGGACGTAAAATATATCCACTAACGGCAGCGATAGTCTTGGCCGTTAACAGGTTTTGTGGGTGTCGTCATGCGCAGGTTCATCCCAGATGCACGGCGCTATGTAGTAGCGATACTCGCCTCTCTAGTCGCGCTTATTGTGCGGGAGATGCTTTCACCGTTGCTCGGAGCGCATAACCCTTACCACACAGTCTGGCTGGCTGTCGTCTTCACGGCTTGGTATTGCGGCGTCGGTCCGTCTGTTGTCGGCACGCTCCTGAGCGTCGTTGGCGTCTGGTACTTGTTTCTTCCGCCCCTCCATTCGTTCGCGCTCCAGCAACCTGAAGTTGAAATCTCCGGGATGATCGGGTTCTTGGTTTTTTCAGGTTTCATCATTGCTCTTGGAGAAGCAAACCGTCGAGCCAGAGCGCGATCAGAACGGGAAGTTGCCGAGCGCAGGCGAATCGAAGACGAACTGCGGAAATCCCACCAAGAATTGGAACACAGGGTAAAAGAGCGCACAGCAGAACTGGAACACAATGTCGCCGAGATAAGAGAGAAGGTTGCGCTCCTAGATTTGGCGAATGATGCAATTCTTGTAAAAACTGCGGATGGCAAAATCTCGTATTGGAATCGGGGAGCCGAAAGGCTGTACGGCTGGACAATGAGTGAAGCTCTCGGTCATTCCCCCGCCGAACTGCTGCGCTCGGAGTATCCCATTCCGCTGCAAGAAATTGAAAGCAGAGACGACTGGGAAGGAGAGATTCGTCACACCACGCGAGACGGCAGCGGGATCGTGGTTGCAAGCCGCTGGACTACATTGCGGGATAATGAGGGCAAACCAGTCGCGTGGCTCGAAATCAACACCGACATAACCACCCGCAAGCTTGCAGAAGAAGCTGCTCGTCGCTTGAGTGGTCGAATTCTGACGTTGCAGGATGAGGAAAGACGCAAGATGGCGAGAGGGCTGCATGACAGTCTCGGTCAATACCTCGCCAGTCTCAAAATGAATCTCTACCTCCTATCAACCGCAGATGGCAATAGGAAAAAGCTGTCTTCGGAATGCTCCGAGATTGTGGACAAGTGTTTGACGGAAACACGCACCATCTCTCATCTGCTCCATCCCCCGTTGCTAGATGAGGCAGGATTTGGCTCAGCCGCTCGGTGGTACGTGGACGGCTTTGCCGAGCGCAGCGGCATCAAGGTGGATATTGATTTGGCGCCAACGCTGGATCGGCTGCCCACGGATGTTGAGATCGCCCTGTTCCGCGCTTTACAGGAGGGTCTCACCAATGTCCATCGGCACTCAGGGGCGTCAGCGGTGGACATTCGCGTTCGTGTAGACGCGGAGCAGGCTCATTTGGAAATTTGCGACAATGGATGCGGCATTCCAAAAAAGCGATTGACCCAGATTACTGACGGCGACGGTGCGGCGGGGGTTGGTATAGCAGGAATGCGAGAACGGGTACGCGAATTGAAAGGGTCGTTGGAAATTCAATCGAACGGGACAGGCACGAAAGTGATCGTCGCAATTCCCTTACCCCAGCAGGCAGCGGTCAATTCAGCACAAGATGACCTGTGCACCCAAAGTATTTCTGCGGCTTAGCACTCTTTCGTCCTTCTCAGATTCCGCCTCGATTTGGAGCCGTGCTTTGCCGTTGCTCCTATTTCTCCCTTCCGCGCCACCGTTCAAACGGCAGGTCGGCTTCGGAAAGGAAGATCAGGACTTGGCTTCCGCGTCGGCAACCGCGAAGCATGCGTCTTGCTGTCGGTGTGCGAAGCGCAGACTCGGTATTCGTGACCGTGGTCGTCGACTTCCAAGTAGTCGGCCACTCGCTCACAGCCTTTGCGATCACACAACACCGTCACGTCTGGCGGATGGTGAAGCTGGAAAAACTCCATGCGTAGGATTTTATGGTGACCAAATATGCGGCACAAGCCTACGCCGTCCGAACTGTTGGAACCCTGCGATGTCCGCGTGATGCGGTGCTACGCTGTGAGCACACGGCTTCAACAACGTGGCGAACGACGACGAAGTCTGCCCCTCACGCGTGGAGTCGCCCAGATTCAGAACCGGCTCTTTCAGTAGAGGGACGGTGAGGCATCTGTGTTCGCGGCAGGCATGGATAGATGTCGCGCAGGCCGGGTTTCGTTGAAGGTTGAGGTTCCGTCTGCTGTAACGCGAGTGGAGGTTGTCGAGCTTCCGAGCCTGCTGAGGAGTCGCCCAAGTGATCTCGCCTTTTGGGTCGTCACTCACCACATGGCGCGAAACCACACTGTAACGGAGTGCCCTCCCTGTACAGCTATTGGAAGCCTTCCCTGATTCGAGTCCAAGTTTAAGTTCCCCGCATCTAACTGAGTAGTAAGAGCAGAGACCGTTCGCGGCGAAGATAGTGACGACGGTCGGCCGCCTTGATGGGAGGTGGTTATGGCACAGGTGATTGAATTCTATGTTCCGGCTGAGTTTCACAAGAAGGTCAAGTGGATTCCCCCGGACCAGCGAGGAAAGATGATTGAGTTTCCGGCCGACCTAAAGAAGTCGGCTTAGCGAAAGAATAGGAAAGACTTTGCAACAAAGCGCCCGGCTGATTTTCTGTCAGCCGGGCATTTTGTCGCCAGTCCTTATCCGACATCGAAGAGGCTGCCGAACCGCCCTCAGGGCTGACAGCAAGCTTAGCATGCCCGAGCGTTTTCCAATCGAAGGATGAGCCTGAAGGAACGGAAAAGGCAAGAATTGTGATGGCTCCTTTGTGGGTTGATTTGTAGAAGGAGTCTAGCAGGAGCCGGAAGGTTTTGGTTTTGGTTTTGGTTTTGGTTTTGGTTTTGGTTTTGGGTTTGGGTTTGGGTTTGGGTTTGGGTTTGGGTTTGGGTTTGGGTTTGGGTTTGGGTTTGGGTTTGGGTTTGGGTTTGGGTTTGGTTTTGGTTTTGGGTTTGGTTTTGATTTTGGTTTTGGTTTTGGGTTGAGCGGGGGAATGGAGCGCGAGGCAAGGGGGCGGCGTTTGAGCCTCCTTGCCTCGCTCCTCGCCTGAGAAGCTTCCCCTGGCGTTGTTTTCCTCACGCGGTGTTGCGCAATTGTTCAAAGAGCCTGTGCTTGGCCTGTTGCATGCGCCGTGCGGCTTCCGTATCGCTCATGAGTCCGGCGATGCGTTCGAGTGTGGCCACGGTGAGGCCGGGACGCAGGTACTGCTGGGGCTTAGGCAGCTTCAACAGCGTCTCCAGCGGGGTTTGGTAGCGGCGGTAGCGCCGACGTATTCGTCCCTTCGCGTCCACCTCGACATCGGCTTGCGCACAGGGGCGGTGATAGTTCAGATAGGGGTTTAGATGGGCGCTGTAGAACTGCTGGATGGGGTCGGCATCGACCCCCTGAAGATGGCCCCAGCCCATATGTTTACGGATGATGGCCCCATTCTTGGTCTCCGCCAGCCCATTATCGTTGGAATGTCGGGGACGGCTTTTGGTCTGATCGATCATCAGCTTGTTCAGCAATCGGGCTACGGTCTGATTGATAAACTCACTGCCATTGTCGGAGTGAAAGCCGTGAATGACAAAGGGGAACTGGGCCAGCACCATGACCAGCACCGGTTCCAGATACGCTTCCGAGATGCGCGGCACCGCCGCCACAATTTCCCATTGCGTGATCTCATCCACAGCGTTGATGTGGTAGACGCCCCTGGCATGTTCGGTGTCGCCTTGGTGCACCGTATCCACCCGCAGATAGCCGGGGCGCCCTCCCGGATCGGGACGGCGGCGCTCGCCAATGGCCACTGGGCTGGGCCGCGTTTTTTGGTAATTCTTGAGGCGCTGGCGATAGCACGGGGTGCGGCGTAGGTTGTACAGATGCCCGTTGGAGATTGCGGCCAAGCGCTGGAACTCGAGCTTGCCGTACTGGCCAAACTCGCGCTCGAAAATGCGTCGGGTAGCGGGACCGCTCAAGGTCTCGTGCGCTTCATCGACCTGCGCCAGTAACTCGATATCCGCTCTCGTATAGCGAGTGGGAAAACGATGGCGGTGACTGGTTTTGATCCGCACCCGCCCCGTGGCCAGGTAACGACCCACCAAGCGCGTCAGTTGCGCCCGGCTCAGCCCCGTCATCTTGCCTAAGTACCGCCGGAGCAGGCCACGCGCTCGCCGTCCCTGCCCTACGTACTCCTGTTGGCATAACAACCGCTCCACCCAACCGTAAATCTCTTTCCGTTGGCTGGCCTCGAACCGTACTTCTTTCGCGGCCAAAAGAAACTGCTCAATCTGCTGCAAGCTTAATTTCTCTGTTTCGTGCACGCTGATCATCCATCTTCAGCATGCCTTATCCCTTCAGGCTCATCTTGTATTGGAAACAAGCCCCCTCCTTCAGGCTCATCTTGCATTGGAAAAGACTGCCCGCCGTCCTTGCACGTTCCACAAGGTATACTGGGCGAACCAGCAAGTTCGAAAATTTCGGCTCAATAGATTCATCGACTTGCGGATGTTCTGGACGACCCCTTTTTGACCACCAGTTCACAACCCCAAGAAAACAAGGAAGCGGTGCAGTTTTGCACCTGCCCGCATGCTGTTGCCTGTCGTCCTCATTGACCCGCCCGCGATTGCGGCATAACATTCCTGCCAATGGGCGCATCCTCCCAGTTTGTGGGGCAGACCATCTCGCATTACCGCATCGTCGAAAAACTGGGCGGCGGCGGGATGGGTGTGGTCTACAAAGCAGAGGACGTAAAGCTGCACCGCTTTGTCGCCTTGAAGTTCCTGCCTGACGAGATTTCTAAAGATACACAAGCTCTAGCACGGTTCCAACGAGAAGCGCAGGCCGCCTCTGCACTGAATCACCCCAACATCTGCACGATCCACGAAATTGACGACCAGCACGGCGAAGCGTTCATCGCCATGGAGTTTCTGGACGGCCTGACTCTGAAACATAGCATCGGGGGGCGTCCCATGGAGACCGAACTGATTCTGTCGCTCGCCATCGAGATCGCGGATGCGCTTGACGCCGCCCACTCCGAAGGCATCGTCCACCGCGACATCAAGCCCGCCAACATCTTCGTGACCAAGCGCGGACACGCCAAGATTCTGGATTTTGGGCTGGCGAAGGTCATAGTTACAGCCAGTTCTTCGAGCAAAATTGGGTCTCTTAACACGCAGACGGGTTCGTTGGACGCGGATCATCTCACCAGTCCCGGTTCTACGCTCGGCACGGTCGCGTATATGTCGCCGGAGCAGGCGCGGGCGAAGGAACTGGATGCGCGGAGTGATCTGTTTTCGTTTGGAGCCGTCCTCTATGAGATGGCCACCGGGCAGTTGCCCTTCCGTGGGGAAAGCACGGCAACGATCTTCGATTCGATCCTGAACCGCGCACCCGTTGCTGTCGTACGGCTGAATCCCGATGTACCAGCCGAGCTGGAACACATCATCAACAGGGCACTGGAGAAAGATCGAGAACTCCGTTATCAACACGCTTCCGAAATGCGTTCCGAGTTGCAACGGCTGAAGCGCGATACAGAGATAGGACGAGCCATAGCTGCGGGTTCTGGCACGGTGGCAGTGACACAGGAAAGCGGTGCCCAGGTCGCGCAACCGCCGCCAACCTCCGGTTCTTCACCGGTGCTTGCTGCATCCCCGTCATCGAGCGCGGTGAAGATCGCCCAGGTTCCTGTAGCGGGCAGGAAACTTCGGAAGGCTCTCGTTCCCGCCGTCGTGATACTTATCGCTGTTGCAATTGGCGGGGCGTTCTACTTCCGATCACGCCAGACCACGCACCGGCTCACCGAGAAGGACACCGTCGTTCTCGCCGATTTTGCCAACAGCACGGGCGATGCCATATTCGACGGTACGCTCAAGACCGCGCTCAGTGCCTCTCTGAATCAGTCGCCGTTTCTGAATTTGGTGTCCGACGGCAAAGTCGCGGAGACCTTGCAACAGATGACTCGTCCACCCGATACGAAGCTCACGCCCGATGTGGCCCGCGAGCTTTGCCAGCGGGCGGGCAGCAAGGGTTACATTGCTGGAGCGATCGGAAGTCTCGGGACCAAATATGTACTGGAATTGAAGGCGGTGAATTGCCAGAGCGGGGACTCGCTCGCCGAGCATCAGGTGACGGCGGAGTCCAAGGAGAAAGTGCTGGACGCGCTGAGCGAGACAGCGTCGAAGCTGCGCGGCGAGTTGGGCGAATCGCTGGCCTCGGTGCAGAAGCTGGATGTTCCGCTCGCACAGGCCACCACGTCTTCGCTCGAAGCTCTGAAAGCGTACAGCCTTGGAGCGGGTTCCGATCAACGAGCCAAATCCCTGGTTTATTTTCAACGTGCCATCGAGCTTGATCCGAATTTTGCCATGGCAACGCACGAAGCTGGGGTGTGCTATGAGAATCTCAACCAACCAGGGCGGGCCAAAGAGTATTACGCCAAGGCATTCCAGTTGCGAGAGCATGCCAGTGAGCGGGAAAAGCTGGCGTTCACCACCGACTACTATGAGGTTGTAACCGGGGAACTGGATAAGGCGGTACAAACATATCATGAGCTGATTGCCACTTATCCACAAGCTAGAGAATAGCCCAAGATTGGGAAAACAACTTGGCCTTATTGTACGGCAAGCAGGGGCAGTATGAGAAAGCAGCGGAAATCTTCAGGCAACTGGTGCGCGACCACCCTGGAGATCCGGAGTACGAGTCGAATCTTGCCTCCGAAGCTCTTCACCTGCAACGCCTCGACGAGGCGCGTCAGGTCGTCCGCGCCATGCAGGCGAAAAAAATAGATTATGCGGGTCTCCGGGAGGTTCAGTATGCTCTTGCCTTTATTGGTGCGGATTCGACCGCTATGTCGGAGCAGTTACAGTGGTTTGCGAGCCAGCCTGAAAATGCGAGCGAGGGTCTAGCGCTGTCATCCGCCACCGAGGCGTATGGCGGTCATCTTAGTAACGCACGAGGATTGACCAAACGGTCGGTGGATACCGCCATTCGAGCGGACAGCAAGGAAAGTGGGGCGATCGGGCAGGCGAGTGCTGCGCAGCGGGAAGCCGCTTACGGCAATCCTGCTGAAGCGCGGCAGTCCGCGGCAGAAGCTTTGAAGCTGGTTCCCACCAGTCAAGCCGTCGAGGCCGAAGCCGCGCTTGCCTTTGCCCTGGCGGGCGATACGGCACGAGCCGACTCGCTGGCACAAGACCTGAACAAGCAATCTCCGCTCGATACCCAGATGCAGTCGCTTTGGCTGCCTGCGATTCAGGCGCAGTTGGCGCTGGACAAGAAGAGCCCTACTGCTGCCCTGACTGCCCTGCAAGCTTCACCCATCGAGTTGGGGCAAATTCGGTTCGTCAACAATATTTCCTGCCTCTATCACGTGTACGTGCGCGGAGAGGCATACCTGGCAGCGGGACAGGGCAAAGAAGCCGCCGCCGAGTTTCAGAAGATCATCGACCACAGCGGCATCGTCTGGAACTGCTGGACGGGAGCGTTGGCGCATCTGGGAGTGGCTCGTGCCAATGCCTTGCAGTCGAGAACATCGCAAGGAGCGGATGCCGACGCCGCCCGCGTCCGGGCGCTCGCCGCTTATAAGGATTTCCTGACTCTCTGGAAAGACGCCGACCCTGACATCCCAATCCTGAAGCAAGCCAAGACCGAATACGCGAAGCTGCAATAGTTGTTCTGCCATCTTCTTTTTTATGTGTCGCGATTGACGTTTCGTTGAAGTCCGACCTAACATTCCCCTTCGATAGTCTTCTACGACACGGGCAGTGCGGCATTTTTCACGATCCAGTTTCTTGACAGGAGGGCACCATGAATCGAGAACGGGCACTGAAGGTTGTTTTGGTATTGGTGGGATTGATCTTCTTGTTTGGCGTCTACCCGTTGATGATGTTTTTATGGCCGAGCGGATGGCGATGGCAGCCGAACCAGCCGGAATACGAGCAGATGATCCTTGGAGTCTATGCGACGCTGGGAATTTTCCTACTGCTCGCAGCACGTAATCCGTCTGAGAATCGCAGCCTCATCGCCTTCACGGCATGGTCGAGCCTCGTTCACGCCGCTATTATGGCTGTTCAGGCATTCCAGCATCCAAGCGAACACGGACATCTGCTAGGCGACATACCCGCGTTGGTCATCGTCGGTGTAGCCCTGATTGCGCTGGCTCCGGCGAAAACGCCAGTCGCGCGACCTGCTGCGGTGGTAGCGTAGGCTCGCCTCAGCATCGACGGATCAGTTGTGCGGGCGAGGCTGGAGACGCACGGGTACGACTAAGAGAAAACACGTCTCTCCACAAGCTCTGGATGCGACCATCATGCCCAAGCAGCGCAAGCCTATTCCACACGCATTCGTGCTCGATGCGATTTCCACACTATCGCCGTACACGCGTCCGATGTTTGGCTGCCTTGCAATCTATGTAAAAGAAAAAATCGTGTTGATCCTACGGGACAAGCCTAAAAGCACTGCGGATAACGGCGTATGGCTCGCCACTGCCGAAGAACACCACCAGAGCTTGCGGCGCGAGTTCCCGAACATGCGATCCATTCAATTGCTCGGCAAACCCATAACGGGTTGGCAAGTCTTACCAGTCGATGCCCCTGACTTTGAATCAACGGTGCTGCGGGCATGCGAGCTTGTGCTGGCTGGAGACCCTCGGATCGGCAAAATTCCGGGTGTACGAGCGTCGAAGTCCGTATCAAAAGCGACGGGAAGATCGCCGAAGCAGATCAAAACCTCGAAGAAACACGCGAGCACGATTAACTTTGACACCGTGAGGAAGATCGGCTTGGCTTTGCCCGGCGTGGAGGAGAGCACGGCATACGGCGCACCCGCGCTCAAGGTTCACGGAAAACTTTTGGCGTGCGTGCCTGTTAATCGTTCGGCTGAGCCGGGTTCGCTTGCGGTGCGGGTTGGCTTCGACGACCGAGCCGAACTGCTCGCAGCCGCTCCCGATGTTTACTACGTTACCGACCACTATCTCAACTACAGCGCCGTGCTGGTTCGCCTGTCCAGCGTCACACCCGATGTCCTGCGGGACTTGCTCGGCATGGCTCACAAGTTTGTGACCGCCGACACTGCACGGCGTTCGCCATCGCGCAGCCGCCGCAAGCCTGTCTGATTCTGGCTTGCTTCCGAGCAATCCGAGAGCGACAGCGGCTTATAATTTGCAACAAGTGATCGTTCTGGGGTGAAACCATGACTATGACCGTCGCATCCACTACGAGCGTTAATGTCAAGCAGGCGGTGCCCTTTTTCGGCGTGACTAACATGGAAGCCTCGCTGCGGTTCTATGTTGACGGGCTTGGCTTCAAGATGAAGAACTACTGGATTCCCGACCGCGCCGAAGGCCATCCTGACGGTAAAATTCGCTGGTGCTGGCTTGAGCTTGGCGAAGCCGCCATCATGCTTCAGGAGTTCTTGCCGGAGCGCCCACCGAAGGAGACGCTGGGCACTGGAGTATCGGTCTGTTTCCAGTGCGAAGATGCGCTGGCGCTCTATCGCGAGTTCAAATCACGTGGAATTCAGACGCGGAAACGCCCATTCGTTGGCAATCGTCTTTGGGTAGTGCCTCTCACCGATCCTGACGGCTACCGCATTGACTTCTCAAGCCCAACCGATGCGCCGGAGGAAAGCGAGCTAGAAGAATAGCGGCGGAAACATAGGAGGCGACGATGAAGCGAGAACGGGCACTGAAGATCGTGTTGGTGGTGGTCGGATTGCTGTTTACGGCGGGAGTTGTTCCGCTGACCATGTTTTTCTCGCGAGAGCCTGCGGTGCCAATGATAATGAGCATCTATGTCACACTCGGAATTTTCCTGCTGCTGGCGGTGCGTGACCCAGCGGCGAACCGCAGTCTGATCGCCTTCGGCGGATGGGCAAATCTTGCGCATGCTGGGGTAATGGCTGCGCAGGAATACCGGAATGTGATCGAGCGCCGAGAACTCGCGGGAGTGGTTGTGTTCGCAATCGTGGGTGTAGTGCTGGTCGCGCTGGCTCCGACAAAGCAAGCTGCGGAGAGGACATCTGCGGTTGGTGCGTAGGCTCCCACTCAAGAGCGCCATGCACACTTGGGTCAATTGCTCGAACAAGGAGGAAGAGTATGAACACACCTGTCTTGGCGGAACGGATTGCAAAAGCCTCGCCGCGTCCCGCAGCGAGGATTACTGGTGTGGTTTACTTGCTTTACTTTCTGACTGTCGTATCCAGCGCGTTATTCAGTCGCGGGATTATTGTATCTGGCGACCCTGCGGCAACCGCGAACAACATTCTGATGACGAGCGATTGTTTCGGTTGAGTGTGGCGGTCGGTCTCATCGCGACTGCGTTATACATCGCTGTAACGGTTCTCTTCTATGGCTTGTTTAAGCCTGTGAACAAGACCGTCTCCTTGCTCGCAGCGTTCTTCAGCCTCGTGGGATGCGCTATTCAGGCTTTCGGCAGCCTCTTTCAAGTCGCCCCGGTAGCCGTCCTCGAAGGCAGTCCGTACCTCAGCGTATTTAAGGTGGACCAGTTGCAGGCCGTGGCGCTGATGTTTATCAAGTTGAATGTTCAGGCCACGTACATCTACTTGGTATTCTTCGGACTGTTTAACCTCCTAATCGGCTACCTCATTTTCAACTCGACCTTCCTGCCTCGAATTCTGGGCGTGCTGATGGCGGTTTCCGGTTTGGGGTGGCTGACGTTTCTGTCGCCGTCGCTTGCAAACTATCTGCTCGCCTACATTGAGATTCTCGGCATCATCGCCGAAGCATCACTAATGCTATGGCTCCTTGTGAAGGGCGTGAACGTCGAACGATGGAATGAGCAGGGCAGCGGTGCATGAAAGCCGTCGCCTATCGCCGCAACGTGCGGCTAGGCATAAGGAGGAAAGAGCATGAGCGCAGCAGTAATGATGAAACGGATTGCAGAAGCGTCACCGCGTTTCAAGGCGCGGATTGCAGGTCTCCTTTATTTTTTCAGTCTCCTGACGGCAGGGCTCACCGAGACATTTGTTCGCGGCAGGTTGAATTATGTAGGGGGCTACATCGCGATTGCGGGCTCTCCTATGACCTCCGAGGCTGTGGTAGAGGTTGCGATTCACATCCCAGAGTTTGGGCGTTCGACCGTATTGGACGAAATGCTGCAACTCGTGGGCATACGCTGTGACAAAGCCGACGGGAAGGTCCAAGCATGTGCTTTTTCTTATGTAGATTAGATTGTCAAAAGCAATTGAGTCTTCGTAAGACATGCCTAACTGTAGGGGATGATAGAACCCTTCCCGAAGATAGTGCGGAAGAACGCCTCTGCCCGAAATAGGAATGTGGAATCCGCGATAGTGTTCTCCGAGTTCCATCAACTCCAGCATGTGTGGGTCGTCCCCAGTGGCGAAATACCGCCAGAGCCTTTTCGATGGCAGAGAGAAATGAGATTCGACCTGAAGACACAATGGTTTCAGTGTGGCTTCGTATTCGACTGAACCGCCAAAATTCCACGCGCTGTCTGTGCTGTGCAACTTGGTCTCCTCTTGAAGCGAAGCCTACTAGCTTTGCCCTTTGACGAGAGTCAACTCTGCTTCGCGTCCCTCCCAAATCTTGATAATCCGCCCCGGCACGTAGCGTCCCGTAGTTGTGCCGCAAGAGTGTTGATACGCGTGGCCGACGAACGGCCCATCGAGGGCTCACCCTCTGGAAAGACGCCGACTCTGCCCAGCGGCGAACCGCAGCCTGATCGCCTTCGGTGGATGGGCAAATCTTGCGCATGCTGGGGTGATGGCTGCGTAGGAATACCGGAATGTGATCGAGCGCAGGGAACTCGCGGGAGTGGTTGCGTTTGCAATCGTCGGTGTTGTGCTGGTCGCACTGGCTCCCGCGAAGTAGCCAGTCGAGAAAGCATCGGCTGTAGTGGCATAGTGAGCAGCGAGGACTAGCGACCCATGAGCGTCGGAGTCATCATAATCATTGCCGTCGCCATCGCTGTCAGTGGCATCCTCCTGATGAGGTTTCGCAAGCGATGGCTGGCGAAGATCAATATCGTTTTCACGAACCGAATCACGAGCTTGTTCGCGGGTTGGCTTCCGGGTTTCGGCATTCTCACGCATCTGGGTCGGAAATCAGGAAAGGTCTACCGAACCCCGGTGAATGTCTTTCGAGCGCCCAACGGGTTCGTCATTGCGCTCACTTACAGCAGCCAATGCGAGTGGGTGAAGAACGTGCTCGCGGCAGGGGGCTGCGAACTCAAGACTCGCGGGAAGAAGTATCAGCTTTCCGCACCGAAGATCGTGCGCGACCCGACACGTCGGCAATTTCCGTTCCCGGTGCGGCTCGTTCTGAGGATCGTAGGTGCGGAAGAATACATGGAGCTTTCAAACTCTCCGTGCTGATTTCTCCCGCACGTTCGGCGAATGAGCCCAGACGGGGCTCCGAACCTCAGAACATATCGAGGCCTCTGGCTGCCAGACGTTTAAAACATTCTTCCCGCAGGGCCTAGCCAGCGGGTCGGGCACTCCCTTTACCCGACCACGAACAGCGCCACTCGAATGCCGGGATGAAACACGTCAAACAGGAAGTATTCGTCATCCACGTAGTCGATATAGCAGTCATCGGCAAACAACCAATCCGCAGGCCACGGATCGAGAAAGGTAAAGGTGTACCCCGAATAAACGAACTGCGTCTGATTCGGAACGATTGTGGTCGTGGTGACCACCCGATTGACCGCAAACGTATGCTGCTTGCCGAAATGAGCCTTGAACTGCGGGTCGGGGATATGGGCGCTTTTCCCAGTTGGCCTCGCCTTCTCTTGTTGCGCCGCTGCGGATTTCTGCCCCTTCTCAGTCTTCGACGGCTTTTCCTCGTTTCCAGCCTTCGGTGGTTTTCCTTCCTTCTCAGTCTTCGACGGCTTTTCCTCGTTTCCAGCCTTCGGTGGTTTTCCTTCCTTCTCAGTCTTCGACGGCTTTTCCTCGTTTCCAGCCTTCGGTGGTTTTCCTTCCTTCTCAGCCTTCGGCGGCTTTTCCTCCTTTCCAGCCTTCGGCGGTTTTGCTTCCTTCTCAGCCTTCGGCGGCTTTTCCTCCTTTCCAGCCTTCGGCGGTTTTGCCTCCTTTTCAGTCTTCGACGGCTTTTCTTCAGGCTGTTGCAGTAGCGATGCCACTTCGCGCTGCTTGTTTGGCTCATGAGTGGGCGGGCCAGATTCCTGTGCTGCCAACGGGGCGTAACTCAAAGCAAGACTGGCGAGCAAGGCAATCGTCCATCCAAATCTGATGTTCATAACGTTACCTCCTTGTGACCGTCGCGAACTCAGGCACGGGTGGCCAGCGAATCAGATGCGAGAACTTTCTATCGCGGATGTACATTTGTTAGTGCAAAGCTGGAGGGAGAAAAACCTGCGCTCAAAGGATCGTGACCGAATCAGAGCGGTACAAAAGGGACTAAAAATACAGGAAAGACAGGACTGAAAATACAGGAAAGACAGCAGCGCCCACGCTCTGGCGTGCCTTTTTCATATCTCGTTCAACCCTGACCTTCAGAAGCCAATCCGAGTGGGGGAAGATGTCCTCGCGGCGGGCGGCTGCGAACTGAAGACTCGCGGGAAGAAATATCAGCTTTCCGCCCCGAATGTCGTGCGTGATCCTACGCGCCGGCGATTCCCCATTCCGGTTCGGGTCGTGTTGAGGATCGTGGGTGCGGACGAGTACATGGAGCTTTCGGTTCGTTAAGGGGCACTATGATGAAACTGCGTCTCCGGTGTGTGCTCGTGTGCGCGATGCTGCTCGTAATCGCTGGTTCGAATTTCGCACAAAGCGGCGATAACCGCGCTCGACAAAATGAATCTGCTAAAGTCGAGAGCGCCCAAATGGAACTCACCATCTTTGCCCGCTTCCACGCACGTGAAGGAGAGGAAGGAGCGGTTGCGGCGGAACTGCGTGATGCCGTCCCCCGCGTTCGGAAAGAGCCGGGTTGCCTCGACATCGAGGTCTATCGTTCGGTGCGAGATTCGCGGCTCTTTTTTCTCCATTCTCGCTGGGTCGATGAGGCAGCATTTGACAAGCACGTGGAGCGACCCGAAACCAACCAATTCGTCGAGCGCGTCCAGCCCCTCATAGACCATCCCTTCGATGTGAACAGGACGCACATTCTCCGATAGCCAAAGTCGAGATAGCCGTTCTGCTGCCAGAGTCTCCTGCATTGACCCGCCCGCGATTGCGGCATAACATTCCTGCCAATGGGCGCATCCTCCCAGTTTGTGGGGCAGACCATCTCGCATTACCGCATCCTAGACAAACTCGGTGGTGGCGGGATGGGTGTGGTCTACAAAGCCGAGGACGTGAAGCTCGGCCGGTTCGTAGCCCTCAAGTTCCTGCCCGACGATGTCGCCAAAGACCCGCAGGCTCTTGCCCGTTTTCAACGTGAAGCCAAGGCTGCCTCCGCCCTGAACCATCCCAACATCTGCACCATCCACGAAATTGATGACCAGCACGGGCAAACCTTCATCGCCATGGAGTACCTCGATGGCATGACGCTGAAGCATCGCATCGCCGGGCGACCGATGGAGACGGAGTTGATTCTGTCGCTTGCTATCGAGATTGCGGACGCCCTCGATGCTGCACACGCAGAAGGTATCATCCATCGGGACATCAAGCCCGCCAACATCTTTGTCACCAAGCGCGGCCATGCCAAGATTCTGGATTTTGGGCTCGCAAAGGTCACTGTCACAGCCAGTTCTTCGAGCAATATTGCTTCCCTTAACACGCAGACGGCTTCGGTGGATGCGGATCATCTGACCAGTCCGGGCGCCGTCCTGGGCACGGTGGCCTACATGTCACCCGAACAGGCTAAAGGCAAAGAACTGGATGCGCGCAGCGATCTGTTTTCGTTTGGAGCGGTGCTGTACGAGATGGCGACGGGGGCGTTGCCATTCCATGGTGAGACTACGGCGCTGATCTTCAATGCCATCTTGAATTCCGATCCGCCGCCTGCGATTCGGTTCAATCGCGAGATTCCGCACAAGCTGGAAGACATCATCAGCAAGGCACTGGAGAAAGACCGCAATCTCCGCTATCAGGGCGCGGCGGAGATGCGAACCGACCTGCAACGGCTGAAGCGGGACACCGAGACCGGACGAGCCAAGGTTGCGAGTTCGGGCACGGTGGATGCGGAAGCGGTCGAGGTGCGCTCGACCGGACAGACGAGGGCCGCTGTCACCACACAAACCTCTGGTACAGACCATGTGGGAACGGCCGCCCCTTCGGCAGGCTCAGGGCAGGCCCCCGGCCGCTCAGGCCGAGCGAAGCTCGGCTGGGTTTCTGCCGCCATCGTGCTCGCCGCCCTCGCCGCCGGCCTTTACTACCGCTCTCATCAGCAGAGCAAGCGCCTCACTGACAAAGACACCATCGTTCTCACCGATTTCGCCAACAGCACGGGAGACGCGGTCTTCGACGACACGCTTAAGACCGCGCTCAGCGTTTCTTTAGCCCAGTCCCCATTCTTGAATGCGCTCTCCGACAACAAAGTGGCGGCGACGTTGAAGTCGATGACGCGCCCTCCGGATACCAAGCTCACACCCGAGGTGGCCGGCGAGCTTTGCCAGCGGGCGGGCAGCAAGGCTTACATTGCCGGAGCGATTGGCAGCTTGGGGAGCAAGTATGTACTGGAACTGAAGGCCGTGAATTGCCGGAGCGGAGACACGCTGGCCGAGGACCAGGTGACGGCGGCCTCGAAGGAGAAGGTGCTGGACACGCTGGGCGAGGCGGCATCCAAGCTCCGCGGCGAGCTTGGCGAATCGCTGACTACGGTGCAGAAGTTTGATGTTCCGCTCTTACAGGCCACCACGTCTTCGCTCGAAGCTCTGAAAGCGTTGAGCCTTGGACGAAAGGCAAATATTGAGAAAGGCCATGCCGCGGCCCTGCCCTACTATCAACGAGCCATCGAACTTGACCCGAATTTTGCCGTGGCCTACCAAGCACTGGGCTACGACTACTTCAATCTCGGCGAGGTCGGGCGGGCCAGCGAGTACATGACCAAGGCATTTCAGTTGCGGGAACATGCCAGCGAACGGGAAAAGCTGACGATCGCCGGCACCTACTATCTCAATGTAACCGGAGAACTGGATAAATCGGCCCAGACGTGGCAGGAGTTCAATGAGAGCTACCCCCGGGATTTAGAAGCATATGACAATTTGAGCACTTTGTACGCCTTGCAGGGGCAGTATGAAAAAGCTGCGGAGATGGAGAAACGGACGCAGCGCCTTGTACCGAATCAGGGAGCTGCCTACCAGAATCTCACCAATTTCGCCCTTGCATTGCAGCGTTTCGACGAGGCGCGGCAGATAAGTCACGAGGGACAGCCGCGAACGCCGAATGATTTCATACTCCGCAACGCTCTCTACGCTCTGGCCTTTCTCGATGGGGACTCGGCAGCGATGGCGGAACAGCAACAGTGGTATGCGGGCAAGCCGGATTACGAGAACTTTGGACTGGTGCTCGCGTCTGACACAGAGGCGTATGCGGGTCATCTTGGCAAGGCACGGGAGTTAACCAAGCGAGCCGTGGACTCCGCCATCCGGTCGGACAACAAGGAAGGCGGGGCAATCTGGCAGGAGAATGCTGCTCTGCGCGAAGCCGCTTTGGGCAATTCTGCGGAAGCGCGGCAGTCGGCGGCAGATGCTATGAAGCTGGCTCCCGCAAGTCCGGGCGTCAAGAGCGAAGCCGCGCTCGCGTTTGCCCTGGCAGGCGATGCCACGCGCGCCGAGTCCATGGCCCAGGACTTGGGAAAACGCTTCCCGCTGGACACGCAGATGCAGTCGCTCTGGCTGCCCGCGATTCAGGCTCAGTTGGCGCTGGATAGAAAGAACCCAGCTTCCGCCTTGACCGTTCTGCAACCTGCTGCTTCACCCGTTGAGTTGGGGCAAATTCAGTTCGTCGCCAATATTTCCTGCCTCTATCCGACGTATGTTCGCGGAGAGGCATACTTGGCAGCCGGACAGGGCACCGCTGCTGCTGCCGAGTTTCAGAAGATAATCGATCACAGCGGCATCGTCTGGAACTGCTGGACAGGAGCCTTGGCGCATCTGGGAGTGGCTCGTGCCAATGGCTTGCAGTCGAGCACCTCGCAGGGAGCGGATGCCGATGCCGCCCGCGTCCGGGCGCTCGCCGCTTACAAAGACTTCCTCACGCTCTGGAAAGACGCCGACCCCGACATCCCCATCCTGAAAGAAGCCAAGGCGGAGTACGCGAAACTGCAATAGCCTCTTCGTTCAATTGCGGCTACTGCGGGGGAACCCTTCTTGACCACCGGGTAGGCAAGGGCTTCGGAAAGGCGGATTTAAGTTCCCAACCACATTTACAACGCCATCGTAGGCTCGTAGGCTGCTCGCGGCAAAGTCCACTGGGAGTCCCAGCCTCACACCAGACTGGGGTCAATGCAATGGGATGTTTCACCACTTGAGAAGACAGGTAGTAGTGGGAAGGACGTGCAAACTTTTCCTTGGCGTAGGCTGTAATAATCGGCTCTGCGCCACGTCTTCAACTATGGAAGAGAATCACATGGGGCATACCCTGCTGAAGTGCGGGATAACAAAATGGAAATGCCGGATAAAGTCGGTTCCATGAAACAGAACGTTGTCCGCACTGTGGCATTGATCTGTTTCCTTATCTTTTGCACGTCATTCTCGATTGACTCCCAGCAGTCGCAACCCTCCGCACAAACACCCACGTTTCGAGTGCAATCTTCTCTGGTGTTGGTCGATGTCATCACTAAGGATCGCAATAGTGGGCTGCCGATACGAGACTTCCAGAAGAAAGACTTTCGCCTTTTTGACAATCGGCGCGAAGCCCCGATCACCACATTCGACGCCGGGGCGCGATACGACACACGACCCATCACTCTTTGGCTTGTCGTGATCTGCAACGAAGGTGGAGTGCCAAAGTTTGGTGCCTCGGCAGAATTTCTCGGACAGGAATCACTCTTTCCTCCCGCACTCAATCATCTCGAGACGCACGACAGCGTGGGAGTTGCCCATTGGTGCGACAACGGGGACAGCCGACTCGATTTGTTGCCCACAGAAGACCGCGATAAGGCTATCCAAGAACTCGCCGATACACTGAAGTCGATTCCCTTCGAAGGAGGTACATCCGCCAGCGACGAGGCTGGAGAACAGGCTTTCCGTAAACTGATTCGGCTCATCATCCGAGACGCCTATGGGAGGAATCCGAAGCCGCTACCCGTGATCGTATTTCTGCATGGTGACCACACAGGACAGCCGCGTGGGGAACTGAACAAGCTCGTTGATGATTTTCTGGAAACGTCTGGCATTGTGTTCGGCATAAGAGACTCACGATCTCCAAACCTGCTCTTCTTAATCGGCGAGCAGGCGAAAATCATGCACTACATGGCTAAACACACGGGCGGCGAGTATTTTTCCGTCCCTCCCTCAGAGTATGAGAAAGCACTGGACATGATTCTGATGCAATTGCATTTTCGATATGAACTCGGGTTTATTCCTCCCGCCATCGATGGCAAACGTCACGAGCTTAGAGTCGAGTTGACGAAAAAAGCGGCAGCGGAACACAAGGGGCTTCTCCTGAGATATCGCCCAGAGTACATTCCTGTTCGGGAGGAACCAGAGTGGGCACACTGATCTTTCTCTGGTACTGCCGTCGTTTATTGCTCGACCTATTGACTTAACGTCTTAGATAGGAAGGGCACCATGTGGCGAGAACGTGCGCTGAAGGTTATGCTGGTCTTGGTGGGATTGCTCTTTTCGGCTGGCGTCTATCCCTTGATCGTATCCGACGCTTACCCTTGATCGGCTCTTTACTGCATCCGGCTGATTCGGATACTGGCGATACGATGATGCTCAGCCTCTATGTCGCGCTCGGAATCTTCCTGGTTATCGCAGTGCGGAATCCATCGGCACATCGCAGACTGATCGCCTTCGCAGCATGGTCAAGCTTCGCCCATGCCGTGGCAATGTCGATACTGGGACTCGAAATCGCCAGCCAGCGGGTAGGATTTCTGGTCGGGTCGGCTGTGCTTGTTGTCATCGCTGTAGCCCTGATCGTGCTGGCTCCGGCGAAATCAGTTGCGCGGGTATCGGCGGCCATTGTGTAGGCTCACGCTCTGGAAAGACGCCGACCCCAACATCCCAATCCTGAAAGAAGCCAAAGCCGAGTACGCGAAGCTGCAATAGCGCCTTTTGACCCATCACAAGGGACCGAACAAGGTTGGCAATACTTCCCGCGCTTTGCCCAAATGGAGGAAACTGCGAGCATCATTAAACATTTCCCGGCATGCAGACCGCGTTGGTGCTGCTCGGCAGCGCCTTGTTGTGTAAAGAGCTTCAATTCATTCGTTCCCGTTTTGCGCCCTTCGGAAGGTCAAGTGCGGAAGTCGGCAAATGAGGGGGGGTTAACTCTCACATCGGAGTATGTGACGAGTCGGTAGTTGCCACCCGGCATGTAGAATTTCTGTTGCACTTAACGGCACGAGGATCGCGGTCCCGTTTGCCTTGACACATGCGTGCGGGCTCAGCCCCCGATTTCTCTATCACAACCCTCTACAGCACCCCGCCAGTTTTTATTGCCAGAACATTCAAAGCCATCTCCAGTTTCGTAATGGCAGCGCCGATTTCTGGATGCACTCCGATCTTCTCTTGCAGCGCCTTTAGAATCTGGTGAGCACTTCTAATATGCTCCTCTACCTCGGGTGGATTTGACTCGGGATTGCGTTCGCTCTGTGATTGCATGGCCACTGGCTCCCTTGTGTCGCTCAATTCTCGACCGCATCTCTCTTCTTTATTCTACGCATCCCACGCCATAAGCTCAGCCAATTTCTCTTGCTTGTTCGCTAGCGTCATGCTCGTCGCAGAGGGTTTTACTCCAATCGCCACTGTGCTGTTTTCCCGGCTGCCCGCAAATCTCGCAGGTATGGAGGGATTCCTGTATAGCGATTCCGATGCGTTGTTGAATGGCTTCATTCCGATCACAGTTCACGTAAACGCGCAAGCCGCCAGATTTCTCCTTCACTTGCAGGACCTCAAACTTGGGTCCGCCTGCCACTTCGAATTCGGCCACTAATGGTTTCAAGTCCTCGCAAAGCCGCCACAGGGTGTCAAACCATCCGTCGCCAACGCAGAAGCCCCATGGCATCGCTGTATAGCGAACATCGCCTTTGGTGTTGAACCACTTGGGCCACCGCTCGACCAGACGTTGCTCAAGTTCCTTGCGCATTTGGTGGCTACTTCCTGCTAGCAGACGGCGCAGTTTGGCGCACGAATCCCGGAGCGGCAACTGATGTTTTCAGATCGTAAGCTCCTGCGGCCTGGAGCTCGATGGCTTCGATGACATCTGCGACCCCAATCTCCCGCCCATGCTCAAATGCCGACTGGGCCCCCAGGATGTAGGTTTCGCGAAGCTGGGCGAACGAGAATCCTTCCGTCTTCTCGATGGCGATCTCAAACTGCTCTCCGGTGAGTACGGGGCTGAGTCGTTGGTAATACTCGCGGCGTAAATCCGCATCGGGATTTCGGAATTGCACGACGCGGTCGAAGCGCCCCGGCCGCTTCAAGATTGCGGGGTCGAGACAGGTGGGATCGTTGGCGGTAGCAACCACGATCACGCCGTCCTGCGATCCCACCCCGTCGAGGCAATTCAGCAACGTCTGGAAGCTCACAGTTCTTTCCTGTGTGCGCTTCCCCTCGGTGGGGAAAGCGCGGTCAACGTCTTCGAGAACCACCAACGCCGGGGTGTTCTCGGCAGCTTTCTCAAACAAGCGCAGAATGTCAATGCTCTTCTCTTCCATGTCGCTAAGGTCGAGCGCGTAGGGCTGGATGTGCGGATGCGATGCCATCACGCGGATCACGGCAGTTTTCCCATTGCCGGGTGCGCCCCACAACAAGTAACCCCGGCGATAGGGCAAATTGTGCTGGCGAAACCAGTCTTCCCGCTGGAAGAAAAGCTCGAAGTCGCGCCTCACCATGCGGCGGACGGTCGCATCGAGCACGATGGCGTCCCAATCGTACCGCGCTTGCAGCCGAGCGTGGCCGTATGCAGTTTCCACTGGCCATCCAGCTCACCGGGGCCAATCGTAACGACTCACAGCAAGCCCTCGCACTGGTTGATGCCATTCCGACTTTACAGGGAGAGCGAGGGCGACCGCGCCATCGTCCTGATTGCGTGTTGGGCGACCGCGGTTACGACGCCGAAGCAATCCGAGGAGGTCTGCGCGCCCGCCACATCGTGCCTTGGCTAGCGAAGCGCAACACCGAGCATGGTAGCGGACCCTCAATGGCGTGAGCAGGGCGACCGACGCGGCGAAGATCACGGAGGGGAAGATATTTCGGGCGGTCAGAAAGAATGATAAGGTATCGGGCGCATCCCTCAGCACCACGGCGGTTTGGAAGATCGTGCTGCATTACGCGCGCGAAGTCGGCATCGAGCGCCTGGCGCCCCACGATCTGAGAAGGACGTGCGCGAAACTGTGCCGCAAGTCCGGCGGAGATCTCGAACAAATCCAATTTCTGCTGGGGCATTCTTCCATCCAGACCACGGAAAAATACCTCGGCGGGGAGCAAGACATTGTGAACGCCGTGAACGATCGCATCTTTGCGCGAGTGAAGAAATTTCAGAGCAACAGCGACTAACTAGCGCGTCTTGTTTCGGCTTCGGCTGGCTTCCCGAGCTATTCTCCAGCGACCCGAGAATGGGCTCTGAAACGAGACTAATTAAATTACAAGTCGATGCAAGAATTCTCAGGTAACCACTGGCGTAGAGGGAGGTATTCGAACCCTCGGTTCCGTCTGGGCGTGCCGGATAAAGCGCGGTAGGTCGCATGGGCTTCGCTTTCGGAATAATTGGCCGGAAAACGCGATGGACGCGCCAGCAATTGGTCGCGAAGGATGTCTTCGAGTGTTCCCATTAAGCGTAGCAGGGATGCTGGCGACCACCTCGAACAAGGGTCTCGCCGTCGGCGGTCGGTACCGAAGCTCGAGGTATTTGTCCCTCCATTTTCTATAGACCTCATCTTCTCTCGATTCCAGGGCGTTTCCGCGCTTTCTTGACATTCACGGCTGGTGGTGAACTCCATGGCGCTCATCGACCGGGTTCTGAGTGATTACAACAACTACGCAGAGATACAGCATTTGCTGTAGCGCAAATTTTCTTGGTTCCTCTCCAAAACCTCTCAACAGTCCGAATAACCGGCCGCTTACCCCCCACAGAATTCAAGTCGCAAATCAATGGCCCGACGCGTGCAGTCAGAACAAGCGCCTGGGAAGGAATGATTGTGAGCCGCGAACACGGGCGCAGATTCTGCTTGGCAATGGCCATTCTGCTATCGGTTCTTGCTGTAATGTTTTTTCTCGCCTGGTCCCGACAGAGGAAGAGAATTGAACCGAAACCGCCTCTGCACATTGAGGAAATCACTCAGTTGTCGATTCGTCCCGACTCTAACGCGTCTCGCTATTGGCGTGTGGCGGGCGTGTCGCCACAGTTAGCCAGCCGAGCCTTTGAAGGATAGCTCCCTTCCATCGGAAGTTGCTCTGCCACGTAACCTTGCAAAATCTCTCTCTCCAGGAACTCCCGCCGGAAATACCATTCTTGGTTTTAGGCCGCGGCAGCAACTTCGATGATTTGCAAGCCTAGCTGGGCGGCTTTTCGCTTGAGTGAATGATCTGCTGTTTGCGGTGCTCCTTCGCCTTAACTTTAATTGTGACCTTTCGATGCCGGTCGTGAATGGCCTCGACTCAACGTACTCTACCTCCAACCCTCTCACACTTCCACCGGACCACTCACCAACAGAACTCCGAAGAGCCCACAGAAAAGCTACAACCATATCTGCTCGTTTTTTAGCAGCCTGCCTAAAGCATGATTCCCTTTAGCTTACTGCATGAACCTTATTCCCAGCCGAGCTGAGCGAGCGCTAGCCTGAATGTGACGCAGTTTTCCCCCACGCTCAAGGGAGGTTTTATGAAGCAGCTCGCGGTTCGGTGGACGCTGATTGTTCTAGAACTTTGCACCTTCTGCATTCTGACTACTCCCAGTTGGAGTGCAGATAAAGACCAATCTGACATCGAGAAAAGGATCGATAATTCTGCCAAGGTTCTCGACGAAATCATGGGTACTCCGGACAAGGGCATCCCGGACAAGATTATGAGCGACGCGAAGTGTATCGCGATTATTCCCTCCATGGTCATAATCGCCGTCGGGTTTGGTGGCAGTCACGGCAGGGGAGTGGCCACATGCCGCTTAGATAAGGGAAGATGGAGTGCCGTTGCGCCCGTTACGATCACCGGCGGAAGTTGGGGCCTTCAACTTGGCGGCCAAGCTGTAGATCTTGTCATGCTCGTCATGAACGACGACGGCATGCACAATTTGTTGTCCAGCAAATTCAAGATCGGAGGAGATGCATCCGCGGCCCTGGGTCCGGTGGGCCGTCATGCCGGCGCCGACACAGATTGGAAAATGAAAGCCCAAGTACTTACGTATTCCAGAAGCCGTGGCCTGTTTGCCGGTATCGACTTAAACGGTGCCGTTCTAGCTCAGGATAAAGACGAAACCCGGATCATGTATGGGAAATTCGTGCCCTTTGACGACATCCTTGAAGGGAAGGTGCGACGCACAAGTATGAGTCAACCGTTCCTTAGCACCGTAGCGAAATATAGCGGCGAAGCGATAACGGAAAAGAATCAATCGGTTGCCCAAGGCAAACCAGTGGCGGAAGGGAAACGCATTCGCGAAAGCGTAACAGGATGTTTGCAAAACGGCGACGAGGCAGGAACATTTTCGCTTGTCGGTGAAGATGGCAGATTCTGGTCACTCCGAAGCAATAGCATTAAATTTGATCCGCTTGTTGGTCGCCAAGTTAAGCTCAGTGGCTCAACGAGTTCAACCGCTGCAGACGTAAGTGAGAAAACAACAAAAGAAGGACAAGTTGAGCAGGCATCCAGCAAAGAGGAATATCGAGACCTGCATGTTGTTGCTGTCACCATGATCAGCGATACCTGCACGAAGTAAGATCTAGCTCCCTCGGCAATAGCCGTAAGTCATTGATTCCGCGTGGGGCATATTTTCATGATCCGTTTGCGATCCCCAGGGGATCATGTGGAACTTAGCTAGGGATATAACCTGAATCGACAAATCGACACTCAAAGGAACGTGCTCAGAATGCGCAACGCCGAGCTTTTGTTGGTAACTGCGTCGCAGTTCGACAAGGAACTCAAGCAGCGTCGGCCCGAAAATCCCTGCCAGCCGCGCGCGGCGTGCCTTGCCGAATCGCTGGCGCATGATCAGCGACAGATTGAACCCGTCCACCCGGGAGGAGGTCTCTCGATGCATAACACAACCACCGATCGACGCACTCCGCGCACGTTCGCCGCCGGAGCAGCACTGTTGCTAATTTCAATTGCCGGAGCGTATGGACAGTCGAAGACGCTGCCGGCCCATACTCGTTTCTTTATCCCCCAAGCGCCCAGTGGAGCAGTCCAACAGGTGCAGGGTCTGTTCAAGCAGGGCCAGTTCAAGGACGCTTTGCTGATTATTGCCATGGAAGGGGTTCCGCAGGCGGTGTGGCTGACCGGCGGCACGCCTTCCGAAGTGAGCGCCTCCGTGGCATCGACCCTCATGGAGGCCAAGTGGCAGCGAGCGGCACCGGTGCTGGTGCTCTACAACATTCCTGGCCGGGATTGCGGCAGCTATTCGGCGGGCGGTGCAGAGAACACGGCGGAATATGAGGCGTGGATTGACGCCATTGCTGCCGCGATTGGCAGTCAGAAAGTGCTGATCGTGCTGGAACCGGACTCGCTCGCGGATCTGCCGAGCGACTGCGGGTACAATCCGACGCAGGTGAATATCCCGCAGCTTACGGCGGATCGATATACGCAGATCAGCTACGCGGTGACAACGTTGGAGACCGGATCGCAGACGTTGGTCTACGTAGATGCGGGCAACAGTCACTGGCAGGCGGTGCCGATTATAGCGGCACGGCTCGCGCAGGCCGGCATTCAGCAGGCGCAGGGTTTCTTCTCCAACGTATCGAACTTCAATCTGAACGATTACGAATCAACGTTTGACACCTGGGTCTCCGACTGCATCGCCTTCGCCAATGATCCGGAGCAGGGAGGATGGCGGCTGGGGAATTATTCGTATTGCGCCAGCCAGTACTACTCGCCTTTAGGACCAGTCGATCCGGACAACATTGCGACCTGGATCTACACCGACGAGTGGTACGAGCAGAACATGGGAACGGCCGTGCCCACGACGCATTTCCTGATTGACACCAGCCGCAACGGTCAGGGGCCGCTGGACGCCAGTATCTACGCGGCTGCGCCCTATAACCAGCCAGCCTCGGTAGTCCAAACCCTCACCAATGGCAGCTGGTGCAACCCTCCCGGGCGGGGGCTGGGGACTCATCCGACGGCAAATACGGGCGTTTCGCTGCTGGACGCTTATCTTTGGGTGAAGACACCAGGCGAGTCGGATGGAACGTGTGACGCAGCGGGAGGAGCGCGGGCGTGGGACTATGCGGACTACACGCAGCCGGGATGGCCGACTACTGCAGCAGGCCAGGCGGTCTTCGATCCGCTATGGGGGCTCGACGACCCAATTGCGGGAGCCTGGTTTCCGCAGCAGGCGCTGCAACTGGCGCAGCTGGCTAACCCCCAATTGCTGCTCTGACCCTGATCGGGTAAACCAAACTCGTAGAGGAGGCTTCGAATCACGCGGGTAGTTGCCAAAGCTGTAATCGTACCGACCGCGAGGCCTGCCAAAACTGGATATGAAGCTTCTCGCAGCGCCAGTGCCATGAGGGCCTTTTTGCTCGATCCCAATGCGATCCGAATTCCAAATTCCTGTGTTTGCAAGGACACCGAATAAGCGAGCACCCCATATACTCCAAGACTCCAAGACCCGCAAGCATTAGCGCGGCCAGACTGAAACACGACAATACGAGAGCCTGAAATCGATCTCGCGCGACAGATACCCTCATTGTGGACGAGAACGTCGGGCTTATCCATTCCTTCGTTCGAGCCGTCAATGGACAGAACACAAAGACCGTATTGGCGATTCCCGTTATCAAATCTCTCGATAGGGCAAACCATCTCGCACTACCGCATTATCGAGAAACTGGGTGGTGGCGGAATGGGTGTGGTTTATAAAGCCGAAGACGTGAAGCTCGGACGGTTTGTTGCCCTCAAGTTCCCGCCCGACGACGTAGCCAAAGACCGCAGGCACCCGCTTTCAGCGCGAGGCCAAGGCTGCTTCCGCCCTCAATCATCCGAACATCTGCACGATCTACGAGATTGACGACCAGCACGGCGAAGCCTTCATCGCCATGGAGTTTCTGGACGGCCTGACACTAAAGCATCGCATCGGCGGGCGGTCGATGGAGACCGAGTTGATTCTGTCGCTCGCTATCGAGATTGCGGACGCACTGGATGCCGCACATGCGGAAGGCATCGTCCACCGCGACATCAAACCCGCGAACCTGTTTGTGACCAAACGCGGCCACGCCAAGATTCTCGACTTCGGGTTGGCGAAGGTAAGTCTTGCAGGCAGTTCTTCGAGCAACATTGCTTCTCTTAACACGCAGACAGGTTCGATGGACGCAGAGCATTTGACGAGTCCCGGCACAATGCTTGGAACGGTGGCGTATATGTCGCCGGAGCAGGCGCGGGCGAAGGAACTGGATGCGCGGAGTGATCTGTTCTCTTTTGGAGCTGTGCTGTGCGAGATGGCGACGGGCGCGTTGCCCTTCTGTGGCGAGAGTTCTGCCGTTATCTTCCATGAAATTCTGGATCGTGATCCGGTTCCTTCCATGCGGCTGAATCCGGATGTGCCGCCTGATCTAGAACGCATCATCAGCAAGGCGCTGGAGAAGGATCGGGAGATGCGCTATCAGCACACTTCGGAAATGCGGACTGACCTGAAGCGGCTGAAACGCGAAACAGAATCTCGGCACGGCGTACCGGCTAGTTCGGGATCAGTGGCGGTGGCAAAGGAAAGCGGCTCTCAGGTTGCCCAGCAGCCGTCGCCCGCATCCGGCTCATCCCCCGCGCTTGCTACATCTCCGTCATCGAGCGCCGTGAAGGTCGCTGAGGTTCCTGTCGCTGGCAGGAAACTCTGGAAGATCCTGGTTCCGCAGCCGTAGTCCTCGTCGCTGCTGCAATCGCGGGAGCGTTCTATTTCCGCTCACGGCAGGCCACGCACCGCCTGATGGAGAAAGCACCATTGTTCTGGCCGATTTTTCCAACACCACGGGCGATGCGGTGTTCGACGATACGCTGAAGACGGCGCTCGGTGTTTCTTTGCAGCAATCGCCTTTTCTGAATGTGCTCTCCGATGGCAAGGTCACGAAGACTTTGAAACTGATGACCCGCCCAGCGGACACGAAACTCACGCCCGATGTAGCCCGCGAGCTTTGCCAACGCGCGGGCAGCAAGGCTTACCTTGCCGGTTCGATTGCCAGTCTGGGCAGCGAATATGTGCTGGGCATAAAAGCGGTGAATTGTCAGAGCGGAGACGCGCTGGCACAAGAGCAAGTGACGGCTCCATCCAAAGAGAAAGTGCTGGACGCACTGGGGGGAGCGGCATCCAAACTACGCGGCGAACTCGGTGAGTCGTTGGCGACGGTGCAGAAGTTCGATATGCTTCCGGCGGAGGCGACCACATCTTCGCTCGAAGCTCTAAAGGCGTACAGCCTGGGTCAAAAGGCCTATCGCGAGAAAGGCGCCGCCGCCTCGATGCCCTACTATCAAGACGCCATCCGGCTCGATCCCAATTTTGCCATGGGTTACGTGACAGTGGGCATAGACTACGTTAGCCTCGCCGAGCAGGGGCGGGCCAACGATTATTTCACCAAGGCGTTCCAGTTGCGGGAACACGCCAGCGAACGGGAAAAGCTGACCATCACAGGTCTCTATTATCTGAACGTCAGCGGCGAACTGGATAAAACGGCTCAGGTGCTTGAGGCGGAGATTGAGAGCTACCCCCGGCAACCTGCAACGTACGGCAATTTGGCCCTCGTGTACGAGATGGAGGGGCAGTATGCGAAGGCTACGGAAGTGAGTCGTCAAAATCTGTTCCTTGCCCCGGATAGTGTCGCCCCATACGCTATGCTCGCCAGCTATGACTTGGCCTTACCGCATTTCGAAGAAGCGCGACAGGAAATCCAGCAGGCACAGGCACGAAAGCTCGATCATTACGCACTTCACAGTGACCTCTATTTTTTCGCCTTTCTTGCGGGGGACACGACCGCAATGAGGGAACAGCAACAGTGGTTTGCAGGCAACCCCGAGTATGAGAAGTTCGGGCTTTCTCTCGCATCCGACACCGAGGCGTACGCTGGTCATCTGGGCAGGGCCCGCGAGTTGACAAAGCTGGCGGTCGATTCCGCCCTTCGCGTTGACAGTAAGGAAAGCGGAGCAATCTGGCAGGAGAATGCCGCTCTCAGCAAAGCCGCATTTGGCAATGCAACGGAGGCGCGGCAGGCAGCGGCAGAGGCTTTAAAGCTCGCTTCCAACAGTCAGGGCGTTGAGGTCGAAGCTGCGCTTGCGTTTGCCATGGCGGGCGATACGGCACGAGCCGAATCCTTGGCACAAGACTTGGGGATACGCTTCCCGTTGGACACGCAGATGCAGTCGCTCTGGCTGCCAACGATTCACGCACAATTAGCGCTAAACAAGAAGAACCACGCTTCCGCCCTGAATACCATGCAAGCTGCCTCACCAATCGAGTTCGGAAGTATTGGCTTCGTCAACAATATTTCCTGTCTCTACCATGTGTACATACGCGGCGAGGCATACTTGGCAGCCGGACAGGTCATTGCCGCCGCCGCCGAGTTTCAGAAGATTCTCGACCACAGCGGCATCGTGTGGAACTGCTGGACGGGAGCATTGGCGCATCTGGGAGTGGCTCGTGCGAATGCCTTGCACTCGAGAACCTCGCAGGGAGCGGATGCCGATGCCGCCCGCGTCCGAGCGCTCGCCGCCTATAAAGATTTCCTCACGCTCTGGAAAGACGCCGACCCCGACATCCGCATCCTGAAAGAAGCCAAGGCGGAGTACGCGAAACTGCAGTGAGGGCGCTCTAAAAGGTGTACTACCGCCGCACCGGACTCACGCCCGGAGATCGAGCCCTGTTGTCGTCTCGTTTCCAAAGGTTGTCGTACTCTGGTTCGCTCGCGCTCCCGCACGATGCAGACAACCCAAAGGCTAAGTACGCTCATCAAACACGCACTCAAAGGGAGTTTCTATATGGCGGGTAAAAATACGGCTGTATTCGGGCTCTACCAGACGCAAGCCGATGTCGAATTCGCGCTCGATGCGCTACGGTCAGAAGGGTTTCGCAACACGGACGTGTCCGTCTTGTTCCCAGACAACAAGGGGACAAAGGATTTTGCCGTCGAAAAAAACACGAAGGCACCCGAAGGCACGGCCGCCGGAGCCACAACCGGTGTTGTCATTGGGCGGAGTCCTGGGATGGCTGGCGGGAATCGGCGCTTTGGCGATTCCCGGGATAGGTCCTTTTATCGCCGCTGGCCCTATCGTGGCCGCTCTGGCCGGCGCAGGTGCCGGCGGCGCAGTCGGCGGCATAGCCGGAGCGTTGGTCGGAATGGGAATCCCGGAGTATGAGGCCAAGCGCTATGAAGGACGAGTAAGAGAAGGCGGAATCTTGCTCTCGGTGCACTGCGACGACGACAATTGGATAACACAAGCGAAAAAAACTTTGGTGCGCACGGGTGCCCAGGACGTGGCTTCAGCGAGCGAGGCCGGTGCCGACTGGCAAAAAGGCGATAAGCCGTTGCCGCGCGCCAGCTGATGGAGCAACAACGCCAAGTGCGCTGTCTTCAATCGAGACTAGGGAGAGCATCCCGAATCGCCACAGCAACAAACCAAGGCCGAGAGACGCTCGATAGACTTCCTGTGCCGGACGCGAGCACGCCAAAGCGGGTCTATCTTGAAAAACCGGGAATTACGGTCCGGCTCTTATGCACAGCAGTACAAAACATTTATCGAGTCGAGATCCGCGCTCCCACGAATTCCGCTTGCTCCAATTCGGCAGAGCGCGCCTCTGGTCGATTCTGCGTTTGTTGGATTTACTGCGCCATGCTTTCTGGCGAGCCTTTGAGCATGATGCCTTCACCATCGCAAAAGCGTCCGCTTATTCTTCCATTCTGACTTTTTTCCCCGCTTTGCTGGTCATGGGCGCAATACTGGCTAGCTCTCGGAAGTTCGAGCCTTCCATTCGTGAAATCTGTTATGCTCTCGGCCGCATTTTGCCCGCTGGAAGCGCAACAGCGGTCGAATATCTGAGAAGCAGAACGGATCATCCGGTAAGTTTTCTCGTCAGCACATCCTTGTTGACGACCTGGACCGCGTCTGGCGTGGTGATTTCTTGGATGGAAGGTTTTCGCAAAGCCTACCAACTTCCGCAAATCTGGGGTCTTGTTAGAGAGCGCCTGATTGCAAGTTCCCTGGTCATTCTGGCGGGAGTTCCCATGACTTTTGCCACGATTCTGGTCGTTTTCGGGAGCCAGATCGAAAGCCGGATCCTGTTTCATATCGGGCACAGGTTAGGACTGTTCCTCCTGTTGGTGTGGACTGGATTGCGATGGACAATCGCTACGCTGACCAGCATCGCTGTGATCGCGCTCATCTATCACAATGCCGTTCCTAGGACCCAGCGCTGGCATAGCGTTCTACCCGGCGCGGTTCTAGCCACTGGCATGTGGTTCGGTACCACGTTGCTATTTGGCGGATACCTAAATCGCTACGCAGATTACAGCATCATCTATGGGTCATTGGGCATCGGCATCGCCTTGCTCGTCTGGATGTATTTGATCTCATTCGTCGTCCTGGTTGGTGCGGAGTTTAATGCGTTACTCTTTCCGCGAACCGTGGAACGCCGTCTGACGCCAACGCGAATGCCAAGGCGCAGAGCGGCCGCAGGCTGATTCGACGCAGAAGCTCGATGCACGTGTTCGCTGGGCCTCCGAACCGCTTCGGGTCGGCCCCTTGGAGCGCGTCGGAAACCGTCTTTTTCGCAACAGTCGACCTCTTAGGCCAGGAAGGCCCAACGTCCCGCGAGACCGGTCGGCTTCACCCTGCCTTGTCGCTCAAGCAGCAGTAACGCTCGTCGAACTTCCTGTTTTGATGTTCTGAAATGAAGTGCAAATGAGGCTTCCTCCACCGTAATCGCGGCTTGCTGGTTTTCGCCTTCGATCTGATGCACGAGTGAGGCGATTCCCTTTGCCAAGATCTCGACGTCTATCCGCTGCCCGTTCGTCTGCAGTTCTGTGTCGACGATGAGGCGGGACAGGTCGGCCTCTCAATGTGTGGTTGGATTTTAGCGTCCCCACTCCTACGAATGCCGTCCAGCAATCCCGAGATCTTCTTCTCAGCCGGGGCCCACAAGACAACCAACGACTCAGACTTGGACGCGAACCGTGACAAATGTTTATACGCGCGGCCAGAAGCTTCACTTGGAGCAGGTCGCGTACGACCAAACATTTGTGTTCCTTTCACGATTCCTCCAAGCCGGCCGCAGAACATGTAGCAAGGTTTGCAGTGGCGGAATCCAATTCGAGGGCCGCAAACCCGCACTCGCAAGGTACCGGCGTTGTCCTTTCCGCTTCAGCAACTCACCGCTTAAGTGACCCGGTGTTGCTGCGCCGCCGTCTCTAATTCCGATAAATTCCGATAGAGAGTGCATTTCCAGAACATGTTCAACCGTTCAACCAGCCCTAGCAATCTTGCGGGAGACTCGCTCTTGGACACTTGGACACGAGTACACCCACCGATCGCAGAGTGGTTTCGGATAGTCCCTCATCTGCGGACAACATCACATGCGGTCCGCGACGACATCCCCGTTCATCTCTGGCATACGATAGTCAAGCAACACCAAGTCGATCGGGTGCGAAGAAAACAGTTGAAGCGCGGTCGCCCCGCTGGCAGCGATAAAAACGTCGTATCCGCACTCTTCCAGCAGCATCTTACGGCACTGACTCTGGTGTTTGTCCGTTCCCGGTGAGCAACCGTTCCCACGCATTCCTTCAACTAAGCTGTATTCTGGTGGGCTGTTCATTCCTTCTGGCCAGATGCCCACCCTAAGGCGAGTGCACGTGAGCTTCACGAAATAGGGTTCTCAGAAGGGATGGCGCTCCGAATTCTGGTCGTCGACGACAGCAAAGCTATCCGTGAAGCCGTCCGGTCTTGCATTGAAACGAATACCAACTGGCAGGTTTGTGGTGAGGCAGAAAATGGCGACGTTGCGCTTGACATGGTGCGGGAGCTGGATCCAGACATCATGGTTCTTGATCTATCGATGCCTATCGATGCCGGGCATGAACGGCTTGGAAGTTGCCCGAGAAATCGCAGCGACGGCTCCTCGTACCCGAATGATCATGTTCACGGCCAATGATTGTGAGCAGCTCTCGTTGAACTCCCCTACGCTGCATCGCGTTCGTGGAACAGATTTTTTATCGCCGTCAGGAGATGATGCACTATCTCCAGACTTTTGAAGCGCATAAGCATACCCTGTCGCCAGAGTGAAACTGGGTATATCGCTGTATGAAAAAGAGGCGGCCGAGCCCACCTAAATTACCTACGTGTTTTCCCTCTTCGCGGGATGTATCTCCCTGCAAGAGCGGCAGTTATCGTCGTGGCCTGCCACGTGCTTCTTCATAGGTGGGCGCCGCTGAAATGAACCTTGCGGCGCGTTTCCGAAACTTGAAGTCAACCGGAATCGATTGAGTACTGAGGACAAGTGTTGTCAAATGCAGATCAAACACAGGAGGATGCCGTGAATTGGGAACAAATAAAAGGACGATGGAATCAGACAAAGGGAACCGTCAAGAAACAGTGGGGCAAGCTTACCGACGAAGATCTAACCGTCATCGCCGGCCAACGAGATCAGTTGGTGGGCAAGATACAGGTAAGGTATGGCATTGCGAAAGAAGAAGCAGACAAGCAAGTGAAGACGTGGGAATCCATGAAGGCAAATGAGACTGACGATGTCCAGGCAGAGGAGAAGCGTAGGGCCAGTTAGATGCTTTGTTGACTGATAACAAGTGGAGAGCCGAGCCTACTTCTCGGCTCTCCCTATGACTGGGCATTCCGCAAGATCCGTCGCCTGGCGATTGCAGCAAGGAGGGAAGAGAAATTCATATTTTTCATATTTAAGGAAAGCGCCATTATAAGGAGAGCGCCATGAACGTCAGATTGTTAGCATTACTTGTTGCCGGCTGCGGTCTCGCAGGTGGTTTCACGAGAGGCTTCGCCGGAGCAATACCAAATCAAGACCAGAATCAAGGTCAGCAGACCGTGGAGCCGATGGGAAAGACTCCGGTTTTTCGGGTCAACGTCGTGTCTCGCACGACCAAGGCGGTCGACTATCGCCACCGCGGTGGATCCACTCGCGTCGATCTGAAAGGTACTGAGCTCATGCCGCGCGCCGATGGCGAAGCGAGAGTGGAGAGCAAGCAAGGGCGGCTGGAGATCAATGCAAAATTGGGCGGACTGGAAGCGGCCAACAAGTTTGGACTGGAGTACCTCACCTACGTGCTCTGGGCCATTACTCCGGAAGGACGTGCCAGCAACCTGGGAGAAATTATTCTCAATGAAGGTAAGAGCGAACTACACGTCACAACTGATCTACAGGCGTTCGGCTTGATCGTTACCGCCGAGCCCTATTTTGCCGTGACGCAACCCAGCGATCTTGTGGTTGCGCAAAATATCGTTCGCCAGGACACCAAGGGCAGAGAGGAGGCGATTGACGTCAAGTATGAGCTGCTGCCGAGGGGACTATATACAGCGCAGCTGGAGCCTCTGAAGGATGTGGTATACGGAATCGATCGCAAGGCTCCCCTGGAGCTCTTCGAGGCGCGCAATGCAGTGCGAATCGCCCGCTCGGCCAAAGCAGACCAATACGCGGCCAGCACATTTGCCAAGGCCGAACAGGATTTGAAACAGGCTGAAGACTATTACCGGCGGAAGCAGGGGAAAACGCCGATCGGTACGGTGGCACGCGAAGCGGCTCAGACTGCGGAGGAAGCGCGCGTCATGTCGCTGAAGCGTCAAGAAGAAGAGCGGGTCCAAAACGAAAAGGACGCTGCCGCCGCTGGCGAAGCGCAATCCAAAGCTGAAGCCGAGCGATCGAGACAAGAAGCGGAGCTAACCGAGCAAAAGGCTGCGCTACAGAAGCAACAAGCGGATGCCGCTCAGGCCGCTGCACTTGCTCAACAGCAGGCGCTGCAGGCGGAGAATGAGAAAACCAAATTACAAGCGGAAGAAGCCGAGCGCGGTCGGCAGAAGGCAGAAGCGGACAAGGCCCAATTGCGGGCGCGGATCCTTCAACAGCTCAATGCGATCCTGGTAACCAGGGACACGGCGCGTGGTCTTATCGCCACCATGCCGGACGTTTTGTTCGAAACCAATAGCTTCACTCTAAGACCTCCAGCCCGCGAGAGCTTGGCGAAATTTGCCGGTATTCTTCTTGCTTACCCCGAACTGCGGCTGGAAGTCGATGGCCACACGGACAGCACGGGCAGCGACGAGTACAATCAACAACTGTCGGAAAAACGTGCAGCCTCAGTGCGCGATTACCTCGTGCAACAGGGGATCCCAATTTCGTCCGTGGCGGTCATGGGCTTCGGCAAGACTCAGCCGGTCGCATCAAATTCAACCGCGGCCGGACGACAACAGAATCGTCGAGTTGAGTTGGTGGTTTCCGGTGAAGTCATAGGCACGCCAATTGGCGGTACATCGGGCTCGATGAAACCGCAGGGCAGCCCTCAAAATCCCGCAACCGTGCCGGCTCAACCGCAACGCTGACAAACGGGTTCATCATTCGGCGTGGAACAGCGTTTTCCAATCGAAGGATGAGCCTGAAGGAACGGAAAAGGCAAGAATTGTGATGGCTCCTTTGTGAGTTGATTTGTGGAAGGAGTCTAGCAGGAGCCGGAAGGTTTTGGTTTTGGTTTTGGTTTTGGTTTTGGTTTTGGTTTTGTTCTTGGTTTTGGTTTTGGTTTTGGTTTTGGTTTTGGTTTTGTTCTTGGTTTTGGGTTTTGGTTTTGGTTTTGTTCTTGGTTTTGGTTTTGTTCTTGGTTTTGGTTTTGTTCTTGGTTTTGGTTTTGTTCTTGGTTTTGGTTTTGTTCTTGGTTTTGGTTTTGGTTTTGGTTTTGTTCTTGGTTTTGGTTTTGGTTTTGGTTTTGGTTTTGTTCTTGGTTTTGGTTTTGGTTTTGTTCTTGGTTTTGGTTTTGTTCTTGGTTTTGGTTTTGTTCTTGGTTTTGGTTTTGGTTTTGGTTTTGGTTTTGGTTTTGTTCTTGGTTTTGGTTTTGGTTTTGGTTTTGGTTTTGTTCTTGGTTTTGGTTTTGGTTTTGTTCTTGGTTTTGGTTTTGGTTTTGGTTTTGTTCTTGGTTTTGGTTTTGGTTTTGGTTTTGGTTTTGTTCTTGGTTTTGGTTTTTTTGTTCTTGGTTTTGGTTTTGGTTTTGTTCTTGGTTTTGGTTTTGTTCTTGGTTTTGTTCTTGGTTTTGGTTTTGGGTCTGGGTTGAGCGGGGGAATGGAGCGCGAGGCAAGGGGGCGGCGTTTGAGCCTCCTTGCCTCGCTCCTCGCCTGAGAAGCTTCCCCCTGGCGTTGTTTTCCTCACGCGGTCTTGCGCAATTGTTCAAAGAGCCTGTGCTTGGCCTGTTGCATGCGCCGTGCGGCTTCCGTGTCGCTCATGAGTCCGGCGATGCGTTCGAGTGTGGCCACGGTGAGGCCGGGACGCAGGTACTGCTGTGGCTTAGGCAGCTTCAACAGCGTCTCCAGCGGAGTTTGGTAGCGGCGGTAGCGCCGACGTATTCGTCCCTTCGCGTCCACCTCGACATCGGCTTGCGCACAGGGGCGGTGATAGTTCAGATAGGGGTTTAGATGTGCGCTGTAGAACTGCTGGATGGGGTCGGCATGGAGCCCCTGAAGATGGCCCCAGCCCATATGTTTCCGGATGATGGCCCCATTCTTGGTCTCCGCCAGCCCATTATCGTTGGAATGTCGGGGCCGGCTTTTGGTCTGTTCGATCATCAGCTTGTTCAGCAATCGGGCTACGGTCTGATTGATGAACTCACTGCCATTGTCGGAGTGAAAGCCGTGAATGACAAAGGGAAACTGGGCCAGCACCATGACCAGCACCGGTTCCAGATACGCTTCCGAGATGCGCGGCACCGCCGCCACAATTTCCCATTGCGTGATCTCATCCACGGCGTTGATGTGGTAGACGCCCCTGGCATGTTCGGTGTCGCCTTGGTGCACCGTATCCACCCGCAGATAGCCGGGGCGCCCTCCCGGATCGGGACGGCGGCGCTCGCCAATGGCCACTGGGCTGGGCCTCGTTTTTTGGTAATTCTTGAGGCGCTGGCGATAGCACGGGGTGCGGCGTAGGTTGTACAGATGCCCGTTGGAGATTGCGGCCAAGCGCTGGAACTCGAGCTTGCCGTACTGGCCAAACTCGCGCTCGAAAATGCGTCGGGTAGCGGGACCGCTCAAGGTCTCGTGCGCTTCATCGACCTGCGCCAGTAACTCGATATCCGCTCTCGTATAGCGAGTGGGAAAACGATGGCGGTGACTGGTTTTGATCTGCACCCGCCCCGTGGCTTTTAGCAGGTAACGACCCACCAAGCGGGTCAGTTGCGCCCGGCTCAGCCCCGTCATCTTGCCTAAGTACCGCCGGAGCAGGCCACGCGCTCGCCGTCCCTGCCCTACGTACTCCTGTTGGCATAACAACCGCTCCACCCAACCGTAAATCTCTTTCCGTTGGCTGGCCTCGAACCGTACTTCTTTCGCGGCCAAAAGAAACTGCTCAATCTGCTGCAAGCTTAATTTCTCTGTTTCGTGCACGCTGATCATCCATCTTCAGCATGCCTTATCCCTTCAGGCTCATCTTGTGTTGGAAACAAGCCCCCTCCTTCAGGCTCATCTTGCATTGGAAAAGACTGGAACTATTGCGGCGTGGAAAAGGAGGTATAATGGCACGCTCTCGCAGGACCAAAGTCTTTGGTTATGGCGTGCTTCTTTGTTGTGTCTGCATATTCGTCGCCACTCTGCACGCGGAAATGATGTGTTGGACGAGATCGAGTTAGTGGGAGCCACCAAGGTGGAGAGAACCGCTGGAGTATGGATAGATGGGCAGTATGTGGGGTACCTGAAGGAACTGAAAGGATCGAAAAAGATTCTGCTGCTACCTGGCGACCACGACGTCGTGGTCAGGCAGGGAGGATACAAAGACTTCTCCCAAAAAGTCCTGGTTCAACCTGGAATGAAGCAAGTCGTCCGTGTGGCGTTGGAGAAAGATCTGCGAGTACAGTTTCCTGCGGTCACGGCGGAGATCAAATTGTCTGTGACCCCCGAGAGAGCAGCGGTTTTTGTCGATGGCGTCTTTGCGGGCCATGTGGGCGAATTCGGCGGCGTCGGCAGAGCCTTGCTGGTGACGCCCGGGCGACGGAAGATCACGATCAGCTTAACTGGATACGAGACCTTCGAGACCGAAGTCACTCTTGCAGCCAATCAGAAATTTAACATTAAGACCGAGCTCATCAAGGGCGGCGGCGTTCCGACAACTCCTGCACCGGATCAGGAGTAAAGAATGCCTCAGCCGCAGAGTTTGCATTATTCAGATTTGAGCTGGCCCCAAATGATGCCGGGCTCTTCACCGCTCGCGTGTCGCGAGGGCCGCGGGGCGCCGAAGGTGACCAGGGCCATTCAAGATATTGTTGCCAGGTCGATGCAGTGCTTGCAAAAAATGCCGGCGTTGAAATCGCCCAGTACTTCACGCCCCTGATGGGAGGAGTGTTATGCTGCCCAATGCTGTGAAGCTAGCTGTAACCGCTTCCGTGCCGTTGGAGTGTGAATTCTGGACGGAAGATGACGGCTGGAAAGGTGCTTGCGTTGAACTGTCCGTCAATGTTCACGGTAGCAATTTCGAAGAGGCAAAGAAGAACATGGAAGCGGCGCTTCAGGCAGCAGTCGAGTCCATCCTTCGCGACCGCAGAATGGCAGCGTGAGCAGCCCTCTGCGACTCGGCCCAACAGAGGACTTCGAAAAGGTAGGTGTGTGTCGAAACCGGGGACAGCGAACACCTCGGTTCGTGAATACGCTTATGAAGATGATGGATTGGGACCGAAGCCCTATATTCAAGGACATTCGGTCGTGACGCGCTATTTCGTTGATTGTTCCTCGTCGTCATTTTCTCGCGGTCGTTATGCACCGCGCAGCAGAACAGCCCAGTTTGCGGGTGAGGGTGAGAAAAGTCAGGGGATAACTGTCGAGGGCGAAAAGTCGGAGTCCAACCGTGCAAAACTGGGCCGACTTCCGATTGAATGGCTGATCGGTCCTTATATCCCGGTTCAGGAGTCTCTGCAGCCGTTAAGCTCAGAAGAGTCGAAGACAGATTTATCTGCGGCAGACCTTTCACGGTAGGATCCTACGCTGCGAGAGCGTTTTCCGCAGGATTGGATCAAGCACGCGGACAACCCTACCGATGGGGCGGCGGTATGCCGGGCTATGGTCGACGGTACGCGGCGCGGTTTGGTGAATTTGTCGTTCAGAACAGTTTCGTGGCGGCAGGCAATGCGGCCTTGGGGTATGAGCCCCGATATGATTTCTGCCGCTGCCGTGGCTTCTGGCCCCGCACCGAGCATGCCGTCTCAAGAAGTTTTATGGCCTACAACCGGACCGAGCCGGAACTGCGTCCAACAGCCGCATACGAAATCGACGGCTGCGCGGATAAGCGCTTGGCGGCAATTGGCTCCGCACTTTCTGGGAAAAGCGCGCAGGTCCTGGAACAATGCGAAACTCACGAGGCCCATGCCGGTAACACTTGGGGGGCGAGCAAGACATTGCGAACGCCGTGAACGATCGGATCTTCGCGCGAGTAAAGAGATTTCAAAGCAACAGCGAGTAGTGCGTGTTTTGTCTGTAGGAGTCACACCTTCCAGCCACTGTTTCAGCCCAAGGATTGGCCGTCTGCGGCCTTCTTCACCACTAAATTTCGGTTCTCCTGTCGGCTGTGTATTTCGCTGATTCCTCTTCCCCCGCTCAGTCCATACATCCCCCAATTTCAGACCTGCACCGAGGGCGTAAAGCGAAAACAATATCGCCGTAACAGACTTGCCAAGCGAAGCGAAGTAGAACGTCCACCCGAAAAACAATAATATTGCGAGCCCGATTGATGCCAATGTCTCGTGTCTCCCCCCTGCACCGAAACTGAGGAAGAACCTCAATAAGGAAAAGCGACACTCTGATTTCACGGAAACTGTATCACCGGTATCAGTTGCCGCTTTCATGGCTAAGGCTTCTTGCCGCTGGTAGGTTATGGGCTGGCTGTGAAGTTAACTGGCCAGCGGTTCTCGACAGAAGCCTTGTCACTGAAATGATCGCCGAAGGGTTCATCCAACAAACACTGCAAAACCGTCTGCCGCAGGAGCGTCTCTAACTTTCCGTAAAGCACACTGTGCTGGCTCTTCGGCAACACGGTTTCAAGATCTCTATCAGCCTAATAATTCCGAACCGCCCGATCAGCCCCACCTGCCCGATCCCTTCGCCAGTGCTGCTTCGGTTGTGTTATTTAACCTATGGGATAGCCTTCGTAACCAGCGCCTCCAGGCGCAGTTTGGCTGCTCTCGCGGTTTCTTGCAGCAGCGGGTCCGCATCATTCAGACATCGATTCAATTCACCTTCTAAAGATTTCAATCCGAAGATTCCGATCGCATAGGCGCCGCAAGACCTCAGCCAGGGATCGTCGCTCTTCACCAGCGCCACCACTGCATGTTATCGGCTCTCGAATTGCGCACGCACGAGCCGGTTCGCTAAGCGAGCACGCAGGAGCTAGATCGGAGTCGCGGCGGACTTCAGTCATCAGCTTTCACACGCCGCGCCCGGATGAAGACTCCACTTCTGGTGCTGACATTTATAGAATACCTGTCCAACAGGTTGAGGCTGTCGCAGGGCGAGAAGGCCCTAAGACTTCGTTTTGCGATGCCCCGTCTTTCCGGAGACAGATTTGCGGGCAGCTTTCTTGTTGTCGGATTGGTACTTTAACGCAGACGCTTTGGCGCGAGCTATTGTGGTCGTTTTATAGTTCTTCTTTTTCGCCATGAACAGTTCCCATCGGTCGAGCGGCTTGCCTCTAAATGTCGTGTGGGCCCCAACGAGTGAGCTTGCTGACAAACTTCTTGCCCTCTGACACAGCCTCTACTGCACGAACGAGGTCAGTTGTAGCAGAAGACTTCGTCACATAGGCGAGTGCACCAGCGGCAAGGGCAGTTTGCGCTATTGTTTCGGAATTGTGCTGACTCAAAAAAACGATTTGTGATTTTGGAGCAACGCGATGGATGCGCCCCGCAGCCTCGATTCCACCAAGACCAGGCATACTGATGTCCAAAACAACCACATCCGGTTGAAACTCATCTGCACGGCTTACGGCCTCCAGCCCATCGGCGGCCTCACATATGACCTCGAATCTTGGCTGCCTCCGCAAAAGCGCACAGACCTGCTCTCGGAACATCTCATGATCATCGACAACCAAAATTCTTAGCGACTTGTCTGCCTTCGTCACCGCAGATCCAAAACTTAGTCAATGCTATTTGGTGGCCTCACCGATCTGGTTTTCTTTTCAGGAAAGGAGAAAGGACACCAGCCAGGTGGGCGGGCGGGGTTCGGGACGATTCTTTAAGCCGGACAAAATCATGAGGCGTCTGCTGGGGCATTGTAGTCGCGCGAAGTAGTTCCGTTCGATACAGTACATACTGTAGGCACCGTGCGACATAACTGGCACGAGTTCTGCTGTTGTTTCGGTTAGGACCGCGCCGTTGCTAGATACAGCGCCTCTACATGGGGGAGCACGCAATAGGCCAGCTGCTAGATCTCTCGCTTTAGCAAGTACATACGTGACGCGTACACGAGGCATCTATGTATTTTGGGAGGGAGGGCTCGGCTTTTTTTCCTACAGTAAAACATCCGTGCCGAACGGTATCCACCACAAAATGCGCTGCAGTGTGGTTTGGAACGTCGCGTGCCCGAACTCATGCAGAGAGGAGTGATACTGAGATTGCACATCTTGCGAATCGAGAGAATCGCCGCGTAAGTCAGACCTTGCCCGGTGGCGCAGGGAAAGCGTCTGGAGAAAAAATGGAAATCAGAAGAGGCCAGAAGAGGATGACGATGACAGCGAAGTTCACGATGTGCCCGAACACAGGCGCGAGCGTCAGTCAAGAAACTGTAGTGTTCGACGTGTTTGAAGTAGGACAATTTGAAATAGGACAGGAGGTAGGTCGCATTTGGACTGAAAGAGCGGCTGACGTGAATCCTGGAGGATGGCAGTTCTCTGAGGTGAAGGGAGGAGTGAGCATCGGTGGGCCGAGCGAATACTTCGATACCAAAGAGGATGCTCTCGTCGCCTTCGAGGGAAAATTTCGTAAACGATAACGAGGTTTGATCCACTCGCGAACCGAGCGTCGCATCCTCCCTTCTTCGAACTTTTGGTGCGTCGAAAATAGCCTCCTAACGCCGCTCTGAGGCGCCCTGTTGATGGGAAAGAAAGAGCTAGACGCGCCGGGCCGGCAATATTCGGGGGTGAGAGCGGATTGCACCGCCCGGACCAGCACCTGATTCGTTTCGGTATCGGCCCGCATCCGGTTACGAGTGGCAAGAGGAATAGCGGTGAACCGACATTTGTTCATTCAGCAAATCTGATTCAAAGGCCTTACGTGATCGCTTCGCTCGCAACGACGTGCCGACGAGCCAGAGCATCTGCAAGCCTACACTTGAGAGCTGGGGCCGTTGCCCGACGGTAACGAAGAATCCTCGTTCGTAGATGTGCTGAAGTGAAAAACGCATGAACCGTTTTGCGGGAGGAAGTGTACGACTTCGGGTAAGGCGTGTGCTTCCTTTAAGGCCGAGTTCAAGCAGCTCCACAGCATTGAATTGCGAACGGAGAGGCGAAGTGGATTGGCGTCTCTTTTGCGTTCTTTCACAGCTCGCATTCTGCTACGCGACGATCGAAAGGATGCGAATTTGTCTCTCAAACATAAACCCTCTGGCCGGACCTTTCGACTGGAGTTCGTGAGCGGCTCTTCGATTGGCCAGGGACCGACCGCGTCCTCCAGGCGGAAAGGCGGTTATGAGGGCGGCGGGCCGAATGGTTGTCGCTGCGCAGGGTGTGCTATGAGAAGACATTCTGTGCCACGGAGGACGAAGTGGGTCGTAGCAATAGAGAGACCAAATTGAAATAATGATGGGATCAGACATCCCCGCGATTCGAGAAGTGGCCGAGCTACTGCAGGCGAGAGCCAGCTGAGAGCCGCACCACGGCAGAGAAACTCTCACTCTCTTTCTGGAAAGTTTTCGGATTTTGCTTCAAAGTTTAACTCGTGACCTTGGCCTCATCGCGAAAAGCAAAGGCGTAATCGTGCGAAAACTGATCAACAGTGATCGGCTTGTGTCCGGTGAGCCGCTCGATGTCGTCCGTCACTAGACTCGCTCTGCCCTCGCGATAGAGACGCTGCAAATCGATCAGAGCATCCGCAGACCACTCCAGCGCGCCAGTGGACAAGATGGCTTTCTTCAATTGGGCCGCCGGCAAGTCCACATAGCTGATTTTGCGTCCCGCAACTCGCGAGATCCTTTCCGCAACTTGCTCGTTGGTAAGAGCTTCTCCTCCGGTTAATGCGTAGGATTTGCCTTCGTGTCCGGTTGCGGCAAGTACGATCACTGCCACGGCGGCAATATCCCGGATATCAATCATGCTGACTGCACCACTTCCCTGGCATCCGTAGAACGCGTTCTGAGACCCGATCGTGCCCGCGTTGTAGTTGACCAGATTCTGCATAAAACCGTTGGGCCGAAGAAACGTGTAGGGCAGACCCGAGGCCTCAATGTTCTCTTCCGAATCGCGATGCCCGCTCGGGAACATGGATTCCCGTCCACCTAGAGCTGAAAGCTTCACAATGTGCTTCCGCCCATTCGCGCGCACCTCCCTGACGAAATTCGCTTCCAATGCTGGCAGTTCCCGAACCGGCGGTCCAACCAGAAAAATCTTTTCCACCCCCTGCAATGCGGGACGAATCGTTTCCGATTTGGCGTAATCCATGATCACACCTTCCAACCCCGCAGGGGCTTGGGCTGCTACGGTAGGCGAGTGGAAGGTAGCGCGTATCTTCAGCCCCACGGCTAGCGCTTGCTTTACCACTTCACGACCGACGTTTCCGCTTGCTCCAGTGATCAGAATCATTGCAATCTCCCTTTTAAGCCACAAAACGTATCTGGTATTGAGCTGATGCGGTCGGTCGGCTGCATACCGCAAAGACGCAGCCCATCTGCCGTAAGTGCCGACCGTGTTTCGTGTTGCCAAGAGTTCATAACAACAACGTAGCCTCCGTTCGGATACAGATTATTGGGGTGCTCCTTTTTCCTCTTTGGTGACTACGATTCGGACAACGTCAGTGTCTAATTGCTCGATCGCTTTTGAGCAATTTCTCGCGCTTGGAACGCGCTGCTGCTAAAGTCAACCACTCCGTCTGTGAACAAGCACGCACTGGGCCGTGCCGATATCCTTCGCTTTTCCAGGTACATGCGCGCCGCGGACAGGAGAACGCTTGTGTAATTCGGGCGGGGCAGCGCGCTTCTTTTTCATACAGCAAAACAACCATTTTTTCGCTGGCGACAGCGTACGGTACGTCACAGCTCCGAACGTGTGGACTCCTGAAAAACTACGGCTGCGATCCGGTTTTGAAAGGGCGCGGCTTGCAGCCAGCGCTGAGGAATCTGCTACGAAACTCAATGCCGACCTTGTTGAGGACAATTTCCCAGTGTTCGGAAGCGAACAATCCTGAATTTTTGTTCATCAGGACTCTCCGGCAACCCCCTGTGCAGACTGTTCATCCAAAAGGCGCTTACAAGAAAACACTCAAAGGAGTTCACAATGGCGGGCAAGAATACGGCAGTTTTCGGAATTTATCAGACCCAGGCCGATGTGGAATACGCGGTCGATGCGCTGCGGGCGGAGGGCTTCCGCAATACGGATGTATCCGTTCTTTTTCCCGATAACAAAGGCACCAAGGATTTCGCCGTGGAGAAAAATACCAAGGCGCCCGAGGGCACTGCCGCCGGGGCTACCACCGGTGGCGTCCTGGGCGGCGTACTGGGATGGCTGGCGGGTGTCGGAGCGATTGCCATACCCGGAATCGGTCCGTTCATCGCTGCCGGCCCGATCGTGGCTGCTATTGCCGGCGTAGGCGTCGGTGGCGCCGTCGGCGGAATCGCCGGCGCCCTGATCGGCCTGGGCATTCCGGAATACGAAGCCAAACGTTACGAAGGCAGGATCAAAGACGGTGGAATCCTGCTCTCCGTGCACTGCGACAACAGCAGTTGGACGGCGAAGGCGAAGCAACTCCTGGAGCGCTCGGGCGCGCAAGATGTCGCCTCGGCGGGCGAAGCCGCCGCCGATTGGCAGAAGACCGACAAGCCCCTTCCCCGGGCCAGTTGATTGGCGCTTTGGGAGCGCCTAGTCGTCGAGCGTCCGCCGCAAGGTGACAACGGATTTCTCGCCTCGCTGATGATCTGTAATAACCTCAGCTCGATGTGCACTAAACCTCGAGCTGTGCACCTTTTACGGGCGCACCCTGCTCGACAGGCTTGACCTCTGTCCGGAAACGGCCAAAGAGCCATCGATCAAGCTGTGGATGCAGGAGGCAGGCTATCGAAGGGTGATCTGCGCGCAGATGACATTCCTTCAACAACTCTCCCAACTGTTCCGCGAGAGAGCCCCATTCATGTGGGAATACGTCCTTGGTTATCAATCGCTCGGCCAGCGCTCGGGCGATCCGGACGTAGGTGCTCAGGCCGCTGAGCTGAGGCAGAGGGTCTATTCGTACTTCCTTCAAGCTGACCGCGAACGGACGCAGACCTTTGTGACAACTTGTCGAGCTGATCTGTGTACCGTGGAAGTACGCCGCCCTGCTCGACCGGCGGCTGATCACTCAGCAGGTTACGAGCCTTGCCGACCAGCTCTTCATCAGCCGCGTCGCGGCCACTACGACGGTCTCGCGAGTCACCGACGAGTACATTGAAGACGGTCGCATGCATGTTCTCCAGGACAAAGACATCCGTTCTAAAAAACCGTTGGGCCGAAGAAACGTGTAGGGCAGACCCGAGGTTGGTAAGAGCTTCTCCTCCGGTTAATGCGTAGGATTTGCCTTCGGTGTCCGGTTGCGGCAAGTACGAACTTTGCCACGCACGGAATCCGCCCTGAAGCGCCCACACGTTCTTGTACCCGTGTTGCTGAAGTTTTTGCAGCTAAACGCTATGAAGGCAGGATAAAAGAAGGCGGAATCCTGCTCTCGGTGCACTGCGATGGACCGGAATTGGATCACGAAAGCGAAACAAAGTCTGGAACGCACGGGCGCGCAGGACATCGCCTCAGCTGGTGAGGCCGCAGCCGACTGGCTGAAGAGCGATAAGCCCTTGCCCAGAGCTAGCTGATTCAGCGGCAAAAACTCGGCAAGCTTGGTGCGGGAGTGATTTCTTAAGAGGGAACGCGATGACGAAAATTCTTTTCACTCTGTTATGGGGAGTTATGTTTTCGGCCGCGATGTTCGCACAGGACAATTCCGCGCCCCCAATGTATCCCGATACTCCGCACCCGGCCCAGCCTCCTGCCACTAGTCAAGACGCCGCGCCCCAGCAAATGCACCAGAACACGGGGCAGAACGATCAGATGCCGGTCTTTCGCGTTAACCTCAACGCGCGCACTGCTAAGGCGGTCAACCACCGGCACCGCGGCGGCTCTACCACCGTAGACCTTCGCGGTAGTGATTTAATGCCCGCAGTCGCGGGTCATGCCAAAGTAGAAGGAAAGGGCGGACGTCTCGCTATCGGCGCCGAACTCACGCACCTGCCGCCTGCTAGCACGTTAGGGGCAGTACCTGACGTACGTGTTGTGGGCCATCACGCCCGAGGGCCGCGCCGTGAACTTGGGTGAAGTTCTGCCTGGCGATAACGGCAAGGACAAGATCGATGTGACGACCGACCTGCAGGCATTCGGCTTGATCGTGACCGCCAAGCCCTACTATGCAGTCACGCACTTCAGCAACAAAGTGGTTGCGGAAAACATTATTCGCCAGCGGCTTAAGCCGCCGACGTGTAGCTGCCGTTGCACGTCGCATACCAAAATACTTGATGGTCTGCGAGTCCAGGAATGCCCAGTGTCGGAACAGTGAGACCATCGTGAATGCGAGCTCCGCGCGCGTTCCCCTAAGATGAATTCTCTCGGATACAGCATATGCTGTACGCAAATTTTTCTCAGTGCCCGGTGGAAACTTTCAGTGCACGACTGATTAGGCACCTTTACCCTGCACAAACTGCAGGCTGTAAATCGATTGGCACGGCTCGTGCTTTCAGAACAATCGAGCAATGCTGGGAGAAAGTATGCTGACTGTACAGATTGAAAATATCGGCGAAATAGCGGTCCTTGAGTGCCAATGCAGAATTTGTGCGGAGCGAAGCCGCGGTTGCGGCCGGGCGTTACCGCTATAGCCGTTCTAGGAGACCCTCATGAAGAAGAGGATATTCGCGTGCGCGATGAGCGCTTTGCTGCTTGCAATCACCGGTTGGGCAGACGACACAGAAAAGGACGAGGATCGTCTCAAGAATGCCAGCACGGTGCTGACAGAAATTCTGAATATTCCAGACGACATTCCTCAAGATCTCCTCAATAAAGCCGACTGTGTGGTTGTTTTTCCATCAGTTCTCAAGGCAGCGTTTGTAGTTGGTGGCAGTTATGGCCGCGGTGCGATGACGTGCCGCACGGGCGAAAATTTCAACGGCCCGTGGGGTGCGCCCTCAATGATGGCCCTTGAGGGTGGCAGCGTTGGCTTCCAGATCGGCGGGCAAGCGACCGATTTTGTGCTTCTTGTGATGAATGACCGCGGTGCGAATGGAATCTTGAGCAGCAAAGTGAAGCTCGGAGGAGATGCGTCGGTGGCAGCAGGACCAGTCGGTCGTGACGCGTCGGCAGAAACCGATGTCTCGATGCGTGCTGAAATATTGAGCTACTCGCGCGCGCGCGGCCTATTTGCTGGCATTTCGCTGGAGGGTTCGACCATCCGACCGGACAACGACGCGAACAAGAGAATCTACGGCGAGAAAATCTCGGCGAAGGATATTGTAATTGCTCACGAGACGCATGTCCCTCCCGCAGCCGAGGACCTTATCTCGACGCTTAACGCGAAGACGCCGAAGCACA
>CAVQNY010000002.1:0-227013 GCA_963714225.1 uncultured Acidobacteriaceae bacterium | reverse complement strand
CCTCACTCGCCACTCCGCATTCGGCCAGCGCAGCCGCGACGATAGGGGCGGAAAGACGCTCGCCAAGACTGGAAATCGAATCGAGCGCCCGTGCTGTCAACTCGCGCAGCCGCATCGTATCCTGGCAAAGCCGTTCGCCTTCCCGAAACAATTTATCCATTTCGTGGGCGATACGAATTCGCTGGGCAGCCGAAAGGGTTAATGCCTTGAGCACCGCGTCGTGCCGTCTGCGCAGTTCGTCAAAAATCCGCGCGAACGTCGAACAGTCTCCCGCCGCCGCTTGCGTGGCTGCCTCGATCAGTTGGTTGGTCGCGCCGCTCATGGCGGAGACGACCACGACCAGGTCGCTCTCGGGCGCAGCGCCGCGAATGATCTCGACCACTTTTTGGATCGAGGACGCGTCGCCCACCGACGTCCCGCCAAACTTCATGATTCGAAGCGGCTTCTTCATGGTCTTTGCAGGTGGCTGATTCATAGGCGGACTTACTTGCCTCCCCAATCCAGTCCTACGGTGTGGCTCTTGGCTGGAGCGGTCATGGGCTTGGCGGAACGAGCCGCCGCAGAGGCCTGTTTCCGGTCGGCCCGGGAGTACCAACTACTCTGCTTCCGCCGGTTGCTGACACAGTCGCGAACCAACTCGGGTTCTTCCCATGGAATATCGTGATACGCGGAACGCAGAAACGGGCTCTCGGGATCCCTGATCCATTCTTGCGGAAATAGTGCGATCGTGTCCTTCTCGGTAACCTTCGGCGCTGGTTGCACCGCTTGGCCGGACAACGCGGCGTACAAGGCGGCGGGAAGGTCGCGTCCAGGCCCTAAGCTCAAATGTCCAACTTGACTAGACCGGGGATTGATTTCGATGAGGTACGCTTTTTCAGTCTCTGCCTCCCGCATGAAATCAAATCCGTAAAACCCGGAAAGACTGAGCCGGCGAGCCATCCCCTCGACAGCCGCCGACATTTCAGCGTTCTCGATCAAGCGCACCACGGTGGCGTGTCCTCTCGAACTTGCCTTGTTGACTACCTCAAAATGGAGGCTCGCGAGGACGGCGCCCTTCCAGCAGACGATTGCGCTGGTGGCTTCGCGCCCGGCCACAAACGCCTGAGCGTTGACCACGGGCCGACGCCGCAGTATCGACGGCCAAACCAGCGTCTTATCTTGGTCGATCAGGGCCCGCTTTGCCGCCCTGGCCAGCAATGGAGGACCTTCGAGCTCCTTGAAGAAGCGTTCGGCCTCGGTCAGCGTGTGCGCGATCCTTACGCCATCGCCGCCGGAGGTGCCATTCGCTTTGAGGACAGTTGGGAGACCAACACGGGCGACCCATGTTCTCAGCTCATCGGTGTCGCTGATGATTTGGGTGGGAGGAACCCGAAAGCCCTCGTCTCGGGCCACACCCATGAAGGCGGCTCTGGCATTCACCACCGGAAAACTCTGCGGATTACCGAGCGAACGCTCGATCAAGGCACAAATCGGAGAGTCCGCCCTCCCGTTACGCTGCTCTTGGGCATGAAGACGGTGCAGATGCTGCGTGGCAAGGTCATCCCCTGAGACAATGAAATCAGGCCGGGTGCAAGCGATGGCGCGAGCCAACGAGCTCAAGGGCGCCAAACCGTTGTAAACATAAGATTCGCGAACCGATCTCGTCTTGCGGAAGGGATGGAGCGTGGGGCACACCGCGTCCACTTGGCAGCCTGCGCTAGCCAGAGCCATGGCCAGCCGGGCGGTCGGGTACCAGCGAGACGTCGTTGCCACCAAGATGGTTGGTATCACCGTTGGCCAAACCCCCTGACTTTCAGACGCAGAGGCCTAATTGAGGCCGCAGCCGTTGGAGCTTCACAGTGCGCTCTAGTCATGGATATCGTCTTGCGCGATACAGCAGCGCTGAGCATTCTGGGAGAGACGGATCGAGAGCAGAATCAGAGGTAGACCAATTCTCCCCGCCTGCGGATCGACTGGTTGGCTGCCTCTAGCATCCTGACCACACGAAGGCCAGCCTCGCCGTCGTTTAAAGGGGCTTCATCCTTGGCGATGCAGTCGACAAAGTAGGCCAACTCCCGGGTCAGCGCTTCCACCTGTTCGATTTGCGGCGCCCACATGTCGCCGGAGCGATAGTGCACCAGCAAGTCATAAAGCCCTTCGCGACTGGTGACCTTTACGCCCTTGTCGTAGATTTTTATTTTCTCGTCGGCCTCAAGATCGTTCCAGACCAGCATTTTCTTTTCGCCGCCGATCAGAGTCGTCCGGACCTTCACTGGCGAAAGCCAATTCACGTTGATGTGGGCGATGACTTTATCGGGAAAGTACAGGGTAATGAAGGCTACATCTTCGTGTGAGTTGAGATGAGTCTGACCGGTCGCGGAAATGGCTTCGGGGGTTTGCTGGATCAGGTAGTCGATGATCGACAGGTCGTGAGGGGCAAGATCCCAAACCACATTTACGTCATGCTGAAATAGCCCCAGATTCACGCGCGTGGAATCGTAGTAATACAGCTTGCCGAGGGCCCCGTCCTGCAATAGCTGCTTGATTTTGGTGACCGCCCCGGTGAACAAGAAGGTGTGGTCCACCATGATTTTCAGGTTCTTTCGCGCCGCCAGATCAATCAGTTCCTGCGCCTGGCCTGCGTCGCTGGTGAACGGCTTTTCGACGAAAACATGTTTGCCATTCTGGAGGGCGGCTTTAGCCAGTTCATAGTGTGTCCAGACCGGGGTCACCACGGCGATGGCGTCGATTTCGGGAGAGGACATTAACTCCGCCGCATTGTCCGTCACCCGCACGTCCGGATAGGCTCTTGCCACTTTTTTTCGTGCGGCCGCGCTCTTGTCGCATACCGCAACGACTTCTGCTTCCTCTAAGTGGTCCAGGTTCCGAACCACGTTCGGCCCCCAGTAGCCATACCCTACAACCCCAAACTTAACCATGACTTCACTCGCCTGCCCTTGCACTGCGTTGGCCGTCCGAGGCTTTTCAAGATTCGTGATCATATTCGGTAGAGACCTTTCAGCAGGGGAGGGCTAGGAGGAGAAAATCGTTTAGTGCGCGCCTTCGCCAAGCAGGACTGCCGCTGGTGTGCGCAACAGGATCTCGATGTCCATCCACAGGGACCAGGTGCGGGCGTACTGCAGGTCGAGGCGAACCATGTCATCAAAGTTGACGCGGCTGCGTCCGCACACCTGCCAAAGTCCGGTGATCCCGGGCTTCGCTTCGAGCAGCCGCCGGCGATGCCAGATATCGTAGGCATCCACCTCGTAGGGGATCGGAGGGCGCGGGCCCACCAGTGACATCTCGCCCTTCAATACGTTGATGAACTGGGGAAGTTCATCCATGCTGGTTTTTCGCAGGAAGGCTCCGACCCGCGTGATCCGGGAGTCCTTGGTCAGCTTGTAAACGCCTTGGCCGTTCCCGTTCATGGGCTGCTTATTCGCTTTCCCGGCAATCAGTTGTTGCACGTACTGTTTGTGAACTCCCGCATCATTGTTCACATACATCGAGCGGAATTTCAGAAACACAAACGATTTGCCGTGTTGGCCGATGCGACGTTGCCGGAAAAAAATCGGGCCCTTCGAGGTCGCTTTAATGGCCAAGGCACTGAACAAGAAAACCGGCGAGAACAAGACGAGCGCCAGCATGCTGCCTAGGATATCCATCACCCGCTTCATCACGCGGACTAATTTCCTGTCATCTTCCCTCTGGGACAGATCGGGATAAAGAGTAGGGTTGCTCGGACGCTGGTCATTATCGTGATCCCAGTCCTCCGGAAAAACGTGAAACGAGATATTGAGCTGGCTGAATTGCTCCGAGGTCAGATTGTTGCGTAACGTCTCGGTCACCCGGGTGATGATGCTGCCGGCCAGCGAATTGCCATCTTCGGCGCCGATTTCGGTGAAGACGACTCCGACTACACAGTCTTCCGCGTACCATCCAATAATGTCCGTTTCGCGAGTGGAAAGCGAGAGTGCCGGCAGAACCTTTGCCAGAGTCTTGCCGCTGTTCTCCGAGGGGAGGCCTCCGCCCCTATCCAGAAGCAGCAGCATGAAAGGCTTTCGCGAGCGCTCGCTTCTCTTTCTTTCAAGCGCGATCATCCGACGAAAGGATTCCGCAGTTAGGATGTCAGGATCCCGGGAGAATGCGGCTCCGGCGATCGGGCTTACGGTTTTGCCATTACTGGAACGTCGTGCGACCACGATTCCCTCCGTTGGTTGCTTGTGGGGGAGTAGAGTCAAGCGAACCGCTCGTTGCTGATGTTTTGGAAAACAAGATTGGAAGACTTCAGCCGGTTACTTCAGCTTTTCTTATTTTGGACTGCTGAACTGGGGAAGAACTGTACCGTTCGTAATAGTCGCTGTGCGCCGCGTTTGTGCTGTTATTCACCAGCGCTCCCAGCAGCTTCGACTTTTCGAGCACTTCCAAGCCACGCTGCAGGGGTTGCCGTTCGGTCGTACCATTTCGCGTGATCAGCAAGATTCCATCGCACAACCGGGCCCAGATGCTGGTGTCGGCCAGCGGCAATACCGGCGGAGAATCAATGATGATCCAGTCGAACCACTCGGTCAACTGCTCCATCAGCGGTGCAAGCTTTCCCGATTGCATCAACTCCAGCGGATTTTCGGGGGCATTCCCTGCCGGTAAGACCCACAGCCCGAGTGCCTCGATCCGGTACACGTTCATGGTTTCGGTTTCGCCACGCAGCCATTCGCACAACCCCGGAACTTGGCCAAAGCCCAATTTTTGAGCGACCGTCGGCCTCCGAAGATCGCCCTCCAGCAGCAGCGTTTTATGCTGTTTCCTTCTGGCTAGGGTGCACGCCAGGTTGGCTGCGACCGTGCTCTTGCCTTCTTGTGGAATCGTGCTCGTAATCAAAACCTTCTTCAGGGGCCGGCTTTGCCGAAGTTGCCGCAAACGAACCGCCAGAAAGCGGAACTTTTCCGCGCCCAGGCTTTCCTCTTTGTCCACCGCGACCAGGTGGCTTTCTTCCGGGATCGAGACGGACAGCAATGGGCACCGCTCCAGATCCTCAAAGCAAGCGGACGGCTTCGCAGCGAATGAATCCGCGCCGGCGGGCTGCTCACCAACGGCGGACTGCTCAGCAATCGCACCGGCTGCGTGCATCTTCTGTTCGGCGGCTTCGAGCAGTTCGGTGGCAAGGGAAAACGTGGGACTCTCGGCCCCAGTTCTCTCCGATTCCGCCTTCTGTAATGCGTCAAATATATGGCTCATGATTCAGGGACCCGCACCCTCACCCGCGTTTTCAGTGCCTCTTCCCGCGCTTGCTCGGCCTGCAGGCGGGAGTATATTTCGAGCAGTGTCTGAGCCGCTTTCCGCACATCGAGTTCGTGGGGCCCTTTCTTTTGTTCCACCTCTGCCGTTTGAACCCCGAGGCGGAAGTCGGTCGCGATGTTGTCAATAATGTCCGGGCTCACACTTCGCATTTGCCTCGAGTAACCCGCGATGAGTGCGTTTTCGCAAATGGTGTTAATCAATCGGGGCAGCCCTTGGGAGTGCTGATAAACGGCGGCGATGGTCTCCGGCGGGAACAGTGCCGCTGGGTAGGGACTTCCCGCAAGGTGAAGCCGGCGCAGGATATATCCCTTGGTCTCGTCCGAATCCAACGGCACCAGGTGCGAGCGATGGGCAATTCTCTGCTTCAGTTGCCGCAGGCCGGGGGAGTCGAGTTTGTCATCCAGTTCGGGCTGCCCAACCAGAAGAATCTGTAAAAGCTTCTCGTCCGCAGTCTCGAGATTGGTCAAGAGCCGGATTTCTTCCAGAATCTCCGACGAAAGGTGGTGCGCTTCGTCGACCACCAGAACCGTCGTAAGGTTTTTCTGGCTGCGCCCGATGACGTAATGCGCAATCTGCAGCAGAAGTTCACCCTTGTTCTTGCTGGTGCCGGGCAGTCCCAGATCACTGACGATGTACTGCAAGAATTCGACCGGGGAGAGACGTCCGTTAAAGATGTAGGCGTATGCGACATCCTTGCTCTGCCTGAACGATTGCAGCAGGCAGCGGAGCAGAAGAGTCTTGCCCGTTCCCACCTCCCCGGTTAAGACGACGAACCCTTTGTGCCGTCGGACACCGTAGTAGAGAGCGGCCAAAGCTTCGTTGTGTTTCCCGGTCGGAAACAGGAAGGAAGGATCCGGAGTAATCTCAAACGGATGGCGCTTCAAGCTGTAAAAAGCCTTGTACATGACAAAATATCGCTAACCGCGCAAGAAACTGAACACCGACCCCAACAAGATCGAAACCGATACGAACACTGCCGCAGCCCATCCTAGCCACAGCCGCCGGCGCTCGCTTCGCTCGTCTGCCCGCGCCGCAATGGCTGGGATTTCCGAGATCACCGCAACCGGGAGCAGCTTCTGCAATTCCGTCTGATCGTAAATCCGGTCATCCATCATTTCGAACGCCCCCGCCACCACAGCGCCCAGCGCCAATCCGACGCCCAGTCCAATGCCACAGAACTTCAGGCGATTGGGGAAGTCGGGCTTTAGGGGCAGGCTCGGCGGATCAATAATGCGGAAGCGTTCGCCCTGCTGCAGCAATTCCATGCTGGTGGCCATGGCCGACCCATTCTTTTTCTTCAGTAATTCGTCGTAATTCGCTTTTGACTGCTCGTACCCACGCGTCAGATCGGAGAGCTGTTGCTCGCGCACCGGCTCCTGATTCAGCCGCGCCTGATAGTCAACCACCTTTGTCTTCAAGTCCGCGACCGCATGCTCGCGGTTGGCAATCTCGACGCGGTTGGCCTGGAGTTGACCCTGCAACTGCACCATGGGGGACGACGGATCCCTCATGTCAGCCGCGTCCGTCGCGGCCGCTGCATTGGGGTCAGCCTGGGCAGCCAAGGCTTTGGCTTTCAGGTCGGCGACGATCTGATCTCTCACTTTTTCGGTCTTGGCGATCTGCTCTTTGAGCTTGCGAACGTCGGGATGGCGGTCCGTGTAATGGGAGCTGAGATCTGCCAGTTGCGCCCTGAGTTTGTCCAACTCTTCGTCCACGGCGGGTAACCCCTGAGGCGCTCCACCTTCGCCCTTCGGCGAGCCCTGCAGCGAGCGGTACTGATTCACCAGTGTTTCCAGGTAGACGCGCTGCTGTTTGGCGGTGTTCAGCGCATCTTCTTCGGTCTGCAACTGGGACTGAAGGCCAGCCAAGATTTGCAGGTTGCTCCCTACTTGTGCCGGCAGCTCTCCTACGTGGTGCCCCTTGAACTCACGAATCTTGTCTTCCTGGTCCGACAGAGTTTTCCGGGCCGTCTCCAATTGGGCTTCGAGAAACTTAGTGGTATCTTCCGATTCTTGCTGACGCACCTCGAGGTTCTCATTGATGAACAAATTCGTCAGTTCGCTGGTGACCTGTTGGGCCAGGCGGGGATCACGCGACGTGTAGGAGACGTTGAAGGCGGTGATGGTGTCGTGCCCATTTTTCACCAGCTCGATCCCGATGTCTTTCCGCATGTGTTCCACTTTGTCGTCCGGCGTGGGCGATCCTTGGCCTCCGGAATACAGGTTCATCGCGTCGATGATGCGCAAAAGACGCGTGCGACTGAGAATCTGCTGGGTGATGCTCTGCATCCGCTGCTGCAAGTCATCGTTCACGTTGGGCGTGACATAATCCTTCGGCATGGTGGGCTGCTCCACCAGAATCAGGGTGCTCGATTGGTAGCGCGGCGCCAGCACCCAGCTCGCTCCCCACACCAGCGTCCAACCCAAGAAAAGCGGTATCAGGAACTGCATGTGACGGCGGCGGACTATCCCCAGGTAACGCGAGACATCGAACCCGCCCGAACTTTTTTCTTCGAGATCTTCAGCCATGATTATCTTCCCAGCGCTTTGGCGAACTGATAGGAAATCGAAATGAATTCGCGATTGGTGTTCGGAGTCGTGGCCAGGACGGCCACCGTGCTGTAATCCTGGTGAAGCCGCGTGTATCCGAGCTGCAGATTCAGGTGCTGGCCAAACTGCTGCTGCAACGCTGCCGTTCCCAAAACCGTGTGTCCGTTGCCGCTGACCACGGGCGTGGCAGCCAAAAGGTCATTCTGGGTATACCCGCCCGCCACCGACGCGCTCAGCCTCCGCGAGAGTTGTTGCCGTATCGATGCGCTGGCGTTATCCATTCGCACCGCCCCGATCAGCCCGCCCCCGCTCGAGATCAGGTGCACGTAGCTGATGGCCAGGCTGCTCCGGTGTTCCTGCCAGCCCAAGCTGCCTCCAGCCGCCGGATTCCAGCTTCGGGATGCCGGGGATGGGCAGGGCGAAATGTTCGTGCACGTCGTCGGCGGCCACTGCGGGCCAAGGTCTGCGTATTGCGGCCCGCCAAAGACGGAAATCGAGAATGTCGGCCTGAAATACACGGTGTAGAAAACAAGCAGGGCGTGGGTTTGCGTTTCGTTGGTTCCCGGCGCCGGATACGAAAGCAGCCGCTGATACTGGTAAACCGCGCCCAGGTAGTGCCGCTTTGCCATCCGAAGCGCATAAAAAGCCGATCCACTCTGCGAGCCCGAGTCGAAAAGGCCAGGCACCTCGGCTTGGTTGGGATAGTGCAAATTCGTAAATGTTCCACTGGCCCCGACCATGCTGTTCGCGGCAAATTGATAGGTGATGCCCACATTCCCGGAATTGCTGAGACGGTCTGCGATCGGCGCAATCACCGAGAAGTTAGCCTCTTCGGTGCTGCCGGAGACGGCCGCGGCCGACGCCAAATCTGGCTGGTTGAATACGTTGGAGCTTTTCTGGAAGCCGTCTCGTGCGCTGAACGTTACATGCGGGCTCAGGCGGTACTCGAAGTTGATCGACGCATTCTGGTCCGCCTCGTTCAAGTTACTTTCTCGCTGATAGAAGGTGAACCCAGGCGCGTAGGTCAAAACCAAGTGCAGTCGCGGTGTCGCCTCATCCAGCGCTAGGAAAGGGGCCACCGAATAACTCACATCGCTCACCGGATTCCCGTTCACCGGTCCCACTGCGTTATCCGTATAGGCAGTCGTGAACGCCAGCCCGCCGCGGAGGTAATTCGAGCGCTCTTCGGAACTAGGCGCAGTTGAGTACGATTGACCGTTTACGGGAGGCGGAGTGAGCATGCGGCCTGTATCGTCAGTGGGGGCGACGTCGCTTACCGGGCCAGTCGCCGCCGCTGCTGGGACGGTGCGTGGTTCATCCTGGGACCAGACCGGCGCGCCGGCCAGCAAGATCAATCCCAACCCGACCGATCCCAAGCAGATTCGACTGAGGTTTCTCATGGTCACGGAACGTCGCTACGGAACAATGATCGTGTCCCGCGGCTGCAGCTTAATGTTTTGGGCCGGACTCTGGGTTTTGACGACTTCCTTGTAGTTGAAGGGAATCCGGGTCTGGCTGCCGTCGGCATTCTGACGCAGAACATAAATGGATTTCTGCTTGGCGAAATCACGGAAGCCACCGGCCAGGGCAATCGCGTCGAGCACCATAGGGGAATTAGCGATCACGTAAGATCCCGGTCGTACCACTTGTCCCAGAATGTTGAATTTCTGGCTGTTGACCTGCTGGACCATTACCGTAACTTCCGGCTCCGAAATATAATTCTTCAGCTTGCTGGCGATGTCTTTTTCCAGCTTCAAGGGAGTGAGTCCGGCTGCCTGCACTTCCCCGACCAGCGGCAGCGAGATCTTTCCATCCGAGCGCACCGGAACGGTAGGCCGTGAAATATCTGGCTCTTTCCATACGTTGATGGCCAACACGTCGTCGTTCCCGATTACGAAGCTGTCGTCGTGTGGCTTCGCCGCCGTCGGTGCGTCCGCCTTTTGAGAGGGTTGCGCGGCATTGGGTCCCGGAGCTGTGGCCGCGCTTCCCGCCACTGCCTGTGCCCAGAGGCTGCTCTGTATAAGCAAACACATTGCGGCTGCAACCTGTCCGGCCTTCCAAAAACTCTTGCCTGTCATGGTCATGGCATCTCCTTCGCGCTTCTCGCCCATGCTGCTCGCTTCTTGATTCAACTTGCTTTTCCGTTTCCTTTGGTCTGGCCTGCATCGGCCAACCTCGTGGCCGAGAAGGACGAAAAGTAGGGCTCCGAAGCGCTCATGTGGTACTGGTCAATCTTGTACAGCATGGTGCGATAGCTTATCCCCAATAGTCGGGCGGCTGCCTTCCGGTTCCAACCAGTTTTCTCGAGGGCCGCTGCGATTGCGTTCCTCTCGGTTTCCCACTTAACGCTCTGGATCAGCGATTTCAGCGATTTCAGCGATTTCGGTAGGGACGCGCCCCCGTTGGCTTCGACTTCTTCGGGTTCGTGCCGGGTCACAGCGAGCTTGAGGGTCTGCCGGTGAGATGCGTTGCCGTTGCTCGGGGAATTTGATTCCAACCCGCTCAGTGTGAGTTCCTTGTCGCCCGCCACCAAGTAGCGTTTGACGAATGTCTCCAACTCTTTCAGATTCCCAGGCCAGGAGTGATGCTGGCAGGCAGCCAGGGACGACGTGGAAAATTCTCGCGGAGAAAGGCCGTAATACCTGGCCAGCTTGTGCATGGAATATCGCAGAAGAATTTTGATTTCGTCCTTGCGCTGGCGCAGAGGAGGCACATGGACGGTGAACGCGCTGAGACGGTAATAGAGATCCGCCCGCAGCCGTTTTTCCGCCAGCGCGCGATCCAGGTTGTCGCTGCTGGTCGCCAGAATACGAATATCCACTTCGACTGGTTTGTCGTCGCCCGAGCGGACAAATCGCTTGTCTTGCAGCACCTGGATGAGCCTCGCTTGCAAGGCCAGCGGCATCTCCGTGATCTCATCGAGCAGAAGCGTGCCCTTTTCACCGTTTTCGAGCTTGCCTAGGCTCGTCCGACCGGCACCTGTCGAAGACCCGTTCGTGGAAGCCTGCTCTCTGCCGAACAGCTCGATCTCCAGCAGGTCTCCCGGCATCTCCGCGCAATTGACGCTCAGGAACTTAAACCCGGAGTAGACCGACAGCTTGTGGATCAGACGGGCCACCGAACCTTTTCCACTTCCGGGCTCTCCCACAATGAGCACCGCGACGTCCGCCTGCGCCAGCAACTCCGCTTGCGCGCGGAGCTTTTGCATGATGGGGCTGACACTGAGGAAAAACTCATCCTCGCCTAGCGATTCGATATCTTCGCTCGCTATCTCCGCTTCCCTATCGTCGTTCGACCCGAGATGTCTTTGGATTAGGAATTCGAGTTGGCCTTCCTGGAAGGGCCGGACCAGGACATCCTTGGCACCCAGGCGGGTCGCTTCCTTCTGTCTGCCCGCGTCCTCCGGGTAGCAAAGCACGACGACTGCAAGATCAGGGCGGAGCCGGCGCAGCCACGGCAACAGATGCAGGCTGTCGGCGTCGCCGCGAGGAATATCCAGCAGCAAGAGGTGGGGCGATACCTCGGATTGCACGCGTTCCATGGCATCCCAGCCATTCGCGGCAGTTTCCAGACGCCAGGAGTTGGATTCTGCAATGGACCAAAGCAGATGAAGAACGGCGGGTTCCCTGCTCACGACCAGCAGGCGAAGCGTTTCAGTTGGGTTTGGCATCATGAGTGAGTGGATACTACCGAGGGGTAGAGAGGGCTATTTCCGGGACAACTTCAATTTCCGGACAACTTCAGGCAGGCTCGACTTCGTATCCTTCCACGCGAACCGCGAGCGATCGCTGGATCGCATCCACGGAAATAACCAGAGTGCGCTCTCCATTGCGCGAGACGAGGATGCCTTCCAGACCATCGAGTGCTCCGCTCCGGATGCGCACACGCTGCCCGATCTTGAGGAAGGGATGAGAAGACCAGGGCAGTTGTGCTTCGACCAGACTCCGAACCGCATCCATCTGCTCGTCTGGAATCGGGACGCCCTCGCCTCTGCCACCGACCAGCCCGAAGACTCCCTCCACGCGCAGAACACGCAAGCGCTCTGACCGGTTCGGCACAAACTTCGCAAACACATAACAACCGAACAGGGGCACCTGCACCGACCGCTTGCGGTCGCTCCAGCGGTGAACTTCGGTGACGAGAGGCAGAAACGTCGTCACACCTCTCTCTTCCAGTCGCTGGGTCACAATTTTTTCGTGCCGGGGGCGAGTCTGCAGCCCGTACCAATTTTCTGCTTCCGCTTTTTCCGCTTCCCCGCCAACCAGCGGAACTGGCTCCGAAAACTCCCACGACAAACTGCTGATGGCCATAGCTTCGCCCTCTAAGTCACTCTTCGCAGAGTGGCCCCAAAACTGGTGGAAAACTTGGTAACTACCGCTGGGGGAAGAGATTGCAAATGACCGGATTTACAAATCCGTGTGATTTCTGTTTCCGCAGAAAATCGGGGGGGAGGTAATTTCCTGCCTACTCAATTGTGCACTTGTCGCAAACAAGCTTCCGTTTTCGGGGTCTCGTGCCATGTGGTTAAGCAAATCTAATGCCAAAGCTGATGTAGTCCATTACGCTCTACCATCGTCGCTGAAGTACCTTACCGAAAACCCTCAAGCGAACAACTTAACTTTCAGCTTAACTTTCAGCCTACACAGATCACAGCATGCACCGCACGGTGGAGAACTACTCCCGACTATCGCAAGCTTGCCTTGATGACACCGATCTTACCTAGGAGTGCAGACCGTTGCAAGGCACTTCGTGTCTATGGCACGGTACTTATGTGCCATACGAAGGCGGGACCAATGAGTTGGCCTTTCCTGATCGCAGGGCTGCGATCTAACCGGCTCATTCGACTGCCCTCCGGGTATGTGTGTGCAAACATTTGCATTTTAATGTCTATGAGTTGCCACATTGCACCCAGACCAATTGCCCCTTGCAACGGCTTGCATCATCGGCTCGGGCCCCCCAGCTTAGCTATAGCTCGTCGCGGCCTAAGGCTTTCTTACCCTGGGTAGCTTTGGCTCATCCTAATTTATGGAACGAAAGTAAACGTCCGGTAAGGACCGTTTAGACCGCTTCCAGGCTTCCGGGTGATCCCCCGTTTCGGGGATCGCGATCAAGCTCCGTTGACGCACGTTTGGCGCGGCGACGATTTTCGAGCAGTGGGCTTGTAACGGGAAGATCCTGTGGGAGGAAGCAGTGGAGGTCAATTCCAGCGATAGGTTTCTACGCTGGCAGGGAGGCCCTCGACGGCTACGGTCGCGCGGTAGCCGTTTTTCGGGCTGAGATCTGCCAAGAACCAGTGTTGGGCCACCTCAGTGTCGCCCCGGATCTCCTCGAGCTCGGGACTGCGCTCGGGGTGGGTAGAAACGGTGAAATCCGACAACGGAAAAGAGAGCCCGTCACCCGTCGCTTTGAGAAAGGCTTCCTTGCGGGTCCAGCACGCGAAGAATGCCTGCAAGTGGAGGTTCTGCGGTAAAGCCTGAAGACTTGCGCGCTCGCGAGCGGAGAAAAACCGTTCGGAAAGCATAGCAACGTCGAGGTCAGCGCGTATGTTTTCGATGTCGACGCCAAGCCGGTGATCCGCGCTCACCGCGATGAGCGCGAGGTCCGTGGAGTGGGAAACATTAAACCGCAGCCGCCGCAGATTTTGCTTCGCAGCTAGTTCCGGCTTACCGCTGGTCTGATATTCAAAGCGTATTTCGAGGGCGGGTATTCCCAGGTACCGGCCCAGAAGGAACCGCAGCGCGGTGCGGCATCGGACATAATGTAGACGATCCCGCTCGAAGTGAAAACGGTTAGCGCGCGCCAATTCATCGGGAGAGAGAACGTTGTTCGCCTGAGCTGTTGACGCCGGTTGGTCAAGCCGTACTCTCCAGACATCGACGCGGTCGCTGGAACACTCCGGGGTCGACGGGCCCTCGGACCGCCACTGCGATTTGTCAGGGCGTGGCTTCATGCTGCGCGATATTCAATCATACTTCCTTCTTCGGTCATCGTAACCATCAGCTCGCCAGACATGGCGTCGAAATCGAAATCCGCGAACTAACCCAGTTCGAGGATCACGGCTGACAGCGGCCGACAAAGGGAGCCGTCGTCTTGCAGCACTTGCAGAGAGAGCAGCAGCTTGCCCAACGTGCTTCCATGGACACTCGTGCAAATCGTGTGATAAGCAAAATAGCCCAACACGCTGGCGAGGAATAGCGGTAGGCGGTGGTGCGAAATCCTGAGCAGGATCGGCAGGGTCGGTCGCCCACCAGCTGGCATAGCCCTCATCTGCCGTTGGCACACGTCACCCCCCTCCTTCGTGGCTTTACCAGAGAATTGTCGAGACAATGCAACGAAGAAGTCTGACTCAATAACGTGGTGTTGCAAGCTTCGCTAGCCTGACTCTTAACGGAAGCCAGCCGTAAGAAGGCTCGATCTACCAGCAGTCACCGTCTCTAATCGATCCGGGGAATTTGCGCTTAGGATAAAGCGAGGGGACATGCAGATCTTCCACAGGACGAAAAGGACGTGCCCGCTTTCCGGCGCTCACCGAAGCGCGCGCTAGGAAGGAGGAATCACGGCTTTGGTAATATTGGAATATCCGCTTTCGCCACTCGGATCCTCCGCCGTGGTCGCGTAGCAGTAAGTCGTGCCGTCGACCACCACACTGTCGGTATACGTCGTGACGGAACTTGGCGTGGAACCGATGTTCGAAAAGGAACCACAGCCACTCCCGCCGTAGACGGAGCGATAGACTTTGTAGCCGGTGACGCCCGAGGTGGTACTAGCCGTCCATGACAAGCCGACACTATAGACGGCTGCCGTCGTGCCGGTGCCCGTGAGAGTTGCGTCGCTTGGCGAGTTGGACGCAGTGCTGGCAAAGGAGGCCGTCGCCGAAGCGGCGCCACTAGCGCCAGGTGCGAAAGTCACAGTGAAAGATACAGGGTGGCTCGTTGTAACGGTCACAGGAAAGGAGAGGCCGCTGACAGAAAACTCGGAAGCGTTGGTACCACCCAAACTGACCGAAGATACCGATACGCTTGCCCCGGTGGCAGTGAGCGTCCCGGTCTGATTGCCCCTGGTCCCGACCACGACACTCCCGACGTTAACCGGATTAACATTCAACGTGCCTTGACCTGGCAACACCCCTATTCCAGAAAGAGCAATATCGAGTGTAGGGTTCGATCCGCTTAGAGTGATCGATAGAATCCCATTGGCGGCGCCTGCCGTCGACGGCGTAAAAACGACGCCAAATGTGGTGCTCTGATTCGGCGCTAGCGTGAGCGGCAGGCTCAATCCGGTATAGCTGAAACCCGCACCGGTATGCGTCGCTTTCGAGATCGTGAGATTCTCGCTCCCGGAGTTCTTCAAGGTTTCGGTCAGTGTCTGATTCGCGCCCACCAGCACACTGCCGAAGCTCAAGCTGTCTGGATTCCCGGTCAGGCTCCCCGCCGCGACCGCCGTTCCGGAAAGCGCGATATTCAACGGGCTGCCTGAGCCGTCGTACGTGATTGCCAGATTCCCGCTCACGCTAGCTGCCGACTGCGCACTCAAGCCAATGCTAAACGTGGTGTTTTGTCCCGGGGCCAGTGTCAATGGCAGATTTAGGCCAGTGGTGCTGAAATCGGCCCCAGAAACGGTCGCTTGGGTAATGGTGAGACTTGTTCCGCCAGTATTGCTGAGCGTGTCAGAAAGAGATTGGCTCGTCCCAGTCTGCACGTTGCCGAAGGTTATGCTCGACGGCGCAGCACTGAGTGCGCCTGGTAGGGGGTTCTGCGTACTTTGCAAAGCGGTTTTGCTGGTGCTGACTCCCTGGCAGCCCAGCATGGTTGCCAAGGCGAGCACGACAACGAGCGCATTCGAGCGAGCGGGGAGGTTTTTCATGTGGGACCTAATCACTCTTGTTCCAACAGCTCCCGAAGTTTGAATGAATACTACGGTAGTCCTTGAACATTAACTGCGGAAGGTCCCGAAAGGGCATGTTAGAAAGAGTTGAGGGATCATGGCCGACGAGGATCGTACGGCGTCGCATTGCATTCGCCTGATGGGGGCGTTGAAGCCGGACTGTCAATGGGTCCTGCAGAGAAAAAGGCGGCAAAGCTGGTTCACAGAGTTCAGCGGGACACTTTCTCCAGTCCGGGTTGAGGGTAAAATTTGCAGAATTGCTGCGATTTCCAGCAATTTTCGGAGAAATGCAGGCAGGTTTCTCCACCACCTGTCGGTAGTCCGGCTTCGGCGGCCAGTCAATGGGCGAAGGCTTGGCGATCATCGGCATGAAGGCGCGGCGGTCGAGCCGCTTCCACTCTCAAGATGGTTAGCAGTCTTCGTGCGTGCTAGCCGGACGGTCTGAGTTGCAAAACAACGTATCACGATAAAGCACCGCCGGAGCGGGGATGCAAGCTAATTTTCTTGCATGGTTGCCACGCTTTCTCCCGCTGACCCCGTGGAATCGGACCGTATTCCGTTCTCTGGTATCCGGCTTAGCCGCAGCCCAGGCCGAGCTCGACCGTGCTTCATGGCGTGATGGCAATGACCCGCAGCGGACTGCCGGAGCCGCCTACGATTTTCAATGGCGCCGCAATAACGATGGCGCCGGTCGGCGGAAGCTGATCAAGGTTGTACAGACTGGCCAGCCCAAACTTGCCGCTGCCGTGCATGAGGTAGTGGTTCGGGAAGGGTGGGTCAAAGGTGGCGGCCTGACCGGCATCGGTCCCGACCGTCTCCACGCCGACGCCCAGCACATCCCGCTGCTGGGCAAGAAAGGCGGAGCTTTCCTTGGCCAATCCCGGAGTGTGGGGTCCATTCTGCTTTAGGTTGATGTAGTCCTTGGGGTCCGTCCGCTTCGACCAGTCTGTGCGCAAGAGAAACCATGCGCCCGCCGGGATACGGCCGTACTGTTCTTCCCACTGGCGGACGCGCTCTAGCGTCAGCAGATAGTTTGGGTTTCCTGCCACCTCCGCACTGATGTCGATCACGCAGGCGGGGCCGACAAATTTCTTTGGCGGGATGCGGTCCACGGTGTTGTCCGGAAGATCTTTCCCAGAGACCCAGTGGACTGGAGCGTCAAAATGGGTGCCGGTGTGCTCACCGGTCTCAAACCCATTCCAGTACCAGGCGGGACCGCGCTCATCGTAGCGCGACAGTTCCCAGATTTTGAACGCGGGCGTGTTGTTCCACTGCGATGGCAGTGGCAGCAAAGGCGTCTGCGGACTCAAGGGCTGGGTCAGATCCACGACCCGCAGCCGGTCAGCGTTTAATTCTTCAAGCAGTTTAGCCAGGACGTTCGACATTGGCGTACCTCACAAGCGTTTGGGTTCGGCATTTTGATGCTCGATTTGGGATCCGCACCACGTTTCCCGATCATTCGCGCTGCTTGAGCGACTGAATATGCCGCCGGAATTGAAACCGATTCTCCAGCAACGACAGGTCGGTGACGTAAGCGGCGGGACCCGCGGCTTCGACCTTGGCGATAATGGTTGTGAGGTCGTTGCCATGCATGGCGTCGCTCACGCCGGCTTTAAAACTCTCCACACTACGAACGGTAGCCACTCGCGGAATGCCGGCGGCACGGGCGATCCCTTCCAGGTCTGTACCTGTGCTGGTCGCGGTTGGGAAACCCCCGACCGAGAGCAGGCTTTCGTTGTCGAAAACAACGTGGGCCAGTTTCTTGGGGCGGTAGCGCGCCATCGTGCTAAGACTGCCGAGGTTCATCAAAAGCGAACCGTCGCCATCGAATACGATCACTTTTTGTTCCGGCAGGCACAGAGCCAGGCCCAACCCAGTCGAAGAGGCCAGTCCCATCGCATGTTGCAGGTAGAAGAAATTAGGACGGTGACCCAAGGACTGCAGCTCAGCCGCCACTGCTCCCATGATCGTGACGACGAGATAGTTTTCCAGTTCCGAATAAACCGACCGAAGACAATCAAGGCGGAGCATCACTCCTCCCACATCAGGTCGCGCGTCAACAGAAGGGCAACCGGCTGCAAACTGCTTTCGGCGAGAGTCTGCGCCTGCCGGATGCGCTTTTTGACGGTCTCGACCGCGTCAAGGAAAGCATAAGGGATGCCCAGCGCCCGCAAGAGCGGTTCGGTGACGTTGCCGCCTTGCGTTTGCCACGGGTCGCGTTCGCCGAAGGAGCCACGATAGCTGATCAGCATTAAGAGAGGAATTTTGTATAGATGGGCGAAAGAGACGATGCCGTTGATGGATGCCAGGAAGCCGTGGTTCTGCATTAGCATGGCCGACTTGACCCCAGCAAAGTGCGCTCCGGCTGAGATGCCGACCCCTTCCTCCTCCTTTGCCAGTCGCACTAGAATCATCTCGGGGTCCTCGTCCGCCAACCGGAGGAGATGCACCAACCAGGTCTCCGGCAGGGCTGAGACCAGGCGGATGTCGCACTCCTTCAAAGCGTCGTAGATCAGCCTGGAGTTACTCAAAGATACCGGCATAGGTTCGCTGTCATGCTTGACGTCGTCGCGCCCGTCGCCGCTCCCGGCCGCGGACCCTCGAAGCTCTCTTTCTATGGCGGCAAACGAAGAGAACACATTCTATCCTCAAAGGTGCAAAGTGCGCTCTGTTCGAAAGTGCGCTCTTGACGAGTGCTCGAGCGGGGTATAGGTTGGGCGCTGCTCGTTCCCCAAGACTTCCGCGCTGACACTCAAGGAACAACTCATGCTGACCGACAAGCAAATTCAGGAGATTCGTTCTCGCTTCAGCATCTTCCGACGCAAAATCTATCTCAATAGTTGCTCCCAAGGGGCGCTGTCGGATGCCGTCGAGACCGGTCTGGAGGACTACCTTGCGAGTTGGCACGAGCAAGGCTCGCCGTGGGAGACGTGGGTAAACCGGTATGAGGAGGCGCGAACCGCGTTTGCGCAATTCATCAACGCCAGCCCGGATGAGGTGGCCATCGTGACCAGCGCCTCGGCGGCGATCAACAGCGTCGCCAGCGCGCTGAATTTCCGGGAACGGAAGAAAGTCGTGATGGGTGAGTTCGAATTTCCTACCATGGGCCATGTCTGGCTCGCGCAACGTGTTCGAGGCGCCGAGGTGCAATTTGTGGGATCGGAAGGCAACCGCATTCCGGCTGTCAATTACGAGAAGATGGTCGACCGCAATACGCTCATCGTGCCGCTCACGCACGTTTGCTTCAAGAACGGATTTCGTTCTGAGGTAAACGCCATCACGCAAATCGCCCATCGCTCGGGCGCTCTCGTAATGCTCGATGATTACCAGGACTGCGGAACCCGCCCGGTTGACGTAAAAGCCCTGGACGTGGACTTTTTTGTAACCGGAACTCTCAAATATCTTCTCGGCCCTCCCGGGCTCGCTTTCATGTACGTGCGCAAAGAACTCATCTCATCGTTGGTTCCGACAATTACCGGATGGTTTGCGCAAACCAATCCGTTCGCCTTCGATCCCCAACATATCGATTTATCGCCCACCGCGCGAAGATTCGAGTCAGGTTCCCCTTCCGTGCCCAATGTGTATGCGGCGGTGCCGGGATTCGAGCTGCTCGGAGAAATCGGCATGGAGAATATCGCATCCCATATCCAGAGACTCACGCAATCGCTATTGAGCTGCGCCCGCGACCTGGGCATTCGCGCCAAAACGCCCGCTGGCAGCGCTGGGCCACTGGTGGTATTCGAATGCAAAGATTCAACCTGGCTGGTCGAGAAGCTCGCTGAAAGCGGTATCGTCGCATCGAACCGTCATGACGGCTTGCGAATATCGTTCCACGTGTACAACACATTGGACGATGTGAAGGCAGTCGCGGAAGTTCTCCAGAACAATATCGATCGTATGGTCCTGGACCCTGCCAGTGTTGGCAGTTATGACTGAAGCTTGTCAAGGGAATTCGTAAGCCTTGTAAACATTGGGCTTGGGCCACCTTGCCCTCCTGACCCCAATGTTTGCGGGCTCATAGCCCCCATCGGCAGAAAACCCCAACAAACTCGGGAAAACGGCTATAAGGCTTGAAAGTTACTTTTATGTACGTCCTGTGTACAAAGGCGTGTACAAAAAGCTGGGCTTTTATTCCGGGGGCAGACAGCCCAAATCCTGTCAAGAGAAAAATTGACCCCATTCTTGCCTGCGGCTTCGCCGTCGCCCTCAAGCCGCGAATTCTGCGAACCCCATGGGCAGGGATGATCGTCCTCGGCCTTTTTAACTCAAAGTTTTTCTTGGGCCCGCAGGCCTTCTTCCTCGCAGCAATTTCCCCCAAAAACACCAAGGTAGTATGCGTCAGTTGGAACGGCAGGTGGGGCGGCTGCCATCACATGGTTGAAACCCAGAACTCCGTTGAAGCCCTCCGCCGCAAGTTCTTACGGGTTGGGCGGGGAGGGTCATCCAGGTCAGGCGAGACCCATGCTTCCATTGAGCCCCTCCCCGCCCTTAAGGTTATCAAGGTTATCACGCGAGGCGATTTGATAACCCGCAGGGGAGGGGAGTATAGGTTTTCAGGTTATCACACAGTTTGATTTGATAACCCAAACGGGCAGGAGGTATGGCTAGAGACGAAGACCGCCCAGTAGACGTACGCCGAGGATGCAGGGAGACCCGGCGGATCGTGGATGTCGCGAACCGCCTGTGCTTCCGCTTGTTACCTTTGGAATTATCGCAACGCCCGCGACGCCACGAACCTGTTCCTTGATGTGAACCTGATCGCGGAGCACAGGCGCAAGCGGCTCCTGCGGTCCATGACCAAGGCTCGCATCATTCTTATGCGTTGGATCAGCGAGGTGGATTTTTTGGAAGAAAACGAGGTATTGACGGCGGAGCAGAACGCGATGATTTGCGGCATGCTCCAGCCCGAAATCCAGCGGCTCAGCCAGGAACTTGAGGCTGCGCAGCGAGCCCATCTTGGCGTCGTTGCAAAAGGAAGTTGACAGCGGGGACGAGTTGGCAGAAATGGACGACGCGAATTTCAAGGCTGAGTTCGGCCCGCCGCCCAAGCCGCCGACGGAGGGCGACGAGGGTCCCAAGAGTTAACGAGTTGGGCGTGGGCTTCCAGAGTTGGATTGATGCCCATACATCTTGTGAAGCCCTCGCCCTCAAGTTGGACGGCGGCAGGTTCCGATATTAATGTGGAAACCAATCCATCTCTGAACCTGCCGCTGTCCTTACAATGCCCATGGGCAAAATGATTGATGCCGATGTCCTCCTGAAGTCCCTCCAGTTGGAAAGGGCCGCTTTGGACTCCGCCATCACGGTATTTGCCCGCATCCTCGGCGAGCATGGAGAAGCGCCGCCCAAGCGCAGCCACCACAAGAAGCCCGACGGCCCCAAGAGGGAGGGGCGCGTGCCCAGCGCGGCAGAAAGGGAGAGGATCAGCAGGAAAGTCCGGGCGTGGTGGAAGCAGCGGAAGGCGGCCGAGAAGAAGGGCTAGTCGCCCCCAACCCCCGCCCCCTTGGTGCGGGCGATGAAAACATCGGCCCCGAGCTTGAAGCGGGCGCAGAGCTTCCGAATCTGTTCGACGGTGAGGTTCCGCTGCCCGCTGAGGAACATGCTGACCGCGCTCTCCGTGCCGAATTCCGGAATCAAGTCCCGTTGGGTCAGCTTCCCTTTTTTGATGAGGTACCGCACCAGGGAGACCGGATCGGGGGAAGCGGGGACGGGGTAATGCTCCGCTTCGTATCGTTGCACCAGCACGGTGAGGAGTTCGATTGCTTCCTCTTCGTCGGGAGTGGGGCTTTCCAGGGCAGTGAGCTTGAAAAGCGCGTCGGTATAGGCCGCCAGTTCCTCGTCATTGTGAATGACGCGGGGCGCTCCTCGGGCGATCATCTTGGCTGGGTTGGCTAGAATTGGCGCTGTGCTCATTTTTTTCTCCTCTTGTACGGGTCCCATTTTGCGGGATTGTCGTATTCCTTGTGCGTCAAAAAAGACCTGATATAGACATGCCCCATGGTCTGCTTCTTCTTCGTCGTCTTTGCCCAGTGGATGACCGTGACAAGCCGATACCGATTGTTGCGGAAGTCAAAGATGACATAGCCGTCCACAGGATCGGCGTCCTTGAAGATGCTCCGCACTTCCTCGAAATGGTGCCAGCGTGCTTCCTTGACGACGGCCTTCCACAGTTCGATTTCGTGCGCCGCGTCCTTGTATTTTGCCATCGCCTCGTTCAGGTGCTTTTCCGTGACGATGTACATTCGCTAATACTACTTCACATAGCGTGAAGTCGTCAAGCGTCAAGTTTCGAGGGAAACAAAAAGGCGCTCTCTGGTTAGGAGCGCCCCCCATGGTTCGCAAGCGGTCCTTATTGGATCGCGGTAGTCGTGGCTGCCGCCGCCCGCTCCATCCGGGCAGCCTCCTGCGCCGCCAAATTTTCGTCCATCACGCCGTTCAGATGCTCCTGGCTGCTCCGTGGTCTTGATGCTGCTATGCCCCAGCAGCTTGGACAGGTCCTGCATCAAGCCCCCGGCGTTCAGGAACTCGCAGCCGCAAGTGTCGCGCAAGCGATGGCTCCCCCGAGGCGTGATCCCCGCACGGTCGAAGGCCGCACGTATCCGGTTGCCCCACACGGTAGCGTTGTCCTTGGCGGTGGTGCGCCCGTTCCAGAAAAAGTACGCAGGGTTGATGGAGCCGACGGCCCGCAGGCGCTCCGCCACGTCGGCCGGGATTTTCACGTAGACATACTCGTTGGTCTTCTGCCGGCGCGTCTTGATCGAATTGTCCGCAAGCAGGGCGTCCCGCCTCAGGCAGGAGGCGTCCCTGATGGCCAGCCCCGACCAGCGCATAAGCAGGATGAGGGTGGCGAGGGTTTCCCCGTTCGTGCACTGGCTCGCGGCGCCGACCAGGCGGTCAACCTCTTCCGGCGAGAGCGGCAGCGTGGGCACCGGCTTCAACTCCAGCGGGTCCAGCTTGTCAAAGGGATTCCGTTCCAAGAGGTCGAAGGTCACGGCCCAGGTGAAAAAACGCTTGATGGCCGCGCCGTGGACCCGCTGGGAGTAGGACCCCTCGCGGAAGGTCCACGTGTCGCGCCACGCATCCACGTCCATGGCGGTGTTGTCCTCCAGCTTCACGAACCCGTTCTTTCTCGGCCCACTGGAGCAGGCTGGGCTGGTTCTTGCTGCCGTCGCGGAGGAGCCACCTGTCAACGTAAGGAGCCTTCCAGAAATAATCTCCCACAAATAAATTTCTCAGGCGGTGCTGACTCTGGGTGACAGGGAATAGTTCCACTCCCCATGAAAGTCCGCCGGGATGATGTTCAACCTTGCCATTTCTTCATCGGATATTTTGATCCCTTTCGCGTAAGAATTGACATTGAGGTCGGCTTGGATGGTCAAGCCCTTGCTAGTTTGGGTGTTGGCAATCAGGTTGACGATCACCTCACGAGTTTCCAAGGGGCGACCCCGCCAATTGGCGGTGATGTGGCAAAACATGCGATGCTCAATTCGGTTCCACTTGCTGGTTCCGGGAGGGTAGTGACAGACCGTGATGCGGAGTCCGGTCTCGTTCGCTAGCTTCTGCAGTTGACACTTCCAGAGTCTGGCTCGATAGCTGTTACTGCCGCCGGAATCGGCAGTGATTAGCAGTTCCTGGGCCGCAGGGTAGGTGGGCTGGCCCATGCGCCTCCACCAGTGACGAATAGAATCGACGGCGAATTCGGCGGTGTCGTGATCTATCCCCAGGGTCACCCATCCTTGGTTTCGCCCGATGTCATACACGCCGTGGGGTGTGACCTTGCCTTTTTGCTTATCTTCGAAATCGTGCACGCGAACCGATTCGGGTTTGCCCTTGGGGTGCCACTCCCGACCGCCGTTTTTAAAATCCCCCACCAGTTCCTTTTTCTTACTATCTATAGAGATCACGGGCTGACCCCGCTGTTGAAATTCCTGACACTGGCGATTGATGTATTGAAACTGCGCGTCCCGATCGGGATGCGAGGAACCTTCTCGGGTCTTGCGCAACCCTTGCATGCCATAACCCAATTCCTCGTACAGGATTTTGCTCACGCTGGTGAGGCTAAGTTGGTAGCCTTGGCGACCGAGTTCCGCCACAAGGTGAGGCAAGCTTTTCGAAACCCAGCGCAACGGCTTCATCGGATCTCCGCGCGTGGCCGGATCCACGATCTGCTCGATCACGCTGCGCAATTCCGGATGTTTCTCGAGGATCGACTTCCGGCCTCCCCCGGGGCGACGGTGCCGGCCTCCCTCAAGATCGCGGCTCGGGCTCGGCTGGGCTTGCAGTTCGCGCTTGCCTTGCAAGATGGTCTTAGGAGTGATGGCCAGGGCTTCGGCTATCGCCCGCACTCCTCCCCGCCCAAACGAAAGCGCTTCATTGGCCGCCCACAACCTCGTTCCTCGTTCTCCCAAATGCGGCTGCAGCCGCTCATATTTTTCTCGCACCACCTGTTTCCGTTCCTCCCGTACTTTCCAATACAGGCGCAGCTTCTCTTGTTTGCTGCCTCGCCAATCGTTGTGGGGCATCAGTGGGGGATCCTCCTTGCTGCAGGGTCTCCCAGTGTGCTTTATCACCAGACCGAGAAAATGTCCAGCCTAATCGTAGTGTGGGAACTTATTTATGTAAGGCTCCTAAGGGGCGCCGTCCGCGCTCTGCAATTTCTTGCTGCGCTTGACCAGGTACTTCTCTACTGCGTTAACCAGCGTGGTGTCCTTGCCCTTCAAGGGGGCGGGCTTCCCGACCTCTATGGCCGCCCGCTTCATCGCGTCTTCCCAGTTGTTGGTGCCTGCGCTCCAGCGCCTGCGTTGGTGCTGATACCAAATTGGACATCCGCAATTGCTGTGGTTGCGGTTCTTCTTGTGCTTGCAGTCGTTTTTGTGACGGACATAAAGTTTCATGCCCTGAAATACGGGGGCCGGTGACTTTTCCTCGGTTGTGGTACGTGATGTGTACATGATGGTTGAAATCTCCTGTAATCTCTGGAGTATGGGCCTTATGACTGATCAACCACGTTCAGCGGTCGGGGCCACGCTGGCCGGTGAGAAGCCTCCGGCGCCGGAAGTGGAAGGTCTCCACCGCCGCTTGGGCCAAAGGCAGCTCACCATGATGGCCATTGGCGGCGCCATCGGTGTCGGTTTGTTTTTGGGAAGCAGTGTAACCATTCGCCTGGCTGGACCCGCCGTCATTCTTTCCTATGTCCTGGGAGCAGGGATTGCCCTAATCATGTCCTATGTCCTGGCGGAGATGGCGGTCGTCCATCCTGTCGCTGGCGCATTCGGAGTTTACGCAGAGAACTACCTTAATCCCTGGGCAGGTTTTACGGTTCGAGCCACTTACGGAGTTGCGCAGATCATTGCTATCGGCGCCGAGGTCACGGCCGCCGGCATTTACATTTCTTTTTGGTTTCCGACTGTTCCGCAATGGATTTGGGTAGTGTTGGTTTCATCCGCTCTGGTGGCACTCAATTCCATGCAGGTTAACCGCCTGGGCGAGTTCGAGTACTGGTTTGCCATGATCAAAGTGGCCGCTATCGTCGCCTTCATCGTTGTGGGACTATCGTTGATTTCCGGCCTTGGTTCCCGGAGCGCGATTGGCTTGGCCAATCTAACCGAGCGCGGGGGATTTATGCCGGCGGGATGGAAAGGGGTATGGCTTTCGCTCACCATCACGGTCACCAGTTACATGGGAGTGGAAATCATCGCCGTCACGGCGGGAGAGGCTGAGCATCCGGAACGGACCATTCCACACGCCATGCGGAGCATTGTTTGGCGGCTCATTTTGTTCTATGTGCTGGCGATTGCGATTATGGTGACCATGGTTCCCTGGAACCAGACCAGCAGCACATCGGCGCTTTCTGGCAGTCCTTTTGTAACCGCATTCGCGGCGGCGCATATACCCTTCGCCGCTGCGATCATGAACTTCGTCGTGCTTACGGCGGCACTATCGAGCGTGAATACGAACCTTTACCTCTCCACTCGAATGCTGTTCTCTCTGGGCGGGGGAGGCTATGCCCCCGCATGGATGGGCAAGGTGAGCCGCAACGGGGTGCCGCATCGCGCGCTGCTGGCTTCAACCGCGGGGATTATCGCGGCCATTCTGCTGGCCATCTTTGCCCCTAAGAATGCGTTCCTCATACTTTATGGGACCGCAGTCGCCGGAATGCTTTTCGTGTGGCTGGTGATTCTCAACACCCACCTTCGTTTTCGCAGAGCCATCACCAGCGAGCGGTTACTGAGGTTGCCTATGCGTCTCCGCTGTCACCCGTTTTTCACCGTGGTCGGTATTCTGTTGCTTCTTGCGATTTCGGTTACAACCTTCTTCGTCGATGGATTGCAATGGTCGGTTCCCGCATTTTCTGTTTTCTTGGGTTTCATTTCTGTTTTCTACCTGCGAAGCCGGCGGCACAACACTGTTTAGCAGAGTGAATCATTGTCGGCAGAGAAAAACATTCCGCGAAAAGAGCGCGAGATGGTCGAAGCCAGCAAGGAGGTTTACACTTCTCTCCACCGGCGATTCAAAGGTGATTTGCTGCGCCCCGGCGAAAGCGGCTACGAAGAGGCCCGCACTATTTGGAACGGCATGGTCGCTCGCACCCCAGGCCTTATCGCGCGCTCGGCCGATGTAAGCGATGTGCAAAACGCAGTCCGCGCCGCCTCTGAGACCGGCATTCTGACCGCAGTCCGTTGTGGAGGGCATAGTCTTGCAGGTTTCGGCACGTGCGACGGCGGCTTGGTGATTGACCTATCGACCATGCGCCACGTCAGCGTCGATCCCGAGGCCCGCCGGGCTAAGATCGCCGGCGGCTGTGTGTTGGGATCGATCGATACCGCAACGCAAAAAGCCGGGCTGGTCTTTCCCTCCGGCGTCGTCTCTCATACCGGCGCTTCCGGACTCATCCTGGGCGGAGGAACCGGATGGCTCACCCGGCGATTCGGATTGTCATGCGATAACGTCGAGGGATTTACTCTTGTCACCGCGGATGGTTCCGTCGTGCGCGCCCATCGAAAACAGAACCCGGATTTATTTTGGGCCTTGCGAGGAGGCGGCGGTAACTTCGGAGTGGTGACCGAATTCGAATTGAAACTCCATCCGCTTAGCTCTGTGGTGCTCGCCGAAGGACTCACTCCCGAGGCCGATATTCGCCGGCTCCTTGAACGCTGGAGAGAGTTCATGGCCGAGGCGCCACTCGACTTGAAGTGGAACATTGATCTAGGTCTCGCTCCACATACAAAGAAGGTACCCATCGAGCTCCGCGGACGGCCAGTGGCCGGCAATTCCTTGATTTGGACTGGCGATGCCGAAGCCGGGCGTCCATATCTGGAGCGCGCGCTCTCCCTGTGCCGTCCGGATTCTGTGAGCACGAAGATTGTGTCGTTCCTAAATCTACAAACCATGGCGGATTCCGATTTCCCGCATGGCCGGCGCTATTACACCAAATCGGGTTATTTCGCCTGCCTCGACGACGGCAGTATTGATCGGATGTTGGAGGCAGTCGCCACTATTCCTTCATCAGAAACCCGGATTGAACTTGCCTATCTCGGTGGCGCGGCGGCGCGGATCGCCGCGGACGAGACCGCATTCGGCGATCGCAGCGCTCCTTTCATCATGAATTTGCTGGCCAACTGGTCGGAAGCGTCCGCTGATGCCGGCAATATTTCCTGGATTCGCGGATTGTTCAGCAAACTGCGACCGGCTATGAAGCCGGGGGTTTACATAAATTTCATGAGCGGCGATGAGCAGGATCGCGTGCCCGAGGCGTATCAGGAACGATGGGACCGTATGGTCGCGGTTAAGACGCACTATGATCCAAATAACTTCTTTCGGCTGAATCAGAATGTCCCCCCCGCGGAGACTCGAACGGGGCCGCTTCCATCGCTCTAGACGACGGACGACATCGGGTCATGTCATCTCTGATTGTTGCGCATAGCCGATCCATGGATCGGCTACGCGTTTTTGATCCAGACGATCGACGATAACCATTTCCTGCTCCTTGATTTCGCTCAACTCGTTGTACCTCTTGTTGTCCTTGCGAGCGAGTGTGCGAAAGAGGTTCCCGTCGATTCTCGCCGAAAGGCCGAAGTGCGGCAGCAAGCCAATGCGGTCGCCATTCTGATCAATCTCGACAAACAGTTCTGAGTGCAGGTCGATGGGGCTACGAACTCCGAAAGTTAGGTCGCCAATGATCTCCTGTATGGTCGTCTCATCAACATTTGATAGCCTCGATAGCTCGGATTCCCACTCGCTTCTTTTCTTGATGAGCACCGCGGAGTTTACGGGAAAAGCACGCCTACGCCGAGCCACCAGAAAGCAGAGGTGACAAACCGTCTGGATTGCGACGAGGCATCCCTTCACGTCTTTCATGGTGTACCGGCCCAAATCAAGCTCGTGGGGTTGCGGTCAGATATGCAAAGCATTGCATCTTGACACATTTCTGTTGCAAAGGTAGATTCGTGCAGTGTCTAATGAGACCGCGTACCCAACCCCTCGCGAGTGTTCCACTTCGAGCCCCAGGGTATCGTCCAGTCACGACGTCTGGTTTCGTCGAGGTCTGACCGAGCCCTCCGACCTCGCCACTGAGGTGTCCATGAAGCGCATCATTCGCAGAGCTCTGCCTTCGTTGATGCTGTTACTGGTTTTGAGCATTTCAGTTGCACCAGCAGCGGCTCAGGCGAACGTGACCGGACAGTGGAGCACGCTCTCGTATACCATGCCGATCAATCCGATCCACGCGGCACTCTTGCACAACGGAAAGGTGCTGATTGTGGCGGGTTCGGGAAACTGTCCGCCCTCGCAGTCAGGTTGCCCCTCGGGTCCGCCCTATGGCCCGTCAAATAGCTCGGGCGCGACACTGTGGGATCCCGTGGCCGGAACCATCACCCAATTTTCCGTGTCGTGGGACATGTTCTGCAACGGCATGGTAGTGCTGCCGGATGGACGGGCTTTCATCATTGGGGGCACGATTCAATATGATCCCTTCTATGGCGCGCTGACCAGCGCCGTGTTTGATCCGGCGACCAACACATTTACCAACATGCAGAATATGGCCCACGGCCGCTGGTATCCCACGGTGACCACGCTCGGCGATGGCCGGGTGATGAGCTTCTCGGGACTGAATGAAACCGGCGGCACGAACACTGCGGTCGAGATCTATACTGTGGGGACTGGCTGGAGCACGCAATATATTGCCTCTTGGACACCGCCGCTGTATCCCCGCATGCATTTGTTGCCGAATGGCAACGTCTTCTACTCGGGGTCGACCACCAGTTCGGCATTGTTCAATCCCGCGACGACCACCTGGACCCGGAACGTGGCCACCACCAACTACAGCGGCACGCGGACCTACGGCACTTCGGTTCTGCTGCCGTTGACACCGGCCAACAATTACGACCCGAAGATCATGATCATGGGCGGGAACAGCCCGGCCACCAACACTACGGAAATCATCGACATGGGAGCATCCAGTCCCGAGTGGGTATACGGGCCGAACATGTCGGAGGCGCGCATCGAGATGAACGCCGTGATCTTGCCCAATGGCAAAGTGCTGGCCTTGGGCGGTTCGGTAAATGACGAGGACACAAGCAGCTTAAGTTTGAATGCGGATTTGTTCGATCCGAACAATCCCTCGAGCTTCTCTTCTGCGGGAGCGAATGCATCGGAGCGGTTGTATCACTCGGTGGCCTTGCTGCTGCCGGATGCGACGGTGTGGCTGGCGGGCGGCAATCCGGCGCGAGGCACCTATAACAACACGATGGAAATCTACCAGCCCGCCTACCTTTTCAACTCGAGCGGAGGGGCGGCTACACGGCCCACGATCAGCAGCGCACCGAGTGCCATCTCCTACGGCAGTGCGTTCACAGTGCAAACCCCGAATGCAGCCAGTATTTCCTCGGCTGTTCTGGTGCGCGACGGTGCGGTGACTCACTCCTTCAACACGGACCAGCGCCTGGTGGGCATGTCTTTCACCGTGGGGTCTGGATCACTCACGGTCACGGCTCCACCCAGCGGCAACATCGCCCCTCCGGGATACTACATGCTGTTCCTGCTGAACAGTTCAGGTGTGCCTTCCGTCGCAAGTTTCGTACAACTCGTTGCGCAACCTGATTTTTCCTTCAGCGCGACGCCTTCGTCCGGGACTGTGGTTCAAGGAAATGGCACCACCTACACCGTCACTGTCACTCCCTCGAATGGATTCACAGGCACTCTCAGTCTGAGCGTCAGTGGCTTGCCGTCCGGGGCCACGGCCAGCTTCAATCCGGCGTCAATTACAACTTCTGGAAATTCCACGCTGACTATAAACACTGCAGCTTCGACGCCGCCAGGCAGCTATCCACTTACCATCACGGCTACCAACGGCACCTTGAGTCACAGTACAACTGTCACTCTCGTGGTCACGGTTTTCACGGACTTCTCCATCTCGGCAAGTCCTACGAGCCGGACGATGAAGGCGAACTCCAGTACGACCTACGGCGTGACCGTCGGTAAAATCGGCCCCTTCACTGGCACTGTGAGCATGAGTGTGACTGGTTTGCCGTCGCAAACCACCGCAAGCTTCACGCCATCCTCAGTTACGGGCTCAGGCAGTTCGACTTTGAACGTCAAGGCGAAGCAAAAAGCGCCGCCCGGGACTTACACGCTCAAGATCACCGGATCGAGTGGAGGCGTGTCGCATTCCATCAACGTTGGCTTGACCATCCAGTGAGGTCGCCGCACAACGTCAAGGTAGCCTGGGCCTTTGAAGTTTGAGAGGATGGCTGGGCTGTTCTTCAAACCGGCGTGTAATGAACCCCGGTTCCCGGTCCGAACCCGGAAGAAGAGCCGGCAAAACATGGCGAGTTCTCGCAGAAGTTTCTTACGCACATTAGGCGCCGGAGCAGCGGCAGGAACCGCAGTGCAGTGGCCTTTCTCTGGCCTGGCAAGCGGATCCGGTTTTGAGCCCACCCGGCCGGCACAGCCTGACGGAGCGATTCACCTTAACAACAATGAGAATGTTTATGGGCCATCGGAGAAAACCGTGGACGCAATTCGTGCGGCGGTGGGTACGGCCAACCGCTACCCGTTCAGATCCTGTGACGAATTGACGGAGCGGATCGCAGGGTTTCACGGGGTCAAACCCGAGCAAGTAATCCTGGGATGCGGCTCGACGGAAATTCTGCGTGTCACTGCGCAGGCATTTCTCGGTGGAGGGAAAACCCTGCTGCAGACGTCACCGACATTCGAAGCGATCGAGCATTACGCGCAATCGACTGGGGCCGAGGTCTTGTCCCTGCCTCTGACTCACCAGTACGGCCACGATCTCCAAGGCATGCTGGAGCGCGCGAATGCTTCCGCGACTCTGGTTTATATCTGTAATCCGAATAACCCGACGGCCACGCTCACTCCGCGAAAAGATCTCGAGGACTTCATCGCCAAGCTCCCTCCGACGACCTTTGTCTTGATCGACGAAGCATATCACCATTACGCCGGGGTGTCCGCGATGTATGCTTCCTTCCTCGACCGCCCTGTCCATGACGAACGCGTCATCGTCAGCCGGACGTTCTCCAAGGTCTACGGAATGGCTGGGCTCCGTCTGGGATACGGCATCGCTTCGCCGGAGACGGCACAGCGAATCCGTCCTTTTTCTACCCGAGACAATGCGAACGGCATCGTGGCCCGGGCAGCGATGACGGCGCTTGATGACCAGGAAGCGGTCAAGGAATTCGTCAGGCGGAACGACGATGACCGGCAGGAGTTCTACAACCAGTGCCATGCCCGCATGCTGAGGCCCATCGACTCCCACGCGAACTTTGTCATGATGGACACCCACCGTCCGGCGAAGCAAATCATCGAACACTTCCGCCAGCACAACGTCCTGATCGGCCGCCGTTTCCCGGCCATGGACTCTCACATCCGGGTTTCCTTGGGAACACCGCCCGAGATGCTTGAGTTCTGGCGAGTCTGGGACCTGCTGCCGCATGTAGAGATGAGTATGTGATTGACGGTTATCGGGGCGAGGGCAGCACTTGTCCTTTTTGTCGCCACTAATCAAATCCGCTGACGCGCCGCTCCGCCCGCCCGGTCTCAATCGGCCGGTGCGATGGCTCCAGCAAGCCCTGCCGATCATCTTTCTGCTGGCCTTTTTCAGTGTGCTATTTGGCGATCTGCTCAGGTCGCACATGCTTCTGCGGAAGCCTGACGGCTTGTATTCGGGCGGATCAACCTGGGGTGATTTGGCGTGGCATCTTTCGATGCTCTCCAACTTTGCCCAGCGGGGTCTGACCGCAGTCCGTGAAAATCCAATCTTCCCGGGTACCAGGCTCTCTTACCCGTTCCTGCCCGATTTGCTGAGTGCTTGGCTGGTTGGCCACGGCGTGAGTCTGCAAGCTAGTCTCATTGTGCCCACGTTGGTAGCCCTCCTGGGAGCCGTGGTTGCAATCTATTTTCTGGCTCGAAGCATGACTGGGAGCACCGCTGCAGCCCTCATCGCGCCTTTCCTCTATTTTTTCAACGGCAGCATCGTTGGCTGTTATTACCTGTGGCAGGATTACCGAAACTCGGACCGTGATTGGCTTTCGTTCTTGCGCGATCCTCCGAAGGACTACGCTCGCCTTGTTGATCACAACTTGCATTTCTCCAATGTCGTCTCAGACTATGTTCTGCCGCAGCGCGCCAGCATTTTCGGCCTGTCTCTTGGCGTTCTTGTGCTTTGGTTCTTCTGGCGATACTGGGAGCAATCAGAACGAAAGGATTTGGGTGTGGCTACTTTTTGGCAACGAGAAAAGCCCCGAAAAATCAGGTGATTTTGGACGTTGCCGCCGCGGAGATGACCGGAAACTCCCGGGTTATCGAGGAGAGGAAGGAATATCCCCGGGTTTAGGCGCTGCTTTTTTGATTTTTTCAGCCGGCAGTAGGTGGCGGCGGGCCTTTTGTGAAATTCCGTGCATCTGCTGAATGATCGACTGGAGACGCTGACGGTTGGCGATCCATTCACGGTAAAGCGCAGCGTGCTCGGCGGGTAGCCGCCGCGACACGGTTTTGCCTTTTTCCTTCCAGGAGAGTTGATAATAGGGGCCGTGCTGGCTGGCACGGTCGCTGGCGCAAGCGCAGTTGGGCTTGCCGCACTGCATCCAGCGCTCTACCAAAGTTCCTTCGCAGATAAAGCCGATTTCACGCAGGCGAGCTTTGAGCCGGACATATTCGCTCCGGTAGTGACGAAGCCGCTCTCGTCGTCGTTGATCCCCTGTTTTTTCTCTAGCCATACCTGCCCTTCTATCAGTATTATACGTGTAGACAACCATGCGGACAAGCTCAGTTTCCTAAAACTCCGGACCTTGGCGATGAGCACAGCCACCCACCTGGCGGTCCTGGAACGAATCGGCTCCGCCAGAAATGCCTTCGCCAACTTGGAGCACTGGCTTTATTCCCATACTTCGGCCACCCACAAGCTGCATACCATTGAAGTCGAACAGGAGCGCCGGGGACGCGAAGTCTTACGTTTGATGCTTCAGGCCCACATCGATAGCCGGGGCGACGGCTGTGTGGGCGATGGGCTTGTCGTCAGCCCACTAGGCTCTTCGGAGGAGATCGTCTATCGCCACAAGCGGCTCCGTTCTCGTCGTCTGATCACCGTCTTTGGACCCGTTTCCATCACCCGCATGGAATATAGTTCCCCGGGTCGGCACAACCTCTATCCACTGGACGCCGTCCTGGGCTTGCCGGCTCGATCCTATAGCTACGAAATCCAGCGGCGCCTGGTCAAAGCCGCCGTCAAAGGACCCTTTGATGAGGCGATCGAAGAAGTTGCCGATGCCATCGGCGTAAGCCTCCCCAAACGCACGGCAGAACAGATCGTCGCCGACGCCAGCGTTGATTTTGACAGGTTTTACCGGGAGCGTAGCCTGCGGCTCTCTCCGGACAGCGGCCCCCTGTTGATCGCTTCCGTCGATGGCAAGGGCGTGCCCATGGTCAAGTCTGCCGGTGGGCAACGCAAAGTCCGACTCGCTCGGGGAGAAAAGCGAAACAAGAAACGCATGTCCACCGTGGGTGCCGTGTTTACCCAAAAACCCAACATCCGGACACCCGAGTCTGTGGTCGAGAGTTTGTTTGCCGAGTCCTCTAAGCCGGAGCACCCAAACAAACGCTATCACCGGCCGGAGCAGAAGCGGGTGTGGGCCAGCCTGCTGTTGAGCAAGGATGCTTTCATCGCCCAAGTACATGCCGAGATGCGGCGGCGAGATCCGCAGCACCAGAAAAGCTGGATCGTGGTGACCGACGGCGAGCGCGCCTTACAGCGCAAAGTGGCCGCCACCTTGCCAAGAATCGAACTGATCCTGGATCTGTTGCATGTCCTGGAGAAGCTCTGGGCCGTCAGTTACGTGTTCCATCCCGAGGGCAGCCCAGAAGCTCGTGAATTTGTGAAGGAACGGATCCTGCGCATCCTCCGGGGTGAGGTGAGCCAAGTTGTCAAAGGCCTGCGCCAAATGGTGACCAAACGTAAGCTCAAAGGACAAAGACGAGCAACTGTGCTGGCCGTAGCAGCTTATTACTACCGAAACCGCGCCCGCATGCGCTACGGCTCTTATCTCCGTAAAGGCTACCCCATCGCCAGTGGCCCGGTCGAAGGAGCCTGCAAGAACCTGGTCAAAGACCGGATGGAACGTTCCGGGATGCGCTGGACCCCGCCCATGGCCGAGGCGGTGTTGCGGCTGCGGGCCGTTTACCTCTCAGAGCATTTCGAGGAGTACTGGCCCTTCCATGTTGACCAAGACCAGAAGCGCCTCTTTCAGTCTGTGAAGTGGCGGAAGCTCGTTGCCAAAAAGTAGCCACACCCAAAGGATTTGGTCTATGCCGGCCTAGCCTGGAATCCCATGCTACCTTCTGGTACTAACTTTTCAGGCTTTTTGCCCCGCGTAGTATCGGTTATTCACCTGCCCAAACGTTAGGAATAACATTTACTTAAAAACCATACCCACATCGATATCTAGCAGTCATGTCACTTCTGCCAGAAAGCGACCTGCGGCTGCGTGGCATAGCCATAGCCGCAAGATACCGTATAAATAAAGAAGCATCTAAGTTGTCACCTTGTTTACACTCGGGCTACTGCGGATTGTGCTTGACTCATTCGTGCACACTAGACATAGTGGTTACATGTCTTTAAGTGTAGTAAAGAGACTAACAAATCTCGCCCAGATCTTTCTCCAACCTTCCGGCTCCTTGCACCGCCAGTACGAGGCTCTCCGTGCTTTCTTCGTCGAACATTTGCCGGCTAGGGAGGTCGCCCAACGCTTTGGCTATACCTACGGCAGCTTTCGCGTCCTTTGTCATCAGTTCCGTCAGAATCCGCGGCGAGAGTTCTTCCCGACTATCCCCAAAGGCCCTCGATCCTCACCCAAGCGGGATCCCGTTCGCGAGCGCATCATTGCCTTGCGCAAGCAAAACTATTCCATTTATGACATTCAACATGCCTTGCAAGAGTCCGGACACCAGCTCAGTGCGGCAGCCATTTCGCAGACTCTCACCCAGGAGGGATTCGCGCGTTTGCCGCGGCGCTCCGACGAGGAACGCCCGCCCGCCCTGCGCCCTACTGCGGCCGACGTGGCGGATGTGCGCCAGTTGAGCCTCGAGCCGCGTTCCTTCCGAACTCGCTTCGGCGGATTGTTTCTATTTGTGCCTTTCCTGACTCAAATCCCGCTGCAGAAGTTGCTCGATAAACTCTGCTTCCCCGCTTCGCGCATGGTCCCCGCCGATGCCGCCCTGCGCTCCCTGCTGGCCTTGAAACTCTACGGCAACGCTCGTCATAGCCATATCATGAGCTCGGTGTTTGATGAAGGCCTGGCTCTGTTCGCCGGACTCAATGTGATTCCCAAACGCTCCTTCCTCACCGAATACAGTTGTCGCATTTCCCCCTCCTGCTATCCTGCTTTTATCCAGCACTGGTTCGATGCCATGGCCAAACTGGGCATCGATCGCGGCGACTCCTTTGACTTGGATTTCCACACCATCCCCTATCATGGCGATGACGCCCTGGTAGAGAGACACTACGTATCCAAGCGCAGCCGCAAGCAAAAAGGAATTCTGGCGTTTCTCGCCCAAGATGCCCAGACTCGCGTCTTTTGCTACGCCAATGCCAGCCTACGCAAGGAGGAGCAAAACGATGAAATCCTGCGTTTCGCGGAGTGGTGGAAACAGCGCACCGGAAAATGGCCGCAAGAGTTAATCTTCGACTCCAAGCTCACCACCCATGCCAATCTGAATCGCCTCAACGAGTGGGGTATTAAATTCATCACTTTGCGCCGGCGCTCGCCACAGATGCTGCAGAAGGTCCACCAACTCCCACTCTCGGCTTGGCGGAGAGTAGAGTTGACCGGCGTCACGCGCGAATACCGCACACCTCGCATCCTTGATCAAACCATCCCGCTCAGTGATTACACCGGTCCAATGCGCCAAATGGTGATCAGGGATCTGGGCCATGAGGAACCCACCTTTTTGCTGACCAACCACCTCACTCGCTCAGCGCCGAAGCTAATTACCCGCTATGCACAACGCATGCTGATCGAAAACGGCATCGCCGACGGCATTGATTTTTTCCATATCGATGCCCTCTCTTCGGCGGTGGCCATGAAGGTGGATTGCGACCTGCAGTTAACCCTCATGGCTAGCAGCCTCTATCGCCTCCTGGCCTTAAAGGTCAAGAATGGCTATCAGCGTGTCCACTCGCGTCATCTGTTTCGCGATTTCATTGATGCCACGGCCCAGGTGATGATCGGAGAATCCGAAATCCAAGTTCGTTTTCAGAAGCGTGCCCACAATCCTTTGTTGATCGCCGCTGGCTTGGACAAGGAACATCACTCTATACCGTGGTTGGGCAACAAACGTCTTCAGCTTACGTTCGGCTAGCCTGCCGAAAGCTCCGTGGTGTTAAGTCAATTAACTAACATGGGAATCCAGGCTAGTGCTTTCTTTGCTGCCACTGGTCCACTTCCACAGCTTCGTCGCGCTCGTTTTTGTCGCGGGTTTCCTGTTTTTGGTTCAACTGCTCGCCGAACGGCAGCGCTGGAAACGCACCGTCTGGAGCTGGTTCATGTTCGCCGTCCCACTCGTCGTTGTTGCTCTTCCTCAAACGCTCTGGATTACACCCACCCACGCCGGACACTTTCTCCGAATTCAGTGGGGATGGATGAAAGGGAACGAGCCGCTGTGGCTGTTCTGGCTGAAGAATCTGAGCCCTCATCTTCCGGTTTTTGCCATTGCTTTCTATTTTGCGCGACCCAAACTCAGAACCTTCTACCTCGGGTTTGTCGGTCTCTTTCTCCTTACTAATATCGTTGTCTTCCAGCCCTACGACTGGGACAACATGAAGCTCATGCTCTGGTGGTTCCTCGTCAGTTGCATCCTGGCCGGTTCCTTGCTGGCGGAGCTCTGGCGGGAATCCCGCATGGGGCAGGTGCTGGCCGTGATCCTAGCCGGAACTTTGGTGATCACAGGAATTGCATCGGTCTACAGAGAACTGCAACTGAGCTGGCTCATGTTTTCCTCGGAAGACTTGGCCCTCGCGCGATTCGTACAAGACCATACTGTCAAAGATGCGATCTTTCTCACGTCGGACAAGCACAACAACCCCATCGCCTGCCTAGCGGGCCGGCGAACCCTGATGGGATACAGGGGCTGGCTTTGGACGCACGGCATTGACTATCAGGAGCGTGAACACGACATCCTCGAGATCTATAGCGGAGCAGCGAATGCCACCGATCTCATGCGACGCCATGATATTCAATACGTTTTGATCGAGCAGGAAAAAATGCTGGACTTCCACGAAAATCCAGTCTTCTTCGCGGCGCACTTCCCTGCCATATATCGCAGCCGAAACTACACACTGTTCAGGGTTTCGGCCGGCCGGGGGCCCGACTAGCAAGGGTCAAGGACCGGCCGCAATCCCGCTGGCACGGATCCAAAAGAAAAGGGCGAGAGGAAGTCTCTCACCCTTTAAAAAATCGCGGCAGCGCTATCTAGCCGCCGCGATGGTAGTGGTTTGGATCCCGCCTCTTTCTAGCTGCCCGATCCACAAAGGCTGCCAAATTTGTCGTTTTCGGGGAAAGAACTCAATAACGCGCTAGTCTCTCCCTGGACCGCGCCTATTCCGCTGCTGATCGCCACGTCGGTGTTAGTGACCACCAGCGCAGCGAGGGTGCAAGCTGCCGGGTCAGAATTTGCCGCATTCAGCACGGTTGTTATTGCCACCTTTATTAGCTGCAGTTCCTTCTGGTCCAATGCGTTACCAGTACTAGGATTGCCGCAAGCGTCGTCATCAGCCAGCAGGGCTCCTTGCAACGTCAATGCGGCAACGCATGGGCTTATTCCAGAACCAGTACCGAAGAAAGTACGGCTCTGAGCGAGAATCTGTAACGACTCCTGATGGAATGGGCATTTTCCTTTAGTGGAATTCTGGATACACTCGGCAGCATGGCAGAGACGGACTGGAGCAAAGTACTGGGTTGGCCGGGGTATCGGGTCTACCGACACGAAATCAATGAGCAGGCAAAGACGCTGAAGCTGTGGGTACGGCGCAAGCGAGGAAACCGGAAACTGATTTGCTCGGGCTGTGGGCGGAAGCTGAGCGATGCCTATGACAGCTACGAGCGGGAGGTGCGAGATCTCCCGTGTTTCGAGTTTCGGACGACGGTGGTGATCGAACTGTATCGAGTGCGCTGTCCGGACTGCGGAGTGAAGACGGAGAAGGTGCCGCAGTTACCCAGCAAGGCGCCGTTCAGCAAGCGCTTCGAAGAGGCGGTGGGGTTGGCCTGTGAGAGCGCGGCGGTGCGGCGAGTGGCACGACAGTTTGGTCTGGCCAGCAGCACGGTGCGAGCCATCGATGTGCGCTATCTGAGTCGCTGGTCGAAGGGGCGGAGGAAGCCGGCGTTGCGCCAGATGGGAGTGGATGAGATCTATCTGGGGAAGAAGCAAAAGTTCCTCACGGTGGTGAGCAATCTGGAGACGGGAGAACCGTTGTGGTTCGGAGGGGAGAGGAAGAAGCAGACGCTGGACGAATTCTTCGAGAAACATCTGAGTGCGTTTCAACGAAGTGCGATTCGGGCGGCATGTGTGGACATGTGGGAACCGTTTCGGCAAAGCCTGGAGCAGTGGGTGCCGGAGTGCCGGATCGTGTACGACAAGTTTCACATTCTGCAGCATGCCAGCCAAGCGGTGGACGAAGTGCGGCGGGCTGAGTTCTTCCGCAAAGGAGGAGCAGCACGGGATCTGGTGCGAGGGAAGCGCTGGTTGCTTTTGACCAGTTGGCTCAATCTGGATCGCAGCAAGCGGCGACAGTTGAACGCTCTGTTTGCTCTGAACCGGCGCATTCTCAAAGCCTATCTCCTCAAGGAGAGTCTTTCGCGTTTGTGGGATTTCAGCTACGAAGGAGCCATGTTGCGTTACCTGCAGAAATGGATCGCCCAGTTGCGCTGGCAGCGGCTGAAACCCATGGAGAAACTAGCCGGCATGTTGCTGGCTCATCTCGAGGGGATCTTGAACTACTGCCGGACAAAGGTACCGATGGGTGTGGTAGAAGCCGTCAATGGCAACATCAAAGCTCTGCTCCGCCGCGGCCGCGGTTACCGAGACATGAACTATCTGCTGCTGAAGGCGCAGCGCTTGGCCGCCACCAAGACCGAATTCGTTGCTTTTCAGAAAGCTGCGTAGAATGAGCACTCTTACAGATTGTTGTGTAGAACCGAAAGTACCTACCGTTGTACTGCTGCTCAGTCCGGTGCACCCGGTGTAAAGGCCCGGGCGCTTCTTGTAGAATCCCGGCGTGCAGGACTGGCCAATGCCTGGAGTCGGGCTGGGCGTGGGAGTCGGGGTAACAGTTGGGGTTGCGGTGGGAGTTGGGGTTGCGGTCGTCTGTGCCTGAGCAACCGTGACCAGTGGCGAGTTCAGCGCTTGCGTGGACATCTATACCAACTGGTGATGCCCCAAGGCAACCAGCACCAGCACTGCCAGCGAGAGCGTAACAATTTTGGTTCGGTTCATTTGTTCCTCCTCGTATCTTCTGTTCCTCTGTTCCTCCTCGTATCTTCGCTTTCTCGGCGCTAATCAGATAAGCCCACGTCAGGCGCGACGTCTCGGCTGCGGGGGATCTTCATCTGTTCTACTTGATTTGCTGCTTTTTCATGCGTCTGGATTGGGAGAGGCTGTCCTTCTACGCACTCCAAACGGACGGGCTATATTGACTGCCTCATCGTACATTGTCAATGAGATTCGCAATTAATTCATGTTCTTTTAACCGGCAGGGCTGTGTGCAACTCCTTGCACTCGCAACTTTCGTTCGATGCCCACGAAATCCTTACCCGTAACCGCTTTTGGACGAAGCACATCCGAACTGGTGACAGGTTGACACTTAGCGAAAGGAGCATTTGCGATGCGCAAGTCTTTGCAGCTAAGCGGACCGGCGAAGGGTCGGTTTGCAGACGCTGTAGCGATGGCGGACGGACAACAATGTCTGCGGGATGCGGGCCGGCATGTTAGGCGTGGCCGGTTACCGCTTTCCCATGGTTCCTGAGCCCTGATCCGTTTCGCATTTTCCGCTCGCGCTGCCGTTGGCAATATAGCGCAGGCTGAGGAGCGTGCCGGTTTTGTCGATCGTGCCTCTGAAGGTGAGGCTGTTGCCGTCGGCGTCGCTGCCGGCCAGGACGATTGTTGAACCGTTGACCGTGACCTGGAGGTTGACGTCCGTGACGCAATCTGAGTAAAGGCTCGAGTGGCCAACCAGATGTCCGCGCGCGTCCGGATTAATTACGACCGTGATTGTGAAAGGTGCACCATTCGACTGATCCGACTGGAAAGTACCGGACCAGGTGCCGCTGACATCGCTGGCAGCCGGTTGCGACGATCCGGTGGAGACGGCATTGGCACCTAGATCGCCGGAGGCAGAGACACCCGGCACGAACATTGCTCCCGCGACCGCAGCCACAACCAGCAGGAGCAGACTACGCGATAAAGATTTTGTGTTTGTCATCGTGATTCTCCGTTATAGCGAATTGCGAGATGTCTGCAAAACGCGGCCAATCGTCCGACCGCGAGACAGCTAAATACTACTTGGGGGGCGCACCAAATACCAGTCGTAAAAAGCCCGCTGTGAACCGGGTTCTCAGTTTTCACTGAGACGCCTGGTGACGGCGCGCAAAGGCCACCAGAGTCACACCCGGCCGCAAAGGATATACTCCGACGCGCTGGTAGTCCGCGCCCAGGAGAAGGGTGAGTAGCCATTCCTGTGGCTCAGAGCCGATCACGATATCCGCCCTTGCGTCCGAAATCCGGCCGTAGTAACCGGCTTTTGCATAGTCGCGCAGATACCATGGCAGAGGCCAATAGTCCGGCGACATGACGGCGATCGATGTCTGTGTCCCCGCTCCGCTTCGGCTTGCAATCATGTTGATCTCGTCCACTAGGTGAAGGAACTCGCGCCGTGTCTGCGCGTACACGTACGGATTCCGGTCGTCATCGTAGCCGTAGAAGTTAAGCTGGATGCTTTCATAAAGCATGGCTCCCATCGCCATGGCGAAGCAGGCAAGCCAAAGCGCGGTAAGCATCTTTCTTGTGCCCGAGAGCCTTCGATAAATTGCTTCGACGGCGTAGCCTGCAACGATGGCCAGAGGAATCACAAAATTGAGAGTCAGCCATGGGGTCTTATACGGGATAAGCGAATAGGCCGTGATCAGGCCGAAAGCCCATAACCCGGCAAATAACGCAAATAACTTCCTCCTCCAGGCCGCAATGACCGTGCCCGCGAACCCCAACACGAGCAGCGGCAGTTCTTCCCGGCCCAGCCACAACAAATATGCAGCGAAACCGTGTATGTGCTCCTTTGTGCCCGTGCTGACCCAGAACCTCGTCGCTGCCAGGGCATCACCTAACCCTCGCGGATAATTGCCCAAAAAGGATGAATAAAAAATGACCTCCAAGCCCACAAACATCCCGATTCCACCCAGCAATAACAAGGTGGCACGCCTTGAACCACCCAGACGATCCAGCATCTGCCGGATGAGACCTGCTCCGGAGCTTGCACTGCCGTTCATTCTCCTCAGGGAACCAAACACCATCGTCGAGATGAGCGCAAAAGCAAGAACCGCGACCGATATAACCGCCGTCTCTTTCGTCGCGAACAGCAGCGCCGCCAGGGTAGAAACCAGCATCAATGATGCCGGTCTGCTTCGTTCATAAAAGCGTACGGCCGCGACCACCAGGGCCAGAGTCAGGAATACGAAAATGGATTCGTGGATAAAATCCCGTGAAAAGTACACGGCTCCGGGTGAAGCGGCCAGCAGCGCGCCAGCAGCCAATGCCGCGCCAATCCCAAGATGGTATCGCAGCTTCAAAATCAAGCCAACGGTCGCAATACCGAACAACGCCGGGACGAGACGAAGGACAAAAATGTTTAGGCCGCGATCGCCGAGGAACAAAGTGCTTACGCTGGACGTCAGCAGCGTGAAGTAATAGAGCGTAGGACCGTGATAGTTTGCCGGATCGTAGTGGTAGAAGTTCTCCCGGAAAAGGCGCAAGAAGAAGAATGCGTTGACGCCTTCGTCGTTGTGGAGAGGTTTAAGGTCAAGCTGGTAGAGGCGCAGAGCTGCCGCCACGAGCAAGATTGAAATACTAGCCACCCGCCATGCGGATTTCGCGAGCTCCCGGGCGCAGCTGCTGGTTTTTGGAATCGGTGGCAATCCTACCCGCCTTGTCAGGTTCCGACCCCGTGGAGCCGGACGAGACATTGTTAAAAGACGGCAGTCGGACTATTTTCGGCCATGAACCTGGCTTCGGCTGTGATGAGCGCAACCAACTGGCGCAAGCCCCATGGACGCCGCAGGGCAGCGGCCAAGGGCAGGACTGGACGCAGTGCATCATCTTACCACCGCCAGGTTGGGACACCGATGCAAGAGGGTCCAGGACTTCATCCGCTTTTTGCAGCGCCACAAGACGGTGCTCGACCCTACCTTAAGATGAAACCAGCCGAGTTGCCACGGGTGGGTTGCGCCGCAAGCTTTGATCCGTCAAGCACTCCTTAACGCAGGCGTGAGGGCTTCTGAAGTGGATTATGTCGAAGCTCACGGAACGCGTGATTTCGATACTCTGATTTGGCTCCTTTCGATACTTTGATTTGGACTCTGCTTCAGGCTTAGCCGCCCCCCGGGCAGCGATGACGGCGCTCGATGACCAGGAAGCGGTCAAGGAATTCGTCAGGCGGAACGGCGATGACCGGCAGGAGTTCTACAACCAGTGCCATGCTCGCATGCTGAGGCCCATCGACTCCCACGCGAACTTTGTCATGATGGACACCCACCGTCCGGCGAAGCAAATCATCGAACACTTCCGCCAGCACAACGTCCTGATCGGGCGCCGTTTCCCGGCCATGGACTCTCACATCCGGGTTTCCTTGGGAACACCGCCCGAGATGCTTGAGTTCTGGCGAGTCTGGGACCTGCTGCCGCATGTAGAGATGAGTATGTGATTGACGGTTATCGGGGCGAGGGCAGCACTTGTCCTTTCTTCCAGCGCTTCGTCGATCTCCGGTTTGGCAAACGCGGCATTTCCCCACTTCCTGTTGGCGCTCGACCTCTGGCAGAAGCACTTCCTCCCAGTCCTCGCGCTATGTACGTTGCCGGGCCGCAGCTCGGCTGCCAGACAGTCTCCCTCCCCGTTGAACAGCAGCAGCGGGTGATACCAGGTCGATTCAAAATGGCCGCTGTAGGCGCTCTGCTCCTGTTCTCCGTAAACCGGGATTTCCGTGTTGTCCATATCCAGCACCACCCGCCGGGGTGAATCCATGGCCTCCGCTTTCGAAATTAGTTCCCGCTCACCTTCTTGCCGGTGCGGGCTTCTTGCTCTCGGTGCTGCCCTATCTGGGCTTCGGCGGCGGCTTTCTTCTCCTCCGCCTTCTGTTGGGCTTCGGCCTCCAACTCCGCTTTCGCCGCGCGAATCTTCGCCAACCGACTTTCCCGCCGCGCCAACCCCGCCGCCAACTCCTCGCCCCCTTGCCCTTTCCCGTACTTCTCGTCCTCGGCCGCATCCACCGCTTCGGCACGCTGCAACAGCCCTTCCACTTCCGCCTGCGGTTTCTTCTCCGCTTCCCTCATCCGCTCATAGCTCATCGCCTTGTGCTTGCTAGCATTGCCCGCGATCTTGCTCGCCACGCGTCCCAGCTTCACCAGCCCCGCCTTCTGACACAGCTGCAAGGCTTGGCTAAACAGTCCCGCACAGTGCCTCCAGATGCCGTTTGCGAAATTCCGCTAGCGTACTATGGGTCGGGATGTTCGTCGACCGCCAAGTATCGAAACGCTACATCCTCGTAGGTCTTCGCTTGGATCTTGCGCGAACTGTAGTATTGCGTCAATCTGTTCGAGGTATAAGGAGGTCGATAAACTCTATATATCGGCGCAGATCCCACATTTCCATTTTGAACTCTGAGTAAGTAGTTGTACGATCGCGCCAACGCCAGCATTCATGCGGCTTTGAAAGCACAATCAATATCGTGGAGGCCTCGACCCAGTAGTCGATGTGTTACTGCCGAGGGCACCTGCGCCTCCCGGTGCAGTAGCCGTACAGTAACACCCGCAGCATCATCGCCGGGTCATAGGCGGCTTGCCCACGCCCGTCTTTTTCCTCATAGGAATCGTAGATGGCCCCAAGATCCAAGACATCGAGCACATCCACCAGAAAGCGTGCTAAATGGTTCTCCGGCAGCCAATCATGCAGTGAGGGCGGCAGGAGCAGCGCCTGGTTCACATCCGCGGACCGAAAGTACTTTCCCATGACCGCATCTTAAGCGCAAACCCCCTCTGGAAAAGCTGTTATGTTTGATACTTTGGAAGGGTCTATTCCCGACAGACTCCTAGCGACGTCGACTAAAGTCACGGTGAATACAGCAGCTTGGTACTTACTTACAGATTCTCGCCGCTCACGACTCCTGTACTTCGTCGGTGGTGACTTGGAAGTTCGTCAACCTCGCTTTCCCAAAGGACGTCGTCATCGCACAGTCGGTCGCATCTCGGCCGGTGGCCATCAACACGCGTCCGATGCGCCGAACATTGTGTCTGGCGTCGAACGTCCACCAACGATCTCCCAGATAAACTTCAAACCAGGCGCTGAAGTCCATCGGGCTCGGGGCCACGATCACCCCTATATCGCCCAAGTATCCGGTTGCGTAACGCGCAGGAATGTTGAGAGCTCGGCAGAAGGTAATGGCCAGGTGCTGAAAGTCGCGGCAAACTCCGACTCGCTCGGTATAGACCCCCAGCGCGGTGCGGATGGGGCTGGAAAACTCATATCCAAAAGTGACCTTGCTATGCACCCAATCACACACTGATTGAACACGCTTCCACCCTCTGGGAGCATTCCAAAATAGTTCCGCAGCAGTGTTCGATAAGAGGTCCACTTCGCAATACCGGCTGTTCATAAGGTAGGGCAAGACAGTCAGGGGCAGTCGTTGGACGGGAATCTCGGCTGCGTCCGGCCCTTCCGCGTCAGGCTTTCCGGAGTCTTCAATGAGCGTGGAATTCTGGAACCGAATTTTGCCGGGGGGCGCGACCAACCGGCAAGCATAATTGCCAAAGATGTCTTCATAGCTCTCGACGTTTACCAGCGGATCGGTCTGCAGTTCGTCGGCCTCTCGTAAGTCTTTTTTTCGCGATGGGTGTACATTCAGCAGGGTCACGATCGGGACTTCCCCCGCCGTTTCGAAATGAATGTCGTAGCCCAGGCGAATCATCATAAAATCTCAGGTTCCCTCATGCGCGGGTGCTGGCCGAGGTGAGATGCAGAAATTAACACGTAATCTCATCGATCTTCCACATTTTTTCTAGCTGGCCTGGATCACAAATTCGGCAGCAGCAATCGGTGTATGATGCGGTAGCTTCACTCCAGAGGACAAAGTGACCTATTGTTTGGGAATTGCGACCGAGGAAGGCCTGGTGCTGGCCTCCGATTCGAGGACCAATGCAGGTTTTGATCAGGTCAACACCTGTCGCAAAATGTATCGGTTCGTTCAGCCCGGAGAGCGCGTGTTTGTAATTCTGACCAGCGGCAGCCTCTCCATCAGCCAATCGGTGATCACTTTACTGGGCGACGATTTCGATTCCGGACGAGGACTTGCCCAAGCCAACTCTCTCTATGACGCGGCCCGCATCGTGGGCGACTGCGTCCGCAGAATTTCGGATATTGACCGTGCTTCGCTGGAGCGCGATTCCTTCAGCTTCAATGTTCATCTGCTGCTCGGAGGACAGGTTCGGGGACAACAACCAAACCTGTACTTGATTTATCCCCAAGGAAATCCTCTCGCGGCCACGGAAGATTCCTTATACTTGCAACTGGGTGAGTGCAAATACGGCCGGCCGATCCTGGACCGCGGTATCCAGGCCACAACCTCTCTAGAGGTAGCAGCGAAATATGCGCTCCTCTCACTCGACGCGACCATGCGCTCGAACGTCACCGTAGGTCCTCCCTTCGATCTGTTGTTGTACACGAAAGATAGCCTGCAAATTACGCGATATCGGCGGGTTTCAGCCGGGGACAGGGACCTAAACCTGATCCACTCGAGTTGGGAGCAATCCCTTCGGCGGGCCGTCGAGCAGTTACCTGACATCGAATTCCAATCCTCAGGCAACGAAAACCCCACCGAAAGCACCCGAGAAGTTGCCCGAGCAAGGGCATAGGTTCGCTCGACCGGTCCGCGCTGTTTCTTCAATGACGCCGATCGCTTTTCCTGATCATCGCTTCCCCGTTTATTGCGGTATGCTAGCGGGGCGTTCCAGGCGGCAGTTATGATTATAGAAATGGATACGTCCGATCGTAGCGGTGCGGAAGCCCTTCACCGCTACGAGTTCAACGGCGCTTACGACGAGATGTACAGTGCCGTGGACCATCCACGACGACAATATCGTCCGCTCCATAACCTGCTTTTGAACCTGGGGCCTGACCAGTTACGTCGCAGCAAACACGAGGCTGATCAATCGTTCTTCAACCAGGGAATTACTTTCACGGTTTATGGAAATGACAAAGGTACGGAGCGGATTTTTCCTCACGATCTGCTGCCCAGGATCATCACGGCGACAGAATGGGAAAGAATCGAGCGCGGGCTGACCCAGCGGATCACAGCGCTGAATCTCTTCCTCAAGGATGTCTACCATGAGGGAAAAATCATTCGAGACGGCGTCGTGCCCGGCAGCATTATCTATACCTGCAAACACTACCGCCGAGAAATGCGCGGTATCAAGGTGCCCCGCGACGTCTACATCACGGTGGTCGGTACGGATCTGATACGAAATCCAGAAGGGGACTTCGTAGTTCTTGAGGACAATCTCCGTGTGCCCAGTGGCGTATCTTACATGCTCACCAGCCGCAGAGTCATGAAGCAAATATTTCCCGGGCTGTTTCAAAAATGCCGCGTGCGGCCGATTGAGCAGTACAGCCAGGTGCTTCTGTCAACCCTGCGATCCCTGGCTCCCGAAGGCCGTTCTGAGCCAACCGTGGTTTTACTGACACCCGGCTCCTACAACTCTGCTTATTTTGAACATACCTACCTGGCGCGCCAAATGGGCATTGAACTCGTCGAGGGACGGGATCTCGTGGTTCACGATAATGTGGTTTATATGCGGACAACCTTCGGTCTGCAGCGCGTGGATGTCATCTATCGGCGAATCGACGACGATTATCTCGACCCCCTGGTTTTCGAACACGGCTCCGCCCTCGGTGCGGTGGGCCTGTTCAATGCCTATCGCGCCGGAAACGTAGCCTTTGCCAATGCGCTTGGAACGGGAGTCGCCGACGACAAGGCGATCTATGCGTATGTACCCAAAATCATTCGCTACTATCTCGACCAGGACCCCATTCTTGAAGGCGTCGAAACGCTGTTGATGTCCGATCCTGGTCAACGGGACCACGTCTGCCAGAGGCTGGAGGAGTACGTGGTGAAAGCGGTGGGCGAATCGGGGGGCTACGGCATGTTGATTGGCCCGCATAGCACGGAACAACAACGCTCGGAATTTCGAGAAAAGATCTACGCCCAACCGAGAAACTACATCGCGCAGCCGACGATCAACCTCTCGACGGCGCCGTGTTTTGTGGATGGAACCATCGAACCGCGTCACGTCGATCTTCGGCCCTATGTTCTCTACGGCGACAAAATTACTATTATTCCCGGGGGCCTTACGCGAGTGGCGTTGCGAAAAGGCTCCCTGGTGGTGAATTCGTCTCAAGGCGGGGGCTCGAAAGACACGTGGGTCTTGCAGAACTGAGATTGGAAGAATTGGGTGACCCGATCCATGCTTTCACGAGTAGCCGACAGTTTGTATTGGATGAGCCGCTATTTCGAGCGGGCCGATAATGCCTCGCGTGTGCTGAAGGCGACTTACGGTTTGATCCTGAATCCCGCCAAGTTTTCCACCGAAGAGCGCTGGTTCCGCGCGGTTTCCTCGCTGGCTCCCGGTGCCGCCTCCAGCAACGTCGATCCGCAGCGGGCTTTATTCCTGTTGGTGGCGGATCCGGAAGGTGCCTTTTCGATTGTGAAATGCATAAGCGGAGCCCGCGAAAATGCCCGCCAAGTCCGCGAGGAAATCAGCTCGGAGATGTGGGAACACCTGAATCGCCTCTTTCACGACGTGACCGGCTCTGAGCTCGAACCGAACGACGACGCAGGCGCCATGCGAGTGGTGAGTCTGGTTCACGAAGGGTCCTATCGGTTTAGCGGCGTTACTGCCGCCACCATGAATCACGATGAGGCTTGGCACTTTATCCAGCTGGGCAAATATATCGAGAGGGCGTGCAATCTGTGCGTTTTGCTGGATGCTTATTTTGTGGTCGACAAGCATGCCGATGATTTGGATTGGGTGGGCCTGCTAAGCAGTTGTGCCGCCTTTGAGGCTTATTGCAAGGCATGCACGGCGGAACTCAGACCAGAACGGATCGCGAACTTCCTCCTGCTCAAGCCAGAGTTCCCTTATTCGGTTCGTTATTCGCTGGACAGAATGCACCAGGCGCTGACTTCGATCAGCAACCTTTCGTTGAGCCGCAGGACCGAACCAATCGAAAGGTTAATCGGCCGTTTGCGATCGATGGTGGCCTATGTACAGATATCAGAAGTCATTCGCAATTTGCACAAATACCTTGCCGAAATCATCGAGCAGTGTCGCGATCTGCATGCGGCCGTGCACGAAGTGTATATCGAGTATCCGATCGAGGTCGCTTTCGAAAGCTAATGTTCTACGCCGTTCGCCATTTTACGCGCTATCGGTACAGCCAATTCGTCTGGCAGAGCATGATGGAAGTTCGCATGCACCCCAGAAGTGAAGGTAACCAGCGCTGCTTTGTCTTTCAACTATCGGTCAATCCACGCGCCCGCATTTTTGGCTATACCGACTCCTACGGCAATCTCGTGCACCACTTCGATTTGCCCTCCCGCCATGGCCAGCTCACGATCATCACCGATGCTCTGGTAAATATTGAGGACTTGCCAGCGGTGCCAGAAGTCATGGGGTACGACGGCTGGGGAGATTTGGAACAGCTCGTCGAGGAAAACGATTACTGGGATATGCTGATGCCGAGTCATTTTGCGCGCTCCTCACCGGCGCTGGAAGACCTGGCAAGGGAGATCGGAGCGACGGCAAGAGATGGGCGAAGTCCTCTGGCATTCCTCCGGGATATTTCCTCAGGCGTGCATCGTAGTTTCAGCTACGTAAAGAAAAGCACAGCGGTAAATTCTCCGATTGAGCATGCGCTTCAGTCACGGCAGGGCGTCTGTCAGGATTTTGCCCATATCATGATCGCACTGGCTCGCAATGCCAGAATTCCTTGCCGCTATGTCAGCGGATATCTTTACCACAACCGCGAAGATACGCGCTCCTCGGCGGATGGCGCGACGCACGCTTGGGTGGAAGCCCTTTTGCCAGGCGTTGGCTGGGTAGGTCTTGATCCAACGATAGATCAGCTCGCAGGCGCTCAGCACATTCGCACCGCGATCGGACGCGATTATGCCGACGTTCCACCCACCATGGGCGTGATGAAGGGAAAAGCTGACACGCAACTGCAGGTTCGAGTTCGGGTCACGCCGTCGGAAGCGGTGCTCCCGCCCGACGAGGAGTTCGCGGCCGATGAAGAGTGGTCCCAGTTTCTCGACGAAAACCAACAATCGCAGTTGGTCGAAGAGCAGCAACAGCAATAGGCAAAGCGTCCGGAGCCCCTGTAAGATTTAAATCTAGGTATTCCCCATCGCCAGGCCCACATCTTTGTCAGCAACTGCTCCGGTGACGAAACTGTCTCGAGCTCCCGGTGCGAGGGAACTTTCCCTTGGCGAGCGCCCCGGTTCGACAGGAATTCGATCAGAGCCATTTCCTGAGATATACTCCGAAGAACTTCAGACTGCTGACCGGTTGGGGACTTCTCTCAATGGCCGTTGGCGTTCGCACGTGGGATCTGCGCAAAGTATATAGCTCTTCTCCACCGTTAGGCGCGGCTGGTGGTTTTATTGCGCGTGCCGATGCGAAAGGCGGTAAGCAGCCGAAGGCCCAAATCCCGGCCCTCGACGGACTTTCGCTCGACGTTCTTCCCGGAGAGATTTTCGGCCTTCTGGGCCCAAACGGCGCGGGCAAATCCACCACGGTCGGAGTCCTTACCACCCGGGTTCGGCCAACCTCCGGCCAAGCCTGGATTGGCGAGCACGACGTGTGGAAGCAACCGGCCCGGGTGAAGCACTTGATCGGGGTTGTGCCGCAGCGTCCCAATTTAGATTTTTCTTTGACGGCACGCGAGATTCTCATTTTTCACGCCGCCTACTTCGGAATTGGATCAAGGCAACGAAATGAGCGCGCCGACGCGTTGCTTGAGAAGTTCAAGCTCACCGAGCGCGCCAGCCAGATGGTGCGCGGCTTTTCCGGAGGCATGATGCAGCGGCTCTCGATTGCCCGCGCCATGATGCACGATCCGCAGGTTCTATTTCTCGACGAGCCGAGCGCCGGGCTTGATCCTCAAACCCGGATTCTCTTGTGGGAGATCATTCGCGAATACCACCAGGCGGGAAGAACCGTCCTGCTGACCACCCATAACATGGACGAGGCCGACGCGTTGTGCCAGCGCTTGGCCATCATTGACCACGGCCATGTTATTGCCCTGGGTACACCGGTCGAGTTGAAGGCATCGATCCCCGGAGGTTTCCTGCTGCGCCTTCGTTTCGGGAATCAGACTGCGGATCTGCTCGAGCGGTTACAATCGCTGGCTGGAGTCCGCGAGGTGCGCGCTGCGGACGGCACGGGCGCCGACGTCTATGCGGACCGCGGCGGTTCTCTCATTGCTGAAATTGCGACCTTGGCTGCAAATGCAGGCGCGGAATTGTCGGACGTTCACATTTCTGAGCCGAGTTTAGAAAATCTGTTCCTGCACCATACCGGAAGGAGCCTGCGCGATTGAACTGGAAAACCTTTGGCGCCATGCTGGCGCGCGACGCTCATGTGGCCCGGCGAAACGCGATTCAACTTTTTCTGCAGACCTTCCTGCAGCCGTTGCTTTTTGTTTTTATTTTCGGCCGCGTGATGGTGGGCAGCGGTTATATGCCCGCCGCGTATAAAAGCCTTCTGCTCCCGGGCATTATCGCGATCAGCATGGTCTTTACTGGAATCTGGGCGGTAGCCATGCCGCTCATCGCTGAGTTTCAGTGGACCCGCGAAATCGAAGACCGCCTGCTCGCCCCGATCGGCGTAGCTTGGATCGCGATCGAGAAAGTCATTGCCGGAATACTGCAGGCGCTGGTCGCCGGCCTGATTGTGATCCCGCTGGCGTGGCTGGTGCTTCGTCCCGGAGTTGAGATCAGTATTCACGCGCCGTTGACCTTCGCTGCGATCCTTGTGCTGGTAGCGATCTTTTCTGCATGCGGAGGACTGGCCTTGGGGTGCAGCATCAATCAGCAGCATATTGGGCTGATGTTCGGCATGGTGATTACGCCCATGATTTTTTTTGGCTGCACTTACTACCCCTGGAGCGCTCTGAAAACCTTCCCGGTCCTGCAAAAAGCTGTGCTCCTGAACCCGCTGGTGTATGCGAGCGAAGGAATGCGCGCCACTTTGGCTCCGCAGTTCCAGCATTTATCAATCACCGCTGTGATCATGGCGCTGCTTTTCTTTGACATTCTGCTGCTGGTTGTGGGGCTGCGGCAGTTTGAGAAGAAGGCGGTGAGTTAGCGTATAGTCGGGCCGATAACCCTCATTGCTGCCCACTGCTTGTCAGCCTGTTTCCGGCTGTGCGCGCCGAAGGGCCCGTTTCGCCCATCCACCATTTCCGTGCAGAGCTAGGGGTGTTGGGGGGTCGTTGCCTTTTCTGTTTCGATGCGCGCCGGCGCGCTTTCAACCGCGTTGTGGGAGCCAGCGTACGCTTGATTTCCTGAACGGCTCCTGCGCTGTTCTGCCAATGCATTCAAGCGGGCAAAAATCGCGCGCTCCTGTTCGGCTTTCTGGGGAAGTTTCGCCTTGGCGTAGGCCTTCGCGAGATTAAAGTGCACTTCTGGACTACCCGGAGCCAGCTTGCCCGCCCATTCGAATTCATGCACGGCCTGTTCGTCCTCGCCCAGTTCGAGGTATGCACGTCCAAGGACGTAGTGCGACTCGAAGGAGTCGGGAGCGAGCTGTACGGCACGCTGCGCGGAAGCCAATGCCTCTGCCGCACGGTGCCGCTTGAGCGCCAATGACGCCAGGCTGATGTAAGGCAGTTCGCTCTCTGGCGAAATCTGCAATTCTGCACGCTGTTGTGTTTCCGCCTCGTCAAATTGGGAAAGCGCGGCCAGTGCCGTTCCATAGGCGTAGTGGAGAAACGAGACAGAGGGATATTCCTTCAACAGAACTTGGAATTTGGGATAAGCTAGGTCGTAGTTGCCGTTCTCGAGCAGCGCAGCGATCTCGCCCGCAGACTGCACCAGAGTGCTTTGTGACGGATCTAGTTGGTCCGGCAGCAAGGGCATGCGGAGCAGCGCCATGCCGAGAGCGATTTGAATTTCCTTCGCGACCGTCCCTGAACGCGTTCCGGGCAAGAGTGTCTCCATGGCGCTATCGAACTGGCCATTTTGATTCTCCAGCACGGCCAAGTGATATCGTGCCAGCCCTTCCGCTTCTGGACTTCCGCCGAAGCCTAGTTCCTCGCCGCGCCGCAAATGGATAAGAGCATTCTTGTAATCCTTCATCTCAAATTCACAAAGCCCCATCAGCGCCCATGCCGTCCCAAAGTTTGGGCGGCGCTCGGCCAAGCCTTTGAGTTCAGAAAGGGCCTCGGGATAGTGCCCGGCCGAGTAGTGGAGCATGGCCAGACTCCATCGGCCGTCATCCCATTCCGGCCGCAACTGCAAGGCCCGCTGATAATTCTGAATGGCCCGGTCTCGGTCACCCGCGGCCTCGGCCGTCGCCGCTCGGCTCGATAGCTCCTCGAAACTGCTCGACCCGGGATCGCTCGCTGGGTGAGCGGCTGCTTGAACATTTTCTTTAGAGCTTGCGTCAGTGTGATTCGAATAAAGCTGGACGAGTCTTTCCTCCCGCTGGTCTCGTTCGGGCGCCAGCTTTTCTACCAGAGCAAGTTCGGCCGCAGCTTTTTCTTTTCTGCCAAGTGCTTGCAAAGCTTGTCCCAGTGCTCGGTGGGAGGCTGAGGAATCCGGCGACCGTTGCACCGCTTCCTCCGCCGCCAGCAAGGCTTCCTGCGGATGTTGCAAACGAAGCTCCAGTTGGCTTATTTCGATCCACGGCAACGCACTCTTGAGTGAGACGCTTGCCTCTTCGCGTTGCTGCTTCAGGGCGTCTTCGTCCCGTCCGGCGGAAGCAAGCGCCTTCCCGTAGGTATAGTGCAAATACGGAGTGGCTGGGTAGTCCTTCAATAAGGGAGGAAACGCAGCCAAAGCCTTCGTGGAATTGTTCTGCGCGATAGCTGACGCCGCCTCGCCGGCCGCGGCAATCAGCGCATCTTGAGAAGGATCGATCTCTTTGGGCAAAAGCGGCACGTGAAGCATCGCCAACGCCAAGGCAACTTTTAGCTGTGCCGGCATCTCGCTCTGTCCGACTGTGGCAGTGAGCAGGGTGGACGCTTGATCAAATTCGCCGCTGCGAATCAGCAGGAGAGCGAGGTGATACTTCGCAACTCGCGCGGTCTCGGGATCGTCAGCGTCTGCAAGGGCGAGCCCTTTGTTGAGATGCTCCAGAGAATTGCCGTAATCCTTGGTCTCGAATTCGCAGAGCCCGATAAAATTCCACGCCGGCCCCAGACTCGGTACGAGTTCCACCAGCTTCTGGAAAGCCGGAATCGCTTCCGGATAGCGGTCGCCGTCGTAGAGCAGCGTCCCCAGGTACCACCAGCCCTCTTCCCATCTTGGATTCATCTCTAGGGCGCGCCGATACTCGCGAATTGCTTCGTCCGCACGGCCGGCTTCGCGCGCAGCCGTGGCCGATTTTGCTACGGCTTCGAAATCTGCCGTGCCACCAACTCCTTGAGGAGGGGGGCTGCTTTGCGCGAGAGCCAAAACGGTCGAGAACGCGAGAATCATTGCCAGGAACGATCGCCCATGTGGCAGGCCTGCTAGTCGGAAATGCATGACGATCTCCCGGCGGGGGTACTTACAAATTTTGACAATAACATACAAGCTCTTGACGAAAAGATACAGGCCAACGTGGGAGTATGTCACCAGCGAGTTGGTCGAGAACGCCACGCTGAGAGAGCTCGATTGAGACCGAAAAGGAGCTTTGGAAAGTGCGGATATTACGCTTCCGGGTTCTCCTACTGATTGGTTTCCTTTTTTGTCTGAGCTATTTTCTCTTGTGCGCGGCTCATAGTTTCGCCCAGGAAGCAGCTGTGGGCGAATATTCAGTTCCTACACCGGATTTCGGCGCCGACACGCTGGCTCTACGTAAAGAAGCACAGTTGGCAACGGAGAATCAATTCAAGGTCTTCTATGGTTTTCACTTTACCGACGAGTTAAAGGCGAGCGGCATCACCTTCCGCCACCACGCCGTGGCCGACGAGCTGCAGAGCTGGAAACCTACGCACTACGATCACGGCAACGCGGTGGCAGTCGCCGATGTCGATGGCGATGGGTTATACGACATCCTGTTTCTGAACCAAATCGGCGGGAATGAGCTTTGGAAGAATCTGGGCAACGGCAAATTCAAAAACATTACCGCGGAAGCGGGTATTGCCTTGCCCAATCTCGTCAGCGTGGGCGCAGCTTTTGGCGACATTGAAAACGACGGCACCCAGGACCTGGTGATCACCACCGTTCTCGGTGGAGTGTTTCTCTTTAAGAATGATGGACAAGGACACTTCAAAGACATCACCGCGGAATCGGGCATCAACGTGGTGGCTCACTCCTCCGGCGCTCTGTTCTTCGACTACGACAACGATGGGCTGGTGGATCTTCTGATCTGCAACGTCGGCAAGTACACCACGGACGAGAAATGGCCCGACGGTTCATACGTGGGGCTGCAGGATGCTTTCGCCGGTCACCTTCATCCCGAACGATTCGAACATGCCGTACTCTACAAAAACCTCGGACACGGGAAATTCCGGGATGTAACCGCCGAGGTGGGACTGGAGATGAACAGTTGGTCTGGCGATGCTAGTTTTGCCGACCTGAAAGGCGATGGTTACCCGTCTCTCTACTTTCCGAACATGCAGGGGAATAATCATTTCTTCGAAAACCAGGGCGGCAAGAAGTTCGTCGACAAGACCGACCAGTATTTTCCCAAAACCCCCTGGGGAGCAATGGGCGTCAAGTTCTTCGATTTTGACAACGATGGATTCATGGATCTACTAGTCACGGATATGCATTCGGACATGAGCCAGGAAGTTGGTCCCGATCGAGAGAAGCTGAAGTCCGATATGAGGTATCCGGGTGCATTTCTCCAGGGAGGCATGCCGCAGGATCAGTACGTCGCGGGCGGGGAGAAGAGCATCTTCGGAAACGCTTTCTATCACAACCTGGGAAACGGAAAGTTCGAAGAGATCTCGGATCGTCTGGGACTTGAGACGTACTGGCCCTGGGGCATCAGCGTGGGAGACATAAACGCCGACGGCTGGGACGATGTGTTCGTCGCCGCAGGCATGGGTTTCCCTTTCCGCTACGGCATCAACTCGATGCTGCTGAACAATCGCGGACAGGGGTTTCTGGATGCCGAATTCATCCTTGGCATTGAGCCGCGCCGGGATCATCGGACCCATACCTTCTGGTTTTCCATCGACTGTGCCCAGGCTCAGGAAGGACAGGGCGTGGAAGCCTGCGCGGGACATACCTCCGGAACAGTCAATATTATGGGTGCCTTGTCGAGCCGGTCGTCGGTGATGTTCGATCTCGACAATGACGGAGACCTCGATATTGTAACCAACGACTTCAATTCTGAACCGATGGTTCTGATCAGCGACCTGGCCCAGGTGAAGCAGATTCACTGGCTGAAGATCGTGCTGAACGGAATCCAATCCAATCGCAATGGGCTCGGAGCTACCGTTCGTGTGAAAGCCGGAAACCGGACTTTTATGAAGTACAACGACGGTAAATCGGGATACCTGGCCCAAAGCGTTTTGCCGCTCTACTTCGGACTGGGAGAGGCAACCAAAATAGATCGCATTGAAATCGATTGGCCCTCGGGCCGTAAACAGGTCGTGACTAAGGATCTCCGCATCAATCAAACGCTAAAAATCACGGAGCAGACGCCGTAGCCCTCCTGTTATTTCTGCGTCATGCTATCGTGCAGAGTATGATGCGGCGGGTACTTCCCAGACTTTCGAACCGAGAACCCCCGCTTTTTTCTCGTCGCCGCTTTCTTCAGGGCTTGCCTCTTTTATCCGGCGCTCTTTCGCCACGGCTATTTTCTTTTCTACTAGCGCCTTCTGGGCCGCCTTATGCCTTTGAAGAAATCCCTCCCGCGAAGAGCGGCATCAGCTGGGTCCACACGGCGGGCAAGTCGCCCGAGAAGCACTTGCCGGAGACGAGCGGCGCTGGCTGCGCCTTCCTTGATTACGATAACGACGGCTGGATGGACATTTATCTGGTGAACAGCGGCAAATGCGATTTTTACAATCCTCCGCGGCCGCTGCGCAATGCGCTCTATCGCAATAACCGTGACGGTACGTTCACGGATGTGACCGAAACAGCTGGCGTGGCTGGCGGCGGCTACGGCATGGGATGCGCGGTTGGCGACTATGATGGCGATGGCTTCCCCGATCTGTACGTCACGCAATTCGGCCGCAGCATCCTCTACCACAACAACGGCAACGGAACTTTCACCGATGTCACTGAGAAAGCCGGCGTCGCCGCTCCCGGTTGGAGTTCCAGCGCCGTCTGGTTCGACTACGACAACGACGGCCGGCTGGACCTCTTCGTTTGTCAATTCGCGGAATTCGACAAATCGCTGGCATGCGGCCTGGCCGCGGACGGCACGCATCACTATTGCATCCCTCGCATCTTCAATCCGCGGCCCAGCTGGCTTTTTCATAACAACGGCGACGGCACTTTCTCGGATGTCAGCAAAGAGTCCGGCATCTCCTCCCATCTTGGAAAAGCTTGGGGAGTGGTGGCCACGGATATAAACAATGATGGCTGGATGGATCTGTTTGTCGCCAACGACACGGTGGCGAATTTTCTTTTTATGAACCGTGGCGGCCGCTTCGAGGAGCTGGGGCTGGCGGCTGATGTCGCCTACAGCGCGGATGGCCGGGCCCGTTCCGGCATGGGCGTGGACTCGGCAGATTTCAACGAAGATGGCTGGATGGACCTCTTCGTCGCCAACATCGACCAGGAGATTTTTTCACTCTATCAGAACAATCACGACGAGACATTCGAGGATCTCTCCATGCCTCTGGGCATTGGCATGTCCACCCGCTGGATGAGCGGGTGGGGACTCAAGTTTCTCGATTACGACAATGACGGCAACCTGGATCTGATAATTGCCAACGGTTTCCCCGATGATCTCGTCGAAGAGCTGTCTCACCAGGTTAGTTACAAGGAGCCGCTCCTGCTTTTCCGGAACGAGGGCAAGTCCTTCAAGGATGTAAGCAGCCAAAGCGGCCCAGTTTTTTCGAAGTCATTTCCCGCGCGCGGTCTGGCCATCGGCGATTTCAACAACGACGGTGCCGTGGATGTGCTCGTTTCCAACAACGGTGGCGCTCCGGTTCTGTTGCGCAACAATATCGGCAAGAACAATCATTGGCTTGGCGTTCGTCTGATCGGCCGGAAGTCGAACCCGGATGCGGTCGGGGCGCGCCTCACGTTCCAGGCCGGCGACCTCAAGCGCAGCCGCATGAAGGTTGGCGGAGGCAGCTTCTTGTCCTCTCATGATCCGCGCATTATCCTGGGAATTGGCGGGCGCACAAAATTGGATTCTCTGGAAGTGAAGTGGCCACAACCAAGTGGCGCCGTTCAGCGCTTCACAAATTTGCCCCTGGATCGCTACATCACCCTCGTCGAAGGAATGGGCAAGTGGGAGTAGTGCTTTCGAGGGCGTTCTGTCGGTGTTTTAAGCGCCGATGTTTTCGCCAGAGAGGTTGAGGACCAAGACCCTGAAAACCTCACGCCAGTCACTCGCGGTGGAAGATTGCCGGTCTCGCCGCCACGTTTTCAACTGCTGAAAAAGTCAAGTCGCTTTCACCGCATCATCGGTTTGTGATCGCATTGCGCTCGCCCGATGGAGTCTTTGAAACCGGACTGCCAATCGCCCTTCAGAGAAAAGGGCCGTGCGGGGTGCTCTAGCAGCCAAATTCGGACACCACCTCGCCGAGTATGCGGTGGTGCTGGCCGTTATTCTGGTAATTGTAGTTGGTAGGATTCGCTTAGTCTTATTAATAGTCGGAAGCAATGCGAACAACGTATTTTCGAACGCAGCCAATTCAATTCAATGACCCTGCCCGAATGAGCAACGGCCGCGCTCATGGTCGTTTGCTGCCTGTATAGCATCACAGGAATCGAATTCCGGCCAATTTATCGTCTTCGACGGTACACCGGTACACCCAGTTGTGAACGCGCACATTGAATTTCTGCATACCGGAGCTGATGGTGTACCGCTCGCGCGCGGGCATTCCGCTTTCTTGCGATGGATACCGTAAGCACCAAACGCTTCAACGCTGCTGCCGAATAAATCCAGAGCGCAGGCTTCCACGTGGCGGTGATGGTTACCGTAGTCGTAGCGCTTGGCATGAACCGTATCTTCCCGGGAGCATGGGAACTAGGGAATCGTCACCTGAATAACGTTGGAAACGCCGCTCTCGCCGCTCGGATCCACTGCCGTGGTCGCGTAGCAGTAAGCATTCCCGTTCGTAACCGTCGGGTCGGTAAATGTCGTAACCGTACTCGCCGTCGAACCGTACGGCGACCCGATTGGAAAAGTGCCGCAAGCACCACTCGTGTAGTTGACGCGATAGACATTGTAGCTCGTGATACCCGTGGTCGTACTGGCGGTCCACTTGAGGTTCACTGTGTAAACAGGCGCTGGCGTGCCCGTGCCCGTCAAGCTGGCCCCGCTCGGCGTGTTCGACGCATTGCTGGCAAACGATGCCGCGGCCGACGCAGCCCCCGAAGCCCCGGGCGTGAACGTCACCGTGAACGGCACCGGCTGACTGGTCGTAACCGTGACCGGGAAGGTGACGCCGCTGATGGAAAACTCCGAAGGGTTGGTGCCGCCCAAACTGACCGAGGACACGGTGACACTGGCCCCACTGGCGGTCAGGGTCCCAGTTGCGGTTCCACTCGCCCCCACCACCACGTTGCCCACGGCAACCGGGGAACTGACGCTCAGAGTCCCCGCCGCCGCCGTACCCGTGCCCGTCAAGCTGGTCCCGCTGGGCGTGTTCGACGCATTGCTGGCAAACGATGCCGCGGCCGACGCAGCCCCCGAAGCCCCGGGCGTGAACGTCACCGTGAACGGCACCGGCTGACTGGTCGTAACCGTGACCGGGAAGGTGACGCCGCTGATGGAAAACTCCGAAGGGTTGGTGCCGCCCAAACTGACCGAGGACACGATGACACTGGCCCCACTGGCGGTCAGGGTCCCAGTTGCGGTTCCACTCGCCCCCACCACCACGTTGCCCACGGCAACCGGGGAGCTGACGCTCAGAGTCCCCGCCGCCGCCGTGCCCGTGCCCGTCAAGCTGGCCCCGCTCGGCGTGTTCGACGCATTGCTGGCAAACGATGCCGCGGCCGACGCAGCCCCCGAAGCCCCGGGCGTGAACGTCACCGTGAACGGCACCGGCTGACTGGTCGTAACCGTGACCGGGAAGGTGACGCCGCTGATGGAAAACTCCGAAGGGTTGGTGCCGCCCAAACTGACCGAGGACACGATGACACTGGCCCCACTGGCGGTCAGGGTCCCAGTTGCGGTTCCACTCGCCCCCACCACCACGTTACCCACGGCAACCGGGGAGCTGACGCTCAGAGTCCCCGCCGCCGCCGTACCCGTGCCCGTCAAGCTGGTCCCGCTGGGCGTGTTCGACGCATTGCTGGCAAACGATGCCGCGGCCGACGCAGCCCCCGAAGCCCCGGGCGTGAACGTCACCGTGAACGGCACCGGCTGACTGGTCGTAACCGTGACCGGGAAGGTGACGCCGCTGATGGAAAACTCCGAAGGGTTGGTGCCGCCCAAACTGACCGAGGACACGATGACACTGGCCCCACTGGCGGTCAGGGTCCCAGTTGCGGTTCCACTCGCCCCCACCACCACGTTACCCACGGCAACCGGGGAGCTGACGCTCAGAGTCCCCGCCGCCGCCGTACCCGTGCCCGTCAAGCTGGTCCCGCTGGGCGTGTTCGACGCATTGCTGGCAAACGATCCCGCGGCCGACGCAGCCCCCGAAGCCCCGGGCGTGAACGTCACCGTGAACGGCACCGGCTGACTGGTCGTAACCGTGACCGGGAAGGTGACGCCGCTGATGGAAAACTCCGAAGGGTTGGTGCCGCCCAAACTGACCGAGGACACGATGACACTGGCCCCACTGGCGGTCAGGGTCCCAGTTGCGGTTCCACTCGCCCCCACCACCACGTTACCCACGGCAACCGGGGAGCTGACGCTCAGAGTCCCCGCCGCCGCCGTACCCGTGCCCGTCAAGCTGGTCCCGCTGGGCGTGTTCGACGCATTGCTGGCAAACGATGCCGCGGCCGACGCAGCCCCCGAAGCCCCGGGCGTGAACGTCACCGTGAACGGCACCGGCTGACTGGTCGTAACCGTGACCGGGAAGGTGACGCCGCTGATGGAAAACTCCGAAGGGTTGGTGCCGCCCAAACTGACCGAGGACACGATGACACTGGCCCCACTGGCGGTCAGGGTCCCAGTTGCGGTTCCACTCGCCCCCACCACCACGTTACCCACGGCAACCGGGGAGCTGACGCTCAGAGTCCCCGCCGCCGCCGTACCCGTGCCCGTCAAGCTGGTCCCGCTGGGCGTGTTCGACGCATTGCTGGCAAACGATGCCGCGGCCGACGCAGCCCCCGAAGCCCCGGGCGTGAACGTCACCGTGAACGGCACCGGCTGACTGGTCGTAACCGTGACCGGGAAGGTGACGCCGCTGATGGAAAACTCCGAAGGGTTGGTGCCGCCCAAACTGACCGAGGACACGATGACACTGGCCCCACTGGCGGTCAGGGTCCCAGTTGCGGTTCCACTCGCCCCCACCACCACGTTACCCACGGCAACCGGGGAGCTGACGCTCAGAGTCCCCGCCGCCGCCGTACCCGTGCCCGTCAAGCTGGTCCCGCTGGGCGTGTTCGACGCATTGCTGGCAAACGATGCCGCGGCCGACGCAGCCCCCGAAGCCCCGGGCGTGAACGTCACCGTGAACGGCACCGGCTGACTGGTCGTAACCGTGACCGGGAAGGTGACGCCGCTGATGGAAAACTCCGAAGGGTTGGTGCCGCCCAAACTGACCGAGGACACGATGACACTGGCCCCACTGGCGGTCAGGGTCCCAGTTGCGGTTCCACTCGCCCCCACCACCACGTTGCCCACGGCAACCGGGGAGCTGACGCTCAGAGTCCCCGCCGCCGCCGTACCCGTGCCCGTCAAGCTGGTCCCGCTGGGCGTGTTCGACGCATTGCTGGCAAACGATGCCGCGGCCGACGCAGCCCCCGAAGCCCCGGGCGTGAACGTCACCGTGAACGGCACCGGCTGACTGGTCGTAACCGTGACCGGGAAGGTGACGCCGCTGATGGAAAACTCCGAAGGGTTGGTGCCGCCCAAACTGACCGAGGACACGATGACACTGGCCCCACTGGCGGTCAGGGTCCCAGTTGCGGTTCCACTCGCCCCCACCACCACGTTACCCACGGCAACCGGGGAACTGACGCTCAGAGTCCCCGCCGCCGCCGTACCCGTGCCCGTCAAGCTGGTCCCGCTGGGCGTGTTCGACGCATTGCTGGCAAACGATGCCGCGGCCGACGCAGCCCCCGAAGCCCCGGGCGTGAACGTCACCGTGAACGGCACCGGCTGACTGGTCGTAACCGTGACCGGGAAGGTGACGCCGCTGATGGAAAACTCCGAAGGGTTGGTGCCGCCCAAACTGACCGAGGACACGATGACACTGGCCCCACTGGCGGTCAGGGTCCCAGTTGCGGTTCCACTCGCCCCCACCACCACGTTGCCCACGGCAACGCGGGAACTGACGCTCAGAGTGCCGACCGCCGCGCCGCTACCGCTCAGCGGTATGGTGAAGCTCGGGTTCGACGCATCCGATGCGATGGAGACGCTACCGCTGAAATTGCCCGCTGATGGCGGCGTAAGGGTAACGCTGAATGAGGTACTTTGCCCCGGCATTAACGTCATCGGTGCGCTGATCCCAGTTATGCTGAACCCCGTCCCGCTCGCCGTAGACCCAGAAATCGTGACGTTGGTGCTGCCCGTATTTTGCACGGTCTCGGTTTGGGTCTGATTCTGGCCAACCTGCACGTCCCTAAACGTCAGGCTCGTTGGCGACGCCGTGAGCGTTCCAGGCAGAACTCCGGTTCCAGACAGAGCGGTATCGACTGATGTGTTCGATCCACTGACGGTCAACGACAGCGTTCCGCGGGTGGGGCCAGGCGTTCCCGGTGCGAAGAGAACACCAAACGTGCTGCTTTGGTTCGGAGCGAGAGTAAGCGGCAGAGTCAACCCGCTCAGGGCGAAAGCACCGTTGATCGAGGCTGCCGAGATCGTGAGATTCTGACTACCCGTATTCATCACCGTCTCGGTCTGTATCTGACTGCTGCCAATCGCCACCGTGCCGAAGTTGAAGCTGGTTGGATTTGTGTTAAGACTCCCTGGAGTCGTGCCCCTCCCCGAGAACGGGATATTCACGAAGTGGGTGGAACCGTCGTTGGCCAGAGCCAAAGTGCCGTTTACGGTGCCCGCAGTGGTGGGACTGAATGCGATCTGGAAGCTTGCAGTTTGATGTGGCGCCAGGGTCAGGGGCAAACTCAAGCCGGTAGTGCTGAAGCCGGCACCGCTGACCGTTGCCTGTGTAACCGTCACACTGGAACTGCCCGTATTGGTCAGGATGTCAGTTTGGCTCTGGGTTATCCCGGTTGGCACGTTCCCGAAACTGATGCTGGCCGGTGCGCCAGTAAGTACGCCTGTTACTGGGCTCGTGGAAGATCCCACACTTAGTCCCTGGCAGCCTAGCATCATGGCCAGAGCCAGCAGAGCCGGAATCGAATTCCAACGACTGGGGGAAGCAGTCATAATAGCGATAAAATGATGCTGTCAAGGGTTAGTGTGTCCGTTCCAGCGAACGACGTGAAGGTCTCTAAAGGAGCATGTCGGATCGGGCCGGAAGGTCAGTCTCCTACGACGATATTTTCGGACGCCAACACAAGACGGAGTTTTGTGAGCAGGTGGTTGCTGTGTCTCGCAAAGGCGGCAAAGGCCAATTCGTCTTCAATTTGCGTTCGGAACATAACTGCATGGACAAGGACTGCAAGGATTATCAGCCAACAGATGCCCCATCCTGCAAAGAAAGAATGATGCCGCCCTTTCGGAGTCCCATTCTGAACCTCCTGGCATGTGCGTCAAGGATATAAATGCCCTAAAAAGGGCCTCACCGGCTGGACGTACATCGAATTCCAATCAGGCTGTTGATGGAAGGGCGCTGGTCTTATAGGGTTATCCTGGAGGTGCGCCCTGGACATCTATCTAGTCGACGGCACATACGAGCTGTTCCGGCACTATTACGCGCTGCCGTCCGCACGGGATACGGACGGGAGGGAGGTCGCCGCGGTCCGAGGCGTCCTCGCTTCGGTGCTGGGTTTGCTCAAGAAGGAAGCCACGCACATCGCCGTTGCGACCGATCACGTCATCGAATCGTTTCGCAATGGACTCTGGCCAGGCTACAAAACGGGCGAAGGCATCGAACCCGACCTGCTGGCGCAATTCCCGCTGCTCGAAGACACCCTCTCAGCTGCGGGCATTGTGGTCTGGCCGATGGTGGAGTTCGAGGCGGACGACGCGCTAGCTGCAGCGGCGGTCGCGGCCTCTCGAGATACGCGTGTCGAACGCGTGATCATCTGCACGCCGGACAAAGATCTCGCCCAATGCGTGTGCGGCACGCGGGTCGTCCAACTGAATCGCCGGACGCGCCTTACCTTAGACGAGGCTGGTGTAGTTCAGAAGTTCGGCGTCTCGCCGGCATCGATCCCCGACTACCTGGCACTGGTGGGCGACGCGGCGGACGGCTATCCCGGACTGCCCGGCTGGGGTGCAAAGTCGTCCGCCGCCGTCCTGGCGAAGTTTGGACATCTTGAATCGATTCCTACGGACTACCACGAGTGGCGCGTGAAGGCCGCCAATGCGAGGGCCCTCGCAGATACGCTCTCCCGCGAGCGGGACCGCGCTGTGCTTTTTCGAACCCTCGCCACGCTCCGAACCGACATCGCGCTTTTCGACGACGTCGACCAGTTACGCTGGAACGGCCCCACGCCCGCCTTCGCCGCGCTCGCGGCACAATTGGACACGGCTGTAACCGAGCCACGGGCCCCCAGGCCGTCAGATCCTAGCGCGCCGATATGAGCGGCGACGTTCCCAAAGTTCCGAGCAGCGCTCTTTCGTCGAAGTGGATTCCTTCCGAGTTCCCCTTCCATCGCCAAAGTGTCAGGAGAAGGGGAGCCGGAGTTGTTCTTGGTCTGTTTTCATTGCATTCGTCATCTGCTGCATCGTTGAACTGCAGGCTTCGCGATGTGCTACTGTGTCCGCTGGGACAACGGGCGACTGTCCACTCGGCCAATGCTTGCTCAAATTTTCGCTGCGCTACTGGCTTTCATTTTGGCCGGAATGCTGCCATTGCATGGCCAAGATCAGCCACCGGGTGTTGATACTGCCGAACCCATCGCAACCGATCGGCCGGCAGTCACAAACTCCAGCGTTGTCGTCCCAACCGGCAGTCTTCAGGCGGAGAACGGCTTCCTTGAAACTGGCAGCCAGGGGCAGAGCGTCTTAGACGGCCCGGAGAGCTTAGTACGTTTTGGTGTCGCCAAGAGGACTGAATTGCGTTTCACGGTGCCAGACTATTTCCACAACCTCACCACCGGCGGTACCCCCGGCTCGGGATTCGGCGACTTTGCCTTCGGAGTAAAACAACAGCTTGGCCCCACACCGGCTAAATTCGACGTGTCCGTGATCCTGTTCCTCAGTTTTCCGACCGGCGCCAACGCCGTGTCCAGCGGCGGGTACGATCCGGGATTGCAGGTACCCTGGTCGCGTGCGCTGTCCGCCAACTGGACGGCGGCCGGAATGTTCTCGGTGTATTGGCCTACTCAGGGCGGCATGCGAAATCTGACCGGCGAATCCACGTTCCTGTTAGATCGGCAATTGACAAAACCCTGGGATGCGTTTATCGAATACGCAGGTGACTTCCCGGAAGCTGGTGGGCCGCGGCACTTGCTGCATTTTGGAACGGCCCTAAAGATCACCAAACAGCAACAGATTGACTTCCATGTCGGCGTGGGCCTATCGTCGGCCGCAGTGGATCACCTCATTGGGATCGGTTACTCGTTCCGCATTCAGGCGATCGGTCGCTAAGGGTGGCTCCCAGGCCAACGGTAGATGTGGCAACCTGGATTTCGCCGCTCATCAGCACGCCCCGATTCCCGCGAATTCGGGATGGGTCATCGCCTACTCTTCCGTACGCCCGATAATGTCCCGTGATTTGCGCTGACTTCCGCTACAACAGTCCCCAAGAAGCTTCCTAATCATTCCCCTCCGCTTCCCATGGAATCAGGATCGTTGCCCGACGTACCAGGGCGCACTCACGGTGAAGATGCGTTCATTGCCGCGGGCGAGAAGCACCCATTCCAGAAGGCGGCCTCGCTGATTGTGCAGGAAGTATTCGTACCATCGGCCCTCCACCAGCTCCGGTATGACCACCACAATGCTGCGACCGGGATTTTTTTTCGAAAGGTCGAGAATGAACTGAACGATGGGAACGATGATAAAGCGGTAAGGCGACGGCAGAAGGTGGAGTTGGGGTGGCTCCTTGCCTGCCGCACGGAAGGGCTGCTCGACGTAGTGTTCCCAGTCGTCTCTCGAGCAATTCGGAGTGCTCGCTGGGATCGACGTGCAAGGCGATCACTTCTGGGGAAAGCCGGGCGGCAAATTCAATTCCCTGGCGCGAGATGTTGCTCCAGCGGTCGATGGCAACGACCGCAATGGGATGTTGGCTGAGACCTGCCGCGTCGACGGGAATCTTGCAGCTGGTGAGCACTTTCACGGAGTGGTAGTGGCGGCGGACAATGGCAAAGAGAACAATCACTAAAGGAATGAACAGCAGCGTAATCCATGCGCCCTCCGCGAATTTCGCAACCAGCACGACGCCCGTGGTGATGCCGGTGACGAGGGCGCCCAGTCCGTTCACCAGAGCGCTCTTCACCCAATTCGGGCCGCGATTTTTTCGCCAATGCATGACCATGCCGGCTTGGGAGAGCGTGAAGGCCATAAAAGCGCCGATGGCATAGAGCGGGATAAGCCGGTCCGTGACGCCACCGAAAAGGATGAGAACGCCGCCACAGAGCACTGCCAGGACCACGATGCCGTAGGTGTAAACGAGCCGGCGCCCGCGATAGCCGAAGACGTGCGGGAGGTAGTTGTTTTGCGCAATGGCGCGGCAAAGACGGGGAAAATCAGCGAAGGCGGTGTTGGCGGAGAGAGAGAGAACGACAAGGATGGAGCCGATCGTCAGATAGTAAAAGAGGCCTTTGCCGAAAACCGCGGCGGTGAGCATGGAGAGAACACTCTGGTAGCCGGGCTGACCCGGATCTGTCGCCGCGATTCCGTAATTCTTTACCAGATAAGAGATTCCGGCCAGCAGCACCGCCAGTAGAAAAATAATCGCTGTGAGACTGCGCTGTGCGTTTTTCACGGTGGGCTCCCGGAAAGCCTTCACGCCGTTGCTGACCGCTTCCACGCCAGTCAAGGCCGTGCAACCGCTGGCGAAAACCTTGAGCAGCAACCAGAAGGTGACGGCTTGGGTTATGGGCGGCGGAGGCGGAAGCGGAACTGCCGGTGTGGGATGGCCTCCACTGAGGAGAACCCGGATCATGCCTGCGACGACGGTGATGAGAAGTGTGCCGACAAAAAGATAGGTAGGAATCGCGAAAACAGCGCCAGCCTCGCGGACGCCGCGGAGATTGACGATCGTGATGATAATCAGAATGCCCACGCACAGAGAAACCGTGTGCGGCAGCAGGGCCGGAACGGCCGAGATCAAGGCGCCGACTCCCGCGGAAATGCCCACGGCAGCCGTGAGAATGTAATCGGCGAGCAGAGCGGCCGCGGCGAGCAAGCTGGCAGATGCTCCAAGGTTGAAGCGCGCCACGGTATAGGAGCCACCGCCTGAGGGATAAGCGGCGATGGTCTGGCGATAGGAGAAGTACACGATCACCAGCAGCGTGATGATGGCGGCGCTGATGGGCACGATATAGCGAACGCCAAGAATGCCTAGGGGAAGCAGAAGGGTAAGGGCCGCTTCCGGGCCGTAAGCCGCCGAGCTCAGTCCATCGAGACCAAAGATAGGGATGCCCTGCGCCGGGCCGATCTGCTCGGCGCGCTCGTCGCTGGTCCGGATGGGCTTGCCGACAACGAGATCGAGTATGTTCATGAGGGATGGTGCCCAATGGACGGTTCACGCCAAGGAACGAACAAGGTCTGACCCATGAGTATGCCCAACGATGCCTGAGCACAGACACAATAACATTGCTGGGATTTGCAATCAAAAATCGCTTGCCCGTCATCCAACCACAATCCGACGAGCAAGGATCCCCGCCAGCCAGAACGGAACTCAGGTTTAACGAGTACGGATCAGGGGGAATTCAAACCGTGAACGCCCAGCCGAGACTGCAGTTGCTTCCGGTAGCGCCGGCTCAACCGAAGTCTTGTTCCATTGTCGAGCAGCACGTCGAATTCGCCATTCTTGTTGAGCTTCAGACCGCGGACCCGATCGAGTTTGACGATGGTCGAACGGTGAATGCGGCAAAAGACGGCCTGATCCAACTCTTGATCGAGTTCCGACAAGCTGCGGCGTAAGAGGTGTGTCTTCCCGCCCACGTGCAAGCATGAGTAGTAGTCCGCAGCCTCGATCCAATCAATCTCGGAAATCTTCAGAAACGAGACTTGTCCGGCGCTCTTAACGGATAACCGCCCGATTGTTCGCAGCGGATTCCTACCATGCGCAATTCTCTCCTTAGCACGCCCTAGCGCTCGCTCGAATCGAGCGTTGTCGAACGGCTTCAAAAGGTAATCGAGCGCTCCTGACTCGAACGCCTGCAGCGCGTATTGATCGTAAGCGGTAACGAAGACGACTGCGGGAGGGAGATCTCGGCCCAACATCTCGAGGACATCAAATCCGTCGCATTCCGGCATCTGAACGTCGAGGAAAACCAAGTCCGGCTTGGAGTTGCGTATCTCTGCCAGCGCCTCCCTGCCAGATCCGCATTCCCTGACGATTTCAATCTCCGGATCAAGCCGCAACAGCACGGTAAGATTGCTGCGGGCGAGTGGTTCATCGTCCACAACCAGCGCGCGTATCTTCTTGGGACACTCTCCGGCGTACACCGATCAACCCTCCTTGAAAGGCGGGGAAACCACGAAGGGCAGGGAAACCAATACCTCCACACCGCCCTCGTCTTGATTCCGCATGCTCAACTCGCAGGCATCTCCGTATAGGCTTCGCAGACGGGTTCGCACATTCGAGATGCCGATTCCGGAGCCAGTCATTTCCCAGTTCGCAGCCAGGCTGGGACCGTCGTTGCGAACGCTGAGAATCAGCATCCCATCGCGGCGCGACGCGGAAATCCGAATCGCTCCTCCATGCGCTCGTTTCGCAATGCCATGTTTGACCGCGTTTTCGACCAGGGGCTGCAGAATCAGGCTGAGAACCTGCGCTGGATAGAGTTCCCTGGGGACATCCACGCTGAGCTGAAGGCGCTCCGCAAATCGCACCTTCTGAATGTCTAGATATTTTTGCGCGAACTCAAGTTCTTCTCCCAGTGGTACCTGTGGCCGGGGCGAGTCTTCCAAGACCCGGCGCAGAAAGTCGCTCAATCTCGCGATCATGCTCACTGCATCATCGTTCCTTCCCTCGCGTACCAGCCCAGCCACGGCGTTCAACGTGTTAAACAGAAAGTGCGGCTCGATTTGCCGCCGAAGGGCATTCAGTTGGGCCTTCGCGAGCTGCTCGTTGAGTCGCGCGGCTTCGGTCTGCTGAAAAGCCCAGCGCACTCTGGACTCCAGCACATAGCTGACAGTGAGGATTGCAGAGTAGAGGACGAGGAAGGTGAGAATCCCGTTGTAGAACTTGTCGAACCAGAGTTGCATGAACGCTGGAGGCGAAGTACCGGCATAGGGATTGAACAGCACTACCAGCCATGTCGTCCAAGCGGCGAAAATCAGTCCGATGGTGGCGCAGGCCGCAGCGTGCGCGAGCCACGTCAAGGGTTTCGAATGCATCGGAGGGAATCGGTGCCCGAGGCGCATCACGAGTGTCGTCGCCAAAGCCCACGGCAGCCACGAAACCACCGTTGTCGCGAATAGGTACACCCAGGCGTGGTGCATGCCCTCCGCGCGCATGACGAGAACAGTCTGCGTCGCATCAATCAGCCCGAAGCCGAACCAAATCAGTGCAATCCACAGCCCCCGCCGCGAACGAAACGGGATGTAGTTCGCTTCCATGTGGAGATCGTATTCTACGTCTCAACCCGAACAGTCAAAAATGCAGCCAATCGCCGGACCCGTGCAGTAGGCGGTCTGGTCCTCTAACAGTTTGCGACGGATACTGCTGGCATGCTCACTCAAGCGAAGATCGTGATGCAACTCGCGATGGTTTTATTTTCCTTGGCCGCCTTCCCGCAAATCGCGGCAGCGCCGAGTTCGGGCCCGGAATACACGGGCGACGCTCAGCTCAAGTTCCCCGAACACTATCGAGACTGGGTGTATCTGACCACCGGGTTCGACATGAGTTACAACCCGGCTCTGGGGATGGCCGACCACCATATGTTCGATAACGTCTTTGTAAATCCCGAGGCGTATAAAGCGTTTGTGGAAACGGGCACTTGGCCCAACAAGACCATGCTCGTGCTCGAAGCTCGTCGCGCGCAGGGGAAGGGCTCAATTAACCAGAAAGGCAACTACCAGGGCACCGAAGTGATGGGCGTCGAGGTGCACGTAAAGGACGAAGCGCGCTTTCCGGACAAGTGGGCCTTCTTTGGTTTTGATGACGGCAAAACCGCCAAAATGATTCCCGTGTCGGCCGACTGTTACAGTTGCCACGCGGCCCACGCGGCCGTGGACACGACGTTCGTCCAGTTCTATCCAACTCTGTTACCGATCGCCAAGAGTAAGGAGACACTCAGCGCCGCGTACCAGAAGGAGATTGGAACACCCGCACAGAAGTAGCCTTTTGATGTCGGACGATTGGCGAAGTCCAGCATCGGTTCTGGTCGTCGTGTGCCGAATGAACCGCTCATCATCAGCTTACAAGGCCTGCTCCACGCGTTGGTGGGGAATCGGGATGCGGCCATCGAATGTGTGACCAGAGCCTGTTTGAGCCCCAAATCCTTTGGGCATTCCCACCATACGTACTATCAGATCGCCTGCACGCTCGCCCTAACCGGAAGGCGCGAAACTGCTTTTGAGTGGCTAGAGCGGAGCGTCGGCACCGGCTTCGCTTGCTGGCCTTACTTCCTGAAAGATCCCAGCCTCGCCAGTTTGCGAAATCTTCCCGAGTTCGAACTTCTGATCGGCGCGTTGCAGGCCAAATACCCGGACCATCTGGGACTGCTATAAGGAACCGACATCAGTACGCAACAGTTCGGTGCTCTCTCTTTGTTCCGGAGGGGTGAGTAGCCCCGGGGAGTTTCACCCCGAGGCCCTCTCAGAACTGTACGTGAGCCTCTCGGCTCATACAGCTCCCATCACGGAGCCACGCCGCGCCCATAACTGACTATTCGTATCTCAACGCGACCATGGGATCGACTCGCAGGGCGCGGCGCGCGGGGATGTAGGAAGCCGCGAGCGCAACCAGCATCAGCAAAACGGCGACGCCGATAAAGGTGAGCGGGTCGGCCGGGCGCACGTCAAAAAGCAGCGTTGACAGAAAACGCGTCAGCACCAGCGCTGCAGGAATGCCCGTGGCCAAGCCGCAGAAGACAAGCTTCGCTGATTCCCGGATCACCAAAATCCGAACACTGGCGGGGCTAGCTCCGAGCGCGATGCGAATGCCAATCTCGCGCGTGCGGCGCGAAACGGAATATGAAATCACGCCGAAGATTCCGACTGCGGCGAGTGCGAGAGCGATCGCGCTGAACAGGCCGAGAATCAGGGTGCGAAATCTGGGCTCGCCCACGGATGCGCTGAGGGCGCCTGGGAGCGTGATGACATCTGTAACGGGAAGGTTTTTGTCGATGTTGTGAGTTTCCGTGCGGATGGCAGTGGCGACCGCCGAAGCACTTAGGGGGCTCCTGACGACCACCTCGCATCCGTACATAGGCGCTTGCGCGAAGGGCACGTACAGCATGGGCTCGGGTTTCTTACCCAGCGAAACGTCATGCACGTCGCCGACCACGCCGACGATTTCGCGCGAGGCGGGGCCATTCCGTGGAAATCCGAAGACCAGATGCCTGCCAAGGGGATCTTGATTTCGAAAATAGCGCCGGGCCAGCGCAATGCTTATCAAGGCGACCGGCGGAGACGATGGCGAATCACTTGCGGTGAATAATCTGCCGCGAAGCAGCGGAATTCCCATCACCGAGAAGTAGCGCGGGCTGGCGGTGACGTAGTCAGCGCTATTGGCCGCTCCGGCGGGCAGGGGTGGATTGCCGGCAATCTCAAAGGGGAGATCAATCTGGCCATCCTGGATTGGCAGCGGAGCAGCGCAGGCCGAGTCCTCGATTCCAGGCGCGGCCTGAAGACGGGTCATTAATTCTGTCGCGAAGGCATTCCATTGCTGTGGTGTGGAATATTGGAATTGTGGAAGGGACACCATCGCCTTTACAACGCCGTTCGGTTCAAAGCCGGGGCTGACCGCGGTAAGCCGGGCGAAGCTGCGCATCAGCAGTCCCGCTGCTACAAGAAGAACCATGGCCAGCGCCACTTCGACGGCGGCCAAGACGCTGCGAGCGCGCTGCGAGCTGGTTGCTTCTCCGGCGCGAGCGCCCTCCCTAAGATTTGTCTGCGGATCGGATTGAGCGGCGAAAAGTACCGGCGCCAAGCCAAATACAAAGCTGGCAGCCAGGGACAGAAGAAGGGCAAATCCGAGCACTGACCCGTCCACGCGAATGGCCTGGAGTCGAGGCAATTCCGGAGGCAGAACTGAGATAAGAGCGGATACGCCGAAATAAGCGAGGAACATCCCAGCCACGCTCCCGAAAATACCCAGGATGGCGCTTTCCGTGAGCAATTGGCGGGTGATACGGCGCTGAGGAGCGCCCAAGGCGATGCGAACCGCGATTTCCCTGGAGCGAGAGGTGGCACGGGTCAGCAGCAAGTTCGCAATATTGGCGCAGGCAATCAGGAGCACCAGGCCAACGGCGCACGACAGAATGAGCAGCGGAGATTTCACGTCTCCAACGATGGCCTGCCGTAACGGCTGGACCTGCTGAATCATCCACCCGTTCTCCGCAGGAAAATCCCTGGCCAGGCGCGCCGTCATGATGTCCATTTCCGCCTTTGCCTGGGCCCAGGACACTTCGGGGCGCAAGCGCGCAAACACGGGCATCCAGTGCGTTTTTTGGGGATGAGTCATCCAGCCAGAAAACAACGGATCTTGTACCAAGGGTATCCAGAGCTGATCCGCCTGATCGAAGAAGGGCGTACGAAATTCCGCCGGCATGACGCCAACGACGGTGTAGGGGCGCATGTCGAGCGTAGCGGGGCTGCCTATGATTTTGGGATCGGCTCCGAATTGGCTGCGCCACATGCCCTCGCTGAGAACCGCGACCGGCGCTCGACCGCGCTCACCATCACCGGGGAGTAACGTGCGGCCCAGCAGAGGTTGGGTATCGAAGACGGAAAAGAAATCCTGGGTGACAACAATGGTTCTCGCCTCGGAGGGCTCTCCGCGGCCTGTAAGGGTGAGGGAGTGGCTGGCCAGGCCCGCGATGGCGCTGAAAACGCGGCTGTTGTCTCGTAATTCAAGCAGGCTGGGATAGGACATCCCGGCGTCGGTGATTCCCTGCTTCGGGTTGGCCTCAGGCAGTAAGGCGAGCTGCCCGGGATTGGGATACGGTAGCGGGCGGAACAGAACCGCGTTGACTACTGAAAAAATTGCGGTGTTGGCGCCGATTCCGAGAGCGAGCGTCAAGATTGCGACCACAGTGAAGCCGGGGGATTTGCCCAGCATGCGCAGGCCGTAACGCAAGTCCTGAATCAGCGTCCCCATACTGTCTCCTGTCTCGATGCAAAGGAGCACATCGGAGCCATCGTATCCTAAGTGACGCGGGTCGCTCCAACGGTTCGGACGGTTTCGGATGGGATTGCAAGGCTAACCTGAGAATGCGAAAAACTGGGTATGTGCTTGACTCAGGTAACCACTAGCCCTTGTAGCGAGGTGGTTTTGGGTTGCGGGGGACCCGGCCGACTATTTCGTCGTAGGTGGAGGGTTCGACGGCTACCGCTTGCTGGATCAGGCGATAAAACAATTTCCCACGACTGGCTGACTTTCGGCGGTTGAATCGAAACGTGAACTCGTCGAGGTAGTACGCGAGGTGCTTGTGGCTGACTGCGCCCTGATGAGTTCCCATAAGCCACCGTTTCAGGAGTGAGATAACGAGATGCACTCGGGGGAGCAGTTCGGAGGCAGGCTCCTTCCTGCCCTTCAACACGGTTATCTGTCGGAGGTAGCCTTTGGTCTCGATGCCGCTATAGCCCCTCCACCCATCCGTATGGATCACGCTGCCGGCGGTAACTGAGTCGAGGATGAAGGGGTGAAGACTTTCTGCCGAAGCATCCGGGATCTGGCGAAGGCGGATTCGCCCAATACCCCGGCCATTCTCCTGAGCGGCCACTACAATCAGCGCATTGGACTCTATCAGGCGACCGCGTAAACCTTCTTCCAGAGCGCCCAGATAACACTCGTCAACTTCAATCCGTCCGGTCAACAGATCGCGTCCCGGACGCACCATCGCGCTCCGCAACTTGTGGAGCCACGTCCATGCGGTCTGATATTGCTTCAGACCCAGCACACGCTGTAGACCGAGAGCACTAGCTCCGTTCTTCTGGGTCGTCATCCACCACATCGCCTGAAACCATAACCGCAGGGGTGTCCGGGTGTCCTGGAAGATCGTGCCCGCCGTGACTGAGCACTGGTATCCACAAGCGGCGCATTCCCGCAAGATACCGCGACCTGGCCACGACTTGTTGCCGCCGCACCGGGGACAAGAAAACCCATCCGGCCAGCGCAGCTTGAACAAGTACTCTCGACACGCCTCCTCACTCCAGAACCGCGTGTCAAACTCCTTCAGGTTCCGTGGGTAATCCTCCACCGCCAAAGGCTACCCATTGTGGTTACCGGAGTCAAGCACATACCCAGTTGCGAAAATTCTGATGCTTTCCATCGAAATTATGCATCCAAATATGCCGAAAGTAAGTTGACGCGTTTCGCTGACGCAGCCTAGCATCTTTAGTAGCATGACGAGTTTCAGCAATCTTCGCCAGATATGCATGTGTGCATGTTGTTGTTGTGCATGCGTGTGTTCTGGCGCAGGGAGGCTGGTGACCTAGAAGTTTCATAGCATTCATCAGCACATATCACCCGCCGCCAGAGAGCATCTGGTGGTGGGTTTTTTTTGTGGCAAATCAGCTTGGGGAAATCAGTTTATGGCAAGTCCGTCTATGGCAAATTCGGTCAAAGAAACCAAAGCGCAAAAGTCGGAGCGCTTGAAGCGGGCGATGAATCCATGGGACGGCCTGGCCGAGATTCGTCGCTTTGCACGGGAAGGCTTCGACTCGATTCCCACGGAGTGGATTGGGACGTACTTCCGCTGGTGGGGAGTCTACACGCAGGGTGACGGAGCGGGAGTGCTTGGCGGCAAGGATGGCCAAGGACTGGCGTTGCCGTTCTTTATGGTGCGGATTCGAATTCCCAACGGCCTGTTGCGCTCGGACCAACTGCGAACCATCGCCGACCTCACTCGCCGCTATGCGCGCGGCGTCGCCGATCTCACGGTGCGGCAAAACATTCAGTTGCACTGGGTCACGATCGAATCTCTCCCTGAAGTGTTGCAAGAACTCTGGCGCGTCGGGCTGAACACAACCGGTTCCTGTGGTGATGTCGCGCGCAACATTACGGGCTGCCCCGTGGCTGGCGTGGACGCGGACGAAATCTGCGACGCTTCCTCGCTCGCGCTCGAAGCGGATCGCATGCTGGCGGGGAATGCCGAGTTCTACAACCTGCCGCGCAAGTTCAAGATCTCCATCACGGGATGCCGCGTCTGGTGCCCGTATCCGGAGATCAACGATGTCGGCATGACCGCGACCGAGCGTGTGGTTCAGGGAAAGTCTGAGATTGGTTTTGCCTTGCGCGTGGGCGGCGGACTTTCCACGGAACCCTACCTGGGCGCGCCCCTGAATGCCTTCGTGCGCTGGAACCAGGTTCTGCCGGTGATAAGAGGAATTGCCGAACTGTTTCGTGACTCCGACCAACTGCGCGAACACCGCGAGCGGGCGCGGCTGAAGTTTCTCTTCTTGCGGCATGGCTGGACGCCGCAGGACTTCCAAGAAGAGCTGGAGCGACGGATCGGATTTCAGCTCGATCCGGCCGAGCCCGACGAGCCACCGGCAGACGTCTACCGCGATCACATCGGCATCCACGCGCAAAGACAGCCTGGGCTTTGCTATGTGGGGGCAACGGTTCTGCGAGGCAGGATCACGCCCGAACAAATGCACGCCGCGGCCGATCTGGCCGAGCGCTTCGCGAGCGCCGAATTGCGCACCACGAACATGCAGAATTTGCTGATCATCAACGTCCCTCGCCTTCAGGCGGACGAGTTGGCCAAAGAGTTGGGTGCGATTGGGCTGCCGGTCAGTGGGTCGCCGTTTCGGCGCGGGGCCATCGCCTGCAGCGGCACAGAGTTTTGCAAGCTGGCTATCACCGAAACCAAGAGCTTCTCCCGCTGGCTGGTGGAGGAACTGGAGGAGCGCTTGCCCGGTTTTGCTCAGCACCTGAAACTGCACGTCACGGGTTGCCCGAACAGTTGCGGTCAGCACTGGATCGCCGACATCGGAATCGAAGGCAAGAAGATCAAGATCGATGGACGCATGGTAGATGCCTATTACTTCTGTCTGGGTGGGGCGCTCGGCTTGAATCAGGCCATCGCGAGGCCGGTCGGGTTTCGCTGCCCCGCGACCGAGGTTCCCGAAGCCATCGAGCGGCTGCTGCGCACCTACCTCGCCGATGGCAAGCCGGGTGAAAATCTGCGGCATTTTTTTGCTCGTCACAGCGACGCCGACCTGCGGGCCTTCCTGGCTGGTGATTTGGTCGAGGCGGTCGCCCGCGATTTGCCCGAGGGACGTGTGCCGAGTGGCGTGGAAGGTTAAACGGACTGTGGGAGAAGTCAGGTCAAGGAAACGATGAGCAGCTTATTTCCAATGTTCGTGAAACTCGAAGGAAAACGTTGCCTTGTGGTCGGCGCCGGGAAGGTCGGCGAACCCAAGATCGGCGGCCTCATCGACACAGGCGCGTGCGTCCATGTGATTGCTTTGGAGGCCTCCGATGCGGTGAAGGTCTGGGCCCAAGCCGGAAAGATCACGCTCGAACTCCGCGCTTTCAGCGTGGGAGATCTCGATGGAACGCTTCTCGCCGTCGTGGCCACGGCGTCGCGCACCCTCAACGGATCGATTTATCGCGAAGCGCAACGCCGTGGAGTTCTGTGCAATGTCGTGGACGACCCGGAATATTGCGACTTCTACTATCCAGCCGTGGTGCGCCGCGGTGATCTGCAGATTGCAATCTCCACGAATGGGCAAAGTCCTTCTCTGGCGCAAAAGCTTCGGCAACAGCTTGAACGGCAGTTTGGTCCCGGCTATGCCCGATGGATTGCGGAGCTGGGGGAGACGCGAAAGCTTGTGCTGGCCAGCGATCTTGACCCTGAACGGAAGAGCGCGCTGTTGCACTCACTGGCCAGCCGTGAGGCTGTGAAGGCGGCATTGGTGGAAGAGTCCGCGAAGAATGAATTGGCGAAAAATGAACGGAGGGTGACTGCATGAACGGCAAGGTGTATCTGGTGGGGGCGGGACCGGGCGCTCCCGAGTTGCTTACGGTGAAAGCTCTGCAATTGCTGCGTACTGCCGACGTCGTGCTTCACGACGACCTGATCACGCCCGGAATCTTGCAGCTCATCTCGCTCCGTGCCGAGGTGCAGAACGTGGGCAAGCGCTGCGGGAGCAAGACGATCCGTCAAGAGGAAATCAATTTTCTGATGGTGACGCGGGCGGCTTCAGGACTAAAGGTGGTGCGCTTGAAGAGCGGGGACCCACTCATCTTCGGCCGGGCCGGGGAAGAGATTGCAGCGCTGCGGCGAGCAAACATTCCATATGAGATCGTTCCCGGCGTGACCTCAGCCCTGGGAGCCGCGGCCGCCGCCGGAATCCCGCTGACGCATCGCCAAACATCATCCACTCTCGTGCTGACGGCCGGTCATCGTGCTTCGGAGAACGCTTCTGCGGATTGGAGCAGGCTCAATGGAGCCGAATCGACGCTAGTAATCTACATGCCGGGCTCCAACTATGTCGAGATTTCTAGCCGTCTCGCGGCCGCCGGTTTCGCGCAAGAAACTCCTTGCGCGATTATTTCCCGGGCAACCACTCCTGAGCAGCAGATACACCGCACCACGGTTTCGGATCTTCCTCACGCGCCGAGGCTCGCGCCTCCAACCCTGCTGGTCGTCGGCGAGGTCGTGAAATTTGCCGATCCTAGTTTAGTCGAGGAAGCGGCGAGCCTCCCTTACCCGGAGAACGCCTGGGAGCCGGGTTTGCGCGCAGCGCTTTCTTCCCGGCTGAAAGTTTGAGAGCGCGTGAGGAGCCGTTGGCATGAACGAAGAAGTTGGAAAACTGCAGATCGCAGCGGAAGCCTGGAGACCCGAGCGGGTCCTCGAATGGGCGTTCGACACTTTCGGGGAGACCGTGGCGATATCTTCTGCTTTCGGCGCCGAAGGCATGGCCCTGATCGACATGGCTTCCCAGGTGCGCCAGAACTTTCGCCTTTTCACTCTCGATACCGAATTCCTGTTTCCCGAAACCTACAATCTCATGGACCAGGTAGAGCACAGATATGGCATCACGATCGAGAGGGTATTCCCGCTAAGTTCGCCCGAAGAACAGGAGCGGGTTCATGGCCCGGCACTCTGGCAACGTAATCCAGATCAATGCTGCGATCTGCGGAAGGTTCGGCCGCTGCAGCGCAAGTTGGGCGAACTGCAGGCGTGGATTACCAGCATCCGGCGCGATCAAACCTCGGCCCGAGCGAACGCTGGCAAGATCGAGTGGGACAGGAAATTCGGTCTGGTAAAGATCAATCCCATCGCTGACTGGAGTTCAAGGCAGGTGTGGCAATATATCCGCGAGCATGATGTACCCTACAATCCGCTGCACGAACGTAATTATCCGAGCGTCGGTTGCACGCACTGCACGCGCGCGGTGCGGCCGGGAGAAGATCCGAGGGCAGGGCGCTGGTCGGGATCCTCGAAGACCGAATGCGGACTGCACATGATCCAGCCGCTGGCCAATCCACCGGAAGCGGACGCGTGAGGAAGACCTCTAAGTTGGGGAGTGAGGCGTACAATCTCTTGCCAGTGGCAGGAGGTACCGATATGGCAAAGATCAAGCAGTTCACGATCGCTGTCGAGAATCGACCGGGTGCTGTCGCAGAAATCGCGAAAGTACTCGGCGATGCGAAGGTGAATGTTCTCTCACTGCTGGGAACCGCCCAGGGAACGAGGGGCACGATTCAACTCGTCGCCGAGGATGCCAGGAGAGCAAAGAAGGCGCTGGATGCAGCCAAGATTTCGTACCGGGAAACTGCAGCGGAGGAACACGAACTGCCAAACAAGGCCGGTGCGCTCGCGCAGTGTTTGGAGCAGCTCGCAACGAAGGGGGCCAATCTAAGCTCGATTCATGCGACGGCTTCGAAGGGCGGCCGTAAGGCGGTTGTCGTCTACACCGTGGAGGCTGAAGCAAAAGCGGTGCAGGCAGCGTAGGGTCTAACGGCTTCGAGACCTGACTCACCTGCCTCAGGGTCGTGGTGTCGGCATCTAACAGCCTACACAGCGGCGCTGTTGCGCTCCACATCCCCATCCATCGTGTTGGGAAGTTTCATCGGGCCCCAACATTCGGTCACTTACCGGTGCGCGAATCCCATACCGGGTTGCCTTTGTCGTCACGGAACATAAGGGTGTCCGTACCCTTTACCATCTCTCGAGCAAGGATCACGTCCGATGTTTCCTGCTTGACCTTTGAACCCGTGACCGCAATCTCGTCTCCCTTGCTGAAACTGATGCCCATCTCCTCTTGGAATGGTTTGGGGCACACGTAAATGTGGACCTTGTCATCGCCGCTCTTGATAACCAGTTCAGTGAAGTCTTTCCTCGTTCCGAAAGGGAGAAGGTTTACTTCGTCCACTACTCCTTTGGTTTTCATCTCGGTATGGAGGTCATACTTCGGTGGGCTACTGTCTTTTTGTTCTGTCTTTTGCGCAAGCGCCGGGATCACGAGCAAGAGCAAAAACAAGGGGATGCAAAAAAGCGCTTTGGTGGCGTGAAGCGGCAGGATGGAGATTTCCCGACGGAGTAGCAAGACTCCTCCTCGTTGCTCACGGAAAAGCCAATGCTGAGGGCGAGGTGCCGCTTTATCTGCGCCATGGCCCCCGAGAAAGATGTGCATCGCTTCCCGAGTTTGCTGACAGTGTTCGCTAACGATAAGGCCGTCGACTCAGTGCATTCTAGAAAGACAGGAGAATCGTACACCCTCGGGGCTATCTCAGGCCAGACGCAACCAACTAAACGGTCGCCATACGTGTGGGTGGGTCCTTCGCCCGAATGCGAGGAAAATCGTGTTCCACCGAAAAGGTTTGGGACCGCCTTGCATCCATAGTGTCTTTGGCTTCGCACTTCTTCATGCGAAGAACATGTCCTGGGCAAGTGGTCGCTAGCCTCGATTGGAAATCCCCCAGGGCAGTCTTCGGAGTGGAGCAGAGGGATCTCCACGTCCAACCGATATACGTTTGGCAACCGAGATTTCGCCCTTCAGCAGGATCGCAAGAGCAGCGAAGATGACGAGACCCACAGGGGGCTGGGAACGGTTACGGAAAGATAAAGATCAGGGGGTGGTCAAGACTGTGTTACGTCGCTGCTTTCTTACCGAAGTCGGCGTAAAGCCCCTGCCTTCAGGCCTGGGGATATAAGCCGACGGTTTTGTTCTTGCTTTTGCTCTTGGTTCCGGTATCTGATCTGTGACTCCCAGTCAAGTCCTTTATTTTCAACATCCACTGCTCCTGCAAAACCCAAGCGTGCGCAGCCGGCCGTCGGTTGTCGTTGGAGTCACAGACCGGTTCAATCCGGCACCGCCGGTGGCAGAGCTGGTCTGTGACTCCCAGTCAAGTCCTTTATTTTCAACATCCACTGCTCCTGCAAAACCCGAGCCTGGGCAGCCCGCTGTCGGTTGTCGTTGGAGTCACAGACCGGTTCAATCCGGCACCGCCGGTGGCAGGGCTTAAAAGTGGCTAGGCGATAACCAAGCCGAGCCACCGTAAATGCTGCACTGTACCAAACGTCGCCTCGGGATACGTGGAGACGCTAAACGACTGCGGACAAGATGTAAGTCTGGCGATAGCCAGCAATCTTGGTTGAAACAGTTAAGGTCGCCGTGAGGCGACTAGAATCCCCCGCCTTCAGGCGTGGGGAGTATCAACACCAGGGGGCGCATGGATGGATGTAGCCGTCCGGCGGTGTCTTTTGCCGGCATTTCCGCCCGACATTACTTATTCCGATTATTCCGATTTGGAAAGCAGCCCATTCAGAATCAACATAGCGATACAGCCAAACAGGGGCACCAATAGTCCGTATTTCAAACTGCCGAGCCTGGTGGAAGTGTAGCCGACCAGCCAGGGAAGGGTTGCTCCTCCTGCGCCGGCCAGCGCGAACATCACACCAGCAATCCGGGACGCCGCCGGGCCGAACTTGCGGGCCAGGGTGGCAATTGCGACGGGAAAAACCGAGGAAAACCCCAGTCCCGCCAAGCTGACGCCGATCGCGATAACCGAAAGATTCCTGGCTCCCAGTAAGGCGACGACGCCCACCGTACTCAGAACGAGGCCAAATTCCGCCAGCTTCAATTCCTGCATCTCCCGCAACAACAGAGGTGCGGTTGCGCGTCCTAACAAGAGCGCAGCCCAGAAGAACGACGGCATGAGAACCCACACCGTGCCGGCTCCCGCCGCCATCCGCTGCGCGTAGGTTGCGGTCCAGCCACTCACCCCCGCTTCGCTGCCTAAATAGAAAAAGAACAGCGCGCCGATGATCGCCACCCATCGGCTCCGCCAGATGCCCGTTTTCACCCGAAAGACATCGGGCACCGCACAGAAAGCGGGAAATGAAACTCTGGCCATGACCAGTGCCGCAAGAGTCAGCAAGCCAGCGATACCATACAGCAGATGTGAGGTGCGGTGTATGCGGAGCAGCGCAGCCACGAAGAACGGACAGGCCGCGGCTCCCACGCCCCAGGAGAAGTTGATCAGGCTTAACGCCGAGGCCCGTTTCTCCGGATTCAGTTCGGAAACCAGGAGGTTCGTTGTTGGTATGGCAAGCCCGAGTCCGATTCCGAAGCAGAGCGTCGATAACATGCCCAGCATCCAACTTGCGGCGAGGAGCGTTGCCGAGCCCAGCGCCATGAGGCCCAGACCGAGCAGCAGGGAAATGCGGTGGTCCCGGCGCGACATGAGGAGACTCGAGCCCATCACGCCCAGCATCGAGCCGCTGAACTGCGCCGTGAACAGGTATCCGGCGTGGGCATCATTGAGCGCCCAGCGCGCAGACAGCGCCGGAAGCATCGGGCCCAGCATGGTACTGACCACCCCCGTCAGGACGAATCCAGCGTGCAGCAGCGCCATTAATCGCGCACTGCCAGTTTGCGCTTGCGGCTTGTCCTCAGCCCGAGGCACAGGGTTCATTTGTAGCATGCGTTTAGGGAACTGCCGGTCCGGACGAAAGCTTCGTCCCCTGGCCATACTCCAACGCTTTTCTCCCGCAATGGCATGACATCAAATGACTGCGTCTGTGGTCGATACTCCTTGCTCGACAGACCTCTCTCTGAGATTATGCATGCGATAGCTTCAGGTGCTGCGAGAAAAAGCGCCGCAAAAGACGCACGCGCATTCTGCCGACCCCACTCGTCTGGTTTCTGCCGCCCTTCAAGCCAGACCGTGGCAGCGAAGCGCATCACGACTCGCGTCGACGATCCGATCGCGAATGGCCTCGATGTCATGGGGATCAATGAGTACATCGGTTGGTATTCTCATCTGGCTGCGGACGCAGACGCCACAGAACGGACATCAGCATACGACAAGCCGCTGATTATGAGTGAGTTCGGAGCTGACGCGCCCTTTGGCTATCAGGGCGATGCGCTGAGCCGCTGGATCGAAGAGTAAGTCGCGAACAATTCTGTCGCACCGTGCAAAGTTTCCCGCACTATGGACCCGCCAACAGCGGGCTGTTAACCCTTAGGAATGTCGGCCCGGTTCCACCATCCAACACACACTATATTTTTCAATAACTTAACCTGTGGAAAACGCGGGAGAAAAGGTAAGAGAGCAGGATAAGACCAGTAGAAAACTCGAATAGGCGACGGGGTTGCAATGGTCTGTTGGTTTTGATGTTATGGATCAGCACAGAGACGACGGTCATGGAGATTTGACGGTTAAGGAAGTTGCGGCCATGTTGCGGTTGAGCATCTCGCAGGTGTATGAATTATTAATGAAGCACCGAACCAGGAGCGGCGATGTGCGAGAGCATCCTCTTCTTCCTGTGCTGCGATTCAATACGGCTGTTAGGTTTCGCCGGTCGGATGTTGAGGCGTGGATTGAGAAGTTGGCGCGGAAGTGAAGTGTGCAGCCTAGCAAACAAACACGCCGCCTGTGGTTTTGGTTCTGGGTTCTCGTTGTCACGATTGTTGTTTGGTTTTGGCCCGGCTTCCCGCGCACGCGCATTATTAAACCTGTTTCCCCATCCGTGACGCCTGCGAAATAGAACACCTCTTCAACGCAAACTCGGCCTGCGCTGGTCTAACAGCGAACCGGTTCACAGGTCTGATTTTTCCCTTGACTCAAATTCCATCATTTATCGAAAATCGGGCTATGTGAGGTGAAGAAACATGGACAACTTTGGATGGGTGTTAGTCGGTCTTGGTTTGATCGTTGCGCTTCGTGCCGTCAGTCGTGATCCTCGCGTTCCGGCTACGTGGAGATTCGTGGCGAGACAGCTAGAGGGCGACATCTACAGCGATGAGTTTGGGCGGGAATGGCTCTTGCCATTCTTCTGAAACCACGTTGGCAAATCAATACCTCATCCCTTCTTGATACTTCCAAACCCATCGGACAGATAACCGCCTTCCCCTATCGGCTCATCAGCCGGTGCCGGCTGATCCCAATTGCGAAGCACAGCGTTTGTCATCCCAACGGAACCAAAGACTTCCCCATCATTAAGCGGCCTGGAGATGGTCCGCGCAATGTCGAGGATGCCTTGCGAGGCCGGCTCAAGCGGCTGCGCCATTCTCCTTAAGAAATCATCCAACTCGGCCCTGGTGCTTTGCCGCAAAGCCGATGTTTCGGCCTCTTTTGTAATGACAGCCATCTCAGGGGATACCACAACCCCATCCGCCTGCCGGAGCCCGCTTGCAATGAACTTGCAATGGTACGAAAGTGTTATTGATAAGTTGTTTGTTTTCAACCTTCATCGTTAACTCTTAGGAATGTCGGCCCGGTTCCACCATCCGCCGCCAAGAGCCTGAAACAACGCTGCAGTGTCGGCATAACGATTCGATTGAGCTTGCACAAGGTTCATCAGTGCTTGCTGGTAAGCTTGCTCGGCGCTTAAGAGCGCGAGGTAGTTGGCGTAGCCGGCATCAAGTTGTTTCTTCGTCAGCTCAAGGGTGACGCCGGCCGCATCTTTTGCGGCTGCCGCCGCCTTCAAGGCGTCGGCATCCTGTTCGAGCGCATTCAGCGTGTCAGCGACATTCTGGAACGCGGTGAGGACAGTGCTGCGATATTGTTCGTCGGCCTCGGTATAAGCGGCTCTCGCGGCGCGCTCCCGATGCATGAGCATACCGCCGTCAAAAATGGGCTGGGTGACGCCTGCGGCTACATCCCAAAAGCCATTGCCTCCCGAGAACAAATGGCCGAGGACCACCGCCATGCTGCCAGCATCCGCAGTCAGGGCAAAGCTCGGGAGGCGGTTCGCACGCGCAATTCCGATCTGGGCGCAGGCTGAATGCAGGTTCTCTTCGGCCTGCCGCACATCCGGACGTTGCTCTACGAGTTGCGAAGGCAGGCTTAACGGCAGTTCCCGAGGGAGTTGCAAGCTCGACAGCTCAAAGTTTTCGGCCAAATCCTGGTTGGGGAACCCGCCCGCCAGCACAGCCAGCAGGTCCCGTTGTTGCGCCGACTGCTTCAGTAGCGGAGGCAAGGTGGCAGCGACTTGCGCGAGCTGCGATTCCTGGGCCGCCACGTCGAGTTCGTCGGCATATCCGCTCCGATATTGCTCCCGCAAAATCTGCAGCATTTTGGTGTTGATGTCGATCAGTTCACGGGTCGCATCAATCTGCCCCCGCAGTGAGGCCTCTTGAATGGCTCCGGCGGCGACGTTTGCGCTTAACGTAATATTTGTCGCGGCCAGGGCAAAACGCGCCTGCTGTTCCTGCGCCTGCAACGACTCCACGGTTCTCCGGTTCAGACCGAAAACGTCGGGCACAAACGAGACACTGACCTGCGGCGTGTAGAGGCTGTAATTCAAGGCAGGGGTGTTGGTTACAGGTGAAAGATCAGCCGATGACTTCGCCCGAGTCGCTGAAAAACCGCCAGTAACACTGGGATAGTACGCACCCCTTTGCGCCAGCATATTCTCTCTTGCAACCAACAATGCCGCTTGGGCCGACTTGAGGTTGGGATTAGCTTTGAGCGAGCGCTCAATCAAATCGTTGAGCGGTTGCGAGTGAAACAAGGTCCACCACTCTCCGGGAATGTCGTGCCCTTCCACCATGTGTTGCGCCTCTCCGCCGGCGGCGTTGCTCGTGCTGCTGGTGGTCGAAATTGGAGCGGGCGTATAACCGCTGATATCCGGAGCGGCGGGCTTCTTGAACCTGGGCCCAACCGCGCAACCTGCCGTGAGCACTAAGGCAGAGATCGCGATGAAGCGGGTGAGGCGCGATTTGCGAGTGCGAATCATTCGAGTTAGTTCCTTACGGTCTGCGGTTCATACGGGTTCCGTTGAGCGCCCCGGGATTGCGGCTGGCCGAGTTTGCCGATCCACCCACGACCGCCGGGTTAGGACCGCGATGGCGCACATGATTGGGCAATGGGTTAAGCGATGCCACGGTGGGCCGGGCGACACTCGTCGGCCGGGCAGTCAGAGCGCTGTTGACTTTTTCGTTCTTGATGAATCCGCCCTTTGCCGCACCGCCGGATTTGTCTGAACCCGGCGGATGAAAATTCATGGCATTCCCGGGTAGAGAGCGTTTTCGGCTACTCGGAAGCTGCTTAGGGCGACTTGCCGCGGTTAGGCTTCGACGGCTGCGCGGGTGATCCTTGCTCGAAGCCTGGCGGTGGTCCCGTGGTTCGTCAGAGGAGATGCCTCCGTTCTGAGGTATCGCGCTCGCAGCCGCAGCGACGCGCCCGGGGTCCTGTGAAAGATCGTCATGCGGACGATCGCTGGCCGGTTTCGCAGATTTCTCGTTGGCGGAACTCTCGGCCGATGTTTGTTGAGATGGGGCCGCGTAACTTGTCCCCGGCATCAACAGGACGCAACTCGTCGTTAAGAAGAGAAGGCAGGTGGCCTTCATAGTATTTCCTCTGACGGCACGTGCGGGTGAGTGTCGCGGCCTAGAAATATCATTCGCAGCGGGGGCACGACGAGAAGCAGCATCACCGGGCCGACCAGCATGCCGCCCACGATCACAGTGGCGAGCGGACGCTGCACCTGGCTGCCGATTCCCGTCGAAATTGCCGCGGGAAGCAGCCCGATGCAAGCTGAAAGCGCCGTCATCAGCAGGGGGCGCATGCGGGTGGATGCGGCGTGGTACATCGCATCTACCGGCGCTAGGCCGTGAAATCTCTCCTGGTTGTAAAAAGTAATCATCAGGATGCCGTCCATGACCGACACGCCGAAGAGCGAAACGAAGCCGATGGCGGCCGAGATGCTGAAATTGAGACCGGAGACATAGAGCGCCAAGACACCGCCAGAGACTGCGAAGGGAATGCCCGCGAGCGTCAAAAGGCAGTCGCGCAAGTTATTGAACAAGGTGTAGAGCAGCCCGATAATCAGCACGAGGCTGATCGGCACAATGATCTCCAGGCGTTTCTTGGCTTCCTGCAGGTCGCCGAACTCGCCGGCCCAAATCAGCCGGTATCCGGACGGAAGGTTCACGTTCTTCGCGATTCGCTCTTGAGCCTCCTCGACCGTGCCGCCGAGGTCGCGGCCGCGGACGCCGAACTTGACCGGGATGAAGCGCTGCGCGCTCTCGTGATAAATCCAGGCCGCTCCTGTATCCAACGAGATCGTAGCCAGTTCGCTCAAGGGTATGTAGGCATTGGCGCCGCTGCTGGTTTGATAGGCCACTTTGACATTTCGAATTCTATCGACGCTCTCGCGGTATGCCGGCGTGTAACGCACGACCAGATCGAACTGCCGGTCGCCCTCCAGGACCTCGGTCGCGACCGCTCCGCCCATGGCCGCTTGAATGACCGTGTTAACATCCCCGGCATTAAGGCCATAGCGCGCGGCCTTGGCACGATCGACTTTGATATTCAGGTTCGGCTGCCCCAGCACCGGAAAGATGCCAAGGTCGGCAACGCCGCGAACCGCGCTCATTTGGTCGCGGACCTGCTCGGCGAGCTTGGTCAACACTTCGAGATTGGGACCGACGATCTTGACCGAATTGGAGCCTTTGACGCCCGAGATCCCTTCCTCGATGTTGTCCTGAATGTATTGGGAGAAATTGAAGACGACTCCCGGCAACTCGTTGTTAAACTCCGCTTGAATCTGCTCGGTTAACTTTTCCTTGGTCCATCCTCTTGGCCAATCGTCAAGCGACTTCAGCGGCGCGAACAGTTCGACATTCGAGAAGGGCGACGCATCGCTGCCGTCGTCGGGCCGGCCATGCTGAGAAACCACCGTAAGGACTTCAGGATGCCGCAGAAGAATCTCGCGCATTTTTCTCGAGGCCGCCTCGCCGTCTTCGAGCGAGAGCGTGGTCGGCATGGAAGCGCGAATCCAGAAGTTGCCTTCTTCCAAATGCGGAAGAAACTCGCTGCCCAGTCGCAATCCCAGAAATGCGGACAAGGCAAGAAAGGCGATGCCGATGCCAACCGTGAGAGGACGGCGATTCAGCGCGAAGCGCAGCGCGGGGTTGTAAAGGCGGTGCAACAGGCGGACAACGATCGTTTCGGTTTCCTTCACGTGCTCAGGCAGCAGGATGGAAGCGATGACGGGCGTGACGGTAAACGTGGCAATTAAAGCCCCCGCCAACGCATAACCGTAGGTGCGCGCCATGGGGCCGAAGATCTGACCCTCGACTCCCTGCATGGTGAAGAGCGGCACGAAACCAGCCACGGTGATGAGCGCCGAGAATAGAACCGCCTTGTCCACTTGTAGCGCGCTGATCAGAATCAGCCGCAAGCGATCCGTCCATGCGTGAGCGGATGTCACTTGTTCCGTGGTTTTCGTCGGGTCGGGGCCCCAATGGCCTTCCGCCAGACGCTGCAGCAGACCCTGTCTTTCTTCCGCGTTCCGCTGAAAGTTCCGGAAGATGTTCTCGACCAGGATGACGGCCGAATCCACGATGATGCCGAAATCCACCGCGCCCACCGACAACAGGTTTGCGCTTTCCCCCAGAATCACCAGCAGAATAGTGGCAAAGAACAGCGCGAACGGGATGTTCAATCCGACAATGACCGCGCTGCGCAGATTGCCGAGGAAGATCCATTGGATCAAGAAGACCAGCACGCATCCAAATATCAGGTTGTGCAGAACCGTGTGCGTGGTGATGGCGATCAGCGACGAGCGGTCATAATAAGGAACAACCTTGACTCCCGGCGGCAGACTCCCGTCGTGATTCAACTTGTCGATTTCCGCTTCGACCTTTGGAATCATGTCGCCGGTCGTTTCCGTTCGCCTCATCACCACGATCGATCCAACCACATCATCCTGATGGTCGCGGCCCAGAATGCCGAGCCTTGGCCGGTAGCCGATCGACACTTTCCCAACGTCCTTCACCAACACGGGAACGCCGTTCTGTTGGGTCAGAACCACATTCTCGATGTCGTCAACCTTGTAACCTTGCCGCAAATCATCATTGCCACCGTCATCGATAAGGCCGACACCGCGGATGTTGATCGACTGCTGGCCAATGCGGATTTCGCGTCCACCCACATTGATGTTCGCGTTGCCCAGCGCGTTCAGGATTTGGGGCACGGTGATGCTGTAGGCTTCGAGCTTATGAGGGTCCACCTCGACCTGGAACTGTTTCGTGGGACCGCCCCAACTGTTGATGGCGGCAATGCCAGGAATGGTCAACAACCGTCGCGCCACGATCCAGTCCTGAACCGTGCGCAGATTCGTGATTCCAAAATGCTCTGGGCCGACGACCTGATAACGATAGATTTCCCCAGTCGAGCTGTTGGCTTGGATTGTGGGCACCAGCCCGCCTGGCAGGTTAACGTTTTGTTGCATCGCGACCGAAGCCTGGGCGTAGGCGAAGTTATAATCCACACCATATTTGAAGCTGACGCGAACGAATGACAGGCCATAGAACGAAGTGGATCGGATGACGTCGATGCCGGGCGTGGTGTAGAGGCCAATCTCGGTGGGGCGCGTGTAGTAGCGTTCCATCTCCTCGGCAGAGAGGCCCGGGGCCTGCGCGGTGATTTCCAAGATGACCGGCGTTGGATTCGGATACGCCTCGATGTTGAGCATCTTGAAAGCAACGAGCCCGGCGCCGGCAAACAGCAGCAAACCCACCGCCACAATCGGGCGGCGGCTCAGGCAAAACGCGAGGAGAGATTTGAACATTTTGGCTCGTCTTTTACTGAACGGAAGGCGGCATTCAACCTAATCGCTCGGCGGCGCCTGCAGCATGTTGCTGAGAAACACGGCGCCATCCGCCACGGCCAGTTCTCCGCGCTGCAAACCATCGAGAACTTGGACCCGGTCGTCGCTTCGCAAGCCGATCTGGATGATTCTTTGCGCAAAACGGTGGCGATCGGTTGTCACCCAAGCCGTCATCGTGCCATCGGCTTCGCGGACCGCGCCATTTGCCGGTATAGCCGTGGCTTCCACCGGGTCGTGGACACGAATGACGAAGTTAGCGAGCATTCCGGAATGCAGCTCGTCGTGAGGATCCACGATCTCGGAACGGATGGTTACTCGATGAGTATTCGGATCAACCGTCTCGTAAATCTTTGAAACCTTGCCTTTAAACACGCGGCCGGGATAGGCCATCACCTTGACTTGAACCGGCTGGCCCAGGTGAAAGAATGAGAGCTCACTTTCGCTAACATTCGCCAGCATCCATTTGATCGCCACGTCGGCCACCGAGTAAGGCGCCGGTGGATTTCCCGGCTGCACGAGAAATCCGGGCTGCGCGACCTTGTATGTGACCTTGCCGGAAATTGGACTGCGCACGACCAAGGCGGGATCGATCTTGCGCGAGGCGATCATTTGATCAACTTCGGCATTCGTCTTGCCAAAGACCAGGACAGCATCTCGTGCGGCTTTGAGAGCGCCTTCGGCGGTTTGTTGATCCGAGGTCGCCTGTTCCTTCTCGCGCTCGGAAACACCGCCGAGACCCTGCACGCGCGCCAGCTCCTTGTTGGTCAGATCGAGAGTCGCGGCCGCGCCAATCAGGTTCGACTCGGCTTGGATGAGGTCTGGACTCTTAATGGTGTAGAGGGGCTGGTCCTTCTGAACGCTGGCGCCAAGTTCCGCAAAAGTCTGAATAATCGTTCCCTGATAAGCCGGGAAGACTTGAACGGACAGGTCTTCGTCAAAATCAATGTTGCCGACCGCTTCTTTTTCAACCGGAAACAGGTAGCTGCCCACGGGCTCGATCTTGATCGAATTCAGTTGGCTTGGCGAAAGGTCCAACGTGGCTTCGGAGGCGGACGAGTTTGACTTTGCAGTTGATTCCTGCGGCCCATTCGGGTTTGCGGCCTGACCCCGACTGCAGCCGGATTCCAGAATTCCGCTTGCGACAACAACCGCTGCGGCCGTCACCAACGCAACGGCAACTCTCTTGCTGATGGGAACCTGACATCTCATCGCCTTCATTCGACAGTTACCTCTCCAGTTCTCCTTGTGGTCCAGTTCTCCTTGTGGATTCGCGGTCCCATCGACCTTTCGGGTTCGGAAACCCGAGTAGCGCCGCGCTTCAGGGAACGATTCATGCGGTTCGCTCTCTTTGGCATACCTGCCATGAACTCAGCAAAGCCCGCGCAGAACAAAGCGATGTAGAAGAGCGCTGCTACGATCAAGACGGTACAGGTTCACTGGTCGTAATTCACTGGCCGCTCCAATCGGCCCCAGGTCTGAGCGCTGCCTCATCCCGCTGTGGCCACAACAGAATCGACACTCCGACAGTTCTCGCGCTTTTTTGACGAACTGCGAGCGTTTATGCGACAACTGTGGAGCGTCGGCTGAAAAACCCTGCTTGAGCTTGCGCGCCCTCTCAAGGCTTGCTGATTGCTGCCTCACCATTCTGCCGACATGTTGCGGGAAGGAGAACCCTATCTCTTGGGCTCGAGCTTCATCTTTCGGCTGGCTACCCTATCTTTTGGCTAGTTCTAGAGAACGCAGTTTCTTGGCGTGCGAAGATGGCGCACCCTTAGAATGGCCGGGAAAGACCCGGACTGCCCATCTACGCACCGCCGTGAAAGACCTTCTGTCCATTTACGCGTCGGCGAACCGCATCAGGCTGATTGTCGTTGCTGGTGTCTTGATATCAGCGATCGCGGTGGCAGACTGGGCGACGAAGCCCTACTTCTCTTTGGGATTCCTTTACCTGTTTCCCATCATGATTCTGGGTGGGTTCCTGTCGAGGATTCAAATCTTCGGGGTTGCGCTGGTTTGTGCAGTGTTGCAGGAAGCGTTCAGCAATTTACCGGAGAATGAAGCTGTGATCCGCTTGCTCTTCAGCTCGGCAGGATTTGTCGGTACAGGACTGTTCATTTCCGAGTTGATCCGCAATCGCCAGATTACGATGACCCACGTCGAAGAACTTGAAGGGCAGATCAAGCTACGCAAGGATGCCGAGGAGCAATTGCGTTCGCTCATCGAAAGCAGTCCAGCTGCGATCGTCACAATCGATTCCGTCGGCAAGGTTCTATTGGCAAATGAAGCAGCTCAACACTTGCTCGCTCCTGAAGGCGAGCCCTTGCCAGGTCAGGAAATCAATTCTTATCTCCCAGCCTTACAAACCGTTCTCAAAACCCAACAGCCGCGAGTATTTCGCACAACTCTGCAGTGCACGGGACAAAGGAGCGACGGGGAAGTCTTCCTGGCCGGTGTTTGGTTTTCGACCTACACCACAATTTCCGGCCCTCGCCTGGCGGCCATCATTGTGGATCTTTCTGAGGACCTGCGGAATCGCGAGGATCTCAGCCTAGACTATCTGTTGAAAAACACGAGAATTCTGATGAGCGCCGTGGCCCATGAAATTCGGAACCTCTGCGGGGCAGTACTGGTCGTGCACAAGAACCTCTCCCGAGTGAAGGAGATCGAGTCTAACGAGGACTTCAAGGCCTTGGGGAACTTGATCCAGAGCCTGGAAAGAGTATCAGCGCTGGAACTGGGTTCCACCACGGCTCAGAATGGTGAGGTCGTTGAGCTTACGTCTGTGCTGGACGAATTCCGGGTACTGATTGAAACCGCCTGTCACGAATCAAAGATCGAGATGCAGTGGGATATTCAGGAATCATTGCCTTTGGTTTGGGCTGACCGGTATGGGCTCATTCAGGTTTTCTTAAACCTGGCCAAGAACAGTCGGCGGGCCATGGCGTCCACTGGGGTGAAGCGGCTTCGAATTGCGGCGCGACAGCAGGAGAGGACGGTCGCGATCCGATTTGAAGACACAGGAACTGGCGTCGCTTCCCCGGAAAACCTCTTCCGGCCGTTTCAGCGTGGGGCGGAGTCCAGCGGTCTGGGACTCTACGTTTCCAGGGCGATTATGCGCAGCTTTGGAGGGGAACTTTCTTACGAGCCGAGAACGGAAGGCTGCTGCTTCGCTGTGGTCTTACCCCTGGGTGTCGCACCGGACGAGGTGGCAAATGACTGAAACTGCGGCGGGCTCAGTTCACATTCTGTTGTTAGACGATCACACCTTGTTTCGAGAGAGTGCGAGCCGGCTCCTGGCTGCGGAGCCAGGATTCGAGGTGACTGCCCACTGCGGCACCATTGGAGAGGGTCTGCAGATTCTGCGGCGCAAGACGATCGACGTCGTGCTGCTTGATTTCGACCTTGGGGAGAGCGATGGCCGGCAGTTTCTCCGCTTGGCCAAGGAACAGGGGTTCCAGGGAAAAGTTCTCGTCGTGACAGCAGGTGTGGAGGCAGGGGTGGCCGGGGAATTGATCCGCTCTGGGATTTCTGGAGTGTTTCGAAAACACGACTCTGCCGCATTGCTGGCCCAAGCCATTCGTGACGTGATGGCCGGCAAGGTGTGGCTTGACCAGGAGCAACTGCAAACCGCCCTCAGAACTAAGCTCGGAAACCAACCGGATAATCGAACCCGGCCATTCACGGAGCGGGAACAGCAGGTGCTCTCCTGTGTGTTCGAGGGGCTTGCGAATAAAGAGATCGCGGTGCGAATCGGCGTGTCGGAGAGCTCGGTCAAAGCTACGCTTCAGCAACTCTTTTCGAAGACCGGCGTCCGGACGCGCAGTCAATTAGTGCGTATCGTCCTGGAACAGCATCGAGATCAGATCTAACGGCCTGTCGCCAGGAAATCCCTTAGCATGGTGCGGCGGCGGTTTACCGGCCGCGCACGGTGCCTACCACAATTGGGCAGTTGCTGGGGTCATACGGCTCACACTCGTCCTGTTCGTTGTCGCGCGTCGCCAGCCGATCCTTTCGGGCGTCGTTCGAAATCGTGGACGACACGCCCCGTCCTGGCTCAACGGCCTTAACGCAACGCTCTTAACTTGACACTCCAAAAACAAAGGAGCAGTATTTATGCCTGTATTAAACGCATTTAATACGGGCCGTACCCGCGGCAATAGGAAGTATGTCAACTTCTAGCCCCCTCCCGATTCGCCTTCGACTGGTTTCAATGACCAGCCTCTTACTTGCACTGCTTGCCTCGACCCGGCCCGCGGCGGCGCAATCCGCCTACGTGCGCGTCAGTCAAGCTGGCTACGAAGCCGGCCGGACGCCTTTTCGTGCCTACCTCATGTCCACGGCGGCGGAAACCGAAGCAAGCTTCACCGTGGTCAATGCGAAAGGCGCCACCGCGTATTCCGGCCACGTGGGCGCTTTGCTGGGTACCTGGAGCCACAGTCAAAAGGTAGGCTACGACGTCTACGCCCTCGACTTCACCGTTCCAGGAGGCGAGCTCTACACCATCTCGGTGTCCGGGCCAGTGGCGGCGGCTTCGCCGCGTTTCGCGGTGGATGGGCCGAACCCGCTCTATTCCGGCTTGCTCTTGAACACTTTATTCTTCTATGAAACGGAGCGCGACGGAGCGAACTTCATCCCCAATGCGCTGCGCACGGCACCCGGACACCTGAAAGACAAGAATGCGCACGTTTACGAGACGCCGCCGCTCGACAGCAACGACTTTATCGATAACGTGCCGAAAAAGCCGCCGTTGCGTATCGGCGAAGCTTCCTAACATCGATGCCGCGGGCGGTTGGTGGGACGCTGGCGACTACCTGAAATACGTCGAAACGACTAGCTATACCACTGCGCTGATGCAGATAGGGATTCGCGACTTTCCGAACCAGATGGGCGCCCACGCTCCAATGAACCCTCCAGCACCGCCAGGCTCCGTTTCTTATGCGGGCAACAGCGGTCCGGGAGCACCAGCGTCATCCGACTTCACCGACGAAGCGAGGTTCGGGGTCGGCTGGCTGATGAAGATGTGGAATGACAAAACGCAAACCCTTTACTACCAAGTGGACAACAGTGCAAGACTGGGATTACTACGGCGAGGGCGATCCCAGTTCGGCCACGGGCAACTGTGGCGGAACGTATGTGACGCCCTACTGCTTGATCACCGAGTACGACATCTGGACCCTGCCCCAGGCGGCCGACAATTTCGACCAACCCGGAGATCCACGACCCTGCGACCCGTACACGACGTTGTTTATCTGCCATCGCCCGGTGTTCGTGGCAGGTCCTGCAGGTTCGCCCATCAGCCCGAATCTAGCGGGCCGTTTGGCGGCGGACTTTGCGCTGTGCTACCAGCTCAACCGCGTTGCCAACCCTTCTCTGGCGAATCAGTGCCTCAAGAATGCTGAGGATATTTTTGCTCTCGCCGATACCTCCTATCCCGACCCTGCGCCCACGGTAGGTGCAGGCACGTGCGGGAATTGCCTGCTAACCATTACGCCATTTGACGGCTATCCCGAAAACGTTTGGGACGATGACATGGAACTGGGCGCAACCGAACTATACTTTGCTCTGCGATCGGCCGCAGGAACCAACGATCTGCCGGCCGAACTGCCGCACACGAATCCCATGGACTACTTGCGGCAAGCGGCGCAGTTTGCCAGAAATTACATCACAAACATCTACGATGCAGGCAACACAGACACGCTCAACCTGTACGACGTAAGCGGTCTGGCGCATTTCGAACTGTACCGGGCGTTGGAAATGGCGGGAGATCCGAGCGGCTTAGCCGTTTCGCAATCGAGCATTCGCACACAATTCTTGCGGCAAGTAGATGACGCGATTGCCCAAGCCGGAGGGGATGCCTGGGGCTTCGGATACCAATGGAGCTACGGCGATACCACTTCGCACGGCGCCGGTTTGTCGGTGATGGCCAGCGAAGCGTATTACCTCACTCATTCCAAGAGCTACGATACCTACGCGCAGAGATGGCTGGCCAACATCCTGGGCGCGAATGCCTGGGGATCGTCGTTTATCGTGGGCGATGGGAGCACGTTTCCCAACTGTATCCAGCACCAAGTGGCGAACCTGGCAGGGGCGCTGGATGGAACTTCAGGGGGCACGCCCGTACTTTGGGGTGCGGCTTCCGAGGGTCCAGCCGCCTATGCGACTTCAGGCGTGGTAGCTGGCATGATTCTGTGCCCGGCCAACGGAGTAGACACGTTCAAGAAATTCAATGGAAACGATGGCGCGTTTGATCCGTCGCAAGTAGCGGTGTATCAGGACAACATGCAGTCGTATAGCACCACTGAGCCGGCGATCGACCTCACATCGACGTCGTTCCTGATGTGGTCCTGGAGATTAGCCCAGCACCCCAGCTTCTGACAAACGCAGACGCTTCCGACCTGGGAGGACGGCAGTGAGCGGTTCGTCCCCGAGTGTCTCACATGCAAGCCCCCACCCCTTGATCCCGGTGGGGATTGGGTAGTTGACGTTAAACCTACTAGAAGGAGATAGCACTCAAGTGCCCCGCGCAGGGCCAGATGAGTCCAATTGATTCCATAACAATGTCGGCTCGCACGCTCGGATTGGAGGTGCCATCCAACCAAGGCACGTGCCGGAACAGCGCCCAGGGACAAATGGATGGTTGCGTCATGGGCGAAAGCTGAGCAGGAATGTCACAACGGCGACGCTGGAGAGCGTGCACCCGGTTGAATCTTTCAAGATGCTACTGTAGTTGATAGGATTCGGCGCCGATTGCCCTGAGCGACGGAGTGCAGAATCCACAGAACAGATTTGGCAGTCGCCTACAGCCAATGCGAACAACTCGCTCAAGAAAGGCTTGAGACATCTGCCCGTTTGAAGATCACCGACTGTATTTTGACCCGTTATGAAAATTCTATACTCCACATGATTCTTCAACCGCTTGCCACAACTGAGTTCTCCTACTTTCTGATCCAACTTTGGCCCGTTTGGTAGAATCCAGCATCCAACTTGCGGATTGCCAAATCTATGACGAAAATCAGCAGATTCCCTCGCCCCGTTCTCCTGGTAGCTACAGCAGCCGTCGCACTCACGCTTGGCAGACATTCTGAAGCGATTGTGCACCGGCCTTACGACACAGCACGATCATCTTCTGTGCGCGCACACAGGGTCACTGCAATCAGCATGGTGTGGGTGAGGACATCATGGGGTAGGACCGTTGCGAGTGGACGAGCATGCCTAATTTCTTCCGTGGTGGGCGGCGTAAGCTCAGTGATGTAGTCGTTCCCATATGACGAGTAGTGCAATATGTCTCAGTTGCGCATGCTGATCGGTTGGCGATTGCCCGTTCCAAGCGTCCACCATGCGTTGGTGAGACGGGTCGCAGTGGAATCGCAGTCAACAACTCGGCATATTAGCGGGCCTTAAAGCGACGCGAGGAACTCGAGCAACTCCGGCTTTGGTGTCCAGGGAGCGCTTTGGCCCTCCGAGAGATCCACGGTCTTCCAAAACGCCTCGAGGGCCTGCCGCTTTGTCTTCATGTTCGCTCTCGTATAGCGACTGGTGGTGCGCACGTTTTCGTGGCCCAATAGGTCTCGCACGGTTACCAGATCAACGCCCGACTGAAGTAGGGCGCAGGCACAAGAATGGCGCATCACGTGGGGAGTAAGCTTTCGTTTGCGCAGTATCGGGTACTTCTTCTTGGCCGACTCAAAGTGCTTTTCCAGGATGTAGGCGACTCCCGAGGTCGTGAGCGGGCGACGGCGTCCATTGCAGAAGAGCCGTGACTCCCCCCCGAGTTTCCATCGGGCGATGTAGCGCTTTAGAAGCGCCGCCGTGCTACGCCACAGCGGACACATTCTGTCTTTCCGCCCTTTCCCGTGTACTCGAACTTGACGAGAGGTGCTGAGTTCCACGGTATCAACTGATAGGGACAGCGCCTCGCTGACGCGCACACCGGTGTTGTAGAGAAACTGGATTAGTGCATAGTCGCGCAGGCCCAAGAGCTGATCTTGGTTTGCCTGCTCAAGGAGCAGCTTAACCTCCGCTGGTTCTAGGTAAGGGATGTTCGGCTTGGGTCCCTTCTTTCCCGGTATCGAGACGATCAACCCGTATTCCGCGGCATGTGTCGTATCCTTCCGAATCAAGTATCGGCAGAAGTTCCTGATTGCCGTGAGCCGGCTGTTCCGGGTAGCCACGCTGTTGCCACGACCGGATTCCAAGTGGTCAAGGAACGCCAGAACCTTGTCCTCGGTGATGTCATCAAGACGAAGCTTCGACACGTCTCCTCCCTTTGCGTCAGCGAGGTAACAGAACAACAGCTGTAGGCTGTCTCGGTAGGAAAAGACTGTGTGCTGACTCGCTCCGCGCGTACGCTGCAGGTACTCGCGGAAGAATGACTCGACCTGTTGAAGCAGTCGATCTCGCCTGCCCACACTCATGCCCATTTGAATACTCATCGAGCCTCCGAATCCCAGGAACGATGGATGTAATCCTCGTGACGCATACTAACAATGCGGCGCAGTTCTGGCGTCAACCGAAGGTAATCCTCTGTACCGAGCAGGTCATCGTGACCAAGATACGCGGACAGCCACGCGAGACGATCTTTCACGTCGACGCCCTGACGGTACCACTCGGTGAGCCGATTGACTGCGAAGCTATGGCGCGTATCGTACGGTCGCGGCCCAACACGACCTCTGCGAGGTTTAATGCCCGTTTTCCGCAGGAGAATCGTGATCTGGTTCGACGCGATTGGACGACCACAAGACGAACCGTCTGGCTGTACGAGAAACCGGCTGTCCTCGGAGGCCGGCTTGATCAGCCGCCGTTCCCGGAGGTAATTGGAGAGCTCCCTGGCCAGGGTCTTCTCGAATGGCACCCATCGCGCCTTGCCTTTACTGACTTCGACACGGAGGACATTCTCTCGCAGGTCTACATCTCGAACCCGTAGTCGTACCGCCTCGCCTGTGCGCAAGCCGGTGCAATACAAGATCAGGAGCAGCGCTCGATAGGTGCGCGAGCGAAATGGATTTCGCATTTTGCCGATTTCCTCAAGCAAGAGTCGTATCTCGGCGGGCGAGAAGATGTACGGGAGATGATGGGACTGGTAGACGCGTGGCACCAGGTCGCGATCGGGAACAAAGCCGTGCGGATCTTGTCGTCGCAAGAACAGGCAGAACTTCCGGAGAACCAGGAAGTTGTTGGTGATAGTCACCGGCCTGCAGTGAAACGTAGCGAGCCACCCCTCAATGGCCACCTTTAAGTCAATTGGCCCACGCGCTTTAAAGGTCTTTGCCACGAAGCGATCGAAACGCCGTAGCATCCACTCGGCACTGTCGTATTGAATGCCGAGCGAACGCTTGAATGCCAAGAAGTCGTGGAGTTCCTTGGCGAAGCGGCTTCTAAACCGGTTTTTCATTTGGGCACCGGCAATGCGCAACGTCTCAGTTGTTTCATGTTTATGCCGGCGTATTTCGAGATCGATCGTGTATCCGAATGGCCGACGATCTCTGTTATCACCTTTGGCGGAACCCCGTGGTTCAGCTGCTCAGCAATATGGGCACAACGAAATACCTTCATGCAGTACCTTGGTGGAAGCCGGACAGCTGCCTTTTCTGCATATCGGCGTAGGTTGCTCTCAATAGAGGCTGTGGTGGGCACCTTGGCCCATGGAGCGTAGTGCCGGAGGAAGACCTCGCGTTTACCCGTGTTAGCGGGGCGAGCGGTCTGTAGGTACGCGGCAAGGGCGTGCGCAACCTGCGGCCGCAGGGGGACCTCGATCCGAACGCCGGTCTTGGGGCGCACAATCGAGAGCGTGTTTCGGTACCAATCAATGTCATCGAGGTGTAGGGAAAGGACGTCGGCGGCGCCCCATCCATAACTTGCCGCGGTGACGAAGATGGCGAAGTCTCTCTTGCCGAGGGGCAGCGTTCGATCGACGGCTCCAAGGACCTTCTTGAGTTCCGCCCAGGAGATCCTCGCTGGAGGCCGCTTTATCATCTGGCGTAGTGTTGGGCCGATCACAGCTGGCGCGAGATCACTGTTAATGCGCCTTGTCCTGTACAAAAAACGGAGGAAATGACGAACGCAAATGCAGGCATTCGCAGCGCTCGTCACGGCCAGCTTGCGCTGCGTTGTTAGCGTGGAGACAAAGCGGTCCACGTCAGTCAAGGCAATCGCATGGAGTCCGACCTTCCCCTTTTTGAGGTCGTCCAGAAACCACCCGATGTAGAGGCGGTGGTCGTTGAAGGTTTTCTCTGCGAGGGTGCGGATGCGCCGCGTATACGACCAGTACTCATCAATCAACCCGCGGGGGGCCTGCGATACCCAGGCGGGAACGGGCTTGCCCAGGGCGCGCAGTGCATCCGCCCATGCTCGTAGGGACGCCCTAATGGTCCGTGAGTTTAACCGCCTTTCCCCTGGTCGGCATCGCGCCTCATTCTGAGCCACTCGACTGACGTTTTCGCAGGTTAGGCTCCGAGCGATCCGACTGTCTCGTTCGTTCCTGCCGAGACGTCGGTATATGCTCCGCTTGTCCCGGATCCTTCTCTCGATGGTGCAGGGCACATATCCCGCGCCGAGCCACATTGTGATGACTTGGCGCTCGAGCTCATTAGATGCGAACGCGAGAACATCTCGTACCATGCCCCTACATACGTCGCGTCAGAATAAAATGTTCAGTCAATATGAAGAGCTGAAGCAAGACCAGTCGCGGCGGCAGTTCTTCCGGGTGCGCGACTCTGCCTTCACTGACGAGGCAATCGGGGCAATCTGATTCTCGATCTACCCGACCTCTCCCACTTCCGCACAGCAACTGAGAAATATTGCACTACTCGTCATATGTGTACTTATGAGCTGAACTCATAAGTTCCCCATGTCCTCATTTGAACGGACCAAGTTCAGGAACTCGTTTTTCTCCTCAGGAGACGAAAAGGAAAATAGAAGCTCGTACGCGCTGGCGTCAGGATCGCCGAGGAGTGCCAGCGAGCGTGTGTTCCTGAGATTTGCATAACCAACGAAGTACCCGATTATGTCGGCAGCAAAGAGCCGAGCCTCTGGATTATCGGTGGGCAAGAATTCGACGATGCAGAGCCAGTCCTTCTCATCTTGCCAGTAGGGCTCGAAATCGTCTTTGCGCTTCGTTCCCAACATCGCAGATCACCTTGTTCGAGAGTTTTGGATCAAAACTCGCGGTACAAGAACGGTACAACCAAAGCCCGTTCTTTCGTGTTCTCAGTGGTTCCTTACACGGCATTGCAGTGCGACCGCTGCCTTGTAATTACAACGTGATACAGCTAATCAGCGCCCTTTCACGGCGCAAACGCGGGTTCAAATCCCGCCGGGGACGCCAACTCAATAACTTAGGGGAGAAATGTTTACTCTCTGTTTAACCAGAGGGTCGAAAATCGCGGGTGCCGTAGCCTTGAATTGAGTGCAAATCAGTCGAAAACTGCTGCATTGCTGGGCTCTTGGGCAGTCAGTTGCGGCCAGATTTCAGGGCTGTACAACTTTGAAATCAGCGGGCTGCTGTAGACAATAGGACAGAACCAAAATTCACACTATGGCTAATATGTTTGCGATACAGATTATTAGTTAAGTATGATAATATATATCGCATAGGAGGAAGTAATCATGCCCTCTAGCACTTTCGCAAATTCAGGCCGTCACCAGCAGTGGGACGTTCAAGAAGGTTCGGCACAGGATCTCGCTCCTGACCTCGAGAACTCCGAAGGCCATGCGCTGGTGTTCGTCTCTCATTCCCGAGGGGACGACGAATGGACAAAAACTGTCTTCGAAACCCTTAAGCGAGCGTCCCAATTCATCGACGTCCTGATCGACAAACGACAGGAGGACAGTTGGGAAGCCCTTATCGAAGCGCTGACGCCTGATCTTCCGTTGACTTCAAACAGAATGATCGAGGCCAAAATGTTCGCTCAAGCCATGAAAGGGATTTTAGAGAGCGACGATTTTGCCAAGGCCACAGACATCGCTGAAATCGCTCATTTCAGCAAGAGAAATCCAAGCTCCCAGCCGAATAGATGGAAGAAAACTGGACTGATCTTTGCTGTGCCCTACAAGGGAGTCGATCTTTATCCGCTTTATGCCCTGGAGCTCAAAAAAGGAGCAAAACCTCTTCCGATCATGAAGAAGGTCCTTCAGGTTCTTGCGGAAAAGGACGACTGGCAGAAGGCGTTTTGGTTCGGGAGCGTAAACACTTATCTCAGGAACAAAATGCCGAAAGAACTTCTGAAGTCGAAACCTCAGGAAGTGCTGCGGGCGGCTGAGATCGAGGCGTCGGGCGTACAGCACGGGTAGGAGAACCGCATATCAAATCTCCGACCGGCACACTCGAAGCGACCATCATTCCCTGGGGTCTGGGGAAGACGATATTTCGCGTCCATCCGGATGCGTACGGCAGCGCGCAGTTCAATCCCTCTGCAACCGGCAATGCAAGATTCAGTCCCCTTGTGAATGCGGCGGGCGTGGTCATTCCGACCATCTATGCGGGTACGACTCTGGACTGTGCTCTGATGGAGACCGTCTTCCACGACGTTCCTTTCGCGGCTGGTCCCAAGATCTGGTCAAAGGCCTCGCATGTTGCCGGCAAGGTGTACTCGCAGCTGACGCTCAGCCGCGATCTCGCTCTGATCGATCTCTCGGCGATCGCCCTACACAAGCTGGGAATTTCCCGGAAGGATCTGATTGAGTCCGACGGCTCGCAGTATCCCGAGACTCGCGCTTGGGCCTTGGCGCTACACGACCAACATCCGGATGCCGAAGGTCTCACATGGACTTCTCGCCAGGCCGATCCTGAGCGCGCTATCGTCTTATTTGAAGATCGCCTCACCGGTCCGGCGCTCGTTGCGAGTGGAGCGCCGACTCCACTTCTATTGTCCGACGGCAGTGCAATTCTTGAGGTTCTCACCCTTGCGCAGCGACTAGACGTCCTTTTGACTCCTTAGGCGAGGGATCTTCATCTCAGATGGCTTGCGCCAATCTCCCGACCTCCGCGATCACCCGGCGGTCCCGATGCGGGTCGGTGCGTGGTTGACCCGATGTGAGTTCGCACTTCCCGCCCGGAGCGGCTCCACAAGTCGGACATCGAACCGCAAGGGCCTTCTTAGGTCTGGGTTCTTTTTTCACGCCGGAACGATAATGCTCAAGACTCATGCACATGCACAGGACTGGTCAATTTTGAACAGATCGGGAATTACTTGCTTCCCGCCAGATCGCCGGTTCAACACCCTCTTCGCCCCGACGCTGGGAGCGGGTTCCCGGATGCTATTTCTCGTGTGGTGGTAGATTGAACTGGATCACTGGGGAGCCTTCATTCCCCCTCGTGATAAGCGTCTGGTACTTCAAGCCGGACAGTGACTCATAGTCGATACGCAACGGTTTTCCGAGTTGTGGAAATTCGTTCTGCACGATGTGCGTTGCTCTTGGTGCGAGAGCCGGGAGTGGCTGGATAACCCTCCCAGTCTCAGTGTAGGCCAGCGTCGCATTGATAGCAGGGCCGAATCCCTGATTCTCTATAACCCAGCCGTTATGTGGCACGACAACGAGAAAAGGCATCTGTGAAGCTTCGAGTTGCGAACCGCCCGCTCTCGCAATCAACTTCGTATCGGCGGCGTAGTCCTTCAACACGACGAGAGTCAAGTAGGTGAGAGCGACGAGGCCCAATGCTGCAAGAGCCTCAATCCAGTTTGGCAGGTTGATAAGGATGCACTGCACAGATACCCCCTCGTCCGATGCATAATGATCTGCGTGGCAACGATTCAGGTTCCCAGCCAATATACGCTGTCCCTCATTCGACGCATTCAGATTGTGACCATCACGTGGATGAGTATCGAAGCCGTCTTATCCCTGTGGTCGGCGTGGAAAGCGAGAAGCCCTGTTCTCGCAGCGTTTGGGGGCGACAGTGCCCCCTGATCTCCCCCCTTCAGGCTCATCTTGCATTGGAAAAGACTCCCCCCGTGTCAAGCCATCTGAAAAGGTAACCCAAGCTAAGCCTGTCGGGACATCTGAAAAGTAACCCGAGAGACTAAGCGGGGAAAAGGGGGTCTGGGGGAAAAGGGGCTGGCGTTTGAGGCCCCTTTTCTCCCAGTCCTCTCCTTAGAAGCCCCGCGTTTCTTCACTTTGACTCCTGCACCACCGGGTATAGCGGTTACGGCTTTTTTCTCCGCCTTCGGCTGTGCAACTTTCGGGCTGAGCCGTCGATTCGCCATCGTGTAGATGCGCTGCAACTTCTGGTCGATCTGCCGGCTGAGTTGAAATGGGTCCAGAGACAACCGCAGTTTTTTCAATTCCGCAACCCGGGTTGCGTCGGCCTGGCCCGAGGCCAACACCCGCTGCAGTGGGGTTTGTGCCGCATCGTAAACTCGGCGCAGTTTGGAACCCACTCGCATTTTCTTTACCAGTTTCACCGAGGGCAAATACAGGTTCAGCCACAACCGCAGCTCTTGGCCATAGAGATCGTTGATGGCCTCTACCACCGCCGCCGAGTCGTACCGATCCCAGCCCAGTAACTTGCGGACATGCGTCCAGTTCTTCTGCTCGATATGCGCGTTGTCGTCTTTCTTGTACGGTCGTCCCCGCGTCAACTGAATCCTCTTGGCCTCACACCAGCGCTTCAGATGCCAATTGATAAACTCCGATCCGTTGTCGGAATCCAACCCCTGCAAGCGAAACGGCAATACCCCCGCAATCTCCTCCAGCGCCTGCCGCACCGCTTCTTGGCCGCGACCCAGAATCGCCCGCGATTCCGTCCATCCGGTGTGGATGTCCGTCAGGTTCAGCGATTGGGCAAATTCTCCCGCCCCAGAATTTCCCGAATGCGAAACCAAATCGATTTCCGCAAAGCCCGGAGTCTTCACGTCCCAAGTATCCGTTTTCACCGGAATGTGGTGCTTCAGCAGACTCCCGGGTCGGGTTCGTCCATAGATGCGTCGCCGCCAAGCTTGCTTTTTTCCCTGCAGGCGCCGATCCATTTGCCGCGCGCTGATGCGCAGCAGTTGCTGTTCCAGCGCCGGAGTCGTTCGGTAGCGCTTGCGAATCCAGGGCAGCCATTCCGGCAACAGTGCCTTGAGCCGCACCGACCACGGGTATCCTGCCGCTTCCCAGATCGCCCCCAGAATCATCATGACCCGGTGACCATAGCTCGCTCGTCGTGCCGCACGAGATCGTTCCTGCTTTTTGCCCGGCGGTGGTCCATTCAAGCGACGAATGGCGTACTTACGGTTGTAACCCGTATTGCGGCAGAATTCGTCGAGAATCAGTTTTTTCCCCGCCCGTGCGCTCTTGCGATAGCGGTCATACACCACCCGAAAATATTCCCACTTTGCCTTGCTTCCCAATGCAACCCTCCTCCAAAATTATTTTCGCATTGGGTTACATCCTAAATGTCTCGACAGCACCTCCTTGGGTTACATTTTAGATGGCTTGATTCGCCCCCTTGACAGTGAGAGACAAAATAGGCAACAATGCGCGGCGACATCTTCCTAAGCGTTCGGCAATTGGTACCCCCGGCCAGTTGCACCACTTTTCACGAATCATGAAAACCAAACCTTGAAGGGAGTGAATTATGAAATTCTCGGTTGCGCTAGCGAACCTCGCGTTGATGATGCTATGCCTTTGCCCGGGTAGCGCAGTTGGTCAAGGAGGCCACATTTTTGTGCCTACATCCAGCATGGCACGACCCGCGGACCTCGGAAAACGTGCCCATACAAATGTGCAGTTGTTCATACTAGATCGACCTTTCGGCCAGCTGAACCCTGCTGCGGGCAAACCGCCTTTGAGCGGATACGGTTACGAAACGCCAGCTTCAATCGCTTGCCTGTACCATCTGGTCTCGACCCTGGTCGCGGGCTGCGATCCGAATACGGTGACCACAAACCCCAGCGGAGGCGCCAAGGCGATCGGAATTGTCGATGCCTACGATGATCCAGATGCACTTAGTGATCTGAAGGGATTTTCCAGCCAGTTCGGTTTGCCTGCACCAACGTCGTCGAATTTCGAAGTGGTTTACGCTACCGGGTCAAAGCCTGCACAAGATCCGACCGGCGGCTGGGAACTCGAAGAATCGCTGGACATTCAGTGGGCCCATGCCATGGCTCCGAACGCCAAGATCTACCTGGTGGAGGCCGCGTCCAACAAGAACACCGATTTGTTTCCCGCAGTGGCCAAGGCAAGCGCTTTGGTCAAAGCGGCTGGAGGCGGCGAAGTCTCGATGAGCTGGGGCGGTCTCGAGTACTCTACCGAGAAGGACAATGATTCCTACTTCTCGACATCGGACGTGGTTTATATTGCGGCATCCGGAGACGGGGATCGGGTGGAATATCCTAGCGCGTCCCCTTATGTGATTTCGGCAGGGGGTTCGTCGATCAGTCGCAATCCGACCAAACTCACCTTTGAGCTGCAGACTGGTTGGACTGACGCAGGGGGTGGACCGAGCGCATATGAAGACCGGCCAAGCTATCAGGGTGCGATCGAATCGATTGTGGGAAGCGCTCGCGGAACCCCGGACATTTCGTTTAATTCGAATCCTAACTCTGGCGTTTGGGTGAAGGACAGCATACCGGTTGACGGACAGGGAGGACCGGGTTCTTGGTGGATTGTGGGCGGCACCAGTGCGGCGACACAAATGCTCGCGGGTATCATCAACTCCGCCGGCCGCTTCGCTACCTCGACGCAAACCGAACTCACGACCATCTATGACAACCTTGGAACAGCGAACTTCACCGACATCACTCAAGGAACTTGTTACCTCTACAACGGATTGTTTGCGGGAAAGGGCTGGGATTTCTGCACCGGAGTAGGAACACCCTTAGGGAAGAAGGGAGAGTAGGATCACGGATCGGAGCCGCGTGCCTACTCGTAGCGGCAAGATTGGGCGCGCTTCTGCGCACGCGAGCTGCTGCATTCACCTGCTGAAGGAGGCCCTTGCGCTGCGGCAGTTCACAGGCAAAGCTCGGCAGGTGTCCCTCATGATCCGCAAATGCAGCTTTACCGCTCCTTTGGTACGGCGGAATTGCGCCCAATCAAACCTGGCCGCACACAGGGCAATGATCGTGGCATCTAGGCTGAGGAGTTTGTTTTTGAAGCGGAGTTTCCTCTTCTTCCCCGGCTGCTGGGCCACCACCTGCTGGCACTTCTCCAGCAGTTGCTCGAAAACCGTTTGATACAGCTGCCAAGGCCGGTGTTCATTGGCATAGGCCAGGGTAGACCGCGCCGGCGCGGCTGGCAAACCAATGTTTTAATTTTCCTTCCGAAGCCGCCAGCCCGCCGCAAATTTCGCGCAGCGACTGGGCGTGTCCCAGCTGACAAAACAGCATGGCCACAAACTGCCCCCAGCAAGTGAAACCCCGTGCGTGTCGCTCGGCTTTGTGCTGGCGTACTGCCGATTCGAGTTCCAGGCGGGAAAAAATGTGCAGAATCTGCGAGAATATGGTGCATCAGCGCTGCAAAAAGCAGGTGTCCATTCGCGGCTTGAACAAGGATCACAACCATGATCTAAAAGGTCTGTTCAAACCGCCGCCACCCGGGCGAGTGTGCAGCCTGGACCATTCCAGGATTTCTACCAGCGATCGCTTGACTGCTCCTCCCTAACCTGCTGGCTCGCCGCAACATAGCCATTTTTGGACTCGGAGCCAATGGCACGAGATTACCTACGACCCGCTGCCTGGCGGCGTCCCTTACGCCGATTTTGTGGATTCAAGAAAAGATTCTTGAGCCCATCCGTCCGGATTTTCCGCATTAACCAGTAGAAGTCAGCGAACGAACACTCGCAAAAGTCTGCAATGCAGGGAGGCGTGAAATGCAACGAACAGTGTTGGTTAAACGGCTACAAACCTTGACAGAAGTACTTTTCCCGGCCCAGGTCCGAAGGCCAAAGCTCTCATGGCAGCAAATTTGCGGGGCGGGTCGCTCAGTCTGGCGGCGAGCTTGTGTCGCCGGCCTGCTCTGGGCTGCGGCGGCGATCTCCTCGCCTGCGCAAGCGCCCGACACCTTAGTGAATTTCGACGGAACCAACGGCGGAGAGCCCGCCACCATGTCTATGATCCAGGGGACCGACGGCAATCTTTGGGGAACAACCCTTGAGGGCGGCGCCACTTTCGTGGAGAGCCCCCCAACCAAGGCTACGGCGAGGTCTTCAAAATGACCCCGTCGGGCAAACTGACGAGGGTGTACAGTTTTTGCTCCCAGGCCAACTGCACCGACGGCAGCTACCCTTATGCCCCGCTGGTCCAGGGAACCGACGGCAACTTTTACGGGACAACCCAGGGCGGTGGCGCCTATGGCTACGGCTCGGTCTTCAAGCTCACACCGCTGGGCGAACTGACCACACTTTACAGTTTTTGCGAGGAACAAGGCTGTCCTGATGGCACGAATATTTACGCAGGATTGATTCAAGCCTCCAACGGCGACTTCTACGGCGTGACCGAATCGGGCGGAACGAGCGGCGGGTGCGGGTGCGGCACCGTCTTCAAAATCACCAACAAAGGCAAGCTCACGACCCTACATAACTTCAAGGGTCCCGACGGAGCCAGCCCCGTGGCTGCGCTGATACAGGTTTCCAGCGGACTTTTCTACGGGATGACCTCCGCCGGCGGAGCCAGCAATCTGGGCACGGTTTTTAAGATGACTGCCGGCGGCACGATCACGACGCTTTACAGCTTCTGTGCGCAAAGCGGCTGTACTGACGGCAGTTCCCCTGAGGATTCCCTGGTCCAGGGTAGCGACCGCAATTTCTACGGCACCACGTCCGCTGGCGGCACCGGCAACCTCGGCACCGTCTTCAAAATCACCCCCGAGGGTAAACTCACCTCGCTGTACTCCTTCAGCTTGGATGTCGGCTATCACCCCCCCCCAAGTGTCACTTAAGGGATAAAATTGCCGCTGTTTAAACCATAAAGTTGCCGCGCGGGAAACATAACTCCTTCAAAAAGAGTACGGGGCAGCATCAGCCGCCACTCGGTGTAAAGCATAATCTTGCCGAAAGTGCAGTTTTAAACCATAAAGTTGCCGCAAGTGTCCCTCACCGCACTGAATCCCCTCCCCCACCACCTCGACAGCTAGCCGGAGTGAAGCTGCTCTATGTCTGGTGCTGCAGGCAGAGAGCTCAGCTCGCAATGTATACGACCAGCAACTTGTAAAGCGTTTGTATGCGTGCTACTAAACACGCGTACATATGCCTCGGGAGACTCCTGAAGAGGTCAAACGCTGGTTTGGGGAGGCAGTGCAGGACCTTTGGCCAGTGGCGGTAGGGTCACTTTCGCTACGAAGAAGTCCCTGCATTCGGGAGCACTGCGCGTTGTGTAAGTCCGGAGAACGGCACGTCAGCTACGCCTTGTACGGCCGCCAGCGCGGCCGCCGGTTCTCGATCTACATACCGGACGAGATTGCCCCTCTTATCGAACAAGCGATTCACAACGGCCGACAGCTGCAGCAGGTTATGGCGGAAGCCGGGCGACGGTACGCTCAAGCTGCGAAGACTGAACGATATCTAAAAACGTATGGGGCCCCAAGACCCAGTGTTCGTGTTCAGAAGAGGTGAGTAAATGCTTCTCGATGACGACTTCCTCGCGTGGGCAAAACGCGTCGGGTTGTCCGAAGAAGCCCGGGCTGTCATTTCGAATGTTCGCTCATCAGCGCCTGCTCGCCGCACCGGAGGCGGCCGCCGGAACGTGAGTGGCAGGTATCCGAGCCGGAAGATGGGTGTGACCATCCAGTTCGAAAGCCATCGCGTGGAACTTGCCTTCGTGTACGAGATGGAGCATGACTCCGGTGTTCTGGAGTATTACGATCAGCCGCCGCCTCTGACGCTTGCATATGCGGCAGCCAGCGGCCGACGGTTGACTGTCCGTCACACGCCGGACTTTTTTGTGATTCGTGCGAACTCTGCTGGCTGGGAAGAATGTAAGACTGAAGACAACCTCCGAGAACTCGAAATCAAAAATCCGAATCGTTACTGTCGCGATCACGAAGACCGATGGCGCTGTCCACCAGGAGAGGCTTGTGCCAGTTCTTCCGGCCTCTATTATCGTGTTCGCGCCTCCTCGGAAATCGACTGGGTATATCAAAGAAACGTTCAGTTCCTTGAGGACTATCTTCGTGAAGGGCAACTCCCTGTTGCACCGGCTATCGAACAGTTCGTTCGCGCTTGTGTCTTGGCTGAGCCAGTTATCAGCCTGGAGGAATTATTCGTCAGAAGCGAGGATCGCGTCACTCGTGATGATGTCTATCAGATGATTGTAACCGATCATGTTTGTGTGGATCTTAGCGCTGCGCCGCTCGCTGACCCCGCCCAGGTTCGTGTTTTTGCCGATCGTCAGGCGGCTCTGGATTATGGGCGAGCAATTCAGGCTCAGGCAGAAACGGATGCTGGCCACCCGTCCTTTGATCTCCACTCGGGGAGTTCGTTCTCATGGGATGGCAAGCTTTGGAGTGTCGCCAACGTGGGTGACAGCATGATCAGCCTACTCGGAGACGACAAGGCATTCATCGAGATGCCGCTTTCGGCTTTTGAATCATTGGTGAGAGCCCGTCGAATCGTTGGAATCAGCAACAAGGCGGCCCCGCATCCTGAGGTCACCAACCGCCTGACCACAGCGAGTGAAGAGGGCCTGCGGATCGCAAACCATCGGGTGGAACTGGTTCGTCGCCATCTGCGCGGCGAGCCACTGCCATCGGCGGTAAAGATTTCAGATCGCACGCTGCGCTTCTGGGTTTCAAAGTACCGTGCAGCGCAAGACGCATATGGAAGCGGGTACATAGGGCTGCTGCCGCAGATTTACAAGCGGGGAAATCGTTTCAGTAAACTTCCTAGCGAAAGCCGCGCCCTCCTCGATTACTTCGTCAAAAATGACTATGAGACGCTGAAGCAGAAGAGCCGGTTTGCAAGCTGGGCAGCTTTAAAGCGCCAGTGCGACGAGAAAGGCATCGTCGCTCCCAGTTATATGACTTTCTGCGTGGCGGTGAAGCAGCGGCCCAAGTTCGACCAGACGCTGAAGCGACAGGGTCCACGGGCGGCATACGTGTATGAGGCCTTCTATGACACTCTTGAGCAGTCAACGCCTCGCCATGGCGACCGCCCTTTCGAGATAGCTCATATTGATCACACCGAGTTGGACATCGAACTCCTTTGCTCTCACACCAGGCGGAACTTAGGTCGGGCATGGATGACATTAATGACGGATGCGTTCAGCCGACGCATCTTGGCCCTGTATCTTTCCTTCGATTCTCCCAGCTACCGCTCGTGCATGATGATCCTCAGAGATTGCGTTCGCCGCCATGCACGTCTTCCTCAAATTGTTGTGGTTGACGGCGGAGCTGAGTTCGAGAGCACGTACTTCGAGACCCTGCTCGCTCGATACGAATGCATCAAGAAGACCCGTCCACCAGCCAAAGCACGGTTTGGCTCGGTCTGCGAAAGGCTATTCGGCACTTCAAACACCCAGTTCGTACATAATCTGGCGGGAAACACGCAAGCCACGAAAAATGTTCGGCAGGTCACCAAGAGCGTAAATCCGAAGCACCACGCCGAATGGACGCTCAGCGGGCTCTACGAGTGTTTGTGTGAGTGGGCTTACGAAGTGTACGACACAATCTCCCACCCCGCTCTTGGACAGAGCCCCCGTGAAGCCTTCGTGGCCGGGCTTGCACAGAGCGGGAATCGGCCTCTTCGCATAATCGCCTATGACGAAGAGTTCCGACTGTGGACACTGCCGACAACGGCTCGCGGTACGGCGCGGGTCGTGCCTGGCAAGGGCGTTAAAATCAACCACGTTTTCTACTGGGCTTCGGCGTTGCGGGAACCTGATGTGGAGGAGAGCCAAGTTTCTGTTCGTTACGATCCCTACGACGCCGGAACGGCCTATGCCTATGTGCACAAACGATGGGTTCAGTGCATCTCCGAGTGCTACAGCAACCTACATGGAAAATCCGAACGCGAGTTGATGCTGGCAACTGCCGAGTTGCGAAGACGAGCGCAGAAGCATACTGCTCAGTTCACGCTGACAGCAAAGAAATTGGCCGATTTCCTGGCCTGTGCCGAAGGCGATCGCATCTTAGGCGCCCAACGCACAAGGGATCGGGAGGCCAAAGGCATCCTGACCCAGATTTGTGGCGGCCTGGCTGATGGGTCTCGCAATACCACCGTCGTTGAGCCAGGCGCTCCTGAAGTGAACTCGCCGGTGCCATCGCGGGAATCACCGAGAACACTGAGTCTGGATGAGCTCGCTGTCTACGAGGAGTACTGAGGAATGCCGCCAAGAGGATTTCCTCGCGAGCTACTGGATCGATCCCCAAGCGAGCGTCTCGGATATTTCCGCTCCTATACGATAGCCCATCCGCGGCTGAAGACCGTAAGTGATGCTCTCCGGCGCGCCATCCAAGAACCCGCTGGGTGTTCGTTGATCCTGGTCCTCGGACCGACTGGCGTCGGCAAAACGACCCTGCGTCTGCGGATTGAACAAGAGCTGAAGGAGCAGTTTCTGGCTTCTAGCGAGAGGGATCCCGGTCGGATTCCGGTGATCGGATTCGAAGCAGTCGCGCCGGACTCGGGTAATTTCAGTTGGAAGGACTATTACCGGCGAGCGTTGCGTGCGCTCGAAGAGCCCCTCATCGACCACAAAATCGATTACGCCACACAGCACGTCATCCAGAATCAAAGCAGCGAACTGGCGATCGCGAGCAGAATAGGAAATCCCGAGTTGCGGCAGGCTATGGAGCAGGCTCTCCGACAGCGCCGGCCGGCAGCCGTTCTCATTGACGAGGCCCAGCACTTCACAAAGATTGCCAGCGGTCGTCGGCTCGGAGACCAACTGGATTGCCTCAAGTCCTTGGCCAGCCTGACCGGATGTGTCCATGTGCTCATCGGTACTTATGATTTACTGCCTTGCCGGAATCTCAGTGCGCAACTGAGTCGCCGCAGCATCGACATCCATTTCCGGCGCTATCAGGCGGATAATCAGGAGGATGTTGTTGCTTTTCAGCGTGTCATCTACAGTTTTCAACGACACCTCCCTGTGGCAGAGGAGCCAGCGCTTCGCCATGATTGGGAGTACTGCTACGCACATTCGATGGGGTGTGTCGGCATCCTCAAGGATTGGTTCACCCGTACGTTGGCAGAGGTATTGGAACATAATGCACCAACGGTGACGCGAACAGATCTGGAACGTCATGCGTGGCCATTCGATCAGTGTGAAAAGATGGTGCAGGAAGCCCTGGACGGCGAGGCGATACTTGCTGAAAAGCCGAACGCGTTTGATCGTCTCAGAAGCCTGTTGGGGTTGGGTGAAAAGGTAGAAGTTCAGCGTCCAGTCAGTTTCCAGAACAGGACACAACCCACGCCCATGTCTAACCGAAACTCACGAACCCGGCGTGTTGGCTCACGGAAGCCCGTGCGCGATGAGGTCGGCATACATGGAACGGCCTGAAAGTAGGCTGGTTTGCGGATTACGTCGCATAATTTCACAAACTATATGATTCGCGAGTACGAACAGTGGGAATTGAGTTCGCCGGTTCTACCTCTCCCTACCCGGCTGTACAGCCTGTCTCCAATTGGGGTCGGTACACCCATGGCGGAGAGCCTTACCGGCTATATCGCACGGCTTGCCGAGGCGCATTGCGTATCGGCTGGTCTCCTCTATTGGAAAGAGATCAAGGCATTGGCAGGTAAAGGCAACATCTTCAGTTTCCGGGTAGCCGGTGATGGTGGCTATTCCACGCACACCATCAATGGCCACGGCTCACCGGCTGCGGACTTCGTGCGAACCCTGGAGGTACTCACCGGCCGTCAGGATCTCCGCTATTTGACGCTGCTCACCTGGGCGCAGGTTTTGCCGAGGCATTCGCTGTTGCGTCGCTGGCGTGCTTGGTGCGAGCGTTGTTTTCAGGCGTGGCTACAAGCGAAGCAACCGATATACGAGCCTCTCCTTTGGACAGTGCGAGCCGTGAACATCTGTCCCTCCCATCGCTGCAAACTGCGCGATGCGTGTCCGCATTGTTCAAGTCGTATTGGCCCGCTGGACTGGTACTCACGGCCCGGTTACTGCTCCCAGTGCAAGGCAGCGCTTGTGTGCGCTGATCAGGCATCAAGTACCCTAGAACTCGCCGGTGATGAGTTGATGTGGGCGACATGGGTAGCAAGCGCTTTGGGGGATCTCATTTCCTCCTCTCCCCGCATTACCTCACCCCCAACAAAAGAACATCTCGCACAAACGATTGGAAAATGCGTTCAGCGCACGAGTTCCGGCAATGCCTCTGCCTTTGCTCGCCTCATGCAGGTGGGCAGAGGAGATGTCAGCAGATGGCAACGAGGGAAGGCGCGACCGCAAATGGCGCTGCTTTTGAATATGGCCTTTCGCGTGGAGGCACCACTGGTGGACTTTGTGTTCGGATCTCCAGCATGCGTTTCTTGGCAAGGATTTCTCAGGTCGGCGCCAGTCGAGCCAGACCGCGGCCGACCACGGATAACCATCCAGCCCTGGCGGCGGATGAACCGCCCTGAAGTATTTCGAACTCTCCAATCGGCGTTAAACGAGACCCCCCCACCCTCGGTGGTGCAAGTCATGAAGCGGATCGGCCATTCGGAGGTCACAGTTCGTCGCCATTTCCCAGAACTCTGCCGTGAGATCGCCAAGAATTATGCGGGATACCGTGTGAAACGTGCAGTCGAAAGGAAGGCTGAGGCCGCTGAAGAGGTGAAACGGGTCGCGCATGCACTGCATAGCCAGGGTGTCAGACTCACGCGCTGCCATTTGCGTCCTCTTTTGACGAGCTCCAATTACCTGAATCTGGAAGAGGGCCGGGCCGCCCTACGCGAAGTCCGGCAGGAGTTAGGCCTGTAAATCCTCATCGGAGCTGCGGGTTTTTGCAAACCTGTGGTTCCAACTTTGCAGCCTATGCGTAAAGTGACGAAGACCACCACCTCCTTCTCTAAAGCATAACCTTGCCAAACGGCAACTTTATCCTTTAAGTGATACCAAGCCGCATTGATTCAAGCCACCAACGGCAACTCTATGGGACAACATACAACGGCGACGGAGACGAGTGCGGATCGGGGTGCGTCTTCGAAATCACGCCAACCGGCACGCTGAGGAACATCATCGACTTCGCCACTCAAGCTGAGGGCCTCCAACCGCTCGGCGGCGTGACGCAAGACACCAACGGAAACCTCTACGGTTCAACGTATCATGGCGGGTCCTACGGAGAAGGTGCGGATAGCACCCTCTTCGAAGCCGTCACGGGACTTGGCCCTTTCGTGACTACCACGCCCACCTTCGGCAAAGAGGGCGCCCAGATCGGCATACTGGGCCAGGGCTTCAGCAGTTCTTCGGTGGTCAAATTCGGCGGCACCAAGGCAATAACTATCACGCGAACCGGCACAACATTCATCACCGCCACGGTTCCCGCAGAAGCGCTAACTGGGTCGGTGACGGTCACAACCGGCACGACCACGTTGACCAGCACGAAGACTTTCGACGTGCTACCGACCCTTACCAGTTTCACTCCGGAGAGCGGACCAGTGGGAACGTCGGTCACCATCACGGGCACGGGCCTGAAGCAGACGACGAAGGTGACGTTCGACGGTCTGGCAGCGACCAAGTTCACGGTGCATTCCGACACGCAGGCGACCGCTGACGTGCCCACCGGCGCGAAGACTGGGAAGATTGCGGTCACCACCACGCGGGGCAGCGCCATCAGTTCGGCGGAGTTCACGGTGAACTAATTCGCCGATTGTTCGCCCAGAAACTTGTCGTGTGTGCTATGGTCCTCTGGATAGATGTCAGACAGTATCCAACTGCCCAACGGCTATCCGGCGCTTCTCGAAGAACTAAAGCGCCGTATTCGCTCCGCCCAGACCCGCGCGGCTCTCGGCGTCAGCCGGGAACTCGTGCTTCTATACTGGTCGATCGGGCGCGATATCTTGGCCAGGCAAGATGCCGAGGGGTGGGGCGCGAAGGTCATACCGGCTTGCAAAAGACCTCGGAACCGAATTTCCCGGAGTCGAGGGCTTCAGTTCCCGAAATTTGAAATATATGCGAAGCCTGGCTGCAGCTTGGCCGGATCCAGCAATAGTGCCACAGCTTGTGGCACTATTGCCCTGGGGTCATCTGCGGGTTCTGCTCGATCGGGTCAAAGACGGACCGACCCGGGATTGGTATCTGCGCGCCGCCGTGGAATACGGCTGGAGCAGGGATATCATGGTCCACCAGATAGGCAGCCACCTGCACGAGCGCCAGGGCAAGGCCCTCACCAATTTCTCCCGCAGGCTGCCGCCTGGAGATTCCGACCTTGCCCAACAGGTCCTGAAGGACCCGTACAACTTCGACTTTCTCACCCTGGCCTCTTCCGCGAAAGAACGAGAACTCGAGCGTGGGCTACTTATCCATCTCCGCGATTTGCTTCTGGAACTTGGCCGAGGATTTGCCTTTGTCGGCAGTCAGGTACCACTAGCCGTGGGAGAGGAAACCTTCTACCTGGATCTGCTCTTCTACCATGTCCGGTTGCATGCTTACTTCGTCGTCGAGCTCAAGCTCGGGGCATTCAAACCAGAGTACGCCGGCAAGCTGAATTTCTATTTGTCTGCCGTGGATGGGCTGCTGCGTACCGAAAAGGACGAACCTACCGTCGGCGTGCTGCTCTGCGAGAGCCGCGACGGTCCCGTGGTGGAGTATGCTTTCAACAACTCACGCACATGATGCCCATCAACATCGCCCCGCGGAAGTCACGATCTATTACCGATTCCACCCCTTGCGCACACATAGCCTGCCCGTAGTCAGGCTCTATGAGAGACATGATGAATCGTACTGTGTCGTGCAGCTCGCGGATGGCAGACCGTTAGCCGTGCCGGTCTGGATGACACATCCAGAGGCCGCGCACGCCACGATCGTCTCCCGGACCCCACACTTGCCGGCTCGCGTGCTGCTCGAGTTACGTGGCGTGAGCCTGCCTTGTCTGTCCTCCTCTTCTGTGCACAATGGGTGCGAGGAGGATCATGATGCGACTGTTCCGACGGGCCAACCCCCAAACCCAACTCTTCGAGGAAGAAGTTCCCGCCGTCCCGGTTCGGGTACAACTTCCCTTGAGCGTGCAAGAACAACTCGGCGAGGCACTGAAGCAGTGGATGCAGGTACTCGCCAAGAGAATCCAGGAGGAGGTCGGTAATGATAATGAATAGCAAGATTACCGCAGATCATCTGGCGCGGCGGGCCTGCGTGTACATCCGCCAGTCCACGCCAGAGCAAGTGAAGTACAACTTGGAAAGTAAGCGCCGCCAGTACGGTCTGGCAGATCATGCCCGCGCTCTGGGTTGGCAAGACGTCGAAGTGATCGATGATGACCTGGGAATCTCGGGAGAGGGAATTCCTCGTTCTGGCTTTGAACGCTTGTTGCGCGCTGTGAGCGAGGGCCAGGTGGGTGCTGTCTTTAGCATCGAGGCGTCACGTTTGGCGCGCAACGGCCGGGAGTGGCACACACTGCTGGAATATTGCAGCATCGTCGGTACCCTTCTGATTGATGCCGAAACGATCTATGATCCCCGGCTCACCAACGATCAATTGCTGTTGGGAATAAAGGGCACGCTCAGCGAGATGGAAGTGGCGACGTTCCGCGAGCGTGCGCAGTCGGCACTGATGCAGATGGCGCAGCGAGGGGCTTTGGTTCGACGCGTGGCCATTGGATACGTCAAACGAGCAGATGGTCGTATGGAGAAAGATCCTGACGCCCGGGTACGAGGCGCCATCGATCTGATCTTGCGCAAGTTTGCGGAGTTGCGCAGCGCGCGACAGGTTTACTTCTGGCTGAATCAGCAGCAGATAGCATTGCCCAGCGCGCGTGGACCGGAAGATGCGCAGGAAATCATCTGGCAGCCGGCGCGGTACCACGCGGTGCACAGCGTGTTGAAGAACCCCATCTATGCCGGGGCGTACGCCTATGGACGCAGCCAGACGGTGAGGCGGTTGGAAGCGGGGCAGAAGCGAGTCGTACGTCAGCTGCGGCGCCGGCGCGAGCAATGGTCGGTATTGATCTTGAATCACCATGAAGGCTACATTGACTGGGATGTTTATGAGAGTAATCAGAAGGTGATTGCGGACAACGAAAATGCGCGCAGTGGTGCGGTGCGTGGAGCGATCAGAAATGGCGAAGCGCTGCTGGCTGGATTGCTGCGTTGTGGTCATTGTGGTGCCAAGTTGTTGACGCAATATCCTCGGCGGCAGGTGATCAGGTATCAGTGCTCGGGGTACATCCAAAATCGCGATCAGGTGTGTTGCGTGATGTTCGGCGGGCTCCGTGCTGATCGCTTGGTATCGGAGCAACTGCTGCAATGCTTGGCGCCCTTGGGCTTGGGAGCAGCCATGGAGGCGATCGAGGTGCTGCAGGGCGCCAGCGACGATCGAGTTCAGCAGAAACATTTGGCACTGGAGCGCGCCCGTTATGAAGTGACTCACGCGCGACGCCAGTATGATGCCGTAGATCCAGAGAATCGGCTTGTCGCGTCGGAGTTGGAGCGTAGATGGAATCAAGCGCTAACCACAGAATCGCAACTCGAAGCCGAGCTCATACTCTTGCAAGAAGCTCGCGAGCGTCCACTCAGCGAAGCACAAAAGCGGGAGCTTTTGGAGTTCGCGCGGGACCTCCCTAGACTTTGGGACGATCCGCGGAGTTCATCATCGGAGTACAAGAAGCGACTACTTCGCATTGCATTGAAGGAAATCATTGCGACATGCGAAGGCGAAACCATCCGGCTTGTTCTGCATTGGCAAGGAGGGGATCACACTCAGGTAGAGTTCCAAAAACTTCGCAGCGGCAAACATCGATATGCCGCTGACAAAGAGCTCGTGGATATCGTTGGCGCGCTGGCGCGGATCGAACCAGATGTGCGAATTGCCGCCATCCTGAATCGCAATCAGCGTCGGACGGCACATGGGCAAGTCTGGACGGCGGCACGGATTTGCTCGCTGCGCGACTATCATGAAATTCCGGCTTACTGCGAGGGGGAACGGGAAGCCCGCACGGAAATGTTTGTCGGGGAAGCATCCGACCTTCTCAGTGTCACATCGACAACGGTACTGCGGCTGATTCAGTTGAAAAAGTTGCCGGCCACGCAAGCGTGCGTGGGCGCACCTTGGATTATGCGCAGAGCTGATGTCGAGCGATGCAAAGCGGAACGGGACGCTCGAGCCACCCCACCAACGGTGGATTCAAAGCAACTGCCCCTTGAAATTCGATAACATACGAAGGAGTGCACTATGTCGAGCTCTCGAAGGACATTCAGAAACCGATCGGCATTTCGACCTACCGTGTAACCCGCGAGTTACCCGAACCCCTTCAGGCGGAGGTGCCTTCGATCGAAGACCTGGAAGGCATCGTGGAGCAGCTGCGCATGGAGTTCGACGATGCGCGTGAAGCGCAGAAAGGGGGCGAGGGAGGGCGATGAGGAGCCTCCGAGACCCTCGCGACTGCGAGCGGAACTTCAATTAGCTCCTTTTTCGTTTTCCCTTACCGGTAATAACTGTTTAAGCCAAATCAATGCGAGAACTTTGTCTGGGCCGTTAGTTCGAGCAGGGACTCCACCTGCAGCGCGCGTGACCTGGTACACGTCTATCGCGTCTATTGTCGTCCATTCGGTTACATAGTGTGCCAAGTAGGTTTCAGGTCTCGATCTGATTCCATTCCGGGCACACACGACATATGCGACGGATTCGGCCTCCAATTCCCGCTGGCGCTCGTTCATGGTAACCCGTTCAGGAATGTTGAGGGCTTTATCCGGGGGCCTAAATGACCGAGGAACAAGTGAGCCAGTTCGTGTGCGATTGTCTAGCTGTACCCAACCTGTAGACAACGGCGGTTTGTTGTACTCAACCTGTAGACTAACCACCTAAGACCTTGCACAGAACTTGTAGACAAAGTGTGAGATTGTAGATGAGTTGGGAACAGACGACGGCGGCTGCTCAGACCGATGGTGGCAAATGGCGGAGAGCACGTTCCCGGAGGATCGCGGGCCATCTCTGAATTTTCTCTGCAGTCTTGCTGCGGCCGTCACGCCGGAGGGTCCACCGGACGAAGGTAAAAGGATAAGAATCGAGTTCGCTAACCGGCACCGGCAGCGGAGTGCGAATGTCGAACCATTTCGTGATTCTGCTGCCAAGAAGAGCGTCGCAAAGTGACTTGAGAATAAGGCGTAAGGCCGAGATTAAGAAAGCGAAGGCAGTACCGGCCGCGACCGCAAAGAGAAAATGAAGCGCGAACGGCCTAAATCCGGCCGCGACCTTATCGGCAAAAGTATAGCCACCGCCCCCGGTAGCTTTTTATTGGTGCGCTATTCCTCGACATTCTGCCGCAAGAATACTACGCAAGCAGCCCGTGTTCAATTGGCCGCGATCCGCCCTGTTTGCTCGCCAAAACCACCCGCCTGCCCAGTCCCTGCCATAGCGGGCGTCGCGGAGGTGATCGAAGCGCAGCTAATTCTTGCTCTTGCCTTCCAATCCGCGCAATTCCAAATCATCCAGAAATTCAGACGCTGGTTCGACACTCGTCACAAATAGATGATCCCGCGCACGGGTGCAGGCCACGTAAAGCAAATGCCGTTCGGTGTTGTAGATTTCTTCAAGGTCACTGTCGTCAGCGACCGTCTCAATTCGGGACTGTAGCGGAATCATTTCGTCGTTACAGGCCATCACCACCACAGCCCTAAATTCTAGGCCTTTCGCGAGGTACATAATGCCAATCGAAAGCTGACCGCTCGTCGTTTCAAGGTGGTCCTCGAGCATCTTAAAAGGCAGTCCTGCTTTCGTAACCGCAGCACGGGCACGATCCAGTTCCGCATCGGAGCGAACGAATACGCCGAATTCATGAAGCACGATCCCTTCCCTACTACGATCCGCCAGACAGACAGAAACCGACTCATTTTCCTTTTCCTGACGATTGAACATCCGGACTGTTGGGGATGGTCCGTTAAACACTGAGAGTGCCGCGCCTGTCCTCGGTGTTACCGTCAACGTCTGCCACCTCCGGCCCTAGCAATCGGTCAGTTTGCATTCTGATCTGATGCGACCTGCGATAGTTAATGCGCAACGTTCGCGCCCGGCCGCGAACATCCACCCCCAGCGCTTCCAGGAAAACGGCTGCTGAAAAATCCGTTGTCCGAGATCACCGGCAAAAAATATGCTGTTCGCTCGTTCTCCTCCCATTGCGGCCAGGAGTGTTAGCTGCGCGACGCTCAAATCCTGAGCCTCATCCACCACGACACACTCAAACGGCGGATGTTTCCGGCTACCAAACCGGCTGGCCAATCGGGTGAAGATTTCGGCATGTGTGACAAAGCTTTCCGCGTGCAAGCTCGCCACTCGACGGGCTGTCCCCCGCGTCGTCTTTGTCTCGGGTGCACGTTGAAGGTCCAGACGAGCCTTTGGACGAATCCAGTCACTCAGGAGCCCAGTTGGCACGGCTTCGGTGCCGCTGCCGCAAGCCACCGCGCGTTGTGCGCGCTTCACGACTAATCAGGCTATAATTGTGCGCGCCCATGGCACTCAACCCTGGCACGAAACTCGGTCCGTATGAAATTCAATCTCCCCTGGGCGCTGGCGGCATGGGCGAAGTGTATCGAGCGAAGGATACTCGTCTCGACCGCACGGTCGCGGTCAAAATCCTGCCGAGTCATCTTTCCGACAATCCCGAGGCCAAGCAACGTTTCGACCGCGAAGCCCGGGCCATATCTTCCCTGAACCATCCCAACATCTGCACTCTGCACGATGTCGGCCATCAGGATGGCATCGATTTCCTGGTCATGGAGTTTCTGGAGGGGGAGACGCTGGCCGACCGCTTGCGGAAGGGTCCGTTAACCACCGAGCTGGTGCTGAAATACGGGATTGAGATTTGTGAGGGGCTGGAACGTGCGCACAAGAGCGGCGTTGTGCATCGCGACTTGAAGCCGGCAAACGTGATGCTCAGCAAGACCGCGACGAAGCTGATGGACTTCGGGCTCGCCAAGACCGCGACGGCAGGTGCGTCCCTAGCTTCCAGTCTGACCATGACCATTTCCGGCCCTTCGGCCGATCAGCCGCTTACGGCGCACGGCACGATAGTGGGGACGTTCCAGTACATGTCCCCGGAGCAGACGGAAGGGAAAGAAGCCGACGCGCGCTCCGACATTTTCGCGCTGGGAGCGGTGCTGTACGAAATGGCGACGGGCAAGCGGGCGTTCGCCGGAAAGAGCCAGGCCAGCCTCGTCGCGGCGATTCTAGCTTCGGAGCCACCGCCAATTTCAGTGGTGCAACCCATGTCGCCGCCCGCGCTCGAACAGGTTATAAAGTCCTGCCTGGCCAAGGATCCAGAAGAGCGCTTCCAGACGGTGCACGACCTTAAGCTGCAATTGCGATGGATCGCGGAGGCCTCCTCCAGCCAACTCGCTGCCCCTTCTCAGATACGGGCTCGCCGCGTTTTGCAAAAGCGCACGTTGCTGATCGCCGCTGCCGTGGGTTGGATTCTGGCTGCCGCAGCTCTCGTTATTTTCCTGCTAAGCCATGCCCAGCTGGAAGAGGCGCGACGGCCGATGACGGCATCCTGGCTGCCACCGAGCGATACGGATTTCGCCGGCGTTGCGGCTGGCGCTCTGACCCTTTCCCCGGATGGTTCCAAACTCGCCTTCCTTACCGGTGCCGCTTCCGAAACAAAGCTGTGGGTGCGCGACGTAACCACCGGCGCGGTCCACCAGGTGGAAGTCGAGCGGCCAACATTCCCCTTCTGGTCGCCCGATGGCAACTACATTGGCTTTTTTTCGACGGGAAAGTTGAAGAAGGTAGCCCTGGCCGGTGGACCGGTGCAGGTGCTCTGCGATGCCCCCGAAGGCCGCGGCGCATCGTGGAGCCCGCGCGGTGTCATCCTCTTCACTCCCAATATCCGCGAGCCCCTGTACAAGGTGCCCGAGGGCGGCGGCGTACCCGAGAAGATCACCGAGGCCCAACCAGGTTGGACTCACCGCAACCCCTACTTTCTACCCGACGGCGATCATTTCCTCTTTACGTATCGCGAGGCTGTCGGAGCACCAACCGTAACCACCGGCACGGGTGCGTTATACGGTGCGTCGCTCTCCGGCGAGAAGCCGCGCCAGATATTGGCGAGCGCCTCGAATGTGCAGTATTCCGAGGGATATCTCCTGTACTTGCGCGAGACCGTGCTGGTCGCGCAGCGCTTCGATCCCAAGTCGCTCAAGTTGGCCGGCAACCCCGCGCCAGTCGCTGAAAAACTCGACTACTGGAACGCTCGCGACCTTGCCGCCTTCACCGCCGCCCACGGTACGCTCGTCTACCGTCATGGCTCCTTGCAGAAGACTCAGCCCATGTGGGTCGACCGCACCGGCAAAGAAGTGGGACGCTTTGGCGAGCCCGGGCTTTACGCGGAGCCGCGACCCTCACCCGACGGCGCTCTCGTCGGCTTGGTGCGTCCCGACCCGGACACCGGCAAGGGAGACGTTTGGATCGTTGACACCAGCCGCAACACCATGTCGCGCAGCACATTTGTGGATGCGGCCAGCGTTACCTTCGCATTTTCTCCCGACTCCAAAAGAATCGCGGTCGGCACCATTGCCGGTACGGCCTCCGCAGGAGTCTGGATCCAGCCCGCCAATGGCTCCGGCACCCAGGAAAGATTGGAAACGCCCAAGACCTTTGGGAGCGTTGGCAGTTGGTCCCCCAATGGCCGCTACATTTTCTTCATGGTGCAGAACAATGCCACGCGCCAGGACGTCTACTCCATCGATCTGAACGGCGACAAGAAGCTGACTCCTGTCATCCAATCGCCGGCCAATGAAGCCGGCGCCGTTCTGTCGCCGAACGGAAAGTGGCTCGCCTACCAATCCGATGAATCAGGAAGATATGAAGTCTATGTGACCGCATTCCCCGGTCCTGGAGGGAAATGGCAGGTCTCCAACGGCGGCGGCGGGTCCCCTTCCTGGAGCGCGGATGGCAAGCAGCTCTACTACATCATCGGGGATAAGCTCATGCTGGTGGCAATTCAGAACGTCGAAACCTTCGAGTTCGGAGCGCCGACCGCGCTACCCATCCACGTCAATGAATTCGCCTCTCTCGGCCCGGTCGCCCCCGGCGAGCGTTTCCCGGCTCTGAAGGCGCTAAGCGGAGGCCAGTCGCACCCTCAGGAAGTCATCCTCAACTGGACCGGAACACTGAAGCAGTAGCCACGCCAAACACTAGTTCCGCACCCCTTCACGACTGGCGGCAACTCTCGTTTTCTGCTGTCGCCGGTCCAGATCGCAGCTCCTTCTAAATCTAAAAAGCTCCGCCGTCCGCGTACACTCTTGTGGACGGAGGCGAACGTCGAGTGTCACGAATGCCTCCGACGCTTAATTAACACGAGGGCCGACGCATGACGCCAGTGCATGAACAACTTCTCCGGGAATTTCAGAACTTTGCTCTGACCGCTCCCACGGCCCAGTCCGTGATGGAGCGTATCTCCCAGCGTCTGCACGAAAAGATGACGCGCTACAACTGGGTAGGCTTTTATCTGGTCGACCCGGCGGACCCCGGCATTCTGCTGGTCGGACCTTTCGTCGGCAGCTTTAGCCCTAATGTTCGCATCCCCCTCAACACCGGACTCTGCGGTGCTGCGGCCACCAGCGGGCAGACCGTAGTCGTCGATGATGTCTCCACCGATCCGCGCTATCTTGCGGGATCGCCCATGGTGAATAGTGAAATTGTTGTCCCCATCTTCGCGAAGAACAAGCTCGCAGCTGAGCTCGATATCGAGAGCTATTTTGCCAGCGCGTTCAATCAAGCAGAACAGGACTTTGTCGAAGCCTGCGCCACCGTGGTCGAAAAATATTTGGGGAAGGGGTAGTCCAGCTGGGGAGTGCCGCTCACCGAGGCCGCGCTTCGCGCCTGCAGCAGCATGCGGGCTTTCCGCACGAATTCCGGGGAATCGGGACGGAGCTTAGGGGCTGCCCCATCGTCTAATCTCAAGTATGTATGTAGACATGCTTGACAATCGCAGGCGGCCATGCTACCTTTCTCAATTCATCGTTGAGCTTGGCTGCTGTTCAGCCTGGTCTCTGGGGTTGCCTTGGGCAGGGCTGCTCATCCGTTTGATCAGCCCCCACATCTGGTTCTCGCGTATCGATGGCAAGGAGATCCGAACGAATGCGGCCTGTCATTTTTGTGGTTGACGAGGATCCGGCCATCTCGCGCCTTTTGCGCCGTACGCTGGAGGTGGAAGGCTTCGCGGTGCGCACTTTTTCCACTGCAGAATCGGTCTTTAGGCTGGCTCCGGGCATAAAGCCCAGCTTGTTCCTTCTGGACATGGTATTGCCAGATGGGGACGGCCTGGATTTGTGCGCCGAAATCCGTCAGTCTTCGCAATGGGCACAGACGCCCGTGATTTTCGTAACTGGAAAAGGCTCCGAAATGGACCGCGTGGCGGGGCTGCAACTGGCTGACGATTACATCACCAAGCCCTTCAGTCCGCTGGAGCTTGTCGCTCGCGTGCAGGCAGTCTTGCGCCGGGCCGATAAGCAGCAAACCCCCTCGCGGCTTACCATTGGCGATCTGGAATTAGATGGCGAATCGATGGCGGTGCAGGTTCGCGGCCAGATGGTAAGCGTGACCGCCAAGGAGTTTCGCCTGCTCACCTTGCTGGCCTTGAACATCGGAAGGACGTTCCGGCGCGACCAGCTTCTGGATGCGGTTTGGGACGCGCGATGGGTCACCCCGCGCACCGTCGATGTTCATGTCCGCCGCTTGCGGGAGAAAATTGAGCCGCAGCCCGAAGCTCCCCGCTATCTGCAGACCGTAAGAGGTAAGGGCTACCGCCTGGCTCCTCAAGCTGGGCTGGCGATTCCTCCGCTCCCGCCACGAGCAAGCGTCGAAAGAATCATCCCGCTATACTCTGCCCCCATCGCTGTTTGATACTTGGGAGATCCGCTGCGCCAAGCTCCTTTTGACCTCTGTGTGCTACTCGGCGCTGACCAGCGCATACCCTCCTATCGAAGCGTAACCTTCGCGCGGCGCGCCTGATAGAGTTGCCTCAGGCAGCGGCAGTCTGAGCCATCGGCAAAAGTAACCAAGGTGGAATGCATGATCGGCTTTCTCTCCATCCTCGCGGTGGGGATTTTTTCTGGGGATGCGCCACGCTACGGACTCCAACCACGTCATTGCCGTCACAACCATCGTCAACAATCCGCGCAACAGACAGCTCCAGGCTGAGCCCGAGCTGCACCGGCATGACGAGATGGAAGAGAATGATTCCAGCTCCGACCACGAAGATGGTAAGGGTATGGCCAACGCCCCAAAAATGCTCCCCTCAGGGCGGCAGCCGTGGCCGGAGCAAAAAGTCAATTCGATCGCCCGGCCGCAAATCCGTTGAGACGGGCTCCGCCCAGCACGAGTTCGCAAAGGCGGTCGACAAAGTTGGGCGTCAACTTGTCATGCCGGATGAGGAATCGCATGTAAATAGGCCCGTAGAGCGAATCAAGAAGCAGATCCATGTCGACGTCGTCGCGCAGTTCGCCGCGTTCGATTCCGCGGCGGAGTGTGGCGTAGGCCTCCCGGCGGCGCGGCCAGAGGAAACGCTCGCGGAAAGCGACGATGAGGTCTCGATCGCTCTGCCCTCCGCCGAGCATGGCGGAAACAATGCGTCCACGGCGGCTGCGAAAGATCTTGACCACCTGACGCATCTGTTGGCTCATGTCCGTGCAAACGGAGCCGGTATCGGGGAAGTGGAGTTTGCGGCTCGTGCTGCTGGCGAACGCGTCTGCGATGAGAGCGGCCTTGTTGGGCCACCAGCGGTAAACGGTTGCCTTGCCCACGCTGGCATGCGCTGCCACGGCTTCAATGGTCAGCGCGGAAAAGCCATTCTCTCCCAGAAGTTTCAACGTGCTGCGCAGGATGGCCAGGCGGGCCTGTTCGCTGCGCGGGCGCCCGGGAGAGCGCTTGCGGCTGCCTGGGCCGCGATTTCCCGGAGCCAGAGACTTTTGGCGCATAATCCTACCCTACAATATAATCAAAAGGGATTCGGAATCCAATACGGTCAGTATCGAATCTAAAATTGGGTCCGCGGGTTTTCTGCGCATCCCTGCACTGCATTCGTTCAGACTCTGGAGTCGTGCCTAACCGATGTGGATTGTAGCGTTAGCTCTCCGACGTCCCTACACATTTGTGGTGATGGCGATCGTCATCATTATCCTTTTTATCGTTACGGTTTTCCGCACTCCCACGGACATCTTCCCGGATATCGATATTCCAGTGGTTTCTGTGGTTTGGTCCTATATCGGCATGTCGCCGCAGGATATGGCCGACCGTATCGTGACCAATTCCGAACGCGGCATCAACGTCACCGTCAACGACATCGAGCACATGGAGTCTCAGTCCGTAAACGGTTTGGGCGTCATCAAGGTTTTTTTCCGTCCGGGCACGAACGTGCAAGGCGCTATCGCAGAAATCACCGCAATCTGCCAGACCAACTTGCGCAGTCTTCCGCCCGGCACGGTACCGCCTCTGGTCATCTCCTACAGCGCCTCCACTACGCCGATCGTTCAGCTCGGACTGAGCAGCAAGACCCTGCCGGAGCAACAACTGTTCGATCTGGGGCAGAACTTCCTGCGTAATTATCTGGCTACCGTGCCGGGGGCGGCTACTCCTTATCCCTACGGCGGCAAGATTCGCCAGATTCAAGTGGACCTGGACTTGCCGAAGCTACAGGCTTACGGGCTCGCGCCAAACGACATTGTCAACGCCGTCAACGCGCAGAATCTGATTCTCCCCAGCGGCACGATCAAGCTCGGCCCGGTGGAATACAACGTCGAGATGAATGGAACGCCGGCAACGATCGCGGAGTTGAACGACCTGCCGGTCAAGACCGCCAACGGGGCCACGCTCTACATGCGCGATGTTGCCCACATACGCGACGGATTTTCACCGCAGACGAACATCGTGCGTCAGGATGGAAACCGCGGGGCGCTGATGTCGATGTACAAGATCGGCAACGCCTCCACGCTGCAAATTGTCGCCGGGGTCAAGAACATTGTAGTGCAGGCGGCACAGTCGCTGCCGCCGGAGCTGAAAATCACCGCGCTGTTCGACCAGTCCTTGTTCGTGCGCGCGTCGATCCAGGGCGTGTTGCGCGAGGGATTGATCGCAGCGGCTCTTACTGCCGTCATGATTCTCATCTTCCTCGGCGATTGGCGCCCTACGATCGTCATTTCCATCTCCATTCCGCTCTCGATCTTCGTCTCGATCATCATGCTGGGCGCGATCGGTCAGACCATCAACATCATGACCCTGGGCGGATTGGCGCTCGCCGTCGGCATCCTGGTCGATGATGCCACGGTGGAAATCGAAAACATCGAGCGCAACCTTGCCATGGGCAAGGAGATGAAGCAGGCCATCCTCGACGGCGCCCAGCAGATCGCCGTGCCTGCGTTTGTCTCCACGCTCAGCATCTGCATCGTGTTTGTGCCCATGTTCTTCCTGGCGGGCGTGGCAAAATTCCTGTTCGTACCTCTGGCGGAGGCCGTGAGCTTCGCCATGCTGGCCAGTTATCTGCTGTCGCGAACTCTCATCCCAACGCTGGTCATGTTCATCATGCGCGGTCACGAGCATCGCGCGGAAGCGCCCAAGTCGTTCCTGGGCCGCTTCCAGCGTGGCTTCGAGCGCAAGTTTGAAGACTTCCGCCGGGGCTACGAGCAGTTGCTCGAGACCACGCTGGAGTATCGCGGGGTGTTCGTCGTTTGCTTCCTGGCTTTTTGCCTGCTCTCGCTCGGGCTGTTCACGTTCCTGGGACAGGACTTCTTCCCGCAAGTGGATGCGGGCCAGCTGCGCCTGCACGTACGCGCGCGTCCCGGCCTGCGCGTGGAAGAGACGGCGCGGCTCTGCGACGAAATCGAGGGCGTCCTGCGCCAGGAGATTCCTAAGAATGAACTCCAGACGATTCTCGACAACATCGGTCTGCCCAACTCCGGCATCAACCAGTCCTACAGTTCCAACGGAACGATTGGCACCAGCGATGCGGAGATCCTGATCGCTTTAGATCCCGAACATCATCACCCCACGGCGGGCTATATACGGCATCTGCGCGAGGTATTGCCGCAACGCTTTCCCGGAGTCGAGTTCTTCTTCCAGCCCGCCGATATCGTTTCGCAGATTCTGAATTTCGGTCTGCCCGCGCCTATCGATGTACAAGTCGTCGGCCAGGATATGGGAAGCAGTTATCTGATTGCGCAGCAGATCGCCAACAAAATGCGGCACATTCCTGGCGCCTCTGATGTACACGTGCAGCAATTGCTCTCCCTGCCCACGCTGCATATGGACATTGAACGCACACGGGTCACACAGGTTGGGCTCACGGCGCGCGACGTGGCACAGAGCGTGCTGGTTTCGCTGAGCGGCAGCTTTCAGACGTCGCCCAATTTCTGGCTCAACCCCCGCAACGACGTTACTTACCAAGTGGCGGTGCAATCGCCGCAATACCGTATGACCAGCCTGCAGGACTTGATGACCATACCGGTGACGTCGCAGCAGGGCACGGAGTTGTTGAGCAACCTGGTGCAGTTGTATCCCGTTGCGCGGCCCGCCACGGTGAACCACTACAACGTGCAACCGGTCATCGACGTTTACGCCAGCACACAGGATCGCGACCTGGGTGCGGTCGCTGTGGACACCGACAGAGTGCTTAAGACCTTCGATGGCCACCTGCCTCGCGGTACCCAGATCGTGGTTCGCGGGCAGGTGGTTACCATGCGCTCCTCGTTCCTCGGATTGGGACTGGGGCTGGCCGGGGCCATTCTGCTCGTCTATTTACTGATCGTTATCAACTTCCAGTCGTGGCTCGATCCGTTCATCATCATCGCCGCTTTGCCGGGGGCGTTGGCGGGGATCTGCTGGTTCCTGCTGCTGACCCGCACCACGTTGAGCGTGCCGTCTCTCACCGGCGCGGTCATGTGCATGGGCGTGGCTACCGCCAACTCAATCTTGATGGTCAGCTTCGCGCGAGAACAGCTGGACGAAGGCATTCCGGCCGTACAGGCCGCGGTCGCCGCCGGATATACACGTATGCGCCCCGTGCTGATGACAGCACTGGCCATGATCATCGGCATGGTGCCCATGGCGTTGGGCTTTGGTGAAGGCGGCGAGCAGAACGCACCGCTAGGCCGCGCAGTGATTGGCGGACTGCTATTCGCCACGGTCGCCACCTTGTTTTTTGTGCCGAGCGTGTTCGCCATGTTCCACAGTCGCCGGGAGGCCAAGCGTGCGCGACCGCCGCAGATGTAAGACAGGGAGCGCAAACAGTTCTGGCAGGAATCGGAGTTAAGCATGAGTCCGGACAACCAATCCAAAGCAACGCTCGGGGATGCGCAGCCGGGCCAAACTGACGAGCACCATGCCGTCAGTGCTCAGGACCGGCGTGACGAGGAAATCGAGGCGATCCAACAGCACTCCCGGCATCAGCATCCGGGGATCCAGAAGCCTCCCGAGCTTCCGCCCGCGCCTCCGCGCAAAGCTCTGATGATGGTGGGCGTGGCGTTCGTCGTGCTGCTGGTTGCCGGTGGGCTCACGCTGTTGGATCACGTGAGCCACGAACGCGCGCTGGCCAAGGAGACGGAGCGCGAAACCGTGCCCACGGTCGCCGTGGTTTACCCACTGTCGGAAAAACCAGACGAGGACTTGGTTCTGCCTGGTTCTCTACTGGCCTACGAAGAGTCCCCGATTTATGCCCGCACCAGTGGCTATCTGGTGCGCTGGTACAAAGACATTGGGAGCCGAGTGACCAAAGGCGAGTTGCTGGCAAAGATTGACACTCCCGAAGTGGATCAGGAGTTGAACCAGACCCGAGCCACGCGTCTGCAGATCCTGGCGCAGATGGATCTGGCCAAAATCAGCGCAGACCGCTGGGAGAACTTGCGCAAGACCGACTCCGTCTCCGCGCAGGAAACGGACCAGTACGAGAGCGGATATAAGCAGAGTCAGGCCAACCTGGCCGCTGCTGACGCCAATGTGCACCGCCTCGAACAGCTTGAGGGCTTCAAGGACGTCTACGCGCCGTTTTCCGGTGTGCTCACACGGCGCAATGTTGATCCCGGCGCCCTCATCAACGCTGGCGCAGGCGCCGCCGGACGGGAGCTGTTTGACCTTGCGCGGGTCGATCCTCTGCGCGTTTACACCAGCGTTCCGCAGGCCTACGCGCCGTACATAAAGGTCGGAGCCAAAACCGCGGTCACCTTGCAGGAGTTCCCGAGCCAGAAGTTTGTCGGCAAGGTTGTGCGGACGGCGGAGGCCATTGATCCGGCCACGCGCACTCTGCTGACGGAGGTCGACGTGCCCAACCAGGATGGGCGCCTACTGCCCGGTTCGTTCGGGGAGGTGCACTTCGCCGTCGGCTCGGGCGTGAACAAGGTCACGATTCCGGTAGGCGCGATGTTGTTCCGCGCCGAAGGCCCCCGCGTCGCGGTCGTGGGTCCCGACGGCAAGGTGCATTTGCGTCCCATCAACATCGGCCGCGACTACGGCACCACGTTGGAGATTCTCGGCGGCGTCTCCCCCACCGACCAGGTCGTCATCAACCCAGCGGACTCGCTCGAGGATGGACAGCGAGTGGACGTCGCCGAACCCCCACCGAACCGGCCACCGCCCGACCAACCGTCACAGAGCCGGCAGAAGGGCGGTGCGTCGTGAAGCGAGCCGCAATCTCGGCCGCTCTGGCATCGCTCGCGTTCGCCGCTGGATGCGCCGTCGGTCCGCGTTACAGCCGGCCCCCGGCTCCCGTCCCAGCGCCGGATGCGTGGAAGACGCAGCCGCCATGGGAGCAGGCTGCGCCCAAGGACGCGATTCCCAAAGGAGCGTGGTGGCAAGTCTTTCACGATCCCGCCCTTGACGCCTACGAACAACAACTGCTCCAGGCTAATCAGTCTTTGGTGGTGGCACGCGATCGTTTAGAGCAGGCGCGCTCCTTGGCACGAGTGGCTACCGCGGACATGTTTCCGCAGCTTTCGGCGGATCCCAGCGCATTGCGTCAACGCGGCTCCGGCAATCGGCCTTTGGACGGCGAGGTGCCGACCGTCGCGAACGGTGGTTTTTCTCCCTACACGCAGAGCGCCTATACGATTCCATTCTCCCTTAGCTATGAGGTTGATCTTTTCGGACGCGTGCGGCATAACGTGGAAGCGGCCAACGCTTCCCTCCAGTCCACGGCGGCTGATCTTCAGAACGTGCAGTTGGTGTTGACCGCTGAACTCGCCGCCGACTACTTCACACTGCGCGAGTTGGACGCCGAGCGGCAAGTGGTGCAGGAATCGGTGGGCTACCAGCGCAAAGGGCTGGATCTGGTGAATAACCGCCACAATGGTGGCATTGCCAGCGGACTAGAAGTCGCCCAGCAGGCTGCACTGCTCGACTCCACGTTGTCGCAGCTTGCGCTGGTGCAGCAGTCGCGCGCGCAGTACGAGCACGCGATTGCCGTGCTGGTGGGTCAGTCGGCTTCCGGCCTCAATGTGCCCGTCGCACCGTTGCAGGCCACGCCGCCGCCAGTCCCGCTGGGAGTGCCCTCCGACGTGCTGGAGCGCCGGCCTGACATTTCCACGGCCGAACGGCTGATGGCTTACCAGAATGCTCAAGTCGGTGTCGCGCGCTCGGCCTTCTATCCGCACATCACTCTAAGCGGTTCTGGAGGATGGCAGAGCCGTGACCTTGGGTCGCTGCTCAGCGCTCCCAGCCTCTTCTGGTCGCTCGGTGCCGACGCCTTGCAGCCCATCCTCGAGGGCGGACGAAACCGCGCCAATCTGGCGGCTGCGCGCGCTGCCTATGACCAATCCGTAGCGAACTACCGCCAATCGGTGCTCACGGCGTTCCAGGAGGTCGAAGATGGCATCAGCAATCTGAGCACGCTCTCCCAAGCTCTCACCACGCAGGGCGCGGCCGTCGAAGATGCGCGCCGCGCGCTGACGATCGCCAACAATCGCTATATCGGTGGAGTCACCAGTTACCTCGACGTCATCACTGCGCAGACCACTTTGCTCACCAGTGAACGGCTGGAGACGCAGTTGCTCGGCCAGCAGATGGTCAGTTCTGTCTATCTGGTGAAAGCCCTCGGTGGCGGCTGGGACGCCAGTCAGATCAGAGACCAGCAGGTTCATCCGCAAGCTGAGCAGGCTTTGCAGCCATGATGGCCCGTTCAAGCGGCGCGGTCAGCCGCGTGACCTCTCACTCCTAAAGCGCGATGCAATCCAAGGCAATCCGTTGCAGGTTGACAACAGCGTCGAACCAGCATAGTATTATAGCTGTGGGAAATAGCTCCCCAACTCTTTCGAGTGTTCGGAATTAGGTCCGCCCCCATCCGTTGTCTTTTGCCCAGCGCGCAAAACTGTGGCATCGCGTTTAGGACACTGGCAGTATGTCAGGGGGTCTTTGTCTCGCTTCCGTTTGTTTGCTATTTAGTCATCCTGAACTCAAGAGGGAAACCATGAAAAACACCAAGTTTCTTGTGAAAGTGAATCGTGGCGGCGCTCGAGCTGCGGAATACGTCTTGCGGGTTGACCGCAGTCCCATTCAGACGACAACGAACCGAAAGCTGGCACTGGCGATGGGGAAATTCACGGCCGAAGACGCGGTCAAATCCATGCAAACCGCCCGCTGCAACCCGGAGTTAGTGTCGGTACAAATTTGACCGGCGGTAAGTCTCTGCCTCTGCTGCTTCGATATAGCCATCTGCTGATGTCGATCGAAGCAGTTCTTTCCTGATTTCCCGTTCGCCCTCAAATCCACAAGACCGGCGCTCGCGCGCCTGTCGCCTACGTCCGGGCATAGCGTTCGCTGTTGGGCTTTGAGCCGCTCAGAGCGAAGAACAGGATGTAGAGATAACAGATCACAGGAAGAAAGAAGGCGTGGTGAATTCCGATCCTATCGGCAATCGCGCCTTGAGCAAGCGGGATAAGGGCTCCGCCGACGATCGCCATGATCATGATTCCGGAACCGTCTCCCGTGAGCGGGCCCAGTTCCGCGACACCCAGAGTAAAAATGCTCGGGAACATGATGGAATTAAAGAACCCAACCAGGATGATGCTCCACATGGCAACTTGCCCGCTGGTGAGCATCGAGATTGCTACGAGTACACTCGTGGAGATGGCGCAAATTCCCAGTAATGCTCCCGTATTTGCAGTGGCCGTGCCCCCGCGCAGCATCGCGACCAGTGCGATCGCGACCGCCGCGATCGCAACGAGAGTGAACAACGGACGCCCCGCAACCACTAGCCACGCAAGCCAGGTTAGATTCGGCACTCCCGGCTGATATCCTGGCGGCATGTGGGATTCAATGGGATAGGAGAGCAGGATTAAGGCGATGCTGGCGGCTGTTACCAGGCCCATATATTTAGCCTTCGCGCCTCCCAAGAAATTCGACCCGATGAATCGTCCTAGCATGGCTCCACCCCAGTAAAAGGCAACGAAACTGGCCGCAACTTTCTCAGTGAGTCCGCCGATGTCTGGCTGGCTGAAGTAGTTCACCAGAAAGCTGCCGATGGAAACCTCGGCGCCGACATACACAAAGATGCTGATCGCGCCAAAGATCAAATTCGGATGCCTCCAGATGGAGTCGTTTACCTTTTCGCCGATCTGGTGTTGAGCATGGGGAATTTTCGGTAACTTGAAACTGCCGATCGCGATCGCCAGCACCACCAGCGCAATGCCCAAGCCTACGTATGGCGTCTTGACCGTTGCCGCTTCATGCAGACGATAGGCCTGCAGAGCGTCGGGCGCCAGCGCCCGTATCTCTTCCATGGTCTTGGGCGCTGCAGTCAGAATCAGCAGCCCGCCGAAGAAAGGCGCAAGAAAAGTTCCCAGAGAGTTGAAAGCCTGAGTCAGATTCAGCCGACTGGAAGCGGTCTGGGGCTTGCCCAGCACCGTGACGTAGGGATTGGCCGCTACCTGCAAACACGTGATCCCGGCCGCCAGCACGATGAGGGCGATCAGAAACAGCGGGTACGATGGAACGCTGGCCGCCGGCACGAAGAGAAATGCACCCAGGCCCATGGTAAGCAAACCCGCCACCATCGAGCGTTGATAGCCAATCCAGTCGATGATCTTCGCCGAAGGGATGGAGAAAACAAAGTATGCTCCAAAGAAGGCGAACTGAATGAGCATGATCTGCGTGTAATTCAGGTCGAAAATTGGTTTCAGGTGTGGGACAAGAATGTCATTCAGGCAAGTGAGGAATCCCCACATGAAGAAAAGCGTAGTCACTACCGCCAGTGGCGCCCCGTACGAAGAGGAAGAAGATTCAGGCCCGGTAGCGATCGTGGAAGTGCCCGGCGTGACAATTGCCATGGTGAATCGTCCTTTTATCCCGAATTCAGCCAGCCCTATCGTTTTGCATAATAGCATCGCAGACCGACAAACAGGGATTTGCGCTCATTTTAGCGATGGTTCAGGATGGAATCGAGGTCGGCCGTGCCGGCTCAACCACGGATTATGTTCGTGGGTCAAGGCGCTAGGCCTGAAGCTTCACGAGCCAGTTCGCCGGTTCCGGGAGGATGGCGAAGGTAGGGAGCTTGCCCCGCACCATGGCCACTTCGTCGCATCGGTGAAACCTGGGACAGACGTGGCAATCCTTGTAGATCTTGTCGGGAAGATCTTCTCGCCGCGCCATCTCGAATCCCTGACGCGCAAAAAATTCGGGAGCTCGGGTGAACAGGCAGATGCAATCCACGCGATGCCGTTTTGCTTCGGCCATCAAAGCCTTCATTAACCGGCTCCCGCCGCCTTGACCTTGCGCCCGAGGCCCCACGGTGATCGAACGAATTTCAGCCAAATGCGTGCCATAAAGATGCAGCGCACCGCACCCAATGATGCGGCCTTCATTTTCCAGAACGACGAAATCTCTTACGTTCTCGCAAATCTCCGCCAGCGTGCGCGGCAGCAAAGTGCCGTCGCCGGAATAGGCCGAGATCAGTTCGTGGATGTGCTTCGCATCCGGCAAAATGGCTTTACGCGTGCGCATGGAAATTGACCTCCTCACGCAGAGCCTCGATTTTCTTTTTCGCCGCCGCAATCCCCTGCCGCACCCGGGCCGGCGCAGTGCCACCGACAACGTCATGAATCGCCAGCACCGAAGCCGGCTTCAGGCAGTCATGAAAATCCTGGCTCGAATACGGGATTTAGAGCACGCAGCTCATCCAGAGTCAGATCCTGAAGCTCGCAATGTTTTTCCAGGCACACCTTCACCGCCTTGCCGATCTGCTCGTGCGCGAGTCGCGAAGGAACACCACGATTCACCAAGTAAGTGGCTGCGGCCCACGCGTTCATGAATCCCGACTGCGCCGCCTTATTCATACGCTGCTGGTCAAACTCCACCGCCTTCATCCAGCCGGCAACCAGCGGCAATAATCGAAGCGACGTATCCGTGGCATCGAACAGCGGCTCCTGGGTTTCCTGCAAGTCTTTGTTGTAAGCCAGAGGCAAGCCTTTCAACGCAACCATCAGCGCGGTTGCGCTTCCGATCACGCGGCCGGCTTTCGCCCGCGTCAGTTCCAGAAGATCCGGATTCTTCTTCTGAGGCATGGCGCTGCTGCCCGTGGAATACGCTTCAGGCAACCGCACAAAGCCGAATTCCTGCGAAGAGAACATGATCATTTCCTCCGCCCACCGGCTCAAGTGCAGCCCGAGGAGGGAGAGCGCGTTGACGAACTCAAGAACGAAATCGCGGTCGCTGGTGGCGTCGATACTGTTCGCCGTCGGACCATCGAAGTCGAGTTCCTCCGCCATGAAAGCACGATCCAGCGGCAGAGTCGCACCGGCCACAGCGCCCGATCCCAGCGGACACGCGTTCAAACGCTTGCGGCAATCGGCAAGCCGGTCGGCATCCCGCAAGAACATTTCGACATAAGCCAGCAGCCAATGCGCCACCAGGACGGGCTCAGCCCGCTGCAAATGCGTGTAGGCAGGCATCGCGGCGCTGCCAGCCTGTTCGGCGCGGTCGGTGAAAACTCCGCACACCCCGGCTAGTTCGCTTCGCAACTCATCGATCGCCGCCCGCACATAGAGGCGCAGGTCGGTGGCAATCTGCTCGTTGCGGCTGCGTCCGCTGTGCAGCTTGTATCCGAGTTCGCCGATCCGCGCCACCAACTGCTTCTCCACGAAATGATGTACGTCCTCGGCTTCATCGTCCTCCACCAAACCTTGGGACGCGGCGGCCATCTCGCCAATCTGCTCGCAGCCCTTCCAGAATGCTGATGAGTTCGTCGGCCGACAGAACTCCGGCAGTTTTCAGCGCGCGGGCATGGGCCCCGCTCGCCGCCAGTTCGTAGTTCAGCAGCCGACGGTCGAAGTCAAACGACCGCTGCCAGCGTTCGAATTGCGGATCCAGCGACTGCTCGGAACCGGCCCGACCACATCTTCATCGCGCAACCTCCAGGCGAGCCCGCGCGCGTGTGCGCGAAGGCAGTCCGAGGATTCGAATGAAACCCTCCGCATCCTTCTGGTCGTAACTATCGCCCATGGTGAACGAGGAAAGATCGGTGCGGTAGAGCGAGTGCTCGGACTGGCGGCTCACCACCGAAACGTTTCCCTTGTACAGAGAGAGCGTCACGCTGCCGGTCATCTCGGTCTGCGTGCTGGCGACAAAAGCGTCCAAGGCCTCGCGCAGCGGCGTGAACCACAAACCGAAATAGACGAGTTCCGCGTACTTCAACCCCACGTGCTGCTTGAAGTGCGCCACTTCGCGCTCCAGGCACAGCGCTTCCAGTTCGCGATGCGCGGCGATCAGCAAGCGTTCCACCCGGCGTCTCATAACAACCGCGCGACTTGATGCCTACGAAGCGGTTCTCCACCAGATCCACCCGGCCGATGGCGTTGCGCGCACCAACTTCGTTCAGCAACTCGACCAGCGACACGGGATCCAGCTTCATGCCGTCAACCGCGACGGGCGTCCCTTTCTCGAAGCCAATCGTGACCTGCTCCTCTTTGTCGGGCGCCTCTTGCGGCGAGCGCGTCATCTGCCAGGTTGTCGCCAGCGGAGCATTCGCGGCATCTTCCAGTTCTCCGCCTTCGTGACTGAGGTGCCAAAGGTTGCGGTCGCGGCTGTGAATCTTCTCGCGGCTCGCCGCCACCGGAATGCCGTGCTGCTCGGCGTAATCCAGACATTCTTCGCGCGATTTCAGCGACCATTCCCGCCACGGCGCAATCACTTTAAGCTCCGGCGCGAGCGCCTGATACGTCAACTCAAAGCGAACCTGGTCGTTCCCTTTTCCCGTGCAACCATGCGCCACAGCTGTCGCTCCCTCGCGCAAAGCGACTTCGACTTGATGCTTTGCGATCACCGGACGCGCCAGCGATGTCCCCAGCAGATACTTATGCTCGTAGACCGCACCCGCTTGCAACGCAGGAAAAACGTATCCGGTCAGAAACTCCTCGCGGAGATCCTCGACGATCACCTTGCTGGCACCCGTGGCGTAAGCCTTTTCGACAACGGCTTCCATGTCATCTCCCTGGCCCACATCGCCCACCATCGCAATGACGTTGTAGGAGTAATTCTCCTTGAGCCACGGAATAATGATGGAGGTGTCGAGTCCTCCGGAGTAGGCAAGGACAACTTTTTCAGGCATGAACACTCCTTGCGGGCAGACGATCGCCGCCACCCAGCAGTAAATAAAGAATCGCTTTTTGCACATGCAGGCGGTTCTCCGCCTGCTCGAAAATCAGTGACTGCTTCGAATCCATCACCGCGTCCGTCACTTCCAACCCGCGATGCGCCGGCAGACAGTGCATGAACACCGCGTGGGGCGCGGCTTCCGCCATAAGTTCGGAATTGACTTGATAAGGGGGAAAGATTTTCGCTCGCTCGCTCTCTTGTTTCTCCTGCCCCATGCTGGTCCACGCATCGGTGTAAATCGCGTCGGCTCCGGCCACCGCCTCGTGCGGGTCAGTCAGTAAATGAATTTCGGCGCCGGTCTCCTCAGCAATCTCGCGTGCAGCGGCAACAATCTGCGGATTGGGCGCGTAGCCGTTCGGAGTTGCCACGCGGATCCGACGACCCCAGGCATGCGCAAGTAAGCAGCAGCGAGTGCGCCACATTGTTGCCGTCGCCCACATAGGCCAGGCAGCGGTCCTTCACATCTGCGAATCGCTCGAGCAGCGTAAAATAGTCGGCCAACGCCTGGCACGGATGCTCCACGATCGCTGAGCGCGTTAATGACCGGAATCGAGGCGTGCTGCGCCATGCCCTCGATGGTCTGCTGCGAAAATGTGCGCAGCACGATCAGGTCCACCCAGCGCTCCAGGTTGTGCGCCACATCGCTCAACTTTTCCCGGGCATCGAGCCGTTCGTGAGTCTGATCGACGAACATCGCCGTTCCGCCCAGGCTTACCATCCCGGCCTCGAACGTCAGCCGGGTTCGCAAGGAAGGTTTCTCGAAGAACATGACGATCTGTCGGCCCGTGAGCGCCCTCCGAAAATCTGCCGGACGCGACTTCATCATTCCAGCGAGATGCAAAACCGCATCGACGCCGGAGGGGCCGAGATCGCGAGTCGAGACCAGATCGGGACACCAAAATACTTGCGGCACTCTCCCGGGAGCAGCCGCCGAAACCCTGCCTTGCACATGACTATTCAACTTTGACTCCTTGCGCCGGACCTGCGTATCCGCCGGTTGCGATTTATAACGAGCAGCAACGAACGGACTCATGAATAAGTAACCTCCGTACCGCACGACAGTTTGGTCTGGTAGAACTGCGGCAAGACCTCCGCCTCGGTGGCCGGCAGAATCCTCACTCGCCCCACGCCTTGTTTCAGCGCCTGCCCGCAGGCCTGCAGCTTGGGCAACATTCCGCCGCTGATGACCGAACCGGCCGCCAGTTCGGCGGCCTGCTTCGTGCTCAGCCACGGCATCACGCTTCCCGCCGCATCTCTCACTCCGGGCACGTCGGTGAGAAAGATCAGCGTGTTGGCGTGGCAGGCCGCAGCGCAAGATGCCGCCATTTCATCGGCGTTCACGTTGTAGTATTCGCCGTCGGCTCCCAAGGCCAGCGAAGCCAGAACGGGAATGCCTCCCTGCTGCCACAGCGCTTCGATCCAGCAGGGCTCCGCGAAACAAATCTCGCCCACAAATCCCAAATCGCGGCCGTGAACATACTTCTTTCGCGCTCGGAACGTCATGCCGTCGCCGCCGCAGAATCCAATGGCCGGCATGCCCGCTGACTGAATCGCCGCCACCAGCTTCTTGTTGATGATTCCGGCCAACACCATCAGCGCCGTATCCCGAGTCTCCGCATCGGTGACCCGCAACCCGTCCACAAACTCGCTCTTCTTTCCCAGCCGATTCAGCATGCGGGTCAGCGCACCGCCGCCGCCATGAACCACGGCGACGCGGTGGCCATCCTGCGCCAACTCCGCGATGGACCGCGCGCACTTGCGCAGGATCGCCGCATCTTCAATCGCCGCTCCGCCAATCTTCACCACGATCGTCACTGCAAACCCTCCCGCTCTTCCCACTCGATACATCAGGTTCATGTTCTGCACCGCCTGTCCGGCCGCGCCTTTCAGCAGATTGTCCACGCAGGAAACCAGCACCAGCCGCTGGCCGTCCTCGGCCAGGCAAAACCCCAGATCGCAATAGTTCGTGTGCAGCGAAAACTGCAACTGCGGCAGCTTCGGTGTGGCAAACACCCGCATCCAATGTCTGCCCGAATAAAAATCACGCAGACAGGATTCCACTTCCGCCGGCTTCATGGCCCGCTTCAGATGCACGTAGATGGTCGAGAGAATCCCGCGCGGAATCGGCAGCAGATGAGGGGTGAAAGTCAGCTCCGCGTCTTCCAGTCCCAGCTGCTCCACCATCTCTCCCACATGCCGGTGATTGAACACCGAATAGGCGGAGAGATTGTCTGCCACGGAAACGAAATGCGTACGCGACGTAGGCGCCTTGCCCGCTCCCGACACTCCCGACTTCGAGTCGGAGATCATTCCACGCTCCCGATCGATGATCCCCGCCTTGAGGAGCGGCGCCAAAGCCAGAATCACTGAGGTCGCGTAGCAACCGGGATTCGCCACGAGTTGAGCCGCCGCAATGCGGTCGCCGTTCAACTCCGGCAGGCCATACACCGCCTTCGCCGTCAATTCCGCGGCAGTGGCTGCATCCGCATCCTGAAATCGGTAGATGGCACGATGCTGCGCCTGCTTCAGTCTCCACGCGCCGCTCAGATCGATCACGCGCAAACCTTGCGCGATGGCCTCCGGCACAAGCGACCGCGATGCTTCGTGCGGAGTAGCCAGAAAAAGCAACTGCACACCCTGCCTCTTCAGCTCCGGCCAGAAAGCGGTCGCAGCGGATAGCCTCCGTTGCCGGATAGCTCCGGAAATACCTCCGCCAAATCTGTCGCACGGTCGCTCCCGTTTTCACGGCGGAACAGCAGGGGCTTCTCCAGCCGCGGATGGCGTTCGAGAATGCGCGTCAACTCCAAACCGGAATAGCCGCTCGCTCCGAGCACCGCGCTTTTGAGTTTCCCAGGCATCAGCCGAGCATCTCCTCGATCCGTGCCGCGACCTTCTTGGCAGCATCCTTGTCGGGACAAACAATCAGGATGGCGTCGTCCCCGGCAATCGTTCCCACCACTTCCTCCCATTCCTGTTCGTCCAACGCCGCCGCCACCGGCTGAGCGCTGCCTACAATCGTCTTCACCACCAGCAGGTTTTGCGCGGGCCGCACGTCCAGCACGAACTCGCGAACCAGTCGCTCGACCGGGGGCAAAGCCAGGGTAGCAGCGCCTTCGCCCTGAGGCAGGGCGTAACCGGCCGCCGTCTTGCTCAAATTCAGGTCGCGAATATCCCTCGACAGCGTCGCCTGCCCCACCTTGAACCCCCGCTTGCGCAACGCCCGCTGCAAGATCTTCCTGGCTGGCTACGGGACCCTGCCGCAACGCTTCCAAAACGGCTCTCTGTCGCAGGGCTTTATTCATCATGAATATTTATTCATCGTAATGAATAAATATTCTCTATCTTACAGGCCCTGCCCTCCTTGTCAAGGAAAAACCATCGTGCGATCGTTGCCGTTTCCATTCTGAGCAAGCCATCCGCTTGCGGCTGCAGGAGAGCCGACTCGACCAAGACCGAAAGCCGGAGCACAGACTTAAATTCTTGCTAGACTACTCGCGGCCAAAAAGTCGCCCCAGTCACGACAGGAGCAACGCCGCATGAGCAACAAACCAACCCTGGCAGCCGAGTTGATTGCCGAGTTTCTCGGAACCTTCGTCTTGATCCTGTTTGGCTCGGGTGTGGTTGCGATGGTCGTTCTGTTTCCCTCGAATGCTCCTGCCGCAACTGCTCACGGCGGCTACACCAACATCACCCTGGGCTGGGGACTGGCGGTGACCATGGGAATCTACGTTGCCGGAAAAGTTTCTGGCGGCCATCTCAATCCCGCGGTCACCCTCACTCTGGCGGTGTTCCGTGGTTTTCCCTGGCGCAAGGTCGTGCCTTATTCCATCGCGCAGACGGCAGGGGCATTCCTCGCCGCAGCCCTGGTGTACCGAAACTATCTGCCCGCCTTCCACCAGTTTGACCCTCAACTGGAAAAAACCGCCGGCGTGTTTACAACGTTCCCGGCCTTCCCGGCATGGCCTCAAGCCGGATTTCTCGATCAAGTCATCGGTACCGCTTTGCTTCTGCTCCTGGTGCTGGCCATCACGGACGAGCTCAATGTCCCTCCCGGAGCCAACCTCGCGCCTGCGATGATCGGGTTGGTGGTCGTAGCCATTGGCATGAGCTTCGGCGGTATGCATGGATATGCGATTAATCCGGCGCGCGATTTTGGCCCGCGCCTTTTCACCGCTGCGGCTGGATTTAGAAACAACGGCCTCACCGACGGCCCTCGCGTGTGGTGGGTTCCAGTCGCGGCACCGCTCGTGGGGGGATTGATTGGCGCCGCGGTCTACGATTTCGGCATTCGACGATTCCTGCGCGCGTCCCCGCCCTCGTCCTAGCTCGACGTCCTGGGTAGGGGCCGCAGAAAACAGAAACAGGAGGCTGCTTGCGTTACATTCTCTCTCTCGATCAGGGCACCACAAGTTCCCGCGCCCTCTTGTTTGACGAGCACGGGGCAGTCCGATCCTTGGCCCAGCGCGAGTTCACTCAAATCTTTCCCGAGCCGGGATGGGTCGAGCACGATCCCGAGGAGGTCGTGGCATCACAGATTGCGGTTGCCCTGGAGGCTTTGGCCAAAGCCAAAGCGCAGCCCAGCGACGTGGCCGCCATCGGCATCACCAATCAGCGCGAAACTACCATTGTCTGGGACCGTGCGACCGGCAAGCCCATCTGCAATGCCATTGTCTGGCAGGATCGCCGCACCGCCTCTTTTTGCCAGCAGCTCAAGGCGCAAGGCCACGAGAATCTGGTCCAGCAGCGCACTGGCTTGTTGATCGACGCGTACTTTTCCGGCAGCAAAATTTCCTGGATTCTCGAACACATCCCCAACGCCCGCCCACTCGCTGAAACGGGCCGCCTTGCGTTTGGCACGGTCGATACTTGGCTGCTGTGGAAGTTGACTGACGGCCGCATACACGTCACCGACGCCAGCAACGCCTCCCGCACCATGCTTTTCAATCTTCGTTCCGGCGGCTGGGATCGCGACCTTCTCGATCTGTTTCGAATCCCTGCCTCGATGTTGCCTGCGGTCCGGCCCTCCAGTGAAGTTTATGCAGAAGTGAGCTCCGCCCGAGGTCTCAACGGAATACCGATCGCCGGTGTCGCCGGCGATCAGCAGGCCGCGTTATTTGGGCAAAGATGCATCAGCCCCGGCCTCACCAAGAATACCTATGGCACGGGCTGCTTCCTGTTGCAGAGCACGGGCACTCGCGCCGTCCGATCCACCCACCGCCTGCTTACAACTGTGGCCTGGAGAATCGGCAACGACACTCACTACGCACTCGAAGGCAGCGTGTTCGTAGGCGGAGCCGTGGTGCAGTGGTTGCGCGACAGCTTAGGAATTATTCGCACGTCATCGGAAGTGGAAGCCCTGGCGAACTCCGTCCCCGACAATGGGGGAGTGTACTTCGTCCCTGCCTTCGTCGGCCTCGGCGCTCCCCACTGGGATTCTTACGCGCGGGGTGCAATCTTCGGCCTTACGCGAGGCAGCAACGCAGGTCACATAGCGCGTGCGGCCTTGGAAAGTATCGCCTACCAGGTTGCCGATCTGATGGATGCGGTCGAAACCGACACCAACACGTCCCTCCAGGAGTTGCGAGTGGATGGCGGTGCATCCGCCAATGACAGCCTCATGCAATTTCAGGCCGACATTCTCGGCGTGCCAGTCGTGCGCCCTTCCATGACGGAAACAACCGCGCTCGGCGCTGCATTTCTGGCTGGTCTGGGGGCCGGCTTCTGGAAGGAACTGCAGGCTATTACTGATTTGCCGCGGGAGGAACGCCGCTTTGAACCGCGCCTGCCACGCTCGCAAGCGAATGCCATGCGACAGCGCTGGAATGAAGCAATCTCCCGCGCGAAGTCCTGGGAACAGTTCCGCCCGGAGCTTGCAAAGTGAAGGTTCACTGCATATAAGAGGTAGGGGCGAATTCTAAACGAGCTAAAACTGCCAGGAAGCGACCTCTTGTTCCCTTCACGCCGCTTATTCTTGAAGTCTCTCAGCCGGTCCGCGCTGGTGCTATCCCTCGAAAACATCTGGGAAATGGCTCGCCCCCCCTGGCTGCGCGCTTCCGCCGCTTCCCGCCAAAATGCCGGTCAGAAGGAAGGCGCGCCGCCGCCTCCACCCGATCTCGGGGTTAGCTTCCTTAACGTCGCGCGCGAATCCGGCTTGAATGCCAAAACCATCTTCGGTGGAGAACACAAGAACAAGTATCTGCTTGAGACCACCGGCTGTGGCATCGCGTTTTACGATTACGATAACGACGGCTGGCTCGATATCTTTATCGTGAATGGCTGGCGACTCGAGGGATTTCCCCCCGGCAGCGAACCCACGTCGCATCTTTTCCGTAACAATCGCGACGGCACTTTCACCGACGTGACCGCCAAGGCCGGGCTCGCCCACTCCGGCTGGGGACAAGGCGTCTGCGTCGGCGACTACGACAACGACGGCTGGGACGATCTCTACCTCACCTGTTACGGTAAGAACGTCCTCTATCACAACAACGGCGATGGAACCTTCACCGATGTCAGCCAGAAAGCTGGGGTGGCGGGCAAAGGCACGCGCTGGAACACAGGCTGTGCCTTTGTCGATTACGACCGCGACGGCCGCCTCGACCTTTTCGTCGCCAACTACATCGACCTGGACTTGGCCACAGCGCCGATCCCCGAATCCGGCCCCTGTCTCTACAAAGGCGTGATGGTCGCCTGTGGCCCGCCCGGGCTCCAGGGCGGCAAGAACATCCTCTACCACAACAACGGCGACGGCACTTTCACCGATGTCTCCGAGGATGCGGGCATATTCCGCGCCAACGGCACCTACGGCCTGGGCGTCCTCACTGCCGACTTCGACAATGATGGCTGGCCCGACATCTATGTCGCCAACGATTCCACTGCGAGCGCGCTCTATCACAACCGGAAGAACGGAACCTTCGAAGACGTCGCAATCGAGGCCGGTTGCGCCCTCAGCCCCGACGGCAAACCACAGGCCGGCATGGGAGTCTCCGCTGCCGACTATGACCTCGATGGCAACCTTGACCTGGTCAAGACCAACTTCGCCGGCGACACGCCTTCGCTCTACCACAACCTCGGCGGAGGCGCCTTTGAGGACGCCACCTTCGCCGCGGGCCTGGGCGCGCACACGCAATTTCTCGGCTGGGGCTGCGGCTTCTTCGATTTCGACAACGACGGCTGGCCCGACATCCTGATCTCGAATGGCCACGTCTATCCCGAAGTCGAGCAACTGAAAACCGAGGCCGGCTACTCCCAGCGCAAACTGCTTTACCGCAACTTGCACAATGGCCATTTCGCCGATGTTTCCCTCGCGGCCGGTCCGGGGATCTCCGATCCCGTGCCTGCGCGTGGCTGCGCCTTCGGCGACTTCGACAATGACGGCAACATCGACGTTGTCGTCAATACCGTCAACGACTTTCCCCAGCTCTTACACTCCAGTTCCAGCCTGGGCAACCATTGGATCAAGGTTCGCACGATCGGCACCAAGTCCAACCGAAGCGGCATTGGCGCGCGCCTCACCTGCGTGACCCACGCTACGGGAGAAGCCAAGCCTCACCAGCAGATCGATGAAGTGCGCAGCGGCGGCAGCTACATTTCGCAGAACGACTTGCGCATTCACTTCGGTTTGGGAAAGGCCGACAAGGTCGATGTGCTTCAGATCCGCTGGCCCAGCGGCCAGATCGACACGCTAAAGGATGTAAAGGCGAACCAGCAGATCTTCGTCAGAGAAGGCGAGGGGATTATTCGCACCATGCAGTTCCCGGCAAACTCGAAGTCCGGAAAATGATGAACTCGATTGAGCAGGTCGGGCCAGCCATCGATGAAGTTCAATGTTGGCGTAGCGGCTTTTCCCGGTTCTCCCAAGGAACCGCCCGCGCTTCCGCCACACCGATGTAAGTATCCGCACCCCCGTAGTAGAACAAGTACCGCTGCCCTTGCTGCACCATGCCTTCCACGAACACCACGTTCGGGACCTGGCCCACTTTCTCCCATTGTTTCTCCGGAGCGAAAATGCCAGCTTCCGCCCGCGAGATGATTACGCGCGGGTCGTTGCGGTCGAATCATCGCCACGCCGGTGCGGTACACAAGTTTGTCGTCGGCGCCGTTGTAGACGAGAACAATCCCCTTCGGCGTAACCATCGGCGGAGGCCCCGGTTCGGCCACGCGAGAATCAAACATTCCGGCCCGTACCGGTAACACTGGAGCATCGGTAGCGTCCGTCCAATGCAAGAGGTCCGTCGAAGAGGCCAGCCCCATCTGGTCGTTGTTGTCCGGGGTTGTCCCGAGAAAGTACATCCAGTACTTACCCTGAATCTTTTCTGGCACAATCGCCCCCGACTTCGTCCAGCGAACGTTCCAGCGTCCCTTATAGGCAGGAAGAATCACGCCTCGTCGCTCCCAGTGGATGAGATCTTTCGAAGTTGCCAGACACAGTTGTGCGTCTCTCTTGTTGTAGCCCGTATAAGTCAGATAGTAGGTATCGCCGAACTGCACCAGCCGCGGGTCTTCCACGCCTCCATCTTTTTCGAAGTCTCGGTCGGGGGAAAGGACAGGCTCGCTCCGCCGCGTGTAGTGGATTCCGTCCGTACTCTCGGCATAGCCCAGGCGGGAGGTGCCGCCCTTGTCCTGGGCCCGGTAGAGCATGACGATTTTTCCATCACGAACAATCACGGCGGGGTTAAAGGTGCCCGCCGATTCCCATCCCTCTCCTTGCGGCGAGATTACGGGAGTCTCTGAAACGCGCTGCCACGCTCCGAAAGGCCAATTTGCGCTATCCTGTGAGGCCAACGCCAAAAGCAGCGTGAACAGCTTGATCCAGCTCTTGGAATGAATGGAATGTATCACGGCAATTATGCATTCTCGCTCCCCGATTCTGCGCCAGTTAGCTGGTTCCCGCAACTGTGGGTGGTTTCGTGGGTTTCGTGGAAGGTTCCATGCTGAGCAAGAGACACCTCGTCGTCGGTCTGGGTGAATTGCTTTGGGACTTGTTGCCCGCAGGGAAACAACTGGGCGGAGCGCCGGCCAACTTCGCCTACATTACCTCCCTGCTCGGGGATAACGGCATTCCAGCGAGCCGCCTCGGCCAGGATGCTCTAGGTGCAGCAGCGATTCGGCGCCTCGCTGAACTCGGCTCTCCCCACCGAATTCATTCAGAAAGATGCGGACCATCCCACCGGAACTGTGCAGGTCGAAGTGGACGCCGCGGGTCAGCCGCGCTTTGAATTTTCCGAGTCCGTCGCCTGGGACTTTCTCGATTGGACGCCGCAATGGCAGACGCTGGCACAACAGGCCGATGCCCTGTGCTTTGGATCGCTGGCGCAACGCTCGGAGCGCAGTCGTGCCACCATTGGCAAATTTGTGCGGGCTTCGCAGCAGCGAAACGCAGTGCAGGTCTTCGACGTCAACCTCCGGCAGAACTTCTTTAGCGCACAAGTCCTCGCGCAATCGATGAGGCTCGCAACCATCGTCAAACTCAACCACGAAGAACTCCCCAGGATCATGCGATTGTTCGAGTTGGAACATCACCGCGACGAAGGACTCGGCGCGACATTTGCTGTCTTTGCATGATCTGAAACTGGTTTGCGTTACCCGCGGCCAGGGCGGCAGCCTCCTGATATCCGCCGAGGAATCGCAGCGAACATCCAGGCTTCAAGGTGAAGGTAGCCGACACGGTCGGCGCTGGCGACGCCTTCACCGCGGCCCTGGTGCACGGATATCTACGGGGGACATCGCTGGCACAAATCAATGAAAACGCCAACCGCGTCGGCGCCTGGGTCGCCAGTCAATCAGGAGCAACGCCAACCCCGAAGGCGGCCGACCTGGCGCAAGCCTTGGCTGAGATTTGCTAGAACTCATCAGCCGCAAACTCATCAGCCGCATGGCCCACGATCCCCCATCCCTGCGCTTTTAGTTTATTCTCTTTGAGTTTAGCTTCTACCGTTCGAGGGGGTCCATTGACCAGATCCGAGCTAGTCCTTCGCCTGTTCGTCTGCATTTCGCTTTTGCTCTGCGTCGGATCGAGCACCGCACAGCAAATTCCAGAGAATACATATCAGGAGCTCCATTGGCGCATGATCGGCCCGTTTCGCGGTGGCCGCACCCGCGCCGCCACTGGCGTTCCGAGCCAGCCGAATGTCTTCTACGTGGGCCAGGTTAACGGCGGAGTTTGGAAGTCGGACGACTACGGCCGCACCTGGACTCCGATCTTCGACCACGAGTCTACCCAGTCGATTGGCGCCATCGCGGTAGCGCCTTCGAATCCCAACATCATTTATGTCGCCAGCGGCGAAGGCCTGCATCGCCCCGATCTCTCGGTTGGCAATGGAATCTACAAATCGACTGACGCTGGAAAAACCTGGACTCATCTCGGCCTGCGCGATGGCCAGCAGATTCCCGCACTCGCCATCGATCCCCGCGATCCCAATCGAGTCTTCGCCGCCGTGCTCGGCCATCCCTACGGCCCGAATGAAGAGCGTGGCCTTTTCCGTTCCACCGACGGCGGCCAGACCTGGCAAAAGGTCATCTACAAAGACGAGAACACCGGAGCCTCCGACGTGGAGATTGATCCCTCCAATCCCGACGTAATTTACGCCTCGATGTGGGAAGTGCGCGAGGGCCCCTGGGAGGACAACAACGAAGTCAACGGAACCGGCGGCGGATTGTTCAAGTCCACCGACGGCGGAAGCACCTGGCATCGCTCTTACCAACGGCCTGCCGAAGGATCTCGCGCAAATCTATGTCGCCATAGCTCCCACGGACCCACGCCGACTCTACGCCACAGTCGGCACAGCCTCGGGCGCACTCGCCGTCTACCGTTCCGACGACGCCGGCGAAAATTGGTCAAAAGCAACCGATGATCCGCGCCCTTCAGGCCGCATCGGCGGCGGCGATCTCCCCATCCCCAGAGTCGATTCCAAGAATGCAGATGTCGTCTATTGCGCCAGCACTGTAACCATGCGATCGACCGATGGCGGCAAGACATGGTCCGGATTCCGCGGCGCTCCTGGCGGCGACGACTACCAGAATCTCTGGATCAATCCCAACGACCCGAACATTATTCTGCTGGTCAGCGACCAGGGCGCGCTCGTGACCGTGAATGGCGGGGCTAGTTGGAGTTCCTGGTACAACCAGCCCACCGCGCAGATTTATCACGTTGCGGTAACACCGACTTTCCCCTATCGGGTTTGCGGAGGCCAGCAGGAAAGCGGTTCGGTCTGCATCTCCAGCCGCGGCAACGATGGCGCCATCACCTTCCGCGAGTGGCATCCTGTAGGCGTGATCGAATACGGCTACGTCGCCCCCGATCCCCTCGACCCTGACATTATCTACGGCGGCGGCAGAAGCGAGGTCTCGAAGTTTCACTGGTCCACCGGCCAGGTGCAGAACGTCACTCCCATCCCGCTTCGCAACCCCAAGTACCGCACCGACCGCACCGAGCCGACGATGTTCTCGCCCCTCGACCCGCACGTTCTTTATTTCGCCAGCAACGTGCTCTTCAAAACCACCGACGGCGGAAATTCCTGGCAGACCATCAGCGACGATCTCACTCGCGAGAATCCCGGAATCCCAGCCAGCGTGGGCAATCTCATTCCCAAAGGGGCCGACAAACAGCGCGGAGTAATCTACGCGCTTGCCCCTTCCTTCAAAAACATCAACACGCTCTGGGCCGGCACCGACGACGGCCTGATCTGGCAAACTCGCGACGGCGGCAAGAAATGGAACGACATTACTCCAAAAGAATTGACGCCCTGGAGCAAGGTCACGCAGATCAGTGCCTCGCACTTCGATGACGACACCGCCTACGCGTCCGTGAGCCGCTTCCGCATTAACGACGAGCATCCCTATATTTACCGCACTCATGATGGCGGCAAAACCTGGAAGCTGATCACGACCGGCCTTCCCGACTTCGGTCCCGTGGACACGGTCCGCGAAGATCCGGTGCGCAAAGGCTTGCTGTTTGCCGGCACGGAGAATTCAGTCTGGGTCTCGTTCGATGACGGCGACCACTGGCAATCCCTGCAACTGAATCTGCCGCACACCTCCATGCGCGATCTCTGGATTCACGACAACGACCTCATCGTCGGCACGCACGGGCGCTCGTTCTGGATTCTCGATGACATCACGCCGCTGCGCGAAGCAGCCGATTTGGCGGCGGACACCGTTGCCCATCTTTTCACTCCAGCGCCCGCCTACCGCTTCGAGCGCGATACCAACACGGACACGCCGCTTCCTCCCGACGAACCCGCTGCTGCCGAACCCACCCGACGGCGCAATCATCGACTACTATCTGGCGCACGCCGCTTCTCGTCCCATCACTCTCGAAATCCTCGATGCTCGCGGCCAACTCGTTCGCAAATTTTCCAGCGACGATAAGTCCCGAGGTCACCGAAGCGGATCTCAAGAAACAACTCATCCCTCTTTATTGGCTGCGTCCCTTTCGCTCTCTGTCCTCCGAGGCCGGCATGCACCGCTGGGTTTGGGATCTGCACTATCCCACGCCCGATTCCACGCGCCACGAATATCCCATCGCCGCGATTCCTGGAGATACGCCGCGGTATCCTCTCGGCCCCACGGCTTTGCCCGGCTCCTACACCGCACGGCTCACCGCGAACGGAAAGAGTTATACGGCGCCCTTCACGGTCAAGATGGACCCTCGCGTAAAAATCTCGGCAGCCGGCCTCGAGAAGAAATTTCAACTTGAAATGCGCCTCGCATCGCTCCTCAGTGAAACATCCAAGGCTGTAATGCAAGCCGGATCGATTCGTGAGCCGCTGCAAAAATTGTCCCAGCAAGCCACCGGCACAGCCCGCGATTCCATTCAGGCTTTCCAGACCAAACTGGCAGCATTGCTTGCGGCACCCAGCGGTTTCGCCGCAGCAGCTGCCGACGAAGTCACGCTCGCGCGAGTGAACGGGCAAGTCGCCGTCCTGTATGGCCAGGTGTGGCAGGCCGATGCCGAACCCACCGCAACGCAGTCTGCAGCCATCGCGGCCACCGAACACGATGCTTCGGACGTAATGAAGAGTTGGGATGCGCTTAAGACGTTAGATCTGCCCGCGCTCAATCACGCACTTCGCGCCGCGAACTTGCCGGAAGTGCAAATCGAATCGGACCCGCACGAGGCGGAGGCTGGAATGGATGAAGAATAGGATTCGACATCTTCGCTTCCCTCTACAAAGCTTCCACCGCGCTCTGCAACTCCCGCGCGATCTGCCCGGGATCGCTGCCCGCCGCCAACTTCATCGGCCGGCCGATGCGCACACGAATCTCTCCCGGCTTGGCGCAAACTTCCTGCCCGCTTGCTTCACTTCAAACAATCCCACAATCCGCATGGGCAGTACCGGAATGCCCAGATTATTCGCCAACAGCCCAATCCCCGCGCGGAACGGATTCATCTTGCCATCCACCGTATGTCGCCCTTCGGGAAACACCAGCACGCTGTATCCACGATCCACGGCCTCACCCGCGTAAGCAAAACTCTTGCCGGAATCCAGCCTCGCGCGGCAGCGGAAACAAATTCAGCAGAGAAACGCCCAGCACCCATTGCACGCGATCGTACATTCTGCCGAAAAAACCTCTGTCCGCGGCCGGCGTGTGCAAGGCTTCCAACGCTTCTCCCCCAGCCGCTGTCGCAATCCGGTTGCGCAGCCGCGCCGGCAAGGCCGTCTGCACGAACCCCACATCCACGTCGCCAATATGATTGCAAACCACCAGCAGTGGCCCATTCCATCCTCGCAAGTTCTCCCGCCCTTCGATCCGCGGCCAGCCCAGCAGAATCATGGCCGGCCTCATCAACAAATAATGCGCCGACCATCGCAACCCACGTCACCGGCCACCGCAACACCCAACTCGGATAGCGATACTCCACGCGCTGATGCATCCTCGCCGCTCAACATCTTTTCTACATCGCCCACGGTACGCGCCGCGCTAAAACGGGTCTCGCTAAGATCCACCTGATAGCGATCTTCGAGCGCGCTGATCAGTTCCACTCGGTCCAGCGAACTGAGTCCCAAATCAGAGTCAAGATCAGAGTCGCCAGCCGCTCCACCCGTCACCGGTCGCCCCGTAATACGACCGATCAATTCCCTCACTGGGCTGTCACTCGCCGCATCCTTCTCTATACCTTGCAGAATGCGTCTGGCTGCGAATTCAGCTATCAAATTCCGCCGCGGCTTTTGCGTGTTCGTGCGCGGAAAGTCTTCTTGCGGCCACTGCACCCACATCCGCATGCGCTGGAATTCCGCCAGCGACTGGTTCGCGCGTTCCACCACCGCCGCCACGCTGGCATCGTCGTCGCACAATCACCACCGCGCAGGGGTCTGCATTTCCTCCGCGCTCGATTCCAACTACCACACAATCTTTCACTTCCGGCTGATGACGCAATGCGGCCTCTAAATCTTCTGGATAAATATTCAATCCGCCGGGCGTCACGATCACTTCTTTCTTGCGCCCCTTGAAATAAAGGTTCCCGGCTTCATCCAGCGCGCCTATGTCTCCGGTGCGATACCACCCGTCTTTATCCGTAACCCCATCTGTAACCCCGTCCCCACCTCCTTGCCGTCGACCTCCATCCCAATACCCCGCCGCCACTCCGCCGCCGCGAGTCAAAATCTCGCCATCTTCCGCAAGCTTCACTTCCCGCCCCGGCAGCACCTTCCCAATCGATCCTTTCCCCAACTTGAAGGGATGGTTCACGGTGACGAGCGAGGTAGTCTCCGTCAGCCCATATCCCTGAATCGCGGCGTAACCGAGCCGCCCCCAGAATTCCTCGGTCTCTCGATCCAAAGCCGCGCCCCCACAAATGAACGCCCAGAACTTCCAACCAAACTGCCGGCGAATCGCTCGGAAAATCCACCACCGGTGCAGGAAGTGTTTTCCTTCCGACGCCCGGAACCGCCACCGAAAATCCTCCCGCTTCCCGTCATCTTCGAGATCGTGTTCGATCTTCTGTTTCAGCGACTGCAAGATTCTCGGCACGCTCACCAGCACTGAAACCCGCTCCCGCCGAATCGTGCTCACAATCTCCGACGGCTTCAGCTCTTCCTGAAAAATCATGGTTCCACCCAGCCGCGGAGACAGAAACATCCCGAGGAATTGCCCAAACACGTGGCTCAGCGGCAGCAAATTCAGGAACCGCACCGGATGCACCCAGCGCTCATACTTCAAATACCGCTGCATCTCCTGTTCCAGCGGGGCGATGTTGGCCAGCACGTTGCCATGGGTGATGACCACACCCTTGGGTTCAGCCGTAGTCCCCGAAGTAAACACAATCTGCAGCACATCTTCGCGGCCGATCACACCATTCGGGGCCGCCGAAGAATGACCAGCCGCCTTCGACAAATCTTCAAGAAGCAACACAGGAACCGCGCGAGCCTGACCGGCGAGATCCGGCACATGCCGCCGGGAACAAACCCAAAGCCTCGCCTCGACCTGCACCGAAACTCGCGCCGCAAAATCCGCGGACGCCCCATGGTCCATCGGGACAACAACAGCGCCGCACATCGCGCATCCAAAGAATGCCGCAACCCATTCGGCGCAGTTCTCACCCCACAGCATCACCCGGTCGCCTTTGCCGATTCTTCGCGTCTCCAGATCACGGCAGAATCCGAACGCCATCTCCAAAACCTGACCGTAGGTGAACCACTCCATGCGGTATCCACGGTGCTGCCCATAGGCCCGCTCACCGCGGTGCGCCTGAAAATTCGTCAGGAAATACTCTGCTAAAGATTCGGCCATGGATGAAGGATAGGGTGGCAAATAAATTAAATCGAACTCTTTGCCTCTAGGCAAGTTTAGTGGCAGAAGGGAACAATCGCACATCCGCGGGGATGATCAGAGGGGGATGATCAGAGAACGATGAGAGATATCCTCGAAGACGGTGCGCAGAGAGCTGTGGCGAGTTTCTTCACCTTGCTCGGCGGGGTCAGGGGAAGCTCCGAGGGGGTGTTTGAAATTGTCGCAATGGACTCAATGAATTAGAGGAATGTTCTGAATCCAGAAAATACTGCGATGCTGCACGACTTATGCTCTGAAGTAAGCGAGGGAGGCCGTCGGCAAAGCTGATCGTGACGGCGAGGTGACTGGACCCTCCGAGAAACTTCACTCCCTCCCGACCCCCAGTGCATCCGCCACGCGATTGATGTAATTGAACCACGAAGCGATCAGCGTGATCTGCAATATTCCGCGATCGTCAAATCCCACTGCCCGCAGTCCCTCGATGTCATCCTTCCAAACCTTGGTCGCGTCCTTGGTCAACTTGACCACGTAGTCCAGCATCACTCGCTCCTGCGGCGTGATGGGCGCGGTCCTGTAGTCCTTTTCCAGCGCCCCCACCAGCTCCCGGTCTAGCGTCACTCTACGCAGAAACTCTGCGTGCGACTCGATTCAATACTTGCACTGGTTGGTCACCGAGACCATCGTGGTAATCATTTCATGCTGCCGCCGGCTCAGCGGCAACTCTGGCGACATCAGCGCGCCAAAGGTGGCGAACGAGTGATAGAGCGCCTCCGGAATCAGGGTGTGCGACCCCACAATCGACGACCCTCCGGACTCATCCGGATGGACCGGATCGCCATACTCCTTGGGATACAACGCTCGCTGCCCCTCGATCGCCTTGCGCAGCTTTTCATCTGCTTCCGACACCGTTATGGTTCGAATCCACGTCATAAACGCGATTGCCTTTCGTTTCGGGTTTCCCCGCAATCTCGCAGGGGGAAGGCTACACTGTTGCGCACCGCCGCCACAGGTGGAGTCGAGAACAGGCGCACTGGTTGTAGCCTCCCGGTGGTCTGGATCAACATCCGGGGGCCGCTCATCGCAGCCATAGCGATGAAGGAGGACTTTGGACATGAAGAGAGGACGATGAAGGCAGGCCGCAAAATTGCGGGGTTGTCGGGAGAGCCTCGCGTCAGCGACGGGACGCTGTACGGCTGGAAGGGCAACGTCGGCGGCATGGAGGTCGGCGAAGCACAACGGCTGAGGAGTCTGGAAGATAGACGAACCGTCGCCTGAAGCAGTTTGGTGGCTGATCTCAGTCTGGACAAAGAAGCGCTGAAAGCGATGGCGTGAAAAAACGTGTGGAGCTTGCCGGCAGCAGTTCGTCATGAGCGAGCGCCGGGCTTGCAGGCTCGTGGAGTTCGACCGCAGTTACCATTATGAGCCGCGAGCGGACCACAACGCCGAATTGCTGGAAGAGTTGATGAAGCCGGCATGGCAGAAACCGCGCTACAGATACCAAGCGTTTGCATGTGCTATTGAACAAGCGCAGCATTCCTGTTCTTGGGCTGCGCTCTGGTTTTCTGGCACTTCCTCTGAGTCAATTGGACGGGTTTGAAAGCTACCCCGTCCCCGGGCGTCCCCTCGCAGCAGCAAATGTTTGATCCGACTGGGCTGGGAACGGTCTCACGGTTTGCTTTCTTTTCTCCTCAAGCCAGGTTGCCGCCCGGCGCTCAGCTTCAGCGATCTGCATTGGACTCATCTCGCCAGCCAGCTTCTTCCTGGCACTCCGGCTCATCTCGATAATCTCCGCCGACTTTTCGGCCAAGAGGAACAACCGATAGGCTTGCGTTGGGTCATGAGATACTCCGCGTCCTTCAGAATACATCTGTGCCAAAAGAAATTGCGCCGAGCCCAGTCCCCGCTCGGCTAGCGCACGGAGCAAATCCAAAATTTCATCACGGCGATCGATACTGGGAGGTTTGACGGCAGCGTTTGCTTTCTGAATCCACTCTTGCTTGAGAGCGAGCGTCAATTCTAAGCGACTGGAGACACCTAACTTACCGAATATGCTAAACAAGTAGTTCTTCACCGTGTGCTCGCTTAGGCCAAGTCTCTGAGCAATTTCTCGATTTTTTACACCATCCGTGGCAAGACCAACCACGTCCCGCTCTCGTCTGGTTAGGAACGCCATCTTATCTGGATCGATAGTTGGCATTGAGGAGCCAGACAGCGCTTCAAGAACGAATCGCAACGCCTCAGTGCTGGCCCACGTTTGTCCGCCAAATACAGCGTAAACGCATTTCCTCAGCGATTCCACAGATCCATCGCGGCTGAAGACCCCGCTGGCATGGCCACGAAAGGACTCGACCACAGACGTGCCATTGATAGAGTCTAGAAGCATCACCACACGTAACTCTGGCTTGATGATTCGCAATTGGCGTGCCAGTTCATATCCGCCCGTGGGGTTTCCATCGAGGCGCTCGCTAAGCAACACAATGTCGGAAGACACATGAGTCACAACTTGGGATGCTTCCACGGCGGTGGTGACGGCGGCGACCACGTTGATTTTCTTGTCTTGACGGATGGCGTCGGCAAGTAGTTGACATTCCATCTTTGTACAATCGACAAGTAACACTTGGATCTGTTCGCGGGCCTGCGAGCGAGAGGGCATGAGTTTCCTTGCCGGCGTGGCTTGACTGGTAAATTCGGACGATTATGGCAAACCAGTGCAGGACTGTCAATGGCGCTAGCCCCGCGGGTAGTGGGTGCCGTACTTGAGTTGCGCGATCATCGCCGCCGCCGTCTCATCGTATTTTTCCGGACCTACTCCTTGCGGATCTTGTGCGGTAAACACCTGCCCACACGCACCGCAACGCAACCGTTCCCGGGAGTAGACGGTGGCCGCCAGCGGCGCCTGCCCGACCATCCGCACCAGCACTTTCGGATCTTTCTGCCCGTATAGGTTGCCTTTCTCGCACTCCGGGCAACGATCCCGTGCTTCAACTTCGAGTGCGCAATCGCAATCTTCCGCGAACTGACAAACGCCCCAGCCCCTTGCGTCCATGTCCGGGCACTGGAGAAGCGTTGCTCTCCGGCTCAGTCCCAGCGCCAGCTTCCGAGCCTTCCGACGTAGAAGCACGATGGGCAAGAAGCACGGATGCGCGGAGACGATCAGCGACTGCAAGCAGGCGACGGGGCTGAGGTCGGGCCAAACACGATGGATGGCCCACCGACCGCAACTCGAGCTGGGCAGAAGAGCTTTCGCCGCAAGGACGACGAGGCTGTTGGGGTGGAGGAGATTTTCAGTGCGAACCGCGGAGCAACTAGAGTGGCTGGTTGTTCGTGTCAGCTTGCGCGGCCTTGAACCTCATCAGCATCCTGAAACTGCGGGCACAGAGCGCATGAAACTACCCTCGGCCGCCCGTGCAACTCAGGGATTCCGTCTGAGCTTGCGGTCAATGCACCGATACAGAGGGTCCCGTGCCAGGTAATTTCAACAAGCTCCTAAGAACCGCTCAGCCTGGCCCGAGCCATAGTCCCTGAGGAGCTGTAGTTCCTGGAAACTGTCACAGTCCCTAGAAATCCATCCGAAAACCAGCGTTTCGGTGCTGAGGTAAGTGCGCGCGACTGGATGGTTTGTTGTGCGCCTCGCATTCATTACCCTGCGCCTAACACTGCGCCTAAGTCGGGGTTGGCGTTCAGGCGAAGAAATCGGGCCCAAAAGGTCGAAAGGGCCGCCAGAAAAACGTTGGTTGGCTGTACCGAGCCTTGGGTTGCGGTGGCGGCGGGGTTCTGAGCCTGCCTCTGGCAGTACCCGACCACCAAACTCAGGTTCGCCACTACCGCCGCCATCACCACTTGCCAGCGGGTTTTCTTTTTCCCGAAGTAGCGGCTTTGGCGAATCCCTAATCCCACCAGGCGCGCAATCCGATGTTCCACCACCACTCGCTCGCGCAAGCTCTGCCGCCCCGCCTCGGTCTGGTTATGGGTGCGGGCCTGTTGCTGCAGTCGTTCTTCGGCTTGGATGCTAATACTGCGCGGCCCTTGCCCGCGGACGCATTGCGCGCGCAGGGGACAGGCCTGACAACTGGCCTGGGAAAAAAGAAATTGGCCCCCTCGACCTTCTCCGGCGGAGCGATACTCGCGCGTGGTCTGGCCCGCCGGGCAACGCACTTCCATCTGATCCAAATCGATCGCAAACTCACTCTTGGAAAAACAATTGCGGTTGTGACTGGCTGGCACCTTGGCCGTCAGGATTCGTTCTTCGTCCGCAAAGGCTCGCCGCGTCGGGCCGCCTCCGTAAGCACAATCGCCTACGGTTTCTTCGACCTTCGCCTCCAGCACCCGTTCGCTTTGCTGCACCAACTCCAACGCTTTCTCCTGATCCCCAGCATTGCCCGCCAGCACCTCCACCCCCGTGATCAACTGACTCTCCATCTCCACCGCCACCGCTGCCTTGTGTCCGTTGAAGAGCTTGCTGGCGCTCTTGCGTCCATGCCGCATCTCCGGATCGTGAACACTGAGGACCCGATCCTTGGCCGTGCCCGACTTTACTTGAAAGCCGCCTCCCGGCTTTTCTTCCACGTCCTGCGCGATCAGCCGCAGCAGCAAAGCGGCGGCGGTGGCAATGGCTTCCGCCTGCGCCGGGTGCTGCTTTTCGATCTCCTCCGCCAGGCTCAGCAGGCGCCGCCCGTCCTGCACGATCTCGGTTAACAACTGCTCCCGTTGCCCTTTGTCGTCCCAGTCGATCCCGGCTTCTCCCTTCAGGCTGCTACCAAAATAGCGACTCAGTCCCTGCTTCTCGGCCCACGCCGTAACCTCTTCTTTCTCTACCTCCGCCAACCGCCGCCCCAACATCTCGATCCCTTCTCCCAGCAGATTGTAGGTGTCCTTCACCGCTCCCTTGCCCAATATTGGCGTCGTATCCAGGGCCACGCGAATCTTGCGATTCTTCAAATATCCGGCGCGCCGGGCCTCGGCGATCGACTTCTTCAACAGCGGCTCTTCCATTTCGTGCAGCACCAGCTTGGCCTCAAACTCCTGCAGCGCGCTCTTCTGCATCGGTACTTCTTCCATCTCCAGTCCCAAGGCTACCTTCCAGCGCAGATCGTACTTGGTCCGCTCCACCGCCTCGGCAAAACTCACCCCCTCGTAGGCCCGTAAGAACAGCACACTCACCGCCACACTGGGAGGCACGGATTGGCGTCCATTGTCCGGGCAGTACAAAGCGGCATAGTCTTCATCGCGAAACATCTGCTCCCGGTTCTGCGCCAGATACCCGTACAGGGTGTCCCGGCCCACAAAGTCGAGATAGACATGATCGGCGGCAAACAGCTTGTCTTGCGCAGAACGCTTGCCCATCATGGCCGCTGCTCCCGGGCCCGCTGCGCCCTTTTCCGGGCCGAGGGCTCGGGCACAGCCTCGCCCTGGAGCTGCTTCCGCTGCGGCAAACGCACCAACAGCAAATGGGTGCGGTCGAGCACTTTCCAGGTCACGGTTTCGCCCGACTCTAGATCCAAGGCGGAAGCCAAGGGCAGGGGGATGTTGGCATACACTTGCACCGTCCCGCCCTGGCGCCGGATGCCTTGTAAACGGGTGACGTAATGATTTTCAAGATCTTGCATATCTATGTAATAGCATAGATGCAAGTTTGTGTCAAGACTTTTTCACGCAACCGCCCCCAGTTTTTCTTGGGAAAGCCCGTCAGACTGATTGGAACATCCTTCCCGTGGGGGGACTTTCCGGATGAGTCTCTAGGGGTTTAGTTCCCTGAGAAACTGCCCCAGTCGGGAGAGAACCGTAGTCCCTGAGAAGCTGCCCTCGCCCATCCAAGAAATAGTCCCCTTCACAACGAGCCCGGCTCCCATGGCTCCGCGGCCTCTTGAAAGACTTCTCAAATGCATCTAGCGTTATCCCTTCAAATCACTCGGTTAGCGTTATCCCTTCAAGGTTAGCGTTATCCATTCAAATCGTTCGGTTTTGGTTCTTTGATCTTCCAAATGGTGGTGAATAGGACAATATGGTCAATGGGACCTAGAGGGCGGAGCTGTAAGCGGCGCCTGCAAGTCGTCGGGTCGCGATTTACCAGTCTATTCTTGCGAGACGCTTTGTTGCCCCCGTCAAGAGCGCTTATGATGGCCAAGACTGGCCGCAGCGTGTTTCAGTTTTGTCACCAAAGAATTAATTTTCGGTTAATTTTGCGCCTGCGCTACAGCTGACTCTTTCAGCCGCAGGCGGTGCGGAGGTTCCCATGTTTGGGACGCCGAATGCAATGAATGAGTACTTGGACCTATATCGGCTCCTGCAGACCGTCATGCTGTGCCAGCGAGTCGAAGCAATTGGCTCGGCCATGAGAATGGCCCAAAGCGGGGCTCGAAGCTGATTTGGCGGAGATACCAAGTCCTAGAATTCAGGGACCTGTTGACAGACTTTTCAACCCACATTTCCTTTTTGAACTCTGTGTAAGTGGTCGTATAACCGAGCCAATGCCAGTATTCATGAGGCTTTGAGATAAGAACGGAAGTGCCGTAGGGAACGGCAATGGGGTGCGGCACTCCGAGTTCGCCAGCCACGACTCGACGGTAGACCGGAAGGAGGCTGGACAGTAATGTTTCTCGATTTCTACGGTCTTCGGGAACAACCATTTGGCGTCACGCCGGATCCGCGTTTCCTTTATCTTAGTCCGGCCCACCGGGAAGCCTTGGCTTCCATGTTTTATGGCATTGATGCCGAACGTGGGTTCGTGGCACTGATCGCCAAGCCGGGCATGGGTAAGACGACCCTCCTGTTTCAGTTGCTCCAAAAATTCCAGTCCAGGGCGCGCACTGCGTTCGTGTTTCAAACCCAGTGCACTTCGCGGGAGTTCATGAGGTTTCTGTTGCTCGAGTTGGGTTGCGAAGTCAGCCGGGAACAGGACCTGGTAACCATGCACGAACAGTTCAACCGTTGCCTGCTGCAAGAAGCGCAAGCGGGCCGGCGCTTTATCGTCGTCGTGGACGAAGCACAGAACTTGGAGGCTTCTGTACTAGAGACAATACGCCTCCTTTCTGACTTCGAGACGCTACAAGCGAAGTTGCTCCAGATTGTGCTATCAGGGCAGCCAGAGCTGGCGGACAAGCTGGCGCGACCGTCTCTGCGCCAACTGCGGCAGCGCGTGTCTCTGTTGACCACCCTCGCGCCTCTCTCCCCCGAAGAAGTCGCCCGTTACATAAATCACCGGCTCCGCGCTGCCGGACGTCCAGATGGTCCCCTCTTCACCGCACCGGCGGCGAAGATGATCTCGGAGTTGAGCGAAGGAATTCCACGCAACATAAATAATATTTGCTTCAACGCCTTGTCCCTGGGGTGCGCGCTCCGACAGAAGACGATCGATGTCGGGGTCATACAACAGGTCGCTGCGGACTTCGATCTTGCGTCTCTGGGCTCCGAGCCGGGCACCTCGACCTTCGAGCCGGAGACAATCTCCTTCAGTGCGGTGTCTGAAGCACGATCCCTGGTGGCCAAGAGCATTTCCACTCCTCTCAAGACTAGGAGCGGTGAACCTTTGAATCCAGAAGATGCTCTTGCTTACATGCAAGAGATCATTCGACGATTAAAGAATAACCAGTATTTTGCCAATTAGTCTGCAACCTTAGCTTTCTAGCAGGACAGGTCAGAAACGGTACTTGGAGGATCATTTGAGTAGAAATTTCAAACTGTTGTCTGAAGCGGGCCGAATTCATGAAATCCTGCAGTCTCAGGTGGAACAAGCGGATGCCGGCTAAGAGGAAAAGGTTTTACCCAGATTTTACAGTGCTTTCGCCTGTTTCGCCTGTATCTTTGGGTTTCTTCACGAGTCTATATAGTTCGCCATAGTTCGCCGCCAACGAATATCCGTTTGGGATCAGGCTTGCCGCTGGCTCCGTTCATCGGCTGGTCTTCAAACTGCAACAACGGCACGAATCTCACGAATTCGACCTCGCCGTGCCAATGGCAAACAATCAGACAGTCGGAGCAATATTTGCTCTCAATCCGACTCCGTAACACATTAGGCATCAGTACCTGCGATGGGGCATCACGCCCAGGGGTTCGCTCATTTACTCGATTAATCCGAAGTTCCAAATAGGTTCAGACAGTATTCTGCTGATTCGCTGAGAGATAGTTCAAAATTCAGTTTCCAGCACAAGACGCTTTATTGACGCAAGTCTCGGCACCGCATTTACCAGTCATAGAAGCTCGCTGGTACGCTGTCCAAACTCGCTCTCGGCACGAGAAGATTGTTGCCAATCAGCTACAGGGCCAAGACATAAATACATTCTTGCCGCTCATTACGCAGGTTCACCGTTTGAGCGACCGCAAGAAAATGGGTGCAACTGCCATTGTTCCCGGGCTACATATTTGTACGAGTCGTTCCTTTGGGCACGCCATATGTCCAGGTGCTTCGTGTCTACGGCGTGACCAACTTTGTCGCCGGCTGTCGCCAGGGTGTTCCATTACCTGACAAACAAATCGCTGATATTCAAATATTGCTTACCAACAAAGCTGCGAGCTATGTCTGTCCCTTCCTGAAGGCAGGGCAGCGAGTGCGAATTCGGGGAGGCTGTTTGGACGGAATTGGAGGGCTCCTAATGGCTCGGAACGGTAATCAGACCTTGCTCATTTCCGTCGAGCCAATACAGCGATCGCTAGCTATTATTATAGTATCGACGGATACGACGTTGAGGTGATCTAATGAAGTGACCTGGCATTTTTGGCTGGTTTGTCTAGTAGGGAAATTCAGCGTCAGGTGCGGCTTGCATTCGACACACGAGCCGATGTCTGCTCCCATACCTATGGGGACTGCACCTGAACGCCGAAGAGCAGCTAGATATCAACTGCGCGCGCCGGTCACCTTCAAATTGGTCCGCGATCAGATCGTGACGCACGGAGCGGGCTTTGTCCACGACATCAGCACAGAAAGCGTTTTTGTGTTGTGCCCCCTCCTACCGGTGGTGGGGGATCTCATTGAGATTGAGATCCTCTTGCTTCCATTCGAGACACGCGACGCTAATCTGGCTCTTACGTCCACCGGTCTCGTCGTTCGCGTGGAAGGCAAGAGTGGTTTTGCAGTCGCGGCAAAGTTTAGTTTGCACCGGTATATCGTGGGCGGGCGCGTGCAGATTCCTAACGAGGAAGCCTAACGAAGTTCTCGTGACCTGCGCCGACAAGCACTGACCGTTAGTTCATTCACAGACAACTCATTTCGCTGACGCAGACGGTTTCTTAGGTAAGCCGAGAAGCATGCTTCCCAATCACAAAGGGCACGAGTCCTTCTCCCGATTCGTGTCGATTGTCGCTTTCTGAATGAGGCTCTTCCGGCTATTTAGTGGATAACCGGGCATCAGATCCAGACTGCTGCACTGAAGGGCGGTCGCCCGCAGCTTCCCCCTGCATCGGGTTCAGGAGGCCGGCAAGCCAGCAGGAACTGTGCGGGCTTTCCCCAGAAGTCCATTCCCTCCTAGTGGATACGGGTTCGGAGCGGCCCGCAGCGGTCAAGGGCGCGCCGCTTTCTGCCGCGGCGGAGCGCACCCTTGACGGCGAGGACCGATCCGAAACAATGGGGAAGGAGGGAAAGGCCAACCGTATCTCCCATTACTTGCCCACTACAAACCCTGAATACCCCTGAATGAAAGGGATATGAGCCACTGTAAAGCTCTGATTGAATTCCGAAAAATTGAACTGCGTGATTTCAAATGATTAATCAGTTCTTCGGACTTCGTGAACAACCTTTCGGTGTTACTCCGGATCCTCGTTATCTATACCTCGGGCCGGAGCACCGTGAAACCCTCGCTTCGTTGTTTTACGGAATCGAAGCGAATCGCGGGTTTCTGGCCCTTATCGCCCAACCCGGTATGGGCAAGACCACCCTTTTGTTCCATTTGCTGGAGAAGTTTCGCCATTCAGTCCGACGAACGGCGTTTTTGTTTCAGACACAGTGCGGTCCACGCGAGTTATTGCGATTCCTGCTTGCTGAATTTGGCATCGAAAGCAAAGAGAACGACCTGGTGTGAATGCACGCGCAATTCAACCGGTATCTCTTGGAGCAACCAGTTGGTTGTTGGTGGTGGCCTCGAGGCACGGCAGCAAGGTTGCCGACGATCTTCTAAACGGCAAATACGCGGAGCGATGCCAGTGACGTCGAATACAGCGGCCAGACTTGATCACCGGGTGGGTGGGTAGTTTCATGAGTAAGAATTTTGAATTGCTGCAAAGTCTTAACAAAGATCAGGGGGTGTTTGACACCGGAGCAGAGCTGTCACCACTGTCGCCACTTCAGATCACCTCACAGCCGCTTCAGTTGCAGAGCGAAGGGAAACCCGTTGAGTTACAACCGCTTAAGCTGGAAATGGAGGAGAAACAACGCGATGAGATGATGAAAGTTGTGCATCACGTGTTCTTCATGCCAGAGGCAGAAGCCCCACGAACGGTCGTGCTCACCAGTCCCGAGCCCGGAAATGGATGCAGTTGGATCTGCTGTCGCGCGGCACAGATCCTTGCCTCTCAAGTCAGAGGCCCCATTTGCGTGGTGGACGCAAACTTGCGGTCGCCTGCTCTTCATCAAAACTTCGGAGTGGAAAATCACCATGGGCTCTCAGACGCACTGAGGGCGACGGAGTCCATTCGTAATTTTGTACGTCCCCTCGGACGGCAGAACTTGTGGCTCCTTAGCTGCGGCGCCAGTGCACCGAACGCCCACACCCTCCTGATTTCGGATCCGATGCGGCTTCGGTTAGCGGAACTGCGCCAATACTTCGAATATGTTTTGATCGATGCTCCCGCGCTAAGTCTTGGCAGCGACGGCATTGTGCTGGGCCGGGCTGCTGAAGGGGTGATTTTGGTCCTTAAAGCCAATTCTTCCCGTCGTGAAGTGGCACGAAAAGCTGTTCAAGACTTGCAAAATGCGGGCGTGCGGATACTGGGAGCAGTCTTGAACCAGCGTACCTTTCCGATACCGCGGTTCATCTATAACAAGCTTTAGTGTGGCACGTTTCGCCTTAAGGCTGTGTCTCCCCTCTAAGTTGCTGCCTTAAATTTATTCTCGTCTGTGCGCATATTGGAAAGGACGTACTGAAAATCATGAAGGCCGATTGGATTTTGACTGTTTTGCTCACATGTGTCGTGGTGGCTACAACAGCTTCCTGTACCGCGCAAACCGCGACACGGGCTGAGGAGGCTGCTCCGCCCGGGGTTCCTGCTGCTTCTACATCAATGCCGGTCAGCGGGCCGCAGTTTCAATCCCGCGATCGGCGTTACGAGATCGAGCCCGGCGATTCCCTCGACATCACATTCGATCTGAGCCCCGAATTCAACCAAACCGGAGTGGCCGTCCAGCCCGACGGCTTCATGACTCTGCGTGGCATCGGTGACCTCAAGGTTCAGGGTCAGACCGTGCCCGAACTTACTTACAGTTTGCATCAGGCTTACGGCAAGATCCTGAACAATCCGATGATCTCGATCGTACTCAGGGACTTTCAGAAGCCGTACTTCATCGCTGATGGCCAAGTCGCGCACCCGGGCAAGTATGAACTCCGTGCCAACACGACCCTGACCGAGGCGATTGCGATGGCGGGCGGATTTACGGACGCTTCAAAACACTCCCATGTGCAGTTGTACCGCCGGGTGAGCGAGGGTTGGGCGTTTGCTCAGATCGTCGATGTCAAAAAGATGGAGTCAAAGGGCAAGCTGACCGAGGATCCTTACCTGCACGCCGGTGATATGCTGTTTGTTCCTAAGAATCGCTATTCCAAGATCAGGCCATTCCTACCCACCCCAAGCGTAAGCGCATTTGCGACAACCTACTAACTAACTCCAGAGGTCTGATTCATGACCGACCAAGCTTTGACACAGGCCAACGAGGAGCCCGGCTCAGCGTTCACGTTGCGGGACCTCTTGGCCATCGGCTTCCGTCATCAACGGCTGGCGGCGCGCTGTTTCTTCGGAATCATGGCGGGAGCAATTCTGACTGCGATCCTGACGCCAGCACAGTATCGCGCCACGACCAAGTTCCTAGTGGAACGGGAGCGAATGGACCCCATCGTTAGCCCCGAACAGAACACATCAATTATGCTGCGAGGAGATGTGACCGAGGAAGAAATAAACTCCGAGATTGGACTGTTGCAGGGCAGTGATGTGCTGCGACAAGTGGTGGTCTCTTGCGGCCTGGATAAGCGCAAGCGACTCCTAAGTCCCGTTTTTGGCGGGGGAGACCCGGATAGGAATCTCGAGCAGGCTGCCGCCAGCCTGGCGAAGAACCTTCAAATCGAACTGGTGAAGAAGAGCAACCTGATCGAGGTTAGCTACACATCCACTGATCCTCAGCTAGCAGCCCGTGTTCTGCGAGCTCTGGGAGAGACCTACATTCAAAGGCATGTCGCCGTGCACACGCCCCCCGGACAAGTCCAGTTTTTCGAACAGGAGACAGAGCACTACAAAAAGAATTTGGGGGACGCTGAAGTTGAGCTTGAGCAATTCTCGCAGCAGCAAGACGGAGTCGCTCCCCAGGTGGTCCGGGATATTACCCTCCAAAAGCTAAGTGAGTTCAGGTCGAGCTTGCAGCAAACCCGAGCAGCAATCGCCGACACTAGGGAGCGAATCCAAACTTTGGAGAAGCAAGTTGGAACGACACCCGAGCGACTGACGACCTCCATGCGGCAATCAGACGACGCGCAGGTTTTGCAAGGACTCAAGAACACTTTGATAGGTCTGGAACTTAAGCGCACCGAGTTGTTGACCAAGTACCAATCGACTTACCCCCTGGTGCAGGAAATAGACAAGCAAATTGCGGATACTCGAAGTTCCATCGCCACCGAGGAAAGCAATCCTCTAAAAGAAGAGACTACGGATCGGAACCCGACCTACGCTTGGATCAATGAGGAGTTGGCCAGAGCCAAAGCGGAGTACAGCGGTCTGCAAGCGCGGGCAGCGGCAACCCAGGCCATCGTCGCCAATTATGAGCGCAGGACCCGGGACTTGGAGGAAAAGGGGATCATCGAGCAGGACCTCCAGCGTACTTTGAAGACGAATGAGGAAAGTTATTTGTTGTATCTCCGCAAGCGAGAACAGGCCCGCATGACGCAGGCATTGGACGCGACGCGCATCGTCAACGTGGCCATTGCCGAACAACCGATCGTACCCAGCATACCCTCGAGTTCTCCCTGGTTAACGCTGCTGCTCGGTGCCTCGCTCGCAACCGCGGTAACGCTGGGGGTAGTCTCGATCCGCGAGTACCTGGATGCTTCTTTCCGGACACCGGCGGAAGTGGCCTCTGAACTCAACATTCCCGTGCTGGCCGCTGTTCCCAACACATTCGATGGCTTGCATACGAACGGAAACGGAAGCCGCAACGGGCACGGCCGGAACGGTGGTCGTTCGGCCTCCGATCCGTCGGGCTCCGTAGTCCCTCCTACGATCGGTGAGCGGGTTTTTTGACGCAGCTCGACTGCCAGAACCTGGAGCGGAGCCTCTCAGAGTGAGGGGAGGCGGCCTTGAGACGTCGCAGAGTCGCGGAAGGTCCCAGTCAAACGTTGGCGAATGAGTGTCGGTTAGTGTCGGTAAAGAAAGGGTTCCCAGACTAACCATGAGTCGAAATTTTGAATTGTTGCAAGGAGATAGATCAAACGCAGCTTTTGCTCGGTTCGGATACGGGGCCGGTTACGGCTCCCGCACCAGAAGTATCGCCAGAAGCTAGCGGCTGTCGCAGAGAGTCCCCCATGGGCCCAGCACTACGCCAAATGATTTCTAATGCACTTAAGGTCATTGACCTGCTGCTGATGGTCCTGTCATTGGGAGTGGCGAAATTGCCAGTGCTGATACAAGTCGGGTCGATGAACCTTGCCCATTTCCTTTCACTCCGGATCAAGCTGCAGAACTTACTTGTTCTGCTTGTGTTCCTGTGGGTCTGGAATTTCGTTTTTACCATGCTGGGCTTGTACGATTCGAAACGCATGTCAAGCCGCCTCGGCGAGCTTAGCGACGTCGCCAAAGCGACATCACTCGGCACTCTGGTGCTGGTGACCGCAGGTTGGCTGTTGAAGCTTGGCATGGTTACCCCTAGCTTTGTCGCGATCTTCTTGCTGTTTACCACCGCCGTTGCGGCTGGGAGCAGGCTGGTGCTAAGGACGTGGTTGAGACACGTCCGGATGCAGGGGCGGAACTCGCGCAATATGATCATTGTGGGCACAAATCGACGAGCCGTCGAGTTCGCAAGAACCCTCCAGTCTAAACCCGAGCTAGGCTATCGGATTATTGGTTTCTCTGATGACAGGTGGGGCGGGATGGGAGAACTATCGCAGGACGGCTTCTCGCTGCTGTGCGACCTATCGACATTGCCGGTTTTTCTTCGTCGCAATGTAGTCGATGAAGTGGTTCTGGCCCTACCCATTCGATCATTCCACTTACATGCTTGCCAGATTGCTGACTTATGCGAGCGACAGGGTATCATCTTTCGCCTGCTGTCGGATCTGTTCAACCTGAGAAACACGCCGCCTAGGGCGGAAGAGCTGGACGGCGCTGCCCTGATCACTCATTATACGACGATTACGGAAGGGCAAGCATTGTTGATAAAACGCATCTTTGATTTCACAACTTCGTTAGCGCTCCTCATTCCGCTTTGGCCGTTTTTACTGGTCATTGCGGTCATGATCAAACTGACGTCTCCGGGCCCGGTTCTGTTTGTCCAGAAACGCGTGGGTCTTAACAAGCGGATGTTCGACATCTACAAGTTCCGGACGATGGTCGTGAACGCAGAGAGGAAAATCCAAGAAATCGAGCATTTGAACGAGGTCTCGGGGCCAGTGTTTAAGATCAAGGATGATCCACGCCTTACCCCAATCGGAAGATTCCTGCGCAAGGCCAGCATTGATGAGCTACCCCAGCTGTTCAACGTGATCAAAGGCGACATGAGCCTCGTGGGCCCGCGGCCTTGGCAATTGCGCGATTATGAACTTTTTACCAAGGGCTGCGAAGATTGGCAGCGGCGTCGCTTTAGTGTCCGTCCCGGCGTGACCTGCTTATGGCAGGTCTACGGTCGCAACCTCCTTCCCTTTGACAAATGGATGGAGCTTGATCTCCAATATGTCGAGAAATGGTCCTTTTGGTTAGATTTGAAGATTCTCGCGAAAACCATTCCCGCTGTCCTCAGGGGATCTGGGGCCGCCTAGTGTCAATATGACTATGCCAGTTCGGTGCGCGGCGAAAGATCGTATCGTGCTCATTGACTGCAGAGGAATCTGGCTCAAGCAATCTGCGATACCGCACGCCGAATGAGAGTCTGGACTCATATGATTATGTGAGCTATGGAAAAGATGGCGATCCAGTCCGCTTTCGGAACGAACACGAGAGCGGGTCAATAGCTCCCCTCACCGAGGGACGACACGAGGAAAAGCTATGTCTACATTATCTGGCTCTGAAACCGCAGGGGCGCAGCTCAGTTCTGCGATATCTGACTCTCTGAACGCAATCGGTCCAGGTCTTCCGCAGAGATATGTGCCGCAATTGGTCGTGGTGAGGGCTGGACCACAAGAGCCAGCGTTAGTGGCCGACAATGAGGTCATAACATATGCGGAGTTAGATAGGCGTTCTAACCGGCTCGCTCACTGCTTACGCGGGCTCGGAGTGGAACGGGACACTCTGGTGGGGATCTGTTTGGAACGCTCGGTGAGCTGGGTGATAAGTTCGCTCGCTATTATGAAGGCGGGCGGAGCCTATCTTCCGCTGGAGCCGGGTTACCCAACGGAACGTCTCGCATTCATGTTAAATGACGCACACACACCGCTGTTGTTGACTCAACAACGCCTAGGTGAGCGACTCCGGGGCAATTGGCAGACTTTAGACGTAGATGACCTGCTTGCCTCCGATTACCCCGTAACCTGGACTGACCGCGGCGACATAACCGGGGACGACTTGGCGTACGTCATTTACACATCCGGGTCGACCGGTCGCCCGAAGGGGGTGCAGATCACCCATGACAGCCTGCTTAACCTCGTGCTCTGGCATCAGCAGGCATTCGGTGTGAAGGCAGGCGATCGAGCAACTCAGCTAGCCAGTCCAGGATTCGATGCGGCCGCGTGGGAAGTGTGGCCCTATCTCGCTGCGGGAGCCAGCGTCCATATGGTAGCCGATGTCGTTCGTAACCAGCCGACGTCGCTTCGCGACTGGCTTGTGGCCCACGGCATCACCATAACGTTTGTTCCAACGCCGCTAGCTGAACGCATGATAACTCTACCGTGGCCACGGCACACAGCTCTTCGATTCCTGCTGACCGGCGCGGATACGCTGCACGGGTACCCGCCGTCGGGTCTGCCTTTTACATTGGTCAACAACTACGGACCAACCGAATGCACTGTTGTGGCCTCATCTGGCGCCGTGCCTAGCAATGAATGTCCGAGCGAGTTGCCCAGTATTGGCTCGCCGATCGCAAATACTGAGATTCATATATTAGACGAACAAATGCGACGGGTGCCCGTCGGCACGACTGGAGAACTCTACATAGGCGGAGCGGGTGTAGCGCGAGGATATATAAACCATGTTGAGCTCACTGCCGAAAGATTTATTTCTAACCCGTTCAGTTCCAATTCTAAAGACCGCCTTTATCGGTCGGGAGATCTCGGTCGCTATCTGCCCAATGGCCAGATCGCATTCGTGGGACGAATTGACGACCAGATCAAGATCCGGGGATACCGTATTGAACCAAGCGAAATCATTGCAGCCCTTAATCGTCACTCGGAGATAGCAGCGAGCCACGTTGTTGCAAGCGAGGACCCATTACAAAATAAACAATTAGTGGCTTATCTGGTGCCCCGTTATGGATCTCAACTCAGCTACAGGGCTCTCCGAGATTTCCTCGGAAAGCTCTTGCCCGACTACATGATTCCCTCAATTTTTGTGCTGTTGGAATCTTTACCAGTGACAGCCAATGGAAAGGTAGATCGCGAGAGGTTACCGAGGCCGGACGCCGCCAATTTACTCGAGGAAGCCGCCACACTCCCGCAGACGGGTCTTGAGCCGCAAGTAGCAGCAATTTTAGCCAGCCTTTTGAAGTTGAAACATGTGGATATTAACGACAACTTCTTTCTGCTGGGCGGACATTCATTACTCGGTATTCAAGTCATCGCCCGAATATATGAGACATTTGGAATTGAGCTTCCACTGTATAGATTATTTGAGGCTCCGACGGTAGCAGAACTTTCATCAGAAATCGACCGATTGCTTCTCGCAAAGGCAGCGGCCATGAGCCAAGAAGAAGCCGAGCGCATGCTCGGTACCGACGCCGCCAGCGGGACGGAAAAATTGTGATAACTGCGAACGAGAGAACCGAAACACCGGCCGCTAGCCCTCATGCCGTTTTGAGTCTCTACCATTTGCTTGACCAACAAGTTCTAGCCAACCCTTATCCCTTATACAGCAGGCTGCGGACCGAAGATCCGGTACATTGGGATCCCTTTCTGCATGCTTGGGTCGTTACGCGCTACGCGGATGTCGTGAAAGTACTGCATGACTTCTCTGCCGATCGCACGCCAAAACCTGAACAATTTAATGCCATGGGCCTGTCGACCCTGGAACCGATTGCGCAAGTAATGGTTAAACAAATGCTGTTCATGGATGCTCCGGCTCATACGCGGCTGCGGGCTTTGGCGTCTTCCGCTTTTACGCCGGCCAGAGTCGAGATCCTGCGCTCTCATATTTTGGAGATCGCGAATAGTCTGCTCGACGCCGTGGAGAACAAGAACCGCATGGATGTGATAGCGGATTTCGCAGCTCCTTTGCCAGCTATTGTGACCGCCGAAATGTTAGGAGTGCCTGTCGTCGATCACTGCCAATTGAAGCAATGGTCAGCAGATTTTGCGGAGATGCTGGGTAATTTCCAACACAATCCGGACCATGTCCACCGCGTGCTGCAGAGCCTCAAAGCTTTAATTGCATACTTCCGGGACGCGGTCCGTCACCAACACACGCAGCCTCGTGAAGGCCTGGTCCATGCATTGCTGAATGCTGAGATCGAAGGAGATCGGCTGAGCGAGGAAGAAGTTATCGCCAACTGCATTATCACTATGGTTGGTGGTCAGGAAACAACGACAAACTTGATCGGCAATGGCATGCTGTCTTTGTTGAGGAACCCGGGTGAACTCGAGAGACTTCGTTCAGACTTTTCTCTCATCCCCTCAGCCGTCGAAGAACTGCTGCGCTATGAGAGCCCGAGCCAGCACACGGCTCGTCTGGCTCCAAATGACACCGTGCTGGGTGGTAAGCTAATCGGCAAGCGTCAAGCGGTTATTGCCGTAATGGCTGCTGCAAACCGTGACCCTGAACGGTTCCCCGATCCAGACCGGCTGGACATCAAGAGGAAAGATAATCGCCATCTTGCTTTTGGATGGGCATCTCATTTTTGTTTTGGAGCACCACTGGCGCGGATCGAAGGTCAAATCGCATTAGAGACGCTGCTCCGACGCCTGCCCCATTGGGTTCTCGAACCTAGGCCACTCGCTTGGCGAACAAACTTGGGATTGCGTGGTTTGACGGCTTTACCGGTTACGTTCGGCGCTGAACGGTAGGATATTGCGTGAAGCGCCTAGCTAAAGCCCGGGAACGCAATCATACATGAGTCAGTTCTCAATGCCCGCACAGGACGCTCTTTTTGAAGCCAAACATAGATTGCGCGAAATATACGCACCCGGCGAAGGGTTATGCCGGAGTGATTCCGACCAAAATCACTCCCCGCCCTACTGGCACGATAGCACCCCTGTCGTTAGCGCAAGAACAACTCTGGATTCGGGAACAGGCACTGGCTGGTAAAACGCTCCCCTACAACGAGTCCGTCACGATTCACACCACGGGCTGGGTCGATGCGGTCGTTGTGGAACGAAGCTTTACCGAAATCGTCCGCCGACACGAAATCTGGAGGACCAGCTACGACACATTCAATGGACGACCGATCCAGACCGTACACCCGGCTCCTGTAAGTTTCCCTTTGCGGATAGCGGATCTCCGCAGAGTGCCCGAAACAAAGCGAAGTGTGGAACTGCTGAAACTCATCTCAGAGGATGTCCGACAAGTGTTTGATCTAAAACGCGGCCCCCTGCTGCGCGCTATGCTGGTAAGGCTTACGGACACAGACCAGCGTTTGTTTATATTCGCGCACCTGAGCATTCTTGACGGTGTATCTGTTTACCAAATACTTCCTGTAGAACTCGCCGCCCTGTACAAAGCCTTCTCTGCTGGTAAGGCTTCACCGCTTCCGGACTTGCCGATTCAGTACGCCGATTATGCCTATTGGCAACGCCAGTGGTTGAAAGACGAGCGACTAGCGACGCAGGTCGCTTATTGGCGGGAACAGCTTACCGGCGATCTTCCAGTCCTTCGGTGGCCGGCTGACCGCCCGAGGTCCACGGTGCCAACGTACCGCGGGGCTATCCAACCATTCGCAGTGAGCCAAACCTTGACCCAGGCAATAAAGGACCTGAGCCGAAGCGAACGCGTGACGTTGTTCACCATACTTCTGGCAAGCTTCGGCGCGTTGCTATGTCGTTACACGCGCCAAGTTGACATCGTTATAGGCACGCCGTCCCCGGCGGGACGGAAGCGACCGGAGGTTCAAGCGTTGTTGGGTTACTTTCTTAACCCAGTCGCTCTGCGCCTCGATTTTGACGGCAATCCACTTTTCCGTGAGTTGCTGCGACGGACCCAGAGGGCAATAATAGGGGCAATCACTCATGATGATGTGCCTATCGAGTTTCTGACCAAGGAACTACAGCTCAACCCGCATTCGAGCCACAGTCCAATAGTCACGGTCGCAATTTCTCTCCAGCCACAAACGCCCACGGTCGAGACTGGATGGCACGTCACTTCGATGGATGCCGAAAGCGGTGGGTCGGTATGGGATCTCTATCTTGCGTTTATTGATACAGCGAATGGTATGGTTGGCCGCGCTCAATACAACCCAGATATTTTTAAAGCTGCGACGATTGCTCAGGTGCTAGAAGACCTCAAGAACTTAATGGGGTCGGTTGCTGACGATCTTGAGCAGCACATTTCGACTCTGCTTCCGCAGTTGAGCAGTGTGGCTGGACTGGCATGATAGGGGGCAATATCCAGCATAATCCAGCATATAAGACCAAGCCGAACCGACGGCTAGGACATGAAAACCAGATTCCCCGTTCTTCACACCAAGATTCGAGCGCGGGGCTTTGTATCCGTACATCGGGTATGATTGAGAATCGATGTTCTCATTCGACGGACAACACCAAAACGCTTATGGGATTGCCGAAGCTTCGGGAAGCTTCGTTTGAGGACTACCCTCAGATTGCCGCTTTGCAGATTGCAAACGACCTCCAAGCGAAGAGCTACGAGGAATGGAAGCACTTATGGATCAACAACCCCGCGTACACGCAATTGCAAGCGACCTTGCCAATCGGATGGGTACTTGAGAGTGTGGACAAACGAGTTGTGGGATACCTCGGCAACATCCCACTATTTTACGAATTGGACGGGCGGAGACTGCTTGCTTCCGTAGCTCACGCTTGGGCGGTCGATACGCCCTACCGCGGCTATTCGCTATGGCTATTGGACCAATACTTTTCCCAGAAGACAGTAGAGCTTTTTTTGAATGCAACTGTCGGGCCGAAGGCAGCCGATTCTTTTGGTGTATTTGAGTCCTTACCGGTGCCTGTCGGGGAGTGGGATCATTCTGCATTTTGGATCACACGTTATCAGGGTTTTCTAGCTAGCTGGTTGGCAATGAAGTCAGTCCCCCTTGCCGGAGCGTTCGGTTACGTCCTTTCAGTCGGACCTTTTCTCAAAGACGCACTTGTAAAAAGACAATTGCGTCCACGTAAATCCGGAGTAGCGGTGGAACGATGCATCGAGCTAGATGGTCGGTTCGACATTTTTTGGGAAGCCCTGAGGAAGGCCAACCCACATGTACTGCGGGCCGTTCGAACCCGACAGATACTGGAGTGGCACTTTAGGTACGCTTTATACAACGATAGAGCTTGGATCGTGACCGCTGGCCAAGATTCTGTCCTCACTGCTTACAGCATCTTCTTTCGATACGACAATCCCAGAGTTGGTTTAAAGCGACTACGCCTAGTGGATTTTCAAACGCTCGATGGAAATACAGCCCTTCTCGAACCGATGCTTTCGTGGGCTCTGGAAAGATGTCGAAAGGAGGGCATACACATGCTCGAGAGCATTGGGTTCTGTACTGATAAAAACCGCGTCATATCCCACATCGTACCTTACAAACGCAAACTCCCATCCTGGCTATATTTTTACAAAACAAGAGACCAGAGCCTCGCTGAGAAGCTCAGCGATCCTAACGCATGGGATCCGTCCCAATTCGACGGCGATGCTAGCCTGTGAGGAACATCCCTGGTTTTGCCGTGGGCCATGCTGACGGTGACCCCGCGCGTGACACGGTGCCATTAGCGCTGGGCAACAAAAATATGCGTGCCGCAAACTTCCATTTGTATCTGCGGGGTTGTGAGGTGGGACCAGCATCTTGCGCTAAGCATGGACCGACCGGCACATCGGACGTCTGCAATACACCCAGGCACCTTGGGAGACGGACAATTTCGAGTAGGTTGCGACACTTCGAAGAGGGGTTAGACCGCAACTATTACCTCTCGCATCGGCCGAGGTTTACAAATTCACATGGTTGAGAGCCAAGTTGAAGACTGGCCACGCGTTCGTGCGTGAGTTGCCTTGACTCCCATATCTCTGAAACTAATATCCCCGCCACCATGCTTAGAAGCGAAACTTACGCAGAAACGACAACACTCCTCGCGAAAAAGCGCAGTCGGACGGATTTTCTCTCTCTGTTGTTTCGCTTCCTTGACGACTTTGGGATTCGCTATTGCGTCTTGCATTCATGGGGGGAATTGCCAGACAACCTGTCCAGCGATTTGGACTTGGCGGTACATCCGTCGGATATCTGGAAACTACCGATCGTACTGCGTAACTTACGCCGCGACGGCTATCGGCCATTGCACGTAGTGAATTATGCCGTCAGGGAGTGTCGGGTCGATTTTGTTTGGTTCGAGGGAGGCGTGATGGAATCTGTCGCCGTCGACGTCACCCACGGATACGTGGAAGGTGGCCTAATTTTGATTTCCGGCGCGGCATTGGTCGCCAAGCGCCAACGGCGGAAGGGATTCTGGGTAGTCGACGATTCGACCGAATTTAGTTATTTGCTGGCAAGGATAACTTTGAAGGGAAACCTGCCTACGCGTCATGCTCAGCGTTTGAAGTACCTAGTACAGGAAATAGGCGCAGCGCCGGCCGAAGAGTTAGCGGGTTATCTTTTCGGCAAGGCATACAAAGCGAAAGTCACTGAGGCATGCGTCAACGGTTCGCTAAGAGAATTTCTACCGAGCCTAAAGACACAGCTATGGCGGACGGTTCTGAAGCGTGATCCGCTGAACCCGATACGACATGCGCTCGGCAATGGCGTTCGCCTGATTCGACGCTGGCGAGAGCCCAGTGGAATAATGATCGTGTTCCTGGGGCCGGACGGAGTTGGGAAGAGTACGCTGATAACTTATATCACCCGGTTGATGGGTCCTGCCTTTCGCTCCCATCGGATCTTCCACTACCGTCCGTCGGTGCTTTGGCAACGCGAATATCGCGGTGATGTGACTGACCCACACGGGCGCTCAGAGCATCCAGCCTCGTGGTCATTAATGCGACTTGTAGCTCACCTTACGGACTACTGGGCTAACTATTGCCTGGTTGTGCGGCCAATGCTGGCGCGGTCGGGACTCATAATCTTCGACCGCTACTTTTACGATTTGGTCATCGATCCTAAACGATATCGTTATGGCGGTCCACTCTGGGTGGCACGACTTCTGCGCCCGCTCATACCTAAGCCCGAATTGGTGTTTGTATTGGATGCGCCTGTGCAGGTCGTGACTTCTCGCAAGCAGGAGGTAGCTCTGGAAGAGGTACAACGGCAACGGGAGACTTATCTGAAAGAGGCACAGACATTTCAGAACGCTCATATTATCGACACTTCAGCTTCAGTTGCGGAAGCCGGTGCTGAGGTCGCGCAGGTAATCGTTGATTACTTAGATCATCGGCTTCAACACCGAAAGGGGCGCTGGATACCTTTCAGCAAACCGTCAGAACAAGGCCCAGAACTAGGGGACCTGCCCAGTGCTTGATTCAGAGAATAACCAATTGTTTCAAGCCCTTCGTCAATTTGCTGGGCCCGGCAATGTTCACTCCCTTCAGTCTCAAGAAGTGTCGGGACGGACCGAGGAGGCGGAGACGCCTGTTTTAGTTCTTAGTCCGTCTAAAACCGTATCAACAGATCTAGTGCGCCGAGGATACACGAACACGCATCGCTTTCTCGCACTCCCCTCCCATAGTGCGCCACGCTGGCTACTTCCGCTCGGAAATCTTCACTGGACGATTAGCGGCGCTCAAATCTATGCGCCTTATGCTCGGAAGGCACGAATGATGAAAGGCCTCCTCACCGCTCTTATTAGAACAGGCTGGAGCGGATGGACACGTGACCGCGTGCTAATAACATCTAGACAGCCTCTGCCCATCAATGCTCTGGTTACAGAGGTTACCGGAGAACGTCATCCCGTTTTTGCGCTCTCTCTCGGAAACCGGATTGCCATCCGGAAGTTGACGGTGCAGGTCATGCGTCCCGACGGTGAAGTCCTAGGCTACATAAAGCTACCTTTGACCAGCACTGCAATCGAAAGAATACGGCACGAGTCGAGTACTTTGGAGCGGCTGTCGAATTTTCCAGCGCTTCGGCCGATCATTCCGAGGCTACTATACGCCGGTGAATGGGGTGAAGGCTGGATACTTTTTCAGTCACCGCTGCGGGGCAAGTTGGGGCCCGCGGACTTTACGAGAATGCATGCGGATTTCTTGAGAACCCTTTGGAATGCCTATCAAGTCGAAAAGCCGGGCAGACGTTTAGCCGAACAAGTAGGAGGAAAGTGGGAAACCACCTCCTGTTCTCTTGGCAGCGAATGGGAGAGGTTAGCCCGCGAGGTTCTACGGCGCTCAGCCCGAGATCTCGAGCAGCTCACGGTACGCTGCGGTATAAGCCATGGTGATTTTGCGCCGTGGAATACTCGCGTGGAAGGAGGAAGGTTGCTCTCTTTTGACTGGGAGTCGACTAATTGGGAGGCCCCTAGGTCATGGGACATTTTCCACTTCGATTTGCAAACGGAGATGTCCTTGAAAAGGCATATTCAGCACAGCTTTCCTCCCGATTCCAACGTGATTCGTCAAAACTCTTATTTGCTTTACCTCCTGAGTTCGGTGATCCGATTCTTTCAAGAAGGAAATTGGGCAGCGATTGCCTATTGCCGAGAACTCCTAGTAAGACAGCTTGCCGAAACCGCCAACATGGGATCTGACAGACTCTATGCGAATTCATCATAGGACATGTTGGTTGGCCGACTAACCCTCACCATAGAACCCGTGGTGTTCAGGATTTCATGACGATTCGAGGTTCTGCTGCACTTCGATTGCAAGGGAGATTGTTTCGTGACTGACACTGTTTGTGTTAACGAGCAGCAAGGCCGAACCGAACAACCATTGACGGCTTCCGGGGAATGCTGTCCAAACCATTGCTCGACGCAGCTGACTAACGACTGCGAGCGATTGCAATTACCTACTGACTATTCGAGAAAGGCCAATCAGACATTTCGCCACGCGACGGAGCCATTGGCGATGCCCATTGGTCTGAGTGTTGCGGTTGAGGCGCTGAGCCGCCAGGCAGGAGTAATCCCATTTGTGACCTTGTTGGCAGCGCTCGACGTCTTGCTGTACCGCTACAGCGGACAAGAAAAGATTGCGTTAGGCGTGATCGGCGCAAGTCACGGGTTTCAAGAACAAGATGAGGAAAAGCGGATTGGGTTATCTCTTCTGAACGCCGATCTGTCGGGCCATCCGAGGTTCCGGGAAGTCCTCAGTCACTTGGGGGAGGAAATCCATCGAATTGTTTCCGCGGATGAGCGTTTTGAATATCGGACGGAAGGATTGAAGTCCAAGACGGATGTGACCCACAGGCAGCCGCCTTCAGTGTTTTTCTCGCTGCAATCCAACGAATCGGAATTTGCATCAGCCTGGACTGTCAAAGACGTGGAACAGGCGAACTACGATTTGTACGTCGCTTTGGAAAAGCGAGGAGACGGGATTGTGGGTTGCTTCCATTACAATGCGGAGCTGTTTGAAGGTGCCACTATCGCTCGGATGGTCGCACATTGGCAGTTGTTGCTAGGGGGCGCCGTGGCCGATCCCGGACGACGGCTGTGTGAACTGCCTTTACTCAGCGACGCAGAACAACATCAGCTGCTCGTCGAATGGAATGAGACGAAGCTGGATTACCCGGACGTGTGCTTACATCAAGTGATTGAGGCGCAAGTGGAGCGTACACCGGATGCCGTGGCCGCTAGTTTTGAGGATCAGCGGTTGACCTACCGGGAATTGAACGGGCGAGCCAATCAGCTAGGACACTACCTTCAAACAATGGGCGTGGGTCCAGATGTGCTAGTCGGAATTTGCATCGAGCGATCATTGGAAATGTTGGTGGGACTACTCGGAATTCTTAAAGCAGGAGCCGCCTATGTCCCCCTCGACCCTAACTATCCCAAGGAACGTCTTGCCCTTATGGTTGAGGATTCCCTGCTGAAGGTGCTGCTAACGGAGGAACGGCTTCGCACCAAGTTACTTGGATTCCCCGCTCAATTAATTTGTATTGATTCGCAGAAGAGCGCCTTGTCCCGACAAAGCTCGGGCAACTGTTGCAGTAATGTCGAGGCGGGAAACTTAGCATACGTAATTTATACATCGGGATCGACTGGCAAACCAAAAGGTGTTCAGATATGCCATCGCTCGGTGGTCAACTTCCTAACTTCTATGCGAGCCAATCCGGGAATAAGCGCAAAAGATATCCTTTTGGCGGTCACGACCATTTCATTTGACATCGCTGGATTAGAGCTCTATTTGCCACTAACCGTCGGCGCTCAAGTCGTTGTGGTGAGTCGCGAAACCGCAAGTGACGGCGAGCGATTACGCGAAACACTCGCAACTTCCGGAGCGACGTGCATGCAGGCTACCCCGGCCACATGGCGCTTGCTACTGGAATCTGCATGGGACGGTTGCAAGGGTCTCAAAATTCTCTGTGGCGGGGAAGCTGTGCCTCGCGACCTAGTGAGCGAGTTAGCAGTGAAAGCCTCATCAGTGTGGAATATGTATGGTCCCACGGAAACCACGATTTGGTCGACAGTCCACGAGACCAGTTCCACTAACGAATTGGTCTCTATCGGTCGACCAATCGCAAATACGCAGGTCTATATCCTAGACAAATACTTGCAGCCTGTGCCCGTAGGCGTCGCGGGGGAACTCTACATCGGGGGCGACGGCGTTGCACGTGGATACCTTAATCGACCAGAGTTAACCGCTGAGAAGTTCATTGTTAACCCGTTTCGAGTAGACGCACCATTGGCTCGCTTGTACAGGACTGGCGATCTTGCCCGCTATCACCAGGACGGAAATATTGAATGCCTAGGGCGGCTCGATCATCAGGTTAAAGTTCGTGGCTTCCGCATCGAAGTGGAGGAGATAGAGAGCTTGCTGAACGGCCACCCAGGAATTCGGCAAAGCGTTGTCGTGGCAAGGGAGGACATCCCCGGCGACAAGCGTTTGGTGGCGTATTTTGTACCGGCGAAACCGGTTCCTACATCCACTGAGCTGCGCAGTTTTCTAAAGCGCAAGCTACCGGACTTCATGTTACCGTCAGCTTTAGTGTCCCTGGAGGCAATACCTTTAACACCTAATGGAAAAATAGATCGGCGTGCGCTGCCAGCACCTGAGCAGCCAGATCTTTCGAAGCCGGAGGAATTCGAAGCTCCAAGAAATCCGGTCGAATCCCGCCTGGTGAGTATATGGGAGGCCCTGCTGGGCACTAAGCCTATTGGGATCAAGGACAATTTCTTTGAACTCGGGGGACATTCGCTTTTGGTTGCGAAATTACTTAGGCGAGTTGAGCAGGTGTTCGGGAAGAAGCTACAAATGGCCACACTTTTCCGCGCACCGACGATTGAGCAGTTTGCCCTCTCGCTCTCTGACCAGACCTCTTCACGGCGGTCGGGGGCAGTGATCCCGATTCAGCCGTTAGGCTCTAAACCTCCTTTTTTCCTCATCGGTGCTCCCCATATTTTCCGTGGAGCTCTAGCACACCGTCTGGGCTTGGACCAGCCGTTCTTTGGTCTTTATCTGGAACTATCAGAGCTGGCTGAGCTATCTGTCCCCTATCAGATGGAAGATATCGCTAGTCATTTTGCCCGGGCTATGCGAGAACAACAGCCGGAAGGTCCTTATTATCTCGGGGGTTATTGCTTTAACGGAGTGATTGCGTACGAAATTGCTAGACAACTCTTTGCTCAGGGCCAGCGGGTTGCCCTACTGGCTTTGTTTGAGGCCTACAATCCGGCTTATAGGGAGAAACTTCCGCAGGAAACCCGGTTTAATCTGCTGTTCCAGAGGCTAAGATTTCATTTTTCGATTTTGCGCCGACTGGGAGTGCGGGACAAAGCCGTGTATATCCTAGACCGATTGAGCGTAGTCCAGGAGCGGCTCTATGCAAAGGTACTGCACATCTCTTATGATCTTCGGTTGCGCATGAATCGTGGCCGCCTGCGAAGTTCCATGCAGATCCTGACTGTCGCAGCACGTAGTTACCGACCGCAGCCCCACCCGGGTCGAGCAGTACTCTTCAGAACTTCCAAGCAGTCTCTCGATCGTTATTCGGATTTGGAATTGGGCTGGGGCGGACTTCTGAAACATCTGGATGTACAGGTAATGCCTGCGGCATCGAGCGCGCGTCGGGAAGCCGCTGACAACAGTTCAATGTTCCTCGAACCAGAAGTAGCGGTCCTCGCCAGCAAAATGGCTCCTTATCTGGGAGAGGGAACTGAATTGAAGAAAAGGGGCCATAACGAGTTGACCAGCTATCACGGATAACAAGGACACCCTCCTCGGGTGTCTGCGGAAGGTGATGCCAATCTCCCGCGTCGACAAACCAGTGATTAGACCTACAGACTTTTGAGATGAGCTTCGATCATGAAGCTAAACGAAATAACTTACACAGAACAAGCCACACCGAAAAAAGGTGGGGCATCAAAGAAACGAAATATGGAAAGTCAGGGTCCCCTGACAGAGCAGGTTCGATATGAAGATCAGTGGTTTTATTGTGATAGCCCTGCTGGCTATTTTATCTGTCGCCATGATTCCGGCGCAATTTCGCAAACTGAACCCACGCCTGGTGGCATCTGTGGGGCCATCCGTTCAAGTAGGCCCCATCGTACTGGACAAAGTAAAGCACGATGTTTCGCCCGCCGTAAGAGACCTCAAGGTGCTCACGATGAGCGGCGCCGCCGATTCCAATGAGGAGGATCGCACGGAGCTACGTCCGCAGAACTCGCTGCCCGAGAACCTCGCGTCTAGCCCGGTGGACAGTGTTTTGCAGCAATCGGCGGCGCAACTTGTGGCGACGACCTCTAGAGTGAGCTTTGAAGCTCAGGCAGCGTCGGCCTCTGCCGGATCTTGGGGACAGCCCGACGCTAATGGCGCGGCTGGAGCCACACAATATGTTCAATGGGTCAATGTCAGTTTCGCGGTCTACAACAAGAGTACCGGCGCGCTCATTAAAGGTCCGGTGCTTGGAAATGCATTGTGGGCGGGATTTGGCGGTCCGTGCGAGACACATAATAACGGAGATCCAATCGCGCAGTACGATAAGGCTGCCGGCCGCTGGGTTTTGACTCAACGCGCCGCGCCAAGCGGCGGGCCTTACTTCCAGTGCGTGGCTGTTTCCACTACTTCGGATGCAACCGGCACCTTTTACCGTTACGCTTTTCCCCTCCCCAACGACTTTCCCGACTACCCCAAGATGAGCGTGTGGCCCGACGCCTACTACTTATCAATCGACATGGAAACTGTATCGCCGTTTTCCCACGTCGGCCCGTACATTTGCGCACTGGAACGAAACTCAATGCTTACTGGCGCAGCGGCGACCGCGCAGTGCTTTCAACTGGGATCTCACTATCTTAGTCTGTTGCCCTCCGACCTTGATGGTTCGACACCTCCGCCAACTGGCTCACCTAATTACATCGTCGGCCTCGGCACAAACGCGCTGAATCTCTGGCAATTTCACGTGGATTTTTCCAATCCTTCCAACACGACTCTCACCGGGCCGACGAGTATTTCGGTTGCCGCATTTAACAATTCCTGCAGCAATCAGGCCTGTGTGTCACAACCAGGAACCAGCGAGCAGCTGACCACCTGGAGTGACCGGCTCATGTATCGCTTGGCATACCGTAACTTTGGAAGCCACGAATCGATGGTCGTCAATCACTCCGTTAATGCCGGGAGCAGCATTGGGGTGCGCTGGTACGAAATACGGAGCCCGGGCAACAACCCGATTGTCTTCCAGCAAGGGACGTATGAGCCCGATTCGAATTCACGCTGGATGGGCAGTATTGCTATGGATAAAGCTGGGGACATAGCATTAGGCTACAGTCGTTCAAGCTCTAGCAGTTACCCATCGATCTTCTACACCGGACGCGTGCCCAACGATCCGGTGGGAACGCTTGAGGGCGAGAAAACGGTCATCAGCGGTACCGGGGTCCAGCCGTCCGTGAACAACTGGGGCGACTACACCTCCATGAGCATAGATCCTGTTGATGACTGCACCTTTTGGTATACGAACCAGTACCTCCAAGCTAATGGAAGCACAAACTGGACGACAAATGTCTCTTCATTCCAATTTACTAACTGTACAAGTACGACTACGAGTCCAAGCTTTACACATGTTCAAGGAGCGGTACGATATAAGCCTTCCTCATCTCCAGACACCATAACATTGGGCGCTAACCCGACGCTCGGCAATCTTGTATGTGTTGGAATAACAACGTTAGGATCTGCACTCACGGCAGTTAGTGTGAATGATTCAAATAATAATGCATATACACTCACTCCCAATTCGCCTTCTGCGTTACAAAGCGGGGCGGGCCAAGTTTGGATGGCGTACTTACTTTCTGCCCCATCAAATGCTAGCAAGACTATTACTATTTCGTATACGGGATCAGTATCTGTAGCAGCTTGGGCGGACGAGTTTTCTGGTGGACCTTTCAGCTTTGATAAGGACGTTTCAGCAGCTAATAGCGTAGCGGGAACGACGGTCAATACTCCGACCTTGGCTACTGCAGTTTCTGGAGAGTTGCTTTATGCAACAGCGGGTGTTAACGGTGACATTTCTGCTCCAACAGCAGGGGGAACTTTAGGCTCATGGACTGGAGCTGGCGGAGCAATTACTGCCGGTAATATGAGCGAATATGATCTTAGTGCCAGTGGTACTGTTGCAGTTCAGTTTACCTCATCTCCCAGCACGTGGGCTGCAATGACGATGGCTTTTTACACAAGCTCAGTCTCAGTGCAACCCGCCGATCGTGAGGATAAGTATGTATCATTGTTAGACTCGAAACCTTCGTCGAAGCGATAACGGTCGTGCATCCCCACGCAAGAAGTGTTGGCAATCAAAGACACACCTAATCAAAGACACACCTATTCAACAGGCTCAATGCGGTTCTGGATGCGGCTCGCGAAGTCCAACGCGGCGACTCTCCCGTACTCTTCGGAAGTATCAAGTAATCCTGGATCGTTACTCAAAGTTGATATTGCGGTGCTGCGGACTTATAAAGTGCTTGCGCTTCAATGTACTGCTTGCGCAGCGCGCGCAAGCAACAGTTTTCAACTTTTACTCAAACTGGAAGTGACTGCCATGGGAGATAGCTTCAGACGCCTATGCGTGCAACAAACTTAGACAAAGGGTGCTATTTAGTGAGCAGGTGGTTGCTCGAATCGTGTTCACGTGGCAAGAAGTGGGTGAAGAAGGGTTCGTTCGCCGTCATGGACCAGGGCTTAATCTCAGGGTCTAACTTTTTGGTTGCCATTTTGCTGGCGCGCTGGTTGGTACCTGAGCAATACGGAGCTTTCGCCCTTGCTTTTGAAGTCTTTGTTTTGCTGCAAGTTGTCTACTCTGCCCTGATTATCGAGCCGATGAGCGTTTTTGGTTCTTCGGAATACCAAGATTGTCTCCAAGAATACTGGGGCACTCTCCTACGGATTCAAGGGGGCGCAGCTTTGATTAGTGTGCTTGTTCTTGGCTGCATCGCTTTGGTATTGCGCGAACTCGGGACGTCCGGCGGCCTGAAGCAAGCCTTTGTGGGAGTCATGCTTGCGGTACCCTGTGTCCAGTTTTTCTACGCGGCGCGGAGTGCGATGTATGTGAAACTTACACCCCGGCCTGCCGTGATCGCGGCGCTCCTTTACTCGGCAATAGTTCTGAGCGGCTTAGTACTTGCGTATGTAATGCATCTCATCTCGCCCTTGATCGCTTTCGTAGCCATGGCGGCAGGGAGCCTGCTTGCAGGGAGCGTATTGTTGGCTCAATTCAAACCTTGCCTAAAATTAACGCCTGCCTGCCCACGCTTGGTAGATGTCCTCCGACAACACTGGGTCTACGGTCGCTGGGCTTTGGCCGGCTCCGTTTCGATAACCTTGTCCGGATCGATCTACTACCCATTGCTTGGCAAGTTTCGGGGGCTTGCAGAAACAGGAGCACTTAAATCCCTGCTGAACTTGTCGTCGCCGATCGGTCAGTTGTTTGTCGCATTTACGCTACTCCTGCTTCCTTATGCGGCCCGCAGATATCACGATCACGGAGCAGCGAGCGTTGAGCGGCTTGTCTGGAAGGCAACCTGGCTTTACTCCGGCTGCACAGCAGCTTATTGGCTTCTCCTTCTCATTTTTTGGTCATCGATTGTCCGCTTCCTTTATGCAGGGAAGTATATGGAAGTGACCGGTCTAGTTCCTTTGGTTGCTTTATCGTCAATTGTTCGGATTGCTGCAACCGTTCAATGCACCGCCCTGAGGGCCATAAAATTGCCCTCATTAGTATTTATCGCGTTCTCCAGTTCCGCTGTGGTTGCGGTTCTATTTGGCATTCCCGCCGTTTGGGCTCTTGGGCTTCGTGGGGCGATCTTGGCGACCGTTTTTTCTAACACAGCCGTTTTGGTGCTTGCCGCAACCATGCTTCATCGCAACTCACATCGGGTTGCGCATCGATCCCCCTCTACGCTTTCAAGCACAACCGACAGCGTTAACTCTAAATCTCAACCGCTAACTTTGAGTCTCAATCAAGGAGAGAACACGTGAAGTCACTCATTACTGGAGGTTCAGGATTCGTTGGCTCCTATCTGGCAGAGTCTCTGCTGAGTCAAGGCTATCAAGTTACTGTGATCGATGATCTCTCCACAGGCAGCAGCGAGAATATCGCGGCATTAAAACCAAACAGGAATTTCCATTACATCATCGACACGATCTTCAATCGCAATCTTCTTGCGGAACTCGTGGACGAGGCAGATGTAGTCTTTCATCTGGCGGCAGCAGTCGGCGTGAGGCTGATTGTAGAAAGCCCGGTCCGCACAATTGAAACCAACATTAAAGGGACTGAGCTTGTACTCGAAATGGCAGCCAAGAAAAAACGTAAGGTCTTGATTGCCTCAACTTCGGAGGTTTATGGAAAGTCGGACAAAATACGCTTTAATGAAGAGGACGATCTGATCCTTGGTCCGACATACAAAGGCCGGTGGAGCTATGCCGCATCCAAAGCTGTCGATGAGTTTCTGGGACTCGCCTACTATCACGAGAAACGCGTTCCAGTCATTATCGTCCGGTTGTTTAATACTGTTGGGCCACGACAAACTGGGCAATATGGGATGGTAGTTCCGAGATTAGTTGAGCAGGCATTGGAGGAGCGTCCTATAACGGTCTACGGAAGCGGCAGCCAGGTGAGATCCTTTACCTGGGTGGGAGACGTTGCTGATGCACTGATCAAGCTTGTCGATACCCCTGCGGCGGTGGGGCAAATTTTCAACCTTGGTCACTACGAGAAGATTACTATCCTCGAGCTGGCACAGATGATCAAAGAGCTGACACAAACATCGTCTTCCATTCAGTTTGTGCCCTACGACGTCGCTTATGGCAGAGATTTCGAGGACATGATGTATCGCTTGCCTGACATTTCAAAAATCGAAAAGCTAATCGGATACAAGCCGACTAAGAACCTACCTGAAATCCTTCAGAGTGTGATCGAATTTTACCGCTCTCGGACGTTGGAAAAAGCATCGAGTTTCTGAGAATTTGCACAGCCAGCGTGATCTTCTCCAAGGGATCCTCGGCTCGAAATGGAGCAGCATACGTTCATGCCCACTTCCAGTACAGAGATGAGACAAGGTCGAACAGCTGTAGACATAGGCGATAGCAGTGAAGAGCCGACGCTTCCTCCGGCCCGTCGATTGAACGTTCTCGTTTGCGCATACGCGTGTGAACCAAACCGAGGTTCAGAGCCTGGGATTGGTTGGAATTGGGTGCGGGAAATTTCCAAATCCTGCAACATGTGGGTCATAACCCGTGCGAACAATCGCCCACTGATTGAGGGCGCGCTGACCACCTTAGACTTGCGCAATATTCACTTCGTCTATTTCGACGTGCCACGTTGGATCGGATTTTGGAAAAAACGCCAGCGAGGAATCCGTCTTTACTATTATTTGTGGCAAGTCGGAGCCTATTTCGCGACGAGAAAGCTTCATCGCAAGGTGGGCTTCGATCTATCGCATCATGTGACCTTTGGTAAGTACTGTGTACCTAGCTTTCTGGGATTTCTGCCTGTACCGTTTGTTTGGGGTCCCGTGGGCGGAGGAGAATCGATGCCGCGTAGCATCTGGTTTTCACTCAGCCTGCGCGGAAAGGTATACGAACTTTTCCGTAACGTCGCTCGTAGACTGGGTGAGCTCGACCCCTTCGTGCGCTTGACTGCGCGACGAGCCTCGGTCAGTATAGCAACGACCCCCCAAACTGAGATCCGGCTCCGGGCTCTAGGTTGTAAGAGAGTTCCAGTAATGTCTCACGCCGCTTTGTGCGCAGAGGAGATTCGTCAGCTCAAAAGTATTCCTTCTCGACACAGCAATACCTGTCGTGTGGTCAGCATCGGTAGTCTGCTGCACCTGAAAGGATTTGAGCTTGGCCTGAGAGCCTTTGCACTTTTCCATCATCAAATTACAACTAGCGAATATTGGTTCATCGGCGATGGTCCTGAACTGGGACGATTAAGAAAGTTAGCCCAAGAACTTAAGGTTGCTGATCACGTGAAATTCTGGGGGATCATCCCCAGGTCTCAAGTATTGCAAAAACTTGCTGAATGCGACTTCCTGTTGCATCCCGCATTGCATGACTCGAGCGGCTGGGCCAGCGTCGAAGCTATGGCAGCGGGCCGCCCAGTCATATGCCTGGATCTCGGTGGAACCGCGCTTCAGGTTACCGCCGAGACTGGCATCAAGGTCCCTGTCATCTCGCCGGGACAGGTTGTCCGCGATCTCGCCGCAGCCATGGTACAGCTCGCGAGCGATCCTTCATATTGCTCGCGCCTCGGCCAGGCTGCTCGCGAGCGTGTGGCAGAGCACTTCAATTGGGAGAAGAATGGCCAGCGCTTAGCCCACATTTACGAAGAACTCGTCACCTCGAACGGCCGCTAAATTGTCACATCGGACATACGCCAACACATTGAACTAGCCTGCGGCAGTGAATCCAGCCTGACCACAAGGAGACCAAAGATGGAGATGTACGGCTTAAAGCGACTGCGTTTCGAAGCTGCGAGGACAAGATGGCGCGTACCTTTGATATGGATTCGGCATAGGGGGATGGACTCACAAGACGTATTTCTCGCTTCTTACCCCAGGTCCGGCCAATATTGGCTACGATTCCTTCTGATCGAAAGTCTGACCGGAAAGTCTGGAGAGTTCGACAATGTGGATATGTTGGTCCCCAGAGTCGGCGCGCACGGTCAGGTCCCAGCCACGTTACCGAGCGGCGGTCGAGTGATTCAGACCCATGAAGGCTATCGCAAGGAATACAAGAAAGCGATTTATCTAGCGCGTGACTTACGGGATGTGGTGATCTCGGAGTACGACCATGCTCGGGCAACCGTTCGATTCTACGCCGACTATACCTTCGACCGTTACCTGTTGGCATCCCTGCGCGGTGACGTACAAGGATTTGTTCCCTGGAATGATCACGTACATAGCTGGCTTGACTCGCCTGTCGGCAAACGCGGGAATCTTTTGGTGATTAAGTTTGAGGACATGCGTAATAGTCCGGAGACGATTCTTTCGCAGATTTTGCGGTTCCTCGAGGTCGATGCCGATCCTGAAATAGTTCGTGCTGCCGTCGCCAATAACACCGTGGAACGTATGCGAATCAAGGAAGACAGACGACAAACAAAGAGCAGGAGCGGTCGGGAGCAAGACCGTCACGTGCGCAGTGGTTCTGTTGGGGGCTGGCGTGAAAAGCTGACTGATGCCCAAGTGGAGCTTATTCAGCGATACGCAGGAGAAGCCCTAAAACGGTTGGGATACCCGCTGGAGGGCGAACGAACGAGCGATCGGCAAGAAGATAGTCCTTGCCGAGTTTGAGAAGTCTGCGGAAAGTCGTAAGGCATGATGGAGTTCCTTTCGCTGGGCGTTGGCTAATAACTAGAAGTTCGTTAGAAACATAGATCGGCACGATAGGTTGCGAAGTCGAATGAATGCTCAGAAATTTAGATTCGTTTGCGAATTCAGTGCGTTTGTGCTCGTCGGTGCTCTGACGATCTTAGCCTTACAACTGTTTGGCAGTATTCTTACCGCGACGTTGGCTCTTTCCGCGCCCCTGCTTCTTATCCTCTTCGGCAAGGCGTTGTTCGACGGAATGAAAAAGTTCAAATCGCTATTGAGATCTTCGAGGTGGTGGCACGGTGTTTGGCTACTGCTGTTTGTGAGCGGGCTTGCATTCCGCGTACGAACGGGGAACTTCCTCACTGAAGATGGGCTAGATTCTTGGGCCTTTTTCCGAGTTGCTCTTGTGTCTCTAACGGCCCTACTGTTGTTGGTGCGCCTCGCTCTCCGGCAAACACTCTGGGTATCTTCCATGCTGCGCGGACTTATCGGGATGGTGACCGCCTATTCTCTCCTCTGTGTCGCCTCGACGCTGTGGTCTGTTTATCCGGCGTGGACACTCTACAAGTCCATGGAATATTTGGTCGATGTTGCAATGCTCGCGGCCGTACTTGTTACGGTCCGATCGATAGACGCATATCGAAACTTGCTGAATTGGACTTGGACACTGTACGGGCTCTTACTCGCATCGGTCTGGCTGGGAGTGCTCATCTGGCCCGAAGAGGCACTTCACCCGGGAAATGGAGTTGGAATCCTCGGGGTTCAACTGGAGGGGATTTTTCCGGCCGTCAGCGCAAACAGCGTGGGTGAGTTCGGTGCGGTCCTTGCAATTGTTGCTCTTTCGCGGTTATTGCGCGCGCGAGGCCCCAAGTCTGATCGAGCCTGCTACGGCTTGCTTTTCGTAGCGAGCTTCGTAACCATGATCCTCGCCCAATGCCGATCTGCACTTGCCGGCTTTGTGCTGGGTGCGATTCTGGTGCTGTCACTCTCGAAACGGGCATGGTTAAGCTTGGCACTCGGTTGCGGCACCACGCTGTTTACTTTCTATCTCGCGGCTAGTGGCTTGCTTTGGGATTTCCTCCGGCGAGGTGAGAGCGATCAAGATATTCAAGGTCTAAGTGGCCGAGTGCAATTCTGGCAGTTGGGGTGGCAGAAATTTTTGGAGCATCCGTTAGTAGGATATGGTGCCTATGCTGCCGGAAGGTCTTTTATCGTGACCCGGCTGCGCGAGGACCCAGGAAGTATGCACAGTGAATACCTCGAAGTTCTGATGGGAACTGGTCTCTTGGGTATGGTCACGGTGGTTGTCACGTTGCTTGCTATCTGGTGGTGCTTGCTGCGATCGCTCCGAACTTCGTCTCTTGATCCGTTCGAAAACTCACTGTCAGTGGAAGCTTCAGGGGTGATGGCGGTAGTTTCGGTTCGTTCGTTCTTCACTCCCAACCTTTTTTGGCATGTCCCGTTCATCTTCTTTGCCGTCTTGGGCTACTCGGAATTTCTCCGCCGGAAAATGAAATCTTGTGCTGCATCCCCCTGCAAGGTCACATTTCCTTTACCCGCGGATCTGGGTATCTCGCAGTAATCGGGTGTCACGATGGAAACAAGCGAACACGCTAAACACACACCGAAAACAAGAACGCAATTCCACTCCATTCTTGCGCGTCTATCGAAGCAAGGGGCTGACCAGGAAGAGTGGGCTGTTCTCGTCCTGGGAGGAACAAAGGACGATGTTGATACTCTCCAGAAACTGGGATTCAAGAACATATCGCTCACGAATCTCGCTTCTGCAATGGACCGGGCCCCGGCGAAAAACACCAATGGAATACGACAGCTGGCCGTGGACGCCGAAGATATGGGGCTTCCCGACAACTCATACGACTTGGTGTTCGCTCACGAAGTCCTTCACCATTGCCGTTCGCCTCACCGCGCCGTGTGTGAAATGTTGCGCGTCTCCCGCAGGCATGTCATCTTCCTCGAACCAAACGACTCCGCCTTCATGCGCGTCCTCGTCAGGATGGGTTTCTCCTTCCCGTACGAGATCACCGCGGTTGTCGCCCATGGCTGCACCTCCGCTGGCCTACGCGACTCCGCTATTCCCAACTATGTTTATCGCTGGAATGAAAATGAGGTTTTCAAGACCGTTTCTTCTTTCATGGCCGAGCATAAATTCACGGTGCGCGCTTACCCTTACTGGGACTTTAACGTGGATGAGCGGGGCCTAAAGCGGCGCAAACATACGAAACTTCATCTCCTCACCTCCACGATCGGCGCGCGTAATTTTCTTGCGCTCCTGAGATTAAGCCAGGGAGTGCTGAATCGACTGCCTCTGATGCGTAAACAGGGAAACAAATTTTTTTGCCAAGTCGAGAAGGACTCGCAACTGAAACCCTGGCTGGTTTTCGACCGGAGTGAAATAGTCTTCAATCGCGATTATAGCTAGCTACTCCATGCGATCCCTTGGAGTGGCTCACCTTAAGAATCTAATGTCAGTCCTTCACAAAGTGTTAAATTGAAATGTGGAAGCGCGTTCTAACTCGCTGAGCAGATATGACGCCCATTGAAATATTCCGGAATCGCTGACTTCCGAGCTTCGTACCTAAAAGAACTGTCCACATCGCCTGAGCGCTTTTCGCTCGCTTAGCTTATCGACTGCGAAGGATTTTCCCGAAATCATTTTGAGATGGCTCAGCTTTCTGTGGAAAGTGTCCAATCATGGCAAACCGAACTGTGTTTGAAGAAAAGGCAACCATCACCAGACAAACGGATGTAACGCTCACCCAGGCCAGCTCGCTCCAGGATAACGCGGCCGCAAATATAAGGCTTAGCGCTGTGCCAAAGGTGCGGTCGACCTGGTCCTTCGCAGGACTTTGCAGGCATGTTGGCGGGTTAATAGCCGGTCTATTCTCATGGTAGCTCCCGAAAGTCCGCATAATTCGAGATGCAGCGCGCCAGAATGTGAGAGCTCCGCAGATCAGACTGTTGTTGCAACGGTTGGGACGAACGCCATAAGCGGTCAAGAGCAGGTTCGGAATGCGTAGCAGTGCGTGCGAACACGAATCGTTCGTGGGACGTTCGGCAAACGTGGAAAGACCTAGAATTGTCACGACGAGTTGGGATGATGGGGATCGAGCCGATCGAAGAATTGCCGGGTTACTGCAGTCCAGAGGAATTCTGGGGACCTTTTACATCCCTATCTCCCCATACCAAGGACGGTCCTCCCTTAGTCACGCAGACTTGAAGTCATTGTCGTCTGAAGGCTTCGAAATCGGGGCGCACGGATTTTCGCACGAACTTCTCTGGGGACAGTCTATCGAAGTGTTAACCAAGGAAATTAGTCCCTGCAAGCCAATATTGGAAGACATTCTGGGGGCAGAAGTCCAAATGTTCTGTTATCCCAGGGGCCGGTACGACTCGAACGTGATACGGTTTCTGATGAAAGCCGGATATCGCGGTGCACGCACTGTTCGCATGTTGTCCACTCATCTGGACTTTAACCCTTTCGAAATGCCGACGACGATACAGATATTTCCGCATTCCAGGTCCAGTTACATCAAGAACATACTAAGGGCACGAACAAAGGAAAGCCTCGAGGCCGGCTTGGACAATATGGCATTGCTTGGCAATTGGCTCGGGCTGGGTAAGAGACTTTTTGACTCTGTACTGCAGAATGGTGGCGTTTGGCACCTTTACGGGCACTCATGGGAGATCGATGAACTGGGGCTTTGGAATGAATTGGAAGAACTTCTGGATTACATATCTAAGCGAAAAGAGGTATTATACGTCTCGAATGGCCAGTTAGTTCGGTCTTTTGCCTGCAACAAGCTAGGTGTTCCTCGAGAGATGACAGCATGAATATAGCTCTCGTTCACAATGAGTATCAGCAACAAGGCGGCGAGGATGTAGTTTTTGATCAGGAACTTCATCTCTTGGAACGTAGCGGCCACGATGTCACGGCCTATCGTCGAAGCAATTGGGAGGTGGAATCGTATTCGGGAGCGGGAAAGCTGGGCTTGGCCTGTAGGCTCATCTGGGCTAGAGATACTCGGCGCGAGTTTGCCGACCTGCTACTTGAACGCAAACCCCAACTCGTGCACATTCATAATACTTTTGTGATGATATCTCCATCGATTTACTCGGTGTGTCGGGAAGCGGGAATTCCGGTGGTACAAACGCTTCATAATTACAGACTTTTTTGCCCTGGGGGAACCTTTTACCGGCAGGGCCATATTTGTGAAGAATGTCCCGAACACGGTCTTTCACGAAGCGTGCTTCACGGCTGTTATCGCAACTCCCGCACAGCAACGGCGGGTGTGGCAACAATGCTGGCTGTCCACCGCCGCCTTCACACTTGGACTGAAGACGTGACGTGCTACATTGCTCTTACAGAGTTCTCCCGTAGCAAGTTTGTGCAAGTAGGACTTCCTGCTGACAAGGTTTTTGTAAAAGTTAATTTCGTCTATCCTGACCCATACTTGGGGGAGGATCGCTCTCCTAAAGACTACGTGCTATTTGTGGGGCGCCTCTCCCCAGAAAAGCGCGTTAGCACTCTAATCGAGGCCTGCAGTCTTCTTCGCAACCGCATACCATTGGTCATCATCGGCGGAGGCCCCGAACGCCAAGAATTGGCGCAGTATATTGCGCGAAGTGGTCTTCACAATGTCCACTTACAAGGCCCATTACCACGAGAACAGGTGATAGCGGCGATAAACAAAGCACGTCTCCTCTTGTTTCCCAGTGAATGGTATGAGAATTTTCCCGTGACTATCGCCGAAGCCTTTGCTTGTGGCGTGCCGGTCATCTGTTCCCGGTTAGGAGCGATGCAGGAAATCGTGGAGGATGGACGCACGGGGCTCCACTTTGTGCCGGGAAATGCCGCAGACTTGGCCGAGAAGCTAGACTGGGCCTGGGAACACGCCGCCTGCCTCCGTGCCATGGGCAAAGAAGCGCGACAGGAATATGAGACTAAGTATACGGCAGCGAAAAATTATCCGATCCTCATGGATATCTATCAGCGCGCCATACTTATGGCAGCATAGTTTTTGCTCGACTGTCAGCGAGCAATATTTTAGCTAGTGAGGTCGAGATGCATTGGATGACGCCGATTATTCTCCGCCGGCAGCCACTTGATTTGGTTTTCAGTTTCTCAAGAGCATCTGAATTCTGAATTTACATAACTACCGAACCCCACATAAGGCGAAACGCCGACGCCTGGCCCAGGTAAAAGATTGCAGCAATGAGCAGCGTAGAAATACGACAGTCTTTTGAAAAGGAGAAAAACAATGACAATGACGATGAGCAGGAAGCTAAGCATTATGGTTCTGACATTAACATGGATCTGGGGCGAAAGCTCAATTGCCAGGGCCCAATCCGTCGGCGGAGTGAACTTCGCTACTGCCGGACCAGACTACTGGGGTATCCTAACCCTTGGTGGCTCAGGGGTCGCAGGATTTGGCACCCAGGGTACTCAACTCAGCATAAACGGGCCCGGCGCAGGTGTTTACGATAACTCAGCCAACTGCGGGGTTAGGCCTATATGCCCTAACATCGGTATAGCAGGCACCAGCCAGGCATCCGGTTGGGGCGGCGGGAGTCCCCAGCCAACGGTAGACGGAACGCTGTATTACGCTTCGTCGAACACTGGAATCAACACCAATGGCGTGGACATCCTCGGCGGCACGGTGGAGGATAACTCGCTGCTCGCGCAGGCCGCCTCGGATGCTTCGCACGGCCTTGCCTCCGCTTTGTCCCTTTCTTGTAACATGGGTGCACTGTGCGCAACCGCGATAAACGGGTCGTTGGGAATCGCGCCCGTTAACCCCGGCGGACAGAACGTCCTGGTCGTGAGTCAAATCAATTTGGGCAATCGGCAAACGCTGCTTTTGGCATGCGACAGTCCCACCGTCAGCGGAGGTCGCCCTTGCAAGACCAACTGGGTGGTTGTGGTCGAAGGGAACCTGACACTGAATAGCGGCACAATCACGTGGGGGGAGGGCATGTACATTCCTAACGTGTTGATCGTTGTGGAAGGCAGCGTTTCCACGAGCGGCGGGCTCAACAACGAATCCCAGATCGAGGGAGTACTCGTCGTTCCAACTATGACGGCACACTTCTCTCCCGGAAAAGTGGTGGGAGAAGTGATTACCGGGGGAAAGCAGATCACATTCGTTTCCGGCGGATCGGTAACGGGGAGTGATTAATACATCCGCTAGAAGGAAAACGACCGAGGAAGTAGTGTCTACTAATTAGCTGACAATGGCTTCGGCTTCAGGTAACCGAGTGGCTAGCACTGTGCCTGTGCGACTCTTGAACAACCGCAAGCGCCACACAAGACGCCTGAAGCCAGCCAGGTTTTCACCCATGTCTTGGACGTTCCGCTAGCTCTTATCATTGAGCGACAGTGGAAACAGCGGCGGCGGACGATGGCGCTGAACGCCGCCAGCTACGGACTCAAATAAAATTAAGGCGAATTTGATTCTTCAGCAGCCTGCTAGCCGCTAGCTGGTTGCTCACATCACCTTTCCTCCCAGCCCACTCGGAGGGGTAGGTCTCGGGGTGGCGTGTCCTGCAGCCTCGAGCAGTATGGGGCTCTCACCGACCGTCAATAAGCCGTTGATGGTCCTGGTGTTCTCGTTAAGGGCGTAGTACTCGGCATATTGCGGCTTAAGCACTGGGACTTCAAAACGGGAAGTCTCCACTGAATTTGATGTGGTCTGGTAATTACGGACAGCAGTGAGCAACAGTGAGTGATGTTGGCCGCAATCGCACCTTACAGCTCGGTGTTCATTACCCCTTGCATTTGAAAAAACGATAGCTCGTCCACCAACTCCGAAAGGAGCAGTATTTATGGATGGTCAATTGCTTCAGCAGCCAGCGGTTTGTGAACAGCAGCTTCGAGCGAGAGTCTTCAGGGTATTGGGTGTTCAGGTGAATGCCATTCAGATCCGTGACGTGGTAGCGCAAATGGAACGCTGGATTTCTGATCGCAACGGATCTCACTTTGTTGCCGTGACCGGAATGCACGGCGTCACCGAAGCTCAACACGAACTTTCTTTCAAAGATATCCTGAACTCAGCCGATCTGGTCGTGCCGGACGGAATGCCTCTGTTGTGGCGAGGACGATGGGAAGGATATGCTCTAACGCACCGCGTCTCCGGATCCGAGTTGATGGAAACCTTCTGCCGGCTCACCGCAGATCTGTATCGCCACTTCCTCTATGGTGGCGCCCCAGGCGTGCCGGAGCATCTAGCGGAAGTATTAACACAGCAATACGGCACTCGCGTCGTAGGCACCTACTCGCCCCCCTTTCGATCCTTGACTGAACGAGAAAAACAAGATGTCGCAGCTCGCATCGAGGCAACGAACGCGGATGTCCTTTGGGTCGGACTCAGTACGCCGAAACAGGAGCGCTGGATGGCGGAATACCGTGAGCGACTGCAAGTCCCAGTTATGTTGGGCGTTGGCGCCGCGTTCGATTTTCACACGGGGCGAGTTAAACGTGCGCCGTCCTGGATGAGAGAAAACGGGTTGGAATGGCTTTTTCGTTTGCTCATGGAACCGCGAAGACTCTGGCGACGTTATCTCATCGGGGGTTCGCAGTTCGCCTGGAATAATTCTCTCGAACTCCTCCGAATCAAAACTTACAAATGACGCTCATGGAGAAGGTCAACATCCAAAGGCGCGTCAATCCTGTACCAGATCGTAGAACAATTCACGCGGGCAGGATGCTAAAGAGCTTTAGTTGTTTAACTTACCACGTAATTGGGAATGCGACCACCCAGTACGTCATAAGCGATCAGCAATTGCGCGAGCAGTTGGAGTTTCTGAAAGCGGAAGGTTACGTGGTGGAGGGTTTTGCAGAGCTCGAATGCAGGCTCAAGTCTAACCAGGAAATCCCTCCTCATTACGTTGTCGTTACCATTGATGACGGACATGAAAGCTCAATGCGTGCGGCCGATCTCTTTGAAATGCACGGCGTCAAGGCTACCTTCTTCCTGACGCGAGACAGGTGCCTCAAGAAATCGGGCTTCATTCGAGAGCCGCAAATCCGGGAACTTCGGAAGAGGGGTTTCTCTCTTGGGACTCATGGCACCACGCATCGTAAACTGACCTTTATGTCTAAACAGGCATGCGCCGAGGAGCTTCGGGGGAGCAAAGAATGGCTCGAAGGTGTGATCGCAGAAGAAGTTCGGTACATGGCAGCTCCAGCTGGATTCATCAATGCGCAGGTTTTCCATCTTGCGTCTGGGTTCGGATATTCGTTGATCGGCACGTGTCGAGAATGGATGAATTCAGCTCAGATGATGCTGTTGCCCAGTCGGGTAAATCGTGTCAACGTGCGACACCATTTTTCGCTGCGGACCTTCCGTCATGCCATTGAGGGCAGCCCAGGATTCTATTCTTGGCGTCAAGTTCGCTCTGCGCTCCTGGCCTTTCCCAAGCAACTATTGCGGTTCGAGTTAGATAACACCTGACCTATGCACAGCTTCGTGACCTGAGTGCAAAACCCGCTGTGTGTAGCTAATGAGGTCTGCTTGCAAGTTGTTGATAATACAGGGCTGGCTGTGCATAGAATTTTATGCATAGAACGCCTCTCCAAAAACAAATGTCGGGAGCCCGCATTTTTAGTGGGTTTCCAAAGAACTATTCAAAACCCGCTTGTGGCTGTGGTCTTGAGGGGACTGCAGATTTCTAGCAAACCCTGCGGGTGGATCTTCAACGAGATGATCATCAGTGAATCCGCACTCAATCGAGAATGGATGTGCATAAGTCAGGTTAACAAAAGACGCTGAGAGCTATGGAGTTTGGGGGGAGCGGCGTTGCCGCGTCGTGCGGCACTCTTGCGGTTGGTGACAGGTGTCCGGATATTCCATATTTCCTCACCAGTCGACGGTGGTACTAAACCAGGGAACGAAAAAATGAGCGGCCCCCCGGGGGGAGGAACATCCGGAAGAGCCGCTCACCAGGCTTTCCCGAGCTGTCAGTTGACAACTACAGAAACTGTGATTGTCCGCGTAATACCTCCGCTCTCGGCGATCAGTGTAACAGGATAGGTTCCTGCCTGGGTGCTTCCGGTTGTGCTCACACTAACTGTCGAAGAGCCAGACGTGCTGATTGATGCGGGTGAGAAGCTGGCGCCTCCGTTCGGTAGCTGTGATACGTCGGCGTGAAGCGAAACGCTTCCACTAAATCCGAGCGGAATGACGGAGACGTCAAACGTAGCCTTACTTCCCGGGTTGACCGTCGCAGAGGCCTCAGTGGTCACGAACCAGTAATCCTCGGCATCGGGGCTAACCTCGCAAACACTAGATGGCGACGTAGAAGTCGGTGCCGCGAAGTTCGAATTCGAATCCTGCTCGGTCATTGACTTCCAACCGGAAAAATTCATCACCGAATCCCCTTTGGGTACGGGTACGGTGAACGCAAGAACAGTATTTCCGTTCCACCAGTTGTTGTTATTGGAAGTGAGCGTGGAAACGAATCTCTGCCAATCCTGTGACAGATAGCCATCGTCGAAAAGCTGCTGGCTTCCCGTTCCGACGATTACATTATCAGTAGAGATCATATACTCATTGAAAACCTGAGAAACTTCTCCGGTTTCCCAATTCTTGACGCTAATGCCGCCGGGCCTTCCGCCGATCACGATCTGGCCGAACTGGTTGTCGTAAAAAGTGTTGTGGGTAAGATTAACGTACGATGCGTCTATTAGGGCGACCCCCCCTGTGTAAGTAATATTTTGAAGATTGCTGCTGCAGAGTTGGCTGTTTTCAATCGTCACCGGGCCTTCGCTCGCTTCGATTTCCATAGCCGTATGATAATTCTTAGCTGATAGCAGCGAGTTCACGGTAACGTCCAGAGCGTCGGTATCCAAATGCATTCCGTGCGACTGATTGAACAGCGTCTTCATTCCTGTAAAGGTGCTGTTGTGTGTCAACAGGAAATCGCCACCCTCACTCGTCAATGCATAGCTCGCGCCCTGCGCCCCGCGCCAATTGTTGTACGAGCCCTCGTCAGAAGTCCATTCGCCATATTTCACTTCGTAGGTGACCCATCCTACTTCGCCATTATGGTTCGCTTGGCTGTTTTCTGCGGTCACGTTCGTGCCGCTGCCAAATCTCATGCCAACGCCGTTATTCCAGTTGAAGCTATCTGAATCGAGCAGAATATTGTGCGAACTCTCAAAGTCCACCGCAGGCTGAATGCTTCGGCAAGAACTGGCGTACTGAAAGTTTATGCCGCGTATCACTATGTTCGACTCATCGTCTCCGTAAAGAAGTTGAGGCCGGGTGGCGACTTCAACGGTTGCAGAACCCACGTCGGTTCCAGATTCCGGCCACATGTAAACGGTTTTGTTCCCTTGGTTCACATAGAATGTTCCCTGCGCCATTTCGTTTAAAGAGAGAACTTGGGTTAGATGCGTGCCGTTTACAAAGATCATCTCGCGCCGCAGGACAATTTGCTGTTGCGGGTTCCCCGCTGGAATGGCCGGGTCAGTACATGTGCCCCAGGCGTATGGCCAGGAATGCTGATATATCTGATCGTTGCCGCTGTACGGTGTCCAGCTTCCCCAGACATCGGCACCGGAAACAGTTACCGTCCCGTTGGTGGCTGCTTCCATCGTTATCGGCAGAGAAGTTTTGCTGGGCGTCAGGGTTAGGGCTTCTCTGTACGTGCCGGGATTGATGATTACTCGTGTTCCCACGCCTTTTTCGTTGTTGCTGATGGCAACACTGACAGCTTTGTTCAACGTCTTGAGCGGGCTGGATTGGGTTCCGGACTGCGAGTCGGAGCCTTTCGTGCCGTCGACATAGACTTGGGCTGTCTCCGCGCTTTCATTCACAGTCGCTTGCCCCCACAAACTGGCGCTCGCAAGCAGAATTAGACCGATTCCCATTGCAAATGCAATGGCTGGCCGGATGACTTTATCGTAAGAAAACTTAACTGACATGAATTCTCCCTTGTGCAACAAATTCTGTTTGGGACCGTTGTGATCGAAAGCGATAGCGTTATGCGAGCAACTCATAGAGACCTCCATCTAGGGAAACTTTTTAGGCACTATTAACAGGGTGCCTCAAACTGCTGAGGGGGGAAAGACACAGAAGTGCATGTCATGCCCGTCGGAAACATGTCATGCCGTCGGAAGTACATGTGATACATGAAGCATTCGCTTTTAATTGGCATATTTACTAGCCGAACCAGGAAAGGACCACTATGAATATGAAAAAGCGTTTTCTCGTAACCGGAGCCGGAGGGTTCATCGGCCATCATCTAGTCAAGCGCCTGAAGGCGGACGGCTACTGGGTGCGCGGTGTCGATCTGAAGTACCCCGAATATGAAATCTCGCCGGCGGACGAGTTTGAAATCCTCGATCTTCGTCGTTGGGACAATTGCCTGATGGCCACCCGGGGAGGTATCGAGCAGGTTTACAATCTCGCGGCCGACATGGGGGGGATCGGCTATATCACTGCATTCCATGCCGATATTGCGCGCAATAACATCCTGATCAACGCGCATATGTTGGAAGCGAGCCGACAAAACGATGTGACTCGGTTCCTGTTCTCCTCCTCTGCATGCGTTTATGCACAAAGTAAACAAAAAGCGGCCGACGTGACTCCGCTACGGGAAGAAGACGCTTTTCCGGCCGAGCCCGAGCCTGGATATGGATGGGAAAAGCTCTATGCCGAAGAGTTGTGCCGCTATTACACGCAGGATTACAAATTCGAAACCCGTATTGTCCGGTTTCACAACGTTTATGGACCGCTTGGCACATACGACGGAGGCAAAGAAAAGGCGCCGGCGGCTATCAGCCGGAAGGTGGCGCTGTCGCTCGACGGAGATGAAATTGAGATATGGGGCGATGGCAAGCAGACTCGATCCTTCATGTATGTGGACGACTGTGTCGAAGGGCTTGTCCGCATCATGGCGTCCGATTACTGCGACGCTCTCAATCTGGGAACAGAGGAATTGGTGACCATCGACGAACTGGTAGATCTGGTGTGCGAAGTGGCGGATAAGCGGCTGAGGAGAAGACACAACCTAGAAGGACCACAAGGCGTGCGCGGGCGGAACAGTGACAACTCCCGACTGCGCCATATCCTGGGCTGGGAGCCGTCCATCAGCTTGCGCCAGGGTCTAAAGCACACGTACCCGTGGATTGAAGAGGAGTTGAGAAGAGCCGGGCGTAAAGCTGATCAAAAAGATGTATTAGCAATTCCCGCCTAGTCAGACGAACTTCTCGGTTTCAGGCCGCTGAGTTGCGACAGCGACAGCACTTTTTCAGTGGTAGCGTCGGAAAATCGGCCGGGTTTCGTTTCGGGTGTAAGGATTCGCTTCGTTTATGTATTCCGCACTTTCCCAGACCGGCCGAGTAACCGGTTGTGAGATGGCACGTGCTCTTGCATGAAGAAACGGAATCGACCGGCGAGAAGTTCTTTGTTTTGGATCTACGCAATAGAAAGGCATTTCTGATCGAAGGTTATTGGCAATTCGCTCCACGATCGCGGCCAGCCGACTTCCCGGCCTCGAAGAGTATCGGGGCCTCGCCCAATGTGACTGAGCCGCTGACCGGTGTAGTGGTGCCGCTAAGATCGCGGTATTCGGTATATTGCGAAGCAGGCAAATAGGGTGCAGTGGCCGTGGACTGGAAGACGTTGTACCAGACGGCCAATGCTTGGTGCCCGTTCCCCAAAGTCAGCGGGCAGCTCCAGAAGGAGCCCGACAATGTGCAACCCGCGGTCATAGTCGATCCCACCATCCAACTCTCGACATTGCCATAAGCGATACCTGCGGGCGTGAGAGTCGCAGAGGTTGGCTGGTTACTAAGTTTCGCGCAGATAGAGTACCCGTACCAGTAATGTCGCCTCACATTATTCGACCAGTACAGGAGCTCAATGCGACCAACGTACGCCTGCGCGTCCGCATCGGAGATGTTCGTGCAGCCTCCCCAACGCCCGGCCTCGGTGGCATAGATCGTCGCTTTAGCTGAGCCACCTGGCACGTATTGGTCGAGGTATCCTTTGAACACGTTGACGTTAGCTATCTGGGCTTCCGGCGTATTGCCATTGGCGTGAAAGTCCCAGCAGTCATAAGGAATCTCAGCGCCGCCATTGGTCAGAAAAGTCTTTATGAAAATGTCTGCGCTACCACCCCCCGGAGTTGCGGCAGGCTCGAAAGCGGGAGAGCAAACTTTGACGTTCGGATCAACGTCTTTTATAGTGGACAGCCGATCAGCTTCTATCTGTACAAAGCTCGCTATCGGCAAGCAGCTGCTACCGGCTGGGCAACCTCCCGGGCCAGGCCAGTAAGGCGCCTCATTTTGGCCCTCATACATCTCAATCACGCCGTGGCATTGTGGATTGGATGCCGCACACCCATCCTGAATTCCGGTGGATTTATATCGATTCGCCATACTATGGGTGAATTCCTTCAATATGCAGTCCTTGGTGGTAATACCAGCAAGCGGCTGTTGGCAAGGCGTAACCATAGATACATCGCTAGGGGCGGCGGGACAACTGTAAATACCCCCGGAAATTACGGCACAGCCAACCTTGTTAGAGCCAACCGCCCACATGGGTTGCTCCTGGTATCCTTCGAACACTGGCTTGCCGGTACTTTTGTTGAAAGCCGCCACCGCGTCCAAAGACTTCCAGGTGTAAGTGCCACGCGCAGTTTCGACGTAGGGCCAGTTAGTCGCTGCTCCCTTAGCGCCTGAACCGATAATGATCGGTTGGAGGACAGGAGTCGTGAAACCGGTGGGTCCTTCATTCATGTGTATGCCAAAGAAATCGAGGGGTATAGGAATGGCCGGGGGGCTTTGAGCCCAACCTCCAGTTATGAGCGCAAAAGCGAAGAGGGCTCCTACCGCAGCAAGTTTCATTCGTAGCAACCTCCTCAAGATCATTATCCGCAGACAGCCATAAAATCCGAATTGGATTTAGAACAATCGAATTTACAAAGTTAATCAAAGTTAATTATATTGCGGAGTAACGCTTAAAGCCTCTAACAAAACCGTATTTTTCTAGCAACCGGCGGAAAGGCACGCAACATCCCTAATGGACGGGAGGTGTGCAATGGCCACCGCACTCTTGCCTGAATCGAACCTTTCATTCCTGCTGCCAAGGCAAGTCCAAAGGGCGGGAGGCCACGTTTGGCAAATCGAGCGTGTCTGTTAGGTATTCTCTTCGTCTTGCGTAGTGGGATCCCTTGGGAAATGCTGCCGCAGGAACTGGGCTGCGGTTCAGGCATGACCTGCTGGCGGCGGTTACGTGATTGGCAACAGGCCGGCATCTGGCAACTGATCCACTTCGTCTTACTAGACTGGCTAGCGCGCTACGGGCAGATTGATTGGTCACGGGCAGTCGTAGACGGCAGCTCGGTGCGAGCGGTTTTTGGGGGCCTCAGACGGGACCAAATCCTACCGACCGTGCCAAGCTGGGGAGCAAGCGTCATCTAATCTGCGCCGGTTGCGGGGTTCCTCTCACCATTCAACTGACCGGAGCCAATCGTAACGACTCGCAGCAAGCCCTCGAACTGGTTGATGCCATCCCAAGCTTGCAAGGGAGAGCGGGGACGCCGACGGCATCGTCCCGACTGCGTATTGGGCGACCGTGGTTAGGACGCTGAGTCAATCCGGCAAGGTCTGCGCAACAGACGCATCATCCGATTTCTTGCGAAGCGCGGGCCAACGGCGATGGAACAGTCTCTAAAATCACCCCAGCGGGCATGGTAATCACACTGCACAGCTTCGACGGGACTGACGGCCTCAACCCTAACGGAGGGCTGGTTCTCTCCACCGACGGCAACTTCTACGGGACCACTAGCGCAGGCGGGGCCAACGGCGATGGAACTATCTTCAAAATCACCCCAGGCGGTACGCTAACCACACTGCACAACTTCGACGGCACGGACGGCGCCAACGCCAACAGCGTCATGCTTCAAGCCACGAACGGTACGTTCTATGGGACAACGTACGCAGGCGGGACCAGCGGCAACGGCACAGTCTTCAGCCTATCTACCGGCCTTCGGCCGTTTGTAAGTTTCTTGCCCGCGACTCGTCCGGTTGGAGGCGTCGTGGAAATTCTCGGCCAAGGTTTCACGGGAGCCACCCGCGTCTCCTTCAATGGGAACTACCGCAGTCTTCACCGTCGAATCCGACACTTACCTGACGGCCGTTGTTCCCGCCGGCTCGACCACGGGATTCATCACCGTCACCGAACCCGGAGGCACTCTCACCAGCAACAAAATCTTCCGCGTCACACGGTACCCAAAGGGCCGATGACCGGAGCGATTAACGTGTGACTCCGGGCGGGCATGTGGCAGCGCCACCAAGTTTCACCGCCACAGCGTGATTCGTTGAGTCGCTCAAGACAGGAGTAAGAAGCCGCCTTTCACGAGGGGCTTTTTCTGTTATCGCAGGATTTTGTCACAATTACAAGCTCTTAGGAAAACTCGCGAACGAGTGTTGCCGCGTCGTATAGTTTCGCACGGCTAAGAGTTCGGAGGTCAGCTTATGTTTCGCTTGTGGCGTCTGAAGCAGATATCTTTTGCTATCTATCTTGCTTGGGGCCTTGCGGCGCTCGGATGCATCGCCGCCAACGCCCAATCTCCCGCGGTCACATTCTCGCCAATCAGTCTGAACTTCGGCAACCAGGTGATAGGAACGACCAGTGCGCCGTTGACCGTGACCATGACCAACACGGGAACCGGTAATTTGACTTTGAGCCATCTCTACATCACTGGCACGAACAGCCAGGATTTTGCTCCTCAAAGTAACGATTGCACGGCAGGTTTGGCACCCGGGGCCAGTTGTACAATTACCGACCAATACCACCCCAGCCAGCTCGGGGCCGAGAGTGCCTTCCTCTACATTTCCGATAACGCGAGTAACAGCCCGCAAACGGTGAATCTGACCGGGACGGGCATTACCTCGACCCTCGGGTTTTCGGCGACCAGTCTGAGCTTTGGCAACCAGAGTGTCGGAACCACGAGCGCGGCGCAAACGATCACGTTGAGCAACACGGGCACGGTGGCAATCACCATGACTAGCATCGCCATCACCGGCACCAACAGCGGCGATTTTGCTCAGACGAACACGTGCGGGAGCTCCCTCGCCGCCAGTGCCCACTGCACCATCAATGTGACCTTCACGCCGGCAGCGACCGGGAGCCAGACGGCGAGTGTGACCCTTACGGACAGTGCGGCCGGCAGCCCGCAAACTGTCACTCTCAGCGGAACAGGTACAGCCCCCGGCCTGAACCTTTCAGCCACAAGCCTGAGCTTTGGCAACCAGAACGTCGGAACCACGAGCGCGGCGCAAACGATCACGTTGAGCAACACGGGCACGGTGGCAATCACCATGACTAGCATCGCCATCACCGGCACCAACAGCGGCGATTTTGCTCAGACGAACACGTGCGGGAGCTCCCTCGCCGCCAGTGCCAACTGCACCATCAGTGTGACTTTCACGCCGGCAGCGACCGGGAGCCAGACGGCGAGTGTAACAATTACGGACAATGCGGCCGGCAGCCCGCAAACCATCAGCCTGACGGGCACGGGCGGGACCTTGACGGTGAGCTTTTCACCGACGAGCCTGAGTTTCGGCAATCAGCCAATCGGCACGACGAGCGCGACGATGACCGTGACCATGACCAACACGGGAACCGGTAATTTGACTTTGAGCCATCTCTACATCACTGGCACGAACAGCCAGGATTTTGCTCCTCAAAGTAACGATTGCACGGCAGGTTTGGCACCCGGGGCCAGTTGTACAATTACCGACCAATACCACCCCAGCCAGCTCGGGGCCGAGAGTGCCTTCCTCTACATTTCCGATAACGCGAGTAACAGCCCGCAAACGGTGAATCTGACCGGGACGGGCATTACCTCGACCCTCGGGTTTTCGGCGACCAGTCTGAGCTTTGGCAACCAGAGTGTCGGAACCACGAGCGCGGCGCAAACGATCACGTTGAGCAACACGGGCACGGTGGCAATCACCATGACTAGCATCGCCATCACCGGCACCAACAGCGGCGATTTTGCTCAGACGAACACGTGCGGGAGCTCCCTCGCCGCCAGTGCCCACTGCACCATCAATGTGACCTTCACGCCGGCAGCGACCGGGAGCCAGACGGCGAGTGTGACCCTTACGGACAGTGCGGCCGGCAGCCCGCAAACTGTCACTCTCAGCGGAACAGGTACAGCCCCCGGCCTGAACCTTTCAGCCACAAGCCTGAGCTTTGGCAACCAGAACGTCGGAACCACGAGCGCGGCACAGACGATCACGTTGAGCAACACGGGCACGGTGGCAATCACCATGACTAGCATCGCCATCACCGGCACTAACAGCGGCGATTTTGCTCAGACGAACACGTGCGGGAGCTCCCTCGCCGCCAGTGCCAACTGCACCATCAGTGTGACTTTCACGCCGGCAGCGACCGGGAGCCAGACGGCGAGTGTAACAATTACGGACAATGCGGCCGGCAGCCCGCAAACCATCAGCCTGACGGGCACGGGCGGGACCTTGACGGTGAGCTTTTCACCGACGAGCCTGAGTTTCGGCAATCAGCCAATCGGCACGACGAGCGCGACGATGACCGTGACCATGACCAACACGGGAACCGGTAATTTGACTTTGAGCCATCTCTACATCACTGGCACGAACAGCCAGGATTTTGCTCCTCAAAGTAACGATTGCACGGCAGGTTTGGCACCCGGGGCCAGTTGTACAATTACCGACCAATTCCACCCCACCCAAGCCGGTGTTCGCAGCGCCTTCCTCAGCATTTCCGATAACGCGAGTAATAGCCCACAAACAGTTAATCTGACCGGGACGGGCATCGCTCCTCTCGAGTTTTCGAGGACGAGTCTTGCCTTTGGCAACCAGAATGTCGAAACCACGAGCGCGGCGCAAACGATCACGTTGAGCAACACGGGCACGGTGGCAATCTCGATGACTAGCATCGCGATCACCGGCACGAACAGTGGCGATTTTGCTCAGACGAATACTTGTGGGACGTCCCTTCCGGTCGGTGCCAAATGCGCTCTCAGTGTCACCTTCACGCCCGCAGCGAACGGGAACCGGACGGCGAGTGTGACCATTACGGACAATGCCGCCGGCAGCCCGCAAACTATCAGCCTCACAGGAACGGGTGCGACGTTGACCGTTAGCCTTTCCGGGACGAGCTTGAATTTCGGTACTCAAAGTCTCGGTACGACGACGCCGGCGCAGACCGTGACGCTGACCAACACTGGCAATGCGGTTATAACCTTTACCAAAGTAGCAATTACATCTGCAAACAGCTATGACTTTACGCAGACAAACACGTGTGGAAGTTCTCTCGCGGCGGGTGCAAACTGTGTGTTCAGCTTGACCTTCCATCCGAGCGCGCCGGTAACGAGGTCAGGTATCCTGACCATTTCCGACAATGCTTCTGGCAGCCCACAAGGGGTGACACTCACCGGCACCGGTACCGCGGTCTCCGGCGTGAGCCTTTCCCCATCGAGCATCAACTTCAGCAGCCAAAACGTTTACAGTGCCAGCGCGGCGCAGACGGTAACACTGAACAATACCGGCAGCACTGCGCTCGGGATCGTCGATATTACTGCAACCGGCGATTTTGCCCAGACGAACACGTGCAATAGTCCCCTCGCAGCGGGTGCCCACTGCACCATCAGTGTGACCTTCACGCCGTCCGCCACGGGTGCCAGGTCCGGTTACATCACCATCAGCGATACTGATCCGACCCTGTTGCAGACTGTAAACCTCTCCGGTACTGGTCAGAACCCCAGCGCAACCGTCACCGTGAGTCCGGTTGTGGCCTCTTTGACTTTCTCGCAAACGGCTCAGTTCCAGGCCTCGATAAACGGCTTAGCAAGCTCGAACGTGACCTGGGCCGTGAATGGCGTCAGCGGGGGAAACTCCTCCATCGGAACAATATCCGCTTCCGGACTCTACACGACGCCGAGCAGCGCAGGAAGTTACCTGATACAAGCCACCAGCATTGCCAATAATACTCAATTTGCCGATGCTCTGATCGTGGTCACAAACTATGCGGGTGTGTTTACCTATCACAACGACATCGCGCGTGACGGCCAGAACCTCAATGAAACGGTCCTGACTACCGGGAATGTAAATACCACGCAATTTGGTAAGCTTTTTTCCTATCCCGTGGACGGAAAGATCTACGGCCAGCCCCTGTACGTGCCCAACGTAAGCATTCCGAATCAGGGTAGCCACAATGTGGTCTATGTAGTCACCGAAAACGATAGCATATTCGCGTTTGACGCCGATGGTCTTCAGAGTACGCCGCTGTGGCAGGTCAGCTTCTTAAGCTCCGGAGTGACCCCGATCAATGAAGTTACACAGATCGGCTGCAATAACTTAGGCGGACAGGTAGGAATTACCTCAACGCCGGTCTTCGATCCCGCCACAAATGGGATTTATCTGGTGGCGATCACAGCAGAGACCGCTGGCAGCACCACCAATTTCGTGCAGCGTCTGCATGCGCTGAATGTCGCAACCGGCACGGAATTGACCGGCAGCCCGGTCGTGATTCAAGCCTCAGTTGCCGGCTCCGGTGACGGCACGGACACGGTCTCATTCAATGCACTCTGGGAGAATCAACGAGCCGGACTTCTGCTGCTCAACGGAGTGGTCTACATCGCCTGGGCATCACATTGCGACATTCTCCCTTACTATGGCTGGTTGATGGGTTACAACGGTACCTCGTTGCAGCAGGTCTCAGTCTTGAACACCAATCCGAATGGCGGCAAGGGAGGTATCTGGCAAGGCGGGGACGCGCCAGCAGTGGATGAAAGCAACAACATGTACATCGAGACCGGAGACGGCCTATTTGACACCAATACTGGAGGCGAAGATATTGGGGACAGTTTCCTCGAGCTGACCACGAATAGTGCACCGGCTGTGACCGATTACTTCACCCCCTCGGATCAGGGAACTCTTGACAGTGAGAACGAAGACCTTGGTTCATGTGGTCCGATGGTTCTCCCCGATCAACCTGGGTCGACTCCTCACCTGGTCGTAGGGTGTGACAAGCTAGGCAGGATCTTCGTCCTGAATCGTGACGATATGGGCGGCTACAGCCCATCTGGCGATAACGTTTTTCAGGAGATCTCGGGATCCCTCGCGTCCGACACAAGGAGTGTGGCTGCTTATTGGCAGAATAATGTCTACTTTGTCAGTGTCAATGATTTCCTCAAACAGTTCCGTTTGTACAATGGCATGCTTTCCACAACTCCTGTGGCGCAAGGGTTGGATAATGTTTCCTATCCGGGCGCGACGCCGACCATCTCGGCAAACGGATCTTCCAACGCCATCGTTTGGGTTCTCAATAGCAGCAATTATGCGACTGGAGGACCGGCAATCCTGTATGCCTACGACGCCGCAAACACGGCCAATCGACTTTATAGCAGCACACAAAATGCATCCCGCGACAGTGCGGGAGCAGCAGTCAAGTTCACCGTGCCAACTGTGGCGAATGGCAGAGTCTACGTACCCACCGCCAGCGAACTCGATGTTTATGGGCTTTTGCCCTGATGAACGATTCCCCAGCCAGACCAATAGAATTACAATCGAACCAGGGATTACGCAGCGCCACGCCGACCGGGTGAGCCGTGGTTCCTGGGGCCGAACGGAGCCGTTTTTCCCCTCCGCTCGCGCCGCGGGGAAGTGGACCTTCCCGGCTCCAAAGCCACGGTCCGTCAAATCATCGCCCGAGTTCTGCTCCGGCAACTTTCGGTTTGTCCTTTTTATGGAACTCCCTTTTTTGGTAAGACAGTAGTAGTCTAGGCTGCTCGTGGAGTCTTATTATAAGCCGGTTCACGCCCGGGGCCATCGAGGCCTAACAAACGGATTCAGCAAGAAGTTTGAGAATCACGCACCAAGTTGCGTTGTACTTCTTCTACTACAACTACTGCCGCGTGCATTCGACGTTGCGCGTCACCTGGCAATGGAAGCAGGGCTTACAGATCAGGTCTGGACACTGGCGGAACCGTGCGGCTCGTTGCCTGAGAAAAAGCCGAATGCGCGAACATACAAAGAACTTGTTTTGAAAGGGCTTGTCGTTGTCCTGAATCACCTGTCTTGTCGAGTTCCCGCCGCTGGCTGTGCTTTTGAAGTACGAGCACTTTCTGGCGATGCCGGAACGTATCAAAGATGACGAATAGGCTACTTGTTTTCGGTTGCCTCGCGCACGATCCGCAGGCATTCTGGCTGCCGTCTGTTAGCGCCGATTTAAAAGGGAGCCAGTCTGGCCGGTTTTGAATGAGCCAGAAGGCAGGCTGGCAATGGCGGGGCACACGAATGCGTCGGCCGCTGTCAGAAACAAGCAGTCACGATTCCGAGTTTGTTTCCCACCGATGATTTCTAGTTCATGTGCGCTTCTCCCGCGCCGTCCACTCGAGGCGTAACTGCGGATCCGGGCTGTGTTTGATGTCCCTCTTGACCGACTCGATAACCAGGTAGAGTTTGTCCGCGCTGTTGACCTTTCCCGACACGCAGTAATAGTGGTCTGACGTGATGGTTTGGGATTTGGTGAAGTCGTAGAGGCGGTAGACCCGGCGGGTGGAGTCGTCCTTCATAAGGAACACGACACAGGTGCGGTATTCCATACGCGAAAGCAAGAGCAGATGATTGGCGCTGAAGTTGAACATAAGGAAGGAAACCAGAGAGCGGGAGCGATTGCTCCCGCCCCCGTCGGCAACGCCGTTGAGGAGTTACCCGACGGACTCCTCCGTGCGGGATATCGTCACAGAGCGGCGCCTGATCGAAGCCAGCCGAGTCGATTATTCGGAGGAAGGCTGGCTCTTATTGCCTTTGCGGAGGCTCTCGCCTCCGAGGAGGAAGATCTCGGAGTTTTCCACCAGGCGATCGGCGATGGCCGTGGCAATGGTGGTGTTGTAGAGGATGTTGCCCCAGTCGGAAAATGCTGTGTTGGTCGTAATGAGTGTGCTGCGCTTATTGCTATGGCGAGTGGAGATGACCTGATAGAAGAGGTTAGAGGTCTGCTGATCGAGCGAAAGATATCCCAGCTCGTCGACGACTAACAAAGCAGGTTCGGTATAGATCTTGAGTTTGCGAATCAGGGAATGATCGACCTGAGAAGCCAAGAGATGGTTGAGCATATCCATGGCGGTGGTGAACAGCACCCGTTGATTCGCCTGACAGGCGTGCCAGCCGACGATCTTGGCCAAGTAGGTCTTGCCCACGCCGGGATTACCGATCAGACATACGCTGGTGCCATTGCGCAGGAAGTCGAGATCGAGCAGGCGAAGGATGCGAGTCTTGAGCTGAAAGCGCGACTTGTGATGGTTGAAGTGAAAGCTGTCGATGGAAGGCTTGCTCTGCAAGCGGGAGAGCTTGAAGCGGCGTTCGATGGAACGCTGGTGACGGGCTTCGAGTTCGCGATCGAGGAGCGCTTCCAGGGTTTGGACAAGGCTGAGATTTTTGGCGGTGGCGTCAGTCAGCATCTGATCCAGATGGAGGCTCATGGTCGCCAGGTTCAGTTGATTCAGTTTCTGTTGCAGTGAGGTCATCGGAGTCCTTTTTGGAACGAAGAATGAAAGAGTCGTAGTCGGCCAATGACAGTGGATCGGTGGCCAGTTCATTGAGTTGTGGGTTCTGGAAACGAAGGGGTGGCTGCACGTCGCGCCGCATGCGTTGCTGACGGAGAAGGTTGGCGATGTAATCGGCGCCAAACGCGCCCGCGGCATGAGCCTGGCTCACCGCGGCCGCCACGGCGTCAGGTCCATATTCACGAATGAGGAGGAGCAGTTCGCGGACTTGCCGGGTCAGCGAGCGGTCGGTATCGGCCAGGCGACGCAGGTAAGACTCCGAGGCCGGACCAAGCCAGCTGACCAGTCGCTGTTGTTCGGCCGAGCGCTGGGCCGCCGCTCGTTGTGCCAACAGTTCCTTTTGAAAGCGCTCGGCGCCCAGAACCTGGCCACGTTGCCAACAACGGGCATACGAAGCGACATCCTGACACTGGTCGTAGATGATAAGCGAGGAAGCGTCGGCCTTGAGGATGAGGTCATGGCCGACATAGCGTGGCGGCACGCAGTAGCGGTTGCCGTCGAACCATAGCCGGAGATCTTTGTGGACCCGACCCTCCGCGGTATCCCGATAATCGGGCGTAATCGCGGGCAGAGACTGCAAAGCATCCGCTTGAAAACGCTCTTCTGGAGTCTGGCCGGTTTCGCGATGACGGCGTTGGTTCGCGACTTGTTCGAGCCAGTGCCGCACTTGCAGGTTGACATCGGCCAAGTCGGTGAAGGTGCGCAGCGGCCAGAAGTTCTGCCGTAAATATCCCACCGCTCTCTCGATTTTTCCTTTTTCCCAGGCCGCCCGCACGTGGCAAGCGCGTGGCAGGAAACTGTATTCGCGGGCGAAGGCCAGAAAGCGAGGGTGAAAACGGACTAAGTTCCCGTCGTGCTCGGCGACAGCGGTGGCGAGATTGTCGTACCACAGTTCGCGTGCAATTCCTGTCATCGACTGGAAGGCGTGGATATGACAACGTACGAAAGTCTCGAAGCTCTGGCTGTGGGTGAACTCCACAAACAGTTTGCGGCTGTGACATTCCACCAGACAGAAGGCATAGAGCTTGCGCGCGTGCCCCTGGTAGAGAAGGGCACCGAAGTGCCCCCAGTCGACTTCGAAGCGTTCCCCCGGTCCTGGCTCCATGCGCACATAGGCACGCTTGGCCGCAGTCTCAGTTCGAACCGCGTGTAAGTAATCTTTCAGGATGCTCAGTCCACCGGTGAAGCCCAGCGGACGGAGTCGTTGCGCGATCACCGTGGCACTGGCCTTGGCATCTTGCTCCAAAAGTTCGGCGATGGTGGCTTTGAACGGATCCAGTTTGCTAGCACGTTGCCGGTGAGCCGCGCTGCGTGCCGGTGTGGCCAGATACTGGGAGATAGTTCTGCGTCCCAGGTGGAGATGACGGGCAATCTTGCGCACCGACCAGTGCTCGGCCCAGTGCAGGCGATGAATCGAGTTGATTTGTTCGGCGGTCAGCATGACTCTGCTGCAACCGTATAAAGCCAGCCGCGTCCGCAAGCCATAGGGATGTTCTTGTCAAGACGGATCGATCCCCGCCGGCGAAAGACTAAGTGATTGCAGAATCAGGACTTGGGCGGAAGCTAAGTTGTTCTTGTCAAGATCGTGCACCTTGGGTCCCAACAGCCAAACCTCTGAAACCGAATGCTTTAGATCGAAAGCTAAGTTGTTCTTGTCAAGAAGTCGTCGCCGCAGGCGTCGCTTCTCATCCCGCTGCCGCTGCCGTTGACGGTTGCCCTCCACGGCTTGCAGGTTCTGGCGGCGACGTTGTCTCTGGTAGTCAGGATGTTCCTCGCGCCACTGCTTCTGACTGTCCAAAGCGACCTGGTGATACTCGGCGTCGGTCGCAAGCTTCTTGCGGTGATACTCGGTTCGGCGCCGACGTTGGCACTCCGGCTTACCGCAGACGACTTGCTGGGGACGGAAAACCGAAGGCACAAACGAATCTTGGCAGTAAGGACAACGGCGGGGCAGGCTCAAGCCGACTCCTCAGGGATAATTGGGATGAACGGATGAATCACTGAGGAGAATCGAAACCACGAGTGGTACGCAAGCCAGCGAGGGAAAAACTAATTTCAGATCTCCTGACATACCACAGGCAAACCGTGTCCGGTTTTTATGATGCTTCGGACGAGCTTGCGACCGAATAGCGCATTCGCAGTTCGGAACCGGGAAACTTGGAGTTGGTCTGGTTCAGTGACGCACATAAAGCCTCCAGTACCCTCGTCCGATGTGGCGAACTGAGGGGAGCTAAGTGGATGTGTAACTCCTTGGAGGACGGTTCGAGATCAGCGGCATCCTGCAGTGCAGTCTGAATAAAAGTACGTCCCTCATCTTCGGCTCGCTTGTAGTGGAGTCGAATCAGTTGCAGCAAATCGCTTTCGATGTTGTAGGCCAGCATTTTCAATACATTTGTAAGGTGTTTACGTTCCGTGGCCAGTTTGACCAAAACCTGTCCCTTGCGTGCCTGGGCGAGTGGCAGGCGGGGGACCAAATTGCGGTGTTTTTTTTGCAGTTTTTTCAGGCGGCTTTGGATCCGCTCGATCGCGCCGCGCAGGGCACGAGTTTGTTTTTTGCTTTTAGACTGGTCTAGGCGACGAGAGCGCGAAGGCATAGTGGTTTCCGCATAACCGGCGCGCAGCTTCTGCAGTTGCGAGCGGGTGCGACGCATTTGCTTCTCCAGGGCTTTGCGGGCGGGGTTTGGAACCGAACGATGGGGATCGTCGGCTTCAATTTGATAATCGGCCAGAGCATCAATCAAGTACTCCGCTTTCATGTACTTGAAAAAATTCTCCTGCCGCCAGCGCTCGAACATGCGATAGGCCACTACCACGGCTGGCAAATCCCAGCGGCTGGTGATAATCGGCGTTTGATGGCCATGGGCCCCCAAACGCGTGACTTGCCGCAGACGCAGCTTGCGCTCGAGAAAGCGAACCGCCTGGTCGTGGAGAAGATATTCGACCTTGCGCCCGTCGAGCCTAGCCTGGTGGCGGCGAAAGCGGATTTCGCTGATCCGCTGGGTGCGGAACTTGCGGTAGGTCATCACATCGAAGTTCGCGGCCATCAACTTTTGAAACAGTTTGGGGCTCCAACCGCCGCGGTCAAAGACCACCGTCACCCGTCTTTTCCGGCCTACCAGTTGGCGCACTTCCCCGAGCACGATGGGCAGCATGCGAGTCAGCGAGGCATTGGCTTCAGCGGTGATCACAAACACGGGATCGCCGCACTTATCGTTCACCCAATAATCGGTTGTGGCCGGGGCGGCCAGTCGCGCCCGCGTCACGTAGGCTTTGGGAATGGTGTGCTTGCCGTGATAAGCGCGGACATGGCCGTCGACATAGAGGAATCCCATCACTCGCCCACGTTGCTGGATGCGCTGACGAGCGATCTCCTGGCCTAAGCGATAGCTTCCGTGGGCCGCAGCCAGCCGGGTCAGTTTGCGGCGTAGCGTTTTCACTTCCGGCATGCGGTCCAAACCCACGATGCGGCCGAGGGCACCCGGCGAGTGTTCTTTGAGTGCTTCGGGACGGGGAATGCGCAGCAACGCCAACAGCACATAGGCCACCATGGTGGTGCGCAGACCATAGAAGGCAGGAGCGAGACTACCGTAGATCTTTTCTGCGGCGGGCAGCAACCCGCTGGCGAGGAGGACGGGAACCGCCAACAGAACCCCTGCGCGCGGCAGGTTGCTCGCCGGCGCAAACAGGGGAGCCGCATCCTCCAGCAGCCCTAAAGCCGCCATGAGACGGTCCATGGAGCGGTCCAGGGGGTTGCAATCGAGGCTTTGCCCTGGCGGTTGCTTAGCCACGCTTCCTTGCTCCAGCTCGCGAACGGGCGGGCGCAATGCGATGGCCAACATCTTGGAAGGCGATGAGTCGTTAGAAACCGTGCCTGGAGCGGGAGGCAAATCGGTTTCCGGAAAAAGAGTAGCGGCGGGCTGGGATGGAATTTTCCAACCCACTCGACTGAGAATCTTTCGCACCGCAGTCTCGCTGAGGCCCAAACGTGCTGCAATCCAGCGATTACTCATGTCTTGCGTCTTGAGGCGGAGGATGGAACGATCGCGCGCCGAGAGCGGAGCAGATCCCGCCGAAGTCGCGGCAGGACGCCCTCCTTGGCGAGCCAAGACGCTCAAACCGCCAGCCTCCAGTCGTTGCTGATAGCGGCGTAGGGTACGAGTGGAATAACCGAAGCAGCGGGCTAGATCATTCTGATCAGCGTATCCGGATTCATACAGCGTCACCAGTGCATAGGCTTCCGCGCACCGATCCTGCCGCGAGTAGTGAGCGAAAATCACGCCCTGGACGTAGATGACGCACTGGTCGTCCGCGGTTTGAAAAGAAACTCGGTCATTGACCATCAAGACGCTGGAGGTGGGGAGCGAGAGCTGAGTAAACAGTTGGCTTTGCTCGGGAGCGGGTTGCATGACAGAGCAGCATACTCACGGTTACACAAGAAAAAGCGGACAGGTTTTGGTTCGCACCCTACCCGGCCAAACCACAAGCCAGTGGTGGCTTCTTGCGCACTGCCACTTTCAACGTGAGCGGCGAGATCGAACTAACGGACTGCACGGCGCAACATCGTGTGCAGGAGAATAAAAAAGCGGACAGGTTTTGGTTCGCACCCTATCCGGCCAAACCACAAGCCGGTGGCGGCTTCTTGCGCACTGCCACTTTCGACGTAAGCGCGAGATCGAAATTAACAGACTACAGGGTGCAACATCTACGTGCGCAGGAGAATAAAAAAGCGGACAGGTTTTGGTTCGCACCCTACCGGCCAAACCACAAGCCAGTGGCGGCTTCCTATGCACTACCAATTCGACGCGGGCAACCGAATCTAACCTGACACCGTGGCGGTCGACACCTATCCTAGGCAGCGAATGAAAACAAACTGACAGGTTTTTGTTTGGATCCACCATAGCCGACACACAAGCCCATAGCGGGATTCAGAAGGATGCTCTTCCAGAAGTGATTGCCACTATCCTATCTCCAAGTCTCCACCGGTCACGAATGTACAATTTACAATCTTGAGAGCGGGGCGCGTACACACTTCGTTCCCGGCGAATACACGCCGCCGATTCTTAGGTAAGTATGTCAGGAGTTCTGAATTTAGAAACTGCTGTAGAGTTCTTACTGCGTCCTCGCCAACGGGGGCTCTCTCTACTGGATCACTGGCTCCGGCCTATACCGGCTAAAATGGCTCCCTTTATCACCGGCGCTGACAGCCGTCTACTGGCTTCCAATTGTGGGCCTCGAACTGTACCCAAATCTCAGCTTATGGATACGAGAGAGTACGCTTTGTAAGAATGGAAATGGCAATCGGGAGCTGCTGTAAGGCCGGGCTGAACCAGAAGCATGAGCCAGACCATGAATATCACCGACTCAGGTTTCCAGGTCGGGGCGCCTCTCGCACTACCCGAAGATGAAGTGCACCTCTGGCGAGTCGATCTGGAGGCTATCCGTGCGGACGAATCCTGCTGGCAGCAAGTGCTTTCCTCCGACGAGCTGACGCGCGCTTCCCGTTTTCATTTTCCGAGCGACCGTCAGCGCTTTGTTGCATCGCGGGCCCTGTTGAGGACAATCCTGGCAAGCTACCTGGCAACGGATCCGAGCGGCTTGAGCTTCTCCTACTCCAGGGTCGAAAATCCTCCGCGCTCATGCTGGAGTGCCCATGGGTTCGACGCGGTAGCCGAGTTTGCGGAGTTCCCGGATCATTCTATGAGCACGCTGTCGTCTCGACTTTGCGTTCACCGAGGGACCTCGCTCTTCGTAACGCACACCCCGGGCAGAATGATCCAGATCAGGCGACAAAGCCGATGGGCGATCGCCCCGATGGTTTGCTTGTGTCCCAGGCGCGACACCATTCGGCGATAGACAATCTCGAAAATGGTTCCTTTCGACTTGGCCGCGGCGTTGGCAGCCTGATTGAGAATGCGCCGCATGTGGCGGTTACCTTTCGGGGAGCGGTGGCTCTTGGATACCTCCGCACTCTCGTCGTCTCCCGGACATGCTCCCACCCAGGAAGAAAGATTCTTGGCTGAAGCAAATGTCGCTGCCGTGGCACCCACCTCGGCAATGATCTGCTGGGCTTGAATCCACGCCCCAGACCTTGCCCGTCAGAGCATCGATCTCTTTGCTGTACAACACGAAGGTCGATACGCAATGAGCTTCTGCGAGTCGCGCGATGTAACCGGTCAGGCTTTCCACCAGCGGTGTTCCAACCCCGATCGGCTCAAGTGGATATAGTCGGCTGCGGGGTGGAAGGTCCGGCGAGGTGATATCCCACTTCTCATACGCTGTGGGCACTTTATCCGGCATGCTGCCGCACGCTCCCGATTTCATCGCGAACCGGACTGCGTTCTCCGACGCGGCCCCTCCTGCGCCGACCTCCCGGGAGTGGCGCACTCATTCCTCGAACCTTGGTCGTGGTGCCGGGGATAATGGCATCGGCCAACCTTGGTTTGGAATCCAACCCCAGCAGCGCCAGAAGGCGTAAACGGGCTTCTTTCTTTTCTGTCAGTGCGGACTCGCCTTCGAGGGCTTCTTGAACCATCTTTTGGCATTGATCCATCGACCAGGAATACTTCTCCAAATGCTTATGCGTCAGTGTGGCAGCACCTTCTTCCAGCGCCGCTGCAAGCCCTCTTGTGAGCCAATCCTTGAGTACCCCAACGCATCCGATCGATCGGCTATAGCAGTATTCCCAATCCCGCCACAACTGCGGTTCTTCAGCCAACGGCAACTGCCGCTGAAAACTGAAGATCACCCGCTGGAACGCCTCGACATTTTTCGGATCGTCGGTCTGGTACCGTTGGAAATGGATATCGATGCTGCGCCGGCTCAGTTGGGCACTCAGGTTTCGGCAGGGCAGCAGTTCATAGGTCCCGATCAGTACGTGCACGCAACTAGTCAAACTGGCCAGCGACTTGAGACTATCCAGTTGATCGGAGAGCTTACGTCCACTTGCCATCTTCGTCAGATGCTGAGCTTCATCGACTATCACTGCGGCCGGTCGCCGGGAGCGTAATGCTTGTTCCAGCGCGTAGCGTAGTTCGGTGCCAACTGTTCTGTTCGCGAAGGTGTGGGGATCCTGCCCGGCACAGTCAATCTTGTGCCGAACCAGTGGTTCCTCCAGTGCCCGCAAGGCTCTCTGGTAGTAATCCTTCCAGTTGAAGTTTCCCGAATCCGGCGCTACGGCTTCCACACCGATGACTGGAATGCGGCCCACATCTTCCTTTGCCTCGGGTAAAAACGTCTCCTTCAAATACTGCTCAACCCGCAGCCGCAACGTCGTCTTGCCCACACCGGTCGGACCGAGCACGAATACCAGAGACCCTCCGGCCGGTTCTTGGATAGCTCGTTTGAGTGCGGCGTCTGCTTCTTTCAGCAGCGGATGAGCAACCGTGTAAGCCCGAAAGTAGGCAAGGCGTTCACTCGCCGGCCGGTTAAGTAGCTCACGCGGAAAGCCTTCCTGGTCCACCTTTAGTATTCCTCGTAGACTCTATTACACCTCTAGTATTCCTCGTAGACTCTATTAAACATCGCATAATATGGTGACAACTGGACAAAAATGAGTTATGGCGTGGCTATGAATAAGAAAGTTCGGCCACGGCGTGATTTTCAGGAGTTAGAACAGCGACGCAAACGGGCAGGGCGTTACTTCGAGGGGTGCGGCTCTTTTGCGTTTGAAGTTACAGCATGATGTTTCAATAGGATAGATGAGGGGTGTCGTGTTCATACTTCTCAGATGTGGGGGATATCGAGCGTGCAACGAGATATGTGGTGAACACATTGCCACGGTTACCACTGTCGGAGAATACTTCGTCCTCACTTTCATTCGACTGGACGAGCAGCAATGAGTTCGCGCGGCTTGTAACTCCTCCCTATACTTCGAGGCGGGCAAACTATCCCTGGCGGAGATAGCTCGAGAACTAAATGTCAGCCGGCAAAGTGTAAGTCTCTGGTATGCGGAGTGGAAACGAGGTGGTGCCGCGGCTCTTCGGGGAGCCGGTCGCACGGGACGGAAACCGCGGCTGCGGCCCGAGCAACTGGAGCAACTCGACCACGCGCTGTGAGAAGGAGCGCGGGCACACGGTTTTCCTACCGATTTGTGGACGCTGCCGCGTATCGCGAAAGTGATTGAGCGCCTCATGGGCGTCCACTATCATCCCGGCCATGTATGGACAATTCTCAAGACCATGCGCTGGACCTTACAAAAGCCGGCCACCCAAGCGCGGGAGTGCAATCCGCAGAAGGTGAACCGCGCTGGCTGAAGGAAACCTGGCCGGCCCTAAAAAAAAAGCCCGTCGACAAAAAGCCTGGATCTTCTTCCAAGATGAAAGCGGAGTCTCCCAACGACCCTCGATCCGTAGAACCTGGGCGCCCAGGGGGGAAACTCCCGTCCTAGTGCATGCCTTCAACTGGAAGAAGATGTCGCTCTCGGCGGCGATCGGCTATCGTTGGGACGGAACCCGCGCTCGCCTGTTCTTTCAAACCTGTCCGGACAGTTACAACACCGAACGGCTGATCGCATTCTTGCAAGATCTGCGCCGCGAAGTACGCGGCCGGAAAGTCATCCTGGTATGGGATGGCCTCCCGGCGCACAAGAGTAATGTGATGAAGGAGTATCTGTTCGAACAACGAAAATGGCTCACGGTCGAGGCTCTGCTCTGCCCGGCTATGCTCCGAAGTTAAATCCGGTGGAGAACTTGTGGGGTAACATTAAAGGACAAGAGTTAGGTTAGGCGCCGCAAATAAATAAGGGTATCAATTTGTGCGTCCCGCCGCAAATAAATAAGGGTATCAATTTGTGCTCCGCTGTCGAGCGGGGTTAGGCTTGATCACATAGCTGCGAACTGAAAGCTGTTGAAGTGATTATTCATCGAGAGAAGTCCTCTCTCGAACGAATCTCGCCTCCCATGGCGGGTACCCAACGAAGTAGGAGGTTCGTCGGTTCGTCAATCGAGGGGCGAGTGCTCCGCAGATATTTCGTCCGCGCGAAATTATGGATCGTTCCCACTCGCGCGGCTCACGCGTTTCTCAAAAATCGTTGTCGGCGATGAATCATCCGTAATCGTTAGTCTCAAGCCAATGGCAGGGACGGACCTGATCGACGTGGGAGGCAACAAGTTCCTCTCCCAGTTCCTGGTTCTCGTTGCACAGGAACGGAACCTTTGGCCCGGCGAGCTTCGAGAACCGGATCGCAGGGTGTGGCGTAGGCACTGCTGACATCTGCCATTTCGACGGCGATGCAAATCAGTGTACGGTGTCTTCTCATCGGCGAGGCCTCAGGCGGCAATCTTGGCCAGGTGGTATTTGTGATGCAACCCGATGCAACCCATGCAACCCGCCGAGGATCGGCTTAGCCCTCGCACTGTGTTATAATGTAGCTACGTTGCTACATGGGAGCTACCGACGTGACAATTACCAAACTGTCGAGCCGAGAGTTCAATCAAGACACGAGCCGGGCGAAACGAGCGGCGAAACGGGGTCCGGTTTTTATCACGGATCGAGGGCGGCCCTCGCACGTACTGCTCACAGTCGCGGATTACCAGAGGATTACCGGCGGGCAGAAAAGCATTGCCGAACTGTTGGCGATGCCGGAAGCGGCTCGCATTGAATTTGAGCCACCTCGCCTGAAAGGCCATTGGCACGAGCCCCTGGATTTGTCCTGATGTACCTCGTCGATACGAACGTAGTTTCGGAATTACGAAAAGCGAAGAACGCCCATCCGCGCGTCCGAGCTTGGGCCGATGCCCTCCCCGCCGAAAGCCTCTACCTCTCGGTCGTCTCGATTTTGGAACTCGAGATTGGCATTCTGCTGCTCGAGCGCCGCGACCGGAGACAGGGTGCGGTTCTCCGGGCTTGGATGGATGGGCACGTCTTGCCGACGTTTTCAGATCGTATTCTGGCGGTGGATACTCGAGTGGCACAGCGCTGCGCGGCGCTCCATGTCCCGGATCCCCGTTCCGACCGAGACGCGCTCATCGCCGCCACGGCCCTGGTCCATGGCATGACGGTGGTGACCAGGAATGTGAGCCATTTTCAGCCCATCGGCGTCGCCGTGTTCAACCCATGGGAACATTGAGCAGCGACCTTGCTCAAGTCCGCATGGCACTGGCAAACCACAGGGCAAAATTTTCTGCCCATGTTCCGTGAATCCCAAACGACCGGGAAAGAATGCGGTGGGACCTTCCGAAGATCAATTCTTAAGCGTCCTGATAGGTATAGGTTTTAGTTAGTTTTGAGGGGCAACTTGGCGAGCCGAAAAACGGCCCGTTTTATGTCGTTGACGGTAGCCGCGAAATTCCACGGCGAATGGAATTATGTGATGAAGCCTAACATCGCTCGAGCGGAGCACAAATTGATACCCTTATTTATTTGCGGTGCCCCTTAGCCAACCGTTGCTCCGTCGACCTGAGCGAAGCCGCGACCGCCGTGCACCGGGGCATTGAGCGCGTCCTCGAATCCGGTAAGCTCCTATTTTCTTTTCTCAAACCCGCGGGACTATTTTTTTGATCGTCTTGTCACTGTATTATGCGAAACTCAAATAAGTTCGCCTGAAGTGGCTGCAGCGCCCGAAATCATCTCTTGATTCAATACGTCGGGAACATTCCGTTGATCAACGTCTCCAGCTTCTTTCAATGTCATGTCACTGCGGTCAGGTTTGGCAAGGCCTCCTTCGATAATCGTCAGTACACTGTTAGTCTCGCGATCCTGTAATCGCTGCACATGTAAAGCCTCTTCGGCCTCGATGGAAGCGAGAAAGTCGGCCAGCTTCTTTGCTGTTACCGTGAACTGACCAGTGTGATTCTGCGCGCGTTTCCGCAACTCTATCGTCGCCAGCATCAACTCGCGTTCTGACTTCCCCCGCAGGCTGCAGTAGTGCTCCGAGATGCATTGGACCCAACGCTTGCCGACATAGGCGTAGGCGATCCCGGCATCGAAAGGGTCATAGCGCACTCCGACCTGCTGCCCCTCCATCGCCGGATCACGAAGCGCATCCGACCAATAGAAAACATGGTTAAGCTTGACGCCCCGGCCCGGCGAAACTTTGGCTGTTCCTTTGGGAGTAGTCGGCAGCGTCCAGATCAGAAACTCCTGATCATAGGCAATCTGTCGTTGCCGTCGCTGTCCAGTGGCCGCTAGACCCGACTGATACACTTCCCGAGGGCTTTGTCCAAGCGCCGGGTGTCGGATCGTGTCGTAGATTTCGTACAGATACTCGCAGAGGCGGTCGTACAGCGCAGCGAGCGGCCAAGCGGCGTGCCTCTTTGGATCAACCGATTTCGTCACTTGGCGAACGTTGCGCATAATCTGTGTGTTCCCTAACAGATTGTGAACGAATCGGGTGTTGGTGGTTCCAAACAGCCTTTCGCACACAGAGCCAAATCGCGCTTGCGCAGGTGGTCTGGTTTTCTTCGTGCACTCGTATCGTGCCAACAGTGTCTCGAAGTATGTGCTCCCGAACTCGCGTCCTCCGTCCACCACCAGGATCTGCGGAAATCGCCCCAGCCGCCGTACGCATTCCCGCAAGACCATCATGCAAGACCGATAGCTCGGCGCATCGAATGTGAGGTAAAACGCCAAGGTTCGCCGAGAGAATGCGTCGGTAAGGAGCGTCATCCAGGGACGGCCGAGAACCTGCCCCGACTGGGAGATTAGTTCGATGTCCAGCTCTGTGTGGTCGAGGTGAGCGATCTCGAATGGACGATCCCCGTGCCGAGGTGTCTTCTGATCCAAATCCCAATAGAAAGTCTCGACCTGATAGCCGGCTCTCCGACCCTTCCGTTTCCGTATCTGATCGAGGTCTGGTCGCCGTGCGGTTGCAACACAGAACGTCTTATAGCTTGGAACCGATACCCTCTGTTTTTCGCAGGAAGCCTTCAATCCTATCCAGGATGCATATCTCGTTTTCTGTTTCAACGTCTCGTAGTCCTGGACGATGAATTACGCCGGGAGTCCTCGGGCAACTTCGGCGTGTAGTTTCCCCTCTGGCTATACCTCGGCAACCTCGGCAGTAGGCCGACAAATCCACTGCCACAGCTCGCTTCTGCGCTCCGATAGCTGGCGAGCCAATGATAAAAGGTGCGCACCGGTACATCCGTCTCGGTCGGCAACGTTCCGCAATCGAGATACCGACTGATGTGCCTTGCACGGTCATTGGCGACTCGCAGGTCGCGTTCGCTTGCCCGGGATATTTGCTCGTGGACAGCGGACTCGGAACTGTGCCCGAGATCGGAGGAGGAGGTCTGCGGTTTTGAGGCACTGTCACGCCCGGTCCTCGAAGCCGCTTCCGACGTGGGAAAGACTTCCACCTGCGAGGATTCCACGAGCGGCGCAGCTCGGAGATCCACGCCTAAGACATTGGCAGCAATCATGCCGAAGATGTCGTCCGGCGGAACGGTATCCTTGGTCATTTGCAGCAGATCCGCCAGCCGCAAACCGGGCGTCGCTGAGGCATGCGCGACTACGGGCTCGCGGCTGGTGGACGGGATCGCCGGTGTATCGACGCGCAAGTAGTCCTCCAGAAACTGGATGTTCCGTTGAAACACCCAGTGGATCTCAGCCGAGGATCGAACGCGATAGTAGAGCCCCAATTGCTCGGCATACGCTGCTCCGGGTGGGCAATGCCAGTGACCTTCTTCTCCGGCACAATACCGATTGGGATTTCGCTCTGCCAGCCGTGGCAGGTCTTCCTCTGTTTTCCATTCCTCCCACCCGGCTTCCCTGTTACGGATGACAAAGAAGTCAGGAGTGTGGAGTATGCCCATCCTCTGGCCCCTTGTGCTTGGGTAGTCCAATTTGATTGGGGGAGGCTGATCAAAATACTCCAAGACTCCGGCGTCGTGTTCCATCTCGTAGATTCCAGCCAGCTCAACCCGATGACTTTCAAACTGGATCGTGACACCCATTTTCCTGCTGGGATACCGACCGCTCACATTCGAGCGACCGCCTCCAACGCGGCGCGACGGACCCGACGACCGAATGTGGTTGATTACCGAACGTGTTGAATCTGCAATGCGCAGCCTTTGGAACCATGCGAACAGGTCGTCATGCCCAAGCACAGTGGCCACCTCTCATGGAGCTGCACGCAACCAACTGCGTCCAGCGTCTCTCTCACACCTGCGGTTTGGAGCGCCTCCCCCTCTTCTGTGCACGCAAGTAACGCACCCCGGCTTCCCTGATTAGGTCTTGTAATCGCCGGCCCTTTTCGACCGCCTTTTGAATCTCTGGGGCTAGTTCGTCCGGCACGTAGACAGAGAACCTGCGATTCCCCCGGTAGCCGGATAAAGCGTAACTGCTGTGGCCCTCGCCCGATGCACAGGCTGAGCAGTTCTCGCGAATGCAGGGGCTCTTCCGCAACGAAACAGAGCCCAAGGCAACCGGCCACAAATCCCCGACAGCGTTCAAGAACCAGCGCCGTACGTCTTGTGGCGTTTCGCTCGTGTTCATTGTACAGGTGTCATATAACACCTATACAATGCGTCGTCAATTACCACCATGGTTACGTCTTTTTCAAAAAATCAATGTTGGGTAGGTGTCCGGTACTGCTACGTTCGGTGCGCGCTTTCCAGGGGGCAGGGACGCATCGCTACCCATTTTGCACTTACTGCCAGTTTATGCTTCTCTTTTGCACTTACTGCCAGTTAATGCTTCAAACGAGGGTTGCCGGCAGGAAAGGGGCAACTGACGTGAAAGGAGTTACGAGCGCGCGTGTCACTTAAGGGATAAAATTGCCGCTGTTTAAACCATAAAGTTGCCGCGCGGGAAACATAACTCCTTCAAAAAGAGTACGGGGCAGCATCAGCCGCCACTCGGTGTAAAGCATAATCTTGCCGAAAGTGCAGTTTTAAACCATAAAGTTGCCGCAAGTGTCCCTCACCGCACTGAATCCCCTCCCCCACCACCTCGACAGCTAGCCGGAGTGAAGCTGCTCTATGTCTGGTGCTGCAGGCAGAGAGCTCAGCTCGCAATGTATACGACCAGCAACTTGTAAAGCGTTTGTATGCGTGCTACTAAACACGCGTACATATGCCTCGGGAGACTCCTGAAGAGGTCAAACGCTGGTTTGGGGAGGCAGTGCAGGACCGTGAGTTTCCGGCAGGCATCGTGACGCCAGCTAGCCCATCCTGTTAAGTTCACTGAGTCGCCGAGGCGGCCGAGAGCGAACCGCATGAGCGCACACTCATTGCAGAACCAGTCGCGCAACTGCAGCTACAACTGGATGAGTTTCGAAGCACCCAGCCGGGGGGAAAGAAGCTGCCGGATTCTGCTGTGGCAGGCGGCCGTGGAACTGGCCCGGCAACACGGTGTGAATGCCGTCGCGCATCCATCTGCGGTTGGACTATACGGGGCTGAAGCAACGCGCTCGGCGGGTTTCCGATCGCGCCGAAAAGGCAGCACAAGCCGGCATTCGTGGAACTGGTTGCGCCCCTTCGGCATACAGGGGGAGTGTGTGATCGAGTTCGAGTCCTGAGTGGCGGCAAGATGCGCATTCAGTGGAAGGATGCCACATCGCCGACTGGATAGCCTCTGCGGGCCTGGCGGGAAACGGAGCGATGATTCATATCACGGCGCAGATGCGCGTGCTGGTGGCGATCGAGCCGGTCGACGGAAGGAAAGGGATCGACTCTTTTGTCGCGTCTGCCAGGAGAAACTCGCTGAAGATCCTTTTTCCGGCTGTGTTTTCGTGTTTCGGAGCCGCAGAGGGACGTCGATCCGTCTGCTCAGCTATGACGGCCAAGGATACTGGCTGGCGCAAAAGCGTCTTTCCAAAGGAAAATTCGTTTGGTGGCCGGAGATCTGGAGCAGCTAAGCCACTGGAAGCTTACGAGGCGCAGTTGCTGATGGCGGCAGGCGATGTTTCGCGGGTGCGCGCGGCGCCGATGTGGCGGCGAGTGAGCGTGCTGAAGTAATTAACCCTCACGACAGGGAAACATGGCGTTACCCCTTGTGTTCCAAAAAGAATCAGTTCATACTGCTGGTCGATGACAGTTGGTTCAGATATCGGGGCCGGAAGATCAGCCAGGAAGACATCCTTTATATACGCG
>CAVQNY010000001.1:0-176056 GCA_963714225.1 uncultured Acidobacteriaceae bacterium | reverse complement strand
CACTCTGTTATGGGGAGTTATGTTTTCAGCCACAATGTCGCGCCGGACAATTCCGCGCCCCCAATGTATCCCGATACTCCGCACCCGGCCCAGCCTCCTGCCACTAGTCAAGACGCCGCGCCCCCAGCAAATGCACCAGAACACGGGGCAGAACGATCAGATGCCGGTCTTTCGCGTTAACCTCAACGCGCCCCCTGCTAAGGCGGTCAACCACCGGCACCGCGGCGGCTCTCCCACCGTCCAGACCTTCGCGGTAGTGATTTAATGCCCGCAGTCGCGGGTAATGCCCAAAGTAAAGGAAAGGGCGGACGTCTCACTATCGGCGCCGAACTCACGCACCTGCAACCTTCTTTCACGTTCAGGGGCAGTACCTGACGTACGTGTTGTGGGCCATCACGCCCGAGGGCCGCGCCGTGAACTTGGGTGAAGTTCTTCCTGGCGATAACGGCAAGGACAAGATCGATGTGACCCGCGACCTGCAGGCATTCGGCTTGATCGTGACCGCCAAGCCCTACTATGCGGTGCCCACACACTACAGCAACAAAGTGGTTGCGGAAAACATTATTCGCCAGCAGCTCAAGCCGCCGACGTGTAGCTGCCGCTTGCACCTCCGATACCAAAATACTTGATGGTCTGCGAGTCCAGGAATGCCCCCTCTCAAAGACACTAAGACCATCGTGAATGCGAGCTCAGCGCGCGTTCCCCTAAGATGAATTCTCTCGGATACAGCATATGCTGTACGCAAATTTTTCTCAGTGCCCGGTGGAAACTTTCAGTGCACGACTGATTAGGCACCTTTACCCTGCACAACTGCAGGCTGTAAATCGATTGGCACGGCTCGTGCTTTCAGAACAATCGAGCAATGCTGGGAGAAAGTATGCTGACTGTACAGATTGAAAATATCGGCGAAATAGCGGTCCTTGAGTGCCAATGCAGAATTTGTGCGGAGCGAAGCCGCGGTTGCGGCCGGGCGTTACCGCTATAGCCGTTCTAGGCGACCCTCATGAAGAAGAGGATATTCGCGTGCGCGATGAGCGCTTTGCTGCTTGCAATCACCGGTTGGGCAGACGACACAGAAAAGGACGAGGATCGTCTCAAGAATGCCAGCACGGTGCTGACAGAAATTCTGAATATTCCAGACGACATTCCTCAAGATCTCCTCAATAAAGCCGACTGTGTGGTTGTTTTTCCATCAGTTCTCAAGGCAGCGTTTGTAGTTGGTGGCAGTTATGGCCGCGGTGCGATGACGTGCCGCACGGGCGAAAATTTCAACGGCCCGTGGGGTGCGCCCTCAATGATGGCCCTTGAGGGTGGCAGCGTTGGCTTCCAGATCGGCGGGCAAGCGACCGATTTTGTGCTTCTTGTGATGAATGACCGCGGTGCGAATGGAATCTTGAGCAGCAAAGTGAAGCTCGGAGGAGATGCGTCGGTGGCAGCAGGACCAGTCGGTCGTGACGCGTCGGCAGAAACCGATGTCTCGATGCGTGCTGAAATATTGAGCTACTCGCGCGCGCGCGGCCTATTTGCTGGCATTTCGCTGGAGGGTTCGACCATCCGACCGGACAACGACGCGAACAAGAGAATCTACGGCGAGAAAATCTCGGCGAAGGATATTGTAATTGCTCACGAGACGCATGTCCCTCCCGCAGCCGAGGACCTTATCTCGACGCTTAACGCGAAGACGCCGAAGCACAAGTCGTCATAGCAGTTGTTTTAATTGAGGTGGGGATCTATGGAACAAATTCTCGTGATTTTGTTAGCGGGAGGAGTTGGGGAACGATTATATCCCTTGACACGCGACCATGCGAAACCCGCAATGCCGTTTGGCGGGACACATCGATTAATAGATGTCACCCTTTCCAACTGCATGAATTCCGGTCTGCGCCGCGTGTACATCTTAACCCAACACAAAGCGTTAAGCCTCAATCGGCACATTCGTAACACCTGGCACTTCCTGCCACCGGAGTTGGGAGAATTCATTGAGATCCTTCCTCCGATGAAAAGAATGAGGGATTCTTGGTATCTCGGCACAGCCGACGCAGTGTACCAGAACATGCATAGTATAGAGGATGAGGCCCTTCCCTATGCCCTAATCCTTTCGGCAGACCACGTTTACAAGATGGATTACCGCCACATGCTGAAATGGCATCTATCCCACAAGGCTGACGTCACATTGGCTACTACTCTTGTTCCGCCATCTGAAGCCGGACGGTTTCGAATCGTCCGCATGACAGACGACTTCCCGATTACGAAGTTCGACGAAAAGCCAAAGGATAATCCTCCACGCTCGCGCTTCGATCCCCAGGCGTGCAGTGCCTCTATGGGTATTTATCTTTTCTCGACGCCCTTAATGCTTCAGGCGTTGCGCGAAGATGCTAAGCGGAATGAATCCACCCACGACTTTGGGAAGAACGTGCTCCCCGATCTGATCGGGCGGCGGCGGATTATGGCCTACGATTTTGTGGATGAAAATAAAAAGGAAATTCGCTATTGGCGTGATGTAGGAACAATCGACGCCTATTACGAGGCCAATATGGACCTGGTGTCGGCGAGCCCCCACTTCAACCTGTACGAAACTAGCTGGCCCATTCGCACAATGTCGCCGAGTCAGGCGCCGGCTACGTTTCTTTCCGATGAGGCGGAACACATGGGCATGGCCGTTGAATCGCTGGTTTCACCTGGCTGCATCATTTCGGGTTGCCGCGTGTTGAGAAGTGTCCTCTCGCCGGGTGTCCGCATCAACTCCCGCTGCGAGATTGATAGTTCAATCGTTCTGGAAAACGCGAGAATCGGACCTTGTTGCAGGATTCGGCGCGCAATCATCGATGCAAACGTGGAGATACCGGCCAACACCGAGATCGGATGGGACCTAGAGGCCGATCGCGCCGCCGGCCACTTTGTTACAGAAGCGGGAGTCGTGGTTATTCATTCCGAGTCTCCCGGAGCCGGGACACGCAGAATACGGAAGAGCAGAACTGCGGCGCTGCGCGCGCCACAAGTTTCCGCCGCGTCATGATTGAAGACAGGTAGCAAGTTTCATCGATCGCGTAATCTTTCATCAATCTTGTCAAATTTCAGGCGTGAGACGTTTCTTCCCTCTAAGCGTCAGACCCCAACAGACCAGGTCAGTCCGTCAATAATTTTACTTGTACATTCTTCGTACGCCGCGGCAACCGGGTTGAGTGCAGACCACAGCGAACACTCGCATCCGTGATCTCGAACCTCCGCCCCCGTGATTCGTTATGAGCACCGCTCGGGGATCTGCTTCTCGACATCAAAAATCGGACGCTTCCAGACCGTCGACTGTCGCATTACCGGCAATAGTCGTGGCGGATGACCACTCACGTATCGCTTGCCCAGGTCCTGCTAAACTAGAAAGACGCTTCCGTGGTGTTTTTCCCCAAACCTCCATCGCTTATTATGTCCGCCTCGGCAGCCGGCTCCCTTCCAAAACGGGCCCCTGTGAATCGTGCCCGGCCGCCGCCGAAACCTCTCAGGTCTTTGGGTGTGTCAATGAATTTTCAATTCGCATGAAAGAAAATCCACCTAGTATCCGCCAGCATTTCCCCTGGGCTGCAGGATCACCCCGGACACCGCAGGGGTCACGTGCCTTCCGCCAGCAACGACGGTTCCACTCGGTTCCTCCAAGAAACATCGCCCATTTACTTCGCCTCCGGTTGCATTTCAACGCTGTGGAGACGCCGCTGCCTCACGAACGACAGATGGAGGTGCGGCGGTACTTGTTTCCGTCTTGATCAGGGGCCCCGCCAGAGGAGCGCCATTCTTGACCAAATCTGTCTTGATTTCAACTTTCTGATTAGCGAGGGGATTGATGTCCGTCGCAAAAGTTTGATAGCCGGGAAGGGCGATTCTGATCTGATGGATTCCCGGGGCAACTAGCATCCCTCGACCCAGGCCCTCAAACTCCCCTACGTGTCCCACGAAAAGGCCGTCCAAAAAAACTGCGGCTCTCGCGGGGTTAACCGCGATCTTAACTGTAGCCGTCACATCAGGAAGCTTTCCCGTAAGAGCCTTCTCCATGGCCACGCGAACGACCTCCTTCTGTCCGGGCTGGACAATAATTCGTTCTGTGAAGTCTTGGTAGCCGTCCTGGCGCACGGTAATTAAGTGTTCGCCAGGAAGAAGAAGAACTTTCTTCGATCCCTTGAGTTCTTTCAGGTAGCCTACATACTCTCCGTCGACCCAAACCCCAGAAGTCTTTTCGACATGGGATTTTCCTTCAAATTGAATCTCTCCCATCACATCGTTTTCAGCATACATCGACGCGGGTAGAAGCAAAGCAGGAACCAAAAGCAATACCCACACTAATGGATTTACCCTTCGGAATGCTTTTTTCATAGTGACCTCCATAACTCACGCAATTCGCTCCCTTTGTTTCCTCGTGTGGGTGCAACCTTGCCGGGCGCCAACTATCGCTTCCCTTGATTCGATTGATTCTCTGTACGATACCCAGGCCAACCAAGAGGGATGTAATCGCAGAAATTTAAGTCGTATTCACTCTTCGTTCATCGCACCTCTCTCACGCGCTTGCAAAATACGAAGCAGCGAACCACTTTGTCTGCAAGAACCGTGTCCACTTTATCAAAGCCCTTAGTTTTCCGGCCTATGCATGACTCGCAGCGATAGTTCACGTGGGTACCACAGGACAGTCCTCCAGATCCATCTGAGACACTGAGACGGCCTGCAATGTTTATTGCCCTGCACTCAACGACGACGGAACCCCATCCAGGTTAAAAAGGTCCCAGCTACGACGCCGGCTGCAAACACTGCGCCCATTGCCTGTAATGGCCTCTGCTTGACCGTGTGTTTGGCCTCCTCGATTGCGTCTTCGGCAGCATAGCGACCATGCCTGATCGCTTGACTGGCCGACCGGACACCATCTTCCACCGCATCAGTGACCACAGACCTAATCTTGGAAACCTCGCGGAGAGGATTCTCAACTGTTGCCGGCTTTTCCGATGCATTCGCTAGTGGAGTGTATCATAAATAACTTGACAGACTTTACGGCAATTGCTATGATCTCGCACATGCCGAACACGAGCTTGGCGATCAATTTGCCAGCAGTGGAACGTACGCAGTTGGAACAATGGGAATCTGCCCACGGTACTCCGCAACAGGTGGCCCTGCGCTGTCGGATTATCTTGGACGCCGTGGCGGGTGAGCAGAACGTGGCCATCGCCGAGAAGCTCGGGGTGAGCCGCCCTACCGTGCTGTTGTGGCGCAAGCGGGTGCGCGAGCAAGGCATCGGGGAGGTTTGGCAGATCGCCCCCGGACGGGGGCGCAAGCCGCATTACGATCAGGCCACGCGCGAGCGGATCATCCAAGCGACCTTGCAGAGTAAGCCCCCGGGGATGACCCATTGGAGTTGCCGACTCATGGCGCAGGCGCAACAGGTCAGCAGTAGTACGGTGAACCGCTTGTGGCAACTGCACAATCTCAAGCCGCATCTGAGCCGCACCTTCAAGCTGTCGCGGGATGCGAAATTCTTGGAGAAGCTGACCGATGTGGTGGGGTTGTATTTGAACCCGCCGCAGAAGGCGCTGGTGCTGTGTGTGGACGAAAAGAGCCAAATTCAAGCGTTGGATCGCACGCAGCCGGGGCTGCCCCTGAAGAAGGGCCGGTGCGGGACGATGACGCATGACTACAAACGCAATGGCACGACCACGCTGTTTGCGGCGCTCAACGTGTTGGACGGCAAGGTGATCGGGGAATGTCACGCCCGGCATCGCCATCAGGAGTGGCTGAGATTTCTGCGCCGCTTGGACGGAGAGTTTCCCCCGCAGATTGAATTGCACTTGGTAATGGACAACTACGGCACACACAAAGAGCCGCAGGTGCAAGCGTGGCTGAAGAAGCATCCACGATTTGTGTGCCACTTCATTCCGACCAGTTCCAGTTGGCTGAACTTGGTGGAGCGCTGGTTTAGAGAATTGAGTGACAAAGCGATCAAGCGCGCCAGCTTCGTAAGTGTGCCGGATTTAAAACAGGCGATCGAGGAATTTATGCGCAGCTGGAACCAACATCCGAAGCCCTTTATCTGGACGGCCACGGTCGAGGGCATCATGGAGAAAATCGAACGGGCGCGGGTCAAGATGGAGCAGATCAAGCCGGGATCCACCCTGCCTCGAGGCAGCAAAAGGAAGGAATAATCTGTAAAGCTATTTAAGATACACTAGACTAGCATAAGGTTTGCTCCTTGGAGTTGATATTTAGGAAGCGAGGGCATACCGGGCCGTCGGAGCGAACCAGCAGAGCCATCATTTCCTCGAGCGTAGCAATGTCGAATTCTTCGAATTCTCGCATCGATTTGGCGTGCTCAAGCCTGTCCCGCACAGATTGGCGGGGGTTGAACAGCTTAAGTCGAATATCGTGGTCGTGAGCCCATCGCTGCAGAAACATGAGCATGCCTAGACCTCCACTTCGATGGCAAAGACTTCCGAAAAGATCGAGCACAATGATTCGGGCATCTCTCTGCGAGGTGACAGCTTCGCGTAATTTCAAAGCGGTCTCGCTCCGGACAATTCTGCCTTCGCACTCAATGACAGTCATTTCGCCAATATTTTCAGTATGCACGCTCAGCATACTTTTCTCCTGGGTTGTTCGATTGCACCAAAGCACGCGCCGTGCCATCGATTCGCGCCTGTGTTTTGTGCAGGGTAAACGCGCGATCACTTGGGTACCGTGAGTTTCTCTCGCGGGAAGTGTTGGGGTCCGGCGGAGGGATGTGGAACTCGACTTTTCACAAAATAGCATCAAGCACATCATTTGTTGGGTCGTACGGTCTTCGCCACGGTTTTTTCCTTCGTGGGCTAAGTAATCCGCAGGAATTTTCCAAAAGAGATCAATATTGCTCATTTTGCAGTGAGCTTTGAGGCTAGGGTGGTTACGTGGCTAACGAATTACTTCTCGGGCAATTGTTCTTTGAGGGGCAATGTCCAAATAGCTTCGAACTGCGTCCTGATCTTCCGGCAGCATGCGGCAGCATGGGAACGCAAGAGACAATCGCCTAGCCTTGCTGGATTGATCCGCGAGCTTGCGGTTGACGGCTGAGATTGCGGCCCGATCCTCAGGCACTACTAATTCCATTTGGAGGCATGGAAGGTCAACCTTGTGGCGAAAATGCAGAGGTCGTTTATGCCCCCATGATGAAAATCATTGCTGTCGGCGCCGGCGAGAAACGGAGCCAGTTTCGCCGGTCCAGGGCGGAGCCAGGAAGCCAGGTTGGAGTGATCCAGAGAGAGCCCCCGTTGTCGAGGACGCGGTAAGAAACTCTACAACAGTTTCTGAAATTAAATTAGGTTGCCCTTTTTTCGCGGTTTCGTTTCTCCTCAGAGCTCATTTGGTCAATCTCTGAGGAGTGGGCTTGAGCAAAACTCGCCGCTGTCCTTATTGTCAGGGTTCATTTCTGCCTTCGGTTTATCGTCCCCAGCAAGTGGTCTGCAGCAAGCCGGAGTGCCAAGGCCAACGGCGCGCCGATTATCACCGCCAGAAGCTGCGCACGGATCCGGGGTATGGCCAGGTCACGCGTGATAGCCAGCAAAAGTGGCGACAAGCGCATCCCGAACGTTGAGCGTAATCGCCGTCAACAATGACGGCGCGACCAAAAGCGTCGTATCCGTTTGCTTGAAAAGAACAATTAGCTTTGACGCGCTTGCCGGCGCGGCACCGGGCATTTGGGGTGCCTCACGTCACGCTTTGACGGTTGGCTTCATCGCCGCAATGATTTTCTGTGTGGGGCAAAGAATCTTGCCGTGGTTTTGCGGGATGCGCGTGTTGTTGGAGCCCGAGGCTTATGCTGGTAATGTTGGTCTTACTGATGAGCGGATGCACACTGCGCGTTGCATCGGAAATCCTTGCCTATCAGGATTACGCGACGTGGGCAAGGAACATTCTGCCGATTTCTGCGCTTATCGAACTCGCGGCAGTCGCGCTGTTTGCGCTCAATCTGATTGTGACGTTCCCTCGCCCACCCGTGGTTGTCGCATCTCCACTTACCATGACAACCGAATAACGAATTGCGGAGCCGGGATGCGGGGGAGAGAGGCCGATGAAAGCACACCGGTCAACGTTTCGCTCTTCGCCTGAGCGATGATCTCTTCCGGTTCGTTTGGGCCGATAACTTCAAAAGCCGAAGTGCTGAGCCCTTGTGAATCGCAACGTGATCGGTCTTGTCGCTCTTGATGAAATACTGGGGTTCTTTTTTCGTGGCGCAGTGCGTGTAGCCTTTGAATTTGACATCGGAAACAACTTTCTTCACGATAGTGCCACGAACTCGACCTGCTTCCGAGTTCCATTCGATGTGATCGCCACGTTTGAACGTCTTGGACATCTTTCACTCCCTACCGAACGGAAGATGCATCCCGCCAAGCAATGGTCAGGAGAAAAGCGCTGTCAACGATGCCCTCAACATCATGCGGAATATCATGTTCAAGCGTTAGCATTTGGCCAGCCGTGAGCTCTACCGACCGCTCGGCGGTACTGAACCGAATTCGTCCGTCAAGTGTGTGAACTGAGATTCGCCCCTCGGTTCGATGTTTCTCCAAGCGCCCACCAGTTTTCATGACTATCAGCACCACACGGAAATCGGAATATTTCGCGAGCGTCCTTGCCGTATGTCCAGACTGCCAGCGCCCCTCGGATCGTAGCTGCTCAATCTCGCGGTTAAGGTCCAGTGTCAAGAGCGGCGCGGTTAAAGTGCCCACCTCGTGTTCTCGGCCTGTTTGTGGCTTTCCCTCTGCCATCATGACTCCACCTCTCCTGCGGCTGATTTTATAAGCCGTTGAGCCATTCAATTGTAGCCAGGAAGTCCGGTTTCACTCAACGTGATCAGCTTGTAAATAAATCAGTTGGCGTTTACCCGGTATGTTTGCGAGATGAAGCGAACAAACGGAAAAACCTGTGCGGTTCCATGACCGACCCATCCGGTCGTTAGACCCTATCGTCCGCCGTATATAATATCTACAAGCTCCTCCCAGACCTCTTGCAAGTTGGAGGTAGAGCGTGCAGGCTCAAACCAAAGAACTATGGCTGAAACTCTGCGAACAGGCTGCTAACGAACGCGCATTGAAAACATTCGATTTACACGTTGGTGGGACCGCTTATAGTAAATTTCTGCACGGATGCTGCCGGTACCCCTTCTACCGTGGCGCCGGAGCTGTGATCGAATCCCTGCCAGCCTTGGACGCCGAGCGAGTGGGACGGTCTCGGCAGCATTTGGTGAGTTTGCGAGATTACCTGAAGAACAACTGGAGCAGCTTGACGGCTTGACGAACTACGGTCACGTGCATCGGCACGGCCGCAGGATCTCGAGCGCTCCGGCCGAATCTGGAATGACTCACTTGGTCAATCAAAGAATCAAAGAATGGGGAAGCGCCAGCCGATGTGGTGGTCGCTAGAAGGCGCTCATCTCTTACTTCAGGCGCGGTGCGCAATGTTGGATAATCGGCTCGATGCTCGGTTTCGAGAATGGTATCCACAATTCCGTCAGATGCCGGCGGCAGTCAAACTGCCGATCCTATGACAGACCGCCCCCAACATCGAAACGGTCCCAATTCTCAGTTGGTGTAATTGCATGTAATAGGTATAATTCTTGACGGGCGCTTGGCATCCAGCTCTGTCGAGGGCAAGTCGCAATTCAGCCTTGCCCCTTTTGGCCTTAGCGCTTCGGAATTCCGTTCCACAGTTAGTTTCCGTTCAATCTCAGTAAAGAAAGCGAAGTGAGTTCAGTTCTTCGGAGGTGCCATATTCGAGAGCTACGGATTCATACTGCTCTACCGGTGCGCGTGAATTGGGCGGAGAGTGAGCAAGCGATCAATCAGATTGCCTACACGCTCGATGTGAGCCGAAACGGCGCACGCTTGGCGGGGGTCATGGGACTGAAAGGTCCGGGTCAGTTGATCGTGGTCCGACGAAAGATGGATGAGGCACGGTTTCGAGTGGTGTGGATCGGGCAGCCTCGCAGCCCCCAGGAAGGTCAGGTTGGTATTGAATGTGTCGAGCCTGACAAGACCATCTGGGACGTCGACTTTGCGAAAGCGCAAGAAGATTTTGAACCTATGGGAACGGTGAGTTCAAGATCAGCTGCAAAACCTGTGGACTACAGGTGCTCCGGCACGGTTAAGGTGTGGGCTGAGGAGTTTGGTTCTCAAGGGATTGAGGCCAAGTTAACCGCGATTGGTTTGTCCAGGTGTCAGATCGAGTGCGCTACGCCACTACTCCGCAACCGCCAACTCCTGTTTCAAGTGCGTATCGGAGAAACGCAGCTCACCGTCAAGGGTATCATCCGTGAGGAAGACGTTGCTTCCGGTGCTTGGGTCGAGTTCACGCACATCCGTCGAGGGGATCACAGGATTTTGCAATCGCTGGTGGTTCAGCTTTCCCGTTGGAAGAAGGATGAGACTAAGAACCGGCCGGTCGAGGAACTCTGCGGCCCTGACCATCTCTGTCTGCTCTATTCGTCCCGGGAGGAGCAACTGGCGGCGGTGATTCCTTTTCTCCGGGCGGGGTTAAGGCGCGGTGAACGATGCGTCTACATCGTAGATGCCGACCCGGCGGCGATGATTGATGCTTGCCGGGACGCGGGGATTCAGGTTGACGATGTCATCGCGGCCGGCGCGCTTCTGGTCCTAACCAAGTGGGATACGTACTTGAAGCGAGGAGACTTCGATCCGGACTGGATGCTGCAGTTCCTCCAAGATCAAGTTGCGGCCGCCAAGGCCGCCGGATTCGCAGCTTTGCGGGTTACGGGAGAAGTGGCCTGGATCGAGACGAAGCTGGATGCCGCACGGTTTCTAGAGTACGAAACCAAACTGAACGAAGTGATTCCCCGGATTGGCCTTTTGGGGCTTTGTCAATATCACCGAAATCGCGTTGCACCCGAAGTGATTGCGGGGGCCTTCGCCACGCATCCGCGAATTGTGGAAAGGGACGGTATTCATCAGAACTCCGCATACCGGGCAGTTTAGTTCGAGCCTGCGTCTCTTGGCTTTGAAAAGCACGCGAGTGACGAATGAAGAGCCGGCGAGGCGAGTTATGCAAAATCTGGCCGAAACACAATGTGATTGTGAAAACCCGACCTGTAAACTGGACCACCTGCCAGGTGACTGTGGGAATGTCGGCATGGTAAGGACCGCGCAAGGCTATCTCTGCGTTCCCTGCGCTGAGTGTATATCGCTCGAGAAAACTACTGCCGAAGATTGACAAACCCGGCTCGGTCACTTTTCCTCATGCCCTTCGGATTCCATCTTGTGATCTTCTACTTGATGGACACCCTGCCCTCCGGAGTACCTAAGTGGGCAAAGAAGGGGTTTCGGGCGTACCGCTCATTGCGGGCTTTCGCACCAGCAGGATTTGGTTGTGGATATGGTTCCCGTCGCCATCTCGGTTCGAGGGCGGCGACGTGATCTTCGGACGAGCGGAAGAATACTTCTTGGCCATAACGGCTCCTTGCGCAGCGAAACGCTGTCTGATTTTGCAAGGAACCGTCGCCCAGTGAGCGCGGCGGAAAGATGCTAGAAGAAACCCCTTTACAATACTCCTTTCTCAGACGTAGGAGGGAAAATCAATTTTGGCGAGTGTTCGCAGTGCTATCCGACCTGGAAACCGTCATCCTGCAACTAGGAATTGATTGCAGCAGGTTGTCATCAGGAGCGAAAACCGTGTCGAGCCTATCGCTTCTGTCTCGAAAACTCCGTTCTCCAAGAGCGTTCCCGCTCTACCGGAAGTCTCTGGACCCGCGACTGAATCGCCTTATATGAGGGAGGCGCCGCGCCGGCCTTATGACAAGCCTGCTGAACTTCTCGATGCAGGCTTGCCAGCGATGGTTTTTCTCGCCGTAAGTAGAAGTCTTTTATCTCTGTCTCAGTGATTTTCTCGAGACTCGGGTCGAGGACACGGCTGCCGCGTTTGCGACCGCGTGGTTCGGGCGCAAGAACACTGGTACAACGTTTCCGACGGTAGCGGGCAAGCAGGCGGAAAACCATTGCGGGACCCAGTCGAAGTGCCTCTCCTGCCTTCACCGACTGTGTGACGTGGTCTCGGTCGGCCAGAGAAGCAAAGATGCGCTCCCGCCGCGCAGCGAGTTTCCAAGCAGCCTTGGGAATCTGGTCCAGTTCGTCTTTCCACACCAAAGCAGTTTTTCTCCCACTATACGAATTAAAGAAAAACTTGGAACAACTATACTCATTAAAGCAAAACACCGCCGACGCGGGTAGAAGGGAAGTCATGTGGAATCAGGAATGTAACGGTGTTTTTCGCAGACAGCATGCGGCACGCGAACTCTATTAATGAAGGAAAAAACTATACGCAATAAAGAGAAGTTCCGCTGGTTTCGAAACGGGAGTCAGCAAACACACTCTACTCAATGAGGAAAAGCGACAGCGGTGTTTGTCACTTGGGTGGAGTCGGTCTTGCGACCAGCTGCTTGACCACCATGTATTCGGGGCCAGACCGTCATCGGAGACGGCGGCAAGCTGTGATGAATCTCAACTCCCGAATCTTCTCGCGGGTCGGGGCCGCTGCTGGGCCGCTGTGTAGGAGATGTGCGACTGAGGGTTGGCTGAGGCCAATGAGACATCACCACGCTAAGCTCGGAGGGGACCGGTGTCAATGACCGCTTTTGGTGCAGCCCGTTTTGTTCGCGAAATTCAACCTGCACTAATACCCGCAACTCGAAACTCTGCTTTACTTTACGGGTTCCTTATAACATCATGGGTATCATAGGAGACTGTTTTCCCTCATGGTGGAAGCGTGAAATCATGAGATGCAAGTTTGGCAGCCTCCAGCCTCTCCTTCATACCGCTGGCATTTTGAAGAAAATCTGAATAAAGACGGACTAGCAACTAGCACCCAGGTTCGAAAAATAGGGTCCGTCAGAACGGGCGAAGTGTCGCCGCAGACAAGGGCTCGCATAGCTTTTGGTTCAGCCGTGATTCTGCTTCTTCTAAGCGGAGTCATTGCCTACGTTGCAATCTCCCGTCTTCTCGCGGCCCAGCAAGGGGTCACTCACACCCATGAAGTGCAGGCCGCTTTAGCGAACGTCAATATTGTTTTGGGAAGAGCTAGACGCACTCAGATCGAATACATTGATTCAGGAGGAGTGCCCGACCTTTTGCGGGACTATGAATCAACGGCGGGCCAGATTCCGGGCACGGTACGGCGCGTCAGAGAACTGACCGCCGATAATCCCGCGCAGCAGGCGAATTGCACGCGTCTGGAAAATTTAATTGAGCACCGGATCAGCTTTGGGGCGAGATCGGTCGAATTAAAGAAGAGCGGGCAATCTGATTTGCAAAAGCAATCAGAGCTGACCCACCAAATCGTGCCCTTGTCTGCGGAGATTGATTCGATTGATTCACTTCTCCAACAGATGGACGGTGTGGAACAACACTTGCTTGATCTGCGGACAAGCGATTCAGCGCGATTGCGCCATGCGACGCTAGCTATCTTAGCTACCGCATTCGCGTTGGCACTGGCTCTACTTCTGATCCACTATCGGCTTCTTAACGCGGAATCGAGAGCCCGTCAGCAAGCAGAGGCGAGTCTGCGTGACTTGTCCGGTCGGCTACTGAAGATGCAAGATGATGAAAGACGGCGCATCGCTCGCGAGCTCCACGACAGCGCCGGGCAGATTCTTGCTGCGTTGAGTATGAAACTGACTCCCTTGGCAACCGAAGCCGGCACGCCCGGTCCCCATTCCGTGAAGATGATCGAGGAGAGTCTTGGTCTTGTAAGCGAACTGACTATGGAAGTGCGCACCATCTCTCTTTTGCTGCATCCGCCGCTGTTAGATGAAGTCGGCCTTTCATCGGCACTTCGTTTGTACCTCGACGGTTTTTCCGAGCGCAGCAAGATTAAAGTGGATTTGGATATTCCCGATGATTTCGGGCGACTTTCACAGGAGTTGGAAACGGCAATTTTCCGGATAGTGCAGGAATCTGTTACCAACATTCACCGCCACTCGGAAAGCGCAGTGGCTAGAATTCGCATTTCCCGTTCCGGCAGAGATGTCCGCCTTGAAGTCGAAGACAAAGGTAAGGGCATACCTCTGGAGAAGCGATCTGAGATGGAGTCAACTGGCCTGGCTGGAGTTGGAATCAGAGGAATGCGAGAGAGGATCCGGCAACTCGGCGGCACTTTGGAGATAAGGTCTGGCCGCAACGCAATAGGCACTCTTATCTTAGCGCGTTTGCCGATTGGCAAAACCGTGTCGACAGCCATGGCGTGAAGGGCGGTATATGAGAGATCAACAAGAAGAATGGCGTTTCATCCCCGCTTTCGTGCATACCTCGAAGGGGAGCGAGTCGGGTTCGCGGAGGGATCACTAACCGAAGTTCGTCACGAAACAGTCTGGAAACCAGCTAAGCCGTTCAGAATCAGTTCAGGCTGTCGCGAGGTCTGCACTACATTTTGAAAGTGATTTCAGCCGTTCCGGCAGGCTGAGGCCGAGCTGGTGCAACAAGGATTTATTTCGCTCGTCGGATCGGTAATCCGGCGTAGGCGGATCTCGCGTCCATCCGTGGTGGGCAGCACGATGTCCGCGCTCTGCAGCGTGGACAGCAGAGCCAGCGTCTTCATCGGCGATACAGGCCGTCGTCTTTCCTTATTGAGTACAGTGGTGGCATTTCCAGGGGGAATTTATCTTTAATTTGTGCAGGAATTGTGCCTTAATTATTTCAGTCTTTCAGTCCGCTGAGAATACGGAGTTTCTTTGGATTTGCGGCCATGCCGCGACCCGGCGTCGAAGGTTCCTTCTGTCGGAAGACCGAAGCCCTTCGGCGCTTGCGACGAGTGACCCACCCCTACATTCCGAAAATGATCCAGGTAGTCTGATAGCTGAGCCATAATGTTGCATGTCAGCTCCCGCAAAAAGCGGAGGCGCCCCCTTACAGTATTGATTTTGTTATGAGCGGGTGAGGCTGACTGTGCCCCGGAGAGGACTAGATTCCTCTCCAGGGCATGAGCTTCTGGGAGACGTAACCTCCCATGGGCCCTCACGAGAGTCCTACACTCCGTCGCAAAACTCAAGCGGCCGGCGGGCGGAAGCGCCGGGCATGCCGACCGCGGCTGCGTCGCTGTTTGCTCAAGGGGTGCGAACAGCTCTTTCGACCCCGGCAAATGCGGCAGCGCTATTGCAGCGAGAGCTGCCGATCGGGGGCGCGGAGATGGTTGCGGTGGAAAGCCCAGCAGAGGTACCGCAGAAGCGTCGGGGGCAAGCAGAAACGCAAGGGGCAAAACCAGCGCTACCGGGAGCGGGTCAAGGCCGGGAAATTGCCAGAGCCAGCGGCAGTTAGCCAAGCCGCGAGGGTAATCACTCCACAATATTTTTTTCGAGCACAGCTGCGACCGGCCGGGGTGCTACGAGCACTTCGCGCGTCAGCGGCGAAGTCCTTTGCAGCGTTTTTGTTCGCACGCCTGCCGGCGCGCCCTGGAGCGAGTGCGGGAGCGGGAACGACGTTGGCGACAAGCGCGCATTTAATCCGGACATATTGATCGGCCCGCGAGATTTACCTTACCTTGAGCCGATCGATGCAACTGGAGTTTCATCAGCTCGAGCGGCGCTGGGAGCATTTGCGCGTGTGCCACCCAGCGCGGCAGCGGCGGTTGTTGGCGTCGCTGGCAGACAGCGGGCAGCAGATGCCGATCGTGGTCGTGATCGCAGAAGGCCAGGCGGATCGGTATGTGGTGATCGACGGCTACAAGCGGATCGCCGCGCTGGAACGGTTGGGGCGGGACACGGTGGAAGCGGTGGTGTGGCCGATGAGCGAGGCCGCGGCCGTGCTGCTGGATCGCTCGCTGCGTTTCTGCACCCAGGAGAGCGCGCTGGAGGTGGGCTGGCTACTGCAGGAGTTGGAGCAGCGTTTCGGCTACAGCCTGGAGGAGTTGGCGCGGCGGTTCGACCGCAGTGTGAGCTGGGTGGCGGGGCGGTTGGCCTTGGTGGAGCTTTTACCGGAAACCATTCAGCAGCAGGTGCGCGAGGGCAAGATCGCGGCGCCGGCAGCCATGAAGTTTCTGGTGCCAGTAGCCCGCCAAAGCCTGGAAGACTGCCAGCGCATGGCGGCCATTTTCGCCGAGCAGCACTGCGACACGCGCGTAGCCGGTCAACTGTATATGGCCTGGCGGCGAGGATCGGCCGCGATTCGCAAGCGCATTCTGGAGGACCCGGCGCTGTTTTTCAAAACGCAGCGGCAGGAGAAAGCCCCGCCCGGGGCGGGCGCGGAACTGATCCGCGATCTGGAGATGGTCACCGCGATTGTAAACCGCGCTCATCGTCGGATCGCCGGCGCGGCGGCCATGGAGTGGGATGATGCGCAGCGGGCCAGTGCGCGGCAGCAGATCGAGCGGATCGAAAAGCAACTCCAGCGTATCGAGGAAAAACTCCAGGAGCAAACCCATGTTGAGCCAAGCACAGCGGACCACGATTCTGGAATTGCACAGCCAGGGAATAGGGAAACGCGAGATCGCGCGAGTGTTGGGGGTCTCTCGCACATCGGTGCGCAAAGTCGTCCGCTCGAACTCTACCGCCGTACCGGAATTGCAGCGTCCGGAGAAGGCCGAACCGTACCGGCCCCAGATCCTGGAGCTGTTCGAGAAGTGCAAGGGGAATCTGGTGCGAGTCCATGAGGAGCTGGTAGCGGGAGGTGCGGAGCTGTCCTATCCGGCATTAACCGGGTTTTGCCGCCGGCATGGAATCGGATACGCGCCGCCAGTACCAGCGGGTCAGTATGAGTTTTCTCCGGGCGAAGAACTTCAGCATGACAGCTCTCCGCACGAACTGGAACTGGCGGGTAGAAAACGCAAGGTGCAGACAGTATCAGCCGTACTTTGCTACTCGCGGATGCTGTTCTTCCAATGCTATCCGACGTTCCAGCGCTTCGACTGCAAGGTGTTTCTCACCGATGGACTGCGTTACTTCTCCGGCGCCCCAACCCGCGTGATGATCGATAACACGCATGTGGTGGTGCTGCGGGGCAGCGGACGCGACATGGTGCCGGTGCCGGAGATGGCAGCCTTTGGTGAGCGCTTCGGCTTTGAGTTCGTAGCGCACGCGATTGGGAATGCGAACCGTTCGGGACGGGTCGAGAGACCCTTTCATTTCATAGAGCACAACTTTCTGGCCGGGCGCACCTTCTCGAGTTGGGAAGATCTGAATCAGCAGGCACGGGAGTGGTGCGACAAGGTCAACGCTACCTATAAGAAACATATCCGTGCGGTGCCACGGGAGTTGTTCGCGGTCGAGCGGCTGCATCTGAAGCCGCTGCCGGCGTGGATTCCCGAGGTCTACCGCCTACATCAGCGTCTGGTGGACATCGAAGGCTATGTGGCCCTACACAGCAACCGCTACTCGGTGCCGGTGGACTGGATCGGTCGGCGGGTGGAAGTGCGCGAGACCAAGGACAAGATCGAGATTCAACTGGATGCCCGGCGTCTGGTCAGGCACCGGCGCATCGCCGAGGTCGAGCACCAGCGCATCACCTTGGCGGCGCATCGGCCGCCGCGGGGCCAGCGGGCGCCACGACCGGATCCGCATCCGGAAGAGAAGACCATTCTCACGGCCGCGCCCGAGCTGGCCGAATATGTCGCCGGCTTGAAGCAGCGGAGCCGCAAGGGGATCACTCTGGCTCTGCGGCAGTTGCTGCGGTTCGTGCAGGAGTATCCGCGCGAACCGCTGCTGGGAGCGGTGCGCGAGGCGGCCCAGTATGGTCTCTACGACCTGGACCGGTTGGAGAGGATGATCCTTAAACGCGTGACCCGCGAATATTTTCTGCTCGACAGGGGACCTGAGGAAGATGACTGAAGAACTGGAACAACTGCTGAATAATCTCAAGCTGCGGCGCATTCTGGAAATCTACGAGGAACAGTTGCGCGCCGCCGACAAGGAGGAGATCAGCTACACGGAGTTCGTCACGCGCCTGGTGCGCGCCCAGTTTCAGGCCAAACAGGAAGGAGCGCTAGAGTGGCGCATCCGGCGCGCCAATCTGCCGGAGCGGTGGACCCTGGAGACGTTTCCCTTCGCCCGACAGCCCGGCGTAAACCGCAAACAGATTCGCGGATTTGCGGAGTTGGAGTTCATCGCCAAAGCAGAAAATATCGTCTTGGTTGGCGAAACCGGCAGAGGCAAGACGGGACTGGCGTGCGGTCTGCTGATGAAAGCGTTGGAGAACGGCTACCGGTGTCAATTCATCAAGGCCCAGGACCTGTTCGACGAGATGTACGCGTCGCTGGCGGATCGTTCGACGCGGCAGTTGCTCAAGCGCCTGGCGCGGCTCGATGTGCTCTTAATCGACGAATTTGGATATCTGAATCTGAAACCGGAGCAGTCCAACATTTTTTTCAAACTGATCGAGGAGCGCTACCGGCGGCATCCCTGCATCATTACCACCAATCTCGGGTATGACGAGTGGCCGAACTTTCTGGGCAACCGGCCCATGGTGGAGGCGTTGTTGAGCCGCCTGAGGCATTACTGCCACACGGTGCGCATCGATGGCCCGTCGTTGTGCGAACCGCAAGGCTGAAAAACAGTGATGGACCAGGATCTCAGCCAGGAAGAATACGTTTGCCAGGTGCTGGAGGCGTACCGAAAGACGCCGGGCACCACAGGGACAGTTCGCCGCGCGGACCGGACGCTTGCAGGGGAACTATACCAGCGCGGCCTTTCCGTGAAGGTGATCGAAAATGCGTTGGTGCTGGCGGCCACGCGTCGCCTGATTCGGCCAGCCGCTGCACCGCCCTTAGGCACGATTCGTTCGCTGGCTTATTTTCTACCGGTGATTGAAGAAGTGATGAAACTGCGGGCCAGCCCGGCTTACTTCGATTACCTCCGCCACAAACTCACACGCGCCAACTCCAGCTGCTAGGTTCGCGTTTACCGCCGCCTTGGGCACGGATGATGGAAAAGCAACGCGCACGCCTGCAGCGTGGATGATGATGTCGCAGTATCCTTCCTCCACTGCCAACAAACCCAGCACGCCTTCGGCGTGGATGATGCCACCCCCCATCTTGATCCTGTTACTACTCCCGTTCTCCGAGTGGGTCGGTCCAGCGAAACGCTACTGGCCTACTCTTGCATAGCGCCGAAGCCGAAGCCAAGTCAAAGCTTCGGTCATGCCGGAGTGCCGCCGAGCGGAGAATAGGAGGAGCCGCTCGCGAATCGATCTTGTGGTCGAGTCGCAACAAATGGCTAAACTTCGGTGACTTTCGAGGATTTCTAAAGCAACTGGGCGTTGATGGTAAGAAGTTTGACTGGGCGGGAATCAAGAAACTCCATCAACTGCGAAATGCGATTGTCCATCAAGGCGGAATGGTAACCGAGGGCAATCTTAATTCCCTCAGCCCCTATGGATACAAGGAATCACAAAATCACAAAGAGTCAAAGCACCAATGAGCTACGTTCAGGAAAGCATCAAACTTGTTGAGAAGTCCACAAGCGAAATTGGCGATGCCTATTTGTCGGCACTCGCGAAGAAGAAACTCATCACTTTGCGAGGGCCTAGCAGCCCGGGGTGTAAGTAGCTAATTGTCGGCACGACCAGCCGCGCCGAGCAGCGGGTCGAGCTTCGTGATTCTGTGACCGATTTCGTACAAGATATTGGAATTCGGTTTCCTGAGTGCCGATTGCGATTTTCCCGACGAGTAAGTAGTAAATAAACAGCAAAAAATGCGCTTCCGCCAGGTCTTTCCACTGTCGCGGCGTGCCCGCCCCCAGTACTTGCCGCAGGATCAGGCTCAAGTTGAACGCACCCACATGGACCAGTTGCCGCTTCAGAATATTCTCGTGTCCGCGTAGATGGGTGCGCCTCATGCCGCCCGTCTCGTAGCAGTGCGCAAAGCTGCGTTCCACCAGTTCGCCCCGCCGCCGCAGTAAGCTTTTGCCGTAGCCGCCGCTCACCCGCTGTCGATTCTGGTACACCGCCTGTTGCTCCTCGCTTTTGCCCTCCCAGTGGCGCTGCCCCGCTTGTTTCTTTTCTGGAATGTAAGTACGCACTTCGTAACTCTTCACCCGCTCCAAGACCGCCCCGCTGTGGTAACCCTTGTCCGCTACCACCTCTTCAATACCGTTCACGTTTACTTTGGGTTTCTCTTCCGGCCGTTGTTCCGCTTCCCGTTCGACTAACTCCGCCACCGCCATCCCCGCCTCGCTCAGCGTCGCGTCCAGCGTCACGGTGTCCCCCAGGTCGGCTCCCTGCAGCGTCACCGCTACCACCGCACCCGTATCCAGATCCACCGCGTGCTCGGCCTTGTGCGCCAAGTGCGTGCGCCCGTCCTTCATCTTCGTAATCCGCGCATCCCCATCCGCCGGGCTCTCCCACTCCTGATTCGACATCCGCTTCTTCCGCTTGCGGTCCAACCGTGCCAAGTCTTCCCGGTTCGGCGTCTCTATGCCCGAAGCCTTCGCCAGACCACGCAGAAACTCCTCATAGCTTTCCCCCGTGTCGCGCCGCACAATCGAGCGCATCGCCGCATTCGCCTCCAACGTGGTCGCATCGATGGCGATCCGCTTCCCCTTCACCATCCCACGATCGGCCAGCAATCCCAGCACCCAGCCGAACACTTCGCCATGCGTTTCCACGTCGATCAAACGCCGGGTACGCGAAATCGTCGTGTGATCCGGCGTCACCTCATCCAACCCAATCCCTACGAAGCGCCGCAACCCCAGCGAATCCGCCAATTGCCAGGCAATCCCGCGTTCACTGTCGATGCCCTCAAAGAAGCCCAGCAGCAGCGACCGGAAGTAGATCCCCGGAGTCAGCGACGGCCGGCCATACTTAGCCGCATAGAACTTCGCACATCGTCCCTCCACAAACTCATCGAACTTCTCCGCCTCCAGCAGTTCATTGAGCCGCTGATAAAACGGATGCCCTGGCGCCGAAGGCAGCTCCGTATGAGCAATCCAAATGTCCTCTTGCTTTTCCCGCTGCTTGCGCGTCCCCATCGCCATACGCGCATTCTACGAATCCTGCCTGTGGATCCTTCAAACTCTTTTGCTCAAGCATCCGGACTTACACCCCGGGCTGCTAGGGGAAAACCTCAAGGACCCGACGCGCTTGCGTAAATGCAGCTGGCAGCAAATCGTGACTGCCATACGAAGAAACGACCGATTAAACTGGCCGATTAAACTGGCTTACTGACAACTTGCATCTCAGGAATGGCCTATGACTGGCTCACCGAAGATTCGACACGAACTGGCTGTACGTGACCATCGCTCGCGCTTATTGCGGAAAAACGACAGTTGCTATGACTGACTTCACGCCTTCTTCTTTCGGCCATCCTAGCCGGCACTACTCGGCTCCGCATGCGACTCGCGACTGCGAAGGTGATCAACGGCTTGGCAGCCAGGTCGCCAAACTTCTTCAGGAGTACGACAAAGAGCTGGTAGACAAAGTCCGCCGCACTCTCAAACAGTGGAACAACGTGATTCGGGATCAGCTCCGAAACGAAATGGGTTTGCGCCTGACAGTTGGTGACGACGCTCAGGCCGTTCCCCTTCGAGTTGTGGACGGCATGCCAGCAATGTTCGGCGATCTGCTGTCGTCCCTCGACCCGACCGTATGGGGATTCCTCCTTCGGGTGCGAGTCCTTGAAAGCACTTTGGAGGGCCTTCGCTTCACCGAAAGCGAGTTCCCGAAGCTGTTCATAAGACCTCCAGGCTCGCTGCCGACCGCCTTGCCTCACGGCGTATCCGATGCGAGATCCTTCATCGAGGCACTGACCGTGTGGCTGAAGAAGCAACAGGTCCAGGAAAACATCAAGCGAATCCAACAGGACATTCTGTGGGCGTATTTTTTCCGCGTCCCTGAGATCTTTGTCTATTGGATGGTGATCGGGATTATGTCCGGAGTTCTTGGGGTTCCAGTTGATGCACTGGCCATCGTGGTTGCCACACATGAATTGGCGCATGCCTACAGTCATCTCGGCCGAGATATCGACGGCGGTCGATGGGAAACGGAGCCATTCGCAAGGGCGGAGCTGGACATTGTAGAGGGTATCGCCCAGTTTTACACCGGAGTAGTCTGTCGAAAACTGCAGGATAGGTATCCGGCTGCCGAGGTTGCGTACCGAGCTCTTCTTGAATGCCAGTCTGGGTCGTATCGTGTCCACCACGCCTGGACGGATCCGGATCTCGATGCGAAGAACAAAAGAATGCTGATCGCGCCGGCGAAGTGGTCCGATCGTGCATGATCGAAGCACGGAAAATCTCGATTACCCTATGCAATCTTTGAATCGAGCCTCCGCGCAAATCACACGCGGCTGGCTAGGCAGACCTCAACCGGATAGGGCCATTCAGCGAGACAGATACAGTTCTTTCGCTGCAAATCAAGCCCTGTAGCAGCCCCGAGACGATGATGTTCTCCGCTCATTGACAACAAACGATAGGCTGTCTACAGGTTGAGTACAGCTCGACTGAACACTAGCGATAAATTGAGAGGGTTATACACCGCCGCTCGAAGCAAGACCGCGCTGGAGTATTAATAGGTAGCTGCAGATTGTGCGATCTTTTCAGTGTCCTCCTCAGTGACGTTTAGCAAAGTCTTCTCAAGAAGCAAAGCGGCTACTTGCATAGGCTCCACATGCACGCTACGCTTCTCTTCAATCTCATGTGAAAGCTGCTCAAGGCGCGCCAGAGTTTCATCCGCTAGGGGAACGAGCCTCTTGGTCGTCCAAGCGGGATTGGTGGCCCGGCCCCCACCGGCAGGTGTCCTGAAGCGTGCCTGCACCTCCTCCGCGACGATCTGCATGGCACCGAAGTAGCCCCCACTAACCGGGACCTTGCCTCGTCGCTCAGCACCCAGACCCTTAGCAATTTTGTCGATATCGACCCTTGTCGTCATGTGCTACTCCTTAAAGTCCGTTATGGCGAGGTACTCGTTCGCGATCACAAGCCCCACCTCACCTTGATTCGCTTCTCGTCCCATCTTTCTGCAAAATGCTCCGAGCAACGCTTGGTTCTCGGGATTCTCCATGGCTTCGGGATCCATGTAACAATGCAGCACAACAGGGTTGTCTCTAACCAGTTTGCCGCTGTTTTCGTCATCTCGCCAGACCCCTTGCGCTCGTGGATAAGCTGTAGCTCCACCGAAGACTCGACCGAACAGATTAAGCGCCTCATCCACCCACCGCGCTTGATCGATTTCCGTAGTGCCATCTCTCTCAACACTAGGGATGAAGATCACAACCAGAAGCCGTTTCCGGCGCGCCTCTGGCAATGGCTGTTGCTCGCCCACGCGATCAATATAGATCGAAAGCCTCTTGCAAGTCAAGCTAAAAACTCCCTGGAGCCTGCCGTCTACTCGATGGATATGATGGCCGATGGCGGTGGGTAGTGGAACGAACTTTCGCCTGGCTGAACCAGTTCCGTCGACTTCGCGTCCGCTACGAAAAGCGTGCCGACATCCACGAGGCATTTCTTTCTCTCGCTTGTGCCCTCATCTGCTGGAATTTCCTGCACGCGGGTTAGACCTCTTACTCAGATATCGTGGGCGGTCGGCTGAATCGAGACCGTGCTGACGGATCTCGGCGCAAAAGTCGCCGCAAGAAGTAAAGATCGGCGGAATGCTGGTCGGGCTAGCGATAATGATGCGTGAGAAGAAAGATGCCTTCCGCATCCTCTTCTAAGGAGCCGAAAAGCAGACTAGATGACGGACACGGCTGTGCGCAGATCCCGGCCGCAAGGCCGGGCAAGAGCCAGAAAAAACTCTGTCTTCGCTGAAATGTCAGCAACGGACTATTTCTGGGTGGCGGCAGGTGGCGGGGAACCGCGAATCATTACAGACATCTCGGCCGCCCAAAGAAATACGCGCTACCATCAAAATCCGCCCACGTTAGCCGAAGGGAGTGAATGCGCCCGCAGTCTCCCGAAACGCTGGATCTCCTCACGTCTCTGGAACCGTAAAACACTAATAGCCTACGAAACTCTTCCGGACGGAGCCTATTGGTGTGGCCGCAGCATGCGCTCGCGCCCTGCCAGGAAACCCTTTTGGCATGCGATCGCGGCTGAGCGGATCTCCGCGAACTCAGGTTTGGCCCGCACACTTGCGAAGAACGGATCCGAGTCCATCGCCGGATAGGAGCAGTAGTGTCCCTGTATCGCTCGTTTGAGCAACTGGAGAGCCGCGTCGGCCTGGCCGCAGTAGGCCAGATTGGCAGCCGAGAGATAGTTCGCTTCGGGATCGTCCGAAGGTTGGACGGTCTTCGCCAGCGCAGCAATTTCAGCTGAGGGCCTGCGGTGCGCGCAAGCCAATAGCATGTCGTAGCTTGGCCACTGCGGGATGTGCGGCGGTCCTATTTGCAGAGCTTCCCGCTCTCTGCCTTGCCGCAACAGGATGCTGATGGACATAGCGTTGGCGAAATCTGAACCGGTGTCAAGATGGATATAGTCCATGGCGCGTTGATAGTCTCCACGCTGAAAAAACACAATTGCACAAGAGCGCAAGCCAGAAGTTCGGGTGTGCGGATCGAGCAAGAAAGTTGTTTCACACTGGCTCGCGGACTCCTGCAACAAACCCGCGTAGCGGAACACAGCGCCCAAGGAGTGGTGGGCGTCGGCACTGTCGGGGCGCCGGCGAACGAGATCTGCGGCTTCCTGGAAAGCCTTAACCAGTTCTCCGCGTTCAATGTGAATCACAGTGAAGTTGGCGCCCGCAGCGATGTAATTGGGATCTAACGCCAGAGCCCGTGCAGCAGCGGCCTCGTAGCGTTCCAGCATACCCTTCCCGCCATTGCCATAGCTACCTTCGACAGCGTACCTTCGGCTAAGAATCAGCCACGCGGGAGCAAAGTTAGGATCGAGTCCCACTGATTTCTCCAAGATGGCTATCGCTTGCCTATTTAGTCTGGTATCCATCTGCATGGCGGCGCCCCGGAGATACAAGTCGTATGCTTCCTCATTGGCCGGGCGCGTACCAAAGTCGGTTGTAAGTGCTGATGCCCCGAGCGCTGCCGCGAGTGCTCCTTGTGTTCTGGCGACTAGCTGTTCCCGCATCGCGACCATGCCCCCAGCCGGAACGTTGAGGGTATCGCGCCACAACAGGCGGTCGCTGCTTACGTCAATAGCCTCGAATGTGAGTTGAAGCTGGCCCCCTATTTGCAAAATGTGGCCTGTCACGAGTTCGTTAACCTTCATCTCGTGTCCCGCTCTTTGCATGTCGAGATTTGGCTCGGTGTACTTCCCGGTGGCCGCAAACGGCCGAATGGACAGGCCACGCGCGTAACTGAGTGTCGTCGCGACTTCATCCGACAGTGCGAGACCGAGAAAATCAAGGCTGTGGTCAGGTCCGAGATTTTGAAACGGAAGAACCCCGATGGTCTTCGTCGGCGGATTTGGCGGCGAAGATCCTCTGCGGAAACGCAGGCTCACCGCCAGAGCAAGGAACAAGGCAACAGCTGCAACTAACATCCAGGGACGGCGGATTCGCGAGTCCGCCCGCTTGCGCTCGGAGATCTGCTCGCGCTTACGCGTTCGTTCGGCCTGGTCGCTTTCGGCGTGGCGCCGGTCAAGAGCGAGCAGGCGCTCGGCAAGTTCGGCCGCGCTCGCGAGACGGCGTGCCGGGTCGCCGCATGCGGCTGCCGCGATGTCTTCCCGGATCAGAGGATCTTCGATCCCGGCTTCCCATCCCGCCGAGAGCGGCTTGCGAAAATCGCCGATCGCAAGCTGGTACAGCATTACACCGAGAGCATGAACATCCGCCGATGCGGTAGGAGACTGCCCCGATAGCACTTCCGGGGCCAGATACATAAGCGTCCCCGTCAGGGACGCCGTGCGCGGATCGCCGGTCTGGGTGATACCCAGGTTCGTGATGCCCAAGGCCTTGAGCCGCGACGGCTCGACCAACGACGCGCTGCCAAAGTCGGCGACTTTGATGAGCCAGCCGCCATGCGCCGCAGGCGACACCAGGATATTGGCGGGTTTCAGGTCCTTGTGCAGCACGCCCGCGGCGTGCGCGGACGCTACCGCTCTGGCGACATCGGCGAGCAGGTCCAACCGAACCCGCAGCGGAATCCTGGCCAGCCCTGCCTGGCTCTCGGCCCACTCCGCGAAGTTTGGACCCCCATACTCGCTTTCGAGGAAGTAAGGGTGAGTGTCGAAATTCCATTCCAGGACACGGACAAATTCCGGACGCTCGCCAAGCGATTCCCGCAGGAACCGGGAAACGGTCACCTCGCGCTTCAAGCCTTTGAGACGCAGCGCGCTGGAGGCAAACTTGAAAACGCGGAGCTCGCGGCTCTTCGGGTGCATGGCCAGCCAGATTTCGCTGCTGGCGGAAACGTCCAGCGCTCGCACCAGGCGCCAGTGCCCGCGTCCGGGAACCGCTTCACCCTCTTTGAAACCCAGTTCCGTTGTGAGGGGCGGAACGCAAATTGTCTTGCTATGCACCGGTGTGCCCAGGCGGTAGCCCACGCGTGGAACAGTGAGCACTATCGTGGACTCTTCATCCCCCAAAGCCTTGCGCAGTTTGTAGATGGCGGTGGAGAGCGAGCCCTCCACAACCGTCAGACCGGGCCAGACAGCGTCTAGCAGTTGATCCTTGGTGAGGACTTCTCCGGCATGCAGCAGGAGCTGAACCAGAATCTCGAGGGGCTTCAATTCAAGCTCTACCGGCTTTCCATTGAGCCGCAGTTCGAGGCGCGATTCATCAAATTCCCGCCCGGCAAAACTCCACAGGCGTCCGGAACCCTCGGAAACGTCTGTCTGTGACCTGTTGAGAAGCATGGGCTTAATTTCTTCAGAAATTCTTGAGAGTTCCGTCAGGACATACAGCGGGGAAATGTGCAGACTGTTCCCCAACGGCGGCCCGGCACGCAGAAAGCATTTTGCCACGGATGCCCATGGTAAGGAAAGAAAAGCGACACACTGCTGCATCTGGTAGCCGTTACGGCTCAGCTCGGTTCGGTTTTACAGGTTCTCTCGGGTAGGAGGAACAATGACTTGCAATTGCCGGATTCGTAATTTGGCGTTAGCGGTGGGTCAGCCACTCTCGCTGCTCGCACTCATCGCGGTCGTGATCTGTGCTGCCGCCCCTGCTGCTCATGCCCAGACCTTTACCTTTAACAAACTCTACAACTTCGGAACGAGCACAGGCGATCCCGGTAACCCGGGCTGGCCTGGCGTTTTCGCGCAGGGCCGCGACGGCAACCTGTACAGCACCTCACAGGCCGGAGGAATTGGGTTTGGCACCGTCTTTCAACTTACACCAGCGGGGAAGGTGAAAGTCCTGTACCAGTTCCCTGCGGGTGGCGGCCCGCAAGGCGGGCTGACGCTGGGCACCGACGGCTACTTGTACGGTACCACCAGATTGTTTGGCTTGTATGGCAATGGCTCGGTATTCAAAATCGCTACCGACGGGACAGGCTACAAGACGCTGTACAGCTTTAAGCCCGGGATTAGCGGGTACCAACCCTACACTGCCCCAATCCAAGGAGTCGACGGAGATTTCTATGGTACGACCGCCTATGGACACACCACAGGGACCACTGGTTCTGTGTACAAGATGACGCCGGCGGGCGTTCTGACAACGCTCCACGAGTTTCATAAGAGCGACGGTTTTGATCCTACAGCCCTGATCCAAGGGACCGACGGCAACTTTTATGGCACAACCCTATCCGGTGGCACGCTGAACGGGGGGGCTAGTATAAGTGGCGTAATCTTCAAGATGACCCCGGCGGGCCACCTCGTGTGGGTGCACAACTTTACCGGCACAGACGGGCAAGGTCCTTACGGTCCGATCATTGAAGCCAGTGACGGAAACTTCTATGGCACAACCAGAACCGGCGGATCGATCGGCTATGGCGTTGTTTATAAGATAACCCCAGCCGGAGTTTACACCGTGCTCCACAATTTCAAAGCCTTTGGGGCTGGGTCTGACCCGTTCGCGGGCCTGGTACAGGCAACCGATGGCAAGTTCTATGGCGCAACCACCGGTCCCGTTAATATCCTCTACCAGATCACTTCGGCTGGGATCTACACCATCGTTTACACCTTCACTCCCACTACGGGCCAACTTCCATTTGTTCCCCTGTTCCAGAACACCAATGGAATCCTCTACAGTGATACTGCCGGAGGCGGCACCGGGAGGTTGTGTCACTGCGGCGTCGCTTACAGCCTGAACGCGGGCATGGATCCGTTCGTTGCGCTCTTGACAACCTCGGGCAAAGCGGGGAAAGTAATCGAAATCCTCGGCAACGGGCTGACGGACACGACCAGCGTGACATTCGGCACAGGTTCTGCCAGTTTCACCGTGGTTTCCGATACCTATATGACAGCAGTAGTGCCCGCCACAGGAACAACCGGAGCGGTAACGGTAACAACTCCTTCGGGATTCCGGGTCAGCAGCAAGAACTTCAGGGTCCTGCCAGTCATTTCAAGCTTCAGCCCAACGAGCGGTCCAGTCGCAAGTCAGGTGGTTATCACGGGTACCGGACTGACGCAAACAACCAAAGTCACCTTTGGCGGGGTCGCCGCGACGAACTTCACCAAATCTGCCACGCAAGTAACCGCAATCGTGCCCACAGGAGCAGTGACAGGCAACATTGGTATCACAACGGCGGGTGGGACGGCCACGAGCGCGACAGTTTTCACAGTGTTCTGAGCCGTTCGGAATAATCGGAATAGGAGGACGAAGCCGCCCCTCAGGGTGGCTTTTTCTGTGCAGTAGGGTTTTGTTACAGGTTCTAAGGTGATGTCGTGGGGCACCTCGGTGCCATTCACTCGGAACAGTTTGGGCTCTATCCTGTGGTTGAGCAGCACTTGGGGGAGGGCTGATCGACTGAGCGCCTTGTGACTCAAACCGAGTCCGGGGCGTTTTGTTTTGTGCCAACTCGCCCAGTGGTGGCAATAGGTGTTGAGATCGGCGGTGTTTGTGATTACAGTGGCGAAGTCTGCGGAGCATCTGCGCCCCACTGAGGTCGGCGAGGTTGCCTCAGCGACATCTTGACGGTGAGACCCGTCACAGAGCAGCCTAAAGCCTATCCGTTACAATCCGCTGTTGAGGGGGAACCAATGTGAAACTTATCCGGAGTGGTAGGCCATTTGAAGAAAGAACTCAAAAGAGCACAGCAGGAAGTCCAGCGGTTTACAGCCGCACTCGCGGCTTTGGGAAGCCCAAGCTCGACGGGGCGGCGCACCCTGTCAGCCACGGCTCGCAGACGAATCAGCCTCGCGCAGAAAAAACGGTGGGCGAAGACCCGAAAGGGATCGCAGCCAACAGCGGCAACTGCTTCGGCTCCCGTGAAACGCACGCCAAAAATCTCAGCGGCGGGCAAAAAGAGAATCGCGGCTGCCGCACGCGCTCGTTGGGCAAGGTTCCGGGCGGCGAAGAAGAAGGCGGCTTAAGGTAAAGGGAATAGAACGAAGCCCGCTGCTCCGACGTAGCGGGCTTTTGTGTTTTGTGGCTTCGTCATCGGTTGTCGCATCTTTTAGGACGAATGCCGTTAAACTTCCTATATGAGCAGACGTGCTGGTCTCCGTAGGGTTATGCGGCGCGATCCTGACTACTCCGTGACAACCAAGATCACGACGCTTCACGGTGCGGTCGTTGCCGACGTGCCGTGCCGAGTGTATCTGCCTCGAACGGTAAGTGGACGGCCGTATCTTGAATTCGATCTGTCGGAAGCTCAGAGCGGGCCGCTAACCGTGTCTGAATTTTCGGCGCAAGGTGGTGCGGAGATGCCGAATGGGGTGATCTCAGTCCGGTCGGACATTGTGATAACGCAAGGCTGGTCTAAGGAGCATTGGGGCTCGAAATTTATCAAATGCACGATGCCGGGAGAACCTTGGGATTTAGAGATCACGAAAGGCGGGATCGCAACCGATGATGACGTGATCCAGAACGGAATATTCTGGCTAACTCCCAATAGATTACTAAACCCTCGCCTGATGTCGCTCTTTTCCTATAACGGGTCCGTGGAAATGAAGACTGCTCACGAGATCGCATTCCAGCTTCCTGCGGGGCTTGTTCACTTTCGCATGCACTTCCATCACGAGCATAAGAAAACAGCGGTGCTGAGAACGAGTGAGTTAGTCGCGGAACTGGATGGAAAGCTGGAACGAGCGAGGCTCGATAATTTCGTCAAGGAGTTGGACGACATCCTGCTCTTAACGTCGTTGGCGACTCGTCAGAGATGCGTTTGTCGGGGCTGGAGAGTATCGGCGGCAAATTGCGAAACGCTTTTCTATCGCAGCCGACTGGCGGTTCCAAAGCCGAGAGAAGTACAGTCTCAGGAAACGTTGATCGACGATCCTCAGTTCGCTGGCTTTTTGAAGCACGCCTTCTCAAGCTTCCAACAGAATGCCGGACGTGAGGCGTTGCGACAGGCAATTGATCTCCTCGTGTCGTCGCAGGAGGGGACGATCGAGGCCAGCTTCCTAAAATGCTTCGCTGCGGTCGAGACGCTGGTTACACATTTCCGCGAGAGTAATGGCCTCACTGCAATACTCGACCCGACGCAATGGGCGTCCTTTGAAAAAGACCTCACTAGCTTCATCAAGAAGCATCCGTTGTTCAAAGACGACGAAAATGCCGGGCGGCGAAAGTTTATTTATGAGAAGAGATCAGAGTTGAATCGCATTGCATTTGGCACGGCTTACCGACAAACTGCCGACTCGCTCAGCAAGCACGGCTTTCATGATGATGACCTGTGGCCCCTATCGGGTTCATCCAGAGGACTGTCGCTGGCCGAGATCAGAAACCGAATTGTGCATGGAGTGGTCTTTACTCCGTCACAGCAGGAAGCTCTATTCAAGGCATTGGTCAGTCTTCGGTGGTGCGTTGAACGGATGGTATTGGCATTTCTGGAATGGCCGCTCGAACGATCCCTTGTTGGACGCTTCCTCGGGCACATGGCTACGTACCATACATGGAAAGACGCTCAGGTTGCTATCGCGTGACGCGGGCCTAAGCGGAGAGTAGCCCTCCAGACTGGTCACAAAGGCTACCAGCACCTATGAAACGCCCGAGACGACCCGAACCCCGTCCGGGTAGCCAAATCCCCTGAAGCCCTTTTCCTTTGCAATGTTGATGAAGCAGAATAGGTCATGCCTTGCATTTTGGGCGGAGTATCGAACATCATCGACCGCCTTCTCGGTTTGGATACAATTGGCGAAAGGAGCTACACGCATTCACACAAGGAAGCTTGCGTGCTCCTTTGCCAACAGCAACAGAAGGAGCCGAGGTATATCGATGGCTCTGAGCTTGTTCGCTTGATCTCAGAACGCATAGCTGAGAATAGGCGTCTACTGACGGAACGGCGTATACCCTGCCGGGGCGAACGAAAAAACTGGCGCTTCAAGGTGCAACCAGATTTCAAACTCGGGGTTCGATACGAGATCAGTTTGCAGAAGGCAATTGCTATCTTACTGGACGCCGACTGGGCCAACGCTATTCCCACCGCATCTGGTGTAACCGAATGTGAAGAAACAGCACGGTCCATTGATCTGGTGCAGCGGTTATCGGATGAGGAGTGGCGATTTGTCGAACTGAAGGCACTAAGAAAAGGCTCAGACGGAGGTAACGGCCAGCAAACTCCGTTGTTTGCTTGTTTGGAATTGCTCCAGTACGCCCTTATTTTTCGGTATTCCAAGGAGCATTACGAGCTTCTCGGCTACACACGAGAAAAGAACCCCATCATAACGGCACAGAAAGTCCATCTCGAAGTATTGATGACGCAGAACTGCTACTTTCACAATTCCAGACTGGGCCGCTTCCACATCAAATGGTTGGACCGCCTGGTCAATGAGGGACTCAGCGCAATCAATCGGCAGCCGAACCTTGTGCAATTTGATTTTCGCTTCTCAGAGTTCCCGAAGGAATTTGAGTGGTCAGAAGTTGACCACCGACTGCTGCACTCTTTGCTTTCCGCCTACGAATACCCGAGACGAAAGCACGAACTTGACCAACATCCCGATTGGCCGAAGCTACAAAGGAAAATCAGAGAAGCTGTAGCGAATCGTGTTCTGGCAGAGCTTAACTAGCTGGTGGTATCGCAGACCCACCCAAGGCGAAGATTGATATCGGGAAACGCTAGCAGTTGTTTCGCTTCGGTGAAGGAATCCTCCTCGATTTGGCCAAATCCCATCTCCCTCGCAAAAGCGACATAGGCATCCCAGTTTTCCCGGCACTTGCAGAACGACTGAACCAGCATGAAGGCAGTCGATGCACAGATGCTCTTAGCTTCAAGGAGTGCGCTGGCGGTTCGATGAAGCAGTTGGTAGTGCAGAGTCGAGTCCGTGCCCGCATTCAAACCTAAAAGACGATTAAGGAAGTCCAGTCGAGCCTTTCTTCCGCGCTTGATCGGCAGACTGAGTGGATCATGACATGTTCTTGGTGCGTCACGAATCCAAAGAAGAATTTCATCGTCGAACGGCTCGGTTGCCTTGCCTTCGACAGCAAAAACTGCCTTCTCGGTTTCTCTCAGGCAGCAGTAGACCATCATATCCGTGCGTGAAGGTGCCCTGAGTGTGTCGAGCACAGTCAGGTGTTCTGCCACCGCAAATCGCAAGAGCAACTCGGTAGAATCAATGGTCGATTTTTGCAATCCCCTAGCCACTGAGGCTGGAAATGTCTCTCCCGCTTCAAGCCAACTTTTCCCCATCAGGTATGCGGACCTTCTCTGGTTGCTATGGTTGGGGGTAAGCTTGCTCCACTCGTCAAGCGAGTGGACCTCTTTCACTCCGTAGATTGTGAACCTCTTAGATTCCTCCCGCATGTGGTTCTCCCTTGCGTGTGCCAGCCGACCGACATCGCTCACGTTCTCGGTGGATGCTATCGGAATATAGCGTAGCTGGAACTCAGCGCATGTCAAAATGATCCCCAACCATGAATGCCGCAATCCCAGAGCGCAGACCCGCGACCGAAGAAATCTCCGGCGTAATCGAGCGGGTCACTTTCCACAACGACGAAAGCGGCTTCTGTGTCCTGCGGGTGAAAGCACGCGGGCAGCGGGAGGAGACGACGGTCGTGGGGTCGCTGCCTTCGGTGACCGCCGGGGAATGGCTGAGCGCGGAGGGGTGGTGGGTCAGGGACAAGGAGCGTTCAATCCCATCATGCACCTTGCCGCAGAGTTTCTTTGCTCCTGTCGCGGGTCCTCCTGTTGGCTGCGGAAGCGAGCCTTAGAATGGCTCCATGAAACGAATCTGCGTTTTCTGCGGCTCCAGTCCGGGTCGCCGTCCGGAATACCGCGCTGCCGCTGAGGAGATGGCAGCGGAATTGGTGCGAAGGAACATCGGATTGGTGTACGGCGGCGGCAATGTGGGTCTGATGGGGATTCTTGCGGACGCTGTGCTAAAAGCGGGCGGTGAGGGGGTGGGCGTCATCCCCGAACATCTTATGGTGCGGGAGGTCGGGCATAGGGGACTCACGAAACTCCATGTCGTCCACACGATGCACGAGCGCAAGGCCCTTATGGCCGATCTGTCGGATGCCTTCGTCGCGCTGCCGGGCGGATTTGGAACGCTGGACGAGTTTTGCGAGGTGGTGACGTGTACGCAACTGGGTCTGCATGCAAAGCCCTGCGGAATCCTGAATGTGCTGGGATTTTACTCGCCGCTGCTCCGGATGTTCGATCATGCGGTGGAGGAGCGATTCCTAAAGCCGGAGAACCGGGCGTTGGTACTGGCACGGGACCAGCCCGCCGACCTCCTGCAAGCACTGGAGGAGTGGCGTCCCGTGCACATTGAGAAATGGCTGGATCGGGAGACGCGGTGAAATCGGACCTATGCTCCCAAGGTCGTGAGCGACGAACCGCGTCCACCGTGGCAGTCGGTTTATCGTCTCTGACTGCAAACCGCGAGTTCCCGATTAAAATAGCGCCTTACCCACCGGGATCAACGGAGCGAAAATGGCTGCAACGCCGGGGACCGTTTCGCCGGACGAATGACGACGCCCCGACGGTCACCGCGATCAGCCTGCTGTCGGGGATGCTCGCTGATTTATTGCACGAAGGTTTGGGACACGGTGCGCTGGCCTTGATCACCGGAGCGCAATCCGGCGTGCTGACGACGGTAGCATGGTCGAGCGCGTTCGATTCGAAGCTTGTCGCTGCGGGTGGAACACTGGCCGATTTGGTGGCCGGAATTGTCTTCTGGATCGCATTGCGCAGCTTTTCTTTTTTTCGGGCGTCACCAATTTCGGCGACTGGGCAGTCGTGATTGCCGACCTGCACCCTCACTGGCTGTGGCGAACCCTGCTCGTCGTCATCGGAATAGTGGCTTACTATGTCGCCGTTTTCGTTATCGGGACTGGGCTCGTGAGATACGTTGGCGTTCCGCGAGCTGATCAGCGACGGCTGCGAAGGCTGCGAAGGCTTACATTGATCCCCTACTTCTCGGCGGCACTCCTCTTGGCGCCGGAGGACTTTCGAACCCGATTGGGATTCAGTTGGTTTGGCAATCCGCTCTGCCGGGAGCGGCAGGCGCTCACAGCGGGCTGTTGTGGTTGCGGTACTACATTCCAAGAAAGACCGTTCCCGAGGTAGGGTCAGAAGGCATAGGCAGAAACTATGTCTGGATCATCGTGGCGGCAATCTGTTCGCTCCTTTTCATTTTCGTGTTGGGACGCGGGATTACTTTACATCGTTAGAAACAGCCCAATCGGAGTGCGTGCGTCTCCGATTCGACCTTATTAGGCGATCTGCCTGCTGCGCTTCCATTCCGTGAGCCGCAGCCCGCTGATCCTCAGGGTTCGTCTGCGACGTTTGAAGCGGACTTCTTTCTTGCCCAATCCCATACAACCCGGCATCTTCTCCATGAGCCGGATGGCGGTGTTGTAGGACACATTTAGGAAGGCTGCAACATCTGCTGGTCCGTAAACGCCATGGGGATCGATGGGCAAGGGTTTCCGTTCCCGCGCCACCTTCTTATAGTCTGCCCCCACGGGCTCGCGGCCGTAGGTCAGGAAGCGTTGCAGCGTGGGGTCGGTGCCCGTCGCCCGAAGGATGCCGACAATTTTTCCGGCATCGTCCCGCTCGATCATCCGCACTATGGTCTCGTATTTCATGCAGAGATTATGGTTCTCCGCACAAAATTGAAACTGCTGCCATCGGGGAAGTTATAGGGGCGTGAGAGGCGGTGAATTTTTTCCGTGCTGGCTGCGGTCATCTCTTCATGCAGGGCCCGCATTGGACAGCCGAATTGCTTCCGCCTGCATAGATCGGCGTAGCGTGCCCGAAACTTCTCAGCTAAGGTTTGCTTTGCCATCCATAAAATTTTCTGGCCGTTCTTCCCTTCTGTCAACGTCTGCGTTCCACAGCAAATGCACAGCGGATTTTTGTCCTGGAAACGTCCTGCATTTTTGGGAAACAGGGGAAATATGGGAAATAGGGGAAATCCTAACGCACCACAGTAACCCTTGTTTTCAGTAACTTCCAATGGGCTCAACACGCCTTGGTTACCTGTCTGGTGTACTACGGTAACTGGTACGGTAATCGACTTGGGGTGACAATTTATGTCACCGCAAAGACACTGCTTTTCTCCCACAGCAAGAGCAGCGCTTTGGGTAAGTGCCGGCGATGTTTTGCCGGGCATCGTTCCACTACGTGGATAGGAGATCGACGTATGTCTCAACGGCTGGGTGACCTTCTCGTCAAAGAGAAGATCATTACCCCAGAGCAGTTGGAACAAGCGAATAAGGCCCAGAAGGAGCAGAACTGCCGCCTGGGGTCCGCCTTGGTGAAGCTCGGCTTCCTCACGGACGAGGACGTCACAAATTTTCTCTCCCGGCAGTATGGCGTTCCGGCCATCAATCTTTCATATTTTGAAATTGATCCGGCCGTGGTCAAGCTGATTCCGTTTGAAACCGCGAAGCGCTACCAGATTCTTCCGCTGAGCCGCGTAGGCGCATCGCTCACCATCGCGATGGTCGATCCCACCAACGTCTTCGCCATGGACGACATCAAGTTCATGACCGGCTTCAACATCGAACCGGTGGTGGCTTCCGAGAGTTCCATTCTGGCGGGCATCGACAAATCCTACGGGGCGGGCACGAAGGAAGAAGATCTTGAAACCGTGATGCAGTCGATGTCGGAGATGAACGAAAGCGACATCGAAGTACAAGCGGAAGAGCAGGAGATGGAGCTGTCGCAGCTGGAGAAAGCGGCGGACGAAGCTCCGGTGGTCAAGCTGGTGAATCTGGTGCTCACCGATGCCGTCAAGCGCGGAGCCAGCGATATACACATCGAGCCCTACGAAAAAGAGTTCCGGGTTCGTTTCCGTATTGACGGCGTGCTGCAATCGATTATGGCGCCGCCGATGAAGCTAAAGGACGCGATCACGTCCCGCCTGAAAATCATGGCGAAGCTCGATATCAGCGAGAAGCGGCTGCCGCAGGACGGCCGCATCATGTTGAAAATGAACATCGGTGGCCGCAAAAAACAGCTCGACTTCCGTGTCAGCAGCTTGCCCACCCTGTGGGGCGAGAAAATCGTGCTGCGGTTGCTCGACAAGGAGAACCTCCGCCTCGACATGACGAAGCTCGGTTTCGAGCCAGAGTCTCTGGTCAAGTTCGAGAAGGCCATTCTCAAACCCTACGGCATGGTGCTGGTCACCGGGCCCACGGGGTCAGGAAAAACGAACACGCTTTATTCGTCCATCTCGCGCCTCAACCAGCCCGACACCAACATCATGACGGCCGAAGATCCGGTCGAATTTCAGTTGGGCGGCGTCAACCAGGTGCAGATGAAAGAGCAGATTGGATTGAATTTTGCCGCCGCCCTGCGTTCTTTCCTGCGGCAGGATCCCGAACATCATTCTGGTCGGCGAAATCCGCGACTTCGAAACGGCGGAGATCGCCATCAAGGCCGCTCTCACGGGCCATCTTGTGCTTTCCACTCTGCACACCAACGGCGCGCCCGAGACCATCACGCGGTTGATGAACATGGGCATTGAGCCCTTCCTGGTTGCGACCTCGGTTCACCTGATCTGCGCCCAGCGCCTGGTTCGGCGCGTTTGCAAGGAATGCACGCGAGACCGTGGACGTTCCGGTGCAAACCCTGATCGAAGAAGGATACACGCCTGAGGAAGCAAAGAAGGTCCAGATCCAGAAAGGCAAAGGATGCGCCATTTGCAACAACACGGGATACAAGGGCCGCTGCGGTTTGTATGAGGTCATGGAAGTGGACGATGAAATCAGGGAGCTGGTGCTGGTAGGCGCTTCGGCGGTCGAATTGAAAAAGAAAGCCATCGAGCGCGGCATGATCACGCTCCGGCGCAGCGGCCTGATCAAAGTGGCCGCGGGCATGACCACTCTGGAAGAGGTTGCCCGCGAGACCATTCACTAATTGGTTCGAGGTTAAGAGACAAGGAAGGGATCACGATCATGAGTCTGTCGCTAAGTGATTTGCTGAAAAGGATGCTGGAGATGAATGGCAGCGATCTCCACATCACCACCAATTCGCCGCCCCAAATTCGGGTGCACGGACATCTGGTGCCGCTGGACCTTCCGCAGATGACGCCTGCCGAGACCAAGCAACTGGCCTACAGCGTCATGACGGACTCCCAGAAGCACCGCTTCGAAGAAAGCCTCGAACTGGACTTCTCTTTCGGATTGAAAGGGCTGGCCCGCTTCCGCGCCAACTGTTTCAACCAGCGCGGCGCAACCGCGGCCGTGTTCCGTCTGATTCCCTTCGAGATCAAGTCTTTCAACCAGCTCGGCCTGCCGGCGGTAGTCAGCAAGCTCTGCGACAAGCCGCGTGGTCTGGTGCTGGTGACGGGACCAACCGGGTCCGGCAAATCCACGACCCTGGCGGCCATGATCGACAAGATCAACAGCGAGCGGCACGACCACATCCTTACCATCGAGGATCCCATCGAGTTCGTGCACATGAACAAGAACTGCGTGGTCAACCAGCGCGAGCTGCACGCCGATACCAAGAGCTTTACCGACGCCTTGCGAGCCGCTCTTCGTGAAGATCCGGACGTCGTGCTGATCGGCGAAATGCGTGACCTGGAAACCATCGAGTCGGCCCTGCGCATCGCCGAAACCGGGCACTTGACCTTTGGCACTCTGCATACCAACTCGGCAACTTCCACCATCAACCGCATCATTGACGTGTTTCCCGCCCACCAGCAGCCGCAGATTCGTGCCCAGCTTTCGCTGGTGCTCGAAGGCATCATGTGCCAAAGCCTGCTGCCAAACCATAAGCGGCAAGGGCCGCTGCATGATTATGGAAATCCTTATCCCCAACCCCGCCGTGCGCAATCTGATCCGGGAAGACAAGATCCACCAGGTGTATTCGTCGATGCAGTCCGGACAGGACAAGTTCGGCATGCAAACCTTCAACCAGGCGTTGGCCACGGCGTACTTCCAGAAGCAGGTTTCGCTGGAAACTGCCCTGCAGCGCTCCAGCAATCAAGACGAGCTTCAGGAAATGATTAACCGCGGCGCCGGCTTGATGAACCGGGGCGGCGCGGCCGGATCGGCCATGGCGCGCGGAGCAGTGCCGGCGAAGGGCTAGAGCAGTGGACAACCCATCGCGCGTGGCGGCTAGGCGCGGTGGGCAAGCGCAGGACAAGTTTGAGCCGCAAGAAGATTCAGCAAGCAGCGACGACACTGAGGAGAGTCTAAAACCATGCCAGTCTTCACATTTTCCGGCAAGGATGCCTCCGGACAGAAAATTTCCGGGGAGCGCGTGGCGCCAAACAAACAGGCGCTGGGACAGCAATTACGGCGCGAGCGCATTACGCCGGGTGCCATCCGCGAAAAGGGCAAAGAGTTTGTCATGCCCACATTCGGAACGAGCAGAGTCAAGGTCAAGGACATCGCGATTTTCTTCCGCCAGTTCTCGGTCATGATCGATGCCGGACTGCCTCTGGTGCAGTGTCTGGAAATCCTGGCGGCCAACCAGGAAAACCAGTCGTTCCAGAAGACGCTGACCGGCGTCCGCACCACGGTGGAAGGCGGCGCGACGCTGGCCAACGCCATGCGGCAGTACCCCAACGTCTTCGACGACCTCACCACCAACATGATTGAAGCGGGTGAAACCGGCGGTATTCTGGACGTCATTCTGCAGCGGCTGGCGGTCTACGTCGAGAAAGCGGTTCGCCTGAAATCTGCCGTGAAGTCGGCGTTGATCTATCCCGTCGCAGTGGTCAGCATGGCTACCCTGATTGTCGGCGCCCTGCTCAAGTGGGTGGTGCCCATCTTCTCCAACCTTTTTGCCGGCCTGGGTGTCGCCCTGCCTCTTCCCACCCGTATCGTGATGGGGTTGAGCGCGTTCGTGGGGAGTTTCTGGTGGGTCTTCATCGCCGGCACAATTGGTTTCGTGTTCGGCATTAAGCAGATCCGCAAGCACCCGCGAGGGCGCTATTACTTCGACAAACTCCTGCTCTTTCTGCCGATCGTCGGGCCACTCCTGCGCAAGATCGCCGTGGGCCGTTTTACCCGCACCCTGGGCACTCTGATCACCTCGGGCGTGCCCATTCTGGAAGGTCTGGCCATTACCGCCAGGACCTCGGGCAACGCGGTGCTGGAAGAAGCGCTGATGAAAGTGCGGAAAGCCATCGAAGAAGGCCGCACCATCGTCGACCCGCTCAAGGAATGCGGAGTGTTTCCCAACATGGTGACGCAGATGATCGGCGTCGGCGAAGCCACCGGCGCCATGGACAACATGCTGCAGAAGATCGCTGACTTCTACGAAGAAGAAGTGGACGCCGCCACCAAAGACATGCTGGCCATGCTGGAACCGGCCATCATCGGCGTGCTCGGCATAACCATCGGCGGCATCGTGATTTCACTCTACATGCCGCTGTTTGCCATGATCGCCAAGTTGGCTGGGTAAGAAAACGATTCGGTTGGCAGGCGGAGATTCGGTCTCGGCGCAGCGAGGCCGCGCCGGATGTTCCTTCGAGAGACTGATTCTTCGAGAGATGATTCTGCGAGAGTATTGGGACCTTAATGCAATCGACATTTGACGAGCGGAATTGGCTGGCCTGGCTGGTCAAAGTACGGATCCTGATCCTGACCTTCCTGCTCGGAATCCAGCTGGCGGTCGCAGAGTTGACGCGCACACGCCTGCCGCTGCGCCTTTTCCTCAGCACGATCCTTCTGTGGTATACCCTCTCGCTCTTCTATGTAGTCCTGCTGTCCTTCTGGCAGGAGCACCGGTTGCAGGCATCCTTGCAAGTCCTGACCGATCTGATCATGGTCAGCTTGGTCGTGCATGAGACGGGAGGCTGGGACAGTTCGTTGAACTTTCTCTACCCTCTGGTCATCATCGTGGCCGGCATCCTGCTTCCCCGAGTGTGGGCGCATCTGGTGGCGGCGCTGGCTTTCATTCTTTATGGCACCGTCCTTGAACTCAACTACTACGGAGTAGTGCCGTCCTACTGCACGCACCCATCCCGAACTGAAGGCGCTGCAGGGAATCATTTTCGTGAACCTGTTTGCGTTCCTGGCTGTTGCCTATCTGGCTGGCCAGCTGGTCGCCAAGTTGCGCCAGGCGCGGGTGCAGTTAAAAGATGCCAGCGGGGCGCTGGAGGATCTGCAGATCCTGCACGAGAACATTATTCAGTCCATCAGCAGTGGATTGATCACCACCGGTCTTGATGGGCGCATTACGCTGGTCAACAACGCGGCGCAGAGACTTCTGGAGCGTGCACCGGACCAGTTGCTGGGCAAACCAGTCGCCGGCTTGTTTCTCGATGCGCTGCCCAATGCCGAATCGAACACCCACGCGGAGGTTCGTTTCGACACGGCGGGAACATTCCGCAAAACGGTTCGAGTACGAGTAGCCGCCTTGATCGGGCCGGAGCGCGGCACGCTGGGCTACGTCTACGCCTTGGATGACCTCACCGAGATCCGGCGGCTGGAGCGCGAAGTACGCATGCAGGACCGCCTGGCAGCCGTGGGCCGGCTGGCGGCGGCCATCGCCCACGAGATCCGCAATCCCCTTACCTCTATCGCCGGTTCGGTCAGCATGCTCTCCGGCATACCCGAAATGAACGAGGAACACCGGCGCCTGCTCGAGATCGTGACCCGGGAATCGCAGCGCCTGAACGGCATTATCACCGAGTTTCTGGCTTACTCCCGCGGCAAACAGTATCACTTCGAGAAGGTCGATCTGGTGCGCTTGTTGGAGGACACACTCACGCTCATGCGGCACCGCATGACCGCGGAAAATACCGGCATCACGATTGAGAGCCGGTTTGCCCTGCCAGAGGCCTGGGCGCTCGCCGACGGAGACAAGATCAAACAGGTTTTTTGGAACTTCGCCGAGAACGCGGTCCGCGCCATGCGGAACGGCGGCACTCTGAAGGTGTCCATCGAACGCCAGGGAGACGACTGGCAAGTCAGTTTTGCGGATACCGGAACGGGAATGACCCCGCAACAGACGGAGAAAATCTTCGAGCCCTTCCAATCGAACTTTGAAGGCGGCACGGGTCTCGGCCTGGCGGTGGTCTACCAGATCGTGCAGGCCCACGAAGGCAAAGTGTGGGCGCGATCGAAGCCAGGGCAGGGAACCACTCTCATCCTGAGGCTGCGGCGTCTCGAAGTAGAAAGGCGGGCTTCCCGGGCCCTCTCGGCTGAAAACTTCGCTGCGCCTGGGTTGCCCACGGCTCACCCCGCGTCACTCGCGGCGGCTGCGGCAGAAGGGAGGCTGCGTGGCTAATATCCTGGTTTGCGACGATGAGCGCTCCATCTGCGAAATGCTCGACATCGCCCTGCGCCGCGACGGACACCGCGTCGAGACCGTGCAATCCGGCCAGGCCGCCAAGAACAAGATTGATGGCGCTCTTTACGATCTGATCATCACCGATATCAAGATGCCGAACATCGACGGCATCGAAGTGCTGCGTCATGCGCATCGCGTTTCCCCCGATTCCCCGGTCATCCTCATCACCGCCGTGGACGACTACGAAGCCGCGGTGGAAGCGGTAAAGGCCGGAGGAGCGTCGGATTACATTCGCAAGAGCCCCGGGCTGGTAGACGAAATCAAGCTAACCATCAACCGTGTGCTCGAGAACCTGTCTCTAAGCAAGCAAAACTTCGCCCTGCGCCGCGACGCTGCTTCTCACAACTCGCTCGACAACATCATCGGCTCCAGTCCGGCGATGGAGAAGCTGAAGCAGACGGTACGCACTGTGGCTTCCACTGCCAGCACGGTCTTGATTCACGGCGAGAGCGGCACGGGGAAAGAGTTGGTGGCCCGCGCCGTCCACATTTGTTCGCCGCGCGCCACCGAGCCCTTCGTGTCGGTAAACTGCGGAGCCTTCCCTGAGACTCTGCTGGAGAGCGAACTCTTTGGCTATTTGAAGGGAGCTTTTACCGGGGCCAATCAGAATAAGCGCGGGCTGTTTGAAGTGGCTGGCGGCGGCACCATCTTTCTCGACGAAATCAGCGAAATGACCCTGGCCATGCAGGTGAAACTGCTCCGCGTATTGCAGGAGCGCACGGTGCGCCCGGTCGGCGGCACCAGCGAAATTTCCATTGATGTGCGGGTCATCGCGGCCACGAATCGCGACCTCGACAAAGCCGTTGCCGAAAACCTGTTTCGCGAAGATCTCTACTACCGTCTGAACGTCATTCCCATCCGCGTGCCAGACCTGCGCGAGCGTCGGGAAGACATCCCGCTGCTGGCCAATCACTTCCTCAAGAAATACGCGGCCGCCGCCAACCGAAGCATCTTGCGCGTCAACAAGAATTCGCTGGACGCTCTCTGTGACTACGAGTGGCCCGGCAATGTCCGCCAGTTGGAGAACACAGTTGAGCGCGCGGTGGCCCTGGAGATGACCGACGAGTTGCATGTCGAGTTGCCGATGGAACGGCCCAAGGCCCGCGCCGCGGCAGCAGGCGTTTCAGCAGGAGTGTCTGACGTCTCACCGGGTGCGGTGCTTCCCGAAGGAGTGGGCATGGAGGGCTACGTGGCAAACATCGAGCGCACGCTGCTGCAAAATGCTCTGGACCGCTCGAACGGTGTGCAGACCAAAGCCGCCGACCTGCTCGGCATCTCCTACCGTTCGTTCCGGCACTTGATGAAGAAGTACGAACTCTAGCGGCCAGCCGAACACCTAGCTTTTCTTCAACTGCTGCTTCCAGCCCAGAACCCGCGCCTTAGCTCCTTCCGCCTCAGCCTCGGGAATCATTCCTTTTTTCTGATAGAGCACCGACAAGCTGGTGTGTGCGAGCACGTCATCCGGATCCAATTCCGTAATCTGCTGCGCCACCGCGATCGCCTCATCGTAGCGCTGAGATCCTGCAGGGCGCGCGCCAGCCCGTGCATAGCCTCGGTAAAGGCAGGATCGACCGCCGAGCGATTCCCGATAGGCCGCGACGGCCTCTTCTAACTTCCCCTCCGCCATCAAATCCAGCGCGGCATAGTAGTGCTCTTCGGCCTGCTGGCGAGTGTCTGCGTCGGACATGGAAGGAGGTTCCTGGCGGAGACAGGATTCTAACATGGAGCGAGTTCTCAGTTTCCTTGGCGCGCGGACCTATCTGCGCATAGTCGAGCAGTGCTCATTGTGGTTATGATCTTGCATGCGCCATTCGCTCCGCTTTCTCTGGAATGCCACCAAAGGCCATCGTCTCGCTCCGTGGCGGAGCCCCTATCTGCTGTGGCGCATCGAGACCTACTGCGGCGTCAAGATGACGCAAATCGGCTTCCTTGAATTCTGGGAATTTCTGTGGCGAGAACGCATCCGTCTCTGGCTTTTTCTTAAGTGGACCGGCGAGATGGAACGCTACGCTCACCCCAAAGCGAAGAGTTTGTAACTAAGCTCCCTTGCCCGCAGCAGCAGCCTCGCCCAGAATGATGGTCACATCGGTTCCTTTGCCGGCTCCGGTTAACTGAACCGCGGCCCCGCGATTGGCAGCGATTTCCAGAAAACCCATACTGCCAAGAACGCCGATCACCTCTCCCGGCGCGCCCTCGGCATAGGCACGGTGGATTTCAGTGATCTCGCAGCTGCCGACGACGATCTTGAATGCCTTGCCTTCGCCTCCGAAAAGCACGGGAGCGTCTTGCGGAGTGATGTTGGTGATGAGGTTTCCGAACCGGTCGACCTTCAGCACCACTCCGCGCACGCGGTTTTGGTCAACCGCCTTCGGCTTAGGCGCGGAGAAGCGCACGTAGTCCTCGACCTCGTCCCCAAACTTCAGCGAATCGACCTCTTTGGCCAGGTAAGCGGCCACCGGAGAAAAAATGTCGCGGCCATGGAACGTGTTGCTCACCGGCTGCAGAAAATAATGCTCGGAGGTGATGTGCCGCACATGCAGGCGCTGTTCGCGTGCATAGACCAGCGAGAGCACTCCGTTGTCGGGCGCGACGAAATGATACTTATCGCTGGAGGCCAGGATAGGCCGCCGTGCCGTGCCCACGCCGGGATCCACGATCACAACATGTATCGTCCGGTTAGGAAAGTAGGAATACGCCTGCGAAATGGTCAGCGCTCCATCCAGCACGTCGAAGGCTTGCACAGAGTGACAGATATCGACAATCTGCGCCTCCGGCACGATATCCAGGATGACGCCCTTCATGGCGCCAACAAAGTGGTCGGTGCTGCCGAAGTCGGTGGTCAGAGTAATGATCGGACGGTGCGCCAAGGTTTCCTCACAGATGGAAGACGCAGTGCTCCCAGAAACTCGAAAGTAATTGTTAGTAACCGCGCCGTCAAGGCACCTAGGTAATGACTTTTCCCGTTACTCGTATCGCAGGGCCTCAATCGGGCTCAGGCGCGAGGCTTTCAGCGCCGGATAGAGTCCGGAGCCTATTCCCACCAGCGACAGAATGATGAACGAGATCATCATCACGCTCAGCGAAGCGTGCAGGAAGATGGCGCCTTCGTGGTTGGCCGTCTTATAGAACTCGTCATACAGCGGCATGGGCGGAATGATCCAGGTAAGGACCTCGGCAACAGCCATTCCCACCACACCGCCCACGAAAGTGAGCACCAGCGCTTCCAGCAGGAACTGCAGCAGAATGTGCCGCGGGCGCGCTCCAATCGCCTTACGCAGGCCGATCTCCCGCGTCCGCTCCGTGACCGACACCAGCATAATATTCATCACGCCGATTCCGCCCACCGCCAGCGTAATGACGCCGATCAATCCCAGTACCGCCTGCAGCCCCAGCGAAAAAGCGTTGATCATGGCCCGGTCCTCGATGGTGTCCCAGGCAGGCGTCGCCTTGTCGTCTTTGGGATCGAAGTGATGCCGCCGCCCAACGACTTCCCGCACCGCCGCCAGCGCCTTCTTGTTCAGTTCCGCAGCCGTCGGCTCAAAGATAATCTCGTCGGGATCTTTCAGGTTCTTCAGATCGCGCATCAGTCCGAATGGGATGAAGCCATCGTTGTTGTCCGGTCCGTTATACATCGAGTCTTGGATCTTATTCCGCATCGTTCCGATCACTTCAAAATCAAGTCCCCCCAGGCTGACGTGCTGCCCCACGGCAGGCGCTCCTTGAAAGACTTTCTTCGCCGCCTCATAGCCCAGAATCACCACCCGGCGATGGTCGGAAAAATCTCCGTCATCGAAATAGCGGCCGTCCGCGAGAATCAGCTTGCGCATCTGCCCATAGGGCATTTCGACGCCGCGCACCGGAACGGTCACGACCCGGGTGCCAAGTTTGACTCCGAAGTCGCGATCAATCTCACCGCTCACCGCGCGCACGATCGGCACCTCGTCGCGAATCGCCTCCACGTCCTCATATTCGTAATTGACCTTTTTGCCCGCACGCTGGCCGCCGGCCTGCATACTGGTCTGTCCCGGCCAAAGCACAATGACGTCATTGCCCATATTCAGAAAAGCGTGCAGCACACTGCCGCCCAGACCCTGGCCGTAGGCGAGCAGCAACACCACCGAAGCCAATCCCCACACGATGCCCAGCATGGTGAGCAGCGAGCGCATGCGGTCGCGCATAAGCGCCTGCCAGCCCTGCAAAATGAGTTCTTTCAAGAACATGGTTTTGAACAAAGTGGCCGGCGGTAGGTGGCCAGTAAAGATCGGGTCACGGTCTTTGCTGGCAACTGGTCACTGGCAACTGCCAACTGCTACTCGATGTGAATATCTCCCGATCCCGTCCGCAGAGTAAGCAGCGGCCCGCCGCCACGCACTTTGCCGACGATCCGCTTGCGCGTCTCCTCGACCCGCCCCTCGACGGTCATGGTGATCGGCGCACCCACATCCAGCTTGCCCGAACTGGTGGAGATATCTGCGTCGAAGGCGGCATTTGCGGGCAGCCGGACGTGCACATTGCCCGATCCGGTTCGGATCTCCCAGGCGCCCGCCTGCGTGCCCTCGGCTGAAATGTCGCCGCTGCCCGCATCGGCGCGCAATGCCCCTTGTATTCCGCGAACCGAAATATTGCCCGAGCCGGTATGCAGATCGATATCACCCGATGCGATTTCTTGCACCTCGATATCCCCGCTTCCCGCGCCCCCGCGCACCGGACCTGCGATCTCCAGTGCCCGCACGTTGCCCGATCCGGTCTGCAGATGAATCTCTCCGGTAAGCCGCGAGAGCTTTATGTCCCCCGATCCAGTCTGCAGATCGACGTTGCCCTGGATGCTTTCCATGATCTGGTTTCCCGAGCCGCTGTGGCTGCGGACCGTAGTGTCGACGGGCACAGTGATTTCGTAGTCCACCGAAATGTCGCGGACGCTTAGGTTGTCAATGTGGATGCTGTTCCCATCCTGCCTCAGCGGAGGATGCTGCTCAATGTCGGATACCTCGGTTTGTCGGTTTCCGAACAGCCAGTGGTCCCCAACATATATCTTGGCACGAATGGAGACCGAGCCCGACGCTCCGCTCCGTACAATGATGTCGCCGGAGCGGGTTTGTACTTCCAGATCCACCGCCCCGCTGACCTGGAAGGTTTTCTCGAAATGTCCTTGCGGTGTGGAAGCGGCCGCAAAGGTGGAAGCAAACAGCAGGGCCAGCGCGATCGCCAGGAATGAAGATCGAGCCGGAATAGAAACCGGAATGCAAGAGAAGTAGAGGGTTTGGTTATTCATGTCTGAGCGACTCCACAGGTGTCATATCCGCGGCGCGCTGGGCCGGATACATGCCCGCGGTCACGGTGATGAAAGAAAGTGTCAGGATCGAAGCCACAATCGAAAGCGGAGAAACAATGGGATGAGGAACGAAATCCGGCAGCGGCACCGCGCCCATGGCCCAGCAGGTTCCTACCCCGAAGCTGAGGCCGAGAATTCCGCTCCCCACCGTAAGCATGGCCGACTCGGCAAAGAACTGCCGCAAAATATCGCGTTTGGTGGCGCCCAGGGCTTTTCGCGTGCCAATCTCGCGCGTGCGTTCCATCACCGAAACCAGCATGATGTTCATCACTCCGATCCCGCCCAGGCACAGGGTCACGATGGCCACACAGCCAAAGAAAATCGTAACCACCCCGAAGATTTTATCCAGCAGCTTGGCGCCCTCCATGGTGTCCCATATGAAAACCGCATCTTTGTCGAGCGGATCGAAATGGTGAACCCGCCCCAGCGCCTTGCGCACCTGCAGGACCGCCTGGTCGTGCTCCTCGGGATTGGCCACTTCGAAAACGATGTCATCGAGCCAGCCTCGCGTAATGCCGGCGCCTTTTTTCTCCGGCGGCGGAAAATCCCGCGCCACCGCCGAATATGGCGCAAACAGGTAGTCGTTGTCCGGACCGTCGTAATTGGAGTTCTGCTTCTTTTCCGCCAGCACCCCAATCACGGTGTAGGGCACGCTCTTGATCAGCAGGGAAGCGCCGATCGAAGGCTGTCCGGGAAACAGTTGCCGGTGGGCCGCGAATCCCAGCACCACCACCCGCCGGGCCTCGCGCTCGTCGTCCTCTGTGATCAACCGGCCTTCGCTAAGGTTCAAAGAGCGAAAGTCCTGATACGATGGCCACATTCCCACCACCCCTCGACTGGCGGAGTTGAACTGGCTTACTTCGGGAATGGTGCGCCGCAGTTCGGGACTCACATTCTTTACGGCGTAGCACTCGTCGCGAATGAGTTGCGCGTCATCCACATTCAGTTGGATTTCGCGTCCTGCAGCCCGTCCGCCCACCTGTGAACTGGTCCGGCCACCCCACGCGATCACCAGGTCTTTGCCCAACGTCTCCATGTGCTTCTTCTGGTCGACGCTGAACCCCCGGCCCAGCCCCACCAGCAGGATGACCGACGCGATGCCCCACACAATGCCAAACATGGTGAGGAAGGTCCGCATCTTGTGGGCTCGGAAGGTGGCCAAAGCCTGGCGCAGGATTTCAAGAAGAGTCATAGGAACCCCGCTCGGTCTCAGGTGTTAGGTCTCAGCGGTTAGACCCGTTGCCTAAAACCCATGACCTGAGACCTAACACCGCAGTCCCTACTGCAGCACCACCTGATCGCCTTCCTTCAATCCGCTGAGCACTTCTGTCTTCGCGCCATTGGATATCCCAATGTTGACCGCGACCTTATCTTTGCCTTCCTTGCCCTTCGGATCGGGAATCTCGACCGAGGCTTTCTTGTCCTTGTCGTAGAGGATCGCGCCTTCCGGAATCTGCAGCACGTTCTTGTGTTCGTCCAGGATGATCTCGGCGTTGGCGGTCATCTCGGCCTTGAGTTCGCCGCCCGGATTCTGAATCGAAACCCGCACTTCAAACGTGGTCACGTTGTCCTTCTCCACGCCCATCGGCGAAATCTTGGTGACCTTGCCGGCGAACGTCTTATCCTTGAATGATTCCACCTTAATGCGCGCCGGCTGTCCTAGATACACCTTGCCGATATCGCTCTCGTCGACTTTGCCTTTCACATAGACCTCGCTGGTATCGCCGAGCGTCATCACCAGCGTGGCCGAAGAACCCAATACGAGAATGGAGCTGACTGCGTCGCCCATCTGCACATCGCGCGAGAGAACGATGCCATCGATGGGCGAAACGATGTCGGTGTAACTCAACTGTTCCTCAAGTTGCTTAAGGTTGGCCTGGTCCTCGGCCACCTGCGCCTGCGCTTGCGCAATCTTCGCCCTCAAAACAGTAACCTGCGCCTTGGACACATTCTGCTTGTTCAGAGACATTTCATAGTTCTTCTCGGCATCATCCAGAGCCGAGGCGGAAACGACTCCGTCCTTCGCCATACCCGTCGCGCGGTCGTAGGCGCGCTTCAGCAGTGGCACATCCGGACCCTCTGCATCCACCTTGGCCCGCTCAAGGTCGGCCTGTGTACTCTTGAAGTTGGCTTGCGCCGCTTCCAGAGCCGCGCGCGACTGCTCGACCTGCGCCTCAATCTCCACCTTGTCCAGCTGCGCCAGCAGTTGTCCCTTGGCAACGTGATCGCCGTAGTCGACTAACAGCTTCTTGACGATACCGCTGGCCTTCGACTTTACCTCGACCTTGATAATAGGCGTCACTTTCCCGGTCGCCACCACGCTCTTGGCCAAGTCGCCCTTTTCCACTTTCGCCAGCTTCGACGGATCAATCTTCGTCCCGCCGCGGGTGGCCGCGAAGGCAACGATTCCGATCAGCAGGACAATCGCCAGACCAATGCCACCCCACACAAACAGTCTGCGCCGCTTCTTCTTATGATTCCCGTTTCCGTTCACAACCGCCTCCTAAATACATGCTGGAATGCTTGCTGAATCAAGAGCTGTCCCGCGCTCTCACTGTCTTGTACGCAGCCGGAGTTGCCTTTGTTCCAGAGATTTCGAGACGAGCCAGAAATGATGGCGGCAGCTAAACCACTCGCCACCTTCCAGTTAGACCGTCCTCATAGAAAAAAGGTTAGCCTAGCCAAGGCAAAAGTTTTACCCTGTGTTCCCCTGTGCGCTCTGTGTTCAAGGTTTTAAGACGCCATCTCAAACCCGGCCAGTCCCTTTGCAATGCTAAAATTACCCCTCAGAATTGCCCCTCCATGATCGCCTTTGTGCTGCTCCGCGTGCTCCTGATCCTTCTCCTGGTGGCGGCCAATGCGTTTTTCGCGGCCGCGGAATTCGCCTTGATCAGCGTCCGCGATACCCGCATTCAGCAGCTCATCGAGTCGGGCCGCATCGGCGCCCGCGTCGTCCAGCGCCTGCATCAGCATCTCGACGAAGTCGTCAACGGCGTTCAACTGGGCATCACCATGGTCAGCCTAACCCTGGGCTGGATCGGCGAACCCATGGTCGCACGCCTGGTGGAATCTCTCCGTTTCGTTCACCAAGTTCCGCACGCCGCGGTGTATGCTCACGCCATCGCCATCGCCATCGCCTTCAGCCTGATCACTTACCTGCACGTGCTGCTCGGTGAGCTGGTCCCCAAGACTCTGGCCCTGCAGCGTTCCGAGCAGATCGCCCTCGCCGTGGCTGCTCCCATGGAAGCATTCCTCACGCTTACTAGGCCCTTGCTTTTTTTCATGCGCCGCTCCGGCGGCCTGGTCTTGCGGCTTTTCGGTGCGCGCGACGCCCGCCGGGGCGGCGCCGTCCACTCCCCCGACGAACTCAAGCTCATCGTCACCGCCAGCCGCCAGTTCGGCCAGATCCCCGAGTCTCAGGAAGAGATGATCCACAACGCCATCGAACTCGACAGCATCACAGTCCGCGAGATCATGGTCGCCCGCCCCGACATTTTTTCCCTGCCCTCCGATCTAACCCTCGACGAAGCCCTGAACCGCGTGGTCGAAGGCCAGAAATCGCGCATCCCCGTCTATGATCCGCAACGCGGCCCCGAAAACATCGTAGGGGTCCTTTATTACAAGGAACTCGTTCGCTGGGTGCGGCTCCGCTTTGTCAACCTTGGCCAACCCCTCGCCTCGCGCATCGCGCGCACCCAAATCGGCCAGATCATGCACGATGTTTTAGTGGTTCCGGAAACCAAAGTCTTGGCCGAACTGCTCGCCGAATTCAAACAGCGTCGCCGTCACCTTGCGGTGGTAGTGGACGAGTTCGGCTCTACCGCCGGCGTAATCACAGTCGAGGACATTCTGGAGCAGCTAGTCGGCGACATCGAAGATGAATTCGACGTCTCCCCGCCGGAGCCTGAGTTGCAGGATGAATCTATCCTCGTTCTAGAAGGCTCCGTAAACATCCGCGACCTCGAAACCCAGCACGGCCTGCTCCTGCCCCGCGACGCTGGCTTCGAAACCTTAGCCGGATTCGTTCTCGCTCGTCTACAACGCATCCCGTACCTAAACGAATCCTTCGAATACGAAGGCCACCGCTATACCGTCGAAGAGATGGAAGGTCACCGCATAGCCAAAGTAAAGATCGAAAAAGCAGAAAACATCGAGGGCAAAGCGGAATCAGCAAAGCAAGCCGGAGATTGAGAGCTAGGGATGTTGTAGGGTGTGGGGACCGCCGCCCTCGGCTGTCCAGTCGAGCGAAGCTCGATGGCTCTCGTTTCAAGCCTCACGGTTGCTGTAACCTGCTCAAGGGCTGTCCTCCCGACCGGAGCGTCTGATTCCCGAAGGGAAAGAGATGCGGAGTGGAGGGACCTGCTGTCTCGCCTGCACACGGAACCAATGCGCCTCCTCCTCCAACGCGTCCTCTACACCCTCCCAGTCATCTGGCTGGTAGTAAGCCTGGTCTTCCTGCTAATCCATCTGGTCCCCGGAGACCCCATCCAACAAATGCTAGGCGAAGGCGCGCCCCCGGCAGACATCCAAGCCACGCGCCACGCCTACGGCCTGGATGCCCCGCTAGGCCAGCAATACGTCCATTACTGGAAAGGAGTCCTCCACGGCGACCTCGGCCCGTCGTTCCGCTACAACCAAAGCGTGACCCGCCTTCTAACCCAGCGCTATCCCTACACGCTGCAACTAACGCTGGCATCGCTGTTGGTAGCCATCATCCTGTCGATCCCCGCCGGCGTGCGCAGCGCCCAACGCCGCAACCGCTGGGACGATCGCCTGCTAAGCGTAGTCAGCCTCTTCGGCCTGTCATTCCCCAACTTCGCGCTTGGCCCAATCCTGATTCTTCTGTTCGCCATCAAGCTGGGATGGCTCCCCGTCTCCGGCGCAGGCTCCTTCGCCAACCTCGTACTCCCGGCACTCACCATGGGCGGAGCACTAGCTGCCATCCTAACCCGCATGGTCCGCACCTCCATGCTCGAAGAGCTAAACCAGGACTACATCCGCACCGCCCGCGCCAAGGGCTTGCCCGAGCGCACCGTAGTCTACCGCCACGCCCTGCGCAACGCCATGATCCCCATCATCACCGTCCTAGGCCTGCAATTCGGCGCGTTACTAGCAGGCGCAATCGTGACGGAAACCATCTTCTCCTGGCCCGGCATAGGCCGCCTAACGGTCCAAGCCATCTCGAACCGCGATTACTATCTGGTTCAAGGCTGCATCCTGGCAATCGGATTGACCTACGTCGCAGTGAATTTCTTGACCGATGTGCTGTATTCGGTTGCGAACCCGAGGATCAGACAGTGATCGAGTTCTGCGGAACACTGTGGAAAAGCATGGAATCGCATGTTGCGATGCTGATTATGGCGCAGGCACGCAGTCGGAACATTCCCGATATGGAATAGGGAGTGTAGAACCGCTCTCATTTGGGTGAGAACATAGCAGCGGAAGCATGCGCCGGGCTAGCCGTGCAGCTCTGACAACGCCTTGCGCGCGTCGCTGAAATTGGGACTGATCTTCAATGCCCGTTCCAGTTGCTGGCGGGCCTGCGCAGGCTGGTTCGCTTTCTCGTAAGCGAGACCCAGGTGGTAGTGCACGGTCGGGTCGTCGGCGGCCCCTTTCTTTTCGTTGAGCCGCAGCGACTCCTGGAACATGTCGATCGCGGACTGATACACGCCCTTCTGAAAGTAGGCAAAGCCCAGAGTGTCAGCCGCAGCGGGCGAATCGGGCATCCCACGCCGCGCAGTTTGCGCCATGGCGAGAGCCACATCCACATTGCCGCCGCGCTGCAGTATGGCGTAGGCAAGGTTGTTTGAGGCCAAAGGATTATCCGGCTGAATGTTCAGCGCCTGCTGGTACATGGCCTTGGCCTGATCGAAGCTGTCTTGCGATTCGTACATCATGCCGGCAAGAAGGTAGAACTGGATCTCGCGCGGGTGGTCCTTGATAGACTGCAGATCAGTGGCGAGAGCCTGGCTCACCGAGCCTTCCGCGACCTGCGCCTGGGCCAACTTGAAGAGCGCATCCGAATTGCTCTTGTCCAGCTCAACTGCCTTTTGGAAAGCGGCCTCGGCGCCGCTGAAATCTTTCTTCTGGAACAGCGCCGTGCCCAGCAGGTCATAAAATCCGCTCGTGCCGGGCGACTTGGCGATTTGCGCCTTGGCCGCGGCAATGGCCTGGTCGAGTTGTTTCTGGGCGAGATAGGTATTCATCAATCCCTGCAAGGCATCGGTCCAGGCCGGATCCTTGTCGAGCGCCTGCTGATAAAACTTGACCGCTTGCGGGTACTGCTTCTGCAACTGGTAAAGATTGCCCATCTGTACGTAAGGCGCGGGATTTCCCGGAGCGACCTCGGCCGCTTTGCGCATGTCCTGCTCGGCGTCGGAGAATCTCTGGCGGTTCATCTCGGAAAGAGCGCGCAGCAGGTAGCCATCCGGCGCATTGGGCGCTCCGTAGATGATCTGTTGGGCGGTTTGGGCGAGAGCGTCGAAGTCCCTGTGGCGCAGTTCCAGGGTAGACAGAGCGCGCTGCGCGTCGGTGAGTTCGGGATGCAGGCCGACGGCCTCGCGCAACTCCGATTCCGCCTGAGCATCATTATGCTGCATCTCAAAGGCGAGGCCGAGGTGATAGTGGGCCACTGCGTTCTTGGAATCGTTCTTGAGAGCCTGCTGCAAAGAATCCACGGCACCAGCGGCGTCGCTCCGCCGGAGCTGTATCTGGCCGCGATAGACCAGCGCGTCAGCGTCCTTCGGATTGGCCTTCAGGACTTCGTTATTCAGCTCGGTGGCTTCGTCCAGCCGGTTCTTCAGGATCAGAAGCTGTACGTAGTTTTTCTTGACCAGCATATCCCTGGGATGTTCGCTGTACAGGGAGGAGTACTCCGTAGTGGCCGGGTCGAGCTCGCCGTTGGCGAAATAGAAATCGCCCAGCATGCGGTAGCCCTCGGAATTGTCCGGGAAGACGATCTTGGTTTGCTTGAGGAAGGCTTCGGCTTCCGGCCTCTTGTTTTCCGCCATCAGCAGGCGACCGTAGGCGGCGCGCGGAGCGGGATCCTTGGGATCGACGTCGATGGCGTGCTTGAATTGCTGCTCGGCTTCCGGCATGCGGTTGCGTGATTGGTAGAAACCTCCCAGTGCAAGTTGGGCGTTCATGACTTTGGGGCCGAGATCGGCCGCTTTCTTGAAATTGATCTCGGCCTGATCGGGAAGATTGGCGCGGGTTTGGAGCAGGGCCAGGCTCAAGTAAGAATCCACGCGGTTGGGGTCGGCGGCAATGGCTTTCTGCATCTCCCGCAGGGCCGGTGCCATGTCGTCCTTAGCCGCGTACAAGTTGGCCCATGCGAGGTGGGTGTCAGGGTTGTCGGGCTGCTGTTCGCGCAGGAGGTCGAGGTGAGGTTGGGCGTCCTTCAGTTGGCGGTTAGCGATCAACAAGTTCGCCAGTTCGAGGTGCGCGGGATAATTGCCGGGCTCCAGATCGACGGCGCGGGAGAATTCGGCGAAGGCGCGCTGATCGTCCTTCAGTTTGAGATACGTTTCGCCCAACTGATAGTGCCCTTCGGCGAAGCGGGGATCGACTTGAACCGCATTGGCATACTGAATGGCTGCTTCGCGGAACTTGCCCTGGTCGCGGTAGCGGTTGCCACTCTCCAGGAACTTCTGTTTGCGCACATTGGGATCGCGATTGCAGCCGATCGAGAGGGCAGGGAGGAGGAACCCGACGAGCAACATACGGACGGCAACACAGCGGCTCATGTTTTCTCCAAGGCAGGCGCGAAGACGCACACGACCACGAACCAGGTACCTCACCCAAGGTACTGCAAGATGGGGTGGTAAGAAAAGTGACTGCGGGATAGCGAAGTAGAAGCCGGGCTTTGCGATTTCGATTGCCTCTCATTTCAGAAATTTCTGAGCGAACTGTTGGAGGGCTGGCTGCCCGTGAGAGCTTCGCTCGTTCCGGCTCGCTGATGAGCAAGGGAACAAGCTCGGGCGCGACCCCATATCCGCCGACCTAGAATCCGCACCATTGGCCGCCCCAAGGCATAGGGGGCAATCGTATGCCGGAGTGAGAGGGTGCAGCGCTGCCATCGGAGGGAATTTTTTTCCTGCCGTTCCCGAAATGGGAACGGGCGCATGGGGATCAAAATCCCCGCCCAGTCTCTCCAAAGAACGCAGAGACAAGAACGCGGCACCCGCAGAGAGGACTGTGGGAATGGCCGGGGGCAACACCCGCCTACTTGGATTTCCCGCCGCCGCCGGCGGCGCCGATGTGGTCGAACGCGATGGGGCCGGCACCGAGGAAGACGAGGGCGAAGGCGAGGGCGGCCAGAGCCAGGGGGAATTCGTAGCCGCCGTTGCCCATCAATCCGTTGTGGAAGTGCACCTTGGCGATGGCGACGGACATATCGATGCAGATGGCAAAAGCAGCCACGCGAGTGAACAGGCCCAGCAGGACGAGCAGGCCGCCAATGAATTCGGTGAAGGAGGAGAGGTAGGCGGTCCAGGCAGGGAGTCCGAGGCTGGCGACCAACTGAGCATGGTGGTGGAGTCCGCCGAAGACTTTGTGGTATCCGTGGCCGACCATGACGGCGCCGAGGGCGAGGCGCATGACGAGGAGCGCGAGAGGTTGCAGGCGGTCGAGGTAGCGCAAAGTAGTTCCTCCGGGGAAAGAAAAGATAGATTACAGCAGCGGGACGGAGGAGGAAAGCTGGGGGCGGCCCGACCGTATCATGAGCAATACGCGGAGTCTATGGCCGAGAAGAATCATTGCGCGAGAAGCCAACTTCTGATAACGTTTTTTCGCCCCAGGGGTGTGGACTGTCGGCGGCGTCTAATCGCAAATGGACTGCGCGTCCTGCAGGCTTCCCTCAGGTCTTGGAAATAATTCAAACACGTGCGTGGAATCGGCGAGTTTCGTCCGTTGTCAGAAGTCGATGCGAGATAAAGTCCAGAGCCCGCAACTTCTGATGAGGGGCAGTGTTTCCGGGAGTAGCGTGGCGGTGAGAAGGTTGGATGGTCCAGGAGGCGATATGAATCAGACTTTGAAGAAAGAAAAGATGCTGCAGAAGTGGGGAGTGCTTTTGCTATTGCTGATGATTCCTGCGATGGCATTGAGTCAGAAAAAGGGCGCCAGCGCGCCGGCGCGACCAGCGGCACGTCCCAGCGGTGGTGGAGGCGGGCATCCGGCGGCGGGCGGCCAACACCCGGCGGCAGGCGGACACACAGCAGCGGGCGGCCAACACCCGGCGGCAGGCGGACACACAGCAGCGGGTGGCCAACACCCGGCGGCAGGCGGACACACAGCAGCGGGCGGCCAACACCCGGCGGCAGGCGGCCACACAGCAGCGGGCGGCCAACACCCGGCGGCAGGCGGACACACAGCAGCGGGTGGCCAACACCCGGCGGCAGGCGGACACACAGCAGCGAGTGGCCAACACCCGGCGGCAGGCGGCCACACAGCAGCGGGTGGCCAACACCCAGCGGCAGGCGGCCACACAGCAGCGGGTGGCCAACACACGGCGGCGGGTGGACACACCGCGGCAGGTGGACATACGGCGGCAGGTGGACATACGGCAGCGGGTGGACACACGGCAGCGGGTGGACATACGGCGGCGGGTGGACATACGGCAGCAGGCGGACATACGGCGGCAGGTGGGCACACGGGGGCGGCGGCCAGTCACGGCAGCACGCATGCGCCGGCAGGAACCCGCAACGTTAGCATGAAGGGTGGAGGACACGCGAGCGTCCGTAGCAATGGCTCGGTCCGCTCTGCGGATAGGAATGGCCACCACGTTGAGCGTGGGCTCCACGGCGGACGCACGTCCATGCATGATCGCGGCCATGGGGAGCGGACCTTCGCCGGTCGACATGGCGGTTATGTGCAACACGCCTACATGACGCGCGGTGGACACTCCTTCTACTCGCGTACCTTTGTGGTGGGCGGCGTGGTACACGTCGGCGTCTATCAAGGCTACTTCTGGGGCGGACGCTCCTACTACGGCTGGTACCCAGGGTTCTATTTCGCCCCGGCGTTTTACGGATGGGGCTGGCAGCCGTGGGGCGCGCCGGTGGTCTGGGGCGTCTCGGCGTGGGGTTGGGGAGGGCCGTGGTGGGGCTTCTACGGGGGATGGTTTACACCTTATCCGGTGTATGCTGCGCCGTACTTCTGGCTCACGGACTACCTGATCGCGGCGAATCTGCAGGCGGCGTACGCGGCGGCACACGAACCACCGCCACCAGGGGACGCACCCGCGGAGGATGCAGCGGCGACGGATACAGCCAGCACAGACTCTTCTTCGACGACGACAACCTCGACCGCGGTCACGTTGACTCCCGAGGTCAAGCAGGCGATTGCCGAAGAAGTGAAGGCACAGTTGGCGGCGCAGCAGGCACAGGCGTCGGCAGCTAGCACAACCTCGACGACGAGCACGACGGCCACCGCGACGACTCCGCCAGCGGCGTTGGACCCAGCAAAGCGCACCTTTGTGGTGGATACCGATGTGACTGCGGTGAATAGCGGGACGGAGTGTGGCTTAACGTCGGGTGACGTGGTCACGCGCCTTACCGATACTCCCGATGCAACCGACAACACGGTGAACGCCAGCGTCTCGGCGACCAAGAAGGGGGATTGCCCAGCCGGAGCGACAGTGGCTGTGAAAGTGGATGACTTACAGGAAATGTACAACCACTTTGAGGACCAGCTCAGCAGCGGCATGAGCGAAATGGCGAAGAAGCAGGGCACGAACGGAATGCCGAAGGCGCCGGACACCAAGACGACGGCTTCGGATGTGCCAACTCCCAAGGCGGATCCTGATGCGGCAAAGGAAATAAAGGACGAGAATGCCGATGCCGACAAGGTCGAAGCGGACGTCAAAGCGGAGGCTGCGCCGGGCGGCGGGTTGTAGAACGGACGGCTGTAAGACGGCGGTTTAACCGATCATCAACCGGGAGCGTCCGATGACGACGCTCCCCTTCTCCAATGATTGAAGTGGCGTTCTCCGAGTGCGCTCCCCCAGTTAGAGCACAAGCAGGAGTTGGGTTTAGGAAATCGCTTTGCTAAACGGGAGGGTTCAACAATGTCGCAGAAATCTCATTCTCTGATTCCATGGATTGCCCTGGTGGTGGCCATGATGTTTCCGATGGCGTTGGCCAGCGGACAATCCGCCACGCTAGAGGACCAGCTGCAGAAGACGTTCAAGATGGTGACGATGGGATCGGACACGGACGGGGTTTCCGTGGTGGAGGAAGGTACGGTGCTGGCGCTCCAAAAGGGCGGAATCCTGGCCGTGCCTTATTCGGACTCAAGCGACTTCAAGACGAAGTATCAAAACGGGCAAATCCACGCTCCCGGCGGACTGATAGTGGCCGGACGGAAGGCCATCATGGGAAAGTTTGGGAGCGACCAAACGACCCACTTGTTTAAGAAGGGGGACAAAGTCTATCCCACGAAGATGAGTGTGAATATGAAGAAGGACACGGTGACTCTGGGTATCGTCGCGTGCGATAAGTGCAACAAAACCGATCCCCCGACGTACAACAAGGCGGAAGTGGTGTTTGTGTTTCCCAAGGGGTCTTTAGCCAATGCCACGGCGCCCTCGGTGCAAAAGGTTATCGCGCAGGTGTTCACCCCGATCCCCAGTGTTAAGAAAAAGCCTGCTAAGGGTTAGAGCACAGGCAGGAGTTGGGCTTTAGGAAATCGCTTTGGAAAAAGCTGAACCGGAGGGTCTTACGATGTTACAGAAGTCTCACCATCTAGTCTCAGGAATTGTTCTGGTGGCGGCCACGATCTTTCCGATGGCGCGGGCCAGCGCTCAGGCAGCCACGCTACAGGATCAACTGGTGGCGCAATACAAGCTGGTGAAGATCGGATCGGACACGGACGGATATTCCGTGGTGGAGGAAGGTACGGTGCTGGCGATCCAAAAGGGCGGAATCCTGGCCGTGCCGTATTCGGACTCAAACGACTTCAAGTCGAAGTATCAGGATGGAGCGATTAAGAGTCCCGGCGGACTTTCGGTGGTCGGACGAAAGTCCATCATGGGACGTTTTGGGAAGGAGCAGACGACCCACTTGTTTGCCAAGGGGGACAAAGTCTATCCCACGAAGATCGACGTGAACGTGGCGAAGGACAACGTGACCATGGGGATTGTCGCCTGCGACACCTGTAACAAAACCGATCCGCCGACCTACAACAAGGCGGAAGTGGTGTTTGAGTTCCCCAAGGGGTCTTTAGCGAATGCGACCGCTGACTCGGTGCAAAAGATCATCGCCCAGGTGTTCACGGTCAGCAAGGACGACTCGAAGGACGATAAGGGCGACAAGAAGGGCGACGACAAGGGCGGGCAGCAACAGGCAGCAGGACAGGACCAGGGTCAGCAGCAGGGAGGGCAGGATCAGGGTCAGCAGCAAGGAGGCGACCAGGCGGCGGCCGAGCCTGTGAGTATCGAGAAGGGCATGAGCGTGGACGACGTGGAAGCCGCCATGGGCAAACCGGATAAGAAAGTAACTCTGGGCACCAAACAGATCTACTACTACAAGGATATGAAAGTGATTTTCATGAATGGCAAGGTTTCCGACGTGCAGTAGGGTGCAAGACCGGACTGTCCACAGCCACCTGGAGTTCGTCCGATACCGGGGTGGCGACAATCGCGCCGGGAGGGTTGGCCACGGGTGTTTGCGGCTGGTTCCACGACGATCACCACGGCTTCCCCTTCGATCTCCGAGACCACAACCGTAACCACGAATGAACCGCCACGAAATCCTCCGGGCACACGGCGGGCCCCAAGTAATCCCGCGACCGCAAATACAGGCGAACAAAGCGCTTGAGCGGGCGACATAGTACCTCCGTACCGTCTCTCGTACTTTAGTTACCAGTTCGGGGGGGACACGGTATGCCTCGCCCGAAACCTACTTCTAATTGCGCATAGATGCATTAATACCACAACCTATAGACATGTCGCCTCGCTGGCTTTTTGGCGAATTCCAGAAAATGGGCATAAAAGCCCATAAGACACGGAAACTCGCTTTGACCCAAGGTCTTTCAGGGCTGATATATCCTCGGGACACCGAGAGCCTTCCGGACAGGCATGGAGGGCGAAGCAAGTTTGCCAGGGTAAGCCTGCGGGCCGGCGATAGCGGCCCGGGAGAAGGTTGTGGTGGCGAGGCAAGGAACTGAGTCAGGAAAAAATGGCCGACTCGCGAGAAGTGATGAACATTCGTCAGGCGTCGGACTATCTGGGAGTGAGTCCGGACACGCTCTACAAGTACGTAGGGGAAGAGAAGATTCCCGCCTTCAAGCTGGGCAACCGCTGGCGCTTCAAGAAGTCGAGGCTGGACCAGTGGATGGAAGAGAAGTCGAGCCAGATCGAGACGGGATCGAAGCATAAACCGAAGGCGGCGACCAAGGCTGCCGGGTCACAGTAGAAAAGGCGGGCACACATGTTTGGAATGGGATCGAAGACGATAGTAGGTCTGGATGTGGGCTCTTCCAGCATCAAGGCGGTGGAGTTGAAGAAGAAGGGCGGGCAGATTGAAGTGGCGCACCTGGGTCTGGAACCACTGTCCTCTGACATTGTGGTGGATTCGATGATCGTGGACTCGGGAACGGTGTCGAGCGCGATTTCGAAGTTGTTCGCCGACTGCCTGATCAAAACCAAGTCCGTGGCCACGGCGGTGAGCGGGCACTCGGTGATCGTGAAGAAGATCTCGCTGCCCTCGATGAGTGATCAGGAACTGGCCGAGACCATCGAGAAGGAAGCGGCGCAGCACATTCCCTTCGATCTGGCGGACGTGAGTCTGGACTATCAGATTCTATCCGAAGATGTGGGCAGCCCGCAGATGGACGTATTGCTGGTGGCCGTGAAGAAGGACAAGATTTTGAACTACACCAACGTACTCTCGATGGCGGGACGCACCCCGTCTATTGTGGACATCGACGCTTTGGCGCTGCAGAACTGCTACGAGTACAACTACCAACCGGCGCCGGGCCAGGTGGTGGCGCTGTTGAACCTGGGCGCCAGCGTGATGAACATCAACATCGTGAAGGGGACCACGCCATTGTTCCCGCGCGACGTCAGCGTGGGCGGGCACCAGTATACGGACTCGTTGCAGAAGGAACTTGACCTGAACTTCGACGACGCAGAGAAACTGAAGCTGGGCGAGAAGGTCGGGACGGTGAGCGAGGACGCGAAGGCGCCGATCCTGCAGCAGGTGACCGAGATCATCGTGCTGGAAATCCAGAAGACGTTCGATTTCTTCCGGGCCAGCGCGGCGGGTGAGCACATCGAGAAGATTTACCTGGCCGGCGGTTCGGCAAAGGTGCCGGGGTTGATGGAAGCATTGCGGCAGGAATTTTCGATGCCGGTCGAATTGTTAAATCCATTTCAGCGGGTGGTGCCGCCGCCAGACGGCCGAGGAGCGGAGCTGGTGGAGCAGAATCCGGGGCAACTGGCGGTCGCAGTGGGCCTGGCTTTGAGGAGCTTTGAATCCCTATGATCAGAATCAATCTGCTCGAAACATCCAAGGGAAAAAACAAGCGCGCCGGCGGCAGCGCAGCCGCGATGCCCACGATGGACATGGGCGACATGGGTTCGCCCAAGCTGAAGCTGCTGGTGGTGCTGGTGCTGACCGGAGCGTTGAATTTTGGCTACTGGTACCGGCTGGACCGCCAGGCGAAATCGATCGCGAACCAGATGACGGCTGCCGAGCAGAAAAACCGCGAACTCAGCGACGTGAAGGCGCGCTTCCTGGAGCGGCAGACCCAGGCCAACAGCTACAAGCGGCGGGTGGACGTGATCGATTCGCTGCGCGCCGGCCAGGCTGGGCCGGTCAACCTGCTGGCCATGCTGGGCGAGACGGTGAACGGAACGGAAGCGGTCTGGCTGAGCAAGATGGATGACCAGGGTGCGAGCGTGAACCTGGAAGGCACGGCGCTGAGCACGGACGCGGTGGCCAGTCTGATCACGAACCTGCAGAAGACGGGCTTCTTCAAGACCGTGGAAATCAAGGAAACCTACCAGGACGAAGCGATCAAGGACATGCAGGCTTTCCAGTTCACGCTGACCTGCGAGAAGGGAAAGTCGTAAAGGCGGACCTATGGCGACGAATTTCAACGAACTGTCGGGCTTGAAGCAGTGGGGAGCGGTGATTGCGGGAGGAGCGCTGGTAACGGTGGCGCTGTACTTCGCGGTGTTCAAGAGCCAGAGCGACAAGAATGCGGCGGCCCAGCATGCGGTGGAGATCAAGGTTCGGGAGAACAACGAACTGGAGTCCTATCGTCCCAAGCTGAAAGACATGGAGGGACAGCTGGCCAACTTGAAACAGCAACTGGAGATCGAACGGCGCATCGTTCCGGATGAGAAGCAGGTGGACGGCTTCATCACGACGATGGACGGCGAAGCGGTGAAGGCGGGCGTGGAACTGCGCCGCTATGCGGCCAAGCCGGTAGTTGCGAAGGAGTACTACTCGGAGGTTCCATTCGACATGGAGCTGGATGGTCCGTACTACTCCATGCTGAATTTCTTTGACCGGGTGGGCAAGCTGGAGCGCATCGTGAACATCAGCGGTCTGCTGGTGTCCACGACGAAGAATCCCTCTAATGCGAAGGTGAAACACCAGTACCAATACGCGCCGAACGAGAGTGTGGTGGCAGCGTTTACCGCGACAACGTTCTATAGTCACGACCTGGAGGCGCCTGCAGCGGGTCCGGGAACCAAGCCCGCAACGGCGAGCGCAGGCGTGAGCAAATAGGAATCGCTTATGAAGCTGACGACAGGCATTCTGGCAGTGGCAATGATGACGGGGGCGGCCTGGGGGCAAAACCCGGACGCCATCGACAACGCGCGCAGCGTGGCGAAATCGCTGCAGCAGATAAAGACCAACCAGACCAACGCAGCGCTTGAGGGAGCAGGCGAGCCCGCAAGCCCGCAGGCCGCCAAGCCGGTGGCGGGATCGCCGGCGAAGCCCGCGACCGGTCCCCAGAGCAATCCTGCTCCGGCGACCACGGCTGGGAAACCCCACGATGCATTCTTGCCCAAGCAACCGGCGGCAGGGGCGGCAAAGTTGCGGGCTCCTCAGCGGTCGGCCAAGCCGGAGGTGGCTACCGGCAAGATTGCCGTCAACGAAAAACCAGCGGGCGCCAGCAAGAGTGGGGAAGCGGCCAAGGCGCCGAAGCCGGAGGAGAAGAAGTGGGCGATGACGGGAAAGCGCGACCCCTTCTTCAGTCCGGTGCTACAACAGACGTCCGGCTCCGGATGTTCGACGGGGAAGAAGTGCCTAGAGATCGGGCAGATCAATGTGCGGGGCGTGGTGAAAAGCGAGAGCGGCTTCATCGCGGTGGTGACGAACAGCCTGAACAAGGCCTATTTCCTGCACGAAAACGATCCCGTATTCAACGGCTACGTAGTCAGGATCACGGGAGACTCGGTTGTATTCCAGGAGACAGTGCAGGACAAGCTGGGCAAACCGCTCACGCATGAAGTGGTGAAGCGGATATTTACGCCGGCTGTTTAGGGTTTGACCGGAGCACGGCCAGGAAGGCCGGAGCGCCAAAAAATCGAGTTCAAAGAAGGACACGCGGGCCTGACCCGCGGGTTGGGGAGAAGCGAAATGCGAAAGCAATTGCTGAGTGTATTCCTACCGTGGCTGCTGCTGGGGCTGGTAGCTTCAGCCGCCGAGACGCCGGCGTCACAACCGGCGAGCCAGCGAAACGAACTGCAACGAGTAAATGTGGTTCGGGGGGCGGATGAGATCCGGGTCGAGATCAGCGCTCGTGGCACATTGACGCCCAAGCTGCGGACGGCAGACTCGCCGGCGCGTCTCGTGCTGGACTTGCCGGGGACCGTCATGGCGACGGGGCAGAGCTACATCCCGGTGGGTAACTCCGCAGTGAAAGGAGTACGCATCGGCATGGATGGCCAGACGCCTCCCACCACGCGGGTGGTGGTCGATCTGGAACATGCCTGCCGCCATGAATTGAACACGACGGCAGATGGCAAGCTGGTGCTGACGCTGTACGCGCAGCAGGCAGCGGCGAGCGCAAGCGTTCCAAAGACTCTTGCGGCACCCGCGTCGTCTCCTGCTACGACTCAGAAGCCGGAGGCGGCTGCGGCTTCCTCGAGCGATTTTGTGTTCGTCGAGCCTGCTTACGACACCAAGAAGACTGCGGTGGACCCGGCGGCAGATCCCGCCGGACGCGCGCAGGAAGCGGCGGCGAAGTTTGACGATAAGACGGCCGCAGAACTGCTGCCGATGAGCATGCATGCGGCACAGGCGTCGCAGAGCGCTGCTTCCGGCACTGGCATCACTCCCGCCGTCAATCTTGCGGCGGAACAGAAGGAGCAGGCTGGACAGCTACCGCTTGCGACCGGCCCCAGGTACACGGGCGAGCCGATTTCGGTGAACCTGAAGGATGTGGATCTGAAGGACTTTTTCCGCTTGATCCATGAAATCAGCGGCTTGAACGTGGTGCTCGATCCCGAGGTGCACGGAACTCTGACCATTGTCTTGGATGATGTGCCGTGGGACCAGGCTCTGGACATCGTGCTCAAGAACAACGACCTAGCGCGGGAACTGGAAGGCAACGTTCTGCGCATCGCCACGGTGGAAACACTGAAGAAAGAAGCAGATGGGCGGCGTGCCCAGGTGGAAGCGGAAGCGCTGGCGGTGGAGAAAGTTTCGGTCACGCGCTTCCTGAGCTATGCCCACGCCAAAGACGTGATGCTGACGGTGAAGAAGTTCCTCTCGGCGCGTGGAGATGTGGTTGCGGATGAGCGCACCAACGCCGTTATCGTCAACGATATTCCGAAAGTGATTCCCATCATTGACCGCCTGCTGACGCAGCTGGACCGCAAGACGCAGGAAGTGGAGATCGAGGCGCGGGTGGTGGCGGCGACGCGGCAGTTTGCGCGCGACATTGGAACGCAGTTCGGCTTCGGCTGGGGCAATGGCCACAGCGCAGTCGGCGGTGCCCAAGCCGTGGGTGCCTCACCGACGACCGTCAGTGGCTTGACTCCGGGCTATGTCACGGTACCGGGGACGAGCGCGACGACGGGATCGTCCATTCCCTTGTTCTCGAATCTGGGCTCGACCGCGCCTACCAGCGGCTTGACCTTCTTGAACGCCAGCAACACCGTGCGCATCGACGCCGTTCTTTCTATGGCCGAGTCCCGCGGCTTGTTGAAGGTTCTGTCGCGGCCGCGAGTGGTAACCCAGAATAATATCCAGGCCGTGGTGAAGCAGGGTGTGCGCGTACCCATCGTGACGCAGGCGCAGTTGGGCGGTCCTCCGACCGTGACTTACGTCGATGCCTTCCTGCGGTTGACGGTGGTCCCGCAAATCACTTCAGAGAACACGATCTTCCTCAATGTGGACGTGGAGAACACAACCCCGAACTTCGCTCAAGAAGTGCAGGGCAACCCGGAGTTGATCACACAGCAGGCAACGACGCAGGTGCTGGTGACCGACGGCGGCACGGTGGTGATCGGTGGCGTCATCCAGACGCAGAACTCGATCAACGTCAATCAGGTGCCGGTGCTGGGCAACATCCCGATCCTGGGCAACCTGTTCAAACACGTCCAGGTTTCGACGTCCAACCAGGAACTGATCTTCTTCATCACGCCGCGAATCATTCAGACGTAGTGCGCGGTTGAAGATTGAAAGCCGCCGGCCTGAAGAACCTTTCAGCGCCGGCGGTTTTTGTTTTGGGAGAAGCGAGTACCGAGTACCTAGCGAAGTGCGCAGCGATTTTGATTCGGATGCCTCTCGGTACGAGGTACTCGGTACTTCTTCTCCTCCGCCTGCTAAACTCATCCCCAATGAACTTCCTTGCGCGCCAGAAGAAACTGCGGGAGCAACTCGCTTCCAGTGGGCTGGATGCTTTGCTGGTCAGCCATCTTCCCAACATGCGATATCTTTGTGGCTTCACCGGCAGCGCGGGTTTCCTGCTCGCGACGGAAACGGGCAGCGTCTTCATCACGGACGTGCGCTACGACACGCAGGGGCGCGACGAAGTGAAGGGCGCAAAGGTGATCGTCGCACGCAAGGCTGTGCTGAACGCGCTCGGAGAATGGATTGGAGCACGCCGGAAGCGATCGAAGGCATGGACGATCGGGATTGAGGCCGAACACCTCACCGTAGCGGAAAGAAAACGGCTGGCGGATCTGCTGCCCTCCGGCCTGCGGTTAAGGAATGCGCCCGCGATGGTGGAGCGGGCGCGCATGGTGAAGGATGACGATGAGATGGGGCTCATTCGCGCGGCGGTGCAGTTGGGAGCCACTCTGTTCGACCGCGCGCTGGAAGTATTGCGGCCCGGGGTCAAAGAGGCCGACGTGGCAGCGGAGATGGAGTACGCGGCACGCCGGGCGGGAGCGGCCGAGATGTCGTTTCCTACCATCATCGCTTCGGGGGCACGGTCGGCACTGCCGCACGGCAGAGCCACGGAGCAAGCCATCGCGCGGGATGCGTTCGTGGTCTGCGACTTCGGTGTTATACTCGCTGGTTATTGCTCGGACCAGACCCGCACTGTATGGGTGGGCGCGGCTTCAAGCGCAAAAGCAGAAGAGGCGCGCCACGCATACCAGTCGGTGAAGGAGGCACAGGCGGCAGCGATTGCGGCTGTGCGGCCGGGCATCAGCGTCGGGGAAGTGGATGCGGCGGCGCGGAAAGTATTGCGCAAGGCTGGGTTTGGACGTTACTTTACGCATTCCACCGGGCATGGGGTAGGCCTGGAGATCCACGAAGCGCCCAGGGTCGCGGCCGGGCAGAAGGAAGAGCTGCAGCCGGGCATGGTCATCACGATCGAGCCGGGAGTATACTTCCCCGGCAAATGGGGTGTGAGGATCGAGGATATGGTGGCCGTCAGCGAAGGCGGTTGTGAGGTATTGACTCCGACCGGCAAGAATTTCCTGGCAGTCTAGGGGATCGGTCTTAGGTGTTCGGTCTTGGCGTAGGCCTAGGTCGAAGGCCAGGGAATCGCGTGGCACCAAAGACAGAAAGGCCTAACACCTGACCCAACACCGAATACCTAAGACCGGAAGCGGCAGTCCCACCGTACACGGATGAATCAAAAAGAGCTGAAGGAACTCATTGAGTTCTTAATTGAAAAAGACATCGCCGAGTTCGAGTTGGAGCGCGGCGATGTCAAGGTGAAGATCAAGCGGGCCGGCCACACTGGGGCGCAGACACGCGCGGAAGTGCCCTACGTGGCCGTGACCGTCCCTCAGTCCGGCGCGCCTGCGGTTGTGGCCTCGGGTGTCGCACAGCCGGCAGTGCCGGTCGAGCCGGTTCTGGAAGAAAACCTGCACATCGTGAAGTCTCCCATCGTGGGGACACTGTACGAAGCGCCCTCGCCGGGCGCTCCGCCTTTCGTCAAGGTGGGGGACATGGTTGAGGCCGGGCAGGTGTTGTGCATTGTCGAGGCGATGAAGCTGCTGAACGAGATTGAGTCGGACGTGGCGGGCGAAATCGTAAAGAAGATGGGGAGTAACGGCCAGCCGATTGAATACGGGCAGGATTTGTTTGCCATAAGGCCGAAGAAGTGAGACCGGGAGTTGCTGTTGAGGCGCGCCGAGACGCGCCTTTTTCTTTGTCTGCGGGCCCAGACCGACAGCAGCCATCCTGCCAGAATCTTTTTCCCAGCCGGAAGCCCGAGGCCGGAAGCCGGAAGCCGATTTCATGTTTAAGAAGATCCTGATTGCCAATCGCGGAGAGATTGCCCTGCGCGTCATTTGCGCGTGCAAGGAGCTGGGCATCCGCACGGTTGCCATTTACAGCGAGGCGGACCGCCATTCTCTGCCGGTGCGCTTCGCAAACGAAGCCATCTGCATCGGGCCCCCACAACTGGCGCTGAGCTATCTGAATATTCCGGCGGTGATCAGCGCGGCGGAGATTGCCAACGTCGACGCCATTCATCCCGGATACGGATTGCTGGCGGAGAATGCCAACTTTGCCGAGGTGTGCGAGACCAGCGGGATCAAGTTCATCGGGCCGCGGCCGGAAGTGATGCGGCTGATGGGGGAAAAAGAAAAAGCCCGTACGGCCATGAAACAGGCGGGCGTGCCGATTCTGCCGGGTTCGGATGGAATCATCGCATCCGACGGCGAAGCGATAGAGTGGGCGCGGCAGGTCGGCTTTCCGGTGATCGTGAAGGCGTCTGCGGGTGGCGGCGGACGCGGCATGCGCATTGTGCGCAGCGAAGAGGAACTCCCGGGGTTATTCAAGGCGGCACAGTCGGAGGCGGCGGGCGCGTTCGGCAATGGCGACCTGTACATGGAGAAGTATGTCGAGCTGCCGCGGCACATCGAGTTTCAGGTGTTGGCGGATGAACATGGCAATGTGGTCAGTCTGGGGGAGCGGGAATGTTCGATCCAGCGGAGGCATCAGAAACTGCTGGAAGAATCGCCTTCGACCCAGGTCACGCCCGAGTTACGCGATCAGATCGGGGCGGTTTTGTGCCAGTCGCTGGCGCAGATCGGCTACACCAATGCGGGAACGATCGAGTTTCTGATGGACCAGGACCGCCGATTGCATTTCATCGAGATGAACACGCGCATTCAGGTGGAGCATCCGGTGACGGAGATGGTGACTGATGTGGATCTGGTGAAGAGCCAGATCATGATCGCGGGTGGCGCGCCCATGCGGGACGTGCTGCAGGGGCCGATTGTGCACCGCGGACATGCCATTGAGTGCCGGATCAATGCAGAACATCCCGAGAAGTTTACCCCGTCAGCGGGAAAGATCACGACGTTTCATCCCCCGGGAGGGACCGGGGTGCGTGTGGATACGGCGGCGTACACCGAGGGCGTGATTCCGCCTTATTATGATTCGCTAATCGCCAAGTTGATTGTGCGGGGCAAAGACCGCAACGAAGCGCTCTCGCGAATGACGCGGGCGCTGGAGATGTTTATCGTCGAGGGTGTTTACACGACCATTCCGCTGCACCGGAAGATTCTGGCCGATCCGGACTTTCGCGCCGGGCGATTTGATACGGGGTTCATCGAGCGATTTCTGGCAGCGGGCAAAAAGGATTCGGCAGCGTGATCTCGGTTCCTCGTCTTTACCCTATTGTGGATGCGGCGTACTTTTCCACGACGGAAGACTTGTCGGCCTTCGCGGAGGAGCTTGTCGCGGGCGGATGCACGCTGCTGCAATACCGCAACAAGAACGGGAACGCACGCGAGATGCTGGAGCAGGCACGCGAACTGAAACAGCGGGTGGGCGGGAGGGCGAGACTTATCTTGAACGACCGCGCCGATTTGTGCTTGATCGCGGAGTTCGACGGTGTGCATGTTGGGCAGGACGATCTCTCGCCGGAGTCGGCTCGAGGGATTATCGGCGACGGGCGCTGGCTCGGAGTTTCGACGCATAATCCAGGGCAGATGCGGGAAGCGGATCGGACTTCGGCGGACTATCTCGCCATTGGGCCCGTGTTTTCGACGGCCAGCAAGGAAGGGCCTGATCCGGTTGTGGGAATCGAAGGGGTGCACCAGGCGCGGCGGTTGACCCGGAGGCCTTTAGTTGCAATTGGAGGGATTACGCGTTCGAATGCCGCTTCCGTGATTGAATCCGGGGCCGATTCCGTGGCGGTGATATCCGATCTGTTACGGGAGCCACGGAAATCAGCAGAGGAATTTTTCCGCGTCTTGAGGTAAAGTCATCTCACCTTCGGGTAGGGAGGGATCCTGAGTACACCGACAACGCGGCCGGCTGCCGGCAGCGACTGGGAATTTCATAGTGAGCAAGATAAGGAACTAGTCAAGGGCCTGGGCTTGACCAGCGCCACCATGCTGGTCATGGGGTCGATGATCGGCTCCGGCATCTTTATTGTTTCGGCGGAGATTGCCCGCGAGGTGGATTCGCCCGCGCTGCTGATTGGCGCCTGGGCAGTGGCGGGGTTCATGACCATCGTCGCCGCGCTCAGCTATGGCGAGTTGGCGGCGATGATGCCGCGAGCCGGCGGGCAGTACGTTTATCTGCGCGAAGCGCTCGGACCGTTGTGGGGTTTTCTATACGGCTGGACGCTGTTCCTCGTAATTCAGACCGGCACGATTGCCGCGGTAGGCGTCGCCTTCGGCAAATTCCTGGGAGTTTTCTTTCCTGCGATTTCTTCTTCCCATTGGATTCTTCATCTCTGGAAGGTTCCGCCGATCCCTCTGGGGCCGATGGTGCTGGGCAACATGGACGTGGGAATCAATACGCAGAATCTGGCCGCGATCCTGCTCGTGGTCTTCCTCTCGGTGGTGAATATCTTTGGCGTGAAAACCGGGGCGCGCATTCAGAATGTGTTTACCGCGGCCAAGGTCTCGGCGCTGCTTGCCCTGGCGTTGTTTGGCCTGGCGCTGGGGCGAAATGCGCAGGCGCTGGCAGCGAACTTCGGCGCGCATTTCTGGCGGAATGCGGGACTGGGAGCGCAGCATGCAGTGCAAGTGGGAGTGGGCGGACCCGTTGTGCTGGTCGGTACGCTGACGATTCTGGCCGTGGCGCAGGTGGGTTCTCTGTTTTCCGCCGACGCCTGGAACAATGTGACCTTTACCGCGGGTGAAGTAAAGAATCCCAGCCGAAATCTGCCGCTGTCGCTGGCGCTGGGTACGGGCGTGGTGATCGCGCTCTACATTGCCTGCAACTTCATTTATTTGATGGCGCTGCCCCTCGACGGAGCACCGGGCGCGGCAACCATTCTGGGACGGGGAATTAAATATGCCGCCGAAGACCGCGTAGGAACCGCGGTCATGACGCAGATGTTCGGCGCTGTGGGCGGCTTGCTGATGGCGGCGGCCATCTTGATTTCCAGCTTCGGCTGTAATAACGGGCTGATTCTTTCCGGCGCTCGCGTCTACTACGCCATGGCGAAAGACGGCCTGTTCTTTCGCAGCGTTGCCAAGCTCCATCCTACGTACAAGACGCCGGCGGTCTCGCTGATGGTACAGATGGTGTGGGCGTGCCTGCTCTGCGTCTCGGGCAGCTACGGGCAGCTTCTCGATTACATTATTTTTGCGGTGCTGGTCTTCTACATTTTGACGATTGTGGGATTGTTTGTGCTGCGGCGGACGCATCCGGATGCCCCGCGGCCCTACCGCGCGGTGGGTTATCCGTTGCTGCCGGCGATTTATATTGTGATGGCTTTATTTATCGATGTCGTACTATTGCGCTACAAGCCGCAATACACGTGGCCGGGGTTGATTGTGGTGCTGCTGGGCATCCCGGTATATTACGCGTGGTCGAGGAGCGCGGGCGCAAAGCGTGCATCCGCGTAGCCGCCAAGGAGAAACGAGACGAATGGCGAATCTGCTGGCAACCAAGCCGCTGAACCTACTGATGGAAGAAGCCCGCGAAACCGGCGAGCACAGCCTTAACCGCACGTTGGGAGTTTTCCAGCTTACGGCGCTGGGCGTGGGGGCCATCATCGGGGCCGGGATCTTTGTCATGGTGGGGCTGGGAGCGCAATACGCGGGCCCGGGACTCACCTTGTCGTTCGTTCTATCCGGGCTGGGCTGCGCGTTTGCCGGCCTGTGCTATGCCGAGTTTGCGGCCATGATTCCGCTGGCAGGCAGTGCCTACACGTACGCCTACGCCACGCTGGGCGAGTTGCTGGCCTGGATTATCGGCTGGGACCTGACGCTCGAATATGCCATGGGCGCCAGCACGGTATCTTCGGGCTGGTCGAACCACTTCATCGAACTACTGAACATCTTCCACATCAAAATGCCGCTGTGGCTGGCTTACGACTACTGGACGGCGCTGAAGACTGCCGAGAACGTTGTCGCCCGGCAGATGGCGCAGGCGGCCGACTCTTCCCTGGTGCCGGGCACTCAAGCGTTCCTCGATAGGGTTGCGGCGGTCGTGAGTGCGCAATCTCCCGAACTGTTACAGCGAGCCCATGACTTGCTGGGCGCGCCACAACTGTTTGGGACGGAAATTGGTTTTAACCTCCCAGCCTTCATCATCGCCCTGGTGATTACGACAATTCTGGTGATCGGGATCAAAGAGAGTGCAAGGTTTAACACCGGGATCGTCGTGATCAAGGTTTCGGTGGTGCTGTTTGTGATCGCCTTGGGCTCTCACTATATCAACCGCGCAAACTGGGGTACGGATTGGCACTCGTATGCGCCCCACGGCTTCGCGGGAATTGGGGCGGGCGCTGCCTACATATTCTTCGCCTACATCGGTTTCGATGCGGTCTCAACCACAGCGCAGGAGGCCAAGAATCCGCAGCGCGACTTGCCCATCGGCATGATCGCTTCGCTGGCGATCTGTACGGTCTTATACATTGCCGTAGCCGGCGTGCTGACCGGGATGGTGCACTGGCAACAAATCAACATCGAGGCGCCGGTTGCCGTTGCATTCCTGGACCGGGGCCTACCCGTGGCGGCGAACATCATCACGCTGGGGGCCCTGGCTGGACTGACCAGCGTGATGCTGGTGATGTTGCTGGGCCAAACGCGAGTGCTCTACTCGATGGCCAATGACGGCCTTTTGCCGAAGAAGTTCTTCGCGGCGGTGCATCCCAAGTTTCGCACTCCATGGAAGAATACGATTCTCGTGGGCCTGCTGGCGGCGGTCGTGGGCAGTGTGACGCCGATTGACGAGATTGGGAAGATGGTGAACATCGGTACGCTGCTGGCCTTTGTGATTGTGTCGATTTCCGTGATGGTGTTGCGCTACACGAATCCCAACCAGCCGCGGCCCTTCCGGACGCCGTGGGTGCCTCTGGTTCCGATCCTGGGCGTGATCGCGAACGGATACATGATGCTCAAGCTGGGAAAGTGGAACTGGATCCGGCTGGGTGCCTGGCTTGCAATCGGCTTGATCGTGTACTTCACCTATAGCGTGAAGCACAGCCGGGTGCAGGCTCTGCAGTCTAAGGGCAGTGGTCGGTGAGTTCTAAAGGCTGCGATGAGTGATCCGTGGCTAGTGGTCAGTAAGTTCGAGGGCTCTCCGCACGGCGCGGAGGGCCTTTTTGTTTTATAGTCGGAAGACAGTGGTCAGTGGACAGTGACCACGGAACACCGACCGACGGATATCACCGACCACGGAACACCGACCACTGCCCCTGATTGTATGAAGATCGTTACCGCCGAAGAGATGCGAGCCATTGACCGCGCTACCAGCGAGCGCTTTGGCGTGCCGTCGCTCACGTTGATGGAGAATGCCGGGGCGGCCGTGGCGGATTACGTGATCACGCATTATCCGGAAGCGGGGCGCATCGTAGTGTTCTGCGGCAAGGGGAATAATGGCGGCGATGGCTTTGTGGCGGCGCGACAGCTGCAGAGCGGGGAAAAAGGTTCAGCTGATCCTGCTGGCAGACCCTGCGGATTTGCGGGGCGATGCGGCGATCATGTTTGGAAAGTTGCCGGGCGCGGCCATCGTTGTGCATTCCAGCGAAGAGTTAAAGAGTGAGCAGGTGCGCTTATCGCTCGATGCGGACTTGTATGTCGATGCGATTCTCGGCACCGGCTTCAAGCCTCCGGTGAGCGGACTCTATGCCGACGCGATCGCGATTATGAATGCGAGCAAGATTCCCGTGATCGGCGTGGATATTCCTTCCGGCGCCGATGCGGATGCGATGGGTCCGCAAACCAGGACCATCGCCCGGGCCGACGCCATTGTGACCTTCACGGCACCACGTCCGGCGCACGTGTTCAGCTTGTTAACTGCGGGATCGACTTTCGTGGCTGAGATCGGCTCTCCGGAGGCGGCGATTGTTTCGGCCCTGCAACTGAATGTGATCACGGCGCGTGATGTTGGAACACTGTCGGGCCGCGCCCGGCGGAGTCGAACAAAGGCAACTACGGGCACGTGCTGGTGATCGGCGGATCGCTCGGGAAAGCCGGTGCGGCGGCGATGGCGGGGATGGCTGCGCTGCGTGCGGGGGCGGGACTTTCCACCGTGGCGACACCGAAGTCTGTGCTGGGAACCGTGGCCGGATTTCATCCCGAGCCGATGACGGAACCCTTGCCCGAGACGGATGCGGGCGCGATCTCGACGCGCGCTCTGGATCGCGTCGAGCAGTTGGTGAAAGGGAAGAATGTGCTCGCGATCGGACCGGGGATTTCGCGGGACCCCCAGACTGCGGAGTTGGTGCGGGCGCTGGCTGCACAACTTCAACTTTCTATGGTCGTGGATGCCGACGGCCTGAATGCGTTTGAGGGCCGCACGAATGAATTGAATGGCAAAGGACGCACGATTGTGATCACCCCACACCCTGGAGAAATGGCGCGTCTGGCGGGGTGCACGATTGCTGATGTGCAGAAAGATCGATTGGGAGTGGCGCGAAAGTTCGCACGCGAACACGAGCTGATCGTCGTGCTCAAGGGGCATCGCACGTTGGTTGTGCGGGCGGATGGCGAAGCCTGGGTCAATACGACGGGCAATCCTGGCATGGCTACCGGCGGCACAGGGGACATCCTGACCGGGATGGTTGCGGGAATGATGGCGCAGCATTCGAAGCAGGCTCTCGTGGCCGTGCTTGCGGCGGTGCATCTGCACGGGCTTGCCGGCGACGTGATGCGCGAGAGAGTGGGCGAACATTCGCTGGTGGCCACGGATTTGCTCCTGGGGTTGCCGGAGGCTTTTCGGCGCACGCGCGAAATGGCGGAGGAAAAACTCGTGCGTTGGTGAGTGATTCGAGCCGCAGCGGAAGGCATCGAACGTCCTTCCGGCCGGCGGCGGCGGCGGCCATGAATGAGTTATTGATACTCCCCACGCCTTAAAAGGCGGGGGATTCTAGTCGCCTTGCGGCGACCTTTCATGCTTCAACCAAGACTGCTGGCTATCGCCAGACTGACATCTTGTCCACATTCGTTTAGCGTCTCCACGTATCCCGAGGCGACGAGTTGTTGCAAAGCCTTTTAATTTGGCTAACTTGGTTTTCGCTAGCGGTTATAAAACTAGACCACAAGAGCAATCGAATGCAAGCAAAATCGTCGGCTTATATCCCCATGCCTGAAGGCAGGGGCTTTACGCCGACTTCGGTAAACTTTTGCGATGGGCTTGATTGTGCAGCGGTTGGATCGCTGCCATGTCGCTCTGGGCACGGGAGTCCGGCCAGCTGCTTTGGTAACCTGTTACCCACTCCTGTCCGCCTGCCATAGTACAGAGAGCTTATGACCCAGTTCCCGCAACCGCACCCTTCGCGGCGCTCGGCCCGGGTCCAGCTTGGCGATTCCGTGCTGGCTGCGATTCGTTTAGAAGATGGCCAATACGCTGAAGCTAAACTCCAAACGATCTCGGTGACTGGTGGACTGTTGCAAATGCCGCGTTCGCTGCGAAAGGGCTCCTTCGTCGAAGTTGCATTTCAAACGCATTCGGGGCCAGTACACGGTATGGCCGAGATCCTTACTCCGATGAGGAAGGCGAACGACGGAGTGCTGCAACCGTTCCGCTTCGTCGCGCTTGAGGATGACCACCACCGCCGACTGCGGACGTCGCTAGACCACGTGACGGGCCGGGGCCTGCGGGGCCTCAAGTCCGTGGTCTCCAGTATGCCGAGGACGATCTAGTCTGCTCTCGCTATACTGGTCGTGGTTTGGCTGCGACCGGTCGGGGAATGACGCGCGAGATCACCACACATTCGCCGGAGGAGACGATTGCTTTCGGGCGGACGCTGGCCCAGCTATTGGCACCGCCCAAGCTGGTTTTGCTGTGTGGCGAACTAGGCGCGGGGAAAACCACGCTGGTGAAGGGGATTGCCGCCGGGTTCGAGGCGGCGGAGGAAGAAGACGTGACCAGTCCGACGTTTACGCTGGTGCACCAGTATCGCGGGCCGCGAGCCAATCTCTATCACATTGATCTTTACCGCGTGGATACGCCTCGGGAATTGGATACGCTGGGGCTGGATGATCTGCGGTCTGACGGCAGCCTTTTGCTGATTGAGTGGGGAGAGAAGTTCCCCCGTCTGGAGCGGGAGCGGGATGTGGAGATTTCTATTGAGCGTCAGGGCGAAAACCGACGTAGGATCAGGATCTCGACCTAGGCTATGAAAATCCTTAAGGGTTCGTTTATGCCAGTGTTCCTCGCGATTGGTTTGACGTCGTCAGTGGCTGCTCAACCAGCAGAATGGTGCAAGCAGCTGCCTCGGCCGGCTTATAGCAAGTTGGAGCGGGTTGCAACGGCGGACCCATGGTTTGAGGTATACAAGATTCGTCCGGGCATATTTGCCATCTACGAACCGCGCCAGCTGGAAGAGGTGATTTCCTACCTGATTCTCGGCACCGACAAAGCGGTGTTGTTCGACACGGGCATGGGCATCGGCAATATCCAGGCTGTGGTTGCGGGATTGACCAAGCTTCCGGTGAGTGTGGTGAATTCGCACACGCACAATGACCATGTGGGGGACAATTGGCGATTCCGCGATGTCTACGGCATGGATACGGACTTCACTCGAGCCAACGCTCGCGGATCGCAGGCCGATGCGCAAGCGGAACTTGCTCCAGACGAAATCTGCGGAGCGTTGCCTGCGGGCTTTGATGCGAAGGCGTATCGGACCAAGCCGTTCCACATCACACACTGGCTGCACGACGGCGACAAGCTTGAATTGGGTGGACGCACACTGCAGGTAATCGGCACGCCCGGCCACACACCGGATGAGATCGCGCTGCTCGACCAGAAGAATGGCTTTTTGTTTACTGGAGACTCTTTCTATCTCGGCCCGATTTATCTATACCGTCCAGAAACCGATGTGGATGCCTATGTTGTCTCTATGCAGAAACTGGCGGCGCTGGAGCCTCATCTACAGCTTCTGTTGCCATCACACAATACGCCCGTCGCCGATCCTAGCTATCTTCCCAAGGTGGTTACGGCGATTCGGCAGGTTCGCCGTGGCGAAGTGAAACCGGTTGCCAAGGAGGGGAATCACGAGTATGTGTTCGATGGTTTTTCGTTCTTGATGCGGTAGCCGAAAATCAGCGAGAACGGACCGGAGAAACCGCCGAAGAGGGCATGAGGAGTGGCCTCGCGCAGGAGGCAGGCACGCTCCATTCGCGGATCATCGAGAATAGGATTGCGACGGCGAATAGCGCGAAGATGAATTGGCTCCTTTTCATCAGTGCAATTATGACACGCACAGGGTCCGAATGATGCGTGCCAAAATCTCTAACCACAGGGGACACGGAGGTTCCCAGGGTAGAACCCTTAGCCCGAGTTAGTTTGCGGCGACTGAGAACCGAGAACTGAGAACTGGTTTCAAAACCCCATGATGTTGTAGCCGCAATCGACGTAGATGACTTCGCCGGTGATTCCGCTGCTGGCGTCGGAGGCGAGGAAGACTCCCGTCGAGCCGACTTCGTTCACCTCGACGTTGCGGCCCAGCGGGGCGTGCTCGGCATGGGCTTTGAGCATGTCGCCGAAGCCTGAAATGCCGCGCGCGGCAAGGGTTTTCACCGGTCCGGCGGAGATGGCGTTCACCCGGATCTTCTTTTTCCCCAGATCATAGGCCAAGTAACGCACGCTGCACTCCAGCGCTGCTTTGGCCACGGCCATCACGTTGTAGCGGGGCACGACTTTCTCCGCAGCGTAGTAAGTCATCGTGAGAATCGATCCGCCATCTTCCATGAGCGGGGCGGCGGCGCGGGCAACCGCAACCAGCGAATACACGCTTACATCGAGCGCGATGCGGAAGCCCTCGCGCGTGGTGTTGAGGAATTCTCCCTTCAGTTCGTCGGCGGGAGCGTAGGCGACCGAATGCACCAGCGTGTGCAGCTTGCCGTAGCGCTCTTTGAGCGTGGCGAAGAGGCGGTCGATTTCTTCGTCTTTGCTGACGTCGCACATGTAGCCTTCGGCGCCGGGCAGGGAAAGAATAAGGTCTTTCGCTTCCTGCTCCAGGCGCTCGTTCTGGTAGGTGATGGCGAGCTTCATGCCGGCGGCGTGGAGTCCCTGGGCGATGGACCAGGCGATCGAGCGCTTGTTGGCGACTCCGAAGACGACGGCGTTACGGCCCTGCAGGTCAGAGGACATGGATGGCTCCTTGGAATGGGAAAGAATAACAGGTGAGGAGAAAAGTCAGAAGGCGGAAGTCAGAATGCAGAAGATTAGGAAGGCGGGTTGGCGAAGCGCGGAGGCGCGCTGTATTTTACTTCTATTCTGACTTCTCACTTCTTACTTAGCTCGACGTCATTGACTTCCTCTACCGCTGCTGTTCCCACTGGCCAACTCGCGGCCACGAACGACAGGCCGTACACGCAAGCCAGAATGGCGAAGGCGGCGACCAGGCTGACCTTGTGCGCCACCGCGCCGACGCTGAGCGCGAGCACAAGCTGCAGGAAAGTTCCGGCGAAATAAAAGGTGTTCTGCACGCGTCCCATCAGGTGTTGCGGGACCATTTCCATGAGGCTGGTGTTCATGGCGATGCCGCCGACGCCGCGGGCCGACCCCATTACTGCGTAGAGGAGGATGGCGGCGACCAGCCAGTGCGAGACTGGAGCGCAGACCACGCATGCCGCGATGATCGCCATGGAAAACGCTACGGAACGACGGCCGCCTAGGCTGGCGATGATGGCGGGAGCATATAACGCACTTAAGAATGCGCCGGTGCCCCATCCGGCGTTGAGCCATCCGTAGCCGACGGCGCCGGCGTGGAAGATGCGCTCGCTCAGAGATGGAGTGACGACGACTCCCGTGATCATGGCGCCGAGAAACAAGGCCCAACTGATGCCGAGCAGCACGACGGCGCGATGGTCGCGAAGAAAGCGCAGGCCCTCGCGCATCTCACGCCAGAAGCGCTGGAACTGGGTTTCAGCGGCGAGGATGTCGGCGCGCAGCTCCGTCGGGGCGCAGCACGACGTGGCGTCCCTTTGCGCACGGCGAAATAGCACAAGAACGAGACCACGTAGGTGGAAACGTCGATCAAAAGCACGCCGCCGAGGCCGATGTGGTTGTACATGAAGCCAACGAGCGAGCCGGCGATGAGCCATCCTCCTTGAACCCCGGCCAGAAGAAAAGTATTCGACTGCACGAATTGACCTTCGGGCGTGAGTTCCTGGATAAGGGCGGTGATGGTTGGCCAGAACATCCAGAAGCCGGCGGCGACGAGGGTGTTCATCAGATAGAGTTGCCAGACTTGGACGCGATGCCGAAACGCGAGGATGGCCACGGTCACGATGATCACGGCGCGCACAGCGTCGAGCCACATGACCAGGCGGCGGCGATCTTCGCGGTCGATAATCACGCCGGTGAAGGGAAGCATCAGCATGGCAGGAATGGTCTGCAGAACGGCGAAGGTGCCGAGCGCCATTTCCGAGTGCGTGGCTTCGAGGATGTACCAGGCGACGGCGGCCGAGTTCATCCCGCTGCCCAACATGGAGATCACGTTGGCGGCAAAGACGAAGCGCAGCGGACGCTGGCCGAGGATGGCGCGCATGCATTCACTTTAGCTGAACTGGCCCGAAAGTTAGCTAGAGACACGGAGTCACGGAGCAACCAAGAACAGAACTCTAGTGGCTCATTTGTAATTTATAGGTTTTCTCCGTGTCTTTAGTTTCTCCGTGGAGAGTTGCCTTCCTTCCTTTCACTCCTTTCACGCTGATGCTTGCTTCCACCCGCATTCGGCGCTAGGATTCGCCTGCTGGTTGAAACTGGACATCCGTTTGCGCCTCAGGGCGGAGGTGACCTATGAAACGCTATGCTGGGTCGCTGGTGCTGGTTGTCGCTTCTTTCTGCTTTTTCTTTGCCGCAGCGCGTGCCAGCGCACAGGGGGACAAGATCGTGATTCCGGCGGGCACGCCGGAAGACCACGATCTGCAGGCCATTTCGAACGAGCAGGACGCGGCGAAAAAGCTCGCCATGTATCAGGACTTCGTGCAGAAGTATTCGTCGAATCCGGCGGCCGTGGCTTATGGGAACTGGCAGATTTCGCAGGCCTACCAGACCTCGGGCGACTTGAACAAAGCGCTTGAGTACGGAGATAAAGCGCTGGCTGGGGCTCCGCGGAATCTCGACATCCTGGTCTCGCAGGCCAGCATCGCGCAGCAAGCGAAAGACAATACGAAGTTGATGGATTATGCGGCGAAGGGCGGGGAAGTTTGCAATTCCATCGGCAAGCAGGCCAAGCCGGAAGGCATGAGCGACGAGCGATTTCAGCCGGCAGGTGGCGGAAGACAAGAGCGCGGCCAAGAACAGCGTGCGATTTTCTGGAGTCCTCGGGCTTCAATGTGATTGCCAGCGAGACCGATGCGAAGACCGCGGATGGCCGACATCGAGAAGTTCTCGGCGGCGTTTCCGGACTCGAGGTTTCAGGATCAAGTCTCAAGCTACGCGATGTATACCTGGGACCGGACCAGTTGAACGATCAGGCGCGGCTGGTGGCCTATGGAGAGAAGATGCTGGCGGCGAATCCCAACTCGCTGCCGGCGCTTGCTGTTACTGGCGAGTTTCTATGGTGACGATCACTAAGCCGGGCAGTGCGGGCAAGGCGATTACTTATTCGCAGAAAGTGATGGAAGTAGCGAACGCGGACGCTCCCGACGCGGACACAGTCGCGGAAATTGTCAGCAGGAGTGGCGCACTCCATTATGGGATGACGCCTAGCTTTCAAGCAGGACAAGACCACGGCCGCGATTCCGGAACTGAAAGTCTGGCGCGGCGTTGCTCAAGGGACAAGATGATCAGCAATATGCCCGTGCCCTGTACGGGCTGGGTTTTGCCTACGGCAAATTGAATAAACTGACGGAAGCCCGCGACGTGCTTACGGAAGCTGTGAAGATTCCCGGTCCGGTGCAGGCCGTGTCGCAGGATCTGCTGAACAAAGTGAATGCGGCGCGGGCGAAAGGGAAGTGACGCTAGATCACGGTTTCAGCAACTCGTCGGAAAGCAAGCGAGCCTTCAGCGCGAGATTGTGAGCGCGGTCGACGTCTCCCGCGGCGACAGCTTTCTTTGATTGTTCCATGAACTGCTTGATCTGGCTCACCATCTCCTGCTGGCTGGGGTTGAGCTGACGTCCATCGATCTTCTTCAGGTTTTCTTCGGTAGCAACCCTGAGCTGCTCGGCGGTGAAGCGCTGGTACGAGGTCTGCGCGGCAGTCGCGCCGGGGGTAAGCTGGACCGCCGGTTCGTCCGATCCTCCGTTGCGGACAACTTTCTTGGGAGGGGGACAGGGCTTCGAGGAGGCGGAATTTTCCGCGGAGTTTGGCGCAGGTGCGGCCGTCGAGCAACTTGACGTACTCGTTTTCTTGCGATGGTGAGGTTTCGGAGCGGGCTTGGGTTGATTCGCAGAGTCCGGTGTCGGCTGCGTGGGAGAGGGCGAAGGTTGCGCGGGTGGCGCCTGCGCTGAGCCGCCCGTCTGGCTTTCGGGCGTTAGCGAGTTCGGGGACGCAACGCTAAGCGTGCCCGGATAACCCATGCTCAGAAGGCAGACGGCGAGGATTGCGGCCAGAGTCATGCTATTCGGATTTTACGCCTCGGAGAGTCGCAGCAGAAATCAAGTCGTGGGCTTTGACATTGCCGCTTCAATGTGGAGACCGGCTGCGCGCTCCGAGGTCAAGCTTGAGGCCGCGAGGGGAAGGCGAAAGCGGAACGTCGTCCCCTCGCCTTCTGTCGATTCAAATTCCACCGACCCGTAATGCCACTGCAGTATCTGGTAGGTCTGCGCCAGGCCGATGCCGTTGCCCTCCTTCTTGGTGGTGAAGTAAAGCTCAAAGATCTTGTCCTGCACCTCCTGGGCAATGCCCATGCCTTGATCGCAGAATTCGGCGACCACCGCATCATCGTCGCGGCGCGCCGAGATGGTGAGCGCGCCCCCATGAGGCATGGCCTGGATTCCGTTGAGCACCACGTTGAGAAGGGCCTGCTTCATAAAGTCGAGGTCTGCCTTGATGGGCAGCGGTTCCTTGGGCAAGTCGCGCTTGATCGTGACGCCATGCTGCTCCGCGTCCGGAGCGGCGAGCAGCGCCACGTCCTCGAGCACGCGGCGGAAGTCCACTTCCACCAGGTGCAGCTCGCGAGCCCGCATGAAGTCCACCAGAGTTTGCACCACCCGGTCGAGCCGGTGAATCTCGCTGCCGATGATGTCCATGTGGCGCCGGGTATCGGGGTCCAGTTGCGCCAGCTTGTTCTGCAAGAGCTGCAAGTGGAGCACGATGGCATTGATGGGATTCTTCACCTCATGGGCAACGCCACCGGTGACCCGACCGCTGGCCGAGAGACGGCGGGACATCTCGATTTCGTCGCCGATGCGCCGGACCGATTCGGCGTCGCGCATGATCAGAAGAGCGCCGATTTGAGTGCTCTTTTCCTGTACAAAATCCAAAGAAACCTGGACGCGCCTGCCGGCGGCAGCGACCGAACTCGCGCTGCGAGAGCGGACGCCTGTGCTCGAAAGCATCGAGCACAAGCGTGCCCAGCGGAAGAATCACTGGAGAAGATTTCCCGTGCTGTTCTGCCCAGCAGTTCTCCACGCGGCCGGCCGAGGAAGCGCTCGACCGGCGCGCTCACCAGTACCACGCGGGAGTCTCGCGTGAACAGCATCAAGCCATCCTGCAACTTGGACATGAGCTGGTCTACGTTGTCTTTCAGAGCGGAAAAAATTTCCTTGCTGTCGCGCATCTGCCGGCCCAGATTGGCGATCTTCAGCGTAACCAGTCCGAATTCGTCGTGTTCCGATTCGTCTCCTAAGAATGTCTCGGTGGCACCCGAACTCACGCTATCCAGGTTGCGGCTGATCTCCTTGAGCGGTCCGAGAGCGAGATTGGACACGCCGGCAGCCAGCAAGAGAGAGGCGAAGATCGACGCAATCGAGAAATACATAGCGTGCAGGAGGCGCGGGGTGATTTCACTCTTGAGAAAGACCGTGGAAACCCCGATGTGGATCGTGCCGAAGGGCGCTCCGTTGAGCTGCAAGGGGAAGCTCACGTCGTAAACGGTGGCGGGGCGGTACACCAGGCGAAACTGCTCCCAGGAGCGAGCGGTCGTGACCGCGTAAAACTCCGGCCGTGGGGCAACCTGCTTGCCCAGCAATTGGGGATTGGTGTGGAGCAGTGCTTTGCCGTTCGCGTCCACCACGGAAGCATCGTAGATGAAGGGCCAAAGCGCCACCTCGGATTCGAGATTGTTCAAAAGGTTGGTATCCATCGGCAGGTAGGCGGCGAGCGCGCGGCGCACCGCTGCGGGATCATTGGTATCGATGGGTGTGCTGCTCAAATCCGGCAGATCATTTTCGGCGAAGTAAGCCAGTTGCTGGGTCAGGCGGCTGGTGCTTTCGTAGGCATTGGTGATGCGCTGACGAAGGATCTGCGAATGTAGAGATAGGAGAACGCAGTCACCATCACGGTCACCATGAAGGTGATGCCGGTCACGATGATGGCTTTGCGTCGCATGAGAAACAGTTGCCCGGTTGCCAGCGGCCAGGGGAAGCAGCCGAGCCCCAGAAAGCATCATTCCTTCGCTGGTGAAAGGTTCCACCGCTTGCTGGTTCCTGGCAACCGGCAACTGGGTTAAGCTTCCTCCTTGTCGGAAGCCGCGTCCGGGGCGCTGCTGCCGTACTCCTTAAGTTTATTATGCAGGGTTTTCAAGCTAATGCCGAGAATTTCCGCAGCCTTCGTCTTGTTATTGCTGGTGGACTCCAGCGTTTTTAGGATGAGCATCTTTTCCGCCTCGCCCACGGTCGTGCCCACCCCCAGACGTACGGCGTCCGGGTCATTGGCGGCCGTGCGCAAGGGGGCGTGGCCGAATCCGGGAGGCAGATGTTTGGTTTCGATCATGCCGCTGTCGCAGACAATCACGGCGCGTTCAATGGTATTGCGCAACTCGCGGACGTTTCCCGGCCAGGAATAATTATTGAACTGATTCAGCACCGCTTCGCTTACCGCGGCAACTTTGCGGGAGTGCTTCGCGCTCATTTCCGACAGAAGAAGCTGGACCAGATCGGCAACATCTTCCTTGTGTTCCCGCAACGGAGGCATGTGGATGTTGAAGACGTTGAGCCGGTAATAGAGATCGCTGCGCAATTCCCCGCTGGCGACAGCATCGTCCGGAACTTTATTCGTGGCAGCCAGCACGCGCACGTCCACCGCGGTTTCCACTTTGCTGCCCAGGCGGCGCAGCTTGTGGTCTTCGAGCACGCGCAGCAGCTTGGCCTGGGTTCCCACGGGCATTTCGCCAATTTCGTCGAGCAGGATGGTGCCCCCTTCGGCCAGCTCGAAGCAACCCGTGCGCCGTTCCAGCGCTCCGGTGAAGGCGCCCTTTTCGTGGCCGAAGATCTCGCTTTCGATCAATGTTTCAGGAATCGCTGCGCAGTTGATGGCGACGAAGGGCCGCTCGCGGCGGGGACTCAGTTGATGGATGGTGCGAGCCACCAGTTCCTTGCCCGTGCCGCTGGCTCCGGTAATCAGCACGGACGCTGTGCTGGGCGCGACCAACTCGATGAGCCGGAAAATCTCCTGCATCTTGCGCGATGCCCCCTTGAGCTGGCCCAGGGAGCCGGAATCCCGCAGCTTGCGCCGGGCACTCTCCAGTTCCGCGCGGGTTCCGAGCAGCGCGGCTGCGTTTTGCAGCATGGTGCGCAGGCGGTTGGTGTCGATCGGTTTGGTGATGTAGTCATAAGCGCCCATGCGCATCGCTTGCACGGCACTATCGATGGTGCCCTGCGCCGTTACTAGAATTACTGCCATGGCCTGGGATTGCTCCCCTAGTCGTTCGAGCAGTTCGATGCCTCCCATGCGCGGCATCTTGAGGTCGGTAACGACAATGGACGGATTCGATTGCGCCGCTTTCTCCAAGCCCTCCACGCCATCGCGGGCGGTTTCGGCGCGATACCCCCACGAGGAAACTAACTCGGCCAGGCCGGTGCGCTCGTTCTCTTCGTCTTCGACGATTAGTACCTTTTCGTGGCTCATCCCTTAGTTCGTGCCCACTTGCTTGAGTGGTTTTCTTTCTGCACTGCTGTGTTAGCAACGAGACTACAACCATACCGGCCAGCTTCCCGTTGGGCAAGGGAGGCCTTCCGCGGCTCTGTCAACCCTGCCGCGTGTTGGAGCGGCCATGTCCTGTAATTGTAATGTCAATTTGAGACAGGCGAACCCTGAAAATCTGTTGTCATACTAGGCAATTCTTGAAAATCAGTCTTTCGCTTTAAGATTGCAGTGGGTTAGAATTGCGAGTTCCCGGAGTACAGTCCAGTGCAAGGTTTGAACCTGTGTTTTCTCTTCAGCGCGGCCGGGCGCAGCAAAGCGCAGATACACCGCGCAAACTATTGGAGGACGGAATGTCACTTGGTTCGGAACTGCGGAAGGGTCGGATAGCAGCCGGCCTGTTGTTGGTTGCTCTGGCAGTAACGCTCATCTCGAGTCCTGCGCTGGCGCAGGGCGACTCGAATCCAAAATTTGACGTTTTCCTGGGATATCAGTATCTGCATCCGGGGGGCACGGTTCCCGCACCCGGCGGCAATTTCAACGATCCCACTCCCTTCGTGGTACCGGACATGGCGAAGGGAGGAGGCGCCGCCTTCACTTACAATTTCGATCCGCATTGGGGAGCGGAATTCGATTTCGGGGCGAATGGAGGAAGCAGCAGCTCAGAGCCAGCGCCGCACGAAAGCACAGTTTCGGTCGGGCCGCGCTTCATGTGGCGCACCGACAGTGCGAATTTCTTCTTGCATTCTTTGGTAAGTCTGAATCGCGTAAGCATCAACGGCCTCCCCGCAAGCAATGGAATTGGAGCCATTCTGGGCGGCGGTATGGATTTGCCCTTTCGCAACAAGCATTTCGCATGGCGTCTGTTTGAAGCCGACTATGTTTGGGGCCGACACAACTATGCTGGTTATGCTGCCCCCGATTTTCCCGATCTCCGCCGTCCTTCGTTCGAAGGGGTCCGCCTGCGCACCGGGCTGGTCATTAGCTGGGGTGGGGCGCCGGCGCTAACGCCGGCTGCCAGTTGCTCGGTGCAGCCCACTGAAGTGATGGTGGGTGAGCCCATCACCGCGACCGTCGCGGTCAGCAACTTCAACCCCAAGCATACGGTCACGTATGCCTGGACCGGCAACGGAGGTCAGATTACCGGGAAAGACACGACCGCGCAGATCGACACCAACGGCGTGGCACCCGGCAGCTACACCGTCACCGCCCATGTGACCGACGCCCGGGAGAACAAGAACAACGAGGCGAGCTGCTCGGCTAGCTTCACGGTGAAGCCGCTGCCGCCGAAGAACCCGCCCACCATGAGCTGCTCGGCCAGTCCGTCGAGCGTGCAGGCCGGGGCGAGCGTAACAGTAACCTGCAACTGCACCAGCCCGGATGGCGTTCCCGTTTCGGTCTCAAGCTGGACGGCGAGCGCTGGAAACGTTTCCGGCAGTGGCAGTTCGGCCACGCTGGACACTACTGGCACATCGCCGGGTACGATCACCGTCGGCGCTTCCTGCACCGACTCGCGCGGTCTGACCGGACAAGCCTCGACGCCAGTGACGATAGAGAATCCGCCACCACCACCCCCGAAGGCGTCGAAACTCAGCCAGTGTGACTTCCCGAATAACGTGAAGCCGTGGCGCGTCGACAACACCTGCAAGGCCATCCTGGATGACGTAGCCAAGAACCTGCAGCAGAACCCCGACAACAAGCTGGTGATCGTCGGGAATGCAGAGCCAACCGAAAGACGCAAGAATCTGGCGGCGGAACGCGCCGTCAATTCCAAAGCGTATCTGGTGGGTGGCGAGGCCAAGCAGGGTATTGATCCCAGCCGCATCGAAGTGCGCACCGGCAGCGCTGGCAGCAAGACGGCCGAGTACTGGATTGTGCCAGCGGGCGCGACCTTCGACTCGACCGGCACTGAACCGGTGAACGAGGCCAAAGTGCCAGCGGTTCCGGATCATCCCAAGCCGGTGGCCAAAAAGAAGGCGCACTGACCTCGGAAGCAGTGTCAGAGGGCCGGTCGGCGATGTCGACCGGCTCTTTTTTGGCGTGTCCTTCAGTAACTTGCTGGGGCCGGGTTACGCTGTCAGGCTAAGTGAGCATCCAACTCTCTCCGTCTTGGGGACGAAACCGTTATGAAATCTGCATGGCTTAAGCTGCTGGCGATGTTGATGTTGGTTTCGATATGCGCGGCAGGCGCGGGCACTCGCCAATGGGCCGTTCTGGGTCCAGATGGAGGCGACGTCCGCAGCCTAGCCTATGATCCGCATGACCCGAACCGCGTTTTCGCGGGTACGAGCACGGGAGTGATCTTCGTCTCCGAGGATGGTGGCCATAACTGGTCGCGATTTGCCAAACTGGGAAGTGGCGACGATTACGTGCTCGATCACATTGCGATCGATCCGCAGAGCTCCAAAACCATTTTCGTTTCCGCCTGGAGCGTGCAAGATCAGAGTGCCGGCGACATTTTCCGCACCAACAACGGTGGCAAAGACTGGGAACCTCTGCCGGCCATGCACGGCAAGTCGGTGCGCGCCATGGCGGTTTCGGCTTCCGACCCCAAGGTCGTAGTGGCGGGCGCTCTGGATGGCGTCTACCGCAGCCGCGACGGCGGAAATCTTTGGGAGCACATTTCTGACGCGGGCATCAAGAACATCGAGTCCATCGCAGTCGATCCCAAAAACTCCGACGTCGTCTACGCCGGCACCTGGCACCTGGCGTGGAAAACCAGCGACGCTGGCGCCAGCTGGCAGCACATCAACAAAGGCATGATCGACGATTCCGACGTGTTCTCCATCATCGTCAGTTCCGCGAATTCTTCCGAAGTCTTCGCCAGCGCCTGCTCCGGCATTTACAAGAGCACCAGCGGCGGCGATAAGTTCGAGAAGATTCAGGGCATTCCCTTCAGCGCGCGGCGCACGCGCGTCCTGAAGCAGGATCCGAGCAACCCGGCGGTGGTCTATGCCGGCACCACCGAGGGCCTGTGGAAGAGCGTCGACGAGGGCAAGACCTGGAAGCACATGAGCAATTCGGAAGTAGTGGTGAATGATGTGCTGATCGATCCGCGCAACTCGCAGCGTGTACTGCTGGCGACGGACCGCAGCGGAGTGCTGGCCAGCGACGACTCCGCAGCCACCTTCTCTACGTCCAACCACGGATATAGCCACCGTTACGTGAGCGCCATCCTGCCCGACAGCAAAGAACCCAACCTGCTGTACATCGGCGTGGTGAACGACCGCGAGTTCGGCGGCGTGTTCTCGACTCACGACGGCGGACAAAGCTGGCAGCAGAAAAGCTCAGGCCTGGACGGGCGCGATGTGTTCACGCTGAAACAAGCGAGCAACGGAACGCTGGTAGCTGGAACCAATCGTGGCCTGTTTGAACTGGCCCCAGGCAGTGCGACCTGGCATCCCATCAACCATGTTGTACTGGTGAAGACGGTCTCGCATACGGTGAAGTTGAAGAGTGGCAAGAGCAAGACCGTGACTTCCACCTCCAGCACCCACTCCATTCTTGAAGGCCGGGTCAGCGATACCGACCTCGCATCGGGCCGCTGGTTTGCGGCGACTTCCGCCGGACTTTTCACCAGCAAGGATCAGGGCAAGATCTGGATGGGCGGCCCTATCGCAGGTCAGCAGGACTTCGTTTCAGTCGGGGCTCAGGACGGCCTGGTTGTCGTCGCGACACGCTCCAGCGTGCTGGTTTCTCAGGATGCAGGAGCGGCTTGGCAGCCTGCCGCGCTGGCTTCGTATCCGATTAGTGTTCGCAGCGTGACCGTGGCGCCAGATGGCCAGATCTTTGTGGCCACTCGCCAAGGGGCCTTCCACAGCGCGGATTCCGGCCAGAGCTGGAACCACGTGGCGGCGGGATTGCCGGACAAGGACATCACTTCGGTGACCTATGACGGCAGCCATAAGCGGCTGCTTGCGACCAGCGGCCAGACCGGTGTGGTGTTCGAGAGCAGCGACGGCGGCAGCACATGGCAGCGTGGACCGGATTCCGGCTTCCCACTGCGCCGCATCAGCGTGGTGCACGGGCACTACGTCGCGGCGACTCCGTTTGATGGTGTGATCGCGCAACCGGAAAAGGAAGCGCAGAGCGCCAACGCCAGCGGGGGTTCCAACTAGCGTTTTTCAACCCAGATCCTTTCGCCGAGAGCGGTGCTCCTCGAAATCTCCGAAGCAAACGGTCCGGATCGTGCAACATCTACACGGATGGCCTGCCCCTGATCTCCGTATGTCCTTGATTCCCCTGGAAGATGGTCTGGTATTCCACTTGCCACTTACACCAAAGCATAAAGTCCGGCGACGATGCATACCATGGCGAGACTTCGAGGAGACCGACAGCGGGCGTCCGCACTCGTCGCGTTTTCTCTGCTTCTGAGCCTGAGCCAGGGGTGCGTTCGCTCCGAGCCTTTGCACCGAAGCGATGCAGGTTCGCAGGCCAGTGAACAAGAGCTTCCGTTCCATCCTGAAACTGATCAGACCTCAGCCAGCGAAGGCGCGCATCCCGCAGTCTCGCCCGACATGAAACTGACGAGCGCGTTGCCCTTCCGGGCCGGGCCGCACATGAACATTTTGCCCTCCGGGACTCTCCTCACCGTGCAACTGGAAAACACTCTTTCCGCTGCTGAAGTTCGTGCCGGCGACCCATTCCTGGCATCTGTCGCCGCTCCCCTCACGATTGACGGGGATCCGCTCATTGAGCGTGGCACCGTGGCAACGGGACACGTCGAGTCCGTGCGTGCACATGCGGGTTCCGGCTACTTCCGGCTGACGTTGACTGCGATCACGGTCGACGGCAGACAACTTGCCCTTCAGACCTCGAGCCTGTTTGCCCGGGGAACCTTGCAGCAGTCAGAAGCGGTTCGAGTGCAGAAGGGCCGCCGTCTGACGTTCCGCTTGACATCTCCGGTCATACTCAACGATCCGAACTCCTTGGCCACTCGGCAATCCCTGGGGCCTCCTGGCGAATAAACGGTCTCGATTCCTTCCGAGGCCTGCCTCGCCGGATGTTTTTCAACTGCGAATTATTTTCCCCCGTACCGCAGAAACCAAATCCTTCCCAAGTTTTCCACAGGTTTTTCCCCGATTTTGAGCAACCTGTGCATTTCGCGATATCAGATTGTCCCACCGATAGTGAGGCCGAACTCGGAAGGCGGATGGTCACGCTGACTCATTGCTCCCGTTGCGGGAACACGGAGCTATCCCATAGCCCATCGTGGGGTTTCTTGCGGAGATGGTCACGCGCCACAGTGCCATGGGCAGGCCAAGCGCGAACTGGAACCTCGGGCGCGAGCCCGCTGGCCGAGGACAACGCGCGTTGCGTAAGGGGACGAATGCATCCGCCATCGCTCTCTAACCATCGTCTTTTCAATGTCTTCGGCTACGCTGACGACGAAGTTGAGGTAGACGGGAAAGGCAAAGACTTCGAGCGCCTGCTGCGCGGGGTCCGCTCCGGGCTGCACCGCCGCAAGCGTGAGGAAACCCAGGCCCGCCGTTCCGTCGAGCAACAGATTCGCAGCGAAGTGTGCGAATCGCTCACCGCCAGGCTGCTCTCCTGCGAACTGGCCATGGCCGTGCCCGAGGTTCCCGCTCCCCGCCGCGGAAAAAATCCGCATGATCGACAATCTCGCCCGCGACGTGCGGCTAAGGCTGAGCGTGAACTGATTGGCGGTTCCTGGGAGCTCTGACAAAGCTGCCGCGAGTGCCCACTCTCCGCCATAACCCCATCCCTGTGCAAGACTTTGCAGACGCCCCATCCCCCCATCCCCCACAAAAAACTTCACCACCTCACCCTGTTCGCACTAGAATAGGCCAGCGCAACACGACGGGGCGCCGCATCCACCGCGCGCCCCGCACGCTCCCGGAGGCCCTGTGCACGTTCTGGTCACAGCCGATACCATGTCCGGCTCTTGGACCTACACTCGCGAGCTGGTCACTGGACTGGTCACTCGCGGCGTCCGGGTCACGCTCGTCAGCTTCGGCGAAATCCCCTTGCCCGACCAGACCGCATGGATGGACCTTCTCCACGGCCTCGAGTATCGCCCCACCGCGTTCCGCCTGGAGTGGATGGACGACGCGCCAAACGATCTGCCCGAATCGTCTGAGTACCTCGCCAACCTAGTTCGCGAAGTTCTGCCCGACTTGCTTCATCTCCACCAGTTCTGCCACGGCAACCTTGCCCTGGAAATCCCGCGCGTGGTGATGGCCCACGGCGACCTCATCAGTTGGACCGAAGCCGTTCACGGTTGCAGCCCGCGCCCCACGCGCTGGCTGAAATGGTATCGCGATACCATCGTCCGCGGCATTGCCCGCGCCGATGCCGTGGTCGCGCCTTCCGCCTGGATGCTCGACACCCTTCGCGCCACCTACACCCGGCCGCGCCGCGAGGTTGTCATCTATCCCGGCCGCAATCCTATCTTCTTCAACCCCTACGTCAGCAAAGACGATTCCGTGCTCTCGGTCGGCCGCTTGCTCGACGCCGGGAAGCAGGTCTTCCTGCTCACGCAATGCGCGCATCCCTTCTCGGTGTGCATCGTAGGCGCGGAGCAAACCGTTCCCCTGCCGCGCATTCCCATCCGCGCCGATGTGAAGGTCTCGACCGACCAGAGTTGCGTCGCCATCCGCGGTCCCCAGACCGAAGCTCAATTGCGCGCTCTCTACAGCCGTGCCTCCATATACGCCGCCACTTCGCGCTATGAGCCGCTCGGCATGGCCCCTCTTGACGCCGCCTTTTCCCGTTGCGCCATCGTCGCCAACGATATCCCCAGCTTTCGCGAGGTCTGGGGCGACGCTGCCCTCTACTTCCGCACCAACGACGCCAGCAGTCTGGCGGAAACCCTTCGCCAGCTCGACGCCGACCGTGCCCTGCGCCGCTCCTATTCCGATCGCGCCTACACCCGCGCCCGCGAACGCTTTACCACCAAACGCATGATCGACGACTACCTCGAGCTCTACCGCACTCTGGTCTCAGCCAACACCCTGGCCGCCTGATGGAAGCAGGAACGGGAAGGACCCGACTTCAGTCGTGCCGCAAATGCCTCCTGTCCGTCGGGCCTTCAGGCGCTGAGGGCAACGAGGAAGAGCGGCGCTTGAGCGCCGCCTAAGGTTCCCAGAATCGACCTGGGCTTTAGCCCCCATGGCTCTCAGCGTGCCGCGGCAAGAAATCTCTTGACATTCTATACTGTGTGATATACAGTGTATGACATACACTATATGTCGCCCAGCATAAGCGCCGAGACGCATAACGACGACCGCTTCGAAAACCTCCGTCAGGAGCTCCGCCGCGGCAGCCTTCCCCTGGCGGTCCTGGCGGCCTTGCGCACGGAACACTACGGCTACACCCTGCGCAAAACCCTGGCCGATCATGGCATGGCCATCGACGAAGGCACCCTCTACCCGCTGCTTCGCCGCCTTGAGACCCAGGGCCTGCTGGTCAGCCAGTGGCGCGAAGAAGACAAGCGCAACAAGCGTTTCTACCGTCTCTCGCCTGACGGCAAATTGATCCTTAAACAGTTGTTGATCGAGTGGAAAAGCATTCACACATCTCTGGAAGACATTCTCTAGACACACGTTAGGAGCACAGTCATGGCACTCGTCGATCGTTACCTCCAAGCCGTCAAATTCTGGCTGCCGCGAAAGCAGAAGGACGACATCATTGCGGAGCTTTCCGAAGACCTTCGCTCCCAGATCGAAGATCAGGAAGCCGAACTCGGCCGCAAACTCAGCGACGCCGAAGTCGAGCCCATCCTCAAACGCTGCGGGTCTCCCATGGCCGTGGCCGAACGCTACCTGCCGCAGCGGTCGCTGATCGGCCCCGCACTTTTTCCCATCTACAGCGTGGTCATCCGCGCGCTCATCTTCTACTTCTTGCTCCCCTGGCTGCTCCTCTGGCTGGGCATCACCATCTTTTCCGCAGATTTTCGCGCAGATCATCCCGGCGCCGCGCTGTTCGCATCGCTCGAGCCCTGGTGGCTCGCGTGTACCTATTCGTTATTCTTCAACACCCTGGTCTTCGCGCTCCTGGACCGCTCTCAAGCGCGCTCGCACCTGGTAAACGATTGGAACCCGCGCGCCCTCCCTCCCGAGCGTGACCCCAACCGCATCTCTCGCGGCGCGACCCTGTTCGAACTGACGATCACCGTCGCGACTCTTGCTCTCTGGGTCCAGTTCGATACCTTCCACCGCGTATTCCACATCTTCGGCCTGACGATCACGCTGTCCTCCTACTGGCCCTATTTTTTCTGGGGGTTGGCGGTGCTCACCCTGGCGGGCATCGGCCTCTCCTGTCTGAATCTTTCGACCGCGCGTTGGACCCGTCTAAGCGCCAGCCTCCGCCTCGTCATCGATTGCTGTGCTTGGGGATTGATCTACTGTCTGTTCCGAGCCAACCTCCTGCAATCGCTAAGTGGAAGCGATGGCTCTTCCACCGAAGCTCTCGACAAACTCGTCAACTCCATAAACTTCGGGATGGCAAGCTCAGCCGTCTGGGTGCTGGTAATCGGGGTAGTGTTCCTGGTGTTCGACGTCCGCCGCATCCTCCGCGTCGGCGCAACCGCATGATTCACGCGCCCCGATGAATGGGGGACAGCCCTATGGGCAACCCCTGGACAGCCCCGGTCCGCCGCGACATCCACCCCCGCTTAGTGATATCTTTTTAGCCTTACTAGAAACCCGTAAGGTTGGAGGAATCAAAGTCATGGCTCAGGTAAAGATCACAATCCGTCCCAACGGCCCCTATCGCGTGGAGGCGCCCGAGGGTTCGATTGAACTCGTCGACGTCAACGGAAACCAGTTCGACCTCACCGGCAAGCCCGCTTTCTCTCTCTGCCGCTGCGGGGGCTCGACGACCAAACCTTTTTGCGATGGCACACACAGCCGCATCGGCTTCCAGGGCGCAGAACTCGCAGTCAAGAAAGCCGAGGGCTAGCTCCTGAGTCGAGATCCAAACGAAACTCCGTCGTCCCGACCGGAGCGGGGCGAAAGCGAGCGGAGTGGAGGGATCTGCTTTCTTCTTGCTTTCGCGCCCTTTCGCGGGCCGAGTTCCTCGAGCAGGAAGGGGGTATCCTGAAAGCCACCTTTGGCAAGAGCCCGCACTCGCTCGGGCCTCCGGAAAAGCCCTTTGAGAGGGCCTTTTGGAATTTCGATGAGGTGCGTAAAAGACACACCTGCTATTGGCAACCTATTGATTCTATGCGTCTTGCAACTTCTATAGCTTTAAGAATGTATGCCCAAATGTTCCAGCGGGAACATTCACGACTAGGTTCCGGTTGGAACCTGCAGACGATTCGGAGGGCCCTCTGAGCGACTTAAGCGACCGCCAACTGGGTGAAGGTGAACTGGGTGATCGTGAACTAGGCATGAAGCGCAACATCACGCGCCGTGACTTCCTCAACGGTGTGGCTGTGATTGCAGGCGCTGCCTGGATGCCCGGGCACCGGTTCGCCGCAGGCGAGGTCGATCCTGAGCAGTCGCCTGACTACTATCCGCCCGCGCTCACCGGACTGCGCGGCAGTCATGCCGGCTCCTTCGATGCCGCGCACGCCCTACGTGACGGCACCTTCTGGGATACAGCCGGAGCGCCGCAAGACACCGGCGAGGCCTACGACCTCGTCGTCGTGGGCGGCGGCATCAGCGGCCTCTCCGCCGCGCACTTCTATCGCAAGGGTGCAGGCGCTAACGCGCGCATTCTCATCCTCGACAACCACGACGACTTTGGCGGACACGCCAAGCGCAACGAATTCCAAGTGGGCAACAGAACACTTCTCGGCTATGGGGGGACGTACTCAATCGAGAGTGCGGAACCTTATAGCGCGGTTGCGAAAGGCCTAATTGAAGAATTGGGAATCGACGTAACCAGCTTCCCAAAATATCTGGAGAGAGATCTCTACGGTTCCCGGGGGCGAGTTCCCAAGATCTTCTTCGACAAGGAGACCTTTGGTAGCGACAGACTGGTGGACGATCCCTGCCCTTTTCCGGGTGGCGAGACCTACGATCTCGCGGTCGCCGGGCCCGATGCCTGGGCGCACTTCCTAGCCGAGGCGCCAATTGCAGAGCCGGCGCGCAGGGACGTGTCTCGCCTGTGCCGGGAGAAGAAAGACTATCTTCCGCAACTCAATGCCGAACAGAAAAAGGCGCGCTTGGCGCGCATCAGCTACGCGCAGTTCTTGACGGAACTGGCGGGCGTGCATGGAGACGTGATACGCCTCTACCAAACCATTTCTCAACCTCTGTTTGGTGTGGGCATTGAAGCGGTGGCCGCGCTGGACGCATCGGAGGCAGGATATCCGGGCTTTAGCGGGATGAGCCTTGGCGCGGAGGCGCTGGACAACGAGCGAAAATATTTCTTTCACTTTCCCGACGGCAATGCCAGCATCGCGCGCTTGCTGGTGCGCCAGCTGATCCCGGAGGCCATGCCTGGCAACTCCACCACCGATGTCGTTACCGCGAGGGCGAACTACGCGAAGCTCGATGAGAAAGGCTCGGCCCTCCGCATTCGATTGAATAGCACGGCCGTGCGGGTGAGGCACGCAGGTTCGACGAGCCCTGGTGATCCGTCGCGGGCCACCGAGGTTGAGGTCGCCTACGCCCGCGACGGCAAGGTATATACCGTCAGAGCCAAGCACGCAATCCTGGCTTGCTGGAACATGATGATTCCCTATCTCTGCCAAGAGTTGCCGGATGCGCAGAAGGAGGCGCTGGCCTTCGCAACCAAGGTGCCACTGTTGTATACCAATGTGCTGCTGCGTAACTGGACTGCATTTCAGAAGCTGGGAGCGAATTCTATCTACGCTCCAGGCGGTTACCATACCAACGTCAACCTGGATCTTCCGGTGAGCATCGGGGGGTATCGCTGCCCGCGCACACCCGAGGAGCCGCTCGTGGTGCACATGAGTAAGGCTCCGTGCCGCGCGGGCCGCCCGGCGCGAGATCAACACAGGGCTGGCCGCATCGAACTCTACAACACGGCGTTTGAAACCATGGAGCGCAAGATCCGCGAGCAGTTGGTCCGGACCCTTGGGCCGGGCGGGTTTGATCCCGCGCGGGACATCCTGGCGATTACGGTCAACCGCTGGCCCCACGGGTATGCCTACGAGTACAGCAGCCTGTGGGACAAGTTTGTGCTGGAGGGCGGCGAGACCCCATGTGAGCGGGCGCGCAAGCCCTTCGGACGAATCGCGATCGCCAACTCGGATGCGGGCGCTTACGCTTTTACCGATGGGGCGATCAATCAGGCTTGGCGGGCGGTGCGGGAGTTGAAGAGCTAGCAACCTGGTACCGAGCGGATGCCTCCGACACATCCCGATTGTATATTGATGATCATCAATCTATTGCGGGTACCTCTGCGGCGCTCCGCTTCGTGCCTCGAGCCGCCCTCTGAGCAGGAATGCCTTCGGGAAGGTTCGCGGAGCGTTCGAAATTGACTCGTCCCAGACGCAGGGGCAAGCCGTAATGATGCGTCACCTGGATGGCGACGCCAGCGAGGGCGAGAATGACGGCTAGAAAGATAGCAGCGCGGCGGGGCGCTTGCTCCTGTCGTGGTGCGATGAGGGCGATCAGAGCGCCGACGATGAGTCCGGTGATCAGGCCGCCGATGTGGGCGGTGTTGTCGATGCCGGGAAGTACGAATCCAAAGATGAGGTTGTAGATCACAAATGCGCCCAGGCTGCGCAGTGTGCCTGAGAGGGCGGAGCGCGGCACGGAGAATTCCCCTAGCTTGAAAGCGGCGATGAGCGCGCCAGCGAGGCCGAAGATGGCTCCGGAGGCGCCGACGCTGGGCGTGTAGGGATGCCACGCTGCACTCGCAAGACTGGCTCCCAGGCCGCAGATGAGATAAATGACGGCGTAGGTCCAGCGTCCATAGAGCGATTCGCAGAGTTGGCCGAGATTCCACAGGCACCACATGTTGAAGGCGATGTGGAGGAGGCCGCCGTGAACGAACACGTTGGTCAGAAGACGCCACCATTCTCCCGAGAACGTAAGCGCGCCCACATTCGCGCCCCACACCACAAGCTCGCGCAAAGGAAAGTCCATCACCGTGGAACTCGATAGCACCATCCCTAGAAATACGGCTAGGTTGATGCCGAAGATTATGTGGGTGAGGCCAATCGTGGAGTCACTGCTCTGAGCCCAGGGCGTGCGCATGACGGGTGTCGGCGCGTCGTCGGGAAGTTCGCCGCGCTGCGCGGCTTCGTGCTGCACACACCACTGGCAGATCTTCTTGCCGAAGGTGAAGCCGGGGAGCTGGCGGCCACATCGAATGCAATTTGCCATGGGTTCAGGATAAAGAGTATCAGCAGTTTGGCGCTCGGGGCGAGGGAAGAGAGGAAAGCGGCTTGGACCGCTGTTCTGGGCAAAGCAGGAGCATTTTCGGTGACCAGTTGCTCAGAGGCTTCGCGTCAGCGAATCCAGTTCATCGGGCGGCAACTGCACAAAGGCCGCGGCGGCCGCGATTTTTAGAGCATTGTAGGTTTGAAGGCCGTCAATATCGCCCGCCGTGCGCAGATGCGCCAGAACCGGCTTGGAGGTCAGGAGCTCCGAACGAAGCAGCAGCCAAAGGCGGAGTCGGATGCGGGTCAGCAGGGAATAGATGCGGACCTCGATTGCCTTCTGTTGCAGGGTAGAAGCCAGGCCGACGCGGCGGGGATCGCAGCTATTCTTTTCCGCGTCAGCATACTGCACCAGGACGGTGGCGTTGTGAGCCATGCGGCGGGTCAGCTCGAGATACAGGCGCATTCGCTTGCGCTGCGCCTCGCGGAACTGCGGCGGGGGAAGCTTCCAGCGGAATTCGAATCCGTGGCCGGGTCGAGCAGCGACTCGGCCAGCGAAATATCCACGGGATAGAGGAAAGGAACAATATCATCGGCGTCGACGTCGCGCTTGGGAAAGCGAGACCAGGCGCAACGCAACATGTAGATGCAGGACAGAGCGCCCCAGGCAACGATCAGCCAGGTGAGAACGATAGAGAACATAACCTAGCGCATCCTCCGTAAGGCGTCCTTGTACTGTTTCAAATCACCGGGGGAAAGGGCCGACAGCTCAGGACTTGGGTTCTCTGCCTTTTGGGGCGCGCTGAAAAACCAAATCCAAATCAACACGGCAAGAAAGTATGCCACAACTGACGTCCATCCCACAACAATTTGAATCTTGTTCCAAAATCCGAAAATTTGGTGGTAGTCAGCAGGGCAACCGTGGCATAAAGCCCAAACCCTGTGGCTACGCCAAAAGGATATTGCCGCCAGCGTAGGCCAAGGAGTGGGACGAGCGTGACCAACCCGGCGAAGATAAACACTTGCACGAACCGGACAGCAATTTCTCCGACGAGATGTAGAAGGCCAAGCGCCGGCTGAACTGGGGCGGGGCGGCGTGAGCGCGGGCCAGGCTCAGAGCGACGCTCGCCATTAGGACAGCCGGAAAGATGAGGCGGAGCCCACCAAGCGCGGGTCAGTCCTCGCGAGAACGGCGCGAAGCACTTCGTACATCACCAGGATTCCGAGAAGATCGTAGCCGGCCTCGGTAATCCAATAGGTTGCGTAGTAAGCACCGTGATGGCTATGGACCAGGAACCGCGCCAAGTCTGCGCCTACAGCGAATGCGGCGTAGGCAAAGAAACAGGGAAGCGTAGCGTAGACACGTCTACGAACCAGTAGTCCAAGCAGCGCTAACAGGAAACAAGACGGGATGAATTCAAGCAGGTACATGAATCCGGGAACAGCTTACCTCAACTGTTCCCGGATTCGAGTGTCATTTTGCAATATGGTAAGCTCGGCTTGCGCGGTAGTGGCCGGACTGTTGACGGCGGTGGTGGCAACCCGCCTCCGTCGGCCATAGCTGCCGCGGCGCCTAACGACACAACAATAACGTAACCGCTAGGATGCGACGTTTCATGGTGGTTCTCCTTCTGGTGGGGGATTCCCCGGAGATAGTTTAGTCGGGAATGCAAAGGGATAGGGCTTTTTCAGGCCAAAGATGAGTAAATCCGAACAAAATGGATGGTTTCTCTCGAGGCCGCCCGCCGTGGGGATGCGCGAGATCCCCTTGGGCTAACCCTCGGCTTGGCTCGGGGTTTCGCTCCGCCTGAAAAACGGCTACGCCTGCGAGGATGCCGATGGATATAAGGGCCTGGATCCGACTCTTAGTGGATCGTCTTGGTCTTTCTCGACATGTAATCCATCAGCAGGTACTGGCCTAGGGTATAGGGCGTGGTGAAGTAGGCTTTGCCGCGGCACATCTCGGTTACTTTCTGGACGAATTGCACCAATCCATAATCTGAGGCGAGCATGAAGGTGTTGATGAGGACGCCGGCGCGCTTGCACTTCGAGACTTCTTCGAGCGTTTGGCTGACGACCAGGGGATCGAGGCCGAAGGCGTTTTTGTAGATGCGTCCGTCTTCGAGGGTTAGGGCGGAGGGTTTGCCGTCGGTGATCATGACGATCTGCTTCATGTCTTTTCTTTGGCGCTGCAGGATTCTCTGCGCCAGGCGCAGGCCTTCGCGCGTGTTGGTGTAATACGGTCCGACCTTGACGCGGGCTAGTTGCGAGAGCGGGACTTCTTCGGCGGAATCGTGGAAGAGGACGAGCGAGAGCGAGTCGCCGGGATACTGCGTGCGGATTAGATGCGAGAGCGCCATGGCAACTTTTTTCGCGGGAGTGAAGCGGTCTTCGCCGTAGAGAATCATCGAGTGCGAGCAGTCGAGCATGAGGACGGTGGCGCAGGAGGATTGGTACTCGCACTGGTGGACTTGCAGGTCGGAGTATTCGATGTTGAGCGGCAGCGCGAGGCCTTCGCGCTGGATCGCGCTCGAGAGCGTGGCGGTGATGTCAAGATTGAGCGTGTCGCCGAACTCGTAGGTGCGGGACGCGCCGCTGGCTTCGATGCCGGTGGCGAGGTCGCGGGTGTCGTGGCGTCCGAAGCTGGATTTGCCGAGCGAGCCGAGCAGATTGCGCAGAGATTTGAAGCCGAGGAAGTCGAGGCTCTTGTCGGTGATTTCGAACTTGGCTTGCGGCAGCGTTTTCGCCGAGCTGGCCGCCCACGCCGGATGGGCGCGCGGGATCCGGTGGTTGATCGATGGAGATGTAGTCTTCCTGCTGCATGCGCTCGATCAGTTTTTCGATGAGTTCGTCGAGCTGGCCATCCGCCGCCATTTGCTGAGGTGTTCGCGCATGTCTTCGTCGAATTGATCGCCTTCCATCAAGGCTTGCTCGATGGCGCGGCGAAGATCGTCGAGCGTCTGCTCGCCCTCGGGCATCTCGTACCACATGTCGCTCTGGAATCCGCTTTGCAGCAGGTAGTCGGAGAGCGCGCCGAGCAGGTCTTCCATGCTCATTTCGCCGGCGGGGTCGGGAACGTATTTGGAGTAGCGAATGCGTTTCATAAAACGGGCTTCGGGCCTCGGCTATCGGGCTTCGGCAAAACTCTTACCTCTCCAGGCTTTCGGTGCTTGGCCAAGCCCGAAGCCCGAAAACCCAAGCCTTAGTTAAACTGCCTTCTCTGCCGGTACGGTGGTTCTTCTTTCTCGAATGCTCTTTTCGCGCTCGCGTGGTTCGGGCTTCTTCTCTCCGGCTTTGAAGACTCGCTCCTCGTTGCGGCCGATGCGCTTGTGGGCGTGCAGGCCTTCGAGGATGAATTCGGCGGCGGAGACTTGCTGCTCGGGGCTCTCTTTCTGCGAGACGCCGAGCGGGCCTAGCTTGTCGATCAGGCCCTGAATCTCTTTCAGGTTCTCGAGAGCTTCCAGAGCGGAAATGGAGTCGGACAACTGGATCTCGCCGCCCAGGTCGAACCACTGCACGATCTGCTGCACGTTGGCGCCGGTGAAATATTCGTCGTAGGTTTTGGCGATGGCGGCGCGGATCAGTTCGCGGGAGACGTGGTCGGCGCCTTTCATCTCGCCTTCGTATTCGAGTTCGAGTTTGCCGGTGATGGCGGGCAGCGCGGCGTAAACGTCGCTGACGCGGGGCACCACTAGTTTTTCGTCGTTGCGGAGGGCGCGGCGCTCGGCGTTGGAGATGACGTTCTCCATAGCGGAGATCGGCAGGCGCTGGCTGACGCCGGAGCGCTTGTCGATTTTCTTATCTTCGCGGGCGGCGAAGGCGATGCGCTCGATCACTTCCTGAATGTAGGTGGGCAGGTGCAGAGCGTGGCCGTTGCGGCTGGTCCAGGCTTCCTGCGCGGTGATGGCGATGCCTTCATCCACAGTGGCGGGATAATGGGTGCGAATCTCAGAGCCGATGCGGTCTTTGAGCGGCGTGATGATTTTGCCGCGGGCGGTGTAGTCCTCGGGATTGGCGCTGAAGACGATGGCCACGTCGAGCGGAAGGCGGATGGGATATCCCTTAATCTGCACGTCGCCTTCCTGCATGATGTTGAACAGGCCGACCTGAATTTTTCCCGCGAGGTCGGGGAGTTCGTTGATGGCGAAGATGCCGCGATTGGCGCGGGGCAGCAGGCCGTAGTGAACGGTGAACTCGCTGACTGAGTTCGTGGCCGCCGCGGGCGGCTTTGATGGGGTCGATGTCGCCGATGAGGTCGGCGATGGTGACGTCGGGCGTGGCCAGCTTTTCCACGTAGCGGTCGTCGGGAGCGAGATAGGAAATGGGAGTGGCATCGCCGAGGCGCGCCACCTCTTCGCGGCAGCGGCGGCAGATGGGAGCGTAGGGGTTGTCGCGAATTTCGCAGCCGGTGAGGTAGGGCATGATGAGGATCGAGCAGCGTCGTCAAGGCACGCAGGATGCGGCTTTTGGCCTGACCGCGCAGACCGAGCAGAATGAAATTATGCCGCGAGAGAATGGCGTTGACGATTTGCGGAACGACGGTGTCGTCGTAGCCGACGATGCCGGGGAAGAGGCTGGCGTCGCCGTGATGACGCAAGCGGGCGATGAGGTTGTCGCGGAGTTCGTCTTTCACGCGGCGGGTGCGCAGGCGTTCTTCGGAAAAAGCACTGCGGCGCAATTCGCCGAGTGTGCGTGGAAGACTCATGAGGAACCCCCGACTACTTTTCTGGATTATACGCGGGAAAGCAGGCTTCGGGCTTCGCGCAAAAATCAGTCATACCAGTTTCAGCGTGGGCCACGAAGATAACGGACGCCCGAGGCTCCCGGGTCTGCCGCAGCCCGACGCCCGAACGCCGAAGCCCGGTACTCAGTGGACGTGGCCGTTTCCGCCGGCCTTCTCGCGGGCATTGGCGGCGCGGCGGAGGTTGGGGATGATCGTTTCGAGATAGCTAATGAGCAAGGAGAGACGTTCCGGTTCGGAGCGCAGGGAGAGCAGTTTCTGTTTGAAATCGAGATCGAGGGGCAGGGTGCCGGCAAGATAGAAAGAGAGCAAGGAAGGGTCGGCGGCCGAGAGATCCTGTTGGGCACCGGCGATGGCCAGTAGTTCGGAGTGCAACTGAATCGCGCGCGAGGTCTCTGCCTGCGGCGGGGTTCCGGGTTCGTCGTCGATCATGAGAACTTCGGCTTGGAGGAAGGAACGTTCCTGGTTGACGCGCACGAGTTCGAAGCGCTTGCGGCCTTCGGTGACGAGGTCGAGGCGGCCGTCGGGATATTCCTTCACGACGGTGAGGATTTCGGCGGTGCATCCCACCTCGGCTAAACCCTGCTCGACCGCGCGCACCACGCCGAACGTACGCTGCTGGGCCAGGCACTCGCCAATCATTTCTTTGTAGCGCGGTTCGAAGATGTGCAAGGGCAGAGGAGTGCCGGGGAACAGGACGACTTCGAGCGGGAACAGGGGTAGAAGGGCGTCCAAGCGGTCTCCGGTGTGGGCGCGGGATCCGCGCGAAACAAGCGCGCCGTCCTGATTGTACCGCAGCGCTTGACTTCATAAGTTGCATAGGACTAAAAGCGCGCTATGGAACCTCACGGGAAGATTGTGGTGGTAACGGGCGCTTCCATGGGGATTGGGGAAGCGATTGCGAAGATTTTTGCCGATCATGGAGCGAGCGTGGTGATGCTGTCGCGCGACGCGGGCAGGGTGGAAGCGGCGCGCGGGAGGGTGGATCATGGCGAGCGAACGCTGGCGATGGCTTGCGATGTCCGGCACCGGGAAGATGTTGACCGTGTGATCGGGCTGACGATGCATCATTTCCAGAGGATCGATGTTTGGGTGAACAACGCGGGGCATGGGCTGCTGGATTCGGTGGCGCAGATGGATATGGCGGCGTGCCGGGAAATGTTCGAGACGAATTTGTTTGGGGCGGTTGCGGCCATGCAGGCGGTGATTCCGGTGATGCGTCAGCAGGGCGGAGGGTCGATCATTAACATTTCGAGCGTGGCCGGGCATATTCCAATACCCTTTCATGCGGCTTACAGCGCGACCAAGTTTGCGCTCAATGCGATGGGCAAGGCTGCGGGGGTGGAATTGAAGAAGGATGGCATTCATGTGCTGACAGTTTGTCCTGGCCGCGTGCGGACGCCGTTTGGCGAGAATGCAGTGCGGGGCAATGAAGTGAAGCAAGTGGGGTCGGGGCGGGGGATCAGCGCGCAACGGGTGGCGCGGGCCACGTTAAACGGTTATCGCAAGCAAAACCGGGAAGTGATTGTGCCGTGGACGATGTATGTGCCGGTAAAGATTTACCAGCATTTTCCGGGGCTGGTGGAGTGGGCGATGGGACGGATCGCGGGGTGATGATGTCGAGTCGTGCCAAAAATTGGCAATTGCCAACGGACAGTGGGCAATGTCTATCCTAGCTCTGCCAGCATGGCTTCCATTTCGCCCTGGGCGTGGAGATTGCCGGTGCGGCGGGCGCTGGCGATGCCGTCGGTGAGCATCGTTTTGGCTTCGGCGATTCTGTCGGCGCGGGCCAGGGTTTGGGCGGCCATGAAGTAGCCGGGAGTGTAGTCAGGACTGCTTTTGAGCAGGATGGAGAATTCGGCGAGGGAGCGGTCGAAGTCGCCCTGCTTGGAGTATTCCATCGCCAGGCCGTAGCGGGCGAAGGTGTCATTTGGATTCTGGGTGAGGATTTCGTTGAGGGCGGCGATGCGATCCATGGGCAGTTCTCAGTTCTCAGAGGGATGAGAGTACTACAAATGGGCGGCTCAGTTGCAGATTTTGGTGCTCGAGGAAATCCTCGGAACCAGATTGTTGTGGCCGTGGTGCATTTGGTGAGTAGAATGGACGGTCAACAAAGTTTGAGGAAGGCGAGCTAGTGGCTTGTCCGTTTTTCATGCCGGTGGAGAGGTTGGAGAACGGGACTTGGCTGCATGCCGGGCGGCTTCCGCTCGGATGCGGGTGGAGTGGGCTTTGCACGGCGCCGGGACATCAGGGTGAGTCTCCATCGCACGAGGAATTGCGGGAGTTCTGCAACCTTGGCTATGCGGAGGGGTGCGGGCGGTTACCGCAGGAGCGGGTGTGGGATTCAGTGCGGTTTGCGGCCAGGGCCGTAGCGAGTGACGGGAATGGGGCTGGCGGGCGCATTCAGGTTCGCTACGTGTGCGAGCGCGGGCATCGTCCCGTGGAGCACGGGATGCTGGAGTTTGATGCGGCGGACGCGCGGTGGGAGCAGAGGCATCGCGACAGCCGAGTGCAGCGGATGGCGGAGTGTTTTCTCCAGTCATACGTTGCCAAGGGGAAGAGGCAGGAAGTGACGCGGGCCGCGAGCTAGAGCGGACGCAGAGTTGCTGTGACTGCAGGCGGCTGCTCCCACACAGGCAACCCCCGAATGACCACGGGCAATTCAAAGAGGAGGAAGGAATGATGATGAGCGAAGAGATGTTGATGCCCCGGCCAGTGAGGGACTCGCAATCGGAGGTGGCGGAGCTGGTTCTGCCGAATGATGCCAACCCGCTGGGCGCACTGCTGGGCGGGCGGTTGATGCATTGGATCGACTTGGCGGGCGCCATGGCGGTTCACCGGCATGCGCGGAGTTACGCGGTGACGGCTTCGGTGGATCACATTGATTTCCTGGTGCCGGTTCGGGTGGGGGATCTCGTGATTTTGAGATCGTCGGTGAATCGCGTTTTTCATACTTCGCTGGAAGTTGGCGTGAAGGTTTTCGTGGAGAACTACATTGCAGACACGGCGCAGCACGTGGCGTCGGCTTACCTCACCTTTGTCGCCATCGACGCCAAGGGCAATCGCCTGAAAGTCCCGCCGGTGATTCCCGAGAGCGAAGAACAGCAGCGGCGCTACGACGATGCGGGGCGGCGGCGGGAGATCCGGCGGTCTGAACTGGAGCGGCGGCGCAAGGCGAAACGGTAATTCACGAGCCATGCGATGGGTGTCACCTTCACTAAAACTGCACCACGACGCAACCGAGGTTGCCCCAGCGTTCGCGATTTTCGAAAGCTGGGCAGCGATGCTGCCTGAAGCGAAGAGATTTTGCGGGTGCCCCACTTCCCGCATCCTTTGCCAGAAGTGAGATTCTCCGCCGCCGCCAAACTGTGGATCACCCACCGCGGGCGGGGTACCCACCCCACCTCCAATCTGGCAAAGGCTGCGGGAGCTGGGGCACCCGGCGGGGACTCCCCTGTATAATCGGTAGGTCTGAGCCATCCTGATTGATCCTTGGAGTGTGATCCCTTGAATGCACATATGCCGTCTCATCCCGGGCAAGCCACGCCGGGGCCGCAACCGTTGCCCGGAGTGGATGCCATCATTGCCGTGGGTTCGGGCAAAGGCGGCGTGGGTAAGACAACGCTGGCGGTAAACCTGGCAGTCGCTCTGGCCAAGATGGGACACAAGGTTGGCCTGCTCGATGCGGATGTGTATGGTCCGAACGTCCCGCTGATGCTGGGAGTGAGCGGGCAGCCCAAGATGGTGGGGGAAAACCGCATCGAGCCGCTGCAGGCGTTTGGGCTCAAAGTGATTTCCGTGGGATTCCTCAATCCCGGGGACAAGCCCATTATCTGGCGCGGTCCGATGCTGCATCAGATCGTGAAACAGTTCCTGGGACTGGTGGAGTGGGGACATCTCGACTACATGGTCGTGGACCTGCCGCCGGGGACGGGGGACATTGCGTTGTCGCTGGTGCAGTCGGTGCCGCTGACCGGCGCGGTGGTGGTTTCGACTCCCTCGGATGTTTCTTTACAGGACGCGCGCAAAGCCATTGAAATGTTCCGCCAAATGAAAGTGGATCTGGTTGGCGTGGTCGAGAACATGAGCTATTTCGTGTGCCCGCACTGCAACCACGAGATCGATATCTTCTCGCGCGGCGGGGCGGAGAAGATGGCGCAGCAGTTCAGCGTGCCATTTCTCGGCAGCATTGAACTCGATCCTGAGGTGCGCAAGTCCGCAGACGGCGGCAAGCCGATCGTGCTGGAGGGCGAGAATTCGCCGCACGCCAAGTCGATCTTCGCGTTTGCGCGGAGAGTGGTCGAGCGGGTGGGAGAGATTAAGGCTGGGGAGTCGGCCAGCGTGATTCAGATTCAGTAGGAGGAAAATCTTCAACACCGAGGTCACGGAGGAACACAGGGTAAGGCCTCGGTGCGACCCTGTGTCCTCTGTGTTTTAGCTTTTTCGCCGCTTCGAGAATCGCGACCGCCGCCAAACCGCATCGGGTTCCCCATCGTTCAGGATTAACTCTGCCATGATCTCTCCCAGCGCCGGCCCATGCTTGAAGCCGTGGCCGGAGCCGCCGCCTAACAGCCAGAGGTTATTCATTCGGGGATGGCGATCCACGATGAAGTTACTGTCAGGGCTTTGCTCATATTGGCAGACGCGGGTTTCGATCAGCGGAGCGTCTTTCATCGCCGGAAAGCGAAAGGCGAGATATTCGCGAACGCGCTTTAGCGTGGCTCGGCTGACGACTCGCTCGCCGCTCGTGGGATCGAAGGTGGGACCGCGCGTGTCGTCGGCCACTTTAAAACCGCGGCGATCGCTACCTGGAATGCCGTAGAAGAAGCGGTTGCCGTGGTCGCCCCACACCGGAACATGCGCGTCGGTGAAGCGGGAGTCTCCGGCGGGTGTGCCGAAGAAAAAGACGTCCTGCTTGGTGGGGCGGATGAGGCTGCCTAGAGTTTCCGGAAACAGCTTGCCGAGCCACGGGCCGCAGGCAAAGACATAGTGATCGGCTTTGAGTCGCGAGCCGTCGGAGAGCGTCAAGCTTCCCAAACCTCCGCTTTCCAGACCCTCCAGTGAGACCGCGAGCTGCCGGTATTTTCCTCCTTCGGCGACAAATGCATCTACGACCGCTTGGCAACTGGCGCGGGCATCGAGGTATCCGCACTCGGGTTCGTAAATTCCCCAGTAGACGTCGGCGAAGTTGATCTGTGGCCAGCGTTTTTTCATCTCGGGTGGGGAGAGTTCCTGAAACTTGATCTGGGCTTGGCGAAGCATTGCGAGCGAGCCACGCTCGAAGGCGTCGTCGCGGCTGCTCACCATCCAGAGAACGCCGGTACGATGTAAAAACTGCTTCTTCCAGCGTCGTTCGTATGTCTGCCAGAGCTTGAGGGCGCGGGCGGCCACTGTTGTGTAGGGCTGGTCGGGGCCGTAGGTGCCCCGCATGATGCGGGTTTCGCCGCCCGAGGCGGCGCGCGAGTTGCCCGGTCCCCAAGCGTCGAGCAAGGTGACGCGGGCTCCGCGTTCCGAGAAGATGCAGGGCGGTCCAGCCACCGAAGGCGCCCGCTCCGACGACCGCGATGTGAGGTTTGGATTTCATAACAAACTTGCTTCCAACGAAAACATCGACCTCGCTTCATGATAGCTTCACGAAGGTTAGGATGGACTAGAGCTTTTGACCGTAAAGATGGCAAAGAAAAGGGGCAAAGGACGCAAAGAAGGACAGACTCATGGTCTCGCTTTGCGATCTTTGCGGCTAAGCGCTTCATTGCTGCCCCGCGCTTGACAGCTCTGGTCCTCGTTTCTAGAATCGCCACAGGATCGCAACTTTCATCCAAAAGCTAAGCTTTTGCATCTAAAATAGTTAAATGGATAAGTTGGCGCCGGTTTCTCCCCCAGCTTAGCAACCTCAAATGCAAGATAAACTAGGCTTGTGATCAATGCCATCTGATCCCAATATCGGCAAGCGGGAACGCGAAGTTCTGACGGCGATCGTGGAGACTTTTATTTCCACGGGCGAGCCGGTCGGTTCGCGTACGCTGTCGCGCTCGAGCCGGGAGGGCTTGAGTCCGGCGACGATTCGCAACGTGATGGCGGACCTTACGGAGGCCGGGTTTCTGGAGCAGACGCATTCCTCTTCGGGGCGCATACCGACCACGGACGCCTACCGCTATTACGTGGAGCAGATCACGGGAACGGCGAAGTTGGCGCCGCAGGAAGAAAGCATGATTTCTGACTCGCTGGCGGGCATCAGCGATGTGCAGGAGTTCATGGAGCGAACGTCGCATGTGTTGTCACTGATTTCACGCAACGTGGGCGTGACCGTGGCCACCAGCGGCGCCAGGAATGCGCTGGAGCATGTTTACTTTTCGCGGTTGGGCGACCAGAAAGTGCTGGCGGTGTTGGTGACGCGTTCGGGGTTGGTGCGCGACCGCGTGTTGCGGCTCGATCTGCCGCAGGCGGAACTCGATCTTGCGGCGCGGTATATCAACGAGAATTTTCGCGGCTGGACGATGGAATCCATGCGCGCCGAACTGGAGCACAGGATTGAGCAGGAACGCAGCGAATACGACCGCCTGATGAATTCGATCGAGCAACTCTACAAGCAAGGCGCGCTCGCCGCCGAAGCCGGCACGCAGGTGGTCTTCGTGGAAGGCGCGGCCAATCTGGTGACGGGGCAGGAAGACCGCAAGCGTCTGCAGGAGATGCTGAAGACGCTCGAGGAGAAAGAGAAAGTCGCGCAACTTCTCGGGGCATACCTTGACGTGAAGCAGGAGGCTGTGCGGGTGGTGATCGGGCTGGATGATACCCTGCCCTCCATGCAGAACTTCGTGCTGATCGGAGCGCCGGCGCGGTCGGGAACCGATATGTTTGGGTCGCTGGCGGTGATCGGTCCGACGCGGATGGATTATCAGCACACGATGACCGCGGTTTCCTACATTGCGCGCCTTTTTGACAAAATCCTAAATGAATCGGAGTAATCATGGTTGCTTATGGGTAAAGCGAACGGAAAGTCGGAAGCAAAGAATGCCAGGCTGGATCTGGAGCACGAACTGCCGGCCGGCGATGGGGATGAGAACGCCACAACCACGGTGGTGAGTGGGGAATCGTCTGAATCGGAATCGGAATTGCAGAAGGTGAAGGCGGAGCGCGACTCGCTGCTCGACCGGCTGGCGCGGGCGCAGGCGGAGTTTGAAAATGTACGCCGGCGGGCGGGCAAGGAACAACAGGAGTTTCGCGATTACGCCCTGGCGGATGCGATCAAGTCTTTGCTGCCGGTAGTGGACAGCCTGGAGCGCGCGCTGCAGGTGAAATCGGACGCGGTCGAGTTCCGCAACGGAGTGGAACTGATTTACAAGCAACTGCAGGCTGCGCTGGCCAAGCTTTCGGTGAATCCCATTGTGTCGAAGGGCGAAGCTTTTGATCCCCGATACCACGAGGCCATCGAAATGGTGGAAACCACTGACGCTCCCGATCATCAGGTGCTCGAGGAGCTGCAGCGCGGCTATAAGTTCAAGGACCGCCTGCTGCGGCCTGCCATGGTGAAGGTGTCCAAGAATCCCGGGAGCTAAGTTTCCCACCGCAGTAGCGTTTTTCTCACTGTCTGGTTAATTAGGAAAGGCACTTATTCTGGCCACAAACGCAAAACGCGATTATTACGAAGTATTGTCGGTGAGCCGCACGGCGAGCGATGGGGAATTGAAGAGCGCTTATCGCAAGCTCGCCATGCAGTACCATCCCGATCGGAACCCCAACAATCCGGATGCGGAAGAACGGTTCAAGGAAGTTACGGAGGCTTACGCCATCCTGGCCGACTCGGAGAAGCGGGCTCTCTACGACCGCTTCGGCCATGCTGGGGTGGGCAGTGCGGCTGGTCCAGGCGGGGGTTTTGATGCCACCACGTTCCAGGACTTCGGCGAAATCTTCGGCGAGTTCTTCGGCTTTGGCGATGCGTTTGGAGGCGGCGGGCGGCGCCGCAGCCGGGTGCAGCGCGGTGCGGATTTGCGCGAAGACCTAACCATCGAATTCGAAGAGGCTGCATTCGGCACCGAGACGCGCGTCATGGTGCGCCGTCACGAAGCCTGCGAGGATTGCCGGGGCTCGGGAACAGCGCCGGGCAAAGGTCCTACAACCTGCCGTTCGTGCCATGGCCGAGGGCAGGTGCGCTATCAACAGGGCTTTTTCAGCATTGCACGGACTTGTCCCTCCTGCCAGGGAACGGGCAGCGTAATTACCGATCCGTGTCCGAAGTGCAGGGGCGAAGGCCGGCTTCTGCGCCAGCGCGCGGTGGACGCGAAGATTCCGCCTGGCGTGGAAGACGGCACGCGGATCCGGTTTTCGGGCGGAGGCGAGGCCGGGCCTTTCGGCGGGCCGGCGGGCGATCTCTACGTGGTGCTGCATGTGAAAGAGCATCCCTTCTTTGTGCGGGAAGGGAACGATCTACACTGCGCTGTTCCGCTTTCCGTGACGCAAGCGGCCATGGGCGCGGAGATTCGTGTGCCGACGCTCGAAGGTGAGCATACTCTCAAGATTCCGGATGGAACGCAGCCGGGCACCACGTTTCGCATCCGCAACAAGGGAGTGCCCGTGCTCAATGGACACGGTAAAGGCGATCTCTACGTGGAAGTGCGGGTGCAGATTCCGAGCAAGCTGAGCAAGCGCCAAAAGGAGCTGCTCCAGGAACTGGAGACTACGGCGAAGGTGGACAATCAGCCGATGATGCGGGCGCTGCTCGGCAAAGTGAAGGACATGTTCGGCTGAAACCGTTGCCAGCCCCCAATGGCCAGACCAAGCTCGCTGCTTTACCCTCCTTGCCGAGAACGCGAACGCCCGGACGATGAGCCTTTACTGGCAACTGGGAGCTGGCAACTGAACCATGACCCGCCGCCGCTTCATTGCCGATGAAGTCTCAGGCGATCGAGCCACTCTGTTCGGCGAGCATGCGGATCATCTTGCGCGCGTGCTGCGGGCTCGTATCGGCCAGGATTTCGATATCGCCACCGGGAACGTGGTACGCCGCGGACGAATTACATTTGTAGGGGACGAACGCGTCGAGTTTGAGTTGGGCGAAGAAGTTTCCGCTCGAAGCCCCGGCCAGATCATCCTGGTTCTCGCTATCTTCAAGTTCGACCGCATGGAGTGGGCGATTGAGAAGTGTACGGAGTTGGGCGTCTCGCGGATTGTGCCGGCGATCGCGCGGCGGACAGATTCTCGCCTGGCTGCTGCGGCGGCGAAACGCGTGCAGCGTTGGCAGAGGATCGCCCGGCAGGCCTCGGAACAATCGCGTCGTGCCGCTGCGCCGGAGATTGCTGCGCCGATCAAGGTTTCGGAGGCATTCACTCTGCAAGCCGCCTTGCGGATCGTGCTAGCCGAATCGGAAGGTCAAACTTTGCTGCGCGACGTTGTGAAACCGCAAACTGCAAACGGCGGAATTGTTCTCGCGATTGGTCCCGAGGGCGGCTGGACCGAAGGCGAATTGGAATCATTTCGGCAAGCTGGATGGATTTCGGCCTCACTGGGCAATACGATTCTCCGCGCCGAGACGGCCGCGATGGCTGCTACCGCGATCGTGGCGTCCGCGCTGTACTCGCCGCTTATGTCCCTGGGCACATAAGCCGCCTTTTGTTTAATCCAATCATGAGAACCAAGTCCCGGGCCACGGGGCCAGCGCATTGTCGTTGGTACAATATTACGACCGTAATATAACCCGTCGAGTACGCTACTCACTCGATCCTAAGAGACCCGCGACCGAATTCTTGGGATTGCAGCAGCCCGGTTTCGCCGTCGCGGATATTCGGCAACCGGTGTCGATGCCATCATGGCGTCGGCGGACCTGAACCGAGATCCGCACTAGGCTTCCGGTATTGCGGGGCAGCCCGGAAATTCCTTCAGGTAGGTGTTACCGATGTAGCCGAGGTATTGGATTCCGATTTCGCTGGTGAAGAATCCGTCCGCGGTGTACCTGCGCAGCGTCGAGAAGAACTCGATACCAGGGCTTAGCCTGGGATCTTTGTCTGCGTTCTTGCGGAACGCGATGAGATCCAGCATTTCTGTCCGCTGCGCCGGAGCACATTGCAGGTAGGTCTGCCCGTAGCGCTCCATGCAGGTGGCGTCCAGCCACATGATCCCGCCCCCGAGTTGAAGTTGGAGATCCTTGTTCTCGCTGCTAAGCAAATCCAGGAATTCGGGCGCGCCCGCTTCTATCGCGCCTCCGCTTTCCTGGTCGGAAGGAATGATCGCCTGACACAAGGCTCGCAGTGTTTTGTACTGATGCTCGGGGAAAAATTTGGGCGCGTATTCTCCGGAGGAGGATGACACCACTTTATGCGCGCCCACCAAGCGGCGAGCCGTTTCTGCGGCTGTGAGCGGAACCACCCGCAGCATGGACCCGGCTGCGGCAGTAAGGCTGAGCGATTTGATAAGGTCACGGCGCGAAATGGACATGAGTGGTGCTCCTCGGGTTCCCCGTCAATTCCTGCTACTACAGATTGCCTCGCTTCGCTTGCTCCAGGAGATTTTCAGACGCCCTCCAGGATAGCGCCAGGATGGAAAGCGTCGGGTTCTTGTCAGGGCTGGTTACAAACGCGGCCGCATCGGTGACCCATAGATTTTTCACATCATGGGCCTGGCAATCCTTGTTCAGGACCGAGTTCTCGGGATTGTCGCCCATGCGCACCGTGCCTGATTCGTGGATCGCCGTGCCACCGTCATAGAGGCCGTAAGGGGCTGGGCCGTCGCTAGTGACATCGGTCGAGTAGGTGCCGCCCGCGGCTTCGACAATGGCACGAAAGGTCTGTTGCATATCTTTCGCCATTTTCCTTTCGTTCTCGCCAGCACGCCAATGAAAACGCAGCACCGGAATGCCCCACTCATCAACAACACTCGGATCGATTTCGCAGTAGGTGTTTTCGTTGGGAATCATTTCTCCCAGTGCTTCCATGCCGATCGTAGCTCCATAAGAGCGGCGGCAGCTTTGCTTCAGCGAGGCGCCATAGCCTTCGACGTGGTCACATACGTCGTCGAATTGTTGCACGACTGGCATGAAGCGGCCGCCGCCGGGTTCAATGTGATAGCCGCGCAGGAATTCGTTCTTGCGATCGAATTTCCACCAGGGCATGTACACGTGAGGCAGATAATTTCCGCCGCTGCCATCGTGGTTGTGAGGGGGCATTTTCTCCAACTGTGGAAAGTAACCCGAACCCCAACTCCCTACACTATCCATCAGGTTTCTCCCTACCACTCCCGAGGAGTTGGCCAATCCCTGGGGGAACAGCGTGGAGCGCGAATTCAGCAGCAGACGCGCGGACTCGCACGTGCTGGCCGCGACTACAAAACTTCGGGCACGCACCTGCTTTTCCCCTTTTGTGGTCCGGTCAATGTAGGAGACGGCTTCGGCCTTGCCGTCCTTGCCTACCACGATTTCCCGCGCCATCGCGTTGGTGACCAGCGTCAGACGGCCCGTGGCTAGCGCCGGTGGAATCAACACCTGACTGGAGCTGAAGTTCGATGCCGACTTGCATCCCCGGGTGCATTGACCACAGTAGTGGCACGCCGGGCGTCCGTTCAGCGGCTGTGTGATGATGGCCATGCGCGCGGGCACGCAAAGAACGTTCACCTTGTCGCAGGCTTTCTTGAGGATCGTTTCTGTGCAGCGGGGCTTGGGCGGCGGCTGGAAAATGCCGTCCGGAGAACTCGGGATATTTTCCTTGGTCCCGAAAACCCCGATGTAGGACTCGACCTTGTCGTAGTAAGGAGCCAGTTCCTCATACGTAATCGGCCAGTCGTCGCCCATACCATCTCGAGAACGGGGTTTGAAATCCATCGGAGAGAAGCGCAACGCCACTCTGCCCCAGTGATTGGTGCGCCCACCGACGACCCGGGAACGGAACCAGCGAAACCTGGACCCCGGCGCCGACACATAGGGTTCGCCGTCAATTTCCCAGGCGCCGTTTGGCGCCATGAACTCGTCGGCGTCCTCGCCCCGCAGCGTACCGCCCACGCCCCCACCGCGGTGGGGGAGATCGTAAGGCCAAAGATGCTCCTTGAAGTCCTTCGCCGGGTCCAGCGGCGGGCCGGCTTCGAGCATCACGACGCTAACCCCGCCCTCCGTCAGCACCTTGGCTGCGGCGCCGCCGGCAGCGCCTGATCCGATGATACAGACGTCATAGATCTTCGGCGAGCGAATCACTTCGAGCATCGATGCCTCCTTGGCAACAGATTGGTGATTATATCTTGGTGTTGCTGCCGCAGTTCCACCGATGCCACTGAAAACTGATTATGTCGGTTCGACAGACGAGATTCTGGGCCGTATTGTCGGCATAACTGGCCAATCATGATGCCCGCGCGGACGTAACTCAAACGGATGGAAAGATTTAGGGGCGCGTGCACAGATTGGACCAGTTATGCCGAAAATAACCGGCCAAACTGTTTGATTATTAAGGCGCTTACGCTGAAATGAGGTTCAAACAGATTTGGACCGGTTATTTTTGGCAACACTGAAGTTGGGTTTCTGCAGATGGATTGTCGGAGAAGTCGAGGAGGAATTCAATCTGTCCGGCAGCTGAAGTGCCGACTTCACATAACGGTTGCGGTGAGGCGGATCATGGATCTCCATCGGAGATTTCCGAATGCAGGTTTTCATGCTCGAAGATTATTACTTTAAGCCTTCAACCATCGACAGAGTCCGTAGTAGTTGGCTGGCTCGGCAAATAGAGAACTACTTGGAATGGCTGCAAACACACGGTTACTCTCGCCTCGTTGGGTATCGCTGGTTGACGCTGCTTTTTCACTTTGCCGAGTTCGCACAGAGTGGTTAGAGCAACACGGAGCACATGCAAAAACAGCAACGGCACTGCGCAAGCATGCGATCGACGTCGTGGCGCCGCAAAATGGCTCAACTCGCTGTGACCGTTATGGGTCCCTCTCTGAACCGCCACCACCAGATCCCACGCGCCGTCTCGCGCCTCCGCCACAAAATGAACAAGGACACAAAACGCTCTGAGTTTCCTCTCGTTTCCAGCGCGCGGCTGATCCGTGGTGATATTCTGGGCCGCGATGGCTGTCTCCAAATTGCAATCTCATTCCGCGCCATTTGTTCCCGATGATCGCCAGCGCGCGGCGATTGAGCATGTTCGCGGACCGATGCTGGTCGTCGCGGGAGCCGGCACGGGTAAAACCTCGGTCCTGATTCATCGTATTGCGGGCCTGGTCCGGCAGGGACACGCGAAGCCGGAGGAAGTGCTCGCTCTTACCTATACCGTGTCCGCGGCCGGAGAGATGCATCATCGCGTGCGCGCGCTGCTGGGCAAACCGGTTCATTCGGCGACATTTCATGATTATTGCCTCGACCTGCTGAAGCGCGCCGGAAGAGCCTTCCGCGTGCTCGACGAAAAAGATCTCTGGATTTATCTGCGCAAGAGAATTCATAAGCTTCACCTGGAACACTACGTACGGGCCGCAAATGTAGGGCAGTTCCTTAACGATTTGCTCAGTTTCCTCGCCCGCTGCCACGACGAACTGGTCACGCCGGAAAAATATGCGGACTACGTGGCGCGCCTGGAATGCGGCGAATTGTCAATTCCCCGAGTTGCCAAGTCGAAAGATCACCTGAGCGACGCCGAGGTGATCGGACGCTGCCAGGAAATTGCCCGCGTGTTCGCCACAACGGAAAAGTGGCTGCGCGAAGAAAATCTCGGCACATTCGCCCACATGATCACCCGCGCCCACGGGATGCTCACCAGTGACGAGAAGTTGCTGGCCGCGGAGCGTGCGCGCGCTCCCTTCATTCTCGTCGACGAGTTTCAGGATGCTAACTTCGCCCAGATCGAAATTCTGGCGGCACTTGCAGGAGCCGAAGCGAACGTCTTCGCCGTGGGCGATCCGGATCAGGCCATCTACCGTTTTCGCGGCGCTTCCAGCGCGGCGTTTCATCTCTTCCGCCGGCATTTTCCCCAGACCAAGCTGGTTGTGCTGGGCAAGAACCGGCGCTCGACCACTCCGATTCTGCAGTGCGCCTTCGCCGTCGTCGACAAGAACCCTCCCGTGTTTGCAGCCAGTGAGCGGGGCGCACTGGCCTACCGTCGAACTCCCCTCGAGTCCGCGCGGGAAGAGGAAGCTAGGGAAGAAGGAAAAACGCTGGCCACGTTCCCCGTGGAAGCGATTTCCTTTGCCGGCAGGGATGCTGAGGCGCCCGACGTAGTCAGCTTCATCGAGGAAACGCGGCGCCGGACGCGTTCGAAATGGAAAGACTTCGGCGTCCTGTACCGTTCGCACGCGAACCGGGATGAGGTGGTGCAGCAGTTGGCCGAACGGGAGATCCCTTTCTCGATAGACAATATGGACGTCAGCGATACGCCCGAAGTGCGCGATCTGTTTGCCTGCGTTGCGGTCGTCGTGGACCTGACATCCGACGCCAGTCTCTTTCGCGTCGCGTCGTCGCCGCAATTCGATGTGGATCCGTTACAACTTCGGGCGGCACTGCGCGCCATTGCCAAGGAATCGAAAGAGGGCGTGGTGATTCCGCTCGCCTCGGTGCTGGACGGGGTTACCGGCGGGCAGGCAGTGTTAGCCGCCGTGCGCCAGGCGCGCGATGAAGTAAACCGGAAGCAAGCGAAAACGCGCGCGGCTCTGGAGTTGATCGCAAGACAGTTCCGGCTCGACCTCAATTCCGCCGTCCTGCAGGCGGCGCTGAAGTTTGCCGCCGCGTGGGAGGAGAAGCCGAAGACGGAGACCAAAGAACTTGGGGAATGGATCGAGTATTTGAATTACTTTCGTGAGGCGGGCGGGGTGATTCCGCTCACGTCGAAGCACGACGAGGATGCCGTGCGCCTGATGACCGCGCACGGAGTCAAGGGGCTCGAGTTCCCTCATGTTTTCATCCTGCGCGCGACCAGCCCATCGTTCCCCGCCAGTTACCGGGAAAGACTGGTGGAGCTTCCCATGGAGTTGCGCGACCCGGACTCAGCCGCTGGCGGCGATGACAAGACGCTCCACGACCAGGAAGAACGCCGGCTTTTCTATGTGGCCATGACGAGGGCAAGAGATTCTCTGCACATCTATGGAAAGCAGGGAACTGGACGCGAGAAGGCACCCCCTGGATTCATGCGCGAACTTATTACGAACCCGGGACTACAACCCTGGCTCAGGTCGCGGCGGGCGCTGCCTTCGCAGCCCGAGTTGATTGCGATCGCTGCGGCAGCGGATGAGGCACATCCCCAAGGCTCCAACTTACCAGCGTGGCTTGAACTCCCGGCCATCGAAGGGCTGGGCGCAAGCTTGAGTGCCACGGCGGTCGAGACCTATGAGACTTGTCCTTTGCAGTTCAAGTTTGAGCGCGAATGGAAGCTGGCGCGGCAGGTCCACGCCGCCATGCAGTATGGCGCAGCCATGCACCGCGTGCTGCGTACCTACTATGATTCCGCGCGCCTGGGCAGGATTAAGACCGACGAAGAATTGCTGCAACTGTTTTGTGACGATCCGGGTGTGTCCGGCATTCAGGACGACTATCAGCAGGGCTTGTACTTGAAACAAGGCCTGCAGCAGTTGAGGGATTTTCTGGCCGCGACGAGTTCAGCACCCGCGCCCGAGGTGCTGCACACGGAAGAATGGTTTGACGTGCAGATTGCCGGGACGAAGGTTGCTGGACGCATCGACCGGATCGACCGCGCGCCCGATGGGAAGGTGAACATCGTCGACTACAAGACCGGCAAGGCTCGATCGCAGGAAGACGCGGACGAGAGTCTGCAGCTTTCGATCTATGCCATGGCGGCGCGCCAGAAGTGGGGATACCGCGTGGCCGCGTTGGTGTTTCATAATCTCGAAGGCAACGTTCCTGTTTTCTCGAAGCGTACAGAGTTTCAATTGGAAGAAGCGCGGGGGCGAGTACTGAATGTGGCGCGCGGCATCGCCGCTGGGAACTTCAAGTCTAAACCTGGTTTCTACTGCAATTTTTGCGCGTTCCGTGGATTATGCCCGGCCCAGGAAAAGCGCGTTCCGAATCTTGCTCACCATCCTGCGAAGAGCGGAGGGAAGTTGCTGGACCGGGCGTGAGCCCCGCGTCAAGTTCCGCACAAAAACTTAGGGGACGCTTTCAGCGTCCCCTTTTGACTTCCTACTGACCTTCTTAATGCTTCTTTTTCTTCTTTGCCTTTTTCTTGGTTGCCATTGGTTCTATTCTCCCTTCCATTGTTCATGGAAAAATCTGCAACGATCATTTGTTGCAACTAATTGATTGTATAGAGTTAATGAAAAATGAAGTCAAGAAAAAAATGCATGCCGTGAACGAGCGGTGTTGTACCAAAGTCACTGAGAGACGAGAACGAACCAGCAAATCTCCACGTCGCGCCACGAAAACACCTCGCGAGGATGCAATCGCGATGGATGAGGAGGCAGCGGCAATCGAAGGCGCGTGTGTCCAACGTTCGTGTGCAGAGGCTCGAACGGCGAAGCGACCGAGTCGCGAAAGTTCATCATCTGCGCACCCCGTTGCATCTATAATGGTGTTGCGAAATCTTCGCGGGAGCATGATCCATGGCGGCTTTCGATGAGGTTGTCATCATTTCTGGCTGTCGCACGGCAGTGGGAAAATTTCAGGGCAGTCTCACCAACTTCAGTGCTCCGCAGTTGGGTGCGGTCGTGGTGCGAGAGGCGGTGAAGCGCGCTGGATTGAGCTCCGATCAGGTTGACGAGTGCATCATGGGCAACGTTCTTCCCGCCGGGCTGGGACAAAATCCGGCGCGGCAGGCGGCAATCTTCGGGGGATTGTCGCCGGCGACAGGTGCCATGACAATCAACAAGGTTTGTGGCTCCGGATTGAAAGCCGTGGCTCTCGCCGCGCAAGCGGTGCAGACCGGAAACAGTTCCATCGTGGTGGCGGGTGGCATGGAGTCGATGACCAACGCTCCCTATCTGCTGCCGCAGGCGCGCAAAGGATACCGCCTGGGAAACGGGCAGGTGATCGATTCCATGGTGCACGACGGGCTGTGGGACATCTACAACGACTATCACATGGGCGTCACCGGGGAGAACGTCGCTGAGAAGTACGGCATCACGCGCGAAGAGCAGGATGAGTTTGCCGTGCACTCGCACCGCAAAGCGGTAGCTGCGATGAAAGAGTGCCGGTTCAAGTCGCAGATCGTGCCCGTAGAAATTCCTGCGAAGAAGAAGGGCGAAGCCCCGGTGCTTTTCGAGAAAGACGAATCTCCGCGCGAGGATACAACGATCGAAGTGCTGCGTTCGTTGAAGCCCGCCTTCAAGAAAGACGGAACCGTGACCGCCGGCAACGCTCCGGGAGTGAATGATGGAGCCGCGGCGGTAGTGGTGACCAGCGCGCAGCGGGCGAAGGAACTTGGCGCGCATCCCATCGTGCGAATCGTGGCCCAGGCCACCAGCGGAGTCGAACCCAAATGGGTGATGATGGCTCCGGTGGGCGCGGTACGAAAGATCTGGGAAAAGACCGGCTGGAAAAGCGACGACGTCGATCTGTACGAGCTCAACGAAGCTTTCTCCGTGCAGGCGCTGGGCGTGATGCGTGAGCTTGGGCTCGATCCCAATCGAGTCAACGTGAACGGCGGCGCGGTCGCCATCGGGCATCCCATCGGCGCCAGCGGCGCGCGCGTTCTGGTGACTTTGATCTATGAAATGACTCGCCGCAATGCCAAGCGTGGGGTGGCTGCGCTCTGCCTGGGTGGAGGCAACGCCGTGGCGATGGCCGTGGAAAGAGATTAGCTAAACACTGGCCCTTGCCGCCGCTGCCACCGCGTGCAGAGTTACGGTGAACACCGCTCCGCCTCCCGGGGCGTTAGCGGCTTCGATGGTGCCGTTGTGTTCCTTCATCACCGACTTGCAGATGCTGAGGCCGAGGCCGGTTCCCCGTCCCGGCCGCTTGGTCGTGTAGAACGGATCGAAGATGCTGGCCAGGGTATCGGCGGCGATCCCAGGACCGTCGTCTTGAAAGCTTGCCCAAACTGACGGTCCGGTATTTCCCAGGCGGATGCGTAACGTTCCGCGGTCGCGTGCCTCGCGAATGGCCTGCTCGGCGTTCAGAACCAAATTCAGGAAGACTTGCATCAACTGGTGAGGGTCGCCTTGCACGTGGGGCAGCCCGGGCTCGCGCAGGAAGTCCACGCTGATGCTGTTCTTCCGCAACGAGTAGGCGTGCAGATTGAGCGTGCGTTCGACGATCTCTCCAAGATTGACGGGAGCCTTCCCGGGCGCCGGCGGCCTCGAGAAATAGGTCAGGTTGTGAACGATCTCAGCGGCGCGGCGGGCCTGCTGCTGCAGTATGGCGATCTGCTTGCGCGCCGCGTCGGTGGTCTGACTGTCCTGCAGAAGTTCGCTCACTCCCAAGATACTGGTCAGGGGATTGTTGAGTTCGTGGGCTACGCCGCCAATCATCGCACCCATGGCAGCCAGACGCTCGCTCTGAACGATCTGTTGCTCCAGCTTTTTTTCCATGGTGATGTCGCGCACGGAAATGATCACGCCGCCGAGCTTGGCATCCGTGTCAAAGAGCTGGCTGGCGGAGGCGCGCATGGTACGCCAGCTTCCGTCGCGGTGACGGGCGCCGTATTCCGCGGCGCCAAAAATCCTGGTGCCGGAAACCACGTCGTGGTAGAGCGCCGCCAGCTCCGGCGAGTGATCCTCGGTTTCCGAGATCCTTTTGCCCAACAAATCCTCGGGTTCGTGCCCGAGCAGATCGCGCACGCGTGAGCTCACGAAGGTATAGCGCTCCTCGAGATCGACCACGAGAATCAGGTCGGGAAAGCTCTCCAGCAAGTGCCGGCGGAATTCTTCCTGCTGCAGCAGTTGCCGCTCAAGCTTGCGCCTTTCCGTGACGTCGACCAGCGTGCCCTGGTAACGAATCAACTTGCCCGCAGCATCCCAGACGGCGCGGGAGGACTCGAGGAAAACCGCGGGGTTTCCATCCTTCTTTCGAAGTGTGATCTCGCGTGCCCGTACGTCGCCGCGATCGTTGGGAGCGCGGCCGAGCACGGGTGGTTGGGCGGGATCGACGTTCAGGTTGCCGGGGTCGAGCGCGAGCAGCTCTTCTTTCGTGGCATAGCCTAGAATGCTCACCAGCGCGGGATTGGCGTCGAGAAGTCTGCCTTCCGGGGTGCTGAAGTAGGCGCCTTCCTGCAGGGTCTCAAACAGTTCGGTGAAACGCAGCTCTTTTTCGTGCTGTCCGGTCACGTCCCGTCCCAGCACGCTGACCCCGACCACCTCGTCACTCTTGACGATCGCACTGAGAACGCAATCGAAGTAGCGAGGCCGCGCGTTGTTCTTGAAACGCACGCGGACGGTGCCCGCCCAGTGTCTGTTCTCCAAAAAACGCGCGAGGCCGGCTTCTACGCTGTCGCGGGTTGGTTCTTCGACGATATCGAAAAATTTCTGACCCACGATTGCGGTGTAAGGAAGCCCCGCAAGTTCGCTGACGCGCTTATTGACGGTGCGCACAGTGCCGTCCAGAGATGCGGCGCAGGCGGCATCTTCAAGGGAGTCAATGAGTTCCTTGAAGCTGCGGTTGGAGCGCGTAAGCATGTCGTTGAGTTGGTCGAGTTGCGCCTCGGAGGGTGCGGCGCCCACATGTTCCTGCAAATCCTGCAGCAACATCTTGAGCTCGACTACTTCCTTCCGCCGGCCGTGGGCATAGGCGGCTAGAAGTACGGACAAGAGGAGTACGCCCATCGCCACTGGGCCTAAATGGTAAGGCAGAGTTTCCAGCCGTTCCCAGGCGAGCGCGGCAAAGCCAGCGGCCAGCAGGATCATGAACAGGAGAATCCATCGCCAGAGCTGAGATTCTTCGCGCTCCAGGTTCTGCGGGGGACGGGAGCGCCGAGGCGTATCGGGAGAGGCTTGCATCATGGGAAAGTCACCTGGTTTGCCTTCGTGGAACGACAAAACCCAACACTCAGACATCGTAACTATACTGACCGTGCGGGACAACCGTTGTTGTTGGAGAAGTTGATACCTCTGGGCTGATTTTGGAAGGAACGGTGACTTGGGACGAATTTCCGCGGCCAACGTCCCAAAGGCAACCCCCGAAGTATTCTCCTCCACCGCCCAGTGTGTTGGAATTGCCCCGTAGCCTAGGCCCTCCGCCGCCTGCATCCCGACTTGGTCGCAGACACCGAATTGGAACCGAAGCGCACGATATAGCTTCTGAACACTCGGCCCGCATTACACAATCTCCTCAATTCTTTACACGATTGCTATGCAGCTTGACGCGGCCGAGGATTACGCTTGATGAGTTAACGGTCCTACTTCGGGGTCCGATGTGACGATCCGATTCAGAGCAAGGAGAAACTCCTAAACACTTTAGGAGTGCTTCATGAGTAGGGTGACGGTAGCGCGCACAGCATTCTTGGCCGTCCTTTTGTCAACCTGTGCAGTTGGCTCCGACAAGACGTCGCACACTTATCAAAAGGGAACGATCCAGGGTTGGGAGAATCGCACCGATATCTGGGGCGCAGGCGCAGATGCTGAAGGCGTTCCCCGCGAGGTGACGGTTTTCGAATTGAAAGGCACGGAGCTGGTCTACCTGATTGACTACTGTGGCGCCTTCCAGGAAGGACAATTCGGGCTAGGGCAGCCAGTGGATTATCGAGTGGTCGACGGAAGGCTCTACATACGCCGCGACCATGGCAAAGAATACAAGTGCAAAATAGAAGGGCAGAAGACCCCGGAGGAAGCTAAGACCGTTGCACCTCCTGCCAAACCCTAGCTGCGGAGTTTTGGGCGGGATGAGCGGCGCGCGTGATTCGCCGACCTCCGGCGGTAACAACCGGCTGGACGATTACCCGTTAAACCACAAAGAGGCCGCGGATCTTTCCCCGGCCTCTCCGAGTGTTCTGGCAAAACTTAGATCGATTTCTCCTACTCAGCCTTCCTCGCCGTCCCGGTCAAACCGAACGACGCAGCCCCGCATTGAGACGAATTCAATCCTAGGGTGCACCAGTTGACAAAGGTGAGGCCAAAAAAGGACGAGTTCACATACATCGAGCCCGTCGGCTGCGCGTCGGCAGAAATCCCGTTTGTGTCCTGCGTTGTGTTCGAGAGGAAGATTCTGCCCACGTAGCAACTGCCATCCGTGGCCCCGTTGGTGCAGGTGGCGGTAACGTTGAACCAGTACTCGCCCTCTTCCAGATATTGGACTGCAGGCAGACGCACCAGCACGGAGTACTCGTTCATGCCGAGGTAAGTCCGTCCCGTTAGAGCCACCCTGATCTTCGCCGTGCCGGAAGCGATGCTGGTGCCGCCGCTGCCTTCGACGATGCCCGTGCGGATGTCATAGGAAGCAATCTTGGGATCGAAATTAACCGAAGCCAGCACGTTGACGAGAATTCCCGTCACCCGAGCCGTAACCCCGTTGGGCACGTTGTAGGCCGCGTATGTGGAACTGCCCACGATGTAAAGAGTGTTTTCATCCGACAGGCCGATAGCGTTGGGATCGTTTGGGTTCAGGTCGCCTCCATAGAACAAGCACGGCCTGCACAATGCGGGTGGGGTTCCCGAGGGGGCCCATTGAGGCTCCTCGGAACTGCCGCTACGATGCAGCCACATCGCCGGTTTCTGCTGGGCCGCTGCGGTTAGGGTGAGCGCTGCTATAAGCGTTGTCGCGAAAAGAGTCTTCTTCACTCGACACCTCCCAGCAAGCCGAACGACAGACGGGCGCATTGTACCTGGTTGAGATCCTGGTCGGGATCGCACCAATTTGCCCAGGTGACCCCGGAAAGCGGCGAATTCAAAAACATCTCGTGAGCCGGTTGCCAGCTGCCGCGCAAGTTGTTGGTCTTTGAAGTGGTGTTGGATACAAACTGTCCGAAGACAATGCAACTGCCGTCCAGCGTGTTGGTGCAGTTGGGCGTTACGTTGATCCAATACTCACCTGAAACGAGCGTTATCCTGGGAAACCGAACCACAACCGAATACTCGTAGGCGCCGAGGAAGACACGGCCCGTCTGAGCCACCTCGATATGAGCCGTGCCGGAGGCAATGCTGGTGCCACCGTCGCCTTCCGAAACCCCCGTCCGGATGTCATAGCTGGCCGTCCTGGGATCAAAGGCTGCTAATCCCTGCACGTTGAAGAGCACGCCCTTGATGGTGGCGGTAACCCCGGCGGGAATCTTCACCGCGCCATAGGTGCTGCCGCTGACGCTGGCGAGCAGAGTATTCCCATCCGGCAAGCCCGCTGCATTCGGAGAGCTGGGGTTGATGTCGCCCCCATAGAACAAGCAGGGTTTGCACAAAGCTGGCAGGCTCGGGGACAGGCTGTCTTTGGACTCCTGAACTTCTACCGCGGGGTGGCCGGCACGATGACGAGACACCACTGGCGCTTTATCCTCCTGCGCCGCCCCTGAGAGGCTGAGCGCTATCGTTAACGCCAGTGCGAAAGATGTTCTTTTCACTTGTTCCTCCTCTGGGTTTTTCTATGCCAGCATAAGAACCGATTTCGCGCTTCGCCCGATCGCCCGCAGAGTTTATGCCGTGGCCTAGGCGAATGCAAGGAGCAAAAAGTATCTACGGCTGCGGAATCCTAGGTTTCGCAAGGATTTCGCTCGCACCAGTGAGTGGATGGGGTGGTCGTTCCTTTTGCCGCTTCGCCGTGATCTACGCTCATCCTGCTCTGTCTGTCCTCGAAGCGGGATAGCGAGCGAAGCGGCGGTGAATCTGGGTTCGGTTCGGATCGGGACTGTTGACAGTAAAGATACGTAAAGCTATGAGAAATATGTTGACCTATCTTCCGTTTCCAGCTACATTATGTTGGCCCGCGGACAACCGGAGCCTATAGGTCTTATTCTGAGATACCTCGACCTGTGAGCCCAAATCAGGAAAAACGAGCATCTTCGGTGTCCGATCACGCATCTATTCTGGGTAGGAATTGCGCTAACTCCTTTACAACCTTAGTGGAATCAATGACTTAGGGCGACTTGTGGGGTTCCGGCCAGTTTCCTGGGACAGGGGCGAAAGCGAAATGCCCATACTTATAAGGAAGGAGTAATACCGACATGCGCTCCGATCGTGTGTTTGACGCTTTACAGACTTTACGGAATCGTTATATGCTTTGCCAGCTCGCCTCCAAGGCCACGCGGAAGTTCCATCGGCCCAGCACCAGAATCCAAGAAACAATGAATGGGGTGTTGGACCGGATCGCGGGCGCGGAGCGGCAGGAAGTTCTGTCAGAGCCGGAAAATTTTGCTGAGGCACAACGGCGGGCTGCTTAAGGCAGCCCTGTCCGCCTGCCTCGTGGTGTTTTTGTCTTCCCTGAATACCCTCCTTTGAAAATCTCCCGACAACGCTGAAACGGATACGTTTAAGTGACCGGGTTTAGGTGAATCATGACCATTGCTGAACTAAAAGAAAAGAACATTACCGAGCTGACCAAGATCGCAAGGACCTTGGAACTGCCCGGTGCCAGCGGACTGCGCAAGCAGGACCTCATCTTCAAAATCCTCCAGGCGCAGAGCGAAAAAGAAGGCCACATCTTCGCCGAGGGTGTGCTCGAAATCCTGCCTGACGGTTACGGCTTCCTGCGCTCCCCGGATTACAACTACCTGCCCGGTCCGGATGACATTTATGTCTCGCCGTCGCAAATCCGCAAGTTTGATCTGAAAACCGGCGACACCATCAGCGGACAGGTGCGGCCTCCGCACGAGGGCGAAAAATACTTCGCGCTGGTAAAGATCGAGGCGGTAAACTTTGAGTCGCCCGACGAAGCCCGCAACAAGATCCTGTTCGACAACCTCACCCCGCTGTATCCCCAGGAGCGGATCAAGCTGGAGACGACGCGCGAGAACTCCAGCGCCCGAGTCATGGACCTACTTACGCCTCTCGGCAAGGGCCAGCGCGGCTTGATTGTCTCTCCCCCCGCGCCGGCAAGACCATGCTGCTGCAGAATGTGGCGAACTCGATTACCACGAACCATCCGGAAGTGGTGCTGATGGTGCTCCTGATCGACGAGCGTCCCGAAGAAGTCACGGACATGCAGCGCTCGGTAAAAGGCGAAGTGATTTCTTCCACCTTCGACGAGCCTGCCGCGCGCCACGTGCAAGTCGCGGAGATGGTGATAGAGAAGGCCAAGCGCCTGGTCGAGCACAAGCGCGACGTGGTCATCCTGCTCGATTCAATCACGCGTCTGGCTCGCGCCTACAACACGATCGTTCCACCCTCGGGCAAGGTCCTTTCCGGCGGCGTGGATTCAAACGCCCTGCAACGTCCCAAGCGCTTCTTCGGCTCGGCCCGCAACATCGAAGAAGGCGGTTCGCTCACCATCATCGCTACCGCGCTCATCGACACCGGCTCCCGCATGGACGATGTGATCTTTGAAGAATTCAAGGGCACGGGCAACTCCGAAATCATTCTCGAGCGCAAGCTGGTAGATAAGCGCGTATTCCCCGCCATCGATATTCAACGCTCCGGCACCCGTAAGGAAGAGTTGCTGATTCCCAAAGAAGACCTTTCGCGAATCTGGGTCCTCCGCAAGGTCCTGAACCCGCTGTCTCCGGTGGAAGCGATGGAGTTGCTGATCGACAAGCTGAGCAAAACCAAGTCGAACGGCGAGTTCCTCTCCAACATGAGTTCGCTCTAACAATCACAAAACGTAAGCGGGTGCCCCGTCTTTGTCTCTCCGGTTCTCGCAGAGACAGGGCCGGGCTTTCGACTTCCTTTCCCCAAGTAACGCGCAAGAAAGCGGCACGAGCCCTTGGATAGCTTTAAGGTTCGCTCGGTGCCAGGTGCTCGGTACTATTTCCTCTCCTTGTCCGCCCAAAAGCTGTCATACTTTCCAGAACGGACCAGCAGATTCACGTCCGTTTTCGAGGACACCGTGCGACTTCAACGAAGCACTTGGACACTTTCTATCCTTTTGCTGTTTGCGATTCCCAGCCACGCGCAATCCCAACTCCCCGGACCGCCCGCAGCTCCGCCGCCGCTGATGAAGGCGGATCCCACGCGGCCCACTGACGCAGACGAAGCTCAACAGCGCCTGGCTCGCGACATGGCCAAGAAAGCCAACCTGCAGCGGCAGGCCGCGCTCAAGTCCGATACCGACAAACTCCTAAAGCTGGCGGTGGATTTGAAAAATTCCGTGGACAAATCGAATGAAAATGTTCTGTCCCTCGAAGTGCTCAAGAAGGCGGAAGAAATCGAGAAGCTGGCCCACAGCGTGAAAGACAAAATGAAAGGGCCAAACTAGAGGGAATGGGTCATTTGGTAATCGGGTAGATTCTGTAATGGGAAACCCTCGCCGGGGTGGCGGTGGGGAAGGCTCTTAAACGCAAAGCTCGCTAAGGGTTCGCGAAGGACGCGGAGAAAAGCAGGTAGTGGTTTCAGTTTGGCAAGGCAGCGGGCCCCACGCTTCGCCAGGCCGACGCTGACATGGGGGCCGCTTGTTTCAGGGAAATATTGTCTTTATTTACATTGCGCCACAAGCTATGGTGCCGATGGAATCGCGCCAGGAAGTAACGGCCGTCGCTGGACGCGGAATCGAAGGGGACCGATACTTCCATGGGACGGGATACTGGTCAAAATCCCCAGGCGCCAGCCGCGATATCACCTTGATTGAAATCGAAGCCATCGAAGCGCTCAAAAGCGAAAAGGACATTGTCCTTGCGCCCGGCGCGTCCCGCCGGAATCTAGTGACGCGCGGCGTGCCGCTGAATCACCTTGTGGGCCGCGAGTTTCTAGTGGGTCCTATACGCCTCTTGGGGACCCGGTTATGCGAGCCGTGCGCCTATCTGGAAGGGTTGACCCAGAAAGGCGTGCTCGCTGGATTGATTCATCGCGGCGGCTTGCGGGCTGATATCGTTGCGGGGGGAACCATCCGCGTGGGGGACTTAGTCTCAGTATGAGGACTTTGCGCCTCTAAACATGCAGCGCTCGAGCGCTCGCGCCACGCAAAATCAAACGCTGCCTCCGCTCCGAATCCGCATCCCGTAGAACGACCGGTACACGAAGAAGAACGAAACCAGAAAGAAAGCTAACGCCAGCACGTTGGTGATCGTCGGCCCCTGATCGCGGGTGAGAGTAACTGCCAACTCCACCGCCAACAATCCAAACAAAGTAGTGAACTTGATGACCGGATTCAGCGCGACCGACGAAGTATCCTTGAAGGGATCGCCCACCGTGTCGCCGATCACCGTAGCATCGTGCAGCGGAGTTCCTTTCTGCTTCATTTCGACTTCGACGATCTTCTTGGCGTTGTCCCAGGCCGCGCCGGCGTTGGCCATAAAGATTGCCTGGTAAAGCCCGAAGACCGCGATCGAGATAAGGTAGCCGACGAAGAAGAACGGCTCTACGAAGGCGAACGCCAGCGTGCCGAAGAAGACCGCGATGAAGATGTTCAACATTCCTTTCTGCGCGTACTTCGTGCAGATCTCGACCACTTTCTTGCTGTCGGTGACCGAAGCCTTCACCACTCCTTCCAGCTTGATGTTGGCCTTGATGAACTCGACCGCCCGGTAGGCGCCGGTGGTAACGGCCTGAGTGGATGCGCCAGTGAACCAGTAAATCATCGCGCCGCCCGTGATCAGACCCAGGAAGAAAGGCGCGTGCAGCAATGAAAGCTTTTCAACATCTGCGGTGAGGCCGCTGGTCAACGCCATGATGATGGAAAAAATCATGGTGGTGGCCCCGACGACGGCTGTGCCGATGAGCACCGGCTTCGCCGTGGCCTTGAACGTGTTTCCCGCCCCGTCATTGGCTTCGAGCAAGTGTTTGGCGCGCTCGAAGTTCACCCCCAGGTTGAAATCCTTCTTGATTTCAGCTTCGACATTTGGAACCTGCTCAATCAGTGAGAGTTCGTAGACCGATTGAGCATTGTCGGTAACCGGCCCGTAGGAATCCACGGCGATGGTCACGGGGCCCATGCCCAGGAATCCGAAGGCGACCAATCCGAAGGCAAAGACCGCGGGAGCGAGCATAGTCGCGGCCACCGCCAAGCCCATCGTGCTGAAGTAATATGCGATCGACATCAGCAGAACCATCGACAGTCCGAGGTAGTAGCCGGAGAAGTTTCCCGCAACAAAGCCGGAAAGAATTCCCAACGACGCGCCGCCTTCTTCGGCGGAGATAACAACTTCCTTCACGTGCCGCGATTCCGTCGAGGTAAACGACTTCACCAACTCCGGAATCAACGCTCCCGCCAGAGTCCCGCAGGAGATGATCACTGCCAGCTTCCACCACTGGGTGAGGTCCTCGCCCAGCTCAGGAATAATGAAGTAAGACACCAGAAAGGTCAGTCCGATCGAGACGATCGAAGTGAGCCACACCAGCGTCGTGAGCGGAGTTTCGAAATTCATGTCATCGGCATGGCCGAAGCGCGCTTTGGCGATAACGGCGTTAAGGAAGTAGGAAACCGAGCTCGCCACCAGCATCATGACGCGCATCACAAAAATCCAAACCAGCAACTGCACCTGCACAGTCGGAGTCTTCACGGCCAGCAGAATAAAAGTAATCAGCGCCACGCCCGTAACGCCGTAAGTTTCAAAGCCGTCAGCCGAAGGCCCAACCGAATCGCCGGCATTGTCGCCCGTGCAATCGGCAATCACGCCAGGATTGCGCGCATCATCTTCCTTGATCTTGAAAACAATCTTCATCAAGTCCGATCCAATATCGGCAATCTTCGTGAAGATGCCGCCGGCAATACGCAGCGCAGCCGCGCCCAAGGACTCACCAATAGCAAATCCGATAAAGCAAGGCCCGGCGTAATCGCCCGGAACAAACAGCAGAATGATCAGCATGATCAGCAACTCCACGCTGATCAGCATCATCCCAATGCTCATACCGGCTTCCAACGGAATCCGGTAGACGGGAAACGGCTTCCCCGGCAGCGAAGCGAACGCCGTCCGCGAGTTAGCAAACGTGTTCACGCGAATTCCAAACCAAGCCACGCCGTAACTTCCGCCAATCCCAACCAGGCTGAACCCCAAAATAATTGCGACCCGCATGGCTTCCATATGCTGCAGCAGCCCAAAGTAAAGCAAAATAATGACGGCAATAAATGCCCACAGCAGCAAAATGAACTTCCCCTGCGTCACTAAATAAGTCTTGCAGGTCTCATAGATCAGTTCCGAGATCTCCCGCATGGCGCGATGCACCGGCAGATTCTTGAGCCGCATGTAAATGACCAGGCCAAAGCCGAGTCCGAAGATGCAAAACAGAATCCCAATCATCAACAGCCGATGCCCGTCGATGGCGCCGTTCAGGAAGCTGACCGAGGAAAGGTCCGGAAGTTTCAGCGAAGCTTCGCCCCCGGCGCCTTCGCCAGCAGGTTGAGCCAGAGCCCGAGCGGCGCCAACGCCAATCACTGCCCCCACGCCCAAAGTCTTTTTCAGAAAACCAGATACCACACGGTATCCTTCAAACGCAGCAGCGGCGAGCCGGGTGCGCATAATAAGTCCTCCAAATGAGTCGGCTTTAGGAATATACAAACGTGTTTAGATACAGCCTTCCGGCGCAGCATCCCGTCCGAGCACACCCAGTACAGCCCACGGGATTCAGCCGCCGGAATTCCGAACACGCTTCCACCGCAAAACTAGAACGGAGTGTTGGAGCTTGGCCGCGTCGGAGTTCGCGCCCGGACCAGAAAGCGAACCCTCCGCCCCGGACGCACCATCGTAAAACGGGCATTTATAACACGTTGCAACAAAAGGGTCAATCGCGGAACAAGTGTGCCCTCACCGACCGATGAGAATCTCCGTCCGCGACTACCGGGCTGCGGTAGTTCCCGGACTTGCGCTTCGCCCCATCAGGTGCCTCCCGAACCTTAACTCCCGCTATGTGGGTAGCCCAGCATTCCTAAAGTCTCGCCGCCATGCAGTGAGAAGCTCAATTGGGCGCGTCGAAAGGGTAAGAGATGGCCACTTCTTGCTCCGTGCCAAACAATGGGGACCATTTACAGCGGCATCGAGTGTAGACAACTATTTTGAAACGTTTTATATTACAGGCGGAATTTGATATCGAGACTGAGGTGACACACTCCATGAGGTCCCTATTGCTGCAAATCGCACTTCTCATTCTCGCCGTCGCCACGATTTCTTCTGCCCAGGACTCGCATTTCTCGCCCAAGGGACAGCAGATTCCGGTACCAGAATGCCTGACGATGAAGGGACTTTGGGAGGGAGGCTCGAAGCCGTGCAGTCAGACAGAACATGATACATGGCTTGCCGATATCACGCACTGGAGAATGGAACGTCGTATTCGTGTTGGCTACGATGGTGCTAGGTACGATTTACCCGCCTTGCAATGGACGCAGTCGAGTTTCATACAGCCCCAGATGATGGTTCAGGATCGGTACTTTTATGATCCCGTCGCGGGGAACTACACCGTGGACCGGTACCTTGACGACCTTGAGAAGCGCTATGGCGGTATTGACGCGGTCCTGATCTGGCCAACCTACCCGAACCTGGGAATCGACAATCGGAATCAGCACGACATGATTCGCAGCATGCCTGGAGGTGTTCCCGGAGTAAGGCAAATGATTGCCGACTTCCATCGCCGCGGCGTGAGGGTTTTGTTTCCGATGATGATGTGGGACCAAGGTGTTCGGGATGCCGGCATGCCTTGGCCAGATGCGATCGCCAGTCTGATGGCGGAAGTCGGCGCCGACGGTATCAATGGCGACACGCAGGACGGTGTTCCCCTGGCATTCTCGTTAGCCGCGGACAAAATTGGCCATCCACTTGCTTTTGAACCCGAGGGAGGACCGTCAGATGAAGCCTTAGCGTGGAACGTGATGACCTGGGGCCAGTACCAATTTCCTTTCACTCCTCTCGTGGATAAATATAAGTGGCTTGAAACGCGGCACATGGTCAACATCTCGCACCGTTGGAACCGCGACAAAACCGACGATCTGCAGTTTGCTTTTTTCAACGGGGTTGGCTGGGAAAGTTGGGAGAACATCTGGGGCATCTGGAATGGAATCACGCCGCGCGATGCAGAAGCCACTCGACGGGTCGCCACGATCGAACGTGGCGTTTCGCCTTTCCTCATCAGCCAAGACTGGGAACCGATGTCGCCCATGCTTCGCTACGGGGTGTATGCTAGCCGCTGGCCGCTAGGCGGAGAAGCGGTTTGGACAATTGTGAACCGTAACCAATACGACGTCGATGGCGACCAGATCGAGGTTCGAGCGAAAGACAACCTCCGTTACTTCGATCTTTACCACGGAGTTGAACTCATGCCTCAACCCAGGCCGGGTGGCAGAACGGTACTTGCTTTCTCGATCGAAGCCAAGGGGTATGGCGCTGTCCTGGCGACCAACAGCGGACCCGACCAGAAGGTAGTGGCCCTGATGTCCAAAATGAAAGAGCTGACGGCAACGCCGCTGGCCGACTACCCGCACGAATGGCAAGTCCTGCCACAGCAGATCATGCCGATCCAAGCGACGAAGACGGCAAGCAGCGCGCCTGCGGGCACGGTCAAGGTCCCTGCGGCGGATTTTCTTTTCAAGGTTTCCGGAATCGAGATTGAGGGGTTCAACGATATCGGCGTCGATGTCCAATATCCCTGGGAGAACGCCCCGCGACGCTTTCACGAGCACCCCATGCACGTCACTTCTTTTTATATCGATAAGTACCCAGTTACCAACGCTGAATTCAAGAAGTTCCTGGACTCGACCCACTATCACCCTAAAGACGACCTGAATTTTCTCCGCGATTGGAAGGATGGAAGCTATCCCCCGGGATGGGAAAATAAACCGGTGACTTGGGTCTCGCAGCAAGACGCCCGGGCATACGCGAGTTGGTCTGGAAAACGCCTGCCGCATGAGTGGGAGTGGCAGTACGCGGCCCAAGGCACGGACGGCCGCCTCTATCCCTGGGGTAACGAGTGGGACCCCGGCGCGGTGCCCGTGCCCGATAAATCGCGCACCATGCGAGGTCCAGATCCGGTTGACGCACATCCCAAGGGAGCCAGTCCATTCGGCGTTATGGATATGGTAGGAAATGTGTGGCAATGGACCGAGGAATTTGTTGACCAGCACACACGGGGGGGCATTCTCCGCGGCGGCAGTTACTATCAGCCGCAGGGCTCGATCTGGTATTTCCCTCAGGCTTACAAGCTGAACGAGCACGGAAAGCTCCTGATGATGTCCTCCAGCATGGACCGCTCCGGGGGAGTTGGATTCCGTTGCGTAGTGGACTCGCAATGATCCGGTCGGCAGTTATCTGAAGCGACGAACAGCCTCTGTCGTGCTTCAACGCGGCAAGTCATGGCAGCACCTGTGACAATGCGACAAATCGCGGAGCGTGCTGGTGTCTCTATCGGCACGGTGTCGCACGTAATCAATGAAACCGCGACCGTTCGGGCGAAGCTGCGAGAGCGCGTGATCGAAGCCATTCGCAGCATGGGCTATCAGCCGAGTGCCCTAGCGCAGGGGCTTCGGAAGAACCGAACCAACATGCTCGGAATGGTGATTCCGGACATCACGAACCCGTTCTTTCCGGGCGTGGTTCGGGGCGTGGAGGACGTGGCCTACAAGCGATCCTTCCGCGTGATCCTCTGCAACGCGGACAACGATCCTTCCAAGGAAGACTCCTACGTTCGCGAATTACGCTCTTATCATATTGCCGGACTATTGATCATTCCGGCGGCTGGTGCGGATATCGCGAGCCACCTCCGAGCCTATGCGTCGGCTGAGGTCCCCGTGGTTTGCATCGATCGGGTCCCGGCTGGATGGAAGGGCGATGCCGTCTTGGTGGCCAATGCTGAAGGCGCTTATCTGGCAACACGCCATTTGATTCAGATGGGGCACAAACGTTTGGCGGTAATCGCTGGGCCGCTCGGGTTGACCAACGCGGCAGAACGATTGAAAGGTTTTACGCGAGCGTTAAACGAAGCCCGTATAGAGATTGAGCCGGAATTTGTGCAGGAAGCGCGATTCGATACGGAGAGCGGCTACCAGGCAGCTCTTCGGCTCCTGCGGATGCTTCCGCGCCCGACTGCTATTTTCGCATGCAACGATCTGATGGCTTTTGGTGTGCTGCAGGCGGCTCGTGAACTTAGCCTACGGTGTCCCGAGGATTTGTCGATTGCCGGCTTTGATAGCCTGGAGTTTACCAAGTTCACAGATCCTTCCCTGACATCGGTTTACCAGCCCGGATATCAGTTGGGGGCTACCGCCGGCCGGCTTCTGATGCAGAGGATAGACGGGTTGCGCTCCGCGCCGAAAAAAGTCCTTCTCCCGACAGAGTTGAAGAAGCGCAATTCGGTTGGACCGCCGCCGGCCGTTGCACCGGAAAGCATCGAGCGAACAATGAGTAAGGGCAAACATGGTGGCCGGAGACGCAGGTAGCATCGGCTTTGAGTTCCCAAGCAATCGGTTCTTGTTTTAGTGGTTGACAAGCGCAAACAAGCTGGAGTAAATTCCTGGCGTTCGGAAGTTGAAACGTTTCAAATCAGCCGGGTCGCTGCGACACGTACGGCGCCCGCGGACGGTTTCAGGAGACACAGCATGCGAACCCCCGGGTCGCGGATCATGATTCTGCCAGCATCTCTGTTCGTCTTGACGTTGGCCTCGTTCGCTCAATTCTCCCAACGCGGCAGCGTCAGCGGCGTGGTCACCGAAGCATCCGGCGCAGTCGTGCCCAAAGCCCGGGTGATGCTGCTCGACTTAGGTCGAAATCAAACTTCGACCGCGAACACGGACGCGACCGGGCACTACGAGTTTTCCCAGCTCTTGCCAGGCAGCTATCAGGTCTCAGTCGAGCTTGCGGGATTCAAGAAGTCAGTCTCAGACTCACTGCCGGTGACGCCCCAATCCTCTCTCAGATTCGACTTCCAGCTCCAGTTGGCCTCGGTCTCGGAGAAGGTGACGGTGACTGGATCCTCCGCGCCTCTGCTCGAGACCGAATCCGCGGATCTCGATCTAAAGATTGACCAGAACCAAATTTCGAGTGTGCCGATGAACGGCCGCAACTGGACGTCCCTGACGGAGTTGACCCCGGGCGTGAGCACGTCTCCCCGCCTTAACATCAATCTAGGCGGCACCTATGAAGTCGGAGCGTCGTACACATCCGGCGGTGCGGATTACACCGCGGGCGGCAACGCGGAGGGTTCCCGTGACAATGGATACTATGTGAACGGCGTGAACGCCAACGAGAACTACGAAAGTGGCAGCAGCTTCCAGCCCTCTGCTGAAGCTATCGGCGAGGTGAGAGTCGGCGTTGCGGATTTCTCCGCTGCATATGGCCGCGATTTTACGAACCTCGACGCAACCACTAAAGCGGGCACGAACACTTTCCACGGTGAAGTCTACGATTTCGTGGAAAACGATGTCTTGAATGCGCTGGTTCCAATCAACCGGGCGCAGGGCCTATTTACCAAAAGCGCATTCCGCTTCAACCAGTTCGGCGGCGGCCTAGGAGGCCCGGTCTACATCCCTAAAGTTCTCAACCTGAAAAACCGCGCCTTTTTTTTCGTCAACTACGAGCGCAACCCGCATTCGCTGACCGGGCCGAACAACCTTGCCATCGTTCCGAGCGGCCTGGAGCGGGCGGGGAACTTTGGAGAAGATTGCACCGGCCCGGTCAATTCGGGCACCTTCAATCCTACGACCGGAGTCTGTTCCAACCCAGCTGGGCAGCTTTACAACCCATATACTGGCACCGCCATCCCCTTCAATAACCTGGTCACTGCTGGCCTCTTCAATCCGGCGACGGAGACCGCGCAAATAACTGCCCTCGCGAACCTGTTTCCGGCTGCCAATCTGACACCCACTGCGGCCAATGACGGCGCCAATTACCAGTATTCCTCGAGGCAGGCAGTCACCCCCTATCACTGGGATAGCCGCTTCGATTACCGCATCTCATCGAAAGATAGCGTTTTTGTCGCCTGGTCCCAATACAGCGCCACGCCCGACAATGCCGGCGGCCTGGTCCCAAACCTGATGCAGGCCAACGCCAACGTAAGCGACAAGTCCCACGTCGTCACCATCGATGAGGCCCATGTATTCAGTCCGCATCTGACCAACGAGTTCATCTTTGCCATAGGCAGCGGTGCCCTGCAGACGTTGAGCCCCGCGGAACTCGCCTACGCCAATAGCCCTGCCAACCCGTTTAACTCGATCTTCACGAATGCCGGCACCGCCTCCGGCGGCAACACCGGCATCCTCGGCTTGAATATCTACAACTACGGCCCGATTTCTTCTGGTGCGGTTTCCCAACCCAGCGTAGGTTACGAGGAATACTTTCTCGCTTCCAATAACTCCCGGCAATTCTCGGACAATATGATTTGGATTCGCGGGCATCACACCATGACCTTCGGATTCAACTACCTCCGCAAAGCGGAAGAGGATTTCGACAATGTCCGCTATGTAGCGTTTGGCTGCGCGCCCTTCGCCGATGCGTACTGCGGCGCCGGTCCCCAGCTGTTCACCTCTAGCCAGGGAGCCGGCGGAGACGCTTTCGCCGAGGTCTTGCTGGGCTTGCCCACGGTGATCCATCAACGCTACAGCTACACCTCGGGTGGGCCGTTCGCCCCGGAACCGAACGTCGTAATCCCTTACTACGCGGGCTACTTCAACGACAAGTTTCAGGTCACGCAGCGGCTGACGGTCTCCTACGGACTCCGCTACGAACTGCCCATTCCTATCTTCGCTACAAACAACGCTTGCTGCGCCCTCTACGAGCCGGCCACGGATACTCTCGCTATACCCGGCATCGCCCCCGGCTTTTCGCAGCACTATGCCCCCGCTCCCAAGCACGACTTCGCTCCCCGACTCAGCCTGGCGATGCAGGTTCGCCCCCAGCTTGTGGTCCGCGCGGGATATGGCCTTTACTACAATTCGGGCGCGAGCCAGATATCGAACGTCCTGGGCTCAGCCCTTTACGGGGGCGTGCCCGGCGGCTTCGTCGGCGATGAAATCGACAACTCAACGCCGCAGACCGCCAGTCTTTCTCAAGTCTTTCCGACGTCGCCGCAAGTCGCTCTGGGAACCTACCCCAGCCCTACCGGCCCGGGGCAGGGCTATTATGGCGCCGGGGCTTACCAAACGGTCATGTACGCCGACCAGAAATCGTTTCGCACGCCTTACATCCACCGCTACCTGCTGGATATCCAGCAGGAAGTCGCCCGCAATTCTGTGGTTACCGTCTCTTACATCGGGGCGGAAGGGAGAAACGGTTGGTACCTGGATGACATTAACGCTGCGCCCTATAGCACGCAGTGGGCTAGTCAGAATGCCTATAACGCCGCCCGGCCATACAACTCCGGCAGGTTTGGGGATATTTATGTGCAGAGGGCTGGCCTGAACAGTAACTACAGCGCCGGCATTGTGAAATTCCAACGCCAAATGACTCGCGGGCTGCAAATTCTGACCCACTACACCTACTCAAAAACCCTTGGGCAGCGAGGCATCAACGGACAGGGAAATCAAGACACCGGTTATAACTATCCGCAAAGCATCATCAGGTCGTACGGCGAAGAGACCTATTCCCACCGGCATCGCTTCTTGTTCCAGACCACCTATCAACCCACCTATGGGCAGCATCTGCCGGCCTACGTGCGGCCGGCTCTCGGCGACTGGCACATCTCGGCAATCGCAACCCTCGAGTCAGGCGATGCTCTGACGGTTTTCAATGGAGCTGGTAACCAGGCGAACGATTATGCACCGTACAACGGGCTCGGAAACCTTAATATGGTAAGCAACCCTAATTTTCCCCACTCCCAACGGACTTTTGCACAGTATTTCAATACCAACGCGTTCGTCGTGCCGCCCAGCGGCGTTCAAGGTACTACTGACCCGGGCGTGGTGCGCGGACCCGGGCAGAACAACTGGGATATCGCGTTCGGAAAAAACATTGCCTTCCACGAAAGTTTCCACGCTGAGCTTCGCGCGGACATGTACAACGCCTTCAATCACACGCAGTGGAATGCCGTAAGTACCCAGTTGAACGGCTACACGGGTCCGTTTGGGGAAGTTACAGGCAGCCGCGAAGGGCGCATTATTCAAGTCGCCGCCAAGGTAGTGTTCTAGATGGGCAGTATCTTTCGCTCGCGGCGCGAGCTCTCCCCTATCGCTCGCGCCGCCCGGTTGGGGCAGGCTGCTTCGCAGGAGCACGGGATCGATCGGGAGGGCCATGCATCAACCAGAGGCGTATGGAATTGCGCCTGTTGTTCATGATCCTCAGTATGCTGTACTGGGGGTCCCGGGCGAACACCATGAAGCTAACCCCAGGGTAGTACCTTCCAGCTTTTTTACTGAGACTACGTGATCGGCATTGCGCTGGGCAGCCTTGGGTTGGGGTTCACTTTGGGGAATTGGGGTGGAGGCGATCTCTGGTTTCTTAGCAATAGCAGATTCGCGACCTATCCTCTTCGCTATCGCCGGCGGGGCCGTCTTCAATGTGGCCAACCTGACTTCGTCGGTCATGGCGAAATCAGGGTTCCGCTGCCTGAGAATTTGCTGGTAAAGTGGCGAAGTCAGACTGGCTGCGGACTCAACCTGTCAACCGTGACACTTACCCTAATCCCAATTATTTTCAAAGATTTCCCCAACGGGAAACCGGCGTAGAACGGACACTCCAGTCCGTTGCCTTTGATGTTGATTTTGACTTTGCGCTGATCGACAAATCGGGGAGGGCACGACTTCAGTCGTGCGGCAAAGCCCGCACTATCGCGGAAGAGCGGCGCTTTAGCGCCGCGTAAAGCATCAGAAATCAAACGGGCCCTAGTTCCCGAGGCAAGCTACTCCAACCGCACCAACACCGCGACATCGAACCCCGAATAATATTTCTTCACATCGCCAGCTCCGTACTTCTCCCGAAATTTCTCAACCACCGCCTTCACCGCCTTCGCCCCGTTCACCGGGACGGCCCGAAATTCCGCCTCCGCGCCCCGCGCATCGATCCCAATCGTCGGATTCTCCAGCAGGTTCCTGTACCACTGCGTCTCCGACCCGGCCACCGGCAGCAGGTCCAGTTTCTCGCCCTCCAGCACAAACCACACCGGAATCGAAATCCTCCGTCCCGACTTCCTCCCAATCACGCTGATCTTGATCTGCCGGTATCGCCCCAGCCGCTCCTTAAGAATGTTCTTCGACGTAGCCACGGCAACCCTCCTGTTGTTCAGATAATAGGTTCAGCGAACTACTCGCCCAATCCCCAACTGCCAAAACAAAAACGAAAACACATCCGTACCTTCCTCAATCTGCTTGCTAACCGGCGTCCCTGCCCCATGCCCAGCCTTCGACTCAATCCGCAACAAAATAGGCCGAGCCCGACCATTCTTAGCCAAAGCCTGCATCGAAGCCGCCATCTTCTCCGCATGCATAGGATCAACCCGCGAATCGCTATCCGCCGTCATAAACAAAACCGCCGGATATTCCACCCCGGCCTTCACAAGGTGGTACGGAGAATAAGCATAAAGCCATTTAAACTGTTCCGGATCCTCCGCGCTGCCATATTCCGGAACCCAAAGCCGCGCAATCTGAAAATTCTGGTAGTGCAACATGTCCAGCAAAGGAACCCGGCAAACCACAGCCCGAAACAACTCCGGGCGCTGCGTAACCATAGCGCCCATCAGCAACCCGCCATTTGACCCTCCCTCAATGGCCAGATGATCTTTGTCCGTATACTTTTCCGAAATCAAATACTGCGCAGCCCCAATCATGTCATCAAAAACGTTCTGCTTCTTGTCCAACATCCCAGCCCGGTGCCAGTCCTCTCCAAACTCCGCCCCACCCCGCAAATTCGCAACGGCATAAACCCCTCCATGCTCCAGCCACAAATAGTTTTCACTGTCGAACGAAGGCGTGAGGCTGATGTCAAACCCGCCATACCCGGTCAAGAGCGTGGGGTTCGACCCGTCCCTCTTCAACCCCTTCTTGTGCATAAGAAACATAGGCACGCGCGTGCCATCTTTCGACCGATACCACTCCTGCTCGACTGCGTAAGCCGCAGGGTCAATCCCAGGCGCATCCACCTTGGCCCAAAGCGACGTGGACATGCTCTTCAGGTCGTAACGGTAAATCGACGGCGCAACCGTGAAAGACTCGAATCCGTAGAAAATTTCGTCATGATCCCACTTGCCCCCGGAGCCGAAAACCGTGCCGATCGCGGGCAGGGCAAGATCGCGAACGTTCTTGCCTTCGAGATCGAAAACTTTGAGCTGTGAGCTGGCATTCTGTTCGTACTGCGCAAAAATCTTTCCGCCCCACAATTCAGCAACTTTCAAAACGCCGCCTGTCTGCGGTATGATTTCTTTCCAATCGTCGCGTTCGTAGTCCGCGGCCTCAGTCACGAACATGCGGAAGCGCGGAGCGTCTTCGTTGGTGACGATGTAAACCCTCCCGTTGTACACGGTCCCGCTGTAAAGAAAATTCTTCCCGGTAGTAATGCGCGTAGGCGGCGTGCCTTTCTTCAAATCCATCAGAAACAGCTCTGTCTTGGTCCAGCCCTGCGACACCGTGATCAGCAGCATGCGGCCATCGTTGTCGAGACTAACGCTAGCCCAATCCTCCGGATCGCGCCCTTCCCCGAAGATCAACTCATCCTTCTCCGGATCAGTTCCCAGTTCGTGATAAAAGACATGCCGGTTGTATCTCTCCTGTCCCTCGGGAACGTCCCCCTTCTTGGGATAACGCGTATAGTAAAACCCAGAGTTGTCGAGCGACCAGGCGATGCTCGCAGCCCGCGTCCGCTCAATCGTATCCGGCAAAAGATTCCCAGTCCTGGTTTCGACGATGTGCAAAGTGCTCATCTCCGACCCGCTAGTCGAAGTCCCATAGGCAAGATATTTTCCGTGCGCAGAAGGCTCGAACCAGTCCAGGGCGACAGTTCCATCCGCCGCGAGTTGGTTGGGATCGACAAGCACGCGGTCCTTACCGTCAACCCCTTCCCGCACATAAAGCACCGGCTGGTTCTGCAATCCCTCTCGCCGAGTATAGAAATAATATTTCCCGCCAATCCGCGGCACCCCAATGTCGCCGATACTCAACAGCTCAGTAAGCCGCTTATGAATCGCGTCCCGCCCCGGAAGGGGATCAAGCAAAGCCCGCGTATAAGCCATCTCCTCCGCAACCCACCTCCGAGTCTCCGGACTATTCCCATCCTCCAGCCACCGATACTTATCCACAACCTTGGTCCCATGAAAATTTTCTTCAAGCGGCCGCACCTCAGCCTTGGGAGGACCAGACGGCGTAGAGGTCTGACCATCATCCCCCGCATAAACCACCGCAACTATCAAAAGCAGCAAAGCAAGAGCCCAAAACAAACCACCACCTCCACTCATAAACACCTCGCAGGGACCCCACTCACGGCACGCAACTAATCGCGCGCCAGAACGGAAAGCTCCTCCGCCACTGGAAAGAGTACACGCTATTTTCACAGTCCGCAGCAGGATGCTATGATAAACAGGCAAGTACGCCCAGAAGGAAGCGCGCGTTCCGCGCGCGCTTCACAACACTCCTCAGTAGCTCAATGGCAGAGCATCCGGCTGTTAACCGGAGGGTTGTAGGTTCGAGTCCTACCTGAGGAGCCATTCTTTTCTGTGGGTTGCAGGCAATTTCGGAAAGGCTCGTGGGACAAATAAGGGTCACGTTCTTTTACTGAATCGTGGCGGGAACCTGCTCTTTGACGAAATTGATCAGCCTTTGCTGAATCCGTCGCTTCGCTTCGAGGCCCAAATCCCCATAGATGTCCGAGGTAGTTGCGATGTTCTCGTGACGCAATAGGGTTTTGACATCTTCCAGTTCCAACCCTGCCTCTTTCCCCCAAGCGCTCACCGTGTGGCGGAAACTGTGCCATCCGATGCTCGGCAAACCCGCTTTTAGAGCAACCGGTTTGATGTGAGTCTTGAGCAGTTGGCCAGGCCAGAATGGACGTTCGCCTTTGGTATACGGCGATGCGAACACCCAGTCGTCTTCCGTTGGATGGGGAGTGATCGACCGCCATTGGCGCAGCAGGTCGAGCACGTCTTCCGGAAGCGGCAGATTCGTTCGCGATGCCTCGGTTTTCAACAATGTGATACGGCCTTGGACGAAACCGCGGCGAAAAGTGACCACGCCGTCGTGCAAGTCCAAATCCTGCCACTTGAGACCGAAGGCCTCGCTGATGCGAGGACCGAGCCAGCCCGAGAATGCCACTGCCAATTTTTCTCGCAACGGCGACTTCGTGAGAAGCAGGAAGAACCAAGCAGGCGTTAACTGCACTGGTTGCTTCGTTCGCTTCGTCGAGCCACGCGGCAATTCGACACGCTTGTCGGCCATTGGATTCTCTCTCAAGTATCCCCACTTGACACCGTATTTGAAGGCAAGCTTCATCACGTTGTAAATGGAGCGCACCATCTTTGGCGCCAAGCCATTGGGATTCTTGGGAGACCGCCATAGAGATTTGAGCCAATCCTCGATTGCGGCACGGACAGCTGGCTGTTCGAATTCCCGGACCCGATATGTGTCCCACCGCGGGCGAACCCACCGGTTGAGTGCCGATTTGTACGACTTCGCACAGTGGTAAGAGATTTGGGCCGATTCGTCTTGACCTCCACCCAGGGGGCCAGAGGCGAGTGCGTAATGGCCGGTACTCGAGTTCCGATTAGGCAGAAAGGTCGGGGGGCACGGTAAAGCCGGGATGGAGTCCGAGGAAGGGACGGCGTTTTGAGTTCCTTCCTCGGCGCGAGCCGGGTGGCGAACGGACTAAGACAGTAAGTCGGGCTTGGAGCCTGGTATCGCTACAGTCTACTTTGAGGTAGGCTCGATCAACCGTTCCGCCCCTTCGAACGCAACGTCATTGAGTGTAAGAAAGCCTGCCCGGCAGATCAAACACGAGAATTCTTGGTGTGTTCACTAGGCTACTTCTTCGATGCTTGTCGAACAGGTTGCGTGACCGCATTCGCAAGCGATCTCCAGCTCACCCGATCCGGCATCGCTGCAAGATTCACTACAGTATTTCTTGCCACTTTCCACCACACAGGTGCAGGGAACGTGGGCACAGGTGTTTTGCTCAGGTGTTGTCATAAGTTTTTGCTCCATTCACCGGGAACGAAAAGAACGCCCGCCATTATAGCGCCCCAGAACGTTAGAAAGTAGCGCTCCCGGAACCTTGGAAAATGTTTAACCTCGGCGAAAGTGCAGCAAGCGGATTTCAGCCGGGAAGTGAGGAGGCTGGATAGGCCAGGGTTCGGACTCGCACCTGTTACAGCGGCAGAAGGGAGGCCAAGACTAGCGAACATTGCAGACCACAGAATCAGCATCGGAGTGGCTTCACCCACATCCCGCCCGTCTGGGGGCGGTGCGGTTGAGTCGGCAATAAACAACATACAGGAGGTGAACTTCGTCGACGGCCTACACGGTTTGACACTCGCGGAAGCGGGATCGGGCTGCGATTCGCGGACACTAGGATGTATTCAGCTTTTATCTACCTCGGATTGCGGCGCTACGTGGGCAAACATCACGCCACCGCTCGTCAAAGGAAAGATCATTGGTGCTAAACCTGGCATTATGACTGCTGCGCTGGTATGGAAAAATCTATCGGACCAGCCACTAAGCGACAACAGAATGGTCCCGGTCCCGCCCTAACGTCTGGCGTTTTGAGCGATCTGTGCATTACATCTGGGTTTATGTGTCACCGCGCATCATAAAGCGCGGTGATCCAAGCGGCTACGCATCCCGGCGCGAAGCTGAACACAAGAAATCGCCGGGCACAGCTAACGGCCAGGGCGCCAACGAGCAGAGAGCCGCACTGCTGGCCGCGCTCGAAGCTGAATCCGACGAGGAGCAACGACGGGTATAATCGCGCTATGGCTGACCATGTGATCCACATCTCGGAAGCCGAAGCCGCCAGCAACTTCGCTGACGTGCTGGCGCGAGTGCGCGCCGGCGCGGAAGTGGTGATCGAGAGCGGCAAAGTGCCCGTGGCCGTGCTTCGCCCTGTCGGCGAGGACTTCCGTCCCCGCCTGCTCTCCGAATCCATCGCTCTGGCGAAGAAGCACGCCGAGGAGGTGGGCTACGAGCCTACGCTCGACCCTGACTTCGCCGCCGACCTGGAACAGATCATCAAGAGCCGCAAGCCCCGCGAAATCTCCTGATGGGAATAATCCTCGATACCAGCGTACTCATTGCCGGAGAACGCCGGGGCGAAGGTGTGCAGGCCATCATCCAACGAGTGCTGACGACGCATGGAGAACAGGACGCCGCGCTCTCGGTGGTGACCTTAGTGGAACTGACGCACGGCATCTACCGCGCCCGCACCGATGCCGACCGAGAACGACGGCGGGCTTTTAGCCAGGAACTCCGTCGTGATATGGCGGTGGTTCCGGTGACGGCTGAAATCGCAGAACTGGCGGGACGCATCGAAGGCGAGCAGGCGGCGCTTGGGATCAGCATTGCGTTTGAGGATCTGCTGATCGGCGCCACGGCGTTGCACATGAACTATACCGTGGTCACGCTCAACCTGCGCCACTTCCAGATAATTCCCAGCTTGTCCGTTGTCCAGGCTCGGAGCTAATCACATATACGTAAAGCGCCTCGTGGTCTCCACGAGATGGCGGACTCGCGTTTGACATCACCGACGACAAGTCTCGCAGTCTCGCCTCGCAATTTACGGGAAAATACAACAAAATGTAATACTTCCCCACTTGGGCGCCGTGGTGTGTCTAGCGCCACTACATGGAAAAGATAGTTATCAGCTCTGCCGAAGTGGCAGAAACTCAATCTCCGGCGGACCAGCCTGGTCGGCTGGAGCCAAAGCTGACACCTGTCGTGCCGCGATGGGCGAAGTGGGTTCTAGCTCCGCTCGTCCTGCTCTTGCCGCTGCTATGCCTGGTCGCGATCGTGTTGCGTGCGGCGATGCGTGGGCTACCGCCACGCACGCGGCATGAATGGACTTCGTTGCTGGCCACTCTGCTCATCGTGAGCGGGATGGTGACCTCGCTCGCAACAGTGCTGGTGTTCTCCTTCGCTCCACTGCCGTCGGTTGCAGGGGCTGGATTGAGCGAACTAGGATGAGCAGACATTTCCGAGTTTGCCGGCGGCGGCGCCGATGTCGGCCAAGGATATTTCGGAGAAACTGAAGCCTCTGGTGGCGGTGATTTCCCCGGCACGGCGATCATGGCTCACGCATGAGGAGATGCCTACCGCGAGTTTCGGCGCAGGCACGCTGTTGCAGACTAACGCGGAGGGGTATTTGTTTGTCACGGCGCGACACGTCGTGGATGGTCCCGCTTGGAACGCGGCTAAATCACAATCGCGGCACACGTTTATTTTCAGTCGAGTCGTAGACGGTAACGTTGATGTTAGGCATTCCTGCTCCAAAGCGTAGCGACTTTTGGCCACGATGGAACGGCGATGAGGTGTTTCCACAACCTTACCGAAATCGTCGGACTAACAGGGTGTGCCGATCTGAACGATACAGGCCGAGCACATAAAGCGTGGCTTTTCCCTTGGTCGAATAAATGACCTGGCGGATCCTGAGCAGCGGCTCATTGCGTGCAACTTTCAGAAGATTTGCGCTTGCGGGAGAGGCGGCGGTTGCATCCATTTCCTCGTCGGCATAAGCGATTTGAATTCCGTAGTCGGACTCCACGATAGAAAACAGCGACCCACGAGCAATGGCGCTGCGAGTGATGCCAGCGAACTCCTCGGCTGGCAGATAGCAGGTTTCAACAGCGAACGGTTCGTCAGCTGCCAGCCTAAGTCGTTCCAGCTTGAGCAGGCGAGTGTTGGCCGCCAGAGCCAGACGAGCCGCAACTTCCTGTTCGTTGTCAACCACGCCAAACGAGAGGACCTTCGAGCAAGCGGCCAAACTTCGACTGGCCATCTGCTCCGTGAAACTGGTCAGCTTGTTGAAGTGGACTTTGGGCGGCGCTACAAATGTTCCGGCGCCACGCCTGCGCTGCACCATGCCCTCCCGTTCGAGCACGGTTAGGGCATGGCGCGCCGTCATCAGACTCACCTGGTGAATCTTCGCCAGCTCCCGTTCCGAATCGACCGCGTCCCCTGGTTTCAACTGCCCGCTTTCAATGCGCTTCATGATCGTAGCTTGGATTTTCTGGTAGGCGGGCATTCCATTTGCGCGGTTGTTTGGCATGAACTCCCCAATCGTCCGGATCAGAAACGATGATGTCTACTTGGCCTGTCCCGATAGGGACATATACTTCTCTCAGGATGTGCTATAGAGCCGAATGCCAACGAAAAACGAGCGGTCGGCGCGGCCCCAAAGCACCCCTTTCTCCTCTGTACTATAGAGCTTTTCAGAACGACCCACAGTTAAAACCCTGCCAAATGAACACCACCATAAACCTTCACCATGAAACTTGTAAAGAGCGTATGCAGGATATAGCGTAAAACCTGGGCATTTCATACGCAAACGCTCTCGGTCCTCTTATGTTCATCCCTCGTTTCCCACAGGGCCGGCAGCCAGGCACCCTGCCCGGACGCCGCTTCTCCCAACGGTGCTATAGATTAAGACTAAACCGATGGAGAAATAAATTTTCAGCTGTCGGTATTTTTTCCTTGACGACCCACCGGCAATTACTATATAGCATTGTCCTAATGTTATTGCACTATTTTTGTGGATCGGGTTTTTTATCGGGTTCTGTTCCACCGAAGCGTCTTCCGGAGGTTCTGCGATGCGAAAGTCAATGTGGGTTGGGATTGTGCTACTGGTTGGGATGTTCGGTGTGCTGCAGTCGGCGTGGGGCCAGGAAGTAACTGCGTCCATCGTGGGCACGGTGACCGATTCGAGCGGCGCGCCCATCAAGGGCGCTGAGGTCAGAGCCACGGACGCGGATCGCGGAACAGTCTGGAATGCCACAACCAATGACACCGGAGACTACCACCTGCTGCGTCTGCCGGTGGGGAGTTACGGTGTCAGGGTGACCGCCGCGGGCTTCGACACTACGGCGTACCCGCCGTTCACCCTTGTGCTCAACCAGACCGCGCGCTTGGATGTGCAGTTGAAGGTCGGCAAGGTGAGCGAAACCGTAGAAGTGGCAGGAGTAGCGCCGATTCTTCAGACGCAAACCACCGAGGTCAGCACTGTGATCGATTCCAACACGCTATCGTCGATGGCCTTGGTTTCGCGCAACTATCTTCAGTTGACGCTGCTTGCTCCGGGAGCGACCACTCCATCGATTGGCGAATTCACAAACCCTGGTTTGATCACGGCCTCCGGCCGCCCCTATATCAATGGCAACCGAGAACAGGCGAACGCATTGCTGCTGGATGGTATTGATGCCAGTGAAAACAGCAACAACGAGGTTGGATACACTCCAAGTCCTGATGCGATTCAGGAGTTCAACCTGATTACCCAGAACGCCTCGGCCGAATTCGGGAGTTACGAAGGCGGCGTGATCAGCACGACCATCAAGTCCGGAACCAACCAATTGCACGGCAGCGCATTCGAGTTTTACCGTGACGGCAATCTCAACGCGAACAATTGGGCAAACGGCCTGGTAAGTCCGGTCATTCCGAGCCCGGGACTGGTATACAACCAGTTTGGAGTTGCCGTGGGCGGCCCCATCATCAAGAATAAATTGTTCTTCTTTGCCGACTACGAAGGGCAGCACTTTGATACCCCTCCTTCCCCCGGGACTGTCTTTGTCCTTACTAGCGCGGAACGGAGCGGTGACTTCGGCACGCTCTGCACCAGCGCTGGCGGCTCATTCAGTGGGGCCGGCATTTGTACCGGAGGAACCCAGCTTACAGATCCGAACAATGGAAATGCTCCGATCCCGTTCAACAACTTTGCCAACGCCTCGCTGGCTTCGCGGACCGAGAACCCGGTAACCGCAGCATTGTTCAACGGGATCGCCTCGGGCAACGCCGAAGGAAATATTACGGCGCTGAACGGCCAGCAGATCAACAACGATCAGGGCGATCTGAAGATCGACTACAACCTCTCCGAAAAGGACCACGTCAACGGCCGCTGGTCGCAGGGGCACATTCGCAATCCGTTCAGCAGCACCTTCGCCCTTTCCGCCGTCACACCCGCAACCGAGCCCGTACGCAACTTTAGTGCGCAATGGCTGCACACGCTCCATAGCAATTTGCTCAATGAACTCCGGCTTGGCTTCAACGTCGTAGACTACAACCAGACCGGTGGCGTTGCCGGCAGCGTTGGCAATCTAGCGCAGACGATCGGTATTGTCGGCGGAAACACCTATGCTTCAGGCCTGCCCAATCTCCTTGCCGGGCCTTTGAACATCGGCTCCGATGACCTCGTCCAGGGCTTCCACACCTCGACTCCGCAGGTCGCTGACAGCTTTTCGATCATACACGGACGTCATCAGTTCAAGTTCGGGTTCCAGTACGAACGTCTGCGGCTTGACAACGTGTACACCGGCAACTCCGGCGAACTGGGCAGCGTCACTTTCAACAGCTTGACGGGCAACCCCCTCGGGGATCTGTGGATGGGGAATGTTGCTTCCGTCGGTCGAGGCGATATTCCGCCCAACTTCGGGCGCCGTGGCACTGTCTTCGGCATATTCGGGCAGGATGATTGGCGAATCACGGATACGATCACGCTGAATCTGGGCCTGCGCTTCGAGGACCACACGCCGTTCTATGAGATTCACAATAAAGAGGTAAACTTCGCCGGCGGCGGCCTGGTGGCAGGTGGGTTACAGGTTGAGCAGGGCAACAACACGCTGTACAACAACTATACCGGCATTGGTGATCTCCTGCCCCGCATCGGGATCGCATGGTCGCCTGCTGCTTTGCACAACAAGACCGTCGTGCGGCTTGGCTATGGCATCTCTGAGTACACGGAGGGCGGCGGCGTGGGTGAGCAGTTGACCGCGAACTATCCCTTTACGGCAGCCAGTTACAATGCCAGCACCCCAACCGCGATTGGCAATCTCGGCAATGTTTTTGCCAATGCAGCAGTCACGCAGCCCTGCCCGACGATCACGTTGTCCTGCTATGCGGGTGTGGAGAGCATTTACATGTTCGATCCCAATTTCCGCCCTGCCTTGGCGCAGCAGTGGAACCTAACCTTCCAGCAACAGCTTAGCGACTCCACCACCGCCCAGATTGGCTATGTCGGCCAGCATGGCACACATCTGTACAACTTCATGGAATACAACCAGACGCCGCTGCTCAATGCCAGCGGTAACGTCATCACGCAGCCGGGCGTGCTGGGCACACCTGGCACCCCGTACTATCTCTCCGGCGATCCAACCCTGCTGAGCGAGATCACATTCGCCCGAGGCAACGCTTCGAATGCAGACCAGAAATATGACGCGCTCCAAGCCGTGCTGCAGCACCGCATGGCCAAGGGCCTCGATGCGCAGGTCGCGTACACCTACTCGAAATGCATGAGTAACTCAGGTGGCTTCTATGGAACCTGGGCCAGCGGTACCCAGACCTCCCACGGACAAGTAGGTTGGACGAGCATCTTCGCCCCCCACATGGATTGGGGTCCGTGCTTCTTCGACGAGACTCACATCCTCACCAGCTACGTGACTTATCAACTGCCCTTCGGCCGGGGCAAAACCTTCGGCAGCGGTGTGAGCCCGATTGTGAACGCTGTACTTGGAAACTGGGAGGTCGGCGGAATTATGACGGCGCACTCCGGCAACGCCATGTCCGACTTCACCGGATGGGGCGCAGATTATCCCGGCGATGCCACCGGCGGCGCTTCGGAACTCTTTGGCGGCGACCGCACCAATTGCAACGGCTCGGTCAATTACACGAAAAACTTTGTACCGGCCGTTGGGGCGACGCCCGCTTACATCCAGTGGTTCAATCCTTCTAGCTTCTCATTGCCAACCAGAACGACGGACTCCGCCGGGAATACCGTGGAATCGTCCTATGGCACTTGCCCTCAGGGCGGAATCCGTGGTCCAAGGTATTTCGACCTTGACCTGAGTCTCCACAAGGCATTTGCGATCACGGAGCGGATGGGCCTCGAGCTCCGGGGAGAGGCCTTCAACGCATTTAACCATCCCAGTCTAGGTGCGCCCGACCTCACTTACACGGATGGTGATGTACGAGGCTTCGGGGCGATCACCAGCGCTGGACCGTCACGTCAATTCCAAATGGGTTTGAAGTTTACGTTCTAAACTCGGCGGAAACCGGCAAGGCAGGCGTAACCCGCCTGCCTTTTTTATTCTGAGGCTTGAAGGCAAACCCCGCGAGCCTTGCAGCTTCAGGCTCTGCGCTACGGCGATTCCGCTCGATTTCGCGTTGGTTTCATTCTATGATTCTCCGTATGCCCCGCTGTGCCAAGGTAATTGCCTTCCTGTCTCTCCTGCCATGCTTGTCGCTTTCCTCCACCGCGCAATCGAAGCCTGGAGTTTCGGCCAGCCCCGCCGCGGCCGCGGAACACGCGGTCAGTCTGGCGACCGCTGGCCATTGCGCTGAGGCGATCCCGGCCTTGCGGAAAGCGGTTCGCAACCTCACGGACAGCGACCTGAAGAAAAGAGCCGGACTCGCCGGTGTCCGCTGCGCGATGACTCGCAACCAGCCTTACGACGCCGTGGAATTTCTGCAGGTTTTGGGCCGCGATTTCCCGCGCGATCCCGAGGTGTTGTACCAGGCCACGCACGCCTATTCCGACCTTTCGACGCGAGCTTCCCAAGATCTTCTCCAGGAAGCGCCGTTTTCCTATCAGGTGCATGAGCTTGGGGCCGAAGCGATGGAGGTTCAGGGGAGATGGGATGAAGCTGCCGCAGAGTACCGCAAGATTCTCGAGAGCAATCCCAATTTGCCCGGGATTCATTACCGCCTGGGCCGAGTTTTGCTGTCGAAACCCAGCCCGCCTCCCGAACTCTTGCAGGAGGCCAAGCTAAATTTCGAGCAGGAGCTGAAAATCGATCCGCAGAATGCGGGCGCAGAAGGCGTTCTGGGCGAGCTTGCCTTGCAGGCCAACCAGTGGCCGGATGCGATCGACCATTTCACTCGCGCCACCAAACTCGACAGTGGATTCGCCGCGGCGTATGCCGGGCTGGGATCGTCGCTGATCGCGGAAAAGCGATTTCCTGAAGCGGTTCCGGTTCTGGAGACGGCGGTGAAACTTCAGCCGGACAACCCGACCGTTCACTACAATCTCGCCATTGCGTGGAGCCGAACCGGACGGAAGGAAGATGCGGACCGGGAGTTTGCCATCCACCGCAAAATGCAGGAGGCGAATCCTGCGCCCGCCACAGCGACTCCCGACCAGTAACCGCAGACATCGAATACACTCAGGAACGTGAGCGAACGATCCCCATCCGGCCCGTGGCTTCTGTCTCCGCCCTCGAGGCGGGACTTTCTCCAACAGCTCTTCGGTGCGGCAGCGCTCGTTGGACTGCCCGTGGGTTTGGGTTCGCCGCTTCCTGCTGCGCCTTATCCATTCGAGGACGTTCCACCCTCCAAGAGCGGCATCACATGGATCCATCGCAGCGGCATATCAGGAGAAAAATACCTGCCCGAAACCACCGGTGCCGGGTGCGCGTTCATCGACTATGACAAGGACGGGTGGATGGACATCTACCTTGTAAACGGAGGCAAGTGCGACTTCTACGACCCCAGTCCACCCCTGCGCAACGCCCTCTACAAGAACAACCGTGACGGCACATTCACCGACGTTACCGAGAAAGCAGGCGTCGGCGCTGGTGGATTTGGGCAGGGAGTTGCGGTCGGCGACTACGACGGAGATGGATTTCCCGACCTCTACGTCACTCAGTATGGACGCAGCTTGCTTTATCACAACAACAGTGATGGGACATTCACGGATGTAACGGAGAAGGCAGGAGTGGGTGCTCCCGGTTGGGGCGCGAGTGCCGTGTGGTTTGATTACGACAACGATGGCCGGCTCGACCTGTTCGTCTGCCGTTTCGCCGATTTCGACAAATCCAAACATCATCGTTGCAGCGCGCTCCCCGGCCAGGTGGAATACTGTGTCCCTCGAGCCTATGGCGCGATGCCGAGCCGCTTGTTTCACAACAACGGCGATGGCACGTTCACAGATGTGAGCGAGGCGACCGGTATTGCCGCCCACCGCGGCAAAGCGTGGGGCGTCGTGGCCACTGACATCAACAATGACGGCTGGATGGATCTCTTTGTAGCGAATGATACGGTCGGGAATTTTCTGTTCGCCAATCGCGGCAATGGAAGATTTGAGGAGATTGGCGAGCCCGCCGGTGTGGCTTTTAGCGCCGAGGGACGGCCGCGTTCCGGCATGGGCGTGGATTCCGCCGATTACAACCAGGATGGCTGGATGGACCTATTCGTCTCCAATCTGGACAAGGAACTCTTTTCTCTCTACGAGAACAACCGCGACGAAACCTTCGATGATAAAGCGTTTAGCAGCGGGATCGGCGGCGCCACCCGGTTCATGAGTGGCTGGGGACTAAAGTTCTTCGACTATGACAACGACGGCAATCTCGATCTGTTTCTGGCTAACGGCGAACCCGACGATCTCATTGGGCAAATCGATTCGCGGGTTTCCTACCGCGAGCTGCTGTTGCTCTTCCAGAACACGGGCAGCGGATTAAGGAATATGAGCCAGCAAAGCGGCCCGGCATTTTCGCGGCCATTGTCGGCGCGTGGGTTGGCTATCGGCGATTTCGACAATGACGGAGCGATTGATGTTTTGATTTCTAATAACAATGAAGCGCCAGTTCTCTTGCGCAACAAGGTCGGCAGCCAGAACCACTGGCTGGGACTGAACCTGGTCGGCAAAAAGGCAAATATCGACGCCGTTGGCGCTCGCGTCACCTACCAGGCTGGCGATATGAAGAGGAGCCGCATGAAGGTAGGTGGAGGAAGCTATCTCTCTTCCCATGACCCACGTATAGTGCTGGGAATTGGCCAGGGCGCCAAAATCGACTTGCTGGAAATCAACTGGCCTGAGCCCAGCGGGCTGAAACAGCGCTTCACCGATCTCCCCATCGATCGTTACATCACGATTGTGGAAGGCCAGGATAAGTGGAAGTGACGGCGGAAAGTCTTTGCCAAAAGGCGCTGGTCTTTGCAGAGCGGGAATGAGAGTCATCTCGATAATCGGTGTGATTTTTGGGTTCCTGGCGGGGCTGAATGTCTTTGGTCAAAGTGACACTCGGTCCCGGCAAACGCCTTCAGGACCGGCCCCAGCCCCAGTCGCATCCCCCAAAGATAAGATTTCACCTGCGCGCGAAAATTATGTCGGAGACGGGGCATGCGGCTCGTGCCATCGAGAAAAAGTCGACAGCTTTCAGCAAACAGCTCATTACCTCACATCCAGGCTGCCTGACAAAAATTCCATCCTTGGCAACTTCGCGCCCGGCGCAAACGCGCCCACCACGTCCAACCCGGAATTATCTTTTCGGATGGAGGAGAAAGAAAGTGGCTTTTTTCAGACCGCAGTGCAGGGTACGCCTCCGTACACCACCGAGCGCACCGAGCGGTTTGGCCTGGTAATAGGATCTGGAGGGAAGGGGCAGACCTACCTGTTTTGGAAGGGATTTCAGCTCTTTCAACTTCCCGTTTCCTACTGGAGCGAACTTGGGTGGGTAAACAGCCCGGGGTACCGCGACGGTTTCGCGAATTTCGATCGCCCGATCATTCCACGTTGTCTGGAGTGTCATGCAACCTATTTCGATTCCATTCCACCTCCAGCCAATCGATACGATAAATCTGATTTCGTGGTGGGCATTACATGCGAAAAGTGTCACGGGCCGGGACGCGAGCACGTGCAGCGTGAAAGCTCCAAACCTTCGGGCCCTTCCGAGTCAGCTATGCTCAATCCGGCCAAATTTTCTCGCGCCAGACAGATCGACCTCTGCGCCTGGTGCCATGCGGGCCACGGGGTTGCGCTTTCCAAAGCTTTCTCCTATCTTCCCGGCGAACCGCTCGACCAATCTCTTGAGCTGCCGCGGCCCGATCCGAACGAGCAAATTGACGTGCACGGCAGCCAGGTCGAACTGCTGGAAAAAAGCCGCTGCTTCCAGCAATCGGCCATGACCTGCCTGACTTGTCACGACGTTCACACCCGCCAGCATGATTTGACAGCGTTCTCGCAGCGTTGTCTGAGTTGCCACAAACCGGAAACCGCTATGTTCCCAAAGTTGAATCACCAAATCGCGAGCAACTGCATTGATTGTCATATGCCGAAGCAGGAGACAAATCTCATAGTTTTTGACTGGAATGGTAAAAAGGCCAGGCCCCAAGTGCGAAGTCATTGGATAAAAATCTACAGCGCGACAACCCGGTCCAACTAACACCACTGGAATTCCATCACCCTGACGTCTCCCAGAGGTCGCAGCTCAAGTGGGATAGGGCTCGCCGGGCCGAACGATGCGAATCCGGTGGTCCGTGAATGTGGTGTGCTGGGCCGGAATCTCGATTTTTGGCATATGGCAACTGGTACAGTTCTTCGTGCTGACGCGGCAAGCCGCGTCAGGATGGCTAGCGGTCTTCTTGGATCCTGCTTGATTGACATGGCATTGCAGACAGCGTGAATCGTAGGCAGCCGGGTCGTGTTCGAGAGGTTGGTGGGGGTCGTGACAGGCGATGCAGGTCAGGCGGGCATCTCCTTTGCCCCAGCACTTGCTGTCTTCGAGGCGGTAAGGCGCAAAGCGGACGTTGTACACGCCAATTCCCGCGAAACCAACAGCCACCACGTCTTGCCAAGTGCGGTGACAGGCACCGCAGAAATCCACTGAATCGACCGGATTCAACCACCTGGGATTCACAATCAAGTCCTTGCCCTGCTCTTGCATCCCTGCTTTCATCGCGGCTGCATGACTAGCGCCCGGGCCGTGGCACCCCTCGCAAGTGACTCCAGGAACGGCGCTGTTCGGATCGAATTGATTCCTGGTCACGGATGCGGTTGTATGACAGCCAAAACATCGACGTGTTTCGCCGGGCGTCATCCGCCGTCCCGCAGCATCTTCCAGGCTGCCGGGCGTCGCGGGTGACTGTCCGGGAGTGACATCCAGGCCTTGCAAAGAAGTATAAAAACTGAGATGGCCTTCGTAGAAATTCTCGTTCTTCTGGTAGATATACGTTTGACCTATGTGGCCGACGCCGAATGCCCAAAGCAGGTCCACGGAGAGGGACGCCGCGCCATCGCTGCTGCTGACCGTCAAAACGCTTTTTCCGCCCTGGGTCGCGATCTGCTCGCGGTATGGGCCAAGGCTTAGGGCGAGCCGGTCCTGTTGGCGAAGTATCTGCGAGTCGCCGGCGCGAGTGGCAGCGTGTGCCATGGCATGGGTTTGCTGGGTCAGAGTCTTGGCGGCATGGCATTTTGCGCACTCGGCAGAGCCCACGTAACTGTCTCGTGACGCGTCCCCTTTTGTGGGCCACCAGCCAGGGGATCGGACCCGCGCTGCGGTGGATAGGGAGATGCCACCAGAGACCGAAGTTTGAGCTAAGGACTGGCAGGCCACAGCACAGACCATGATCGCCAGGAGGACGACGCTGGCTCTGCTGGCTTGCGCCGAAAAACGTGCTGCGGGAAGTGGATGGTGGCGATGGCCGCCGCGATTGCGCAAACTCGTTGGCACGCTCCAATACAAAAAGAATCACTATCTGCCGAGCGAACACAAAACTTGGCCCGAACCAGAGGGGTATTGCACGGGCGATAAATCGGTCGCCCGCCAACCTGATTGTACCTAAAAGGGGATAGCCGGGAGGCATCATGTTGATACTGCTTTTTGAGCTACTGCTCATCGCCGTCTGTTTTGTTCTCAAGGAGTTGGTCGCTGTGCGTCGGCTGCGTCCCCGCCAACGGGGGCTCTCTACAAGGCGGCGCTGGTTTTCACACACGGGTTATACGTGAAGCGCCTTTACACGCGCAAGGCAATTTAGGGCGAATGCTCTATCGAAAAGGGCGCCTGTGCGCGGCGACGCTGCTGCCGGTCCGAGTGACGTCAGAGCCCTAATTAACGTCGACGAGCTAAGCTCGACGAATCATTATAGGGGAGAGGCTTAATGAGAGCCTTCGCCGAGGTCGGCTAGCTTCAAAAAGCTACGGAAGCCAACTCCACGTGCGAAGGGAGGTTTGGAATGTCCGCTATTGGAGCCGCACCTTGCCCGCGCATATCAATCAATCACTAGTGTCCGGCTAAATTTCCAGGCGGGCGCATAGACCTCCTGGAATCATAGTGATAGCGGACGGAGAGAGTTTTTCGATTTGAATCCGAAGCAGCCTAATTTGGCGGTTTGGCGGAACGAGAACGGGCGCAGAATGGTGAATGAACCTTGGCCGCACCGTCTTCTCTCAGATCACGGAGCACCTGCCCGCATACGAATTTCAAAAGTGCGTGGACCGCTATCGTGGTGATTCTCACTTCCGAGGCTTCTCCTGCTTGGACCAGTATCTGGCGATGGCCTTCGCGCAGTTGACTTATCGCGAGAGTTTGCGCGACATCGAAGCCTGCCTGCGTTCTGTCGGTGGAAAGCTATACCACATGGGGTTGCGCGGCAAGGTATCGCGCACGACTCTCGCCGACGCCAACGAGTCCCACGACTGGCGGATCTTCGCCGATTTCGCGCAGATCTTAATCGGGATCGCGCGACCGCTGTACCCGCACGATCCTGTCGGCGTCGACCTAGATCAAAGCCTCTACGCCTTGGACTCGACCACCATCGATCTCTGTCTGTCGCTGTTCCCGTGGGCCAAGTTTCGCAAGCACAAAGCCGCGGTTAAGATGCACGCACTGCTGGACCTGCACGGCAACATCCCCACGTTTATCCGCATCACCAGCGGAGCTGTGCATGACGTGAACCTCCTCGACGAAATACTTCCCGAGGCTGGAGCCTTCTACGTGTTCGACCGCGGCTATATCGATTTCCAACGACTGTTCGTGTTCACGCTCAGCTCAGCCTTCTTTGTCGTGCGCACCAAGTCGAATGTGTTGCTGCAGCGGCGCTACTCGCATCCGGTGGATAAGAGTACTGGTGTTCGCTCTGACCACACCGTCATCCTCACCGCGATCGACTCCGCCAAGGTCTATCCCGATGCGCTGCGACGCGTGAGTTATCTCGATGTGACAACTAGAAAACGGTTCAAGTTTCTCACCAACAACTTCACTCTTCCTGCACTTACCATCGCTCAGATATACAAGTCGCGTTGGCAAATCGAATTATTTTTTAAGTGGATCAAGCAGCACTTACGCATCAAGGCCTTCTACGGCACCAGCGAGAATGCAGTGAAGACTCAAATCTGGATCGCGGTGTCGGTCTACGTGCTCGTGGCGATCATACGCAAGCGATTGCGACTGGAGACTAGCCTTTACCAAATTCTACAGATTCTCAGCGTGACCCTTTTTGAGAAAACCCCCATTTTACGCGCACTTCAGGCCGACGACTCCCAATCCGATTTACTCGATCACGCTAACCAATTCTTGCCGTTCGACTTATAGCCGGACAGTACTTCCAATCTCAGCTCCAGTTGTGGAAGGGATTCTTGGGCCTCTGCGGATGTCAAGAGGCCGCGATCCGCAAGCGCTGCCACCGTCGCTCGATATTTTGCCTGCTCCTCGTCAACTAACGTTAGAACAGCATGATTAAACTGCTCCAGCGATTCAAACTCGATGTTAATCGAGAGCTCGGTTTTCCACGGAATTGTTTCCGGAGCAATACTCAGCATCTCGGCAACTAATCGCCGGCGTTCCTCCTGCCCCAGGTAAACACCCATACCGCAGGCATCGCCGAGGTAGTGAGGCGATTCCTTGCGAGTGGCGTAAATGGGATCGATTCCCTCTACCAGCAACAAAGCTCCGTCGCTATTGTTCTTGGATAAGGCGTATTGCCCAATCGATGGCCATCCTTTACGCCGACGTTCGGATGAAACGGCGCAGGCGCTACATCCCCCGCTCCCAGCAAGACCCAACTGCGGAAGGACAACAAAAACTTTAGCCTGAACGCTTGTTTTGCTGAGCAAATCTGCCGCAAAACCAGGCACCGGACGAAGAGCCAGCAGCGCAGCGCTGACATACTGAAGACCGTTCTTCCCCGGAGAACGATAGAAATCGACGTCAACGGATTCAGCCTCCTCAGCCGGCAGTCGGCTGAGCAGAACTGCCACGTCGTTTCCGAAATCCGCCGCCAAACTACGCAAGGTATCGGCAGGAACAGTCACTTCCATCTGGATGAGTGCATCAAGAACCGCCGCCATCGCATCCCCTTCGTCCAGTTGATCCTGCGACAATCCTGACGGGGTCGAGGCGTCGGCGTCCTGTCTGGAAAGAGCCTGCCAGCGGCTAGCCAGGGACAGGAGATCGGGTATGAGGTTTCGGTCGCGCGCGATCAGCGCGTCGTGCGCTCCCCAAGCTACCAGCCGCGGATTTCCACCGAACAGCCAGCCCTCAATGGTTTTTTCTTGCGGAAGGTCGGCGACAGTGGACGACGTCTGCCCCAAACTGTGGCTAGCGAGTATGGCTGCGCAGCCGACGCAAAGCAAGCTACGAAAGGGAGTCATAGGAGCCTCTCGGCGACACTCCATTGCAGAGCTAGATGATAAATGGCAATCGTGCGGTTGCCTTGACTGAATCTTCGCCACTCGCAGAAGATTGCTTATTGTTGTCCTCCCCATCCGTGCTACCTAAGGCAAAGCAGATTGGCGAACATGCCGCAAACCACCGAAGTTTCTATCTGACGCGAAGGGATGCTCCGGTAGGTCGTGAGAGGTCGATTCTTCTCCCTCGTCGAGAGCATGCGAAAGCCATGGCGTTCGTAGAAGCGGACGGCCCACCCGGCGGCTGCCCAGGTGCCGATCAGCAACTGCCCGTGACATGACTGGCAATCGCAGTAAGTTTAGCCTAATCCACCAAAATCGCTCGGAAGCTTTCAGAGAACAACGGCTGATTCTCCCTAGCGGGACCGCTGCTGGAATGCTTCGAGTGCGGCGTTCAGCCGCTCCAGTCCACCGCGCACAGTCTCTGTAGCTCCGCCAAAACCAATTCGGAAGTGTTGTGATTGCTCGAAAAATTCTCCTGGCACTACACGGGTCTCAAACTGCTCCCGCAGCATCTCCACAAATTCTTCGGTATGGCCCAATTTGAGCCGCGGAAACACTGTAGTGCCGAAGCGGCTTGGCTCACAATCGAGGTCCGGATGGCTAGCCAGGAATTCGTTAACCAGCACGCGATTCATTTCCAGCAGCGCGCGGGCGCGATTGCGCACCCGATCGAGATTGTCGAGGGCAGTCACTGCGAGGAGTTCGGCGGGATGCACTGGGCTTCCGTAGGTGAAATCAACGACCTGCCACATGCGCTGCACCAGGTCCGGCTGAGCCAGAATCCATCCACAGCGAATGCCGCTCAGCCCATACGCCTTGGTCAGGCTGCTGGTCACAACGAAATTCGCTCCAAGATGAAACGCAGAACGCCAGGGCTGGTCGAACAGACTCTCAAGGTACACCTCGTCCACCAGGACGCGCGCTCCAACCCTGGCCGCCATCGCGCCCGCCTGCCGCATAGTGTCCTCATCGGTAAGGGCGCTGCTTGGGTTGTGAAGGTTGCAGAGAATCACAAGACGCGTTTGGGGCGTGAGTTTACGCTCGAGTTCTCCCAGTCCTAGCTTGAATCCCTTTTCCGCGAGACGTTCGAAGCGGCATACCTTGGCCCCAATGTGATCGAGAATAGTCAGCAGCGGGTCGTACGTCGGCCGCTCAATCAGTACCTCGTCTCCTCGGTGGACGAGTGCCGTGAGCGCCACGAAGTTGGCCATGGATGTACCGAGGGTGTAGACGACGCTTTCCTGAGGTATGCCCGCCTTCGCGGCCAACCGGTCCATCAGCGGTGGATAACCGTAGGGCCCTGTCCCGCCAATCTCGAGGTCCTCGATGTGGACCGGCAATTCAGCCAGCGGATAGTCAAAGACCCCACTGGATGCCAGGTTGAAGCGCGCATTGGAGTGCAGCTTGGCCCACGCCAGATAGCGCGAAACTGCATCCGGCCGCAAATCATTCATGTCTTGCTCCACTCATTGCAGAAACTGATTTTAAAAGAATGATTGCAGTAAAATCCGATTACGAATCAGCAGATCGCGACTGTGCCCGCAGGCTCCAAAACCAGTACACGGGAATGCCCGCCAGCAGTAGAACGAAACCGATGAGGCTGTTCCGAGGATAGCGGTAGATCGTATTCGCAACGACCCACCAGCATATCGCGACAAATATCGCCGTGCTCACCGGGTGCCCCGGCATACGATAACCGTGACTCGCGTTCATCTCGCCGCGCGCGGCCCGCTGACGGAACACGAAGATCGTTGTAGCAGTCAGCCCGAAAAATAGAAAATCCATCGCAATGACGTAATTCAAAATTTGCTCATAGCGGCCCGAGAGCGCGATTACAATCGTCCACACGCTTTGCAGGACGATAGCAACTACGGGTGCGCGTGTGTGTGGATTCAGCCACGCTATGGCGCGGAAGAACAGGCCGTCATCGGCCATGGCAAAGTACACGCGAGGTCCAGTCAAAATCGACTGGCTTAAAAACCCTAGAGTCGAGATGGCGATCGCCGCCGCAATGAACGTCGCACCCCGCTGGCCCAATGCCATCCGCATCACGGCGGTGGCTGGGGTGGTGGTTGCAGCCAGCGCCAGCGGTCCGAGCGAGCGCAGGCACACCCAGTTCACACCGATGTACAACACCACTACGCCGAGAACTCCGAGCAGTAGTCCTCGGGGTAGGTTTTTCTCTGGCTCCTTCACTTCTGCCGCGAGGAAGTTCGCCGTCTGCCATCCTCCGTAGGCGAATAGCACCGGCACCATGGCTGCGCCGAACGATGTCAGCGACCACTCCCGCTCAGCTGCGGTCGTTATGGTCACATGCTTGCCGGTCAAGGTCAGCCCGGCGATCACCAGGGCAGAAACGGCGACGATCTTCATTACCATAAGTGCGCTCTGCGTCCGCCCGCCGGTTCTTACGCCGAGGCAGTTGATGAGTGTCAGGGTAGCAAGCGCTGCCGTCGCCACGATCCAGTCCGGCGCGTGTACGCCGGTAAGCTCGAGAAAGTAGCGCGCGAAGGTGATCGATACAGCCGCCATGCCTCCGGTCTGGATGACAAGCAGCAACACCCATCCATACAGAAATGCTACCGCTGGGTGATAGGCTTCGCGCAGGTAAGCGTACTGACCGCCCACTTCGGGCAGCGTGGCCGCCAGTTCGGCCCATATAAAGGCGCCGCCCACTCCAACAACCCCGCCAAAAATCCAGGCTCCCAAGATCAACGCTGGTGTATGAACCTGTTGCGCCACCACGTAGGGATTTATGAATATGCCGGAACCGACGATGCCGCCCATGACCAGCATGGTGGCGTCGAACAGCCCTAGTTGACGCGCCAGGCTTGGCTTAGGAGCGGATGCGTGATCCGCGCTCGGAAAGTCAATCACGTTGTCGGCTTTATGGTCTTTGCTTACGGACATGCTGGAAGCTGCTTGAATCGCCCTCGCCTTCTGCTGTGCCCAAAGTCACGATAATAAGGATACGGTATCCGCTGGTCAACGAATGACGGACTGTCCCGCACTGGCTGCCCGGCGCTTCTATCTGTTCACGCCAATTATATACCGTTACCGAAGTAGCCCGGCGAGTTGGGTCTGCTCACAGTTCAGTCATTCTTTGGCGTGATATCGTACGGCGACGCGGCTGGCAAGCTTTGCAAGCCAAACCGGCTAGCGGACGTCCGCCCAAATTAAGTCGTCGAGAATTACGCAAGCTTCCGAAGTTACTGCTCAAAGGCGCGATGGCATGGGGTTATAGCACCGACCTTTGGACCACGGCGCGCATTGCCGAGGTTATTAAGCGGGAGTTCCACGTCAAGTATCATCGGGCGCATGTGGGGCGCTTGTTAGCCAGTCTGGAGTGGTCGTGTCAAAAACCGGAACGGCGAGCCGTGGAGCAAGATCCCAAGGCCGTCGCACACTGGAAACGTTATCGCTGGCCGGCGATAAAAAAAAAGCCCAGCGGTTGAAAGCCCACCTGGTTTTCCTTGACGAAAGCGGGTTTTTGTTGATTCCCAATGTGCGCCGCACCTGGGCCCCACGCGGAAAGACTCCCGTCATCTTACGATATTATGAAAATAATGTGCAGTTTAAAGTAAGGCGAGTTTTAGCATAGAGTGTTGTGTGCAAAACACGGAGACCATTCAGATTCGGCTTCTCGAAGAAAGCGACCCGCCGAGCATCGCTGCTGCGTTCAAGAAGATGGAGTGGAAAAAGCCTGAGACCCAGTACCAGCGGTACTTGCAAGAACAGATGGCGGGGGCTCGGACCTGCTTCGTCGCTACTATTGACGGGCAATTTGCCGGGTACGTGACGGTAAACTGGCGACCTACTTATGCCGGATTTGCTGACCTGAACATTCCTGAGATTCAAGACCTCAATGTGCTCACGACGTACCGCAGAAAAGGTATCGCAAGCCGCTTGCTGGACCGCGCAGAAGCGGAAGTAGCCCGGCGTTCGGGTGTTGTGGGGATCGGAGTCGGACTGCATCCGGGCTACAACGCCGCCCAGCGGCTCTATGTGAAGCGTGGCTACATCCCAGATGCTCGCGGCATTACTTACAGAGAATGCTTTGTGGAAGAGGGTGCATGCGTGGTGCTTGACGATGACCTCGTGATGCATTTCACAAAGCAGTTACGGGCGAGTGCCGATGCCGTCCTCGCTCGATGAGCGATCCTAGTTGTTTACCTGCAAACTTGAACAATCGATTTGCAGCTGAGTACTTCTGATGAATTCCCCGCGCGGTCAGCATGCGGGCCTAGTATGCATATGCCCTGAGGAACACGAAAACGACCACTCCGGTGACCGAGACGTAGAGCCATATGGGGTACGTCCAGCGTGCAATTCGGCGGTGCATCGCGAACCGGCCCGTCAGCGAGAAAAAGAACGTGGTGAGGACCATCGGCAGCGCGACGATAGAAAGAATTACGTGGCTGGCTAAAATGGAAAGATACAGCACCCGCACTGGACCGTGGCCGGGAAAAATCGTGTCGCCGTGCAGTGCATGGTTGACGATGTAGCTGATGAGAAAAGCAGAAGAGAAAGCGAAGGCCAGCAGCATGCTCGTGCGATGGGCTTCCCTCTTGTGATTTTTGATGAAGTACAAGCCCGCGCAGAGAGCAATCGCGCACAATCCGTTCAGAAGCGCGTTGAGGGCCGGCAAAAACATCCACCGCCCGGCGAAATCAGCGGACGCATGATGCACGTAGAGCAGCCAGAGCAGGAATGAGACCGCGAGGCCGCTCACCACGACAATCGTTCCTACCACCGGACGCGTCCGAATTTCAGCTTGTTCCATGCTCACAATTAAATCATAACAATTCTGAATTGCTGGCAGCTTGAAAGGAACTCCACATAGTTCTAAACGATGCGAGCGACCGCGAGTCGGTTACATGAGATTGTTGCGGACAAATCCAACGAAATCGGATGATATTGTTTCCAGGAGAGTGGATGGGGCAGCATGTTTGGCTGGTTGAAACCGCGCACGCAGGTTGTTATCCGATGTGCCGACGGGCAGATCGTCACAAAATGCGAGAGAGGAGAAAAACCATGAAGTCCATGATCACTTGGAATGAACGTCCGCAGGGCACGCCCATCGAGTACGAAAATGCACAGAAGCGAATTCTGGAGGTCTTCAGCCCGTGGAAAAGCGCCCGCCAATTTCAAAATCGAGTCGTTCGTCATCCGCGTCGGTGATTTGGGGCGGGTATATGTTGATGGAATGTGACGACCCGCTCGAACTGCATAAGTTCTGTTCGATATTGCCTGCCTTCACGTTCGAAGCTCGCCCCGTCGTCCCCGTCGCCGATGCCATTCGCGTGGAACTCGAAGCGATGGCCTACCGCGATGGACTGAAAAGTAAGTAAAGCCAGCTCGGGCGCTGACCTTGACATTCGTCCGAAGGCGTTGACCATTCTATTGATCGTGGCCAAGGAGCATCAGGTCTCCTTGGCCACTGTGCGTCATACTTCCGACCCGGACCGAAAGAGTGGGGTGTGCGACGTAAAAGTGGGAAACTCCCGTAACACAATGTCAGCCGCCGCCATTTCCTCGTGAATTCGAGGCTCTTTGATGAGCCACCTAGCGGGTGGGGTGGCGGTCTGCTCGGGTTCATCGGGATGCAGGCAAAGCATATCTGGAGTAGTACTACGCTCAGATCTTGGGCACTTTTGGCTGATTTCGATAGGTCTCCACTTTTGCGTCGCGCACCCGAAAGAGTGTTGTTAGTTGGGTTCCCCGGCACGTGCATGTACCATTGCCACATGCGGGCCGGCATGATGGCGCTGTATAAAGGTCGAGCCGTAGCGGAACCCTCAGGAGAACTCGGCCTTGCGCCACGTTCGAAGGTTGACCGCGTAGAGCACAATACAAAATAGGTTCGCCGGAATCAAGCCCAGTTGCCCTGTTCTTAACCCGATGACGCAAATGATCAGGCTGTTGACCGCCGCTAGCACCCAGCCCGTCCAGCATCTTCTCCCGATCAGAATCGTCGAACAAACCGTGAGCACACAAGACAAGCAGTCAAGCCGCCACACAAGCGAAAGCACTTCTAATCCCATATCCTCTATCTTCACTCGAAAAGAGAGGCTCGTTCCGAGATCCAGGAGGTGAGACGTAACATTGGTAACTTGGGCCTTCCCGTGAGGCTGGGTGTTCCCTACATCTCTGAGAGCGAGATTCAGCTCGCCCCACAGTTGAAGTAATAGCGCATAGCGCTCATTGAGTGGTTTTGAGCGCTGTCTGATTGCAACAGTTACCCCGCCCTAGTTCCAATTTGCTCGTTCCTGGATTGAGTTTCAAAGGTGGCCGACCCATGCCGGGGAGGCCATATTCGGGTTATTGCTGATGGTTTGCTGTGGCATTAAGGCAGAGGGATCTGGCGGAATCGTTGGTCCAGTTCACGGAGCGGCCGCGTGTACTGTCGGCTGAGTTCCCGGTGCGAAGCAAGGGCCTTTTTGACCTCAGTCAACAGTGACTTAGCTTGGTGCGAGTGGCCGAGGTCGAGATGGCAGGATGCGAGGGCCAGCCGCGCATCGGCCAACGACGGACTGGCCGGATCCAGGAAGCTCTCGCGCAGATCGACTGCGCGCTGGAGCAGGGGCAGAGCGTTGGAAGGGTTGCCGAGCAGCAGCTCGGCTCGTCCCTGGGCTAGCGCGGCCGAGGCCTCGAGAGCTTTCAAGTAAGTGAGAGCCGTGCTGTCCGACAAATCGCGGTCGACTTGTGCGGCCAAGCGTTGCGCCGACTGGCCGTCGTGACGCGCCAATGCTACTTCGGCTCGCGCGGTCAGGAGCCTGAGTGTGTCGAGCGAGAGCGTGCCCGCTTCCGGCGCTGGAGGATGGAAAGCGTCTAACGCGGCGTCGGCGTCACTGGCTCGTCCGGCAGCGATCAACAGCCTTGCGCGATCTTTCCCTTCCAGGTAGGTCGGCGGGGCATTGACACGCTTTGCGATGAGGCCGGCCTCATCAACTGCCCGCTGGGCCTCCGGATAACGCCCCAAGTCAATCAACACCGACGCCTCCTGTTCCAGCATCTGCCCCAGGTAGCGCGTGCCGGGGCGGTTTTTTCGGCGGTTTTCAACTGCCTTCAAGATGTAACCGAGACCGTCTTCCGGGCGGCCGGCGTTGGCCAGGGCGAAACCATAAACGAGAAATACCTGAGGCGCGTAAAACGGATCGTCGGTGCGGTGGGTGCGCTGCAGGATGTCGCGAGCGCGCTCGATGTGTTGCAGGCCCTCGTGGGTTCTGGAGGCGCCGACCAGGAACCCACCCAAGCGCAGTTCCGTTTCCATCGTATCGACGTGGTCATCTCCATCCAGTTTTTGTGCAGCGATCGCCGCCTGGCGCAAACTCTTCTCGGCGGCCGCAAAATCCAACAACTCCTGCTGGGTATCGCCCAGGAAGGCGTAGAAGCGCGGCAGACTGGGGTTCGGATCGCCCTTCAGCTTTATCGAAACTTGGCAGGCCTCCGCCACAAGCTGCTCGGCCTGACGGCGCCGTCCCAAATAATTGAGCACCACGCCCTCGATATAGAGCGATTCGGCCAACCCCGGATCGTTCGGGTACTGCCGATAGATGTCGACTGCTTGCTGTGAATATTCCAACGCTCGCGGCAAGTCCGAGCTTTGATAGTGTTGCGCGAGTTTGGTCCGTAGGTCACCCCGCAGCTGCGAGCGGAAATCGCGCCGGCTGTCGAGGATGCGATTGGCTTCGAGCAGAACCGCTTCGCCCTCGGCGGGCGAACTGGACTGGAACAGAGCAGATCCGAGGGCTACGAGAGCGGTCGCGACCTCGATCGAATTGTTACCGTACCGCGCGCGAGCGAGGCCGACGCGTTTGCGGTGCATGCTGGCAGCCTGATCGTCAAGGCCGAGATCGGTGTACATGGAGCCGAGAGTTCCAAGGACATTGAGCTCGGCTTCCGGAACTCCGGACAGTTCTCCGTCGATGTTGCGGGCGCCGATGTCGAGGAGTTCGCGCGCGGTCGTTTGCCGCGCCTTGACGGGGTCGGCCTGGTCGGAACTGTTAGCGCGGAAGATACCCTCGAGGAAATTTTGGACGGCAGTAGCGACCCGCGTTTGGCGCCGGGCGATGTGGGCCTGCCACAAAGCCGCGCTCAGACCGAGAGCCAACGCGAGCAGTGCCACCGCCGCCAGGGCAACCACCACGCGATTGCGCCGGACAAACTTCAAGGTGCGATATGCAAGCGTGTCCGGGCGGGCGCTGATCGGCTCATGCTTCAGATAGCGGCGGAGATCGTCGGCGAGGGCGCTGACCGAGGCGTAGCGTTCCTGCGGGATCTTCTTCAGCGCTTTGGCCACAATCGTTTCGAGGTCCCCATGGAGCAACCGGCTTAACTTTTCCGGGGTGGTGGAGCGTTGGGCGGCATTCGTGGCGTTTCCCTTCGCATCCGCCCTCTTGGGAGTGACCACGTCGGAGAGGCGCGGCGGTTCCGTATCGACGATCGCTTTCAACAGGCTTGCGGGCGTGTGCAGGCCCCTTCCCGCTGGATGCTGTCCGCACAACAACTGATAGAGCAGCACGCCCAGCGCATAGACATCGGTAGCGGTCGTGACTGGCGCCCCGGTCACCTGTTCGGGGGCCGCATACTCAGGGGTTAGGGGAGAATCGCCCTCACGCGTGAGCAGAGTAGCAGCGTTCTCCTGGCCTTCCTCCTCAAGCAGCTTGGCGATGCCGAAATCGAGCAGCTTCACGTGGCCATCTTTGTTGACCAGCACGTTCGACGGCTTGATATCGCGGTGCACGATCAGGTTGGCGTGTGCGTGCGCCACTGCGCCGAGCACATCAAGAAAGAGAGATATCCGAGCCTTAACATCGAGCGTGCCTTGGTCGCAATAACGATCGATGGGCCTGCCCTCGACGTACTCAAGGACGATATAAGGCTGCCCGGAGGAACTGACGCCTGCGTCGAGTAGCTCGGCGATATTGGGGTGGGAGAACCGGCCGAGGATGGCGCCTTCGCGTTTGAAGCGATCCTCGCCGACTTGGCCCATTAGAGCAACATTCAGAAACTTGACCGCCGCCTTGCGTTCAAATCTGCCATCGCTGCGTTCGGCCAGCCAGACCTGTCCCATGCCGCCCTGGCCGAGCTTGCGAACGAGCCGATAAGGGCCGATGACCTCCAGGTTGGCGCGTTGTGCATCAGCGAGGGCGGCGGCTCCGAAAGAATCTACTGTTGCGCCGGGGTCGGAAGTCGAGGGGGCAAAACCTGCTTCAGCGTTGGTGTTCTTCGCTGGTTTGTCCGCTTCGCCCATCTTCTCCACCGAAGGAGTGAAGTTTAGCATCACGGAAAGTCCCTTCTCAATTGGCGTAACATCCCAATAACGCTCACAACCCCGGTCACAGGGTCAGATGTCTGTTAACGACAGTTGTCATTTGCAAGGGTGTTCCGACTATCCGTTCTAAGAGCGGAACAGGAAGATTCCTTTCGACCTTGAAATGGCGACGCGCTTATACTTTCACCCGGCCCTATTTTCAATTCACGGAGCTTCAGATGAATAGGCTTCTCGTTCGCCGCGCTCTGTTCGTCATTCCTCTGCTCGCGTGCGTTTTCGTGCTGGTGGCATCCGACCCATCCTCGCTACCCACGCCTCCGGTGGCAAAAAAAGTCCCCAAGATTACCGAGATCCATGGGGTCAGGCTGGTCGACAGTTATTTCTGGCTGCGCGACAAATCAAATCCCGAGGTAAGGGAGTACCTGGAAGGCGAGAACGCATACACCGACACAGTAATGAAACCAACCGAGCCATTTCAGAAGAAGCTTTATGACGAGATGCTAAGCCGCGTGAAGGAAACCGACGTGGAGGTCCCTTACAAGAACGGTTTGTACCTCTATTACATGCGGACGGAGGCCGGCAAGCAGTACGAGATTCGCTGCCGAAGAAAGGGCAGCATGGACGCTCCAGAAGAGGTCGTGCTCGACATTAACGAATTGGCGAAAGGCCAGGCTTTCATGGAAGTGGCCGCCTACAACGTCAGCGATGATGGAAATTTACTGGCTTACACCACCGACAATTCGGGCTTCCGTCAATACACGTTGGCGGTGAAGGACTTGCGTACCGGGAAACTCCTCCCCGACCACGCCGGGCGCGTCGGATCTGTAGCTTGGGCTAACGACAACAAGACGTTCTTCTATACGGTCGAGGACGCTATAACCAAGCGGCAATACCGCTTGTACCGACACGCGGTCGGAACGACGGGGCCGGATGAATTGATCTATGAAGAGAAAGACGAGAGATTCGACGTATTTGTCGAGAAAGCGCGAAGCAAGGCTTTTATCTTCCTCGTTGCTGCTAGCCTCACGACCACCGAGGTCCGATACATTCCGGCCAACCAACCCATGGCCGAATGGAAAGTAATGGAACCTCGCAAGCAGGACATCGAGTATTACCCTGACCACAATGGCAATTTCTTCTACATCCGGGTCAACGACACCGGACGCAACTTCCGCCTCGTAAAAGCTCCGGTGTCCGATCCGCGCTCGCAGAACTGGCAGGAAGTGGTTCCGCTGCGCGCCGCTGTTATGCTCGACGACATCGACTTCTTCAAAAACTACTACATCTCTTATGAGCACGAGAACGGCCTGCCCCAGATTCGCGTTACCGACCTGGAGAGCGGAGGGTCGCGGCGTATCGACTTCCCCGAACCCGCATATATTGCATACCCCTACATCAACCGGGAATATGACGCGACGAAGTTCCGCTACGGGTATCAGTCTTTCATTACGCCCGCCTCAGTCTTCGAGTATGACGTTGCAACTGCCCACTCAGCGCTCCTCAAGCAGAGGGAGGTTCCTGGCGGATATGACCGCACGCGCTATCAGGTCGAGCGGATCTACGCCCCTGCTTCTGATAGCGTCAAGGTTCCGATCTCCCTCGTCCATCTCAAGAACGCTAAGCTGGATGGCAGCGGCCCACTGTACCTGTATGGCTATGGTTCGTACGGAGCCTCCAACGACATCTCCTTCGACTCCAACCTGTTCAGTATGGTCGATCGGGGCGTGGTCGCCGCGGTTGCGCACATTCGTGGTGGCGGCGAATTTGGCAAGGCTTGGCACGACGACGGCCGCATGATGCACAAGAAAAATACCTTCACCGACTTCATCGCTTGTGCTGAGTATCTAGTGGCCCAGGGATACGGCTCTAAGGACCGCTTGGTGATCGAGGGCAGAAGCGCCGGCGGCCTTTTGATGGGGGCCGTGCTCAATATGCGGCCCGACCTGTTCCATGGTGCGCTGGTTGGTGTTCCCTTTGTCGATGTCATCAATACCGAGCTTGACGAGTCGTTGCCGCTCACCGTCGGCGAGTTTGAAGAGTGGGGGAACCCCAAAGAGAAGGCGGCTTTCGATTACATGATCTCCTATTCGCCTTATGACAACATCACGGCCAAAGCCTATCCCAACATGCTAGTCCGAACTTCTTTCAATGACAGTCAGGTCATGTATTGGGAGCCGGCAAAGTATGTGGCCAAAATGCGCGCAACCCGAACTGACCATAATCTTCTATTGTTGAAGACCAACATGGCACCCGCAGGACATGGAGGCACTTCGGGACGCTACGACCAGTTGAAAGAAGCGGCGTTCGATTACGCCTTCATCCTGACGCAGATGGGGATTGCGAATTGAGCGGCGGTACTCCTGCGGGTTGAACAACCAAGAGATGCAGCCTGTGTCCGTGCACATCGAGGCCAAACGCTTGCGAGTCGTGTCCCGTTCTGATTACGACGGAAGGCTAAGATCAGCCCTGGAGTCGGTCGGTTGAACGGAGTGCCAGAGAAGGATTTAAGCTGACATAGGAGTCATCACGCGGCGCTCCAGCGATGTGCGATGTGCTGTTCTCGGACTGCATTGAGCTGGCTCTGGCGGTCTGCCACTGATGGTCGTCTTCCCCAGTGGAGCGAGTGAGCGGCGTTTGGAAATCCAGAAATGACAGAAGGCACAGTTTTTCGACTTCACCCGCTCGACGCGGCGCTCGGCGCCGAGATCCTCGACCTTGATCTATCACGACCTCTGGATGATGAGACGTTCACCGCAGTGCACCGTGCCTTCCTTGAAAGCAACGGTCTGCTAGTGTTTCGCGCACAATACATCACGCCCGAACAGCATATTGAGTTTAGCCGGCGCTTCGGGCCTTTGATGATTCACATTCTGCGCCAATACTTGCTCCCGGGGCATCCGGAGATTCTCCGAATTTCCAACGTCATGGAGAAAGGCGAGCCCATCGGGCTCGGGGACGCAGGCACCATCTGGCATTCCGACCTCTCGTACACGCCCGAACCAAGCCTAGGTTCCCTGCTCCACGCCTTGGAGCTGCCGGCGGAGGGTGGCGATACCTCATTTGCCAATTTGTACGCCGCCTACGATGCATTGCCCGCCGTGATCAAGCAGCGAATCGAAGGAAAGCGCGCGGTGCATTCCTATAACCACAGCTATGAGCGCTTCAGCGGATCGAAATGGCGGCCACCCCTCACCGAAAACCAAAAGAACGAAGTGCGCGAGGTCGTACATCCTGTCGTGCGCATTCATCCGGAAACCGGCCGCCGGGCGCTGTTCGTGAACGAGGGCTTCACGTCGCGTATTCTCGACCTCGCTGGCGCGGAAAGCCGGGAACTGCTCGAATTCCTCTTCACCCATAGTACGACAGCGTGTTTCGTTTACCGCCACCGCTGGCAAGATCACGACCTCGTTTTCTGGGACAATCGATGCACGATTCACTTGGCCCACGGCTGTCCGCAGCAATTTCGGCGCCACCTGCATCGCACAACGGTGAAGGGTGATGCGCCCTATTAGAGTGGGGACGGCTCGGTAATGAGCACTGCTTACGGACTGCAATCCGCAGCAAGCAGCGCAAACTTTCCCACGTCCTTGACCATTATGTCCATTATGGCTCTTTCCCCACTCATACCAGTGATACCACTTTCGACGGAAATGGGGGTTCACAGGAGAAACTATAGAAACTGCAGCCTGTCGCGTTGAGAAAAGCTCGGAAGAGGAGGAACTGATGACGAGTTAGCGAAACCTCTTAATCCAGTCTAGCGGGTGCAAATCCCGTCTGACCAAAGTCGAGCAGACAGGTCAGTAGCGAGTGTTGCCATTCACCGGGCGACTGGTGGGTGAACAGCGAAGCGTACACAGCAAGGAATAGGCCATGAGGATTCAGCACCGAAATCGTTTCATTGTCCCGATGCCGACGTGTTCAGGCTAGCGGAAGGCAGCATCCGGCGACGACCGCTATTGCGAGGTCGTGCTGGGATTGGCGGTGTCTCTAGCCCAGGGCATGTTCCACAGAGACTGGCCGGGAACTCAAGAGAGCTCCCCATCGCCTCTCACACCAGGAGGACCGCCTCTGGTATGGGTCGAGAGGTACGTGCAACCAAGGGTCGACCGGAGGAAGCACGGATGGATGCTGGAGCAGTCTTACGACCCCATAGTACCGGTGAAGGCGGAGAACCGCAGGGCTCCCGTAAGGGGCGGCCACGGTATCCACTGGAGGGAAGGGGGAAACAGACGTACGAACCTGTTGAAAGGAGACATAACGAGACTTAGAACTCGAGAAACTATGTATACGGACATCAACAGAATAGCTGAACCTTCGGCGCTTGCGACGAGTGACCCACCCCTACATTCCGAAAATGATCCAGGTAGTCTGATAGCTGAGCCATAATGTTGCATGTCAGCTCCCGCAAAAAGCGGAGGCGCCCCCTTACAGTATTGATTTTGTTATGAGCGGGTGAGGCTGACTGTGCCCCGGAGAGGACTAGATTCCTCTCCAGGGCATGAGCTTCTGGGAGACGTAACCTCCCATGGGCCCTCACGAGAGTCCTACACTCCGTCGCAAAACTCAAGCGGCCGGCGGGCGGAAGCGCCGGGCATGCCGACCGCGGCTGCGTCGCTGTTTGCTCAAGGGGTGCGAACAGCTCTTTCGACCCCGGCAAATGCGGCAGCGCTATTGCAGCGAGAGCTGCCGATCGGGGGCGCGGAGATGGTTGCGGTGGAAAGCCCAGCAGAGGTACCGCAGAAGCGTCGGGGGCAAGCAGAAACGCAAGGGGCAAAACCAGCGCTACCGGGAGCGGGTCAAGGCCGGGAAATTGCCAGAGCCAGCGGCAGTTAGCCAAGCCGCGAGGGTAATCACTCCACAATATTTTTTTCGAGCACAGCTGCGACCGGCCGGGGTGCTACGAGCACTTCGCGCGTCAGCGGCGAAGTCCTTTGCAGCGTTTTTGTTCGCACGCCTGCCGGCGCGCCCTGGAGCGAGTGCGGGAGCGGGAACGACGTTGGCGACAAGCGCGCATTTAATCCGGACATATTGATCGGCCCGCGAGATTTACCTTACCTTGAGCCGATCGATGCAACTGGAGTTTCATCAGCTCGAGCGGCGCTGGGAGCATTTGCGCGTGTGCCACCCAGCGCGGCAGCGGCGGTTGTTGGCGTCGCTGGCAGACAGCGGGCAGCAGATGCCGATCGTGGTCGTGATCGCAGAAGGCCAGGCGGATCGGTATGTGGTGATCGACGGCTACAAGCGGATCGCCGCGCTGGAACGGTTGGGGCGGGACACGGTGGAAGCGGTGGTGTGGCCGATGAGCGAGGCCGCGGCCGTGCTGCTGGATCGCTCGCTGCGTTTCTGCACCCAGGAGAGCGCGCTGGAGGTGGGCTGGCTACTGCAGGAGTTGGAGCAGCGTTTCGGCTACAGCCTGGAGGAGTTGGCGCGGCGGTTCGACCGCAGTGTGAGCTGGGTGGCGGGGCGGTTGGCCTTGGTGGAGCTTTTACCGGAAACCATTCAGCAGCAGGTGCGCGAGGGCAAGATCGCGGCGCCGGCAGCCATGAAGTTTCTGGTGCCAGTAGCCCGCCAAAGCCTGGAAGACTGCCAGCGCATGGCGGCCATTTTCGCCGAGCAGCACTGCGACACGCGCGAAGCCGGTCAACTGTATATGGCCTGGCGGCGAGGATCGGCCGCGATTCGCAAGCGCATTCTGGAGGATCCGGCGCTGTTTTTCAAAACGCAGCGGCAGGAGAAAGCCCCGCCCGGGGCGGGCGCGGAACTGATCCGCGATCTGGAGATGGTCACCGCGATTGTAAACCGCGCTCATCGTCGGATCGCCGGCGCGGCGGCCATGGAGTGGGATGATGCGCAGCGGGCCAGTGCGCGGCAGCAGATCGAGCGGATCGAAAAGCAACTCCAGCGTATCGAGGAAAAACTCCAGGAGCAAACCCATGTTGAGCCAAGCACAGCGGACCACGATTCTGGAATTGCACAGCCAGGGAATAGGGAAACGCGAGATCGCGCGAGTGTTGGGGGTCTCTCGCACATCGGTGCGCAAAGTCGTCCGCTCGAACTCTACCGCCGTACCGGAATTGCAGCGTCCGGAGAAGGCCGAACCGTACCGGCCCCAGATCCTGGAGCTGTTCGAGAAGTGCAAGGGGAATCTGGTGCGAGTCCATGAGGAGCTGGTAGCGGGAGGTGCGGAGCTGTCCTATCCGGCATTAACCGGGTTTTGCCGCCGGCATGGAATCGGATACGCGCCGCCAGTACCAGCGGGTCAGTATGAGTTTTCTCCGGGCGAAGAACTTCAGCATGACAGCTCTCCGCACGAACTGGAACTGGCGGGTAGAAAACGCAAGGTGCAGACAGCATCAGCCGTACTTTGCTACTCGCGGATGCTGTTCTTCCAATGCTATCCGACGTTCCAGCGCTTCGACTGCAAGGTGTTTCTCACCGATGGACTGCGTTACTTCTCCGGCGCCCCAACCCGCGTGATGATCGATAACACGCATGTGGTGGTGCTGCGGGGCAGCGGACGCGACATGGTGCCGGTGCCGGAGATGGCAGCCTTTGGTGAGCGCTTCGGCTTTGAGTTCGTAGCGCACGCGATTGGGAATGCGAACCGTTCGGGACGGGTCGAGAGACCCTTTCATTTCATAGAGCACAACTTTCTGGCCGGGCGCACCTTCTCGAGTTGGGAAGATCTGAATCAGCAGGCACGGGAGTGGTGCGACAAGGTCAACGCTACCTATAAGAAACATATCCGTGCGGTGCCACGGGAGTTGTTCGCGGTCGAGCGGCTGCATCTGAAGCCGCTGCCGGCGTGGATTCCCGAGGTCTACCGCCTACATCAGCGTCTGGTGGACATCGAAGGCTATGTGGCCCTACACAGCAACCGCTACTCGGTGCCGGTGGACTGGATCGGTCGGCGGGTGGAAGTGCGCGAGACCAAGGACAAGATCGAGATTCAACTGGATGCCCGGCGTCTGGTCAGGCACCGGCGCATCGCCGAGGTCGAGCACCAGCGCATCACCTTGGCGGCGCATCGGCCGCCGCGGGGCCAGCGGGCGCCACGACCGGATCCGCATCCGGAAGAGAAGGCCATTCTCACGGCCGCGCCCGAGCTGGCCGAATATGTCGCCGGCTTGAAGCAGCGGAGCCGCAAGGGGATCACGCTGGCTCTGCGGCAGTTGCTGCGGTTCGTGCAGGAGTATCCGCGCGAACCGCTGCTGGGAGCGGTGCGCGAGGCGGCCCAGTATGGTCTCTACGACCTGGACCGGTTGGAGAGGATGATCCTTAAACGCGTGACCCGCGAATATTTTCTGCTCGACAGGGGACCTGAGGAAGATGACTGAAGAACTGGAACAACTGCTGAAGAATCTCAAGCTGCGGCGCATTCTGGAAATCTACGAGGAACAGTTGCGCGCCGCCGACAAGGAGGAGATCAGCTACACGGAGTTCGTCACGCGCCTGGTGCGCGCCCAGTTTCAGGCCAAACAGGAAGGAGCGCTAGAGTGGCGCATCCGGCGCGCCAATCTGCCGGAGCGGTGGACCCTGGAGACGTTTCCCTTCGCCCGACAGCCCGGCGTAAACCGCAAACAGATTCGCGGATTTGCGGAGTTGGAGTTCATCGCCAAAGCAGAAAATATCGTCTTGGTTGGCGAAACCGGCAGAGGCAAGACGGGACTGGCGTGCGGTCTGCTGATGAAAGCGTTGGAGAACGGCTACCGGTGTCAATTCATCAAGGCCCAGGACCTGTTCGACGAGATGTACGCGTCGCTGGCGGATCGTTCGACGCGGCAGTTGCTCAAGCGCCTGGCGCGGCTCGATGTGCTCTTAATCGACGAATTTGGATATCTGAATCTGAAACCGGAGCAATCCAACATTTTTTTCAAACTGATCGAGGAGCGCTACCGGCGGCATCCCTGCATCATTACCACCAATCTCGGGTATGACGAGTGGCCGAACTTTCTGGGCAACCGGCCCATGGTGGAGGCGTTGTTGAGCCGCCTGAGGCATTACTGCCACACGGTGCGCATCGATGGCCCGTCGTTGTGCGAACCGCAAGGCTGAAAAACAGTGATGGACCAGGATCTCAGCCAGGAAGAATACGTTTGCCAGGTGCTGGAGGCGTACCGAAAGACGCCGGGCACCACAGGGACAGTTCGCCGCGCGGACCGGACGCTTGCAGGGGAACTATACCAGCGCGGCCTTTCCGTGAAGGTGATCGAAAATGCGTTGGTGCTGGCGGCCACGCGTCGCCTGATTCGGCCAGCCGCTGCACCGCCCTTAGGCACGATTCGTTCGCTGGCTTATTTTCTACCGGTGATTGAAGAAGTGATGAAACTGCGGGCCAGCCCGGCTTACTTCGATTACCTCCGCCACAAACTCACACGCGCCAACTCCAGCTGCTAGGTTCGCGTTTACCGCCGCCTTGGGCACGGATGATGGAAAAGCAACGCGCACGCCTGCAGCGTGGATGATGATGTCGCAGTATCCTTCCTCCACTGCCAACAAACCCAGCACGCCTTCGGCGTGGATGATGCCACCCCCCATCTTGATCCTGTTACTACTCCCGTTCTCCGAGTGGGTCGGTCCAGCGAAACGCTACTGGCCTACTCTTGCATAGCG